>JBEVWC010000007.1:280698-444501 GCA_040506775.1 Candidatus Thiodiazotropha sp.
AATCCTTCATGGCCCACCAATCAACTCTGGAAGCCGAATACTTCAATTCGGTTTCACAGTCTCTACGAAGGTGATTCGAACCTTCGACTTCAAACAAGCCTGGTTCGACAGCTGAGCGGAGCGAGGCTGAGCGCATGAGCCATGCGAATGCGCCCCGTAGGGCGAGGCGCAGCCGAGTAATCCTTCATGGCCCACCATTTGATTAAGGAGTTGCGGGTTTCCCTGTAACTCCTTTTTTATTTGCTCAGGTACAATTTCGTACATCAGGCATGGAGCACGGAAGGTGAAATGACCCAGGACGTCTGCGTCAGGAGGTTCTCACTTCACCGGTGGCCATCGGCGGGCGGTATGCACAAGGGCCAACACCCAAATCGTGCCTGCGTCGATCTCATACACCAGCCGAAAGCTTTCATGCGGTATCAACTCGCGAGTGCCTGGAATCTTGCCTGTCGCGCCCATATTTGGATGCGCGGACAGCGTGTCTACCGCGTTGCTGAAAAGCTCATCCATGCGAACAGCCGCGACGGGGTCGTCGGTCGCGATGTAGTCCCAAATGTCGGCACGGTCTTGTTCTGCCTCTGGTGTCCAGATAACGATCACGCCAGGCCAGCCGTTACCTTTTTACGCCTGGCAGCGAACTCGGCTTCAACTTCATCATTCGACCGGCCATGGCCACCACGCATTGAGGTGCGGCCGGCTTCAACCTTTCGCTGCAGGTAGTCGTCATATTCGCGGGCCTGTCGGCGCTGCTCGATGTAACCGCGCATCAGCTCGCGCATGACCTGGGACGCCGGCCGATCTTCGCTGGCCGCCTCGGCCATGAAGTCAGCGCGCAGCTCGGGTTCTAGCTTGATCGTGAAAACGGCTTCTTTCGGCATGGGTGCGTCCCTTTGTAGAGGTAATTACAAATTATATACTTTGTTAGTATCACGCACACGCTGGCTTAGGGGGCCGCTTTGGGGCTGGGAAACTGATCTGGCAGGTTGTTAAAACTCGCCCAGACGAGTGTGAGACAAGGTGAAAACAGCATAAAAAATAGAGGGTTACTGAGGAAATGAGCATTATGAGGCAGTTTTCGACACTAAATCGTACTGTCTGAGTCGGATTTCAACAACCTGCAAGGCGTATGTAAAACAACGAATCAGGGTGGATGCGCTGATGAACTTCTGCCCACTTGGCGTTACAAATAACCCAGCCCGGGTAGGCTGGAAAAATTGGTCTACAAAGCCTGATCTGGTATTAAAGCTGAGCAGGGCGAGACGCAGCCGAGTAATTCTTCATGGCCCACCACATCAATCTAAGGAGTTGCGAGATCTCTCGTAACTCCTAATTTCTATGCTTGAGGCACAATTTTCTTGTAAAAGCAGTGACTGCAACAGGGCTCGATGAATCCTCTCCATAAAGATACTGTGCCAGAAGGAATTCATTCGCCAGAGGTCTGTTGGATCGTGCACACAGTTCCGCAGTGTTCGGTACGGGTAACCGGTTTACAGCGGATAGCGGCCAGTGGCAGCAAAGAGCAGCAATTTACCGGTAGGTGATTCCCAAAACTCATGCCAGCTGGCGCCAAACTGGGTGGCATATCGGTCTGAATGGCGGTCACCATGGATCACGGTGTCACTTTTTGGGGAAGTGGCACAGCCACTTGAAAGGCCCAGAACTGCTGCGAGCAAAGCATATCGGTATGCTTTCAACATGATTATTTCCCTATAAACATTGCGAACGTCAATTCTAACCACAGAACACATCGAACGGCACCTGTCGCCCGGTATATCGCAACGCTTGGGTTCACTGTTTCAATAGCCAGCAAATCACTGAATTGCCTGGCCCGCATGCCGAGGTGATGACTACCCAGGCTTATGACGAGTTTGGCAGTCCGCCATGGGATTGTCTGCTATGAATGAATTTCCAGGCAATCGTGGCAATTACCGGCCGCCGGGTGCGTCGTTGGAGTGCGCTCGGGGCGGCCGTTTTACCTGGATAAAAGGGGTGTTTATTCTTTCCGAATCAATGCTTCAATAATCATCTATTCATTCGTAGAGTGTGGCGCTCATGATTCGAAAACTGATTCTGTTTCTGGTCATTTCCCTGCTGTCCGGCTGCAGTATTATCGGCCCGCTCCCTGATCAAATGGGACGACAATTGGTCGAGGGCACACAACAGAACAAAGACGTACTGATCATTCTCCTGCCCGGTATTCTCAGTGATGCCCGGGATATGTCACAACGCGGCGTGCCCGAGGCGATTCATCGTGGCTGGCCTGAGCCCGATATTCTCATGGCCGACCTGACGATCAATTTCTACCGCAAAGGCCTTGCCGTGCAGCGCCTGCAGGATGAGATCATTACCCCGGCCCGTGAGCAGGGCTACTCTGAGATCTGGCTGGCCGGTGGTTCCATGGGAGGGGTCGGCACGCTGATGTATGAGTGGCGATACCCGGGTGAAATGGATGGATTGGTGCTGATCTCCCCGTATCTGGGCGGTGATGATGTCACGGAAGCCATTCGAGCGGCGGGTGGCCTGAAGTCCTGGGATTCGGGTGAACGCTCGACAGTCATGGAGAGTGACAACTACGACCGGCTGGTGTGGCAGATGGCGCAGGGCTGGATCGGGGATGAGGCGAAACTGGATAGGGTCTGGCTGATGTGTGGTGATGAGGACAGACTCTACCCGGATGTGCAGATGCTCGGCGCCATCCTGCCGGAGGATCGTTATTTTCCCGGTTCCGGGGATCATAGCTGGAATTACTGGATTCCCAACCTGGAAACGGTTTTCCGCGCTGTGGCTGAATCACGTGAGGCCAAACTCGCGAAGCTGAAACCCAATTAACCCCCCGGGGGTTAATAATCCGCCGTTTATTCAGATTCGCGCAACCAGTCCCGCCAGGATCCGAACAACTCTTTGCCAGGTGCGGCAATGGCCATTTGCGGGGTCAATCCAAGGCTGGTCGTCGGCGGCAAGCTCGCGGCACCTTGGGTGAGCTGAAAATGTCCTCCTGCCTCGGTGAAAATCAACGTGCCTGCGGCATAGTCCCAGAGTTTCGCGCCACCGTGCAGATACAGCTGGCAGCGCCCTGCGGCCAGCCAGCACCAATCAAGAGCAACACTGCCGATACTGCGCTGAGAGCGATAGGGTGGTTGTGTCGCCAGTCGGGAGGCGAGCGGATGGCCCAGACGTTTGAAATCCACCATGGCGACACAGGATTTCAGCTCTCTGAGGCTGCAATCGAGTTGCAGTGAGCGGTTGTTCAGTCGCGCGCCTTGTCCTTTGACTGCGGTAAAGCATTCGTCCCTGAGGGGATCCACAATCACCCCCATCATGACCTGTCCGTTCCTGATGTAAGCCAGTGATGTGGCAAAGCAGGGCATCCCCGCCACATAGTTGGCAGTACCGTCCAGGGGGGCCAGGCACCAGTACCCGTCATCGGCTTCGAGCATGATCCGCGCCTGCTCATCGGCAGTCATCTCTTCACCCAACAGGGGGATATGAGGGTAGGCCTGTTTGAGTTGCTCACCGACACGGGCCTGAACCGCAAGATCCGCTTCGGTGACGAGTGTGCCATCGGATTTGTACTGACTGCCGATGTTGCGGAACCTGGGTAACAGTTCCTCGATGGCGGCATCTCTGATCAATGATGAGATCTTTTCAATATTCATACTAACCCTGACAGTGGAGTGAGGTGCCGGGAAGCCCTTATTGAAGGGTTTGCTGGTTGCGTCCGGTGTGGACCATCGAGGCATGATGTTCGATCATCAGCCAGCCACTTTCAAATTTCTGGTAGACGTTGGTGGCGAGGATCAAAGCGTAGGCATCTTCCCCGGTTGCGATCTCTTCGGATACCAGGTGTATTGCTAGATCTTCGGACAGGGTGCTTTTGATTACCTGGTATCTTATTTGCGGACGTTGTGCATTCTGGAAGATGGTCGACCAGCTGCGGCTGACCCGTTCGTGGCCGATGATGGCCCCGGACCCTGGATGCACGCAGATCACATCACCGTCCGCCCAGAGTGCTCCCATGAGTTGAGCATCGCAGTGCATAAAGGACTCGTAATAGACGATCTCCGCCTCTTCCGGTGTTTTCAGTTCCAGTTTGTTGCCTTTCATCATTCACCCATGCGATCAGTGTTTGCCGGTCAATTAGGTTGTTGAGTGTCAATTCAGTCACAGGATGCCGTGTTCAGACTTGTCCCAGTGCTGATTGCCTCCAATGCCTTGAGCTTATGCAGATGATCGACATCTGATCATGCGCGTGTCTGCGCCGGCTCAAGCGGCCTGTTATTCAGATTTTCGCAATTCCCGGGAATACGGCAATGCCTGTCCAACCACGAATCAGTCAGGGTTGTTGATGCGTGATGGGGTTAGCGCGCTTATCAGGTGGTCTGTACGGGTCCGCTCCTGGGAATGTTCGTTAGGTGCGTTTGACCGCTCTGTATTGACCTTCTGGTCAGGTTTCAGTCAAAGCAGAGTGGATAAAGGTTCGATGCAACGAGGATCATCATTTCTCGGGTTGTTGACGTGGGTGCTCACAGGGAAGGTCTCGAAACCTTCTGTTAGCCGCTGTGCCAGGAGCGCCTTGAGATTCGACACATCGTGTTGATCCCTGTCCAGCCAGGCCTTGAAGTATTCCGGTTGCAGGATCACAGGCATTCGCTCATGGATGGGTCGCAGGGATGTGGATGCGTCGGCGACGATGATGGTGCAGGAGTCGACCGATCCGCCTTGTGGATCGGTCCAGCGATCGTACAGGCCCGCAAAGGCCATCAGTGGCCCATTGTCAGGCCTGATGCAGTAGGGCTGCTTGGCCGATGGCTGCTTCTGCCATTCGTAATAGCCGCTTGCCGGAATCAGGCAACGCCTTGACCGAAATGGGGTGCGAAAGGCAGGTTTGCTCTCCACAGTCTCGATCCGGGCATTGATGGTGTGGAATGTTGATTTGTCCTGTTTGGCCCAGAAGGGCAACAGGCCCCAGCGGTAAACTCCGGCATGCAGACCCTCTGTGGAGTTGGTAATGGCCAGTATGCTCTGGGAAGGTGCGATGTTGTAACGAGTGGGGAGGTGGGGGATCGAACTCAAGCCAAAAAAGGCCAGCAATTCATCCGTTTTTGCATCCAGATAGAAGCGCCCGCACATGAGCAGAACTCCCGCTTGTGGGTGGGTTAATAGGGATGGCGGGTTTTCTTATCCTGTCGAAGGAGTGTCGGGAGGAATTATCCCCTGATCGGAATGCTGAGTAAATTACGGCTGCAGGGGTGGAGTGCTTACCCCTGATTGGTGGGGTGATGAATACTGCTGCCTGTATCAAACCGTAGAATGAACAGGGTTCGGGTTCCATCTCGCTTCCTGAGTGCCTGCCGGGGCAAGCGGCATTAGCCTCTCAGGTTGCGAAACTTCCTGTTGCGCGGGTCAGGCGATCAGACTGATCAGTACGTAGACCATCCAGACGCCTGCGGCGGCCAGGACCAATGTATCCATGGAGAAGATCGATTTGTTGTTGGGCATTTTCATGGTGTTACCTCGTGATACTGCTTTGTGGTATACCTTTCCTGCTTTTTGCCAAGCCCGTTCGAAAGATTGGGTCGTAGTTCCCTCTAATGGTTCCTTGAGCGTACGCTCACATCAAGCCTTACCGATTCGGGTTGTGCGGAATTGCAAACCCTTCTGTCCTTATATAGCGGCAATCTATAGGCAATATTAATATTGCTCATTGATTATCATCAATCGCGACTATATAAGTCGTTGCTTAAGTTTTGTGGATTGTGGGGCTTGTCACACTATTCCGATTGCCCTAAAGTGCAACTGGGAGTCGGCCGGACAGTCGCTCCGCTTCGCATTCGTCGAGGCGGGGAGGAAAGTCCGGGCTCCAGCGGGCAGGGTGCCAGGTAACGCCTGGGAGGCGCGAGCCTACGGAAAGTGCCACAGAAAATATACCGCCGGTGTGATCACCGGTAAGGGTGAAATGGTGCGGTAAGAGCGCACCGCGTCTCTGGCAACAGAGATGGCAGGGTAAACCCCACCCGGAGCAAGACCAAATAGAGGAACAGGTCCGTTTCGGCGGCCAAGTGATGCCCCCACTGTTCCCGGGTAGGTTGCTTGAGATAGGCGGTGACGTCTATCCCAGATGAATGACTGTCCAAGACAGAACCCGGCTTACAGGCCGACTCCCTCCACTTTTCGCCACAAGTCGGGTTCAAGCCCCGAAAACCCCTCTCTAAACTTCATAATTTACTTTAGGTATGCAAATCATCCCGCTGTATTTGCGATGGTTATTTTTTGCTTTCTTCTGGCCTGAGGGAACCCAGCTAACTTACTGACTGATAACGAAATTTCAGACTTTTAACCTTGACAACTGAACGATGGGACGCCTAATATGGGTGGAAGTGGAAGAAAGTGGGGAAATAGGGAAAATATTCCATCAGAGGGGCGGCCAACTTGTTTCGCGGGGTTTCATCACTCAATCTGGATGCCAAAGGGCGCATCGCGATACCTACCCGGTATCGGGATCAGCTCGTGGACGTCTGCGCTTCGGAGTTGGTGATCACCGTCGACAAGGATCACTGCCTGCTGATCTATCCCAAACCCACCTGGCTCGAAATAGAAGACAAGCTCAAGTCCCTGCCGTCGTTCAACGAGGCGGCGAGAAACCTCCAGCGTCTCTACATCGGTAATGCCCATGAGATCGATATGGATGGTCAGGGTCGTGTCCTGCTTCCCCAGGAGTTACGTCGTTATGCCGGACTCGACAAGAAGGTCGCCCTGGTCGGGCAGATCAACAAGTTCGAGTTGTGGGACGAGGAGACCTGGAATGCGCGTCAGGAAGCCTGGCTGCAGACCCTGGACATGAGCAAGCTCGATTTGCCGCCCGAAGTGGAATCCCTGTCGATCTGATGGGGCAGGAGCATCTCTCGGTCCTGCTTCAGCCCGCCATAGAGGCGCTGAGGATCGACCCGAATGGCATCTATATGGATGCGACATTCGGGCGTGGTGGTCATGCCGGACGGATTTTGCAGGAATTGGGACCCCGGGGGCGGTTGATTGCCCTGGACCGGGACCCGCAGGCGGTGGCGTACGGAGAATCGCTGTTCGGGCAGGATGCCCGTTTTCAGATCGTACAGGAGAACTTTGCGATGCTTGCGGATGTTGCGAAACAGCTGGGTGTCGTCGGACGGGTCGACGGGATTCTCATGGACCTTGGCGTCTCTTCTCCTCAATTGGATCAGGCGGCGCGGGGATTCAGTTTCACCCAGGACGGTCCCCTGGATATGCGCATGGACCCCAGTCGGGGCCGTTCGGCAGCGCAATGGCTGGGTCAGGCAGGGGCCTCAGAGATCGCGCAGGTATTGAAGACATATGGTGAAGAGCGGTTTGCGAAGCGTATCGCACGGGCCATTGTCGAGGCGAGGGACGAAGCGCCTTTGCTGACCACGGGACAATTGGCCGAAGTGGTGAGTCGTGCCAATCCGGCCTGGGAAAAAGGCAAACATCCGGCGACCCGGAGCTTTCAGGCAATTCGAATCTTTATCAATGGTGAACTGGATGCGCTCCGTCAGGGGCTGGAGTCAATTGTGGACGTGTTGTCTGTGCATGGGCGACTGGCGGTGATCAGCTTTCACTCTCTGGAAGATCGGATCGTCAAGCGCTTCATGCGTGATCAGGCGGCCGGTGAGCGTTTTCCGGCCGGGGTTCCTGTGACCGACGATCAGCGCAATCCCCGTCTGAAACTCGTGGCCAAGGCGATTCGACCCGATGATCAGGAAGTCGACAGCAATCCCCGGGCCCGGAGTGCGGTGTTGCGGGTGGCGGAGCGTTGCGCATGAGTCGTGCCCAGCTGGGATTGGCGGGTTTTTTGATCGTTGCGGTGCTCGCCTCCGCGACTGCGGTCGTGTACAGCAAATACCTGAGCCGCAGGCATTTCGTGGCGCTACAGGAGTTGCAGACGGAAAAAGAGCGGATCGGAGTCGAATGGGGGCGCCTGCAGTTGGAGGAGAGCACCCTGGCGACCCATCCGGTGGTGGAAAAACAGGCTCGGGACAGGTTGAAGATGCATCTGCCCGGTTTCGATGAAATCGTGGTCGTCAGGCACTGATCATGGCAGGCAGCAAGAAACGCAAAGCACAGCAGGCGGAGGTGATTCGGCAGCCCAGCTTCCGTGCCCGGCGCTTGACCGTGCTGGTGGTGCTGGGTCTGGCCTATGCCACCCTGATCTGGCAGTCGGTGGATCGTCAGGTGTTCGAGACCGCGTTTCTTCAGGAGCAGGGGGAGCGCCGATACCTGCGCACCATCACGGTCAATGCCAGCCGGGGCATGATCACCGACCGCAATGGCGAGCCGCTGGCGATCAGCACTCCGGTGAAGAGCGTGGCCGCAAATCCGCGGCTGCTCAAGGCCGACAGCCAGACCATCGGCGCTCTGGCCTCGACCCTCGATCTCGATCCGGACCGGTTGCGCCGGCAGCTTTCCCAGGACCGCAGCTTTGTCTACCTCAAGCGGCGAATCAATCCGGATCAGGCGGACCGGGTGGGTACCCTGGATATCGAGGGCATCGACCTGCTTTCCGAATATCGGCGCTTCTATCCCAGTGCCGAGGTGACTTCCCAGGTGGTGGGTTTCACCAATATCGACGACCAGGGTCAGGAAGGTATGGAGCTGGCCTACGATGATTGGCTCAGCGGTACCCCGGGCGCCAAGCGGGTCATCAAGGACGGTAAAGGCCGGGTGGTGAACCAGGTCGAAAACATCCAGAGTCCCGCGCCGGGCAAGGATCTGGTGCTGAGTATCGATCGCAGACTGCAGTTTCTCGCCTACCGGGAACTCAAGGCGGCAGTGACCAAACACCGGGCGCGTTCAGGCTCCGCGGTGATCCTGGATGCGCGTAGCGGTGAAATCCTGGCGATGGTCAACAGTCCGTCGTTCAACCCCAATGCGCAGCGCGGACGGCGACTCGACAGCCTGCGCAACCGGGCGGTGACCGACGTGTTCGAGCCGGGTTCGACCATCAAGCCGTTCACCATCGCCGCGGGAATGGAGCAGGGTCGATATGCGCCTCATACCCCGATTGACGTGTCCCCGGGGCAGATGCGGGTCGGCCGTTACCTGGTGCGCGACACCCGCAACTACGGGATGATCGATGTGGCCACGGTGTTGAGCAAGTCGAGCAATGTGGGGGCCAGCAAGATTGCGTTGTCCATGGAGCCGGAAGTGCTCTGGTCCCTGTATACCAAGCTGGGTTTCGGTGAGAGCCCCTTCAGCCATTTTCCCGGTGAGTCGAGCGGGCGTCTGCCTCATTTCAGTGACTGGTCGACCTTTGAACAGGCCACCCTGTCTTTCGGCTACGGTCTCTCGGTTTCACCTTTGCAACTGGCCCGCGCCTATGCGGTGTTGGCCAATGACGGCGTGCGTCTCCCGGTTTCCCTGTTGAAGGTGGACGAAATTCCTGAAGGCGATCGCGTCGTGCGCCAGAGTACGGCCCGCAGTGTGGTGCGAATGCTCGAAGGGGTGGTGGCGCCCGATGGTACTGCCCCCCTGGCCGCGGTACCCGGTTACCGGGTGGCGGGGAAGACCGGTACCGCCAAGAAATCGGTGGCCGGTGGCTATGCAGAGGACAAGTATCTCTCCCTGTTCGTGGGGATGGTGCCCGCGAGTCATCCCCGTCTGGTGATGGCGGTGCTGATCGATGAGCCCCGGGGTGAGGAGTATTACGGCGGTCTGGTTGCGGCTCCGGTATTTTCCAAGGTGATGAGTGGCGCCCTGCGCTTGCTGAATATCCCACCAGATAAAAACTGGCACGGGGATCATCTGATGGCACGCCTGGGGGCGCAGCAATGATGACCGCGACCCGGGTTCCTGCAACGCACCGGCTGTCACAGCTGCTGGATGGTCTGGCAGAGGTTCCGTCCGGGCGCGACCGTGATATCCAGGGTATTACGCTGGACAGCCGCAAGGCTGGGGAAGGTTATCTGTTCCTGGCCTGCGCGGGTACCCGCCAGCATGGTATGGCGTTCGCTCAGAGGGCCCTGCAGCAGGGCGTGGCCGCCATCGTCTGGGAACCGCAGACTGATGAGGTGCAAGCCCTTGTGTCGCGCCTGGATGCCGGGGAGACCCCGATCATGCCGGTGCCGCAGCTGACAGCGCAGGTCAGTCGCCTGGCCGGGCGGTTTTATGACGATCCCGGTCAGCACATGACCCTGATCGGGATCACCGGCACCAATGGTAAGACCAGTGTCTGCCAACTGGTGGCTCAGGCGCTTTCGAGCGAACAGCCCTGCGCCATGATTGGCACCCTGGGTGCCGGTCTGCCGGGAAGCCTGGTCAGCACGGGCATGACCACCCCCGATGCGGTGACGGTTCAGTCCCTGCTCGCGGATTTTCTCAATCAGGGTGCGAAATCCGTGGCAATGGAGGTCTCCTCCCATGCCCTCGACCAGAGCCGGGTGGCGGATCTCGAATTCGATACCGCGGTGTTTACCAACCTGAGCCGGGATCATTTCGACTACCACGGCAGTTTTGAACACTATGCCGCGTCCAAGGCCCGGCTGTTCCAGATGCCGAAACTGCGCTGTGCGGTGATCAATCTGGATGACCCCTTTGGCCGGGAACTGATTGAAAAGCTGGCGCCTGAGGTGCGTGTCATCGGTTACAGCCTGGATTGTGAGACCGCGAGACAGGCCGGGCTCGACGAATGGCTGTGTGCCGGTTCCCTGGAGACCCTGCCCGAGGGACTCAGCATTCGGATTGTGACCCCGCAGGAGGCGCTTCACTTGCGCAGTTCCCTGCTGGGTCAGTTCAACGCCTCGAACCTGCTGGCGGCAACCGCTGTGCTGATCCAGCAGGGTTGGTCGTTGCGCAAGGCGGTTGAGGTGCTGGCCGGACTGCCGACGGTCCCTGGTCGCATGGCGCTGCTGGGTGGCGGGGAACGGCCCACCGTGGTGGTGGACTATGCGCATACCCCGGATGCCCTGGAAAAGGCCCTGCTCGCGGCCCGTGCCCACTGCCCGGGGCGTCTGCATGTGGTGTTCGGTTGCGGTGGAGACCGGGATCCGGGCAAGCGCCCGATCATGGGTGAACTGGCATCGCGGCTCGCGGATGTGTGTTGTCTGACCGACGACAATCCACGCACCGAACCCAGTGAGCGCATTCTTGAACAGATTCTGGCCGGCATCCCATCGCCTCAGTCGGTGAGTGTGGAGGCGGATCGGCGTCAGGCGATATTCCGTACCATCGCGGACGCCCGACCGGGTGATCTTGTGTTGGTGGCCGGTAAGGGTCACGAGGATTATCAGCTGGTGGGTGACCAGGTTCTGCACTTCGATGACCACGAGGTGGTGAGCGAAGCCCTGGATGCGTGGCGGGGGGTGACCGATGCCTAGTCTGTGGCTCTCGGAATTGATGCGGCAATTGCCGGCCAGACTGGTGGGTCAGGACACAGAGTTCCGCTCGGTCAGCACGGATAGCCGTAGCCTGAATGCCGGGGATCTGTACGTTGCACTGACCGGGCCGCGCTTCGACGGACATGAGTTTGTCGCTCAGGCAGAACAGAAGGGTGCATTGGCTGTTCTGGTATCTCGTGAGGTCGAAACACGGCTGCCCCAGCTGGTGTGCGCGGATACCCGTCTGGGACTGGGTCGTCTGGCTGCGGTTTGGCGTGATCAGTTCGAGGCGCCCATGGTGGCGATTACCGGCAGTAACGGAAAGACCACAGTCAAGGAACTGATCAGTGAGATCCTCGCGCAACGGGGTCCGGTGCTGTCCACCCGGGGAAATCTGAACAACGATATCGGCATGCCGCTGACCCTGCTGGGTTGGCAGGATGAACTCAGTGCGGTGATCGAGATGGGGGCCAATCACCCGGGTGAAATCGGCTACCTGAGCCAGATTGCCCGGCCTGATGTGGCGCTGATCACCAATGCGGGTGAGGCGCATCTGGAAGGCTTTGGGGATCTCAACGGCGTGGCCCATGCCAAAGGGGAGATTCTGGGCGGGCTCAAACACGATGGTGTGGGCGTGCTGAATGCGGACGACCCTTACTTCCCGCTGTGGCGGGAGATGCTGGGGGAGCGGCGAATGGTCTCTTTCGGGGTCTCGGAAAAGGCCCTGGTGCAATCCGATCTGGATGCGGCCGAGATGACCTGGACCCCGCGGGGATTCCACAACCGGATGCAGGTCAGCATTCAGGATACCCGATTCGATGTGGAAATCGCCCTCGCAGGCCGTCACAACCTGATGAATGCGTTAGCCGCTATCGCTGCAGCCTGGTCCTTGTCCTGCAGTGTGGAACAGATTCAGGCGGGGCTTTCCGGTGTCGCGGCGGTGAAGGGGCGATTGCAGATCCTTATCGGTGCCAAGGGTTACCGTCTGATCGATGACAGTTACAACGCCAATCCCAATTCGGTAGGGGCGGCCATCGAAGTGCTGCGCAGCGCGCCGGGTCAACGTTACCTGGTACTCGGTGATCTGGCTGAGTTGGGGGAAGAGGCCCGTGAACTGCACGGAAAAATCGGCCGACAAGCCAGACAGGCCGGGCTGGAGCACCTCTACGGGCTTGGGTCCCTGAGCCAGGCGGCGGTTGAAGGTTTTGGCGAAGGGGCCAGAGGCTTCAGCAATATCGATGATTTGATCAATGAGTTGCGGGAACTGCCGCAGCCGGGTGATGCGGTGTTGGTCAAGGGCTCCCGCAGCGCCGGCATGGAGCGGGTTGTTCAGGGGTTGTTGCATGAGGGGGAGGGCTGACCGTGCTGTTGTATCTGACTGAGTGGCTTGTACAGTTCGACAGCGGCTTCCGGGTGTTTCAGTACCTGACACTGCGCACCATCCTGGGGGTGTTGACCGCATTGCTGATCTCCCTGGCGCTGGGTCCGGTAATGATTCGTCGTCTGAGCTTCCACCAGATTGGTCAAACGGTTCGCAACGACGGTCCGGAGACCCATTTTTCCAAGGCCGGCACGCCCACCATGGGCGGCGCTCTGATCCTGGTGGCGATCGCAGTGGCCACCCTGTTGTGGGCCGATCTGGAAAACCGTTACGTCTGGATCGTGCTGATCGTGACCATGGTGTTCGGCCTGATCGGGCTGGTGGACGACTACAAAAAACTGGTGCTCAACGATCCTAAGGGGCTGGCGGCCCGGTGGAAATATTTCTGGCAGTCGATAGCGGGCCTAGGCGCATCGCTGGTGTTTTACACCACCGCAACGACGCCCATGGAGACCGCGCTGTTGATCCCCTACCTGAAGGATGTCTCACTCAACTGGGGTCCGGTGTTCATTCTCTTCAGCTACCTGGTGATCGTCGGTTCCTCCAACGCGGTGAATCTTACCGATGGACTCGACGGCTTGGCGATTCTGCCAACGGTGATGGTGGGCGGCGCCCTGGGGGTGATCGCCTATGCCACAGGGCACGCGGATTTCGCCACCTATCTGAAAATCCCTTATCTCCCCGGTGTGGGTGAGTTGATGGTGTTCTGCGCCGCCCTGGTAGGTGCCGGGCTGGGATTTCTCTGGTTCAACACCTACCCGGCCCAGGTGTTCATGGGCGATGTGGGCGCCCTCGCGCTGGGCGCCGCATTGGGTGTGGTGGCGGTGGCGGTTCGACAGGAGATCGTGCTGTTCATCATGGGTGGCGTGTTCGTGGTCGAGACGGTGTCGGTGATGCTGCAGGTGGCCTCGTTTCGTCTCACAGGCAAGCGGATCTTTCGCATGGCGCCCCTGCATCATCATTTCGAACTCAAGGGTTGGCCCGAACCCCGGGTCATTGTGCGTTTCTGGATCATCACTGTGATTCTGGTGTTGATCGGTCTGGCGAGTCTGAAGATACGTTGATGGCAGCAGAAAACAGACAAACAGGCAAAACCCTGATTGTCGGTCTGGGCAAGACCGGGCTGTCCTGCGCCCGCTATCTGACCGCGCAGGGTGTGGCCCTGGCGGTTACAGACAGCCGGGAAACACCGCCGGGGCTGGATGCGTTACGGCGTGACTATCCGGACATGGCCCTGTTCCTCGGTGGGTTCCAGCCCGAGGTGTTCCAGGCGGCGAATCAATTGGTGGTCAGTCCCGGTGTGCCAGTGAGTACACCCCTGATCCAGGCAGCCCGGGAACGGGGCAGTGAAGTCCTCGGGGATGTGGAACTGTTCGCCCGGGCGGTGCGGGCGCCGGTCGTCGCGATTACCGGTTCCAACGGCAAGAGCACCGTAACCACCCTGGTGGGCGAGATGGCCCACAATGCGGGACTGCGGGTCGCGGTGGGGGGCAACCTGGGGGAACCCGTGCTCGACCTGCTCGACGATGCGGTGGACCTCTATGTGTTGGAGTTGTCCAGCTTTCAGCTCGAAACCACCTGGAGTCTCAAGCCCGAGACGGCGGTGGTGTTGAATGTCTCCGCCGATCATATGGACCGTTACAGGGATATCGATGATTACGCAGCCGCCAAGGCCGGTATCTACAGTCAGGCAAAGATCCAGGTGATCAACCGGGACGATACCAGGGTCGCGGCGATGGCCGGTCCGGATGACTCAGTGGTGGGCTTCACTTTGAATACCCCGGTTGGGTCGGACTTCGGTGTCTGTGAAAGTCAGGGTGAATCCTGGCTATGCCGGGGCTCGACGCTGCTGATGCCGGTGAGCGAATTGCGTATTCCGGGTCGTCACAATCAGGCCAATGCCCTGGCGGCGCTCGCTCTGGGTCAGGCGGTGGGGTTGCCGATGGCCACGATGCTCGAGACGCTGCGAATTTTTCGCGGTCTGGAGCACCGCACTCAGTGGGTATCAGATACGCAGGGGTTACGCTGGTACAACGATTCCAAGGGCACCAATGTAGGTGCGACCATTTCTGCCCTGCTGGGACTGCATGCCGATGACGAGAGCCGAACGGTGCTGATCGCCGGCGGGGATTGCAAAGGCGCCGACTTCACATTGCTTGCGCCGGTGGCGGAAAAGACCGCCCGGGCAGTGATCCTGATCGGCCGGGACGCGCCGGCCCTGGCCGCGGTGCTCGAGGGGCGGACCAAACTGGTGTTTGCCGAGAGTATGACCGATGCGGTGATGAAGGCGCGGGACGAAGCCAGCCCCGGAGACCGGGTGCTGCTCTCACCGGCCTGCGCCAGTTTTGACATGTTCAAGAATTTCGAGGACCGGGGTGAGGCCTTCGTGCGTGCTGTGGAGGGTCTCGAGTCATGAGTGAGATGCGTCCCCAGGCCATGGATGCCCGCCGCCCGAAAACTCTGGAGCCCGTGCTCGATTGGTGGCTGCTGGGTGCGTCGATGCTGTTGCTCGGCTTCGGTCTGGTGATGGTCGCTTCATCATCCATGACAGTAGGGGATCGGCTGGCCGGATCACCCTTCTTTTATGTCTACCGTCACCTGTTCGCCATGTTCCTGGGACTCCTGGGTGCGTTTTTCGTCTTCAGGGTGCCCATGGAACAGTGGCAGAATGCGGGACCGAAACTGGTGTTTCTCGGCATCCTGCTGCTCCTGCTGTTGCTGGTCCCCGGAGTCGGCAAGACGGTTAACGGCGCAACCCGCTGGATCCCCTTGGGCGTGTTCAACCTGCAAAGCTCCGAGTTCATGAAACTGTTCATGGTGCTCTATATCGCGGGTTACCTGGTGCGTCGCCAGGACGAGGTGGCGCGTTCCTTCTGGGGCTTTGCCAAACCCATGCTGCTGCTCATCGTAACCAGTTCCATGATCCTGGTTCAGCCCGATTTCGGCACCACCGTGGTGCTGTTCGCCACCGCCCTCGGGATGCTGTTTCTCGGTGGAGTGGTGCTGTATCAGTTCAGCATGCTGATTCTGCTCTCCATCGTTTCAGGCTTTGCGTTGATCTTTTTCAGCCCCTACCGCTGGCAACGCATGACCACTTACCTGAACCCCTGGGATGACCCCTTCGATACCGATTTCCAGCTGTCCCAGGCATTGATCGCCTTTGGTCGCGGTGAAGTCTCCGGAGTCGGGCTGGGTAACGGGATTCAAAAGCAGTTCTACCTTCCGGAAGCGCACACCGATTTCATCATGGCGGTGGTGGGCGAGGAGTTCGGCCTGATCGGCACCCTGGGAGTGATCCTGCTGTTCGCCTTCTTTACCTGGAGAGCCTTCCACATCGGCACCCGGGCACAGGCGGTGGGTGAACGGTTTTCGAGTTACACCGCTTACGGCTTGGGCCTGTGGATCGGTATGCAGGCGTTCATCAACATCGGTGTCAATGTGGGGATGCTGCCGACCAAGGGTCTGACCCTGCCGTTCATGAGCTATGGCGGCAACAGCATCATCGTGGCCTGCCTGATCGTTGCGCTGTTGCTGCGCATCGATTACGAGTCCCGCCGCAAGATGCAGCGTGAAGGTCATGGGAGGCGCTCATGGAACCTCATGTAATGGTCATGGCCGGGGGTACGGGCGGACATCTTTTTCCGGCACTCGCGGTGGCGCAGTGGCTGGAGAAGCAGGGCTGCATGATCACCTGGCTGGGCAGCCGGGGCGGTATGGAGACCCGCTTGGTGCCGGATTACGGGTACCCCGTCAGGACCCTGAACATCAAAGGGGTTCGGGGCACCGGTCTGAAACGGCGCCTGATGGCTCCCTGGGTGGTGACCTGGTCCTGCTGGCAGGCCTACCGGGTGCTGCGCCAGATCCGCCCGAACCTGGTGCTGGGCATGGGCGGGTTTGTCACCGGTCCGGGGGGTGTGGCGGCCCGCCTGATGGGTATCCCCCTTGTGATCCAGGAACAGAACGCGATTCCGGGTCTCACGAACCGCTGGCTGGCGCGGCTCGCGAGCAAGGTGTACGAGGCCTTCCCCGGCAGCTTTGGCGCCGAGGCCCAGGCCGAAACCATTGGCAACCCGGTGCGTCGTGAGATCGTGGCGCTGCCGCCGCCCGAGACCCGTTTTGCCGGCCGCGAAGGTCCGCTTCGACTGTTGGTCCTGGGCGGGTCCCTGGGTGCCCAGGCACTCAATCAGACCCTGCCCGAGGCCTTGGCCAGACTGCCCGAAGAGATGCGTCCTGTGGTGCGTCATCAAGCGGGTGAGAAGCTCTACGAGGAGACTCTGGCCAGCTATCGGGCAGCGGGTGTCGAGGCTGAAGTGAAGCCCTTTGAGCGGGATATGGCGGCTGCCTACGGCTGGGCCGATCTGGTGATCTGCCGCGCCGGTGCCCTCACCGTATCCGAACTCTGCGTGGCGGGTGTGGGCGCCATCCTGGTGCCCTATCCCTACGCCGTGGATGACCATCAGACCTACAACGCCCGTGTCCTGGTGGACGCAGGAGCCGGACAACTCGTGGATCAGACCAGTCTGAATCCCCGAGACCTGGCGGCCCAGATCGCGGAACTCAGCGAGGATCGGGCCGGGTTGCTGGAGATGGCGCGGGCCGCACGTAAACTCGCCAAGCCGGAGGCGGCGGAGCATATGGGTCGTTATTGTCTGGAGTTGATCGCATCATGAGTGAAGTCCGTACACGTCGCCACACACCCAACGTCATGGGTCGCATGCGCAACATCCACTTCGTTGGAATCGGTGGCGCCGGGATGAGCGGTATCGCGGAGGTGATGATCAATCTCGGATACCAGGTTTCCGGATCCGACCAGCGGGAGAGTGTCGTGACCCGGCGTCTTGCGGAATTGGGGGCGGAAATTCACCTGGGACACACCGCTGCGCATGTGGACGGCGTCGATGCGGTGGTTATCTCCAGTGCCGTAAAGCAGGACAACCCGGAAGTGGAAGCGGCGCGTGAGTCACGCATCCCGGTAGTGCCCAGAGCGGAAATGCTGGCTGAGATCATGCGCTTCCGGTTTGGTATCGCGGTCGCGGGCACGCACGGCAAAACCACCACCACCAGTCTGGTCACCAGTGTCCTGGCGGAGGCCGGGCTCGACCCCACGTTCGTCATCGGCGGACGCCTCAACAGCGCTGGCGCCAACGCGCGGCTCGGGGAAGGAGAGTATCTGGTGGCTGAGGCGGATGAGAGTGACGCCTCGTTTCTCTACCTGCAGCCGATGCTCGCGGTGGTCACCAATATCGATGCGGATCACATGACCACCTACGGGGGTGATTTCAACCGCCTGCGCGGGACCTTTCTGGAATTTCTGCATCACCTGCCTTTTTATGGTCAGGCGGTGCTGTGCATCGATGATCCGGTGGTGCGTGAGCTGCTTCCGGAGGTGACCCGGCCTGTCACCACCTACGGTTTCGATGAGGACGCGGATGTACGCGCCAGCGATATCCGTAGCGAAGGTCTCAGAACGCACTTCACCCTGCATGCCCAGAGCCTCGAAGCCCCCATGCCAATCACCCTGAATCTTCCGGGACGGCACAATGTGTTGAATGCCCTGGCTGCCGCAAGCGTGGCATTGGAGCTCAACCTGGAGAGCCATTCGATTCAACGGGCGCTGGACAAATTTGCCGGTATCGGACGCCGCTTTCAGACCCGCGGCGACTGCCGGATCGGCGGCAAGCAGGTGATGCTGGTCGATGACTACGCACACCACCCGCGGGAGATCGAGGCGACCCTGAGGGCGGTCCGTGATGGCTGGCCGGAGCGCCGCCTGGTGCTCGCCTTTCAACCGCACCGTTACACCCGTACCCAGGAACAGTTTGAAGACTTCGTGCAGGTGCTTTCCAAGGCGGACCTGCTGATCCTGACCGAGGTCTATGCGGCCGGTGAAGAACCGATTCAGGGTGCGGCCGGACGCGACCTGAGTCGCGCCGTGCGGGTGCGCGGACAGGTCGATCCGATTTTTGTGGAGCCCGTGGAGGAGTTGCCGGAAGTGCTTCGGGGACTGCTCATGGACGGTGACATCGTACTGACAGTAGGGGCAGGCAGCATCGGCGCGATCGCGGCGGAATTGCCCAGGCAACTTTGTGAGGGGGTGGCCTAATGGCGCACACATTCGATATGAGAAGGCTGCATCACGGTTGCGGCGAGTCGCTGCAAAGCAACCTGTTCGAACTGATGCTGATCAAGTCTCTGCCCAGAGCGGAAAAACTTACACCTGAGCTGCAAACGCCACGCAGCGAGGATGGACGTTCCGAGCCATCCCGGGACGAGAGGTTTTGGGGATGATGCCTGCCCTGGATGAAACCCGGCTGCGCGGTGAGATGCGCTTCAACGAGCCTCTGTCCCGCCATACCACCTGGCGGGTCGGTGGCCCGGCCGAGCGTTTCTACAAACCGGCGGACCGGGCGGACCTGATCAGCTTTCTGCAGCAGCTCGATCCCCAGGAACCCCTGTTCTGGCTCGGACTGGGCAGCAACCTGCTGGTGCGGGACGGGGGATACAAGGGCACTGTGATTGCAACCCAGGGGCGTCTCGAGCAGATCGAGTGGCAGGGGGACCTGCTGGTTGCCGAGGCGGGGGTCTCCTGCGCCAAGATCGCCCGCACCGCGGCCCGCGCGGGACGTGTCGGAGTTGAGTTCTTCGCCGGTATTCCCGGGACCCTCGGCGGTGCCCTGGCGATGAATGCCGGCGCGTTCGGCGGCGAAACCTGGAATCAGGTACGTGAGGTCGAAACCATCGATCGATACGGTGTGGTGCGGCGCCGTCCGGTGAGTGATTTCGAAGTTGGTTACCGGCAGGTCAAGGGCCATCCCGGGGAATGGTTTCTGGCGGCGGCACTTGCACTGGAAACCGGCGACAGCGTTGCCGCCCAGGATCGAATCAAGGCCTTGCTGGAGCGCCGCGCCGCCACCCAGCCGACCCGGCTGCCGAGTTGCGGTTCGGTATTTCGCAATCCTGCGAATGATCATGCGGCGCGTCTGATCGAGGCCGCGGGTCTCAAGGGGAGACGTTTGGGGGGGGCACAGGTTTCTGAGAAGCATGCCAACTTTATCGTCAACATCGATCACGCCACGGCGGCGGATATCGAAGCCTTGATCGCGTTGGTGCAACAGCAAGTCGAGGCCCACAGCGGTGTGCGTCTGGTGACCGAAGTCCATCGGATCGGAGAAAACCTGGAATGAGTGTCTCAGTCGAACAGTTCGGCAAAGTGGCGGTACTCATGGGCGGTCTGTCCGCGGAGCGGGAGATCTCACTGAAGAGCGGTGGTGCGGTGCTCGCCGCCCTGTTGCGCAGTGGCGTGGATGCCCATGCGGTCGATGTGGGACAAGACATTCTTGCGCGCCTCTCCGCAGGTGACTTCGATCGGGCCTTCGTGATCCTGCACGGGCGGGGCGGTGAGGATGGCGTCATGCAGGGCGCTCTGGAATGCCTGGGGTTGCCCTATACCGGCAGCGGAGTGCTGGGTTCTGCTCTGGGCATGGAGAAGCATCGCACCAAGGCGGTGTGGCGTGGTGTGGGTCTGCCCACCCCGGAATCGGTGCTGTTGACCCGGCTTGAGGATCTGCAACAGGCGGATGAGCTGGGGTACCCGTTGATGATCAAACCCAGCGCCGAGGGTTCGAGTATCGGAATGTCCAAGGTGGAGAGCCGGGCGCAGCTTCAGCAGGCCTGGGAAACCGCGCGGGGATTTGATGCCCGGGTACTGGCAGAACGCTGGATCGTGGGTGCGGAATATACCGCCTCGATTCTCGGTGAGCAGATGCTGCCGCTGATACGTCTGGAGACGCCGCACCAGTTTTACGATTTCGAAGCCAAGTATTCCGCTGATACCACCCGCTATCACTGTCCCTGCGGTTTGCCGGATGAGCAGGAAGCGGAACTGCAGAAACTGTGTCGGGCGGCGTTCGATGCGGTAGGCGCCAGCGGCTGGGGACGTGTCGACCTGATGCTCGACAGCGATGGGCGACCCTGGCTGATCGAGGTCAACACCCAGCCCGGCATGACTGACCACAGCCTGGTGCCGATGGCGGCGAAGACAGCGGGCATCGGATTCGATGAACTGGTGTTGCGGATTCTGGCGACCAGTCTGAACAGCGAGGCGCTCGCATGAGTCGGGCACGCCCCTCCCGCCAGGTACCCGAGTCGCCGTCCCTGGTGAAAAGGGTAAAGGACTGGGCTGTGCCGGTAACACTGGTGCTGGTTGTGTTGAGCCTGCTCCTGTGGGGGCGGGTGCAGTTACAGAATCCGGAAGTGATGTCCGTGCGCAGAGTGCAGGTCGACGGTGAGATGCACTACCTGCAGCGCACGAATCTCGAGCAGGTGGTGGCCCAGGCGGTGAACGGCAACTTCTTTACCCTGGATCTGCTGCACATGAGAAAGCGCATTGAGCGGTTGCCCTGGGTGGCCAGTGTGAGTGTCCGGCGGGTCTGGCCCGATACCCTGAGGGTGCGGGTCACGGAACGGGTGCCTCTGGCTTATTGGGGTAAGGATGCGATGGTCAGTCGTCAAGGGGTGGTGTTCCGGCCCCAGCAGTTGCCGCGCCTGGATGGGCTCGCAACCCTGGAAGGCGAAGCTCAGCATGCCAAGGCCATCACCCAGGATTATCAGCGCATGGATACGCTGCTGCAGACCGTCGGGATGCGCGTCAGCCGACTGCGGGTGGATGCCCGGCAGGCCTGGCGCATCGAGACGGACAACGGATTGAAGGTGCAGTTGGGTCGGCGTGATGTGTTGCCGAGGCTGACCCGCTTTGTGCAGTTGTATCCCTCCCTGATGAGTCAGGAGACGGAGCGGCGGCCGGACACCGTGGACTTGCGCTACAGCAACGGATTCGCCGTCCATTGGGAGGCGCTGCCCGCTTCCGACGAACAGGATCAGGCGGGCCTCTACCAGGAATACGGTGAAGTGAGCAGGACCCTGAAATATTGGAATCAGACCAGGACTACAAGCGAAAGACGCGGGTAGGAGTAATGACGAAACGAAGTGAGAAAAATCTGATCATCGGCTTGGATATCGGTA
Source organism: Candidatus Thiodiazotropha sp. (assembly GCA_040506775.1). GTDB lineage: Bacteria > Pseudomonadota > Gammaproteobacteria > Chromatiales > Chromatiaceae > Thiodiazotropha. Next base: position 302,464 of record JBEVWC010000007.1, read on the forward strand.
CCTCCAAGGTGGTCGCGATCGTCGGTGAGATCAAGCCGGACAACAGTATCGAGATCATCGGTATCGGTTCCCACCCATCCCGGGGACTGAAGAAGGGCGTGGTGGTGAATATCGAATCCACGGTGCAGTCGATACAGCGCGCCGTGGAGGAAGCCGAATTGATGGCCGGGTGCGAGATCCATTCGGTCTACGCAGGCATCGCGGGCAGCCATATCCGCAGTCTCAACTCCCACGGTATCGTGGCGATCAAAGACAAGGAGGTGAGCCAGAGCGATGTGGAGCGGGTGATCGATGCCGCCCGCGCGGTGGCGATACCCGCGGATCAGAAAATCCTCCACATCCTGCCCCAGGAATTCATCATCGATGAGCAGGAGGGGATCCGCGATCCGGTGGGCATGTCCGGGGTGCGGCTGGAGGCCCGGGTGCACATGGTCACCGGTGCGGTCAGCGCGGCGCAGAACATCGTCAAATGCGTACGCCGTTGCGGCCTGGAGGCCGATGACCTGATCCTAGAACAGCTGGCCTCGAGTTATTCCGTGCTCAGTGACGACGAAAAGGAACTGGGTGTATGCCTGGTTGATATCGGTGGCGGCACCACCGACATCGCGGTGTTCACCGGCGGCGCGATCCGCCATACCGCGGTGATTCCGATCGCCGGGGATCAGGTCACCAACGACATCGCGGTGGCCCTGCGCACCCCCACCCAGCACGCCGAAGAGATCAAGATCAAATACGCCTGCGCGTTGACCCAGCTGGCCACCAGCGATGAAACCATCGAAGTGCCCAGTATCGGCGAACGTCCGCCGCGCAGGCTGTCGCGTCAAACCCTCGCCGAGGTGGTGGAACCCCGCTACGAGGAGTTGATGACCCTGATTCAGGCCGAATTGCGACGCAGCGGCTTTGAAGACGTGATTGCCGGGGGCGTGGTGCTCACGGGTGGCAGTTCGAAGATGGAAGGTGTGGTGGATTTGGCGGAAGAGGTGTTTCACATGCCGGTACGGCTGGGTGTCCCCCGGTATGTCACCGGACTTGCGGATGTGGTGCGTAATCCCATCTATGCAACCGGTGTGGGACTGCTTTTGTTCGGTCAGAACAACCGGACGCAAGGCGGCAGGGAGCTGGCCAATGAGGGTGGATTGAAGGCGATCTGGGACCGCATGAAACATTGGTTCCAGGGCAATTTTTAACAATTTATAGACATCTGTCAGGCGCAACAGACTCGGAGGTAGAATATGTTCGAATTAATGGATACACACAGTCAGAATGCTGTGATCAAGGTTATCGGTGTCGGCGGTGGCGGCGGCAACGCGGTCAACCACATGCTCACCGGTGAAATCGAAGGCGTGGATTTTATCTGTGCCAACACCGATGCCCAGGCACTGCGCAGCAGTGAGGTGCGGACCCTGCTGCAGCTCGGTTCCGACATCACCAAGGGGCTTGGGGCTGGGGCCAATCCGGATATCGGTCGTCAGGCCGCGCTGGAGGACCGGGAGCGTCTCGAGGAGGCCTTGAGCGGAGCGGATATGGTGTTCATCACCGCGGGCATGGGTGGTGGCACCGGTACCGGGGCCGCGCCGGTGGTGGCGCAGGTCGCCAAGGAACTGGGGATTCTCACCGTGGCGGTGGTCACCAAGCCTTTCGGTTTCGAAGGTGGCAAGCGGATGAAAATCGCCGAACACGGCATGGCGGAACTGGGCAAGCATGTGGACTCCCTGATCACCATTCCCAACGAGAAGCTGTTGGCGGTGCTGGGCAAGGAGATGAGTCTGCTGAACGCCTTCAAGGCGGCAAATGACGTGTTGCTGCATGCGGTACAGGGTATCGCCGAACTGATCACCCGCCCCGGTTTGATCAACGTGGACTTTGCGGACGTCAAGACCGTTATGTCGGAGATGGGTGCGGCAATGATGGGTTCCGGCGAGGCGTCCGGTGACAATCGTGCCCGCGAAGCCGCGGAACGGGCGATTCGCAGTCCGCTGCTGGAAGACGTGAATCTGGCAGGGGCCAAGGGCATCCTGGTCAACATCACCGCCGGTCTGAACCTGGCGATCGGCGAGTTCGATGAGGTCGGCACCACGGTGCGTGAGTTTGCCGATGAGGACGCCACGGTGGTGATCGGCACGGTTATCGATCCCGATATGGGCAACGACATGCGGGTGACCGTGGTCGCCACGGGACTCGGTGAACGGGTCAAAGCGGAACTGCCGAAGGCTCCCAAAGTCGAAGAACTCAAGCCCGTCAAGTTGGTCGAGAGCGAGGATCCTCAAAAGATGCCTGATGACTACCGCGAACTGGATCGGCCCACCGTGCTGAGAAACAGTCAGCACGGTCGCGCCGCTGCGGCGGCCACGGCGGACGGAAATCTGGACTATCTGGACATCCCGGCGTTTTTACGCCGTCAGGCAGATTAGTGTAGAATCCGGACAGTTACAGTGTGATGACACATTTTGGTAGCTTGTTTGAGCGGGTTGGTGGTACAACTATTCCTTAAGTTGATCCGCCTGTGATAGCATGCGCGCCTTTTTGTGAGGCTGTTACGGCCAGATTCAGTATGGGGGCTGCGAGTCGATGATTTGGCAACGTACGTTGAAGAACGTCATACGCGCCACAGGAGTGGGGCTGCACACGGGTGAGAAGGTTTATCTCACCCTGCGACCTGCAGCACCGGATACAGGAATTATATTCCGACGCGTCGACCTGGATCCCCCGGTTGAAATACGGGCCTGCGCCGAAAATGTGGGTGACACCCGCCTCTCCAGCACCCTGGTGCATGATGGCGTGCGGGTCTCCACCGTCGAGCATCTGCTGTCGGCCTTTGCCGGTCTGGGTATCGACAATGCCTATGTGGATGTGAGCGCTGCCGAAGTGCCGATCATGGACGGGAGTGCCGGGCCTTTCGTGTTTCTGCTCCAGTCCGCGGGTGTGGAGGAGCAGAACAAGGCCAAACGCTTCATTCGGATCAAGCGCAAGGTCGAGGTCAAGGAGGGTGACAAACGCGCCAGTTTCGAGCCCTTCGATGGTTTCAAGGTCTCCTTCTCCATCGACTTCGATCATCCCGCCTTCAAGGAACGTTCCCAGTACGCCACGGTTGACTTCTCGTCTACCTCCTTTGTCAGAGAAGTGAGCCGTGCGCGTACCTTCGGTTTCCTGCGTGATATCGAAATGCTGAGACAAAAGGAACTTGCCCTGGGCGGCAGTATGGACAATGCGGTGGTGGTGGATGATTACCGGGTGATGAACGCGGATGGTCTGCGCTATGAGGATGAGTTCGTCAAGCACAAGATCCTCGACGCCATCGGTGACCTGTATCTCCTGGGCCACAGCCTGATCGGTGCATTCAGTGGCCACAAATCGGGTCACGCACTCAATAATCGCCTGCTTCGGGAGCTGATCAGCCAGGAGGATGCCTGGGAAGAGATCACCTTCGATGAGCCGGAGGATGCCCCCATCTCTTATATGAAACCGGCCCACCTGACCGTTTCCTGAAGCCGGCCGTATCACAACAAACTTCCATTTCGACCATCCTCCACCCGCAACCGGGAGGAGGATGGTTTGAACCCGTATTGAAACGCCCGTCTGGCTTGTCGTTGTCTTGCCGAAGCCACCTAATCCCGGGACACGTGCCGGCTTAATCTCAGCAAGGCCTGTTTCAAACCCTCATCCGCAAGGGTCTCCGCGGTCAAACGCAGGGATTCGCTGCTATGTTCACTCATCGGTTCTGCATGTCGTCCGGATGCTTGCCTGACAGCCAGGGCCGCGGGTGAGATTCGAACTTCCACCCGGGTCACCGGAATGGCTCTGGCTGCCAGGGTACGTTGCAGTTGCGGCGCCATGTAGCGCAGGCGGCTGGCCCAGGCGGGGGATTCCGCAAACAGGGTCAGACATCCGTTGTGCATCACGGCAGCCTTTACCTGCTGATCCACAGGAGCAGTGAGTGACGCCCGTACGTGTTCCAGCAGTGCTTCGTATTGCGCCAGACGTTGCCCCAGCTTGCGAAGATGGCTGCGTTTGTTCAGTTCATCGTTGAGGCGGTGCATGGCAGTTATCAGGAATGGTGTAAACGGGTGGTCAGGCACACCTGATCAAGTTCTGAAATTGCGCTTATCGCCGGCGTGCGTTCTGCCGGGATTGATGCCAATTGGCCGGATATCCGGCATCGACGCCGAAGACACTACAGAATTTAAGAATAAAAAAACATCACATTTTTTTTAGAAAATGGTAAAGTTCGGAGGTTTTTGAACGAATTAAGTGTATATACGGTCCGGTGAGCGGTAGATTAATAGTATGAAATTCATATACTTACGCGGATATGGTCATGATCGCGGGTATGCGGCTTCCAGGCTGGGAATCTCCCTGTTCGTCGGACTTGCTCTTCTGTTCGGTCTGGCCATGCTCTGGGTGGGTTACCGCATGGGTGTCAGTGACACCGAGTTCCCGGAACACCAGTTGGTCAGCAGTCTGAAACGGACCTTCCAGCAGGAGCGGATGATGCTCGAGGATGTCAGGCAGGACACCCAGAGTGGTATCGATGCGCTGGCGATCCGGGTGGGACAACTTCAGTCACAACTGCTGCGCCTGGATGCCCTGGGTGAACGTCTGGTGGACATGGGCGGGCTGGACAAGGGTGAGTTCAGCTTTGATATCGCGCCCGCACTGGGTGGTCCCGAGGCGGTGCAGACCCTCGACGAACCCTCCGCATTACCGGATCTGCTGCATGAGATGGATCAGCTGGATGCAATGATCGAGAATCGTCAGCAGCAACTGGCGCTGGTGGAAGACCTGATCATGAACTCGAATCTCGAGGATGCGGTGCACCCCACCGGGCGACCGGTCACCAAAGGTTGGATCTCCTCCTACTTCGGCATGCGCAATGACCCCTTTACCGGTAAACGCACCATGCACAAAGGCATGGATTTCGCGGCTAAGGAAGGCTCAGAGGTGGTTGCGGTCGCCTCCGGTGTGGTTACCTGGGCAGGTGAACGCAGCGGTTACGGTGAGCTGGTCGAGATCAATCACGGCAAGGGATATGTGACCCGATACGGTCACAACAAGGAGGTCCTGGTCGAAATCGGTGACCGGGTAAAGCAGGGCGAGGTGATCGCCAGCATGGGTTCCACCGGACGATCCACCGGACCTCATGTGCACTTCGAGGTGGTGCGAAACGGCAAGATTGTCGATCCGACCAAATATATCCTCAACAAACGCAACCAAGGCTGACCCAATCGTTGATCCAACGGAACCGATGCCCGCCGGGTCTCTCTAAAAGATACCTCCAGCCCGCCCAAGCCGGCATTTCCTTCGAAGTACACGAAGAAGGCGCTGGCGACACCATAAACTGCGATACCATCCTTTAGCAGTGTCCCCGCATGCTGTATTATCGCAAACATTTCGCTGTTTGACGGAAACCCCGATTCATGGTTAGTAATATCTTTAAAAAGATCTTCGGCAGCCGCAATGAGCGACTGATCAAGCGAATGGCCAAAAAGGTCAACCAGATTTCAGCCTTCGAGGCGGATCTGGAGAAGCTCTCGGATGAGGCGCTGACGCAGAAAACCGCTGATTTCCGTGCCCGGCTCGAGGCTGGAGAATCCCTGGACAGTCTGATGAACGAGGCCTTTGCGGTGGTCCGCGAAGCGGGGCGTCGGGTCATGCAGATGCGTCATTTCGATGTGCAGTTGATCGGCGGTATGGTGCTGCATGACGGAAAAATTTCCGAGATGCGCACCGGTGAGGGTAAGACCCTGGTGGCGACCCTGGCAGCCTACCTGAATGCGCTGCCGGCTCGCGGGGTGCATGTGGTCACGGTGAATGATTACCTGGCCCGGCGTGATGCGTCATGGATGGGGCGGCTGTACCACTTTCTGGGCCTGACCACGGGGGTAATCAACTCCTCAGGCGGTATGGGACCGGACAACGCATCCTACCTGTACGACCCGGAATATGATGGCAAATCAGGAGGATACCTTCACCTGCGGCCGGTTACCCGGCGTGAGGCCTATGCCGCGGACATCACCTACGGCACGAACAACGAATACGGCTTCGATTATCTGCGTGACAACATGGCATTCAGCGCGGATCAGCGGGTGCAGCGTCCCCCGTTTTACGCCATCGTGGACGAGGTCGACTCGATCCTGATCGACGAGGCGCGTACCCCGTTGATCATCTCCGGACCGTCGGACGACTCTTCCGAACTCTACATGAAGGTCAACGAGATCATCCCTCGCCTGACCCGTCAGGATCCCATCACCAATGAAGAGGGTAAGCCGGACTTCGGGCCGGGTGACTACTCCGTGGATGAGAAGGCGCGTCAGGTCTATTTCAGTGAAGAGGGTCATCAGCACCTCGAAGAGATGCTCACCGAAGCGGGTCTGCTGGGCGAGGGTGAGAGTCTCTATGATTCCGCCAACATCATTCTCATGCATCACGCCAACGCGGCGCTGCGCGCCCATGCCCTGTTCCAGCGCAATGTGGACTACATCGTCAAGGACGACCAGATCGTCATCGTCGATGAATTCACCGGACGCACCATGCCGGGACGCCGTTGGTCCGATGGTCAGCACCAGGCGGTGGAAGCCAAGGAGGGGGTGAAGATCCAGAGCGAAAACCAGACCCTCGCTTCGATCACCTTCCAGAACTATTTCCGGCTCTACAACAAGCTGGCCGGTATGACCGGTACCGCGGACACCGAGGCGTTCGAATTCCAGCAGATCTATGGTCTGGAGGTCGTGGTCATCCCCACCAATCGACCCATGATTCGCAAGGACATGGGAGATCTGGTCTACCTCACCCAGGAAGAGAAATACGAGGCGATTCTGGAAGATGTCCAGGATTGTGTGAAGCGGGGACAACCGGTTCTGGTGGGTACCGCCTCCATCGAAAGCTCGGAACTGGTCTCCAATCTGCTCAACAAGCATCGCGTGGATCACAAGGTGCTGAACGCCAAGCATCATGAACAGGAAGCGGTGATCGTCGCCCAGGCCGGTCGGCCGGGTGCGGTAACCATCGCCACCAACATGGCCGGTCGTGGTACCGACATCGTGCTGGGCGGCAATCTGGAAACCGAGATCGAAGCACTCGGGGAAAATCCGGACGAAGCGGCGATTGCCAAGACCCGTGAGGTTTGGCAGCAGCGCCATCGACAGGTACTGGATGCGGGCGGCCTGCACGTGATCGGTACCGAACGTCACGAGTCCCGGCGTATCGACAATCAGTTGCGCGGTCGTTCCGGGCGGCAGGGTGACCCGGGTTCAAGCCGCTTCTATCTCTCCCTGCAGGACAATCTGATGCGCATCTTCGCCTCCGAGAAGGTGGGGAATCTGATGCAGAAGCTCGGGATGGAGCGGGGCGAGGCGATCGAGCATCCCTGGGTGTCCCGGGCCATTGAGAACGCCCAGCGCAAGGTCGAGGGGCGCAACTTCGATATCCGCAAGCAGTTGCTGGAATACGACGATGTGGCCAACGATCAGCGTAAAGTGGTCTACGAGCAACGCAATGAGTTGATGGATTCCGAGGATATCTCCGGTTCCATCCATGCCCTGCGCGAAGACGTGCTGGATGAGGTGTTTCATGCACACATACCCCGCGAGAGCATCGAAGAGCAGTGGGATGTACCCGGCCTGAGTGAGGCTCTGGCAGAGAGCTTTGGCGGCGACTGGCCCATTCAACAGTGGCTGGATGAAGACAGCGATCTGCACGAAGAGACGCTCAAGGAAAAGATCCTGGGAATTCTGGTCAGCGGCTATGAGGCGAAGGAGACGCTTGTAGGCGCCGAGAACATGCGTCAGTTCGAGAAGGCGATGATGCTGCAGACCCTGGACAGTCACTGGAAGGAGCATCTGGCCGCCATGGATTACCTCCGTCAGGGTATCCACTTGCGCGGATATGCACAGAAAAACCCGAAACAGGAGTACAAGCGCGAAGCCTTCGCCATGTTCTCCAACATGCTCGACAGCATCAAACGCGAGGTCGTTGTGCTGCTCTCCAAGGTACAGGTGCAGATGCCCGAGGAACTGGCGCGCCAGGAGCAACGCAGCCGGGTCGATGAATTCGAATTCAAGCACGAGGCCTTCGAGGGGCTTCCGGAGGAGAGCCAGGTCGCAGCGGAGGCTCCCGAGGCGGGGGATGAAGCGGCTCACCAGCCGTTTGTCCGGGATGGCCGCAAGGTGGGACGCAACGAACCCTGTCCCTGCGGTTCGGGTAAGAAATACAAGCAGTGCCATGGGCGTTTGAGCTGAGATGACAGGGTCCGCCTACCGAGTACCCGGGGTTAGGTTGGGTACTGCCGCAGCCGGCATCAAGTACGCTAACCGCAATGATCTGCTGCTGATCGAAATGGCTGAGACCAGCCAGTGTGCCGCAGTGTTCACCCGCAATGCCTTCTGCGCGGCGCCCGTGCAGCTGGCGCGACAGCATCTGCAGCAGGGTCGGCCGCGTTTCCTGATGATCAATTCGGGTAATGCCAATGCAGGCACCGGTCAGCAGGGGCTGGAGAACGCTCTCAAGACCTGCCAGGCACTGGCCGAGACCGCGGCATGCCACGGAGCGCAGGTGCTGCCTTTTTCCACCGGTGTGATCGGCGAACCCCTGCCCTGGGAAAAGATCAATGCTGCCCTGCCCAAGGCGTTGCAGAATCTCAGCGAGGATGGCTGGGAACCTGCCTCGAGGGCGATCATGACCACCGACACCCGGCCCAAACTGTTCACCCGGCAATTCGAGGTGGAAGGGGTCGAGGTGCGGGTGACCGGCATGGCCAAGGGCTCCGGAATGATCCGGCCCGACATGGCCACCATGTTGGCCTATCTGGCCACCGACCTGGCGGTTGATCAAGGTCTTTTGCAATCGATCCTCGAACAGGCGGTCAAGCCCTCATTCAACAGCATCACGGTGGATGGGGACACCTCCACCAATGACGCCTGTGTGCTGATTGCCAGTGGGGTTTCCCCCCTCGCTCCCCTGAACGATCCCAGCGCACCGGCGTATGCCCCCTTCGTCCAGGCCGTTCAGGAGGTCTGCATGGCTCTGGCCCGTGAGATCGTGTCCGATGGGGAGGGAGCGACCAAACTGGTTGAGGTAGTGGTTGAGGGCGCGGCGAACGAGCAGGAGGCCCGGGACGTGGCCTACACCATCGCCCATTCACCCCTGGTGAAGACGGCGCTGTTCGCCTCCGATCCGAACTGGGGGCGTATTCTTGCGGCGGTCGGTCGTGCCGGTGTCAAGGATCTGGATATCGAGCATGTGGCGATCTGGCTGGATGATGTATGCATCGTCGAGCAGGGGGGGAGGGCAGCCGCTTACACCGAAGAGGCCGGGCAGTCCGTAATGCAACAGAACGAATTCACCATCCGTGTGGGACTTGGACGGGGCGAGGCTCAAACCCGGGTTCTGACCTGCGATTTCTCCTACGATTACGTCAAGATCAACGCGGAATACCGTACCTGATCTGAGCCGGCCGGCTTGAGCGAATCCTGCGATATACGGGCTGAAAACATGCGCTGGACAGCATGCTGATCCACGTGTCCGCTGCCGCCATCTTCGATGCTGAAGGCCGTGTGCTGGTCAGTCAGCGGGCGGCCAACACCCACCAGGGTGGGTATTGGGAGTTTCCCGGCGGGAAACTCGAGGCCGGTGAATCCCCTCAGCAGGCATTGGCCCGGGAGCTTTCCGAGGAACTGGCGATCCGCATTCAGGACTGCCGACCGCTGATCCGGGTGCGGCACGATTATGGAGACCGCCAGGTACTGATCGATTTCTACCGCGTACAAGATTACCAGGGGCAGGTGCGAGGCGTTGAAGGTCAACCGCTGCGCTGGGTGTTGCCCGAGGCGATGCGTGCGGAGGATTTTCCAGCCGCTGACCGACCGGTCATAACCGCACTTCAACTGCCGCAAAACTACCTGATTACCGGAGAACATCCCTCGGATTCGGAGCGATTTCTCCAGCACCTCGATCATCTGCTGAAACGGGGTGTGCGACTCGTACAATTGCGCGCCCACGGCCTGTCGGACAGGGATTATGCGCAACGTCTGTCGGCATGCCAAACCCTGTGTCATGCGCATGGGGCAATCCTGATCGTGAATCGTCCCCGGGATGTGGTTCGTTGGCAGGGGCAGGGGGACGGAATACACCTGGGTTCACTTCAGCTGATGTCCCAGAGTCAGCGCCCCCCGGGTTCGGGTTGGGTTGGCGCCTCCTGTCATACCCCCGAGGAGCTGGGACATGCCGATGCCCTGGGTCTGGACTATGCCCTGTTGTCACCCGTTCAGCCGACCTTGAGCCATCCCGGGGCACAGGTCCTGGGTTGGTCCCGGTTTGCCGAGTGGGTGGATCAGGTGAATCTGCCGGTATTTGCCCTGGGCGGGGTGAATGGGGAAGATCTGGCCCGGGCCTGTGAAGCCGGGGCTCAGGGTATTGCCGGTATCAGGGCTTTCTGGAGCCCCGAGAACGCGTAACCGGCTTTTCGCCGACCGTTACCGGTCGGCAATCGGGGTATGTCCGCTCAATCGTTGAAACCGTAGTTGTCGATGACATGCTGGATGGTTTCGATCTTTTCCTCGGAGGTTTCGACGAATTCGAAGCCGGAGTCGTAGAAGGCGGTGTTGATATCCCGGTCGCTCCAGCGGCAGATCGCCTTGAAGCTGAGGTATTTGCTCTCACCTTCACTGTCCGGAAGATGAATCTTCAGGTTCAGTTCCTGGCCGGTGGGAATCGCCTTTTCGCCAATCAGCATCATCCCCCGTGAATTGATGTCTACCACCTGTCCCAGGGGCAGGTTGTTCTCCACTTGCCATACGCGCAGGTAATAGATCAGGTGGCGGCGTTTGATGGTGCGCCGGTCTTCCGGCTTGATACTGTGCTGCAGACTGTGTTCGCCCGGTCTTTTGATATACATCTCGAATACCCTTCAGTAGGATGGAATGGCAAGGCTCACTCCCATTTGCAAGTAATGATAGTGGTTCGGATCCTGACCCACAAATACCTTGGGATTGAAAACCCTAGGCTTTTTTGAACAGTTTTTCCCTGTGCTCCGATGAGCTGGGAATTCGCTTCGGAAACCGGGGGTTATCAACCCAATGTTGGCTCTGCTAATTGCCATGAGCATTGCTGGCAGGGGTCCGTTCGAACAGTCTCGTGTGAACCAGGTGCCTGCATGATTGCGAATTGATGTTTCACAATGGCGACAAATGTCATACATTTAGACGATTTAATGTCCGCAAAAAGGTCCACTAGGGCTCTACCGACTGTCCACAGCCTGGATACCCCAGATCAGGACCTCATCGGAGGAGTTGAAGGGTACGCGGTATTCCACGCATGAGTGCCAAAACAGTAATGTCACACGTGACGGGTTCAGGGACAGATGACGCGCCTGGGGATTGATGGCAGTGCCCTAGGGTTTTTCGTCCACCGCCATAGCGGTAACCCGTGACCTGGCAAGGAGTTGCTCTGTCTTACATTTCAGGATGACATGCTATGGTTAGGAAAATCTTCGACAAGGAGTTGCTCTCCAACTCGGAGTATCAACAGGCCTTGTTACGTTTGGCGGTTTGGCTGTTCTGCTGCCTGTCCATGTGGTTTGCCATCCAGACAGAATATTACGCCGTTGATTTCCCCCTTCTGGTCACCCTCTATGCCTGGTATTTCACCTTTTTCATCGTCTTGCTGGTCAATGTGGCGATCTGGCCCAGCCTGCCGCACCGCATCTATTTCACACTGATCATCGACATCAGCGCCACCAGCCTGGCGATCTATCTGACCTCCGATGCCTTCAGCCCCTTCTACCTGATCTATCACTGGATCTATATTTCCTACGGGATCAGGTACGGAGCGAGAACACTGCTGCTATCCATGTCGCTGAGTTTCTGTTCCTACGCTCTGGTCATCTATAGCCTGCAACAGTGGCAGAGCCAGTTTTTCGAGTCGTTTCTGTTCCTGTTTCTGCTGGTCATCGTACCGGTGTACCAGTACACCCTGTTGCGCCAACTGCATTACGCAAAGCGTGAGGCGATGCTGGCGAAACAGGCCCGTGGTGACTTTCTCGCTACCATGACACACGAATTGAGGACCCCGTTGATTGGTGTCATGGGTATGGCCAGGTTGTTGCAGAACACCCCTCTGGATGCCGAGCAGAAAGAGTATGTGCATGCGATCAATGCCTCAGCCAGGCTGCTGCGTTCGATGATCAGCGATGTGCTGGACCTGTCTAAAATCGATGCCAACAAACTGGAATTGACCTCGGAATGGTTCGATGTGTACGAGATGGTCAAGAACATCACCTCAACCCTGGCCCCGGAGGTCCAGGAGAAGCATCTGGAGATGTACAGTTACATCGATCCGGAGGTGCCGCTGAAGCTGCGCGGCGACAAGCTGAGAATCTCCCAGATTCTCTTCAACATGCTGGGTAATGCGATCAAGTTCACCGAAAAGGGTTATGTGTGCCTGCGTATCCAGTACGACGAAGAAGCGCCGCAGGCGTCGGAGAGATTCATCCTGTTTGAGGTTGAAGACAGTGGCATCGGTATCGAGACAGACAAATTGTCGGATATTTTCGACAACTTCTGGCAGGCAGAAGATGGCCAATCCCGGAGGCGTTTCGAAGGTACCGGTTTGGGTACTTCAGTGATCAGGGATCTGACCCGCCTGATGAAGGGCCGGGTGGATGTAAGCAGCAAATTGGGGCAGGGCAGCGTGTTCAGTGTGCGCCTGCCTCTGTTGCCAAAGTTGGGTGATTGGGACGGTCAAAGTGGCGCCCAATCCCTGAAGCAGCATTTTCCTCAGATTCGTGACAAGCGGGTGTTGATCTATGAGAGCGACCCGATCGCTTTGCAGCAGCATCTGCAAATGGTCGATGAACTGGGTATGCATGTGGCAAGTGCGCGGGATCTGGAACAGTTTGGCGAACGACTGTCGGCGGAGACGGATCTGGTGCTGGTCTGCGACTCGCTCTCGGACGGAGCGGTGCGACAGGTGATCCGCAACGTGCGTGCATTCAAACCAGGGATCCCCCTGGTCTTGGCGGGTTACCGTTCCCAGACCCTCGATTATGCCTCGTTCAATACTCCGGTTCTGATCAAACCCTTTTTACCGGACGAACTGGCCAAAGCGATCACTGATCTGTTGGTCTCGCACCAGGATCAGCAGCTCGATGCGGGAAAACCGCGGATTGCACAGGAAATGCTTAAATCCCTGCGCCCGATGAACGTGCTTCTGGCCGAAGATAACGTGATTGCCGCCAAGGTATTGTCGACCCTGCTCAAGCAACGGGGTCATCAGGTCAAGGTCGCCCGGGATGGCCGCGAGGCCTTGCAGGCAGTCAGTGAAACAGACTACGAATTGGCCTTTGTCGATCTGTGCATGCCCCACGTGGATGGTATCGAGTTCACCCGTCGCTACCGACAACTGGAGGACAAGGCACGCTACATGCCGATCTATGCTCTGACCGCGAACAGTAAGGAAGAGATGATGGATCTGTGCATCCGCGCGGGGATGGATGGTTTCCTGGCCAAACCGGTGGAACCGGAACTGCTCGATTCGATCATCGAACGCTGTGTCGGGGGACGTTTTGGGCCGGATCAATTGAGCCCTGTACCAGGGTGAATGTTTTAGTTTTGAGTTGTTAGTTTTGAGTTTTTAGTTGATGAGTTCGCTGCGCTCACGGTTATTTTGTATCTCGTTCCCACGCTCTGCGTGGGAATGCCTATGGATATTACGACGTATCGCCCAAACCTGTTAGGCATGCGCAAGCCCGGGTCTGCATTCCCACGCAGAGCGTGGGAACGAGATAACCGTGAGCGCAGCGAACACATCAACTAAAAATTCATAACTCAAAACTTAAAATTCGCATGCAGCGCTTGCCAGATCCTGGTCGTGGGTTCCGCCTGATTCATGGTGTAGAAATGCAGTCCGGGTGCGCCGCCGGACAAAAGTCGCTCGCACAACGCGGTGACGACCTCGGTGCCGAAACTGCGGATCGACTCCAGGTCTTCACCATAGCCTTCCAGCCGCTTGCGAATCCAACGGGGAATTTCCGCGCCACAGGCATCGGAGAAACGTCCCAGCTGGAGTGAATTGGTAATCGGCATGACACCCGGTACGATGGGGATGTCGATCTGCAGGCGCTGGCAATCGTCAAGAAAGCGGAAATAGGCGTCCGCATTGTAGAAGTACTGGGTGATGGCGCTATTGGCGCCGGCTTCGACCTTGTTCTTGAAATGTTTGAGGTCCTGTTTCGGACTGCTCGATTGGGGGTGAAACTCCGGGTAGGCCGCCACCTCGATGTGAAAATGATCGCCAAAGTGTTCCCGGATCAGGGCCACCAGCTGGTTGGCATGGTTGAGTTCTCCCAGATCCCCCAGTCCGATACCCGAGGGCAGGTCACCGCGCAGGGCCACCACCCGATGCAGCCCCTTGTCCCGGTAACGCTCCAGGATCTGCAGAATCTCATCCCGATCGGCGCCGATACACGACAGGTGTGGGGCGGTATCGATCTGCTGTTCCCACAGCCAGTCCACCGTTTCGAAGGTGCGCTGTTGAGTCGATCCGCCGGCCCCGTAGGTCACGGAGAAGAAGGCAGGTTTGAGGGTATTGAGTTTTTCCACGTTCGCCTTGAGTTTGTCGAAACCCTGGGCGGTTTTGGGTGGAAACAGTTCGAAGCTGAAAAGCTGTTCAGTTGAGTCCGATGTGTTCATGAGAGGCAATCGCTGGGGGCAGATGATCGGAAAATCGCCCCGGCCAGGCTGAGCGGGCCGGGGACGCCAGATGGCTCAGTAACGGTAATGATCCGACTTGTAGGGACCCTCCACCGGCACGCCGATGTAGTCGGCCTGTTCCGGGGTCAGCGTGGTCAGATGTGCGCCGATCTTCGCAAGATGGAGTCGAGCCACCTCTTCGTCGAGTTTCTTCGGCAACACGTAGACCCGGTTTTCATAGGCCTCGGAGTTGCTGAAGAACTCGATCTGGGCCAGCACCTGGTTGGAAAACGAGTTGGACATGACAAAGCTGGGATGGCCGGTGGCACAGCCAAGGTTCACCAGACGTCCCTCCGCCAGCAGGATGATGCGTTTGCCGTCCGGGAAGATCACGTGATGAACCTGGGGCTTGATCTCCTCCCAGGGATACTGGCGGATACCGGCAATGTCGATCTCGTTGTCGAAGTGGCCGATGTTGCAGACGATGGCCTGATCCTTCATCGCAGCCATGTGATCATGGGTGATGATCTTCAGGTTGCCGGTGGTGGTGACGAAGATGTCGCCAAGCGGCGCGGACTCTTCCATGGTGACGACCCGGTAGCCCTCCATCGCGGCCTGCAGGGCGCAGATCGGGTCGATTTCGGTGATCATCACGGTGGCGCCCAGGCCGCGCAGTGACTGGGCGCATCCCTTACCCACATCGCCGTAGCCGGCCACGATGGCGATCTTGCCGGCGATCATCACGTCAGTCGCGCGTTTGATACCGTCCACCAGAGATTCCCGGCAACCGTAGAGGTTGTCGAATTTTGATTTGGTGACCGAGTCGTTGACGTTCATCGCGGGGAACAGCAGGGTGCCCTCTTCCATCATCTGGTAGAGCCGGTGCACCCCGGTGGTGGTCTCCTCGGTAACACCTTTGATCGATTCCGCGATACGGTGATAGCGCTGCGGATCCTCTTCCAGACTGCGGCGTAATACGCCAAGAATGACCTGCCACTCTTCCGGGTCGCTGGCCTTTGGCTCCGGGACGGCGCCGGCGTCGGCATATTCAACGCCTTTGTGAACCAGCAGGGTGGCATCACCGCCATCGTCGAGAATCATGTTGGGCTGACCGCCGTCGGGCCAGTTCAGGACCTGCTCGGTGCACCACCAGTACTCCTCCAGGGATTCGCCCTTCCACGCATAGACAGGGATGCCCTGAGCGGCGATCGCGGCGGCGGCATGGTCCTGGGTGGAGAAGATGTTGCAGGAGCACCAGCGGACCTGAGCACCCAGGGCGACCAGGGTTTCGATCAAAACCGCGGTCTGAATGGTCATGTGCAGGGAACCGGTGATGCGGGCGCCCTTGAGCGGCTGCTCCGGGGCGTACTTGTCGCGGATCGCCATCAGGCCGGGCATCTCGGTTTCGGCGATGGCGATCTCCCGGCGACCGAAGTCCGCCAGGGCGATGTCAGCTACTTTGTAGTCGGTAAACTCACTCATGGTAGTCAGCTCCTGAATATCGTGAGTGAGCGCCGTTTGGTCGATCGGTGGGCCTGCCGAGCCTGGCGGATGGTTTCCGTTGCAGCGCTCCTCGGCAAACTTTTTTAGAGGAATTTTTAATTATGAATTTTGAATTTTGAATTGTCGAGTGCGCTTTGCGCACGATTTATTCGAACTGAAGCGCCCGCGGAGCGGAGAACCCCAATTCAAAATTCATGATTCACCATTCAAAATTAAATCTTGGCGTCTTCCCGCAATGCCTCCGCCTTATCGGTCAACTCCCAGGTGAAGCCTTCGTCCTCACGACCGAAGTGGCCATAGGCAGCGGTGTTGCGATACTTGATCCGGTCGGTATTGTAGAGGTCGAGCATCTTGATGATGCCATAGGGACGCAGGTCGAAATGCTCGCGGACCAGTTTCGAGATCGCCTCATCGGGAATCTTTCCGGTACCGAAGGTCTCCACCATGATCGAGGTGGGTTCGGCAACGCCGATCGCGTAGGAGACCTGGATCTCGCAGCGATCGGCCAGGCCCGCGGCGACCACGTTTTTTGCCACGTAGCGGCCTGCGTAGGCTGCGGAGCGGTCCACCTTCGAGGGGTCCTTGCCGGAGAAAGCTCCTCCGCCATGACGTGCCGCCCCGCCGTAGGTGTCGACGATGATCTTGCGTCCGGTCAGCCCGCAGTCACCCACGGGTCCGCCAATGACGAAACTGCCGGTGGGGTTGATGTGGATCTTGTCGGCGGGACATTGGTCCAGCCACTGCTTCGGCAGGACGGGTTGTATGATGTTTTCCATCACGGCTTCACGCAGTTCGTCGTAACCGATTTCCGGGTCGTGCTGAGTTGACAGCACGACGGCCCCGATACCTACCACCTGACCATCTTCATAGTGCAGGGTGACCTGGCTTTTGGCGTCCGGGCGCAGCCAGGGAAGGATCCCGGACTTGCGAATTTCCGACTGACGCTGAACCAGCCTCTGGGCATAGGTGATGGGCGCCGGCATCAGCACATCGGTTTCATTGGTGGCGTAACCGAACATCATGCCCTGATCACCGGCACCCTGTTCCTCCGGTGCTGAACGGTCAACGCCCTGGGCGATGTTCGCCGACTGCTTGCCGATCAGGGACATGACGGCACAGGTGGAACCGTCGAATCCGACCCGGGAACTGGTGTATCCGATGTCACTGACCACGCCGCGCACCAGCTCATCGAGATCAACCCAGGCCTCTGTCGTGATCTCTCCGGCAACGATGACCGCACCGGTCTTGATCAGGGTTTCACAGGCCACGCGGGCCTTCTCCGGATGGGGGTCTTTTTGCAGGATCGCGTCCAGCATGGCGTCTGAGATCTGATCCGCGACTTTGTCGGGATGACCTTCTGATACGGATTCGGAGGTAAATATGTAGTTTTTAGTCATGGTTCGTTGCAACTGATCTATTAGTACGATGTCCTGCTGGTGGACCGGGTTCGCCCTGCCACTGCCACCCCCTGCTGTCCCTGGTCCTGGTGAGCCTCGCTGAGGACGGCGCATGACGCCATTGGGGGCCCCGGTGGCGGAACTCCGAGCCCTGAACCGGTTTGGAATCGTGGGGGGATGTCCGAATCCGGACAAAAAACGGATTTTACACATAAGCCGGCTTTTTGCATAATGCCCCACCCCGACTCAATTCAATGTATTGAATGGTACAATAATGGTTTCACTGCAGACCCCCATTTGCGATTTTGGTGTCGCTGCACCGGACTTCGAACTCCCCGGTGTGGATGGCAGGACCTGGTCACTGCGGGAATGCGCCGGTGAAAAGGGATTGCTGGTCATGTTCATCTGCAATCACTGTCCCTACGTCAAGGCCGTGATCGATCGCATTGTCCGGGATGCAAGTGAGCTGCGGGACCTGGGTGTCAATTCAGTCGCGATCATGTCCAACGACCCGGCGGAGTATGCCGAGGATTCATTCGACAACATGCGTCGCATTGCGCAGGAAATGCACTTTCCCTTCCCTTATCTTTTTGATGAAAGTCAGGAAGTTGCGAAAGCCTATGGTGCCGTCTGCACGCCCGATTTTTTCGGCTACAACGCAGATTTGGAGCTCCAGTACCGGGGGCGTTTGGATGAGAGTCGCAAAGAGGCGGCGGATCCCAAGGTGCGTCGTGATCTGTTCGAGGCCATGAAACAGATCGCGGAAACCGCCCGGGGACCACGGGATCAGATCCCCAGCATGGGCTGCTCCATTAAGTGGCGGAGTGATTCAACTGATTGATATTTTTGTAATAAGTGGCTTTTCGGATGTCCCATCAAGCCAGCTTATCGGCCTGTAAAGTACACTGCCTTGCCCTGGGCTTGTCGCTTGGGTCAGAATAGCGGACCTTTGCCCATGGGGGCCTTGCACATTCGTCCGCAACAGACCATGACGCAGAACGGCACAAGGGGCATTACGGACGCACGCAGCAAGGGGTGATTGCTGCAACTTGATCGGGCGGGATACCGCTCGAAACATCATCCCACAGTTTTTAAATAGATAACCAAGCTTCAAATAATCTAGGAGGGGTCAATGTCCTCACGCAGAGAACTCGCCAATGCCATTCGTGCCCTGAGTATGGATGCGGTGCAAAAAGCCAATTCAGGTCACCCGGGCGCGCCCATGGGTATGGCCGATATCGCAGAGGTGCTTTGGAACAGCCACATGAAACACAATCCGGTGAATCCGGAATGGGCTGATCGCGACCGCTTTGTTCTTTCCAATGGCCACGGTTCGATGCTGATCTATTCCCTGCTGCATCTCACCGGATATGACCTGAGCATGGAAGATCTGAAAAACTTCCGTCAGCTGCATTCCAAGACTCCGGGTCATCCGGAGTACGGCTACGCACCCGGCGTCGAGACCACCACCGGTCCCCTGGGACAGGGCATCACCAACGCAGTGGGCATGGCCCTCGCCGAAAAGACCCTGGCCGCCCAGTTCAACCGTCCTGGTCACGAGATCGTGGATCACAACACCTATGTGTTCCTCGGTGACGGCTGCATGATGGAAGGTATCTCCCACGAGTCCTGCTCCCTGGCGGGCACCCTCGGTCTGGGCAAGTTGATCGCCTTCTGGGATGACAACGGCATCAGTATCGACGGCGAAACCGAACACTGGTTCACCGACGACACTCCGGCCCGCTTCGAGGCCTACGGCTGGCATGTGGTACGCAACGTGGACGGCCACGATGCGGACGCCATCGACCAGGCCATCAAGGCCGCCCAGGCTGAAGGCAGCAAGCCCAGCCTGATCTGCTGCAAGACCACCATCGGTTTTGGTTCGCCCAATCTGGCCGGCAGTCACGACTGTCACGGTGCTCCGCTGGGTGCCGATGAGATTGCTGCGACCCGCGAGCAGCTGGGTTGGACCTATGAGCCCTTCGTGATTCCTGAAACCATCTATCAGGGTTGGGATGCCAAGGATTCCGGCGCTGCCGCCGAGTCCGCCTGGAATGAGAAGTTCAGCGCCTATGAAGCGGCTCACCCGGAACTGGCTGCGGAATTCAAACGCCGCATGGCCGGTGATCTGCCCGCCGATTGGGAGGCCGGTGCCGCCCAGTTCATCTCTGAGGTCAATGCCAAGGCGGAATCCCCCGCTACCCGCAAGGCTTCGCAGAACACCCTGAACGGTTTTGGACCCCTGCTGCCCGAGTTCCTGGGTGGTTCGGCGGATCTGACCCCGTCCAATCTCACTGCCTGGTCCGGATCGAAATCGATCACTGAAGGTGAGACCGGCGGCAACTACATCTCCTACGGTGTGCGTGAATTCGGCATGTCCGCGATCATGAACGGCGTGGCGCTGCACGGGGGCTTCATTCCTTACGGCGGCACCTTCCTGATGTTCTCGGAATACGCCCGCAACGCCCTGCGCATGGCCGCCCTGATGAAGCTGCGTTCGATCTTTGTCTACACCCATGACTCCATCGGTCTGGGCGAGGACGGACCGACCCATCAGCCGATCGAGCAGATCCCGACCCTGCGCATGATTCCCAACATGGACGTCTGGCGTCCCTGTGACTCGGTTGAAACCGCCGTGTCCTGGAAAGCTGCGGTCGACAAGAAGGAAGGGCCCACCTGCCTGATCTTCTCCCGCCAGAACCTGGCCCACCAGGCCCGTAGCGATGCGCAGATTGCCGATATTGCCAAGGGTGGTTACGTGCTGGTCGATTGTGACGGCACTCCGGACGCGATCGTGATCGCGACCGGTTCCGAGGTCGAAATTGCAGTCAAGGCCGCAGCCGATTCCGGCAAGAAGGTGCGCGTGGTTTCCATGCCCAACAGCAAGCGTTTCGACGAGCAGGATGCCGCCTACCGCGAAGCCGTGCTGCCTTCCTCTGTGACCGCCCGCGTGGCGGTGGAAGCTGCAGTCACCGATGGCTGGTACAAGTACGTCGGGCTCAACGGCAAGGTTGTGGGTATCAACCGTTTCGGCGAGTCGGCACCTGCCGGTCAACTGTTCAAGGAGTTCGGCTTCACTGCGGAGAATGTCCTCGCTGCGATCAACGAAGTGAGTGCCTGAGACTACCCGCGGGGTGCTGATTGCACCCCGCCCCATGACGAATACAACTCTATATACGTTTAACGGAGAATCGATATGACTATCAAAGTAGGTATCAATGGTTTTGGCCGCATCGGCCGTATGGCGTTCCGTGCCATCGCGAAAGACTTCCCCAACATCGAAGTCGTCGGCATCAACGATCTGCTGGAACCCGACTACCTGGCCTACATGCTGCAATATGATTCCGTACACGGTAACTTCCCGGGCAGCATCTCCGTGGAAGGCAGCAACATGGTGGTCAACGGCAAGAAGATCCGTCTTACCGCCGAGCGCGATCCGGCCAACCTGAAGTGGGACGAGATCGGTGCTGAACTGGTCATCGAGTGCACCGGCTTCTTCCTCACCGAAGAGACCTGTCAGAAGCACATCGATGCCGGCGCCAAGAAAGTCGTGCAGAGTGCGCCCTCCAAGGACGCCACCCCGATGTTCGTCTACGGCGTCAATCACAATGACTACGCCGGTCAGACCATCGTCTCCGCCGCTTCCTGCACCACCAACTGTCTGGCTCCTGTGGCCAAAGTGCTGAACGACAACTGGGGTATCAAGCGTGGTCTGATGTCCACCGTGCATGCTGCGACTGCCACCCAGAAGACCGTCGACGGTCCTTCCCAGAAGGATTGGCGCGGTGGCCGCGGTATCCTGGAGAACATCATCCCGTCCTCCACCGGTGCCGCCAAGGCTGTAGGCAAGGTGTTGCCTGAACTGAACGGCAAGCTGACCGGTATGGCCTTCCGCGTGCCCACCTCCGACGTCTCTGTGGTCGACCTGACCGTGGAACTGAACAAAGGCGCCAGCTATGACGACATCTGCGCCGCCATGAAGGCCGCTTCCGAATCCGGCGATCTGTCCGGCGTGCTGGCCTACACCGAGGACAAGGTGGTTTCCACCGATTTCCGCGGTCGCTCCACCCCGTCCATCTTCGACGCCGGTGCGGGTATCGCCCTGGATGACACCTTCGTCAAGGTGGTCTCCTGGTACGACAACGAGTACGGCTACACCTGCAACATGCTGCGCATGGTGGAACACGTCGCCAAGTAATCAGTCAGCCGCGAAACGGGCATATGCCCGTTTCGCGGCGCTGTCCGGATGAGTCTTGAATTATGGGTTGTGGATGGATCGACCTGTCATCACAAAGACCAGAACTCATAATTCAAAATTCACAGTTCGAAATTAGAATCGACGCAGGAGTCTGTTATGTCCTTCATCAAGCTGACTGATCTTGATCTTGCCGGTAAGCGCGTATTGATCCGCGCGGATCTGAATGTGCCTGTCAAAGACGGCAAGGTGACCTCGGATGCCCGCATCACCGCTTCCATGCCGACCATCGAGCATTGTGCGAAATCCGGTGCCAAGGTCATGGTGATGTCACATCGGGGACGTCCGGAAGAGGGTGTCTATTCGGAAGAGAACTCCATGGCGCCGATCGCGGATGACATGTCCGCGAAAATGGGCAAGACCGTACGCCTGATCAAGGACTACCTGGACGGCGGCTTCGAAGTGGCTGACGGTGAAGTAGTGCTGCTTGAAAACGTGCGCTTCAATGCCGGTGAGAAGAAAGACAACGAAGAATTGGCGAAGAAGTATGCGGCACTCTGCGATGTGTTCGTGATGGATGCATTCGGTACCGCTCACCGTGCCCAGGCCTCCACCCACGGTGCCGGCAAGTTTGCCCCGGTCGCCTGCGCCGGTCTGCTGCTCGCCGATGAACTGGACAACCTTGCCCGCGCCCTGGCCAACCCGGCACGCCCGATGGTGGCCATCGTCGGTGGTTCCAAGGTTTCCACCAAACTGACCGTACTGGAAGCGCTTTCCGAAAAGGTTGACCAGCTGGTGGTCGGTGGCGGTATCGCCAACACCTTCCTCAAGGCGGTCGGCAAGAATGTGGGTAAATCCCTGTGCGAGGATGATCTGGTGCCCACCGCCCAGGCGCTGCTCGAAAAGATGAAAGAGCGTGGTGCGATCATACCGATCGCCACCGACGTGGTGGTTGGTAAACAGTTTGACGAGAATGAGCCCGCGGTGCTGAAGAGCGCCGACGATGTGGCCGATGACGAAATGATCTTCGATATCGGTCCCGACAGTGCCAAGGAACTGGCCGATATCATCGCCAATGCCGGCACCATCGTGTGGAACGGCCCGGTAGGCGTGTTCGAGTTCGATCAGTTTGGCGAAGGCACCAAAACCGTCTCCATGGCGATCGCCAACTCCCCGGGTTTCTCTCTGGCAGGTGGTGGTGACACCATCGCCGCGATTCAGAAATACGATATCTACGACAAGGTTTCCTACATCTCCACTGCAGGCGGTGCGTTCCTGGAGTATCTGGAAGGCAAGACCCTCCCGGCGGTGGCCATGCTGGAAGCCTGTGCGAAAAAGTAACAGTCAGAACGTCGCAGATGAATGGCCGGACAGGGGTCCGGCCGAATCAATCATGCAGCAAGCATGTAGCTGGAATGGTATGCCAAGACGAACCAAAATAGTTGCAACCCTGGGACCGGCAACGGATGATCCAAAGGTCCTGGACAAACTCATTCACGCCGGAGTGGACATCGTCCGCCTCAACCTCTCCCATGACGCTCATGAATCCCACCGGGATCGCGCAGAGCGAATTCGTAACCGGGCCCGGGCCTGCGGCCGACAGATCGGCGTGCTTTGCGACCTGCAGGGTCCCAAGATCCGGATCGGTCGCTTCAAATCGAAGTTCGTGGAACTGGAGGAGAACAGTCAGTTCATCCTCGACGCCGAATGTCCCCTGGAAGCGGGTGATCAGGAGCGTGTCGGGCTGACCTATCCGGAACTGATCAACGATGTGACCCGGGGTGACACCCTGTTGCTGGATGACGGTGCCATCGAACTCTGGGTATCGGAGGTCGAGGGTTCCGAGGTTCGCTGCAAGGTCGTGGTGGGCGGCAAGCTGTCCAACAACAAGGGCATCAACAAACAGGGCGGTGGTCTGTCTGCACCGGCGCTGACCGACAAGGATCGTGATGATATCCGCTTCGCGGCTGAGATCGATGCGGACTATCTGGCGGTCTCATTCGTGCGTAACGGAGAGGATATTCATGAGGCGCGTCGCCTGCTGGAAGAAGCAGGAGGCAGCGGTGGCCTGATCGCCAAGATCGAGCGGGCCGAAGCCCTTGATTGTCT
Source organism: Candidatus Thiodiazotropha sp. (assembly GCA_040506775.1). GTDB lineage: Bacteria > Pseudomonadota > Gammaproteobacteria > Chromatiales > Chromatiaceae > Thiodiazotropha. The sequence goes on from JBEVWC010000007.1 coordinate 326,349, forward strand.
TGCGGACATTATCCAGGCTTCGGATGCCATAATGGTCGCCCGGGGTGACCTGGGTGTGGAAATCGGCGACGCGGAATTACCGGCGGTACAGAAAGAGATCATCAAAACCGCCCGTGAGTTGAACTCTGTGGTGATCACCGCGACCCAGATGATGCAGTCGATGATCGAAAGCCCGATCCCGACCCGGGCCGAGGTGTTCGATGTGGCCAATGCCGTGCTGGATGGCACCGATGCGGTGATGCTCTCCGCTGAGACCTCGGTCGGCAAGTATCCCCACAAGGTGGTCATGGCCATGGATCGGGTTTGTGTCGAGGCGGAAAAACACCAGACCGCACGACGTTCCCATCACCGGCTAGACAGTGTATTCGGCCGGGTGGACGAGGCGGTCGCCATGGCGGCGATGTATACCGCCAATCATCTCGGAGTCAAGGCAATTGCGGCACTCACCGAGTCCGGCTCCACTGTGAAATGGATGTCCCGAATCAGTTCCGGGATTCCAATCTATGCCTTGACCCGACACGTGCGCACCCGTCGTAAGGTGACACTTTACCGGGGCGTCTATCCGGTAAGCTTCGATGTGGCCAGTACCGATGTGGACCAGGTCAATGAAGAGGTCATCGACGAACTGCTGCGCCGGGGCGAGGTGAGAGAGAACGATCTTGTGATCATCACCAAGGGTGACCGCTCCGGTGTGGAGGGTCAAACCAACATTATGAAGATCATGCGCGTTGGTGAGCATGTGCTCGCCGGCAAATACGATTAGTGGTGTAGCGGTGAACGACCCGCATTACGGGTGCGGAGTTCAATGCGACATCTGACAGTAGAAACAAGTAAACCTTAATCCAAGGAGGCTATCATGGCTCTGATTTCCCTGCGCCAACTTCTCGATCATGCCGCTGAACACGGCTACGGTCTGCCGGCGTTCAATGTCAACAACATGGAGCAGGTGCATGCCATCATGCAGGCAGCGGATGCCGTCAACAGTCCGGTCATTCTGCAGGGTTCCGCGGGTGCGCGCTCCTATGCAGGTGAACCCTTCCTGCGTCATCTGATCATCGCGGCCACCGAAATGTATCCGCACATTCCGGTCTGTATGCATCAGGATCACGGCACCTCCCCGGGGGTATGTCTGCGTTCCATCCAGTCCGGTTTCTCCTCGGTCATGATGGACGGCTCCCTGATGACCGACGGCAAGACCCCGTCCTCCTATGATTACAACGTCGAAACCACTGCCAAGGTGGTGGAGATGGCCCACGCGGGCGGTGTCTCCGTGGAAGGCGAACTGGGCTGCCTGGGTTCCCTGGAGACCGGTCAGGCCGGTGAAGAGGATGGCGTTGGTGCCGAAGGCACCCTCGACCACAGCCAGCTGCTGACCGATCCCGATGAAGCCGCTGACTTCGTCAAGAAGACCGGCGTGGACGCGCTGGCCATCGCTATCGGTACCTCCCATGGCGCCTACAAGTTCACCCGTCCGCCGACCGGTGACATCCTGGCCATCGAGCGGGTCAAAGAGATCCACGCACGTATTCCCAACACCCACCTGGTCATGCACGGTTCCTCTTCGGTTCCTCAGGACTGGCTGGCGATCATCAACCAGTACGGTGGTGATATGGGTGAAACCTACGGTGTGCCGGTGGAAGAGATCGTCGAGGGCATCAAGCACGGTGTGCGTAAGGTCAACATCGATACCGACCTGCGTATGGCATCCACCGGTTCCATCCGCAAGCACCTCAATGACAACAAGTCCAACTTCGATCCCCGCAAGTTCCTCAAGGAAGCCACCAAGGCTATGGCGGAGATCTGTAAGGCTCGTTACGAGGCTTTCGGCTCTGCGGGCATGGCGGACAAGATCACCCCGATCTCCCTGGAGAACATGCAGAAACGTTACGAAAGCGGCGAGTTGAACCCGAAGGTCAACTGATCGCTTTGTAGTCCAGCCCCCCGGGTCCCCGGGGGGCGCTCTCACCCCTCATCTCGAACCACTACCTGATATCCATATCCCCCTCGCATAGATTCTCCTGTGTTGTGACAGGCTTGCGGGATACACAGATGTTTAGAGTCCTGTCGTAAGGACCAAGGCATGGTGTGAGATTTGAGCGAGCGGGAAAACCGGGGCTACATCAAGCCTTCCAGTTCCAAGACGTTTTTCAGCTGATTCGGGTTGAAGCCTTCGAATGACTGGTCTCCGACCACGATCAGGGGAACAGTCCGCCCACCAATCTCGAAGAATTTTTTCTGAATCTTACCGGGATTGGCGACATTGAAGTCGAGAAACGGCACGTTGTTCTTTTTCAGCCAGCGTTTCAGGTGCAGACAGTGGGGGCACTTCAGGGTCGTGTAGATGACCACCCGGGTTGTTTTTGGATTCTGTTGAGTCATGTCGTGCTGAAACTGTACACCATCCCACACTATCAGCCGCGCGGGTTACGCATCGGCTACCAAAGCTCGGTTCACCGGTAAAAACCTGGTCATGTTATCCGAAATCCCATTCCCTCAATACGAATGAGATTCATGAAAAGGTTACCGAGTTCTCGATCTCGCATATCGGCGGATCAGGACGCCACTGAAAAAAATCAGCCAACCAGATGGTTGGGATCAGGGTCTCATGACGCATATCCGCAGTGATGGGAGATACGATGATCAGCCCTGTCCGGTCAGACGTCTTTCCGCCTCACGGTATTTGTCGGCCGTTTTCTGGATAACTTCAGGAGGAAGTTCCGGGCCGGGGGGCGTCTTGTCCCAGTCGAGGGTCTCAAGATAGTCACGCACAAACTGCTTGTCGAAACTCAGGGGGCTGATGCCAGGCTGGTAACTGTCTGCCGGCCAGAAGCGGGATGAGTCCGGTGTGAGGATTTCATCGATCAGGTGCAGCTTGCCTTGATCGTCGAGACCGAACTCGAACTTGGTGTCGGCGATAATGATGCCCCTCTGCAATGCGTATTCCGCGGACTCGGTGTACAGCCGGATACTCACGTCGCGTACCTGCTCCGCGAGGGGGCGCCCCAGCAGCTCCACAGTTTGATCGAAATCGATATTCACATCGTGATCGCCCAGTTCGGCCTTGGTGGACGGGGTAAAGATCGCTTCGGGAAGCTTATCCGCCAGTCGCAAGTGCTCGGGCAGGGGAATACCGCATAGCTGACCCGTGCTCTGATAGTCTTTCCAGCCTGAGCCGATCAGGTATCCACGCACGATGGCCTCCACGGGCAGGGGTTTGAGTTTGCGTACGATCAGCCAGCGGTCTCCCAGTTGCGCCCGTTGCGCAGGATCCTTCACGACCTGTTCGAGTGGGATGTTGGACAGGTGATTGGGAATGATCGATGAGGTCCGGTTAAACCAGAAATTGGCCACCCGGGTGAGTACTTCGCCTTTGCCCGGTATCGGCTGCGGCATGACCACGTCGAATGCAGACAGCCGGTCACTGGTCACGATCAGCAGGTGCTGATCATCCACCTCGTAGATGTCACGAACCTTGCCCCGGTTCAGGAGTTTCAGATCGAGTTCGGACTGGAAAAGGGCAGGACTGTCTTGCTTCATTTGGTTCGACCGCAGTTAAAAGTGGTTATTATATGTCACGGAATCCCTGATCGCTCCAGCATCGGCTTGAACGGAATCTTGTGTTTCAATACTCCTTGTAAGCCGTTTGCCGGGGGATGATCGAGGTCCCGCATGAGATCCCCGGGAGATCAGTCCCAGACTATCCTGGATCCGTCCGTGTATGTTGCAAGTGTCTCACATTACCGGGAAATTTCAGAAATCCAGGCCACCTGACGGCAGCAACCCGGACGATACCCAACGCATGAGAGAACGAAACCGGCTATGAATGCACAGAATGACTACCTGCAGGCCTTCAAAGGCAGCTTCACCTCGGCACTGCGCTGGCATCAGCTGGATGATCTCTGGCAGGTCTTGAATCAGGATGCCGCAGGTGGATGGTACATCTACGCCGTGGGTGAGGCCCCGCCTGAACAGCCGGTTGACGCTGAAGGGCTGACCCGGTTCGTATCCGGGATCGATGAGTTACTGCGCCGGGAACATGATGAGAAATACTGCGGGATCGTCTATGCCGATGATCTGAAGCGCCCGGAATTCATCAAGATATACGATCCGAACAATCTGGGAGTGAGTTGTGGCTACAGTGACAATCCGCCCCTGCCCGGCTGGGTGCTGAGCAAGATCCAGCCGGTGGACCTGGCGGCTCTGAAACCACCCAACAACCGCAAACGCTGGTGGCAGGCGCTTTGGGGATAACCTTGCGTTCCACTGGGTTATACCGGGGTGAATCGTGCTAGACTCCAACAAGGTACGATTTTTTACAATAAACAAGCATAAGGTGGATGGTTTAAGCCTATGACTGAAACGACCCAGAACCCGAGCATGGGAGACATGGACGAGCGTATGGCGATCACCCGTGGTGTGATGAGCCTGCTGGAGAGTTGGGGATTGCAATCCGAGGAGATGCGATCTCTGCTCGATTTACCCGGCAAGGCGCGCCACATGGCTCAGTATCGCCACAGCAAGGCCTTGCCCGACAGTCCCGAGGTGCGTAAGCGCATCGAATACCTGGTGCGGATCAATGAAGCCCTGCGCACCACCTATCCCACCAATCCGGGTATGGGCAAACGCTGGCTACGGCGACGCAGCCGCATGTTCAACCAGGCCAGCCCTCTGTCCATGATGATAGGGGAAGGTGAACAGGGCATGGTCTATGTGCTGTGCCGTCTGGATTGTACCTACGCCTGGGATCAGAGCGGCTCTCGTCCCTGCTGAGATGATCGGCAGGCCATAACGGTCTAATTCCTGACCATACTCAGGATCTGCGACATATCCAGTGTCTCCGATCGCTGTTGAATTTTGCCTAGATATCGGCTCTGCAGTGCCTTGGCCGGCTCCAGCATATTCTGAAAACTCTGCCGCAATTCATCCGAACTCATCTGTCGGCCTGCCGCATAGTAGTCCTTGGCGATATGCCCCAGGGCATAGGTCGTGGCGAAGGAGAGTGTTACCCCAGTCGCAAGACTTCCGACCCCGCCAACGCCTTTTCCCGCGAGTTTACCAAGCAGACCGCCGAGCAGTTTGCGACCGATCTGCTCGACATACTGCGACGTCAGTCCGATACCCAGGGTCGCGAGAAACTCTTTGATATGGCCGCGATCCAACTCGTGGCCGAATGAGAGGCCGACCTCATAGACCATTTTCAGCTGTAAGGGGATGATGGCCATGCTGGACCAGGATTGAGGCAGGATTTCCAGGGCGCCGTTCAGAATGGCGTAATTCAGGATGGCGCGATTCAGTTCGGCCTCTTCCTGGGCCAAGAAGCCAGTGTGAGAAGGGCCGGGATGGGATGTTTCATGCGTAAATGTCCAATCCGTCAGTCGTTGCGCCTGCTGCTCCATTTCGCGGATTGAAGGGTCATCGGCCAGACTCAGTCTCTGCCGCAAATCCACCAAGAACCGCTGTTCGGCATCGCAAAGACGATCGTCCGCATGGCAGACGCCTACCGCCATCTCGTAGGCCAACTGCCGGTGAGCCGAATCTCCAAGTGCATTGCAGGCATTCTCCAAAGTGATCTGTCGCAACAGAATGTCCTGATAATGTCGGGACAGTTCAGGGGAGTCGATCCCCAGTGTGCGCGTGATTTCGCGGAGATGTTCCCGTTCCCGGTCATCGTGGTGACCATCGGCGAATGCGGCGAACAGGGCAATGGACAGGGTGGCGTTCTCTGGATTCATTTCGGTTCCTGAATATTCCGAGATTCAGTCATCATGCGCCCGGCGGCCAGGATCGAGGCACCGCTGGTTCATGCGTTTCAATTCAGGATTGACTCCCAGGGCCTTCATTCTCCCGTTTTCGCTTAACACAGCACCGCTGAGCGAGATTTTCTTCGGTACCGATATGGATTCCCCGAGCTCAACAATCTGCCCAGCCTTGTCCAGGACGAACAGTCCCGGCGACAGTTCGGCTTGCAGGGTATGGTAAGCCTGGATGCGGTTGCTTTCGTCGGAGCGAAGATGCCTGTCCAGGGGGGAGAAATCCGTGACCGGCAGGACCACACCTTGAGGATCGGCCATCAATTCCACCCGCATACCATTCGGGTTCAGTCCGGTGATACGCACCACCTTAAGTCGGTAAACCGAAGTCAATTGTTCCAGGTCGAGGGGCATGGCAAGGCGTGGTTCTTCCGCCTGGGCCAAGAGTGGTATCCCCAGCAGAAATGCCGAGATGAGGGTAAATGGGTGTCTGAGCATGCGTCCCGTTTCCATGAGGGGTTGGATGTTGGCATGAGCTTAGTCAAGCAAGATGAATTGAGACTGAAAGATGCGCAGGTGTGGTATGGGTATTTCTCTGACAGGCGGGTGAAAATTGCAGGAATGAGTGTGAACTCAGGCGAAAAATGCGAAAAATCGGAGTTTACTGAAGAAAATCCGCCTGTTGAGGCGGATTCCAACACTGGGTCCTGACGTCTGAGCAGTATTCCAGCGGCGTCAGGCTGATTCGCGGCGAGTCAGCCACACATCGAGGCCTTGGGCATCCAGATCGCAATCCATGGCCAGAAGATCCTTAATCTCGTGATCGCTGAGTTGACAGCCATGTGCTTTGATTTCACTGAGTGACCATTGAGTGATGCGTTCGCGTAACTCTGCTACGCGCTCCGTTCCGGGGGCGGCTTGGCTGTTGAGGGCCATGTTGATGAACACGCCCAGGGAGCTGCGCAATTGATTCGCCAGTCGCTCAACCTCGGTCACTTCGCCGTAATGGGTCAGAAAGAAGCGTTCCGGAGTTAACTCCAGAAGGCGATCCAGGGTTTGGTACCAGGCATCCGGATCGAGTTGGATCGGGGTGGTGGTGGGCAGCAGGTAGGCTCCCAGCTGTGTGTCGAATTCGCGATAGGAGAGGCCAAAGGTATCTCCACTGAAGATTCCCCGGGATCGTTCGTCATAGATACAGATGTGGTGGCGTGCATGTCCCGGGGTATCCAGACACAACAGTTCCCGGTCGCCCAGGGTGATTCGCAATCCATCGGGTGCTTCGATGACGCGGTTTTCGGCAACCGGAATCAATGTTCCAAAACTCGCTTCGAAAGCTGCTTCGCCATACACCGCCTGGGCGCCCGCAATCAGCTTTGACGGGTCGATCATGTGTCTTGCGCCGTAGGGATGAATGACCAGCGATGCCTCGGGTAGCGCCTGCATCAGCTTTCCCGCACCTCCCGCGTGGTCCAGGTGGACGTGGGTTGGGATGACATAACGGACCTGGCTGCGGTCAATGCCCTTGGATTCCAGAACCGACAATAAATGAGGGATGCTATGACTGGTGCCGGTATCGATGAAGGCGGCTTCCTCACCGGATTGGATCAGGTAGCAGGCCGCCAGGCCGGGACGTTGATACTCGGTGTCGATGCAGGTGATCTGGTGGTCGTATTCGATCATTTGGTTTGTCCTGGAGTGTGAGGATCCTGTCGACCTTAGCAAAGACCCATAAGGATCCCAAGGTTCAGGAGTGGGGCGGCTCGGAATCCGACAGTTTGTCTTCAGCGCCTTTCAGCAGGTTTTCGATGTTCGATCTGTGTCGCCAGAACAGCAGCAGGCTCATCACGATCTGCATCGCGATCAACGCGGGACTGGGCCAGATCAACCAGACGAATACCGGGGCCAGCGCCATCGAGACCAGGGCGGACAGGGATGAGATCTTGGCTACCTTGGCCATGAACAGCCACACCAGGCCCACCGTGGCGCCGACACCCCAGTGCAGGCCGAACTGCACTCCCAGCGCAGTGGCCACTCCCTTGCCGCCACGAAAGCCGAAAAACACCGGGTAGAGATGACCGAGAAACGCCGCCATTCCGGTCAGGGCCAGGACCCCGGGCGGCGCTTGCAAAAGATGGGCCGCGAGCATTGGCAGAAGTCCTTTCACCATATCACCGAACAGGGTGATGGCCGCCGCCTTTTTGCCGCCGATTCGCAGAACGTTGGTCGCACCGGGATTGTTGGAGCCCTGGCTGCGTGGATCGGGCAGACCCATCAGGCGGCAGACGATGATGGCGCTGGAAATGGAGCCGATGAGGTAGGCCCCGGCAATCAGAAGGATGTGTGTCATCATGGCGCAATTGGACTCCATGGGCCCGAACAGGTCAAGCGGACCGGAGTACCTCCTTACAGAGTCTGAAGCAGGCTTACATGCTTAATCCAAACCACACCCGGTGCGGGATGCAATCTTGCCCTCAGTCAACTACCATGTGGCCTTTTCTGCAGCGGGTTTCAGCCAAATGGATATCGTTTTCATACGTGACTTGCGCATCGATACGGTGATAGGAATCTACGATTGGGAGCGCGAAATCAGGCAGACCGTGGTCTTCGATCTCGATATGGGGGCGGATATCGCGAAGGCAGCCCAGAGCGATGCCATCGAGGATACCCTGGATTACAAAGCGGTCAGCAAGCGCCTCGTGGAATTTGTCAGGAACAGTGAGTTTCAACTCGTGGAAACCCTTGCCGAACGCTGCGCTGGCATCGTTCTGGAGGAGTTTGAGGTTCCCTGGGTGCGCTTGACTCTGAACAAGGTGGGCGCGGTCAGTGCCGCCCGTGACGTGGGCGTTATCATCGAGCGGGGACAGCGTGACTGAGCCGCATACCGTCCGGGTCTGGCTGAGTCTCGGCAGTAACATCGAACCGCATCGTCATATCCCCCTGGCGTTGAAGGATCTCGAGAGGGAGTTTGGAACGCTGGTGGTGTCACCGGTTTACGAGAGTGAGGCGGTCGGGTTCAGCGGAGACAATTTTCTCAACCTGGTGGTCGGTCTGATGACGGGGCTTCCGGCAGGGGATCTGACCGAACGGCTGCGTGGGATTGAGACCCGACACGGACGAAAACGGGATGCCAAAGGGTTCAACTCCAGGACCCTGGACATCGATCTTCTGACCTATGCGGATCAAATCATCGATACCGAAACCCTGAAGTTGCCCCGCGGTGAAATCCTCGAATATGCCTTCGTGCTGTTGCCTCTGGCCGATGTGGCGGGAGACGAGGTTCATCCGGTGTCGGGGCTCACTTACCGGGAGCTCTGGGATGGGTTCGATGGTTCGGCACAGAATCTGTGGCGGGTGGCGCTGTCCGAAGAGGGGTGATCAAGCCGGGTCGGTAGTGCTGGAGGCACGTTATTGGAGGCGTCGGCTGGTCCTTGGCAGGGCTGGTTTTAGCGTCTTAACAGCCTGAAAACGAAAAAAATCCCGGTACCCGTTCCGTGGGCACCAGGATCTTATGTCGCACTGATTGGTTGGCAAATGGTATCAGTCCTGCACGTCCCTGTTCCTGTGCGTCGTCCCTGGCCTCCGTCTTTGCGACAGGGATTAGTCTAAGTCAATAACCCTGGACAAGATGCAGGATTGTTCTCATTTTGAAGTAAGATTTTTCTTACACCGACGGGGTGGCTTGATTACCGGGTGACTCTTTTGAAACAATCCCCCCTCGCAAGCCGATTACGCTTTTTCGGTGGATTGCAGCCCCGCGGATACCAGGTTGGCGGGGGCTTATATGCTTCTAAATCTGATTCGGCGGTGATTCTGAATTGCCGGACAACAAGCGGCAAACCTGGTTCGGAAATATTTGACGCGGCTCGCATTTTTGCGGGTCATACGAGCCGAAAAGCGTGACCTGACAATACACCACCGACCCTACGAGGATGTTTTTCATGCCTTTGATAAGAGCCTTTCCCGGATTGAGACCCGCCGAGGGTCGTGCTGCCGACGTGGCCGCACCGCCGTATGATGTGATGAACGAGGCGGAAGCTCGGGAGATGGCTAAAGGACGGCCCTGGAGCTTCCTGCATATCTCGAGAGCCGAGATCGACCTGCCGCCGGGTACCGACCCCTATGCCCCGGAGGTCTATGCCAAGGCTGCGGAGAATCTGGCCGGAATGGAACAGGAAGGGGTGTTGGTGCGCGACGCCCGGCCCTGTTTTTACATCTACCGGTTGACCATGGGTGAGCATCAGCAGACCGGGCTGGTGGCGGCTGCCTCGGTTGAAGCCTATGACCAGGACCGGATCAAGAAGCATGAATTCACCCGTCCCGCCAAAGAGGATGACCGGGTGCGTCAGATCGACGCCCTGAATGCCCAGACCGGGCCGGTGTTTCTGGTCTATCCGAGTACTCCGGATGTGGATGATCAACTCAGTGCGGTTACCGGGTCCACCCCGGATATGGATGTCACCGCCGCGGAAGGTGTACGCCATGAGATCTGGGTGTTGGATGAGCCCCAGGCGGTACAGCGCTTGACCGACGCCTTCGACGCCATGTCGGCGCTCTATGTGGCGGATGGTCATCATCGTTCCGCCGCAGGCTCCCGGGTCGGCGCGGCGCGCAAGGCGGCCAACCCGAACCACACCGGTGATGAATCGTACAACTATTTTCTCAGCGTGATCTTTCCCCACAACCAGATGCAGATCCTGGATTACAACCGGGTGGTCAAGGATCTCAACGGCCTGGACAAGCAGGCCTTCCTGGATAAGGTTGCCGCCGAGTTCCAGCTCGAGCCCTGTGACGAGCCGGTCAAACCCGCCCAGCCGGCGGAGTTCGGCATGTACCTGGATGGTCAGTGGTACCGGCTGAGACTGGGCGCAGAGAAAATCCCCGCGGATGATCCGGTCGCCCGGCTGGATGTCAGCCTGCTGGCTGATCACCTGATCGAACCGATTCTCGGTATCAGTGATCCGAGACGGGATGCCCGAATCGATTTCGTCGGCGGTATCCGGGGTCTCGCCGGACTCGAGAAACGCGTGGACTCCGGAGAGATGGCAGTGGCTTTTTCCCTCTTTCCCACCGGGATGGAGGACCTGATGGCGGTAGCCGACGCCGGGGAGGTCATGCCCCCCAAGTCCACCTGGTTCGAGCCGAAACTGGCCGATGGCCTGGTCAGTCATGTTCTGGATTGACGTCCACCGCAACGCCTGACCATGGTTACCACCAACACCTCGCTACCGGATGGCGATACGATCGACGCGGCCACCCTGGATCAGTGGCTCACCCGGTTACCGGACGAGTTCACGCCAGAGGATCGTGACTACCTGAAGCTCGCCTCGGAATTCGCCCTGGGGGCGACCCCGGGACGTATGGTGCTCAATGGGGAGTGTCAGCTGCGGCATGCCCTGAGCGTGGCCGAGATCCTCGCCAATCTGCGCATGGACCGGGAGACTGTGGCTGCCGCGCTGCTGCTGGGCGTGCTGCAGGATCCGGCAACGGATGAGGCGAAACTCAAGCGAGCCCTGGGTAACAACACCACCCGCATGGTTGACGACCTGGGACGCATCAATGCGTTGACGGACATCTCGAGGGAGGTTTCTCCGGAAGATGAACAGGAGCACGCGGAGAATCTCAGACGCCTGTTGCTGGGGATTGCCGAGGATGTCCGTGTCATTCTGGTGGTGGTGGCCGAACAGCTGCATCTGATGCGCACCGCGCGCACCCTCACGCCCGAGTTGCGCCATCGTCTGGCCAAGGAGACCCAGGATATCTATGCACCCCTGGCCAACCGCCTGGGTATCTGGCAGATCAAGTGGGAACTGGAGGATCTGGCACTGCGGTTCCTGCATCCCGAAGATTACAAGCGCATCGCCAGCCAGCTCGATGGACGGCGTACCGACCGGGAACAGTTCATCCATGAAGTGATTGCGTTGCTGCACGAGAAGTTCGAGGCCGCCGGGGTGCACGCCGAGATCAGCGGACGGCCCAAGCACATCTACAGCATCTGGCGCAAAATGCAGCGCAAGGCCGTGGACATCGAACAGATCTTCGACTTGCGGGCGGTGCGCGTGCTGGTCGATGACATTGCCCAGTGCTATGCCGCATTGGGTGTGGTGCATGGCTTGTGGAAGCACATACCGGGCGAGTTCGACGATTACATCGCCACCCCCAAGGCAAACTTCTACCGTTCGATTCACACCGCGGTCATCGGCCCCGAGGACAAGACCCTGGAGGTGCAGATCCGCACCCGTGAGATGCACTACCACAGTGAACTGGGTGTGGCGGCCCACTGGCGTTACAAAGAGAATGCCAAACAGGATGTGGATTTCGAGCGGCGCATCGTGTGGATGCGCCAGTGGCTGGAGAAAAAGGACGTGGGCGAGGACGCCAGCGACCTGCAGGACATGTTCGAGCAGGACATGGAGGCGACCCGCATCTATGTGCTGACCCCCATGGGCAAGGTCGTGGAGCTGCCCAAGGGATCCACCCCACTGGATTTCGCCTACGCCATCCATACCGACATCGGTCATCATTGCCGGGGTGCCCGGATCAATGGACACATAGTGCAGCTCAATCGGCCACTGCGAAGCGGCGAGACCGTGGAGATCCTCACCGCCAAGAACGGCACCCCGAGCCGGGACTGGATCAATCCCCATCTTGGCTACCTGCACAGTTCCAAGGCGCGCAACCGGGTCAAGCAGTGGTTCAAGCAGCTCGACTTCGAGCACCATGTGGAACTCGGCCGCAATGCCCTGGAAAAGGAGATGACCCGGCTCTCGATCTCCGAAAAACCGGATCTGGAAAAGGTTGCAGCCAAGTACAATCTGCAGCATGCGGATGATGTCTACGCGGCGATTGGACGGGGGGATCTCTCATCCATTCAGGTGGCGGGTTTCGGTCAACGTGAAAAGCCCGCACCCCGTTCCAAACCGGTGCCGGTCACCCCGCATGCCCATCAGGCCGGCAAGGGTGAGGTGGTGGTTGATGGCGTGGATGACCTTCTGACCAGCATCGCCCGCTGCTGCAAGCCCGTACCCTATGATGCGATTACCGGCTATGTGACCCGAGGACGGGGGGTCACCATTCATCGTCGGGACTGCCCCAACATCCGCCACCTGCAGGGTGAGGAGCGGGAACGGCTGATCGAGGTTCACTGGGGCGATGAGCAGGAGAAAAGCCAGTATGCGGTGGACTTCATGGTGGTGGCCCATGATCGGAAGGGGCTGCTGAGGGATATCTCAGGCATCCTCACCAATGAGGATATCGATGTCATTGGAGTCAACACCAACAGCGACCGCAGGACCGACACTGCGACCATGCGTTTTACGGTGGAAGTCAACGATATGAAACAACTCAGCCGGCTTCTGTCAAAAGTTGAACAACTGCCTGACGTAAATCTGGTCAAACGTATAATATGAATGGTTCCGGCCCAGGACAGGGGTGCATCTTGACGGATTGCCAGCCCGTGTCGTCAGGTCTAAACTAAGATACTGTTATTTTATGTATTTTTTCCAACCCCACAGACTTGTGTAGCGCCACTTTTGACTGACAAGACACCAAAGATCAATCTCCTGGATCTCGATCGCGAGTCGATCGAGGCGTTATTTGTGGAAATGGGCTCCAAGGCCTTCCACGGGCGCAACGTATTCAAGTGGATACACAAGCACGGGGTGACCGATTTCGAGGCCATGACGGATATCTCGAAACGCCTGCGCGAGCAGTTGACTGCGATCGCGGAGATCCGCGTACCGGAACGGGTTCTGGAGCAACCGGCCCGGGACGGCACCCGCAAATGGCTACTCGAACTGCACGACGGTCAGCGGATCGAGACGGTGTTGATTCCCGATGACGGGCGCAACACATTGTGCGTCTCTTCCCAGGTCGGCTGTGCCCTGGACTGTTCCTTCTGTTCCACCGCCCGGCAGGGTTTCAACCGAAATCTGAGCGTGGCTGAAATCATCGGTCAGGTCTGGGTGGCAAGCCGGGAACTGGGTCAGGCGCCCAGCAACATCGTGATGATGGGAATGGGCGAACCGCTGGCCAACCTCGATGCGGTGATTACCGCGATGAGTATCATGCAGGATGATTTTGCCTACATGGTCTCCAAATACCGGGTTACCGTGAGTACTTCAGGGATCGTTCCCGCTCTGAAAAGGCTGCGGGAGGTGTGTGACATCAGTCTCGCGGTCTCGTTGCATGCCCCGGACAACGCGCTGCGGGACGTGCTGGTGCCGATCAATCGTAAATATCCCCTGGAAGAGCTGATACCGGCATGCCGGGAATTCGTCCAGGGTGACAAGCGGCGAAAGGTGACCTGGGAGTATGTGATGCTGGATGGCATCAATGACAGCCTGCATCATGCCAAGGCGCTGATCCGTCTGCTGGAGGGGACCCCCTCCAAGGTCAACCTGATTCCCTTCAACCCGTTCCCCGGAACCGATTACCGTACCTCCCCTCCGGATCGGGTCGAGGCATTCCGCATGCGCCTGAAACGCTCTGGAATAGTCGCCACGACGCGCAAGACCCGGGGGGATGACATCGATGCGGCCTGCGGGCAACTGGTGGGTAAAGTCCAGGATCGCAGCAGCCGGCAATTGAGATCCCAGGTTGCTGTAACTCTCAAACAGGGTGTTTCATGAAATTTCTGACAGGATGGCATTGGATCGCGGGGTTTATTGTGTCCGTCATGCTCTCAGCCTGTGCCACGCAGGGCGGCAGTGACGCGACCGGCAGTCTCGGAGCGGAGCAGAAAAACAGTCCGGCCAAGATCTATGTGGAAATGGGCATGGCCTATATGCGGGACAACCGCAATGCGGTGGCAATGCAAAAACTGAAGAAGGCGATCGAGGTCGATGACGGTTATGCCGATGCGCACAATGTGATTGCCATTCTGTATGAAAAGCTCGGCGAGAGCGATCTGGCGGGCAAGCATTATGATCGTGCGGTGGCCTTGAATCCCAAGGACCCTTTCATTCGCAATGCCCGGGGCAGCTATAACTGCCGTCTCGGGAAATATGAGGCGGCCAATGATGATTTCGAGCGCGCCCTCTCCAACCCGCTTTATCCCACACCCTGGGTGGCCTTGACCAATGCGGGTTTGTGCATTGAGCGGCAGGATAAAATCGACAAGGCGGAAAACTACTATCGACGCGCTCTCACGGCGAACCCAAAATATGCGCCGGCTCTGATCCAGATGGCGGGCATCTCGCTGCAACAGAACAAAAACATGTCCGCACGTGCCTACCTGGAACGTTTTCATGGTGAGTCCAAGCCCACTGCCGCGTCACTCCTGCTGGGTATCCGTATTGAACGCAGCATGCACGATATGGCCAAGGCAGAGGAGTATCGCGGCCAGCTCATGCAGGATTTCCCGGATGCGCCGGAAATTCAGTCACTCTACCAAATGGAAAAATCGTACTAATGGCCTCAAATCAGGATGAGAACGAAGCGGTAACCGTTTCCCATCAGGGCCCGGGCCCGCAGCTTGAGCGGAGTCGAAAAAATCTGGGACTCAACCTGTCCGAGGTGGCCGCCCGTCTGCACCTCACCTCGGCGGTGGTGAAAGCGCTCGAGGCCGATGACTACGAGCAACTGCCAAGGCCCGTGTTCGTCAAGGGGTACCTGAAAAATTACGCCCGTCTTCTGGGGTTGAACGAAGAAGCCATCGTTGCCGATTATCAGAGGCTGCTGCCAGAGGATCAGGACGCTGTGGTCAATGTGGCCCCGGTAAGGCGGGACAAACCACGCAAACCCCTGCACAGCGGATCCGGCATCATGCGGCTGTTCACCTGGGGAATTATCCTGATTCTTGCGGGAATGCTGTTTTTCTGGTGGCAGACACGTTCGGAACTGGAAGAGATCGCGCCCGTTGCAAGCCCTGCGGACAGCATCCCGAACAACGATGCGGCAGAGACCCGGGAGCCGGTCGAGACACCCACTGACGTGGATCCTGTGGCCATGGACAGCGGTGTCACCCAACCCAGGGAGTTTGAGCCGATTGAGGTGATAGAGGTCATTCCGGTTGAGGAAGAGGCCTTGTCCGAACAAGCGATACTGGCCCCGGAACCCATTTCCGAGGCGCCTGAGGACGCGCAACAGACAGCGCCCGAAGCATCGGTTCCCGCACCTGAACCCGCTCCTGCGGGTTCGCCCAAAACCCTGGTATTCCGTTTCAACGCGCCCTGCTGGACAGAAGTCCGTGACCGGGACGGCAAGGTGCGCATGATTGGCGAGATGCAAGCCGATACCGTACGGCGGCTCAGCAGTGAGTATGGTCCGTTCAGCGTGGTGCTCGGGGATGTGGACGCCGTGTCACTCACCATCGATGGACAGCCATTCGATCTCAAAAGCCGTTCCCGGGGCAAGGTCGCTCGTTTCACCCTGGATTCATCGCAGTGAGGGCCTTATCCGGTCTGCCCGTGTCAAGGCTCGCGCCGCGGTGAAACGGTCTGTGTAGCTGGAGAGTGTGCCGCCTGAGGCTGCATTCACCAGCAGAGTGACCACATGGTCAGGGATGCTGTCCCCGAATCACACGATTTGATCCACGCAAGACGGGCTGCTGGTCGAAATATTCGGACCCGCAGGCTGCTGAAATTCGCTCAGACCCGGACGAGGCAAGGCAAAATTCGCCAAAAAAGCGCAGTTTACTGGAATCGGTGAGCATTTTGAGGCGGATTTCAACGCTGGATCGTACCGTCTGAGGAGAATTTCGACAGCCTGCTAGGTTGTACCGGTCCGGCGTGGTAATCTCTCTCGCTTTTATGAATTTTTCCAACGCCCATGGCCAAGCAGATACAAGCCATTCGCGGGATGAAAGACATCCTGCCGCAACAGACGCCCCTCTGGCAGTTCCTGGAGGACCGGGTGCGCTCCGTGCTGACCCGCTACGGGTACAGCGAAATCCGCATGCCCATCGTCGAGATGACCGAGCTGTTCAAGCGCTCGATCGGCGAGGTGACGGATATCGTCGAGAAGGAGATGTACACCTTCGAGGACCGCAACGGTGACAGTCTGACCCTGCGTCCCGAGGGGACCGCAGGCTGCGTGCGTGCCGGACTGGAGAACGGCCTGATCTTCAATCAGGTGCAGCGTCTCTGGTATCAGGGGCCCATGTTCCGGCATGAGCGGCCGCAGAAGGGGCGATACCGGCAGTTTCATCAGATCGGTGTCGAAACCTTCGGCATGGACGGTCCGGACATCGATCTGGAGCTGATCCTTATCACTGCGCGGATCTGGAAGGAACTGGGGCTGAATGGACTCGAATTGCAACTCAATACCCTGGGCACCTCGCAGGAACGGGCCCGTTACCGGGAGGTCTTGGTTGCCTATTTCGGCCAACACCCGAACCGACTGGACGAGGACAGTCAGCGTCGCCTGCAGACCAATCCCCTGCGGATTCTCGACAGCAAGAATCCGGAAATGGCGGATCTGATCGCGGGGGCCCCGTCCCTGATGGAGCACCTGGGCGAGGAATCCCGGGATCATTTCGATCGTCTGTGCCAGGGGTTGCAGGCTGCCGGGGTCGCCTATGTGTTGAATCCGCGCCTGGTGCGCGGCCTGGATTACTACAACCGGACGGTGTTCGAATGGGTGACCACCCAGCTCGGTGCCCAAGGGACGGTCTGCGCCGGCGGGCGCTACGATGGCCTGGTGCAGCAACTGGGGGGGCGGGAGAGCACGGCGGTGGGATTCGCAATGGGGCTCGAGCGATTGATTGCCCTGTTGGAAGAGACGGATATCATGGAACGTCTGCCGCAGCCTCACGTCTATCTTGTGACCCAGGGCGAGGCTGCGGTCCGCGAAGGCATGCTGTTGGCGGAGCGTCTGCGTGACGCCTTGCCGCAATTGCGCCTGATCAACCACTGTGGCGGCGGCAGTTTCAAAAGTCAGATGAAAAAGGCGGACAAGAGCATGGCGCCCTATGCCCTGATCCTGGGTGAGGAGGAGTTGGCCCGGGGCGAGATCAGCCTGAAACCCCTGCGCGGTGGGGAGCAGGTGTCGCTTCCATTGGCGGCGATCGAGACGGACCTGGCGCAACGGGTACTGGCGGAATCCGAATAATTGATACATCGAATCGAATGGGAATGACCAATGAGCGTATACGAGACAGAAGAAGAACAGGTCGAGGCGATAAAGAAATGGTGGAAGGAGAACGGTACCTCGGTGGTGGCCGGACTGGTTCTGGGGCTGAGCGGTGTGTTCGGCTGGCAGGCCTGGGGGAGCTATCAGGAGCGCATTGGCGCCGAAGCCTCGGTAGGCTTCAATCAGATGCTCACCGCGGTACAGGGCGGTGACACCGAGTCGGCGCAGAAACAGGCCGAACTATTGGAAAAGAACTACGACGGCACCGCCTATGCGGTGTTCGGCGGACTGGCCGAGGCTCGTCTGATGCTGGAAGGGGATGACCGGGCTGCGGCCAAGGCAAAGCTGGAGTCGGTGATCAAGCAGGCGGATGATCCCTCCCTGGTGCGCCTGGCACGCCTCAACCTGGCGAGAGTCCTGCTCGATGAAGGCGCTTATGACGAAGCCTCGAAACTGGTGGCTGATGATGCCGGAGCCTTTCAGGGTGAATATGCGGTTCTGCGGGGTGATATCGCACTTGCCAAGGGAGACAAGGCGGCGGCTGCTGAAGCCTATACCCAGGCCATGACCGAGGATGTGGGTGATCGCGCGCTGTTGCAGATGAAGCTGGATGACCTGGCGGTCGAACAGTCCCGGGGCTGAAATGAAACACCGGGCACTCTGGCCGATACCGTTGTTGCTGCTGCTGACCGGCTGCAGTCTGTTGTCCGGCAAGGACAATGCGGACCCGCCGGCGGAATTGGTCGAACTGCAGAACAGCCTGAAGATCGAAACCCTCTGGGATGATGGCTTCGAGGGCGCGGAAGGGGCGCAGCTGAAACTCAAGCCGGCCTACAAGGATGGGGTGCTCTATCTGGCAGAACCCTCCGGCGGTGTCTACGCGGTCGATGCTGAGAATGGCAAAACCCTCTGGTCCGTGGATCTCGATACTCCCCTGAGTGGCGGACCCGGGGTCGGCGAAGGGCTGGTCGCACTGGGCAGCCTGGAGGCGGACCTGATCGTGCTGGATGCCACGGATGGTTCAGAACGCTGGCGTCAAAGGGTGGGCAGTGAAGTGCTCTCCACACCCGCGATACGTGGCGGTTATGTGGTGTGCCGGACGGCCGATGGCGGTGTCGCGGCCTATACCGCGGATGCGGGAGAACGCCGCTGGCTCTACGATCGCAGCGTGCCGGTGTTGTCCCTGCGGGGTGACAGTTCACCGGTGATCGGAGAATCCCGGGTGATTGCGGGATTTGCCGGTGGAAAGTTGATCGGCTTGAGCCTCGACGCAGGACTGGTCACCTGGGAGGCGGAGATATCCGTACCTCAGGGCAGGACCGAACTGGAACGTGTGGTGGATATCGACGCGGACCCCAAGCTGGTGGAAGGCACTGTCTACGTGGCGGCTTTCCAGGGCGATGTCGCGGCGGTTTCCGAATCCAGTGGTGTCGTGTTGTGGCGCCGCAAACTCTCCTCACATGCCGGACTGGATGCCAGCTGGCGGAATCTGTTCGTCACTGATGCGAACGATCATGTCTGGGCTCTGGATACCAGCAATGGCGCCGCCCTGTGGCAGCAAAAGGAACTGCATGCCCGGCGTCTCACCGCACCGGCAATGGTGGGCGAGTACCTGGTGGTGGGCGACCTGGAAGGTTATGTGCACTGGTTGTCCCAGGACGATGGACGCCAGCTCGCGAGGATCAAGGTCGGTAGTGATCCGATCCGCTATAAGCCGCTGGTCGTCTACGATGTGGTGTATATCCTGGATGAAGGCGGCACCCTGACCGCGCTGCAGGCACATCCCATCGAAACCGAGCAACCCTGATGCTGCCAGTCATCGCCCTGGTCGGGCGTCCCAATGTGGGTAAATCCACCCTGTTCAATCGGCTGACCCGAAGCCGGGATGCGTTGGTCGCGGATCAACCCGGCCTGACCCGGGACCGCAAGTACGGCACGGGTAAGCTCGGTAAGCATCCTTACGTGGTGGTGGACACCGGCGGGATCAGTGGCGACGAAGCCGGTATCGACGGCTTGATGGCGCAACAGGTTCAGCAGGCCATCGGTGAAGCGGACCATATCCTGTTTCTGCTCGACGCCAAAGAGGGATGCACCGGAGGTGATGAAATCATCGCCCAGGCCCTGCGCAAGACCGGCAAGCCGGTGACCCTGGCGATCAACAAGAGCGAGAATCTTGATGAGACCCTGGCGGTGAATGATTTCTACCGCCTCGGGCTCGGTGAACCAGCGGCCATTGCGGCGGCCCATGGACGTGGCGTAAGACGCCTCATCGATGGGGTGCTGGAACAGTTGCCCGAACCCGAAGGGGAGATCTCCGCCGAGGAGAAGGGCATACAGATCGCGGTGGTGGGCCGTCCCAATGTGGGCAAGTCCACTCTGGTCAACCGCCTTCTGGGCGAGGAGCGGGTGGTCGCCTTCGACCAGCCCGGTACCACCCGGGACAGCATCTACGTACCGATGGAACGCAACGGCACCCGCTACACCCTGATCGACACCGCCGGTGTGCGGCGTCGGGCCCGGATCAAAGAGGCGATCGAGAAGTTCAGCATCATCAAGACCCTGCAATCGATCCAGGAAGCCAACGTGGTGCTGCTGGTGCTGGATGCCCAGCAGGAGATCGGCGAGCAGGACGCGACCCTGGCCGGACATGTGCTGGAAAGCGGCCGCGCTCTGATCCTGGTGATCAACAAATGGGACGGACTCGATCAGGACCAGCGGGAATGGATCAAGGAGGAGATCGAGCGCAAGCTGCCGTTTCTCAAGTTTGCCCGACGTCACTTCATCTCCGCCCTGCACGGCTCCGGTGTGGGGGATCTGTTCGATATGGTGAAGCAGGTCTACAAGAGTGCCATGAGCGACCTGTCGACCCCGGAACTGACCCGAATTCTGGAGATTCTGGTGCAGGAGCATCAACCACCGCTGGTCAACGGTCGACGCATCAAGCTGCGCTATGCCCACCAGGGCGGCAAGAATCCCCCCTTGATCGTCATCCATGGCAACCAGACCGATCAGGTTCCGGACAGCTATAAACGCTATCTGACCACCCGTTTTCGTACTGCGCTCAATCTCAAGGGCACCCCGATCCGCATCGAGTTCCGTTCCGGGGAAAACCCCTATGAAGGCAAGCGCAACAAACTCACCAAACGCCAGGTGCAGAAGCGGCAGCGGTTGAAGCGCTTCGTGACACGTAAATAACAAGGCCTCTCCCATGTCCCAGATGCCAGATC
This sequence comes from Candidatus Thiodiazotropha sp., assembly GCA_040506775.1. Classification (GTDB taxonomy): domain Bacteria; phylum Pseudomonadota; class Gammaproteobacteria; order Chromatiales; family Chromatiaceae; genus Thiodiazotropha. Next base: position 347,395 of record JBEVWC010000007.1, read on the forward strand.
GCGACGATCCACGGACCTCGCTGGAGCAGGCAGGCATCGGACGCCTGGACCCCGCGCAACGCAGTTTCCTGCAGCAACAGTCCGAACGCTATCGATTCACTTACCAGGAACTGCGTCAGCTGTGTGACATGGCGGTGGACCTGAGCATGTGGGGGGAGGGGAGTCTGGAGTCTGCCTGGCCTGCCGAGGGGGTACCGGCAGCCGCACCGAAACAGCAACGTCAATGGCTGCTCGCGCAGGTGCGACAGCATTGGCAGGCACTCAGGGAGCAGCCCAATCACTATCCACGGATTCCCCTGACACCGCCCCGGGCCGAACAGCGCATTCAGCGCATCGATGTGGTCAAGGACCGGTTGGGCCTGGGAACCTGCCCGGTCGCATCACCGCGCACCCGCTGCTGCAACCTGATGACCCTGGATGCGGTGGAGAATTGCGGCTTCGACTGCAGCTATTGCAGCATTCAGTCCTTCTATCATGGGGACGAGGTTCGCTTCGATGCGAAATTCGCGGAAAAGCTCGAGCAACTCGAACTCGACCCGCACAGGATCTATCACATTGGCACCGGACAATCCTCCGATTCGCTGATGTGGGGTAATCAGGGGGGTATCCTGGATGCCCTGTTCGGCTTTGCCCGGCGCTATCCCAATGTCATTCTGGAACTCAAGACCAAATCGAAAAACATCGCCTACCTGCTGAAACATGAGGTGCCAGCGAACATTCTCTGTACCTGGTCCCTGAATACCCCAACCCTGATTGCCCATGAAGAACATCTGACCGCGTCCCTGGATGAGCGGCTGGAGGCCGCCCGTCGCCTGGCGGACAGGGGGGTGCGGGTGGGGTTTCATCTGCACCCGATGATTCACTACGATGCCTGGGAAGCGGATTACGCTGACCTGCTGCACAGGATGACATCCGGGTTCTCCTCCCGCGAGGTGGTCCTGGTCTCGTTGGGTACGCTCACCTATATCAAACCGGTGATCAGGCAGTTGCGCGGCCGTGCCGGATTCCGCAGCAAGATTCTGCAGATGCCGCTGGTCGAAAGCGACGGCAAACTCTCCTATCCGAGGCACATCAAGGAGTCGATGTTCCGTTTTGCCTACCAGGGACTCAAGGCCTGGCACGACGATGTGTTCTTCTATCTGTGCATGGAAAACCATGACTTGTGGCAGAGCGTTTTCGGTTTTGAATATGACTCCAATCAGGCACTCGAATCGGCCATGAAAAACGCCTATATGGCAAAAATCGAAACACAGGGAGCAGGACAGTGACGGCCGACATGCTGGTCGGCAGCAGTTTTGCCCTCTACCTGATGGTGGTGATGGGCATCGGTGTACTGGCCTGGAAACGAACCCGCAATCTTTCCGACTTCGTGCTCGGGGGACGACAACTGGGTAGTTGGGTGGCGGCTATCAGTGCCAGCGCTTCGGACATGAGCGGCTGGTTGCTGCTGGGCCTGCCGGGTTATGCCTACCTGTCCGGGTTGGAGGCAATCTGGATCGCCCTGGGGTTGTGGATCGGCACCTGGCTGAACTGGCGCTGGGTCGCCGCACGTCTGCGTCACGCCTCGGAAGTTGCGGACAATGCTTTGACCCTGCCCGAGTATCTCTCAAATCGGTTTGCCGATCGCAGCGGCTTGATCCGCGTGGTCTCATCCGTCTTCGTGTTGCTGTTTTTCCTCTTCTATACCAGCTCCGGGCTGGTGGCCGGAGGCAAACTCTTCGAGGCCGTATTCGGTCTGCCCTATGTCTGGGCGGTGGCCGCCGGAGTGGTGGTGATCATGCTCTACACCGCGTTCGGCGGCTTTCTTGCCGTATCATGGACCGACCTGTTTCAAGGTTTGCTGATGATTCTGGCGCTGCTCGCGATACCGCTCTATGCCCTGCAGGGACAGGGCGGTTTGGATGCGACTGTTGCCAGCATCGAAGCCCGCAATCCCGAACTGCTTGACCCCTGGACCAATGCCCAGGGGGAGCCCCTGGGCGTGCTGGCCATCCTCTCCCTGATGGCCTGGGGTCTGGGTTATTTCGGCCAGCCGCACATCCTCGCCCGGTTCAAGGCGATCCGCTCTCCCGGATTTGTTCCCAAGGCCCGGCGTATTGCGGTGACCTGGGTTTTTCTCAGCCTGAGCGCCGCCTGTTTGGTGGGATTGATCGGCATTCCGCAGTTCGATCCGCCCCTGGCGGATGCGGAAAAGGTATTCATCCGTCTGGTCGAACTGCTGTTTCATCCCCTGGTCGCGGGTATCTGCCTGGCCGCGATCCTGGCCGCCATCATGAGTACCGCCGATTCCCAGTTGCTGGTTTCTTCGAGTACCTTCACCGGTGATCTGTACCGTCTTCTGTTACGCAAACAGGCCGGTGAGCGCGAGCTGATGATCGTGGGTCGTCTGGCAGTGCTGTGTATCGCTCTGGTCGCCTTTGCGCTGGCGCTGGATCCGCACAGCAAGGTGCTGGATCTGGTGGCCTATGCCTGGGCAGGGTTTGGTGCGGCGTTCGGCCCGGCAGTGCTGCTGTCACTGTATTGGAACCGCATGACTCGCTGGGGCGCCCTGGCAGGCATTCTTGTCGGTGGCCTGACAGTCGTGGTGTGGCGACCACTGGCCGGTGGCTTGTTCGATCTTTACGAAATAGTACCGGGTTTCCTGTTTTCCAGCCTGGCCATCTATCTGGTGAGCCGGTTTACGGGCAATCCCGGGGCATCTGTCGCAGTTTATTCGGCGCACCGGGAAGACTGAATCGCTTCGGTGTAAGCCAATTCCGGGAATTCTTTTCTGATTTACCCTTCAAGTCGTAATCAGCCTCGACCATAATTTGTGGATCGTTACGATCCAGCCGTACCCGGTCGTGAGGTCCTGATACCCATGAGGGCGCACCGATTTTCAAATCCCCGCACAAGCTGACTCTCGTCCTGCTTTTGAGCGCTTCCATGCTTTTGATTGCCGGTTTGCCTCTGCTGCCGGACCCGTTTCAAAGCAAGCACTACTATGGACGCAGCATCTCCGGGAAGGCACCGGATTTCCTGCTTCACGATGTCAAAGGTCAGGCCGTCAAACTATCAGATTACCGGGGCAATTTTGTCTACCTGATGTTCGGTTACCTGGGGTGCAAGGACGTCTGCCACAATCAGGCGCTGACCCTGCTGAACCTCAACCAGCAGGTCACTTCGGAGCGGGTTCAGTTTCTTTATGTCGGGATGGACCCCGAACATGATACCGCAGAGAAAATTTCCACATATTTTGATAGTCGAGGCGGGAATTTCACCGGATTGATGGCCAACGATCCGCACCACGCACAACAGGTGGCTGCCGACTATCACGCCTACTTCTCCTATGCGCCCGGGCATAGTGAGGGACAGCCCCGGATTGACCATCCGGGATACATCTATCTCATAGATCCGCAAGGCAGATTGCAACTCGTTTACAGCGGCAGCTTTCTGAGTCTTGAAAGGATGCTTCGTGATCTGAATGCGATAGCCATCGATGTGACATGACAACCCTGAAGAGACTCGACCATGCCCACCACTCAGAAGAAATCCGCTACTTCCTCAAACGATGAATTGCTGCGAAACGACCGAATCCTGTTTGTCATCATCATGGCACACCTTCCGGTCACCATGTTTCTGGTTCCCATGGGGTACGGCACCTCAGGTTTCGCCATCTTTGCCTCACTCATCGTGGGTGTATTGGCGGGTGCCGCATATGCCTTGCTGCGCGGAACCCTGGGTTTCAGCATCGTGGCCGGTGTCCTGCTGATGGCGATTTCCGCCATCATGATCCAATCCCAATTGGGCCGCATCGAGATGCATTTCCATATTTTTGGTGCACTGGCGTTGCTGCTCATTTACCGAAACTGGATACCGGTGGTGGCGGCCGCGGGAGCCATTGCGGTGCATCATCTGGCATTGACCGGGCTGCAACTGGCAAATGCCAGCATCGGCGAAATGCCGGTTATGATTTTCAATTATGGCTGTTCCTGGGGAATTGCTTTTTTGCATGCGGCATTCGTGGTTTTCGAGAGTGCCATTCTGATCTACTACGCGGTGATCATGCGCCGTGACGAACGTGCCGTCGGTGAATTGGTGAAGGCCGTACACAAGGTGGATCTGGAGAACGATTTGAGAGTTCGCATCAATACCGGAGACGAGAGCGCCATCACCGAGGCGTTCAATGCCATGATGGGCAAATTCTCATCCCTGACCCATGATGTGGCCGAGGCCTCAAGCCAGGTCACCCGGCTGGCGAATCAGGTGGAGGGTATTGCGCATGCGACACAGGAGGAGATCGGCCATCAGCATCACGAGACGCAACAGGCGGCAAGCGCCGTTTCTGACATGAGCCACAGTGTCGATGAGGTGGCCAAGAACACCCTGGCGGCCGCCGAGGCAGCTGCCAATGCGGACAAACTGGCAAAATCGGGATACGCCCTGTTCAACAATGCGGAAAAGATCACCGCGGATCTGCAAAAGACCATGGGTGAGGCGTCTGAATCGATACGCATGCTGGAAGTAAACGCCGACAGCATCGGATCGGTAGTGGATGTGATTCGGGGCATTTCGGAACAGACTAACCTGCTGGCCCTGAATGCGGCCATCGAGGCGGCCCGCGCGGGTGAATACGGTCGCGGTTTTGCGGTGGTTGCGGATGAAGTGAGAACCCTGGCGCAACGTACCCAGGAATCGACCCAGGAGATTCAGAAGATCATAGAGAAGCTGCAGGTCGATACTGAATCCTCGGTCACCAAAATCGGATACGGGCAGGACGCTTCTACACGGACTTCCACCGAGATTCAGAAAGCCGGGCAGGCATTGCAGGAGATTCTGGTCTCGGTGGCTGAAATCAGTCGGATGAACAGTGAAATCGTGAATGCGGTCCAGGTCCAGTCCCAGATGTCGGAAAATCTGAGCCACAACATCCAAAGCATCACCCGTACCAGTCAATCGGCAGTGGACAAAGCCCAGGAGAACGCCAAATCAGCCGACGATTTGATTGATGTGGCCAATAAGGTGCATCGTGTGGTTTCAGGTTATCAGTTTTGAGCGGGGTGACAGGTGTCGTCAGGGGGACGTGCCGGCAGGCTTAGGACGCGCGGCTGATGAACTCGGTACAGTACTGCACGGTTTCAGGATCACCCAGTAGCCTCTTATGACCCAGCCCCCGGGTTGTCAGCAACTCTGCCCGGGTATGCTGCTCGATCAGCCTCAAGGCGTGTGCGTGGGGCACTTCCCGATCCTGTGTGTCATGCACCAACAGGATGTCACACGCAACAGTCTGAATTGTGTTCATGGGAGATAGCTCAGGCCAGTCCCAGGCATCCCGGTCCTGGTGCGAGTATTTTCGGTGTGCTGCCTTCATCATGGCGTGCAAAACCTGCTCACTCAATTCAAAGACCTCCGCGAACCTCCGGGTGATCCAGTGGATATCGTCGAAACAGGCGAACAACACCAGTTTCCCAGCCTTCAGGCCATAATGGGACTGGGCCAGCAGCGCGGTACCGCAACCGAAGGAATGACCTACCAGGGTGTCGATCGGACCCAGGTTTTTACCCACAGCGGCGAGTATTCTGCTCACCTCGAGCATATGAGTCCGTTTACCTGGTGAATTACCGTGGGCTGGGGCATCGAAGGCGACAGCCCGGTAGCCATTCCGAACCAGGGCTTCGATCAGTGCGTGGAAATGTACGCCCTGTCCGCCCCAGCCGTGGCTGAACAGCACCACCGGACCGGTTCCCCAGCTGCGGATTGCAATGCGCCGTCCCTGGATATTCTGCAGTGTGAATTCAGACTGTTCATACAGGCGCCGTTCCATTGGGTTGAGCGGGAATTTGGGCGGTGTGGTAAAGGACCGCAAGGCCAGTTTTCCTGCCAGTCCGGGTGAAAGGCTGCCCACAACACGAAATATCAGGCGCCATGAGACGAGAAACAGCCATTGCCGAAATGCCTGGCGACGACCCACAAAGGGATTGCGATTGTGATCCTGTCTGGGAGCGTTGTTCATCTGTGGATGGATTGAAAAACATCGAAAATATTGAGCAGGAATGATACTGTTTCACGCATCGTTCGGGTATGGACGATAAAACAAACAGTGGTTACTAAAACGACTGAGACCGCGAACAAATGAGCGGTGTTTATATAATAAAAACAACATCATGACTCAGTTCGTGGCATGATTTGCAGTTGGGAATTGCCACAGATCAAGGTTTCACCATATTACGCTGGTTTGAAGGTGCGCCTTGTGCAATAGATCACTGTGCTGGAACCTAAAAAATGTGATATTGATCACCGCCCTTGCACAGATAGGGAAAGTCGCTTTTACACATACAGACGAACACATTGATCGTGTTAAACGGGAGTAGACATGGGAAGAAGGGGAGAACACAGCAAGTCGGAAATCGAAAACATGGCATTGGAAGCCGCCGAACGACTGATCGAAACCCAGGGTTACAGCGGGTTGTCAGCGCGCAAGGTTGCAACTGCCATCGGCTACACAGTCGGTAGTCTCTATTTCGTTTTCAAAAATCTGGATGAGCTGATTCAACGGGTCAATGGCCGTACCCTGGATCAACTCTACATGGTGCTGAAGGACTCACTGGCGGATTGCCGTCATCCTCAGGACTGCCTGTATGCCCTGGGCTCGGCTTACATTGAGTATGCCTCAGAACACGCCCATCGCTGGCGCATGGTGTTCGAGCACCAACCCGAGGGTGAAGGGCTGCTCAAAGAGATCTACGAAGACAAGGTGGATCGGGTATATGCCCTGGTTGAGCGGCAACTGGCCGCATTGACCTTGAATCGTGTCTCTGAAGAGGAGATTGCTCTGGCCGCCAGGGCACTCTGGAGCGGGGTACACGGCATCGCGATCCTGAGAATCAATTATCAACTGCAGCCAGAGGGACAAAAATCGGTGCTGCCGTTGATGGAGCATCTCATCAGTCACTACCTGGCCGGTTTCGATCTCGAGCAGGGCGAGGGCGAGTCCTTGCAGCAACAGGTTGTATGATGCTCTCTGAGGTCTTTTCGACCAGCATCCAATAATCGGTCCGCCACCGTCCCGACCCGATGGGTGGGACGGTGACGGACACTCCCAGCACCTGACCTCAGGGTCATGCCCCCAGGCCGGTTCCCTATCTGCCGAGGCCAGCTGACAAAACGGCATCTCACCGATCTCTCCCTAGCATTAAAGCCAATCAGACGCATAACCCAGGAAAATGCTTGGTATATCTTGGCATTTTTCGTGTAGAATCCCCCGCCATGTAATTTCGGTAACATGACCAGCCCCGCATCATGGGCTGCCATCAGGAGTAATAGACGATGTCAGATCTGACACAAGATTCCGTAAAAGAGGCAATCAAAGGCTATGTCGAGCCACATCTCAACAAAGACCTGGTCACGGCCAAAGCTGTCAAGGGTGTCGAGATCGAGGGCGGTAAGGTCAAGGTTGCGGTCGAACTCGGTTTCCCCGCCAAGGGTTGTCTCAACGATATCGAATCGGCACTGAGTGAGAAGATCCAGGCATTGCCCGGTGTGTCCTCCGTTGAGGTCAACATCACCATAAAAATCGTCGCACACTCGGTGCAAAAGGCGCTCAAGCCGATTGATAACATCAAAAACATCATCGCAGTCGCTTCCGGCAAGGGCGGCGTGGGCAAGTCCACCACCGCAGTGAATCTGGCCCTGGCCCTGGCTGAAGAGGGCGCCAAGGTCGGTGTGCTGGATGCGGATATCTACGGTCCTTCACAGCCCCGCATGCTGGGTATTACCGGCAAGCCGGAGTCCAAGGACGGAAAAACCCTGGAGCCCATGACCGGTTATGGCCTGCAGGCCATGTCCATTGGTTTCCTGATTGACGAGGAGACCCCCATGATCTGGCGTGGTCCCATGGTCACCCAGGCGCTGGAGCAACTGCTGAACGACACCAACTGGGACGATCTGGATTACCTGGTTGTGGATCTGCCCCCGGGTACGGGTGACACCCAGTTGACCCTGGCACAGAAGGTGCCGGTTTCCGGAGCGGTGATCGTGACGACCCCCCAGGACATCGCCCTTCTGGATGCCCGCAAAGGCCTCAAGATGTTTGAAAAGGTCGAGGTGCCGGTACTCGGTATCGTGGAGAACATGAGCATTCACATCTGTTCCAACTGTGGCCACGAGGAACATATCTTCGGCCAGGGTGGTGGCTCTTCCATGGCCAACCAGTACCATGTGGACCTGCTCGGCGCGCTGCCTCTTGATATCCGAATCCGGGAGGAGACCGATGGCGGCAAACCCACGGTTGTGGCAGAGCCGGATGCGCGGATTTCCCAGATCTACCGGGAAATCGCTCGTAAGACGGCGGCCAAGCTGTCGCTGCAGGCCAAGGATTACGCGGCCAAGTTCCCCAACATCGTGATCCAGAACAACTGATCGCAATCGGACCAGTCCGGGCGGAAATCTTCCGTCCGGACGGACCCTCTCCGTTACCGAATGTGGCCGCTTTGGCCTTCGTCGAACGGCATCTCCTCACCCCGGTATCAAACAATACTCTGTGATTTACGGGTTTGCAGACGAGTGATCGTCCTGTCGGCTTGTGGTTGTCTCGGCGAATGCGGTTGGGATCGGTTCAGGGCTCAAGCCAGCTCATGTCACCGGAAAGCCGTTGCCAGCGGTTGAGAATGGTGCAGAACAGTGCGGCGGTCTGTTCCGTGTCATAGATCGCGGAATGGGCCTGAGCGCCATCCCACTCCAGTCCCGCCGCCTTGGCCGCGCGGGCCAGAACGGTTTGGCCATAGACCATACCGGCCAGTGAGACCGTGTCAAAGGTACTGAACGGATGAAACGGGTTTCGTTTGATGGCGCACCGGGCCACTGCGGCGTTGAGGAAACTCAAATCGAAAAAGGCGTTGTGACCCACCAGGATGGCCTTCTTGCAGCCGCTGGCCTTGACGGCTTTGCGAATGGGAGAGAACAGTGCTCTCAAGCCCTCCGCTTCCGGAACCGCCTGACGAAACGGGTGATCCGGGTCGATGCCATTGAATTCAAGAGCCTTGGGGTCGATGTGGGCCCCTTCGAAGGGTTGAATATGGCAGGCATGGGTTTCCACCGGGCGCAGCATTCCTTCATCGTCCATGGCCAGCAGGGTGGCGGCAATCTCCAGGAGTGCGTCCCGGTTCGGATCGAATCCAGCGGTTTCCAGATCCACTACGACGGGCAGATAACCTCGGAACCTTTGTGAAATGATGGGGTTGAACACGACATCGGACATCGCCCCATTGTAATACGTTCAACAGGCGAATTCGATGCGGCATGCAGTGAAATTCCCGCCTACAGGAAGGGTAACCGTTTGTAACAATGAGCAGGGGATTCTGGTGGGAAGTCAGGGCTGGCGGTATGATAGCCGACATTGTCTCAAACCTTATCAAGTTGCCCGCTCGTGAATAGATGGATGCACATGCCAGCCCTGATACTGCTCTCTCTGCTGTTCATGTCAGGCTGCGCCAGTATACATAGCCAGCATGGTTCGGATCCTCTGGAGTCGTTCAATCGGGGTTCCGATCAGTTCAATCAGGAGTTCGACCGGGCGATCGCCAAGCCTGTCGCCAAGGGGTATCGCTATATCACGCCGACCGTTGTCGATCTGGGTGTGACAAATTTTTTCAATAATCTTGCGGATATACCCTCTGCCGCAAACAACCTGTTGCAGCTCAAACCCGGACGCGCCCTGTCGGACATTGGGCGGGTTTGTATCAATTCCACTCTGGGGATTTTCGGTCTCTTCGATGTGGCCAGCGATATGGGAATTCCCAGTTACAAGGAAGATATGGGGCAGACCCTGGGTTATTGGGGCGTGGGGGATACTCCCTATCTGGTGATCCCCTTTTTCGGCCCGACCACATTGCGGGATCTCGTAGGACGGGTCGGCGACTTCATGATCAACCCGGTGGTATATCCGACCCAGACAGCGTTCTACACCCTTGTCACCCTGAACTACGTGGATATCCGCGCCGACCTGCTGGAAGCGGGAGATGTTCTGGATGAGGCCGCGGTGGACCGTTATGCCTTCCTGCGCGAATTCTATCTACAGCGGCGACGCTCACAGATCGATGACGGGATGAATCAGGCGGACGATGAACTGTTCGATGAGTCCCTGTTCATGGACGATGTGCCGCCTGCGGAAGAACCCCAGTAACGCGAGCGCATCGAATCTGCTGTAGGGGGGGGGCGTTCGGCTCAGGCGGCACTCGAGGAATCAGTCAGACGCCAGCCGATGGTCTGCCCCGCTTTCAGGGGTACCACCCGCTCAGTACCGAAGGGGTAGCTGTCCGGTACCTTCCAGTCCTGTTTTTCCAAGGTGATCTTTTCCCGGTTGCGGGGTAAGCCATAGAAATCCGCCCCGTGAAAACTGGCGAACCCTTCCAGCCGGTCCAGCGCGTTTGCCTGCTCGAAGACCTCTGCGTAGAGTTCCAGAGCCGCATGAGCGGTGTAGCAGCCGGCGCAACCACAGGCGTTTTCCTTGGCCTGCTGGGCATGGGGGGCGCTGTCCGTGCCAAGAAAGAAGCGCGGGTCGCCACTGATTGCAGCCTCGATAAGCGCCTCCTGATGGCGGGCCCGCTTGAGGATGGGCAGGCAGTAATAATGGGGGCGTATACCGCCGGCAAGCATCGCATTGCGGTTGAACAACAGGTGTTGCACCGTGATCGTGGCGCCGATCGGCCCGCCCGCTTCCCGCACGAACGCGACTGCATCCCGGGTGGTGACATGCTCGAACACGATGCGCAGTTCAGGAAAATCCTTGCGTAACGGTACCAGGTGCCGGTCGATGAAAACCCTCTCCCGATCAAAAATGTCGACCGCCGTGTCCGTTACTTCCGCATGGACCAATAGCGGCAGCTCTTCCTGCTGCATGGTTTCGAGCACCGGATAGAGGGATTCGATCCGGGTTACCCCGGCGTCGGAGTTGGTCGTGGCGCCTGCCGGGTAGAGTTTGATGCCGTGAACGAAGCCGCTCCGCTTGGCGTTTACCACCTCGTCGGGTGTCAGACGGTCGGTCAAATAGAGCGTCATCAGAGGTGTAAATCCACTGTTTGCGGGCAGGGACTCGAGAATGCGCTGGCGATAAGCCTGGGCCATCTGCGTGTTGACGACCGGGGGTTTGAGATTGGGCATGATGATGGCACGTCCAAACCGCTCGGCGGTATGGCCGACCACGGCGGCCAGGGCCTGATCATCGCGCAGGTGTAGGTGCCAGTCGTCGGGTCGGGTCAGGGTGATCTGCATGGTACGGCGAGCCCGCTGTGAATTTGAAAATTTCTATACAGGAATGTCCTGCGATTGAAATTTATAAATTGTTAAATTTAGTAAATACTAATATTCTTTACGTCGAAAGCTATGCGGTACCTGCTTTCTCACGCAATCTAAAATCGCATTCTATCTCGAGGAGAGTGAAAAATGAAAAAAACCATTCAAGTTGCTGCTGCTGCCGCACTGATTGTTGCTTCCGCTACCGCTTCCGCATGGTGGGGTCCTGGTTACAACCGTGGTTGGGGCAATGATGGTTGGGGCGACGGCTGGGGTGATGGCTCCGGTGACTTCAGTTTCGGCATGAGCGGCAGTGCACGTGGTTCCGGTTACGGTCGTGGATACGACTCCTGGCGTGATAACTATGGCTATGGTCCTTACGGCTATGGTCCTTACGGCTATGCACCTTACGGTTACGGCTACCCGGTAGCACCTGGCGCTCCTGTGGCTCCGGCTGCTCCCGCTGCACCGGCCAAATAAGGCTGACTGAGCTGGTATAAGGAATTAATCGGCACAGGGACGTGCCATAAAACAAACAACGCATAGATTTCAAATTACATAATTATTTGGGTGTCGACATGAAAAAAGTTTCTATCATTGCTGCGGCGATCGCTATGGCTGCGAGTTCCGCAACCGTGAATGCCTGGTGGGGCAACAACTGGGGTGACGATATGTTCGGTGACGGTTACGGCGCCGGCGACTTCGACTTCTCGTTCAACATGCGTGCGCACGGCAACGGCTACGGTCGTGGCTATGGTCGCGGTTACGGTTACGATTATCCTTACTATGGCTATGCACCTTACGGTGCTCCGGCCCTGACTGAAGAGCAGCAGGCTGCGGTCAGTGAACAGCAGAAGGCCTTCGCCGAGCAGCAGAAAGCCTTCGCTGAGCAGCAGCAGAAAGCCTTCGAGCAGGCGGTTACCGCACAGCGTGAATATGCTGAGAAGTTCAACGCCGATCCTTTCGCCAACATGGAAGCCGAAATGAAAGCGCGTCAGGAACAGCACGAAGCTGAAGTCGCCAAGATGCAGGCCCGTTATGACAGCATGGCTCAGAACCGTCCGGAGATGCCGGAATCCATCGCCAAAATGATGGAAGAGTCCAAAGCCCGTCGCGACGAAATGGTCAAAGAGATGGAAAGCCGTCGTGCCGAAGCCATGAAGCAGATGGAAGAGCGTCGTAAGGTTGCCATGGAGCGCAAGCCTTTCGAAATGCCGGCTTTCGCAAACCGCAAAGACATCTGATGTGACGTCTTCGGCTTGATTGTTCGGAACCGTTCCGAATAACGGCTCTGATACAATGGAAAAAGGCGCGTCCCCAATCGGGGACGCGCCTTTTTTTATGCCTGAGAGAGCGGGTTTTCAGGTGTCTCGCCAGGCCATTTTCGACGCCACTGTTTTTATTGAATTCAATTGTAAAAACAGTGAATTAAGTCAAGAAAAATATTTTCAAAAGAACGCTGAAATCGTCATCATCTTGCTGTATATTACGCGAATCAATTCAAACTATTACTAATCCAAATAGTCTTTCAATATCCAGGCAGGCAACTCGATTGTCCGGATGGGGAAGAGTATGCTCAGGACTTTAGTTCGTCCTGTGTCAAACCGAATAGCCAGAGAATAACAATGCCGAGCAGACCCGATATCGACCCAATTGAAACACAGGAGTGGCTGGATGCACTGGAGGCCGTGCTGGAGAATGAGGGTGTGGAGCGAGCCCACTTCCTGATCGAGCGCCTGGTCGACAAGGCGCGCCGTTCCGGCGCTCATCTGCCATTCAGTGCAAACACCGCCTATGTCAACACCATCCCTGTCACCAAGCAGCAACGCTTTCCGGGTGACCGTGCCATGGAGCGCCGGATCCGTTCCTTTATTCGCTGGAACGCGATGGCCATGGTGGTTCAGGCAAACCGGATCTCCACCGAGCTGGGCGGTCATATCTCGAGTTTTGCCTCCAGCGCCACTCTGTTCGATGTGGGGTTCAATCACTTCTTTCGTGCTCCGAGCAAGGAACGGGATGGGGATCTGATTTTCTTCCAGGGCCACTCCGCACCGGGTGTCTATGCGCGGGCGTACATGGAAGGCCGGCTCAGTGAGGAGCAGTTGTACAGTTTTCGCCAGGAGGTGGACGGACATGGTCTGTCATCCTATCCCCATCCCTGGTTGATGCCCGGCTTCTGGCAGTTTCCCACGGTATCCATGGGACTGGGCCCGCTGATGGCCATTTATCAGGCCCGCTTCATGCGCTACCTGCATGACCGAGGTGTGGTGAATACCGATGAACGTAAGGTCTGGGCATTCTGCGGTGACGGTGAAATGGATGAACCGGAGGCTCTGGGTGCCATCTCGCTTGCCGGGCGTGAACGGCTCGACAACCTGGTGTTCGTGATCAACTGTAACCTGCAGCGACTGGACGGACCGGTGCGGGGTAACGGCAAGATCATCCAGGAACTGGAAGGCGTGTTCCGGGGTGCGGGATGGAATGTGCTGAAGGTGATCTGGGGCGGATATTGGGATCCCCTGTTGGCTCGGGACAAGAACGGCATCCTGCTGAAACGCATGGAAGAGTGTGTGGATGGTGATTACCAGGCCTACAAGGCCAAGGGCGGCGCCTATACCCGGGAACACTTCTTTGGCCGGTATCCGGAACTCAAAGAGATGGTGGCCAACATGACCGATGAGGACATCTGGCGCCTGAACCGAGGTGGTCATGATCCTCACAAGGTCTACGCCGCCTACGCCGAGGCAACTGCCCACAAGGGCCAGCCGACGGTAATCCTGGCCAAAACCGTGAAGGGCTACGGCATGGGGATCGCCGGTGAGGGTCAGAACATCACCCATTCCCAGAAGAAGATGGGTGAAGCGGCGCTGAAGGCGTTCCGTGATCGGTTCAACATCCCGATCTCGGATGATCAGATCGGTGCGGCACCCTTCTACAAGCCGCCGTCGGACAGCGCTGAGATGAAATACATGCACGATCAGCGCAGCAAGCTGGGTGGTTTCCTGCCGCAGCGGCGCACCAAGGTGGAACCCCTTAAGGTGCCGACCCTGGATACCTTCAAGGCGCTACTCGAAGGCAGCGGGGATCGTGAACAGTCGACCACCATGGCCTTTGTCCGGCTGCTCAACATGCTGGTGCGGGATAAGACCCTGGGCAAGCAGATCGTCCCGATCGTGCCCGACGAGGCACGCACTTTCGGTATGGAGGGGATGTTTCGCCAACTGGGTATCTACTCATCCGTGGGTCAGTTGTATGAACCGGTGGATGCCGATCAGGTGATGTTCTATCGGGAAGACAAGAAAGGTCAGATCCTGCAGGAGGGTATCAACGAGGCTGGTGCGATGTCGTCCTGGATCGCAGCCGCCACCTCCTACAGCAATCACGGGGTCAGCATGATCCCGTTCTACATCTACTATTCGATGTTCGGTTTTCAACGCATTGGAGACCTGGCCTGGGCTGCGGGGGATATGCAGGCCAGAGGATTCCTCCTGGGCGGCACCGCGGGCCGGACCACCCTGGCGGGCGAGGGTCTGCAACACCAGGACGGTCACAGTCATCTTATGGCTTCGACGATTCCCAACTGCGTGGCCTATGACCCGACCTTTGCCTATGAACTGGCAGTGATCATTCAAGACGGTATGCGCCGGATGTACCAGGAACAGGAGAACATCTTCTACTACATCACGGTGATGAACGAGAACTACATTCAGCCCGCCATGCCCGAGGGCGTTGAGGAGGGCATCGTTCGCGGTCTCTACCCGCTGCAGGAGGGCGGCAAGAGTAAGAAGCGGGTGCAACTCATGGGCAGCGGCACCATCCTGCGTGAAGTGATTGCTGCGGCGCAACTCCTGGAGAAGGACTTCAAGGTCTCTGCGGATATCTGGAGCGCGACCAGTTTCAATGAATTACGACGCGAGGGACTGGAGGTCGAACGCTGGAATACCCTGCATCCCGATGCGGAGCCCAGGGTCAGTTATGTCACTCAGTGCTTGTCCGGTCGGAAAGGGCCGGTGATCGCGGCCACCGATTATATCCGCAGCTATGCGGACCAGATTCGCGCCTTCGTGCCGGCCCGCTACTCGGTGCTGGGTACCGATGGCTATGGCCGCAGTGACATGCGCAGTCAGCTGCGCAAGTTTTTTGAAGTCAATCGCTATTACATCGTTATTGCAGCGTTGAAAGCGCTGGTCGATGAAGGCGGTCTCGAGGCGGATGTAGTCAATAAGGCCATCAAGCAATACAAGATCGATCCGGAAAAGCCCAATCCCATGCATGTGTAGCCAAGGGTCTCCTGGCTTCCGGTGTGGGGCGATCATATACGCCTGAGCGAAACAGTGACTGCCTGAAGGGCAAAAGAGGATAAGAAGTGGGTAAAACGACAGAGGTAGTGTTACCGGATATCGGTGACTTCGAATCGGTTGAGATCATTGAGATTCTGGTCTCTGAAGGAGACCAGGTCTCGGTGGATGACTCGCTGCTGACCCTTGAAAGCGACAAGGCCACGATGGAGATTCCCTCACCTCACAGTGGCGTGGTGAGCAATCTGAGAGTCAAGGTGGGTGACCGGATCAGTGAGGGGGATGTCATACTCAGTATCCAGGTAGACGACGCAGCGGTCGAATCCGAGGAACCCTCCGCCTCGGCAGGGCCGGCACCTGCAGCTGAGGAACTTGAAACGGTACAGGCTCCGGCGCCAACGCCCAGTGAGGAACCGGTTGCACAGGCCAACAGCGGACGCCGACCCGGTGACAAGGAACTCCGGGTGCCTCCGGTGCCCCAGGGACTGGCTGAACCGGGGGGGCAGGGGAAAGCCCACGCAAGTCCGGCGGTACGCCGCCTTGCCCGGGAACTGGGGGTGGACCTGTCGTTGGTAAAAGGCAGGGGACCTAAGGCGCGTATCCTCAAGGATGATGTGCATCAATTCGTCAAACAGTCCCTGCAACGGGGTGAGGCAGGACGCCCTGCCGGCGGCGGCCTGGCGCTACCATCCGCACCCGAGGTGGATTACAGCCGCTTCGGTGAAGTGGAAACCCGTCCCCTGGGACGGTTGAAAAAACTCAGTGGCGCTCACCTGCACCGTTGCTGGCTGACTGTCCCCCATGTCACCCAGTTCGATGAGGCGGACATTACTGAGTTGGAGGCATTTCGTGTCGCTCAGAAATCCCAGGCACAACGCCGTGAACTGCGCCTGACCCTGATGCCTTTTCTCATGAAAGCGGTAGCGGCGGCATTGCGGGAGATGCCCCAGTTCAATGCGTCCCTGGATGCCGAGGGGGAATCATTGGTATTCCGCAAATATGTGCATATCGGGGTGGCGGTGGACACTCCGAATGGCCTGGTGGTGCCGGTCATCCGGGACGTTGACCAGAAGGGTATCTTCGAGCTGTCGGCAGAACTTATGGCGATCAGTGAAAAGGCCCGTGACGGTAAGCTGGCGCCAGGCGACATGCAGGGTGGTTGCTTTTCGATTTCCAGCCTGGGGGGTATTGGCGGAACCGCGTTCACCCCCATTGTGAATGCCCCCGAGGTGGCCATCCTCGGCGTTTCCCGAAGCAGCATGCAACCGGTCTGGGACGGTACGGCATTTCAGCCGCGCCTGATGTTGCCCCTCTCCCTGTCTTACGACCATCGCGTGATTGACGGAGCGGAGGGGGTTCGTTTCACCGGTCTGTTGAGCACTCTTTTGAGTGATATTCGAACTTTACTGCTATAAAAAAAGTAACAGTTGATGCCCCAGAGCTCCTTGGTAAGTTCTGGAAATACCAGCCTCTGAACCTGTACTGATGCTTTCTCAGAATTGTTAAAAATTCTGAAAATCATAAAGTTGTCGGGTTTTTGACCGATACAACGGTCAGATATCAACCCTTGCAGGGGATGGCTGGTTCCGGCTCGACAGGAAGTCGAGACGTGGGATGTTGGCTCCCTGAATTTGCTTTTTTTATGCATAACAGACTGATCATACTACTAATATTGGTGATATTAGCGCCTTCTGCACTGGCTGAAAGCGTGAAAAATGAACCAATATTACCCCTCACCATGGACCCGGATCTGGATCCCAGACTGGTGGCCCTCGGGGATCGTCTGTTCCACGACAAGCGACTCTCCCAGGACAACAGCCTGAGTTGTGCCTCCTGTCATCTGCTCTCCTCCGGTGGTACCGACAAGCAACCCCGCTCCATGGGGGTGGGCGGTGCCATGGGTGTGATCAAAACCCCTACGGTTTACAACACCCGTAACAATTTCGTGCAGTTCTGGGACGGTCGTGCGGAAACCCTGGAGGAACAGGCCGCCGGGCCTGTACACAATCCGATTGAGATGAACTCCTCCTGGTCGGAAGTCGAATCCAAACTGGGTAATGACCCCGCCCTGGTCGAGCGATTCGAGAGCATTTTCGAGGATGGCCTGACCGGTAACAACATTGCTATGGCAATTGCCGCCTTCGAGCGCTCCATGGTGACTGTAAATTCCCGTTTCGACCGCTGGCTGTTAGGGGAAGATGATGTTCTCTCGGAAGCTGAACTGAAGGGATACCGGTTGTTCAAGAGTTACGGCTGTATCAGTTGTCACCAGGGCGTCAATGTGGGTGGCAACATGTACGGATACATGGGCGCCATGGGCGATTACTTCAAGGATCGTCAGACCGGGATCACCGATGCGGACCTGGGTCGCTACAATGTGACCCACCAGGAAAAGGACAAGCACTACTTCAAAGTGCCCAGCCTGAGACTTGCCGCAATCAATCCCCCCTACTTTCATGATGGAACAGCCAAAACCCTGGACGAGGCTGTTCGCGTGATGGGACGTTACCAGCTGGGTCGGGAAATTCCCGATGATGAGATCGGGCAGATCGTGGCGTTTTTGCATACCCTGGTTGGTGAGAACGTCAGATTCAAGCCATGAAGATGTTCAAGACCATCGGCACCAAGCGTAGTTTTCTCCTGGCTGCACTGCTGATCGCCTTTGTCATGTTGCTGTTCCTCTTCTGGGACGACGAATCCCGGGAATACGCAGAGGTTTCTCACACCCTGTTGCAACTCAAGGAGATGGATGCACGCCTCGACCGTGACGTCCTGAGAGTCACCTCCTTTCTGCTGGTGCAGTACGATCCACTGGTGCAGACCAGCCGCAGGATCAGGGAGCTGCGCCATGCACTGGATACAACCGCAGTTCATCAGGACGCGGAATTCCATGCCCTGGTGGATACCTATTGGCGGGGAATGGAAGAAAAGCTTGCCATTCTGGAGAAAATCAAGTTTCAGGCAGCCCTGGTGCGTAATGGTATCCACTACCTGCCCATTGTCTCCCGGGAGTTGAGCAGTGTGGAACCCGAGGCCTACCGCAAGGTCCTCGAACTGTTGAACTTGCTCTATACCTACGAGCTTTTCTATACCGACTCACAGCTTGATGAGATTCGCGAAAACCTGGCCGAGTTGCACAACCTGCCGCTGGTTACCACAGAGGGTGAGGAAATACTTGAAAGGGTGCTGTTTCACGTCAATGCGAATCTTGATGACCTGACTGCGCTGGGTGAATGGAAAAATCAGTACCTGGCCGTGCCCAGTCTGGATTATTTTGAAAACATCCATAATCACCACGAAGAAAACCGCATCACCGAGATGAAGCACAAGCGGGAGCTGATCATCCTCCTCTCGCTGATGGTGGTGGTGCTCCTGCTGGGATTGTGGCAATTGATTCGCAGTCTGCAGAACGCACATCAGGAAGTGAATCGCTCCTGGCATCGTCTGCATGATGCGGTGGACAACCTCTCCGAGGCCTTTGCCCTGTTTGATCAGGATGCGCAGCTGGTGTTGCACAACCGACGTTTTCTTGAGTTTTATCCCTGGCTCAAGGACTGGCTGGAGCAGGGTATCGACCTGGATGCGATCAAGGCGGCTACCGGTGGGCGGGTTCGCAACTTCAACCTGGAAGGGGAGGAGATCATCGGCAGCATACCGAGAGGGCAGTTCCTGGAGCAGGTGGATAACGACACCTGGTATCTCGCCAGTAACAAGGATACCTCGGAGGGTGGTGTGGTCTGTGTGCGCAGCGACGTTTCGGCTTCGAAACGTGCGGAGGCGGATCTGCGTAAACTGAGCCGTGTCCTGGAGCAGAGTCCGGCCTCCGTGGTGATTACCAACACCGACGGCCTGATCGAATACGTCAACCCGAAATTCGAACAGGTCTCAGGTTATACCTCCGAAGAGGCAGTCGGTCAGAATCCCCGCTTTCTCAAGAGTGGGGATAAGACCCAGGAAGAGTACAGCGAGATGTGGAGCAGCCTGCTCGGTGGCAAGGAGTGGCGCGGTGTGTTCCACAACCGGCGTAAGGACGGCACCATCTACTGGGAGTCTGCGTCGATCTCCCCGCTACGGGATGAACGTGGCCGGATTACCCATTTCATCGCCATCAAAGAGGACATCACTGCGCAGAAGCGGGCAGAAGACCAGTTGCGTATGAACGCCACGGTTTTCGAAACGACCACGGAAGGCATCATGGTCACTGATGAAGAGAATCACATCAAAACGATCAATCCGGCATTCACCCGGATTACCGGATACACTCAGGAAGAGGTGCAGGGTCGTTCACCCAGTATCCTGAGTTCTGGACGTCACGATCGCGGGTTTTACGATGACATGTGGGAATCCGTGCTGCAGAAGGGTTACTGGACCGGTGAAATCTGGAACCGTCGCAAGGATGGCAGCGTCTATCCCGAGTGGCTCTCCATTTCAACCATCCGGGATGATGACGGAATCGTCAAGGAACATGTGGCGGTGTTTTCCGATATCACCAAGTACAAGGAAGATGAGGAGCAGATCCTCTATCAGGCCAACTACGACGCCCTGACCGGGTTGCCCAACCGTTCACTGCTTTCCGACCGGCTGAGTCAGGCCATTGTCGCGGCTCAGCGTGAGAGCTGGATGCTGGCAGTTCTGTTCGTCGACCTGAATCACTTCAAGGTGGTCAACGACACCTTTGGTCATGTGGTGGGTGACGAGGTGCTGCAGATGGTGGCAGGGCGGATCCGGTCCTGTCTGAGGGAGTCTGATACCGTGGCCCGTTTCGGTGGCGACGAGTTCATCATTCTGCTGCAGGATGTCACCGAGATGGATTCCGTGGCGCACATCGCCACCAATATCATCAACAGCATCACCCGGGTCATTACCCTGTACGGACGGGAGATCTACATCGGTGCGAGTATCGGCATCACGGTTTATCCCGATGACGCGGAGAATGTGGATTCCCTGCTGCGCAATGCGGATATGGCCATGTATCAGGCCAAGGAGCGGGGCCGCAATACCTATCAGTTCTTTACCGCCTCGATGCAACAGCACACCCTGGTTCGCCAGCAGCTGGAACTCGATCTGCGTCAGTCCATTCAGCGTAATGAACTGGAGATCTACTATCAGCCGGTGGTGGATGCCCGGGTCAACCGGGTGGTGAGTGTCGAGGCCCTGGTGCGCTGGCATCATCCGGTTCGCGGCATGGTCTCGCCGGCGATTTTCATCCCCCTGGCGGAGGACACCGGACAGATCGGCCCGATCGGCGAATGGGTGATGCGTGGGGCCTGCGAGCAACTCAAGCGTTGGCATCGTGACGGTTTTCATGACTTGAAACTGGCGGTCAACCTTTCGAGCCGGCAGCGGGAACTGGGATTGCAGGCAGACTTTCTCAAGCAGTTGCTGGATGAAACTGGATTGAGTGCGGATTTTCTTACCCTTGAGATGACCGAGAGTCTGTTGATGCGGGATACCGAGGAGGCCATGACCTGGCTGACCAGCTTCAAGGATCTGGGCATCAAGCTGTCGGTGGATGACTTCGGTACCGGGTATTCCTCATTGAGCTACCTGAAGCGTTTCCCCGTGGATGTACTGAAGATCGATCGCTCATTCGTCAGCGACCTGCCGGACAATCTCGAGGATGCCACCCTGGTCAATACCATCGTCGCAATGGCTGACAGCCTGAAGATGGGGGTCATTGCCGAAGGTGTGGAAACCCGTCAGCAGGTGGAATTCCTGCTCGAGGCGGGATGTACCGAACTGCAGGGTTTCTATTATGCCAAGCCGATGAAGGCCAGCAGCCTTACTGAATGGCTCAATGGGGACCTGAAGGAGACGGGGACCTCCTGACGAACCCAATGGGCATCTCGCCCTGCACGCGAATTCCGCAACAGAATATTTCCAGGTCATTCCCCCGCTCAGGGGCAAACCAATCCAGCCATATCCGGTTCGCGGCGAACTGCAGTCAGTACCCGGCTGATGCGTTTCTGATAGCCGTGTCAATCCGGCTTCATCAGACTCCCTGTCCCTCAAATGGGTACAGTGCGGTTCGTTCTTCGGGACAGAAGTGCTATAAAGTGGTTTGAGCATCGTAAACGACACAACACGGACAACCTGTCTCAACAGGGGCAGTCTGCGGACCCGGCGCCACTCGATCTGAAGGGTTGTCCGGGGCAGGCCCGCTTATTCATAAACGCCCGACTGTAGCTGTATTCCAAGTGGACAGTCATTCCGTGTCCCGGATTGCCGGTGCAGAAGTGGTGCATCAAGACAGCCACTATGCCAGCCGCCCGAAGCATTGATCGATCAGGCTTCGGGCCATAGACAACAAGAGTGCGAGGAGAAACCATGAGCATTGTCGATGTGACCCTTCCGGATATTGGTGATTTCGAACATGTGGATATCATCGAAATCCTGGTATCCCCCGGTGACCGGGTCGAGGCCGAGGAGTCCATTATCACCCTGGAAAGTGACAAGGCCACGATGGACATTCCCTCGCCGCACAGCGGTACGGTGAAGAAGCTGCTGGTGAAGGTCGGGGACAAGATCTCCATGGGCGGGGCGATTCTCAAGCTGGAACTGGATGCCGGAGCCAGCGCTGAGGATAAACCTGCGCCGACCAAGGCGCCGGTCTCGGACGCCGTGAAGGGCACCGCGGACAAACAGGCGGATGTGGTGGTGCTGGGTGCCGGGCCGGGAGGTTATACCGCGGCCTTTCGCGCCGCCGACCTGGGCAAGCAGGTGATCCTGATCGAACGCTATGATGCGCTGGGCGGGGTCTGTCTGAACGTGGGGTGTATCCCTTCCAAGGCATTGCTGCACGCGGCGGACGTGATCAACGAAGCCGCCGAGATGGCGGAGATGGGGATCAGTTTTGGCAAGCCCAAGATCGACCTGGACAAGCTGCGCGCCGGCAAGGACAAGGTGGTGAAGCGCCTCACCGGTGGCCTGGGTCAGCTGGCCAAACAGCGCAAAGTGGAAGTGGTTCACGGCATGGCACGGTTCGAATCCCCGAAACGCATCTCGGTACAGACCCCCGAGGGGCCGGTCAGCATCGATTTTACCGATGCCATCATCGCCTGTGGCTCCAGTCCGGTGCAGATCCCCGGCTTTCCCAATGACGATCCGCGACTGATCGATTCCACCGGCGCCCTGGCGCTGGAGGATGTCCCCAAGCGTATGCTGGTGGTGGGCGGCGGTATCATCGGCCTGGAAATGGGGACCGTCTACAGCACCCTGGGTAGCCAGATCGATGTGGTGGAACTCCAGGAGAGCCTGATTCCCGGCTGTGATCCGGATCTGGTGCGACCCCTGCAGAAACGTATCGCCTCCCGATACAAGAGCATCATGCTCGGCACCAAGGTGGTGGATATTCAGGCGCAGAAGAATGGCCTGAAAGTGAGCTTCGAAGGCAAGCAGGCCCCGGACAAGCCCCAGCTGTACGACCGGGTGCTGGTGGCGGTGGGGCGCACCCCCAACGGCAAGAAGATCAATGCGGAGGCCGCCGGAGTCAACGTGGACGAACGTGGGTTCATCCCGGTGGACGCAACCATGCGCACCAATGTGCCGAACATCTACGCCATCGGCGACGTGGTGGGACAACCCATGCTGGCGCACAAGGCAACCCATGAAGCCAAGGTGGCGGCCGAGGTGATCGCCGGACTGCCCTCGAGTTTTGATCCCATGACCATTCCGTCGGTCGCCTATACCGATCCGGAAGTGGCCTGGATGGGACTCACCGAAACCGAGGCCAAAGCGAAGGACATTGCCTATGAGAAGGGGGTGTTTCCCTGGGCGGCCAGCGGCCGGGCGCTGGGCATCGGACGTGACGAGGGCATGACCAAACTGCTGTTCGACCCGAAGAGCAAACGTATTCTGGGCGCCGGCATCGTCGGACCCAACGCAGGCGAGTTGATCGGTGAAACCGTACTCGCCCTGGAGATGGGCGCTGACGCGGAGGACATCGGTCTGACCATTCATCCCCATCCGACACTGAATGAGACCATCTGCTTCGCCGCGGAGATGGCCGAAGGCAGTATCACCGACCTGCTACCCCCCAAAAAGCGCCACTGAAGCCAGTAACCCGGCGCGGGGATGCCATTTGGATAAGGTGACCGACAGGGTCAGGGCCTTCTATGAGGCCCACCCCTATCCACCCGGGGATGTGCCCGATTGCGACGCCTATCAGGGACGTCTGTTGCTCAGCTACATCGAGCGGCAACATCCGGTGTCCGCCTCACTGAAAATTCTCGAAGCGGGCTGCGGGCGTGGTATCAACCTGACACAGATGGCCGGTGCCTTTCCCGGGGACCGTTTCACCGGTATCGATATCAATCGGGTGGCGATCCGTGAGGCAGCAGCCCGGGTCGAACACCTGGGCTACACCAATCTCGAGTTTGTGGAAGGCGACCTGTTGCACAGTGAAGGAATCCCTTCGGTTGCCGGGGGATACGATGTGATCCTCTCCTACGGAGTGCTGCATCATCTGAGCGATCCCCGGCAGGGCCTGATTCGCCTGACTCAGCACCTGGCGCCGGAGGGGGTGATCGGCTTCATGGTGGATGGGCGCTTCGGACGTCAGCCCCTGGACCGATACCGGGAGGCGCTGGATCTGATCGATCCGCAGGGGGATCCGGGTATCGCAAGGAGCCTTGCCCGGGTGGCGGAGCAGGGGATCTTTCGCGCCACGCCCTGGCAGGGCACCTCGGAGGTCGATCCAGTGGAGTTTGCCGATCGTTGTCTGCACGTGCACGAGACCAGTTTCGACATCCAAGGGCTTTGGGCGCTGCTCGCTTCGGCGGATCTGCGCTTTATCCGCTGGATCGAACCCCGTGACTGGTGTGTGGATGGTCTGAGTGACGATCCCGATCTGGACGCTCGCCTGAACGCACTGGGTGAACAATCTCGCTACCAGGTGATCGAGCGACTTGCCCAGCGTCCTAAACTTACCCTGGTCGCGTCCCGTCGGGAGCGGATCTCCCGCCGCGAACTGACCCGGGACAGCCTGTCCACGGCCTACCTTGCAGCGAATCCCCAGTTGTCGCGATCCCCGGATCAGGGTTGGCGTGTACGTAAGGGTGCCTGGGAACCGGGGTTGGGACACACCCAAGTCCGGCTGCTGGAACATCTGGCAGGCGTGTCCCGTCCCGTTAGTGCAATGGTTCTGATCGGGCAGTTGACTGAGTGGCAACTCAGCAGGGACCAGGCCACGGACCTGCTGCTGACCATGCAGAAACAGGAACTGCTTTACTGTCCTCAGATAAATGAGGCCGATCGCCCATGAGGCTCTACTACCGGGAAGCCGGCAATGCGGCGAATCCTCCATTGTGCCTGCTGCACGGCCTGTTTGGTTCATCCGGTAACTGGATGGGGATTGTGCGGCAACTGCAGGACGATTATCGCCTGATCATTCCGGACCTGCGAAATCATGGTCGTTCCCCCCACCAGGAACCGATGGACTACCCGGCAATGGCCGCGGATGTTTTGTCACTCCTGGACCACCTGGAACTGAACAGCGTCTCCCTGCTGGGTCACAGCATGGGCGGCAAGACCGCCATGTGGGTCGCCTTGACCTCGCCGGAGCGCATTGACAAACTGGTGGTCGCGGATATCGCTCCGGTCCGCTACGACAACCGCTTCGCAGCCATCTTTGAGGGATTGACGCAACTCCCCCTGGATCGGATCGACAGCCGGGAAGACGCGGACCGCTATTTGGCGGAACGGGTAAGCGAATCCGGGGTACGTGACTATCTGTTGCAAAATCTGGTGAAGCAGACGATCGGCTGGTCCTGGCGGTTCAACCTGTCGCTCCTTGACCGAGCCATCGCAACCCTGTCGGACTTTCCGGAAATGGGTGACCGGGTCTTTCCCGGTGAGGCGCTTTTTATTCACGGGGATCGCTCCGATTATGTTCACGAAGCGGCCCGTAAAGTCATCAAACGGCGTTTTCCCCATTACCGGGAGCGCTTGCTGCATGGGGCCGGACACTGGCTGTATGCCGAACAACCGCAGGCCTTCGCTCAGGCACTGCGTCGCTTTCTGACACGCTGATTCCAATAAATAATTGCCGGAGGAAACATGAAAATCATTCTGGGCATCTGTCTGTTACTGCTACCCCTGACGGGTATTACCGCCGAGCAGCGCTTCATCGGCATCGGTACCGGGGGTTTGACCGGGGTGTACTATCCCACAGGCGGCGCCATCTGCCGGTTGCTCAACATGGAGCGCAAGCGCCATGGCATCCGCTGCACCGTGGAATCGACCGGCGGTTCGATCTTCAACCTCAACACCATCGCCAGCGGCGAACTCGATTTCGGCGTGGCCCAATCGGACTGGCAGTATCATGCCTATCACGGTAGTTCGAAGTTTTCGGAGCAGGGCCCGAATCCGGATTTGCGTGCGGTGTTTTCCATCCACAGCGAGCCGTTCACGGTGATGGCCCGGAAGGACAGTGGCATCAAGGCGTTCGAGGATCTGAAAGACAAGCGGGTGAACATCGGAAATCCCGGCTCCGGGCAACGGGGTACCATGGAGGTGATGATGAACCTGGTGGGTTGGACCAAGGATGATTTCAAACTCGCTTCCGAACTCAAGGCCACCGAGCAGGCCCGGGCCCTGTGCGATAACAAGATCGACGCCATGGTCTATGTGGTTGGACATCCCAATGCCTCGATCAAGGAGGCCGCGACCGCCTGTGATACCCGCCTGGTGCCGGTGGAGGGCAAGGCGGTCGATGAGTTGATCCGCGACACGCCTTATTATGCCTCGGCGGTGATACCGGGGGGCATGTATCGCGGTACCGATACGGATACTCAGACCTTCGGTGTGAAAGCCACCCTGGTGACCTCGGCCAGTGTGGATGAAAACGTGGTGTATGAACTGGTCAAGGCCGTGTTCGACAACCTGGAGGATTTTCGCAAACTGCATCCCGCCTTTGCCCATCTCAAGGCGGCGGAAATGCTGGAGGGCAACTCCGCGCCTTTTCATCCGGGGGCTTTGCGCTACTACAAGGAGAAGGGCTGGTTATAAAGCCCGTTGTAGCCCGGGTGCAGCGCAGCGAATCCCGGAAGGGGGAGTGTGCGGTCTGTTTCCCGGGTTACGCTGCGCTGCACCCGGGCTACGGGCCACCTCGTGATTTTGGATCGTCGGTCAATGGCTCAGTTGGAACAGCTGAAGCGGTAACTGTCATCCAGCTCCAGAGGTAGTATCAGGGTGCTGAAACCGGCGCTGGTGGATTGTCCGCACAATGCGTTACGTGCCAGCGTATCGTTCACATAGCGAATTTCATACTCAATCTGCAACACCGGTTTGCCCTGATCGATGAACGGGGTGAGCAAATCACACTCGTCATACTGATAACACTGCTCGTTCACCGCCAGATCGTAGTGATCCACCAGTTGGGTGATCTGGTCCAGGTCGTTTTTCAGTGCAATGGCCAGACCGCGCTGATGGGCCGCATCGGCCATGAAGCGGTTATAGTCGAGCTGATCGTTCGCGGTCAGATCGAAGCCGCTGGAATTCGCGTAGCCGTCCATGTTGTCCACATCGACCC
Source organism: Candidatus Thiodiazotropha sp. (assembly GCA_040506775.1). Classification (GTDB taxonomy): domain Bacteria; phylum Pseudomonadota; class Gammaproteobacteria; order Chromatiales; family Chromatiaceae; genus Thiodiazotropha. The sequence goes on from JBEVWC010000007.1 coordinate 374,491, forward strand.
CGTCGCACCCCTGACTCACGGCCAGGTCCAAACGGTCGAGCATGATAGTGCGTACCTGCTCGGAGCGGATGTCGAGCCAGCGTTCCCCCGGCCAGCCGTCCAGCGCCTGGCCCAGGTCGGCGCTTGCGAACTGGTTCGCATCGATGCGCCAGCTTTCGTAGGACCCACCGGAGAAATAGCAAAGAACCCTGCGGCCCGCCGCGTGCAGATCATCCAGGGTCGAACCGGGGGTGTCGAACAGGTCCAGATCGTAGAGACTCACGTCATAACCGGTGTTCGGCGTACCCTGCAGCTGAATCTGCCAGCTGATGGCCACCTCGGGCCGGTACCACTCCCCGTCGCTGGTGACCGGCGGGTTGTCGGTGCCGCTGCCACTGTCATCGTCACCGGACGAACCGCCGCCACCGCAACCGGCCAGCGCGGTGCACAGGATCAATCCCCAGATGGGTGCCTTAGATACGCCAGGCGAGTGAAAAGTTGTAGGTGAAGTCATTGTTGTCTGTCCCCTCTTCGACGGAAGAGTTGTATTCGTTGGTCAGACCCAGTTTCAGCGCCAGATTACTCTCCTCCGCGAGTTTGATGCTCCAGTTCAACGCGGTGAGATTGCGGTATTCGCCGGCATCGTCCAGGTCCGGGTAGAAGGCGGTGGTGAAATCGAAGCTCTGGATCTCGTTGATATGCCATTTGGTGTCCAGGGCGAGCATCAACTCGGGTGTGGATACATCATAATCATCGCCGCGACTGATGTTACCACCGATACCGTAGCGGGTGGCGACATACCAGTTATCGTCCTTGTAGTGTTGATAACCCACGCCTGCCGAGGCCGAAACACGGTACTGCCAGTCCTTGAAGTCGTCATTGTCGTAGCGCCCCTGCATGAAACCGAACCAGGGGATATCGGGCCACAGCCACTCCTTCTTCAGGTCAGCGAAGAAGCGTTTCGCGGACAGCTCATCGTTGCTTTCCGCCCGGTCGTAGGCTGAGACGAATTTCCAGGTGTCGTAGTCATCGGCGTAGTCGGCGCTGTAGCCGGCGTGCAGTTGACTCGCCTGGGTGTTGCCCGAGGAGCCGTTGGCGCCCAGTTCCACCTGATGGTGCCAGGTGGGCGGTGCCTCCTCATTCTCCTCGGCGTGTGCCGGGTTAAACGTCACCCATAGGGCCAACAATGGTAGAGTAGAAAACGTTTTGTTTACTTGCATGATATTGAATTTCAGGATTTTCAGAACTGATGGTTCAACAGGATAACGTAAAAACGATCGAAATGGTCGAGGCGGTTGAGTACGGTGGGAGGCGGCCTACCGGATTGACCCGTCAATTCCTGTTGGGTACGGCCCTGTGCTGGTCCCTGTTTCAGCTCTGGGTTGCCTCGCCATTGCCCTTCGCTCTGGGGGTTGGGGTATTCAACAACACCGAGGTTCGCTCGATCCATCTCGCATTCGCAGTGTTTCTCGCCTTTCTGAGCTTTCCGTTCCGCCGCCAGATCACCCAGCGGATCCCGTTGATCGATCAGTTTCTGGCGCTGGGCGCGGCCTTCTGCGCTGCCTACCTCTACCTGTTCTATGCGAGTCTGGCCGACCGCGCGGGTGCACCAACCGATTGGGATATCGGGGTGGCGGTGGTTGGGGTGGTGCTGCTGCTGGAGGCGACCCGGCGCGCCCTGGGCTGGCCGCTGACACTGATTGCCCTGACCTTCCTGGTCTACACATTCGCCGGGCCCTGGTTGCCGGACCTGCTGGCCCACAAGGGCGCCTCCCTGAGCCGGGTGGCCTCTCATCAGTGGCTCACCACGGAGGGCGTGTTCGGGGTCGCGGTCGGGGTTTCCGCCGGTTTTGTTTTTCTGTTCGTGCTGTTCGGCAGCCTGTTGGAGCAGGCCGGGGGCGGTAACTACTTCATCCGTGTGGCCTATGCCCTGGTGGGGCATCGCCGCGGGGGACCGGCCAAGGCCGCAGTGCTGGCCTCCGGACTGACCGGAATGGTGTCCGGTTCATCGATTGCCAACGTGGTGACCACCGGCACCTTCACCATCCCGCTGATGAAACGGCTCGGTTTCCCCGCGGAGAAGGCCGGTGCGGTGGAGGTGGCCGCCTCGACCAATGGTCAGATCATGCCGCCGGTAATGGGGGCCGCCGCGTTTCTCATGGTGGAATACCTCAACATCTCCTACCTGGAGGTGCTGAAACACGCCTTCCTGCCGGCCGTGCTGAGCTACATTGCACTGCTCTATCTGGTTCACCTGGAAGCGCTGAAAGCGGGTCTGCCGATGACCGCCCGGGCAACCCCGTCACCGCTGAGACGCCGTCTGCTGGGCTGGGGGCTCAGCCTGTCCGGAACAGCGCTGTTCTTTCTCTTCGCCTATGCGCTGATGGCCCTGGTGGAACGCAGTTTCGGCAGTTATGCCTTTGCCGCGAGCAGCATTCTGATACTGGGTCTGTACGTGGCATTGATCGGTTGTGAGGTGCGCTGTGCCCTGCGCAGCGGGGAGAGCGATGATCTGGAGGCCCTGCGTCTGGGACCGGCGCTGCTTGGAGGACTGCATTTTCTGCTGCCGATCCTGGTGCTGGTCTGGTGTCTGATGCTGCTGCGGCTCTCCCCCGCAACCTCGGTGTTCTATGCGATTTGCCTGATGATGGTGATTCAGCTCACCCAGGACGCACTGCGCGGACTGTTTCGCAGGCAGGGACTGCTCGCGGGACTGAGGCGGGGGTTTGCCTCTCTGATACAGGGATTGGAAAACGGTGCGCGCAACATGATCGGCATCGGTGTGGCCACCGCCACCGCGGGTATCGTGGTGGGTACCGTCAGCCTCACCGGGATCGGCCAGGTCCTGGGGGAACTGGTTGAAACCCTGTCGCTGGGCTCGGTACTGCTGATGCTGCTGCTCACTGCGCTGATCTGCATGGTATTGGGCATGGGATTGCCGACCACCGCCAACTATATCGTGGTGTCGACCCTCATGGCGCCGGTCATCGTGCAGTTGTCGGCCGCTCAGGGGCTGGATATCCCTCTGGTGGCGGTGCATATGTTCGTGTTCTATTTCGGCATACTCGCCGATGACACGCCGCCGGTGGGCCTGGCCGCCTATGCGGCGGCGGGAATCTCCGGAGGTGATCCCATTGCCACCGGCCTGCGCTCGTTCTATTACGACATCCGCACCGCCATCCTGCCGTTCATGTTTGTGTTCAACACCCAGTTGCTGATGATCGGTGTCGAGGGTTTCTGGGATTTCTTCTGGATCGTGCTGCAGGGTCTGGCGGCGATGCTGCTGTTCGTGGCTGCAACCCAGGGCTGGCTGCTGGTGCGCAACCGTTGGTGGGAGACCTTGCTGCTGCTGTTCCTGGTGTTCTCCTTTTTTCGTCCCGATTTCTGGCAGGACCGGTTTTTCCCCCCTTTCGAACGACATGCCGCGGGGGAACTGCCCGCCTACCTGGAGGGGCTGAAGCCGGGCCACCGTGTGCGCCTGCAGGTCGAGGTGGAGGATGACTCCGGTGCATTGCGGATGCGGGACGTGATTGTGGCGATGCCGCAGGTCGCCGAATCCGATCCGTTGGCGGCCCTGGGCTTTATTACCGAGACGGAAGGCGATAGTCTTCGAGTGCTCGATGTGGGTTTTATGAGTCCTGCGGAGGCGGCGGGACTCGAGCCGGGCTACACCCGCAGCATCAGCGCCTATTATTTAGACAAAACACAACCGGACGACCGTTGGTTTCTTGTGTTGCCTGCGCTCCTGCTGGGGCTGATCCTGTTCGGGCAACGGCGGCGTCAATCACCAAGCGATGGGGGATTGCGATGAGATGGGTAATTTTGCTCTGTTTTCTGGCCCTGGGGAGCAGTAATCTCACGGCTGCCGAGGCTGCGGACGAGGAGGCCTCGCCGATCCGCATATTCACAACCGGCGAGCGCTATGAGGATGTGGTCGAGAACATCCGCATGGCCATCGTCGAACGGGGTCTGCTGGTCAGCGGTTCACTGCACATCAGTGACATGCTGAACCGGACCGGCCCGGATCTGGGATTCAAGCAGGTCTTCAGTAAAGCGGAGTCGGTGGAATTCTGCAGCGCCTTGATGTCCCACAAGATGGCGCAGGCCGCCCCGGAAAACGTGGTGACCTGTCCGTTTACCATATCGGTGTATATCAAGACAGAGGAACCGGACCAGGTGTATGTCGCCTATCGACGTCCACAACTCAACGGTGACAGTGACGAGGCCTACCAGGCGATCGTCGATTTGATGGAAGGTGTTATCCAGGACTCGATCTGAGCGGGATCAGCGGCGGGATCCGTGTTGGGGTTGCAGCCTGCTGTGATTCCGGCCGCTGATTCAGCATTCAACTATCCTGTTTTGACTCAAGAATTGATAACCTTTGCCGCCCAAGGGTTAATGGGGTGGTTCATGTCTGTCCGTAGGCGGTTGTTCGGACAGCATGTTTTTGGATTTATTGGGAGATTTTAAGGAATGGCTGAGGGCTATAAGGTTATCTTTACCGGGGAACTCAAACCGAATACTGACCAGCAGCGACTCATCGCACTGTTCAGCCAAAAGTTCAACCTGGGACCGGAGAAGGCGCAGAAACTGATTCAAGGCGGACGCTCCGTGGCCCTGAAAAAAGGTCTGGAACTCGAGAAGGCCGAGAAGTACATGGAGGCGCTGGAAAAGCTCGGCATGGTCATGGAACTGGATCCCAAGCCCACGCCGCCCGCGCCGACCTTCTCATCCGGACTGGCGCTCGAGGACATAGACAGCGGGGACGACGACGCCACTGAGGTGTTGGAACCCAGTACGGTCGATCGCTGCCCCAAATGCGGCTCGACCCAGATGGAGATGGGGATCTGTCAGTCCTGCGGTATCGTCGCTGCGAAGTACATCGCCGCCCAGGTGCGGGGTGCGAACCAGGAGAGCGAGGAAGACGACGACGAACCGGTCGAGACACCCGATAATGACCCCTATACGCCACCGGATGCGGACCTCGAGGAGCCCCTCGAGGGTGAAATGGTGGGTCCGCGCTCGGTTTCCATCGGCCGCCCGTTTGCCTGGATTGCCGGAGGCTGGGGCCTGTTCAAGGAAGCCCCATTGGCCTGGATCCTGGCTCTGGTGATCTGGGTCGGGCTGAATTTCGGTATATCCCTGATTCCCCTGGCAGGTGCCATCGCCGTCAACCTGATTGGGCCCACCCTGATCGCCGGCTTCATGATCGGTTGCCGGGAACATGAAGAGGGCGGGCAGTTTGCGGTCGGCCACCTGTTCGCCGGCTTCAGCCAGAACACCGGGCAGACCATTCTCATCGGCTTGTTCTACATGATCACCATGCTGGTGCTCACCTTCGGCATGATGGCCGTGATCTTCGGCAACATGAGTGCCGGTATGATGACCGATTCGGGAGACGTGGAGGCCATGAGCGCCATGATGTTCACCACCTCCACCTTTGTCGGGCTGGGTATTGCCTTTGTGATCTTTATCCTGGTGTTTTTCGCTTATCTGTTCGCGCCGGCCCTGGCGGGGCTGGAAAGCCTCAGTGCCTGGGAGTCGATGAAGCTGAGTTTCGTCGGTTCGGTGAAAAACATCCTGCCGTTGATCCTCTACGGGATTCTTGCCACCCTGCTGATGTTCCTCGGCGCCCTGCCGGTGGGGTTGGGCCTGCTGGTCGTGATTCCGGTGCTGATCGGCGCCATGTATACCGCGTACAAGGATATCTACTATCGCTGACGGATTTTCGCACACGTGACGGAAGGGAACTCTGTTTCATCGCTCGATACCCGGCACCGCTATGAGATTCCGGAAGGGGTCGTGCTGCAGTTCCGGGTGGCGGGTCCCATCGTTCGGGCCTGCGCCTGGGCCATCGATCTTGCCTGGCGCAGCCTGATCTACATCCTCATCGCCACCCTGATGATCTACCTGGGCGGATTGGGTCAGGGCATCATCCTGATCGGGGTATTTCTCATCGAGTGGTTTTACCCGGTGCTGTTCGAGATTCGCAGCGGCGCCACCCCGGGCAAGCGGGCGATGGGGCTGGTGGTGATCCAGGAGCAGGGTCTGCCGGTGAGCCCCAGCGCCTCGATGATCCGAAACCTGCTGCGGACCGTGGATTTTCTCCCGTTTCTTTATGCTACCGGACTGGTCAGCATGCTGTGTAACCGGCGCTTCCAGCGCCTGGGCGATCTCGCGGCAGGTACCCTGGTGGTTTATCGGGACGAACCCTGGACCATCAGTGAACCTCCGTCCACGCAACCTGTTAAGCCCCCTGTGAGCCTGACCGAGGAAGAGCAATGGCTGCTGCTGGCCTTCGCCGAGCGGGGCGAGGCATTGACCCGGGAGCGGCGGGAGGAGCTGGCCGGGCTGGTGGCGCCGCTGACCGGCCTGCGGGGTGAAGCGGGGGTCAACGCGCTGTACGCTTACGCCCATTGGATTCTCAAGGGACGCCGATGAAGCAGCAACAGTTCGAAACCACCTATCAGCCCCTGTGGGACGAGATCGCTGCCCTGATGGACGATCTTGGCCGCGAGCGGCGCAAGCGGACCCTCAGTGTGGAGCAGCATCTGCGTTTCCCGGAACTCTACCGGCAGCTGTGCAGTCACTACGCCCTGGCGCGCAGCCGTGGCTTCAGTCCCGCAAGGGTCGAGCAGTTGCACGCCCTGGTGATGCGCGGGCATCCCCTGTTGTATCGGGTCTCAGGGGTATGGCGCTGGCGGCTGCTGCAGTTCGTGTTCGGCGGATTCCCTGTTGCCCTGCGACGCCAGGCCCGTTATTTCTGGGTGGCCCTGGCCGCCTTTGCGTTGCCCGCACTGGTCAGCGGGCTGGCCTGTTATCAGAATGAAACGCTGATCTACAGCCTTATGAGCCACTCCATGGTGGCGCAGATGGAGGAGAATTACGACCCCGCCAATGACCGTCCCGGGGTCTCCCGGGAACGTGCCTCGGATACCGACTTCATGATGTTCGGCTATTACATCGAGAACAACATCGGCATCGGTTTTCGTACCTTCGCCCTCGGCCTGTTGTACGGGGTGGGGAGTTTGTTTCTGCTGCTCTACAACGGCTTGGTCATCGGCGGTGTGGCGGGACATCTCAGCCGGCTTGGTTATCACGACACCTTTTGGCCGTTCGTCTCGGGGCACGGTTCGTTCGAACTGACTGCAATCGTGATCTGTGGGGCCGCGGGCCTGATGCTGGGACATGCGTTGATCGCGCCCGGTCAACTGACCCGGGTGCAGGCGCTGAGACTGCGCGCTCACGAGGCGCTGCCGCTGGTCATGGGGGCGGCACTGATGCTGCTCGTGGCTGCCTTCATCGAGGCCTTCTGGTCCTCCTCGGACTTTCCCCCAGCCACCAAGTACACGGTTGCAGGCCTGTTGTGGACGCTGGTCGTCGTCTACCTGGGATTCAGCGGACGGGGGGCGCGTGGAACTCGATAGGATCGCGATCAAGCTGCGCCCCCGCAACAGTTGGGAGGGCATCGACCTGGGATTCGCCATGGGCCAGAGCTGGTTCCGCCCGCTGTGGCTGCTCTGGTTGGGCAGCGCCCTGCCGGTCATGCTGGTGCTCACCCTGCTGCCGCTGCCCCTGTGGCTGAGCGGACTGCTGCTGTGGTGGCTCAAACCGCTCTACGAACCCCCCTTGCTGTATTGGCTGAGCCGCCGGGTGTTTTCCGAGGAGCTGAGTCTCAAGTCGGTATTCCGCTCCTGGCGGCGGATCGTCCTGCCACAGCTGTTCGCCGCCCTGACCTGGCGGCGCTTCATGGGTTCGCGCTCGTTTTTCATGCCGGTGGTGGTGCTGGAAGGCCTCAGGGGCAAGCGTCGCGCCGAGCGAATCCGGGTGCTGGGCCGTTCCACCCAGGCTGGCTTCTGGCTGACCCTGGTCGGCATCCATATCGAGACCATCCTGCAGATCGGCCTGCTGGTATTGATCTTCTCCCTGATTCCGGAGGACCTGCTGTGGACCGATTGGCAAACCTATCTGTTCGAACCGGATCTCGCCACCGAGTGGCTGCAGCATTTCGTCGCCACCCTGGTGATGTCCCTGTTCGCCCCCTTCTATGTGGCGGGGGGATTCGCCCTCTATCTGACCCGCCGCAGCCAGCTCGAGGCCTGGGACCTGGAACTGGGACTCAGACGCATGCTGGGCCGCAAGCGCAGCAGCGGCGCCACCCTGGCGACCCTGACAGGCATCATTCTGGGTGTCTGGCTGAGCCTGGGGGCCGTTCCCGGAGAGGCTCAGGCTGATGCCACACTCGCTCCGGATCAGGAGCAGACCGGACAAACCCAGGAACCGCCCGCTCTGACCGATGAAGAGCCTCCCAGCGGTTCGGAATGCAAACCCCGGGTGGAGTACGTGCCCGTCCTGGAGCCGGCGGGCCGGATGACCGGGTATGGCCTGCAGGCCGATGCGGCGGAGATCCGGGAAACGGTGGATGCGGTACTCGCCGAGCCGGTGTTCGGCCGTACCGAGACCGTCACCTACTGGAAACCGAAAAACAGTGAAGAAGAGGAGGAGGATGAGGAGAAGATCGAACCCTCTGATTTCGGCTGGGTGAAGGTTGTGGCTCGGTTGATTGAACTGCTGATGTGGTTGACCCTGGGTGGATTGATTGCCTACCTGGTCTACTGGTTAGCGGACAACCGGGGATGGCTCAGAGAAATGTCGCTGCAAGGCAGTCCGGAGCGCCCTTTGCCGACCCGCCTGGCGGGTCTGGACCTGCGTCAGGAGAGTCTGCCCGACGATCCTGCGCAGGCGGCCCGGGCTCTGATTGGGCAGGGGGACTACCGGGCCGCGCTCGGCTTGCTCTACCGGGCCGCCCTGTCCCGGCTGGTACACCGCGACCAGCTGGAGATTCACGAGGGCGACACCGAGGGTTCCTGTCTGGCCCGGGTGCGGATGCTGCCCAGGCCGGGGCTGCATGACTATTTTGCAGAATTGACCGGTCACTGGCTGAGGCTGGCCTATAACCACCAGTCACCGGATCCGGCGCAGGCATTGGAACTGTGTGAGGGCTGGCAGCGGCAGTTTGGAGTCTCCCATGACACATAGCCGCACCAATGGGATCATCCTGGCTCTGCTCGTAATCCTGCTGTCGGTGCTGGGCGGCTACTGGTTCTTTGATAATTTCGAGCGCCAGACCAAGGAACTTCGTCTCGGCGCGGAACGTGAGGCCCGGGAGAACCCGCTGCTCGCCACACAGATGACCCTCGAGCGTCTCGGTGTCACAGCTGAGAGCCAGCCGGGGCGGAACTTGCTTACACAGCTGCCCGACACTGCTGGTCTGATCCTGATCCATGACCTGGGTCCCTCGTTAAACCAGACTCAACAGAGCGCCCTGCTGGAGTGGGTGGCCCAGGGCGGTTATCTGGTGGCGAGTCCCGGCAGCCAGTGGGGGGATTCGATGCCCCATTCCCTGATGGAGACCTTTTCGGTCAGTCTGCGCGAGGATGACGATTACGCATCAGACGACCTGTCGTGGGTCGAACTGCCGGGTCTGGAAGAGCCGCTTCAGGTGGCGTTCGACAACACCCGCTGGTTCGAGATCGCGGAACCCAATGGTGAGGCGCGGTTGTTAAGCCAGTCCGAGCGGTGTTTGACCTATGCCTGGGGTTCAGGCCGGGTCAGTTTCCTCAGCGATACGGAAATGTTCACCAATGAGCAGATCGGTGAGCATGATCATGCCCGCCTGCTGGCCTATTTTACACCTCCCGGTGGGCACGCCTGGCTGCTCTATGGCGCCGACGTGCCCTCCCTGCCGGAACTGTTGTGGCGTTTTGCCCCCTATCTGGTCATCACCCTGCTGGCCTGGATGATCCTGAGCCTGTGGCGCATGGGCCAGCAGTCCGGTCCCAAGCTGGGGATCGAACGTCCCGCCCGGCGGGACCTGCTGGAACACCTCCAGGCGAGTGCCGAGTTTGCCTGGCGACTCGACCCACGCAACGGTCTGCTCAGACAGGCCCGTCAGCAGGTGGAGAAACGCTGGCTCAGTGCACATCCGGGATTGCTCAATATGGACCCGCAGCAACGTTGCGCCTGGCTCTCCGAACGCACCGGTATGACCGCCCGATCCATCAACGCGGCGCTCTATCCCGATCCCAGGGATCCGGAGGCACAGATCAAAACCACCGCCCATCTGCAGCGCCTCTACTCGGCGCTGCACCCAGAAAGGAAGTTGAAAGCGCATGAATGAATCCTCTCCTGAAATGAACGACCTGTTCGGGCGCGCCCGGGCCCTGGAGCCTGAGATCGCCCGGGCTGTGGTTGGCCAGCAGTCGGTGATCCACGAAGTGGTGCTGGCCCTGTTTTCCGCAGGACATGTGCTGGTGGAGGGGGTGCCCGGGTTGGGCAAGACCCTGCTGGTGCGCAGTCTCGCAGCTGCCATACAGGGCGAGTTCAGCCGAATCCAGTTCACCCCGGACCTGATGCCCAGCGACATCTCCGGGCACATCATGTTCGATATGAAGAGTGAAAACTTTCGCGTGCGCAGGGGACCGGTGTTCTGCAATCTGCTGCTGGCCGACGAGATCAACCGCTCTCCGGCCAAGACCCAGTCGGCCCTGCTGGAGGCGATGCAGGAGCAGCAGGTCACCATCGAGGGACGCACCTTTCCCCTGGACGCCCCCTTTCTGGTGCTCGCCACCCAGAACCCGATCGAGCAGGAGGGTACCTACCCGTTGCCCCAGGCCCAGCTCGATCGGTTCCTGCTCAAGGTGTTCATTGACTATCCCAGCGAAACCGATGAACAGGCGATGGTCCGCCAGGTGGCCCGGGACCGGGTCGCCGATCAACTCGACACCTCCGCGATCCGGCCGATTCTGAAAGCCGCAGAGATTCCGCAGCTGCAGCAGAACATTGCCAGCCTGCGTATGGATGACGAGATCGTCAATTACGCGGTGCGCCTGGTGCGTGCTGCCCGGGACTGGAACGGCATCGAGGCCGGTCCCGGTCCCCGTGGCAGTCTCTCCTTGCTGCGTACGGCCCGGGCCGAGGCCTTTTTACAGCAGCGGGACTATGTGATCCCGGACGATATCAAGGCAGCGGCCTTGCCGGTGTTGCGCCATCGGGTGCGCCTGACCACCGATCTGGAGATCGAAGGCTATACCCCGGATGATGTTCTGAGGGACCTGCTCGTCAACATCCCGGCGCCGCGTCAGTGAGACCTGGCCCGCGCCTGGTACACAGCCTCGCGCTGCTCGGCCTGCCGGCCCTGGCGGCGCCGTGGGTGCCTGCGCTCGGGTTAGTGTGGAAAGGCGGATTGGCCGTGCTGGTGATGCTCGCGCTGATCGACCTGCTGCGGCTGCGGCGCTTGCCAACACCAGGAGTGGTCAGGGAGATCCATACCACCATCCCGGTCGGTGTCTGGAGCGAGGTGCGGCTGATTCTGGACCACCGGGGCGACAGACCGCTCAATCTGAGTGTACACGATCACCATCCGGCAGATTGTCAGGTCGAGGGGTTGCCCCAGAGCATGACCCTGGCCGCCCAGCGCCGCTTCAGCATGGGCTACCGGCTGCGTCCGAAATCCCGGGGAGAACAACGCTTCCCCTTGGTCGATCTGGTGCTGAAATCACCCCTGGGGCTGTGGCGGCAGAAGCGCCGCATCGATCACTTGACCCGGGTGCGGGTGTTTCCCAATTTCCGCGAGATTGCCCACTATGCCCTGTTGGCCACCGACAACCACCTCAGCCAGATCGGGGTGCGTAAACGCCAGCGCCGGGGCGAAGGCAGCGATTTCCACCAGTTGCGTGAATACCGTACCGGGGACAGCCTGCGGCAAATCGACTGGAAGGCCAGTTCCCGTTACCGCAAACTGATTTCGAAGGAATACCAGGACGAACGGGACCAGCAACTGGTGTTTCTCCTGGACTGCGGCCGCCACATGCGTCATGAGGACGCGGACGGGGCCCACCTCGATCACGCCCTGAATGCCATGCTGTTGCTCAGTTATGTGGCCGCCCGTCAGGGTGATGCCGTGGGCTTTCTCAGTTTCGGTGGTGTGGATCGCTGGCAGCCGCCGATCAAGGGCGGCAATCTGGTGCGGCGGATGCTGGATCGCAGTTACGACATCGAAACCACCCTGGAAGCCGCCGACTACCTCGGTGCGGCCCAGAAACTCATGCCCCTGCAACGCCGTCGCGCCCTGATCGTGATCATTACCAACAGCCGTACTGAAGAGCAGCACAATCTGCAGACAGCGGTGAAGCTGCTGGCCCGACGCCACCTGGTGGTGGTGGCGGATCTGCACGAAGCAAGCCTCGACAAAATGCTCAGCCTGCCGGTGACCAACCGCAAGGACGCTCTGCGCTTCCAATCCGTGCTCGACTATCTCGAAACCCGCAAAGCGGGTCATGAGCGCATCCAGTATCGTGGTGCGCGGGTGATCGACAGTCGACCCCAGCAGTTGCCGATCAACCTGGTGAATGCCTATCTGGACGTGAAGACGGCGGGTCGGCTGTAAAGCCCAGGCGTTGTTTCAATCGCATCAGCCCATAACAATGTCAGTTCCATCAACGACTTTGCTTGGAGTAAGACGCGGAATTTCGTGCTCTATCACATAAACAAATATGAATCTTCATAGCGACCTGTTACAGATATTGCCTTATAGCTTCACCGGTATTATTACCTTGATGGGCTGGGATCTTATGCATATTCTAAAGATGACGCTCTGCAACAATCGCAAGTTAAAGGCCATTTTTCCGTAGAGCGAGTTCGTGCTGCCATGGCATCAACCTGGAAAGCCGGGTAGTGCCAGGTTCTGTTACGCTCAGTATTCGCCACGAAACGTGCTGATGACACATCGCGGAGCCTAGGTTAAGCCAAGTCCTGCGGACGCAGGGAGCATCGTGCGGTTGATCGCCGGGTGGCGGAGTCACGACCTGATCCAATTGGCCGGTCTGGTCGGACAAGTGCCCTGGGACCTTCCCGCAGGAACGGATCGTTCTGCGTCGTATCATCGTAACGATGATCACATGGCAGCAGGCCGGAAACATCAACTCAGGGATTAGGGATGTCCAATATAGTGACCGTTATGGGAATCGCCACGCGGAACCGGGCGAGACACACCACTTCCACCTGGAAGTGTGTAACAGGCTGGTTGCGCCATGCCTTCGGTTGTGGCGCCAACCAGGGTTTGTCTGGCGTTGATCTTGACCGGGGGGGCCAAGCGTGAACAGCTCAATTACGGAACTGATCTCCAAGGCAAAGGGGATGTATTGCAGGGTCTTCTTCGAAAATCTGACGGGGTTGGATACCACCACCGTCGTCAGGCTGTCCGATGTCAGTGAAGACGAAAATGAACGCAGCAACTACATTCCATCAGGCTGGGCAACGCTCAGATATCTGAATACCACGCGTCCTCTACGAAGCGACGATGTATTCCTCGATATTGGTTCGGGCAAGGGACGTGTGGTGCTCCTGGCAGCCACATATCCCGTCAGGCGTGTCATTGGTGTGGAATTGTCATCCGTGCTTCATGAGATTGCACAGAGTAATCTCGCGCGGGCTGAGAAGTGGCTCGCCTGCCGGGATGTGCAACTCGTATGCGATGATGCCGCGAGCTACCAGATCCCGGATGACGTCACGGTTGTCTATCTTTTCAATCCCTTCGTCGGCGCACCTTTCCTGCGCGTCATCGACAATATCGGAGAGTCGCTGCTCCGCCGGAAACGGCCGATCTGGATTTTCTACACCAACCCGGTGATGCACCAGTACATTGTCGAGCGCAGTTGGGTCAGGGTGCATGAATTCATAAGCGGCTCGGTCGCGATCTACGAGTGCAATCTGTAGTAGTGGACAGGTCGGGATGTGATCTCTACTCGGTAGACTCAGCAGTCGCTGGGATGTGTATATGGGGTATTCCATAACGTTTTGAAGAATTCCTGCCGACCACAACTGGATGTATCCTGACTTTGCACATATTTGTGCTGAACAGGTCTTCGATTAATAACATGGCAGAAGAGTGATTCAAGCATATAATCCGTTCGGCCTCGGCGATGACAGGAACGGCGGTAGTGCTCAGGCATAGAAAGATACTGATAGTCTTTTTCATCGCCGCAGGCGTACTGCTTTTCGATTTTGTTTTCAATCAAAGCAATATTACTGCTCTCGGTTATAAGCTGTTCCTCAGAGTCGCAGTAATCCTGTCAAAGCTATTCTCATAAATCATTCACATGACTGTAGCAATCAGGCAACATACAGAAAAATCGCTTCATCAATACTGAGATAAATAACGATCGCCATGATGAACTTTGTAAAAGTTGCACTCGTTGTACTTTTCCTGTCCGGTTGTGTTGGGATGCCTGAACGGGTCAAGCCGGTGGATAATTTCGATCTGCAGCGCTACCTCGGCAAGTGGTATGAAATCGCAAGGCTTGACCACTCTTTCGAAAGAGGACTGGACAACATTACCGCTGAATACACCCTTCGTGATGATGGTGGGGTAAGAGTGGTGAACAGAGGTTATTCCACTGAAGACGGAGACTGGCGCAGTGCCGAGGGTAAAGCCTACTTTGTAGAGGATCCAACGAAGGGCTATCTCAAAGTCTCTTTTTTTGGTCCCTTCTATGGCGCCTATGTGGTGTTCGATCTGGACCGTGAAAACTACCAGTATGCCTTCGTATCAGGACCTGACAGCGACTACTTGTGGTTCCTTTCACGCACACCTCAGGTGAGTGAGGAACTGCTTGAGCGTTTCAGGCGGGAATCCAGGGATCTTGGTTTCGATGTTGATCAACTGATCTATGTGAAGCATGAACCGGTTCCGTGATTTACAACATCATGTGCAGGTCACCCGGTCAGTCTGCTATGTCTGCTCATCATGCAGTGAGCTTGGCTCGGCAATCACAGCCGAAAGGTCTGTAAAAGCATGAACCGGGGATACAGGAGTGCCTGGCTGCTTGTGTATTTCCTGGTGCTGATCTGGTCGGCGATCAGACCGAAGGACTACCCTACCTGGTTGTTGGAGGTCGCCCCGGCACTGGTTGCACTGGTGATACTGGCGATAACTGAAAAATCCTATCCGCTGACCCGGCTCAGTTACATTTTTATTCTCATCCACTGCATTATCCTGATGGTCGGCGGGCATTACACCTATGCCGAAGTTCCCCTGTTCGATTACATCCGGGAAATTACCCAGTCATCACGTAACAACTACGACAAACTCGGCCACTTCGCGCAAGGCTTTGTTCCGGCGCTGGTGGCGCGGGAGCTGGTAATTCGTAACGGGATTATCCCCTCAGCCGGATGGCGGAATTTTTTCATAGTCTGTTTCTGTCTCGCTGTGAGTGCGTTCTACGAATTCATTGAATGGTGGGTTGCGCTGCTATCCGGTGAATCCGCCGAGGCGTTTCTGGGTACCCAGGGGTATATCTGGGACACCCAGTCGGACATGTTTTTCGCCATGCTGGGAGCGATCGCTTCACTGGTGGTGCTGGGCAGGATGCATGACCGGCAACTCAAACGTTTGACAGATCAGGCTTGAGGTTGGGAGGAATAAACGCTCAACAGTTACTTGGTTTGTCAGACCTGAGGCGTCAGGCCTTTTCATTCACTATGGGGAATGTGATGGAAAACAGCGCCCCGGGTTTTGCATTGCTCACCCGAATTTCCCCCTGCATGGCATGCACCAGCTGGTAGACCAGGGCCAGCCCGATTCCGGTCCCGGATGTTTTGCGCGTGAGTTCATTCTCTGAACGGTAGAACAGATCGAATATCCGCTTCACATGTTCCCGGGTGATACCCGGCCCCCAGTCACGTATCTGGAACTGCACGGACCGCTGCTCGGCCAAAGTACAGGAGATCTCGATCGTCCGCTGCTCGGCATCCTTCGAGAACTTGATCGCGTTGTCTGTCAGGTTGATGAAGACCTGGAGGAAATGGTCCGGGTCCACGGCAAGACGTGTGAACGCCAACCCATCCGGGCAGTGCAGCTTCAGCTGAAAGCCTGCCCGCTCGGTTTGCGAGACGATTTTAGATTGCAGCATGTCCAGCAGTTCGCTGACCGTGTACGGGCTCATTTCAACGCTTTGCTCGTTACGCGTCATGCGGGCCAGTTGCAGGACGTTGTTGATCAGTCGTGTCAGGCGTTCGCTCTCGTCATGGATGTAGTCGTAGTATTCGCGTTTTTTCTCATCGCTCGCCCAACCCTGCTTGAGCATCTCGCTGTACATGCGGATCGAGGTGAGGGGGGTCTTCAGTTCATGGCTGACCGCGGAGACAAAGTCCTGCTGTTGGCGCGCCAGCCTGATCTGCCCCAGACCCAGTCGATAGAGCAACAGTGTCCCGACCAGCAATACCAGTCCCAATGCCAGTGCTACCCAGGTGATGATCACACCGCCCGGGCCGGCCGGAAGCTGCTTGACACTGAAAATCAGCTCGAGTGCGCCCAACGGGGCGTTGAGCGGCGACCGGTAGAGCAGTGAACCCTGCAGGGACTCGGAGGCGGGCAGATAGTCAGAGCGGTTCGTGCTGCGAAATATGCTGAGCAGATCCCCCCTGTATGCGATGCCCAGATCACTTGTTTGCGAGAGGGCGGTGGTGAGATAGGGTTTTTCAATTTCTTCACTGAGGAAGGGTTGTTGCTCGATCAGCAATCCCTGGATGATGCGCTGACCTTCCCGCCAGACCTTACGGTAGAGCACAAAGTGGCCGCTTTCCAGAAGACTGAACTCGAACGGATCGATCTCGCTTTCGAAGGTGCGGATGCGCAGGGCCTCCCGGGCCGAGTCTGTCTCGAACTGATCGCGTTGTACCGGTTCAGCCAGGGTGCTGAGCTCCTTGCGCATCTGACGTGGCGCAGGCGCCGCTTTGCGGCGAAGGCTGGCCGCCTCCGGTGCCTGCTCGCTGAACTCGGGTTGCAGAGCCAAAGCCTCCTGTTTTTTCGTCAGGGCATTGGTGTCGCGGCTCTTGAGTTTGGCCGTTGCCGGTTCGGAGCGGCTGAGTTGGTCGAACACGGACTGTCCCGCGGGGGAGGGGCTGTCATCTCCGGCCATTTTTGCAGCGCCCAGTGACGCGGGAGGACCGGGGGCCATGACCCGCGCCTCGTCAAGGGTCTGGGGGGCGGATTCCAATGCAATCGCAGCCTGGGGCTCAGGGTGGACCAGACGGTTTTCGCTGAGGATTGCGCGGATCGTTTCTGCCTGTTGCCGGCGCTGTGCCAGTTCCCGGTCAGAGACGCCGTAGGCGGCCGCCTCGGTACCCGGTGCGGGCAACAAAGGTGAGGAGAAGGCCCCTGAGGCGTCCACCTGAAAGTAGCCCACCAGCCCGGGTATCTCACCGGAGGCAGGATAGGCCGCCAACGGAGAGCGTTGGATGAAGGGGTTGCCCGGGTCTCCTTCGATGACCAGGAAGGCGTAGTCGGAAAAACCCCGTGCCTCTTCCCGCGCGATCAGGGCCGAAGTGGTTTCACGCACCCGGTCGGCCAGCTCTTCCGCCATCTGTTGATGCTGGTGAAAGGCCTCCCACTTGAGACGGCTGTAGGCCTGTTGAACCAGGATCGCGGAAGGCAGGAACAGGGCGACGAAAAACAGCGTCAGGGCCCGGCGCAGCCGGCCCTGAGTGAGACCGGCTGTGAGCCCGGCTGTGAATCCGCTGCTGAGACGCTTCACCGGATCAGCCACTCAGCAGCCGGTAACCGGCGCCACGCACCGTGACCAGGTAGCGGGGCTGGTTGCTGTCCGGCTCGATCTTGCGCCGCAGCTTGGCGATGTGGATGTCGACGGTGCGGGTCTCGATATCGAGATTTTTCGCATAGCCCCAGACCTTGTGCAGCAACTCCTCCCGGGGCACCGGACGCTCCGAGTGCTGATGCAGGTATTGCAGGATCTCCATCTCCCGGCGGGTGAACCGGCATGAACCCTGGTTTGTTTCCCCCACCAGGTTCAGGGTGTCGACGGTCATGCTCTCGCCGAGCCGGATCCGGGTCTCCTGCGTCGGGTTGCCCCCGGACCTGCGCAGCACCGCCTGAACCCGCAGCACCAGCTGTGCGACGGAGAAGGGTTTTGCGACATAGTCATCCGCGCCCAGTGTCAGCCCCTGGATGATGTCCTCGTCCCGGGTCTTGGCGGTCAGCATGATGACCGGCTGGGCCGGGTCCTGCTCGCGGATCCGCTGACAGATCTCGAACCCGTCCAGGCCCGGCAGCATCACATCGAGCAGGATCATGTCAAAGCGGCCGGAGAGGGCTTTGTGCAATCCATCCGGTCCCTCCGCGGCGCTTTCCACCTCGTAGCCGTGGTAGACGAACACGTCGATCAACCCGATGCGGATCGCCGTCTCGTCTTCGATGATGAGGATGCGCGGTTTGCTGTTCATGGTCTGGGTTCAGGGCTCCGTGTGACACACAGCTTAACAAGTCTGCCTCACACGGAAACGTAAATCTTTTGTAAACCCGGAGGCTGGAGTTTTACCAATCCCTGTCTGTTTTGCTCCCCGGGCGGTTCATAGACTGAAAGCGTACCGATCGCAACCCTAAGACAGGAGATCCCAATGACACTCATCACCCGAGTCACACGACTGTTTCGCGCCGATATGCATGCGGTGCTCGACGCCCTTGAAGAACCGGAACTGCTGCTCAAGCAGGCGATCCGCGAGATGCAGGGCGCGCTTGAGCGCGAGACCCGGCAGGGGCGGCTGATCGCGGAAGAGTTGAAGCAGCTCAACACCCGTAAGCAGACGGAGCAGGACGAGATTAGCTCCCTGAACGAGGAGCTGGACCTCTGCTTCGAACAAAACAACGAGACCCTGGCGCGAACCGTATTACGGCAGCGACTCGAAAAGGAACGCGTTGTCCAGTATCTGGAGCAGCGGCTGGCAAGCCTGCAGGCGGTTGCCGAGGCGCTGCAGCAGCGTATCGACGAGCAGAGTCTACGGCTCCGTGACATGCAGCAGAAACTCAACCTGATGGCCGCCCAGCCCCGGCCATATCCATCGGATACGGGGGATGACATTCCGCACACCGCGAGCGGCTTTGCGGTCACCGATGAAGTGCTGGAGCGGGCCTGGCTGAGGGAATGCCGCAAGCGGGTGCAATCATGAAACGGCCTAGCTTCAGTGAAGGAGTAGGGGTTTCATTGCTGGCATCCCTGTTGGGTGGTGCGCTGTTTCCCCTGCTGACTCTGTGGCTCGCCGGGGGGTTCGCCCTGCGTGGATTGATCACCTTGCTGGGTTTGTTCTACCTGCTGTACCTGTTGCGGCGCAGTGCGCGCAAACCGGGACGAGTGGTGGCAGTGACCCTGTGGCTGCTGATCTCACCGCTCAGCGCGCTGCTGGGCATCGGTCTGTGGGGGGATCTGCTGATCCATCTGGCCCTGCTGTGGCTGGTTCGCTGCGGGTTGTTTCACAACCGCCTCTACACCGCCCTGATGGACCTGGGATTGGTGGCGACCGGTCTGGCCGCGGCACTCTGGGGCAGCTCGGAAACCGGCACCCTGGTGGTGGGGCTGTGGAGCTTTTTCCTGGTGCAGGCCCTGTTCGTGTTCATCCCCCATGACGCTGCGGACCCTGCAGGGTTCGCCACGCCCCCGGTCGGTGACTCCGAGCGTTTCGATCGAGCCTACCGGGCGGCGCAGGACGCATTGCAGCGCCAGTCCCGTCATCCCAATCCTTGAAGGAGAGCCAAAATGAAATCCAAATGGTTTGCCATGTCCCTGCTGGTCCTGACCGCAGGAGGTATTGCCCTCTACCCGTCCATGAAGAACTGGGCGGCCCGGGTGGAAGCACCTATCCCGTCAACCCTGGAGACCCGGCCGGAGCTGCTCCCGGGGATGCTGCACAAGCCGACCGTGGAGGTGGTGTTCGCACTGGACACCACCGGCAGCATGGGAGGTCTGATCCGCGCTGCCCGGGAGAAGATCTGGTCCATCGCCACCACCCTGGCCCAGGCCCAGCCGGCCCCCGAGATCCGCATGGGCCTGGTGGCTTACCGGGACCGGGGTGACGCCTACGTGACCCAGGTGGTGGATCTCACGTCCGATCTGGACGCGGTCTACAGCCGTCTGATGGCCTTGCGGGCCGAAGGCGGGGGTGACGGACCGGAGAGCGTCAACCAGGCCCTGGCCGACGCCGTGGGAGGGATCTCATGGAGCCAGGATCCGAATGCCTACAAGGTGATCTTCCTGGTCGGGGATGCACCCCCGCACATGGACTACCTGGACGATGTGAAATACCCACGCAGCCTGGAGCAGGCCAGGTCCCGGGGGATTGTGGTCAACGCGATTCTGGCGGGGGAGAGCCAGGAGACCCGCCAGGTGTGGCAGACGATTGCCCAGAGCGGCGGCGGCCAGTATGCCCAGGTCGGGCAGAGTGGGGACGCGGTGGCGATCGCCACCCCCTATGATGACCGCCTCGCGGAGTTGTCCGCGGAGCTCGACGCCACCCGGCTCTACTACGGCAGTGCCGAGGAACGCTCCCGGCGCGAGCAGAAGCTGGCTACCGCAAAGCAGTTGCACGAGGCGGCGTCAGTGGCCTCCCGGGCACGCCGCGCCACCTTTAACGCAACCGCCAGCGGTGGGGTCAACCTGCTGGGGGAGGGGGAACTGGTGGACGATGTCAGTCAAGGCCGGGTCAAGCTCGAGGAGCTGCCTCCGGAAGTCCTGCCGGTCCCTTTGCAGGGTCTCGGTGCGGAGGCGCAGCAGACCCTGATCCAGGATTCGGCACAACGTAGGGATCAGCTCAACCGGGAGATCCGTCAGCTGGCGGATGAGCGGGCCGCGTACCTGCGCGACCGGGTCGAGGCCGAGGGCGGAGCCCCCGCATCCCTGGACCACAAGCTTTACGAGGCCATCCAGGCCCAGGGGCGTCTGAAGGGTATGCAGTACGAGGCAGGTGCGCTCGCCTATTGAGCATGGGCAGGACCGGGTCCGACGGGCCCGGTCGCTCTCGCCGGGGCGGGCCATTTGACATGCCCCACTCAGTTCACCAGAATTTGCCGAATATGAAGGGATGCCGCGATCCGGTTTCATGGATTGGAACCCAGGTCTTAGCAGGCTGTTGAAATTCGCTCAGACGAGTACGAGACAAGGCGAAAACCGCCGAAAAAGCGCAGTTTACTGGAGTAAATGAGCATTTTGAGGGGGTTTTCAACGCAGGATCGTACCGTCTGAGTAGCATTTCAACAGTCTGTCAGGCGCCGGATGCCGTTTCGCGTTAGTCAAACGGGGCGCATCACCCAATACCAGTGACTTAAGATTATGAAATTCAGCCATGTAACCGCCGCCGTTTTTTCCCTGTTGCTCCTGTTCTCCGCCCAGTCCCAGGCCTTCGACGTCGGTGGTTTTGTCAACGGAGTGATCGAGGGAGTCAGCGATTCCTTCAACGATGCCAAGGGCAAACCCGGAGCACATGAGAAGAACAAGGAATCAGCCCAGTCCGGATCGGACGATTCCGCCAAAAAAGAGTCGTCGGACGGCGAAAAATCCAAAGAGTAGTCTCCGACCGGCACTCCCGTGCAAGAGCCTCTCAAGATCGTAAGGTAGTAAGGTAGCCCGGGTGCAGCGAAGCGAAACCCGGGAACGACCTCCGGAGCTCCGACCCTCCCGGGTTCCGCGCTGCTCCACCCGGGCTACATCTGACATCCTGGCGGGTGCGTGACCATCAACCCGGCAGGAACAAGACAACCTCACCCGCACCCCTGCTATAATCCTGCGCAACCGAACAAAACAGGTACCCGCCGCAGATGGAAACGGAAGAGAACAAACTGAAAAAACGCAGCCGAGGAATCTACCTGCTGCCGAATCTGTTCACCACTGCCGCCCTGTTCGCCGGGTTCTATGCCATCCTCGCCGCGGTCAACGCCAAATTCGAGGTGGCTTCGGTAGCCATCTTCGTGGCGATGCTGATGGACGGCCTGGATGGCCGGGTGGCGCGCCTGACCAAGACCCAGTCCGCTTTCGGCGCGGAATACGACAGTCTCTCCGACATGGTCTCCTTCGGTCTGGCGCCGGCCCTGGTGGTCTACATCTGGGCCCTCAGCGGTCTGGGTAAGCTGGGTTGGCTGGCCGCCTTCATCTACACCGCCTGCGGCGCGCTGCGCCTGGCCCGTTTCAACACCCAGCTGGGAATTGCGGACAAGAAGTACTTCCAGGGTCTGCCCAGTCCTTCCGCTGCGGCGATCATGGCGGGCGGGGTCTGGCTGGGGGTCGATTACGGCATCCCGGGTGACGATCTGGGTTGGTTCGCGGCCATGCTCACCACCCTGGTGGGTCTGCTCATGGTGAGCAATTTCCGCTATCACAGCTTCAAGGAGATCGACTTCCAGGGCAAGGTGCCGTTCATCGCCCTGGTGGTGCTGGTGGTGGTGCTGGCGATCATCCAGACCCATCCCCCCACGGTGTTCTTCCTGATGTTCCTCAGCTATGCCATATCAGGACCCGTACTGACCCTGGCACAGCTGCGCAAACACCGGGAGGAGCGGCGTACCGAGACCTGAACCCGGCGCCGTTTCCACCACGCAAGTGACCGGCTTGGCTTTGTTTGAGGCGGCTGTGCCGCGCTGAATCCATTCAATTGGCATTCCCAAAGTGCTGCGTTATATTGATCCGTTACCCATCGAGGAAAAGGGTCCCCCAGCGGGTCCTGTATCTGCCTGTCGGAGAAAAGCATGAGTCAAGCCGATCAACTGATCATTTTCGATACCACCCTGCGCGACGGGGAGCAGAGCCCGGGCGCCTCCATGACCAAGGATGAAAAGGTGCGCATCGGCAAGGCTCTGGAAAAGCTGCAGGTGGACGTCATCGAGGCGGGTTTTCCGATTGCCAGTCCCGGCGATTTCGAGGCGGTGGCGGCGGTGGCCGGGGTGGTCAAGGACGCCCGGGTGTGCGGTCTGGCGCGGGCCCTGGACAAGGACATCGATCGTGCCGGTGAAGCGCTCCGGGAGGCCAACGCCTCGCGCATTCACACCTTCATCGCCACCTCTCCGATCCATATGCAGTTCAAGTTGCGCATGCAGCCCGATGAGGTGGTCGCCCAGGCCATCCATGCGGTCAAGCGGGCGCGTCAGTACACTGATGATGTGGAGTTCTCCGCCGAGGACGCAGGGCGCTCCGAGATCGATTTCCTGTGCCGT
The DNA here is from genome assembly GCA_040506775.1 of Candidatus Thiodiazotropha sp. Classification (GTDB taxonomy): domain Bacteria; phylum Pseudomonadota; class Gammaproteobacteria; order Chromatiales; family Chromatiaceae; genus Thiodiazotropha. The sequence goes on from JBEVWC010000007.1 coordinate 397,520, forward strand.
ATCTTCGAGGCGGTGATCGATGCGGGCGCCACCACTCTGAATGTGCCGGACACGGTAGGCTATGCGATGCCGCACCAGTTCGGTGATCTGATCTGCCAACTGCGCGAACGCATCCCGAACTCCGACAAGGCGATATTTTCCGTACATTGTCACAACGATCTGGGTCTGGCGGTGGCCAACTCCCTGTCCGCGGTAAGCAATGGGGCGCGTCAGGTGGAGTGCACCATCAACGGCCTCGGCGAACGGGCCGGTAACGCCTCCCTGGAGGAGATCGTGATGGCGGTGCGCACCCGCCAGGACGTCTTCTCCTGCCAGTCCGGGGTGGACACCACCCAGATCGTTACCTGTTCGAAGCTGGTCTCCAACATCACCGGCTTCCCGGTTCAGCCGAATAAGGCCATCGTCGGCGCCAACGCCTTTGCCCACGAGTCCGGTATCCATCAGGACGGGGTCCTGAAATCCCGCGAGACCTACGAGATCATGCGCGCCGAGGATGTGGGCTGGAGCCAGAACCGGATGGTGCTGGGCAAGCACTCCGGGCGGAACGCCTTCCGCACCCGGCTGGAGAGCCTGGGCATGATCTTCGAGTCCGAAGAGGAGCTCAACGCCGCGTTCTCCCGCTTCAAGGACCTGGCGGATAAGAAACACGAAATCTTCGACGAGGACCTGCAGGCCCTGGTCACCGATACCAAGACCGACGCCTTCAACGAGCGCATCAAGCTGGTCTCCCTGAAGGTCTGTTCGGAAACCGGCGAGACGCCCCGCGCGGCACTGATGCTGAGCATCGACGGAGTGGAGGAGCCGGGCGCGGCCATTGGCGGCGGTCCGGTGGACGCCACCTTCAAGGCCATCGAGTCGATCGTCAACAGCGGTACCGAACTGCTGCTCTACTCGGTGAACAACATCACCAGCGGCACTGATGCCCAGGGCGAGGTGACCGTGCGGCTGTCGATGGACGGACGCATCGTCAACGGCCAGGGGGCCGACACCGATATCGTGATCGCCTCCGCCAAGGCCTACATCAACGCGGCGAACAAGATCCTTGCCCCGGTTGACAAGGCGCATCCCCAGACCGGCGATGTCTGATCGCGGGTTGCTTGAACCGATGATCAGGACGCCACCTCATGGATGAGCAGCAGCGGCAATACTATCTCGATGCGCTGGGGGTGACCCGCTGGCAATTGCGTGTGCCGCTCGAAGCTGAGCAGGTGCCGCCACCGATCGAGGAGATCGTGGCGGATGTCGAACCGCAACCTGAGCATCTGCCGCACAGTCGGGCTGAACCGGCGCCGCAGCCAATCTCCACCCCCTCATCCCGCCCCTCGGAAAAGTCGGACTGGCAGATCCTGCGGGAGCAGGTCAGGAACTGTCGCCGCTGCGGGTTGCGCGAGGGCTGCACCCAGACCGTGTTCGGAGTCGGTGACACCCAGGCCAGGCTGCTGGTCATCGGCGAAGCGCCGGGGGCGGACGAGGACCGCCAGGGTGAACCCTTCGTCGGACGCGCCGGCCAGTTGCTCAACGCCATGCTGCTGGCCATGGGCTTCCGGCGCGAGGAGGTGTTCATCGCCAACATCGTCAAGTGCCGTCCGCCGAACAACCGGGATCCCCATGCGGAAGAGGCCCTCAGCTGTGAGCCCTACCTGTTGCGCCAGATCGAGCTGATCCAACCCAGGGCGATTCTCGCCGTGGGCCGGATTGCCGCCCAGAACCTGCTCAAATCGGATCTCGCCGTGGGCAAGCTGCGGGGCCGCATGCATGCCCTGGGTGAAGCGCGCATCCCATTGGTGGTGACCTATCATCCCGCCTACCTGTTGCGCACCCCGGAACACAAGGGCCGCGCCTGGCAGGATCTGCAGATGGCGCTCTCGGTACTGCGGGAGGCCCCATGAACGCCCGCCTGATGGATCCCCTGCTGAGCGTCCGGCCGATGCGGGAGGAAGATCTTGAAGATGTCATGGCGCTGGAAAACCGGATTTACCCCTTTCCCTGGACCCTGGGTATTTTTCAGGACTGCCTGCGGGTGGGTTACTGCTGCTGGGTTTTGAGCGTGGATGAACGGATCGTCGGTTACGGTGTGATGTCGGTGGTCATCGACGAGTCGCATATCCTCAACATCTGCGTCGATCCGGACTGGCAACGTCAGGGCCTGGGTCGCAAGCTGTTGATGCGTCTCCTCAAGGTGGCTCGCCAGCACGGTGCCGAGACGGTGTTTCTCGAAGTCCGGGTGGGTAACGAGGCGGCCCAGTCCCTCTACCGGAAAGCCGGTTTTGTCGAGGTCGGACAGCGTCGCAACTACTATCCGGCGGAAAACGATACCCGGGAGGACGCCCTGCTGTTATCCCTGGAACTCGAAACCGCGGTGCGGCCTTTTTCTTAAACCATCGGAAGTATCCAAATGCAGCGCCTGATCATCGTTCTCATCCTCTCCCTGCCCCTATGGGGCTGCGACATACAGCCCGGCTCGGACCGGGTCAAAGTCAGTGAACAATCGGCGCAGGGCTTGGCCGACACATCCTTCGACCAGGGTTACCTGCAGAAACTGGTGGACGAGACCCGCGAACGTGCCGAGGCACGGGTTCAGGAGGCCTACACGCGCAACAACATCCCACCCGAGCAACGCATCAGCCATGCCCAGGCCGAGGGGCGTTTCGAACACTACGCCAGGCATCGGCTGGCCGTGGTCGACCTCAGTTATACCGCCAACCCGATGCGGGTTATGCGCGTAGTCGGCATTGATCAGGATCGCCTGATATCCATCAGTTGTATCGCGCCCCAGGGAGAGGTGTTGGATCTGTTCGATGGGGAGAGTGATTGCGGGCGCAGCGTTGCGGGTTATTTTGGCAAGGGAACAGATTGACCCAGGATTATCAGTAGCACCCGTAGCCCGGGTGCAGCAAAGCGGAACCCGGGAACCGCGCCCGGAGCTCCGACCCTCCCGGGTTACGCTTCGCTCCACCCGGGCAACCATACGGATCATCCCCCCCGCCGCTGGGCAAGCAGCCGATCCAGCTGATTGGCAAACGCCTGCCGGTCGGCCTGGGAAAACGCCGGGGGACCCCCGGTGTCGATACCGCTGCCACGCAGGGTATCCATGAAATCGCGCATGGTCAGACGCTGCCGGATATTGGCCTCGGTATAGAGTTCCCCCCGCGGGTTGAGCGCCAGCGCACCCCGCTCGATCACCTCGGCGGCCAAAGGAATGTCAGCGGTGATCACCAGGTCGTCCGGGTTCACCTGCTGGGCGATATGGTTGTCGGCCACGTCGAACCCGGCGCCGACCTGCACCGCGCGGATGTATTGTGAACGGGGCACCGGCAGGGCCTGGTTGGCAACCAGGGTCAAGGCGACACCGACCCGGTCCGCGGCGCGGAACAGGATCTCCTTGATCACCTTGGGGCAGGCGTCCGCATCGACCCAGATGTGCTGAATACTCATGTATGTCCTAAGAAAGTGTGACGAACCGTCCGTGTGAGACGGATCGGCGCGAAGTTGCTGGATGGCGTCAACATAGGGTGATAGACCCGGAAGTCATTGACCCATGTTCTTTTTTCAATGTTTCTGTTACAGTGCCCACTTTCCAGGGTGTTGTCCGGTCATCACCCGACGCGAGCAATCGCAGGAAAGGATTTTAGCCGAATCCCTTTGGGATATCCCGCTTAACAGGCGGCTAGAACTCGCTCACACCGAGCAGGGCTTCAACCACCTGATACACATTCAGAGAATTCCCTCTTTTTATCCAGCCAGGACCGGATCCCGAACGTCAAAAAGCTGTTACGGGGTGGCAAGACTGGAGCATTATTTACCCATGTCATTTGATTCCCTCGGCCTGTCGGCCGAACTCCTGCGCGCGATTGGCGAGCAGGGCTATACCCAACCCACTCCGATTCAGCGTCAGGCGATTCCGATGATCCTCAGCGGTCGCGATGTCCTCGCCGGCGCCCAGACCGGTACCGGCAAAACCGCCGGTTTTACCCTGCCGCTGCTGCAACGCCTGAGCGAAAAACCCACCCAGGGCGGCAAACGTCCGGTGCGCGCCCTGGTGCTGACACCAACTCGCGAACTGGCCGCCCAGGTGGGCGAAAGCGTAGTGGCCTATGGCCGTCATCTGCCGTTCCGTTCCGCGGTCATTTTCGGCGGGGTCAAGATCAACCCGCAGATCCAGCAGTTGCGCCAGGGCGTCGATATCCTGGTGGCGACCCCCGGGCGTCTTCTCGACCATGTCTCGCAGAAGACCCTCGATCTGTCACAGATTGAAATCTTCGTCCTGGATGAAGCCGATCGGATGCTGGACATGGGCTTCATTCACGATATCCGCAAGGTGCTGGCATTGCTGCCGGAAAACGGAAAACGCCAGAACCTGCTGTTCTCCGCCACCTTCTCCCAGGAGATCAAGCAGCTGGCCGAGCGCCTGCTCGACCGCCCCGAACTGATCGAGGTGGCCCGCCGCAACAGTACCGCCGAGGCGATCGAGCAGCGGGTACATCCGGTGGACAAGGGTCGCAAGCGGGAACTGCTGAGCCACATGATCGGCATGAACGACTGGCGTCAGGTGCTGGTGTTCACCCGCACCAAGCACGGCGCCAACCGCTTGGCGGAACAGCTGCAGAAGGATGGACTGGTGGCCGCCGCAATTCACGGCAACAAGAGCCAGGGTGCCCGCACCCGGGCCCTGTCCGGGTTCAAAAGCGGTGAAGTGCGGGTCCTGGTGGCCACCGATATCGCCGCCCGGGGGCTGGACATCGATGAACTGCCCCACGTGGTGAACTACGAACTGCCGAACGTGCCGGAGGACTACGTCCACCGCATCGGCCGCACCGGGCGTGCCGGCAACGCGGGTGTTGCCATCTCCCTGGTGTGTGGTGAAGAGCAGAAATTTCTGCGCGACATCGAGCGCCTGCTCAAACAGGAACTGCCCAAGGTGGTTTTGCCCGGCTATGAACCGGGTACCCAGTCGGTGAAAGAGGAGCAACCGGCCCGTCGTCAGGACAATCGCCGCGACCGTACCGCCGCCCCTTCCAGGGAGTCCCGCTCACGTAACAATTCCCGACGGGATGGACGTGCTTCGGCGAAACCGGCTCAGGGGAATAAGGACCGCTCCCGCAGAACCTCGGAAGCGGATCGAACCGCGGCTCCGGGTGACGCAGCACCCCGCCAGCATGTGCACCGCAAGCCGGCGGCCAAGCGGACTCAACCCGCGCAGCGCCACCATGCCGGTGGTCGCAAGAAGCGGGAACTGCCTGCTCTGCTGGGTGGACGCTCAGAAGATTGAGGCGGCAGGCCAATCCGCAGCGCCTGCTGCGGATTGGCCTCATCTTTCATTCCGCTCTGATCAAGGTGCAATCAGCGCCGGGATCATGAACTCCTCCCGTTTGCCCTCACGCACCGGATCGGCGGACTCATTCCAGCCCAGGTCCCGGGCCATGTGCGCAGGTACCGGTTCGCGGGTCAGCCAGACCACCAGACGCATTCCGTCAGTGATGAACGGGTCGGCGGTCAGATTATAGCCGGGATTCTCCTCGGTCGTCACACCTACACCACCCGCAAAGGCGAATTTGCTCACCGCATCATGGTGCAGCAGGCTGTGAAAGGTGTACTCCCGGGCCTCATCAACCACCGGATCGATTACATGGGTGGTCAGGGTGGGGGACAGGGTGGTCAGCTTGACACCGATGTCCCGGCTGACCTGGCCGATCCATACCGGAGTGCCCTCACAACGGAAGGGCGCCAACCAGAGGCGCATGTGGTTGCGCTGGTTGATGGTTGAGCGGCCGCGTTGCAGGGCGATGTCCTGGGGGCGGCTGAAGGCGTACAGGGAACTGACCGGAGCGGTGAGGAAGGCCTTCTCCTCGATTGCCGCGCCGATCATGCGGCGGATACTGTCCACGGTGATCGACTCGGTGAAATCCCAGCCGCTGCCCGAGAGGGCGGAGATCAGTTCCTTGCCGGTGCCGATGATCACCAGATTCAACGGGTCGCCGGTTCGGTCCCCCGCTGCATTGGTGGTGCAACAGACCATCTGTTCCAACCGCGTCTGCAACTCGTCGACGCTCAGATCGGGTAACTCACTCACCCGGTTATACAGTTCGCGCAGTTCGGACTGCTCATAATCGAAGCTTTCAGTCGGTAACAGCACGGCAAACCGCATACGTATCGCATGCCCGTTACTGGACAGATGCACGTCGACAAAACGCCCCCCACGCTTGTAAGAGGCATAGATGAACCCCTCCTGGGTGCTGCCCGCAGGCACGAAGAAGGGCAGGGCGTTTTTGCGGAACAGGCTTCTGTTTCGCTGCTGTTTGTCCGCACTCAGATGCGCCCCGGTCATGAACGCGGCCTCGTCCGCGGAGTAGTAATCCGGATCGAGGGAAAAGGGCATCAGCCAGTAGTCTTTCGGGCTGTCGTTTTTCACGTGCATCCAGATCGGTTGAACGTCGTGTTCCGCCATGGGCACGCCGAAATAACGGGAGGCCTGTTCGTCGGTGGGGATCGCAATATGCACCGTGACCTGATCCTTCTCGAGTAACTGCAGCCGTTCCAGGGGGATCGGCAGGTCCTGTTCCCCGGTCGGGTCATAGGTGGTGAACATGGAGCAGGCGGACAGCAGGCCTGCAAGCAACAGGGCGAAACTGATACGCATTGCCGGGATCGGCAGGTTGGCGGGGGATGTCATGGATCGGGATCGGGGAGTCGATGGCATGACTGGCATGGTACGGCAGTTTCCTCGTCGATATCAGGTGTCGTTTACAGGGATAAAGTCCCGTTTGAATCGTCCCTGAGACCGGGCGGCGTTGCTGATCAAGGCCCTGCCGGTAACCGCTGGTGAATCCGGAAGCGTTTTAAATCATCTCATCGATGGGAGAGGCTTCCGAATGCATAGTGCCCACGGATCCGATCGAGGTAAAGGCGTCGATGGCCCGTTGACCCTGACGGGAGATGCCGGTATTCGCCCTGTCCTCTGAATCTTCATCCCCGCTGCCCCGGGCGGTCTGACTCTGTTCCTCACGCCGCAGGGCGTGCAGTTCACTGCGGGCCTGCGCGGCTATGGCGGCCGCCTGGGAGGCAACACGCCGGTCCTGGGGAGAGGGGTCGGCCGGTGCCAGAGCGGCGCGCTGGATGGTTTCCGCCTGGCGGATGATCTCCTCCGGGCTTCCGGAGTAGGAGGCGCTGATGGAGACCTCGCCGCCGATGGCGTAGCTGCGGCCATCCGGTCCGGTCTGGTAGGTGTAACTGCCACCACTGGCCATGCCCCCGGAGGCTGCCCGATGGGCCGCTTCATGGGCCTTGACCTCCCGGTCCCGGGCTTGCAGTTTGCGGACCTGAGCCTGCTCCTCCCGGGTCAGCCGCTGAGCCTGTCCGCTCTCGTTGACCGGGCGTTCGGTAGTGGTTTCCCGGGTGGTGTCCGACTCTGCACGGTTGGCAACAGTGCCGGATTCCGGGCCAAAGGTTCGCCTGGCGGTTCCGGAGGTCGCCTGTTGATAGTCTGACAATGCACCCAAAGACAGGTCCATAGGGAATACCGATAGTCTGCCTGAGAACAATTATACCCGAGATTTCAAGCCTAAAACCGGGCAAAAACCGCGAAATGGCGCTCCAGAGAACGTCGTTCCCGTCAGAACCAGCTTTCGATGAGCTTACGGTCCGGAATCCCGCCGCTGTGCACCACCTGCTCGTCGATCACCACCCCGGGGGTGGACATCACTCCGTAGCCCATGATCTGTCCCATGTCCTCGACCTTGCTCAAGTCGGCTTCCACCCCCTTGTCGCGGATCACCGTAGCGATCAGATCGTAGGTGGCGACACAACTGCGGCAACCGCTGCCGAGTACTTTGATTGATTTCATGATGGGCTCCTGATTTTCATTTGATGATCGGTATCACCTGGTAACAAGGTGATGGTTGATGAGTTCACTGCGTTCACGTTTTATTTCATTCCCCCTCTCCCCGGACCTCTCCCGCAAGGGGAGAGGGAATTCACGGATGAAGAGGGGCATTCAACGCCTCGTTTGTTATTGCTACCCAAATGGCAGATTTCCAAATACTCGATCACTGCATCTCATTTCACCTCATAAGGGCAAAGGAGACGCATGGATCAATTAACCGTAGGTCGGGTTAGCGCAGCGTAACCCGACGAACAGCGTTATCCACTTCATGTCGGGTTACGCCTCGCTAACCCGACCTACCCACTCCTGAGTTTCACTTGATGATCGGTTTCACCCTGCCAGAGGAATATGGTTCATGAGTACGCTACGTTTACGCTTTTTTAATTCCCCCTCTCCCCTCGCGGGAGAGGGGGCCACAAAAACCCGTGAGCGCAGCGAACACCTCAACTCAAAACTAAAAATTCAAAACTCAAAATTCCCCACTCCCCACCCCCGCCACAGTGGAAAGGTCGACAGAATAATCCATCAGGTTGAAACCCCACCCCACCAGCATGATCGCAACCGCAAGGATTCCGCAGAACAGGGCCAGCGCAGGCCACTTGATCACCTTGCGCAGGATCAGCATCTCCGGCAGGGAGAGGGCGGCAATGCTCATCATGAACGCCAGGGCGGTGCCCAGTGCAACGCCCTTGCCGAGCATTGCTTCCGCCACCGGAATCACCCCGGTGGCGTTGGCATAGAGGGGGATGCCAAGCAGCACCGCACCGGGTACGGCCCAGATGTTGTCGCTTCCGCCCAGGTGTTCCGCCACCCACTCCTGGGGCACGAAACCATGGAACAGGGCGCCGATGGCGATGGCCGCGATAACCCACTTCCAGATCCGCCCGACGATCGACTTGACCTCGGAAAGGGCGAACCGGTGACGCCCACGCAGACTTCGGTCAGGGGCTGCGCCCTGATTCTGACCCACGCGGATTTCCCATACGTAGGGTTCCACCCAGCGTTCCGGACGAAACCGCTCCATGATCACGCCTCCGGCATAAGCCACCACCAGACCGGCGCCGATGTAGAGCGCTGCGAGTTCCCAGCCCAGCAGTCCCACCAGAACCACCGCCGCCACCTCGTTGATCATCGGACTGGCGATGAGGAAAGAGAAGGTCACCCCGAGGGGAATGCCCGCCTCCACGAAACCGATGAACAGGGGCACCGAGGAGCAGGAGCAGAAGGGGGTCATGGCGCCCAGGAGGATCGCCAGGACCCGCGCCATCCAGCGGGGTTTGTTGCGCACGTAGTCCCGTACCTGTTCCGGGGAGAGCAGGGCGCGTAACAGGCCCATCAGGTAGATCACGGTCACCAGCAGGAAAAAGATCAGAGCGGTGTCCATGACGAAGAAGACCAGGGCTTCCGCCACGGGGGTGCCGGGGGTCAGACCGATCAGCTCGTAGACCAGGAGGTGGGACAGGTATTCGAACATCTCTCGTGTCTCAGCTACAGCAGGCCACGGCCTTGCATACCGCACGCTGAATCCAGTCGACCGGCAGATCCTCACGGGTCACGCCGTCGAAACTCAGGGTACGGCAGTTCACCGTCGGTGCGCCGATGAGATCCGCACAGCTTGGGCAACTGCTCTCACCCGGGCGTGAGTCATCCAACAGCTGTTCCAGGGGAACCCCATCGATCAACAGGCTGTTGGATTGATCCAGCATTGCGGATGTGAGTCGGGTTTCCTGCAGCAGGAACCGCACACCCTGGGGTGCGCAGTCACGGTTGAGTCGTTCGATGGCTTCAATTACCGCCTCGCCGCTGGTCTCACAGCGGCAGCAGGTCGCGCCCTCGACCTCCAGATGGCGCCATTCCAGGATATGGGTCTGCATGATGATTGCTCCTTTTGCTGGGATCAGATGTTCAGGCGCAGCAGCGGGCCTGGGGGCGCACCGGGGCACCGGCCAGGCGTTGCTGATCCTCAAGGTAGGGAGACTGATCCGCGGTCGCCCCGACGGTGGTTTGCAGCACCTCGCCCATCCACTCCGGGAGATCCGGGTGGAGCCGGTAGTGAATCCATAGTCCGTCACGCCGGTCGAGCACCAGTCCCCACTCCCTCAGATGGGCCAGGTGGCGGGAGATCTTGGGCTGGGACTGGTCCAGGGCATGGGTCAGCTGGCAGACGCACAGTTCCTCCGAACGGGCGAGCAGCAGCAGGCAGCGCAGACGGATGTCACCGCTCAGGGCGGTGTAGAAGGTTTCGGCGGTGGGTGTCATGGGTCTATATATAACGCCAACGTAATATTACGTCAAACGTATATATTTATTTTCTGCCCGATTCTGCAAACCGGGCCCTGTGGTATCTTGGGATCTCCTGCAGATTTGGGGATCGACGTGAGTCAGCGGCGGATCGAACGTGAAAAACAGACCATCTCAGCGATGATGGCCCTCTATTGCCGGGACCACCATGGGGAATCCCAAGCTTTGTGCGAGTCCTGCGCACAACTGCTCGACTATGCCCATAAACGTCTCGATACCTGCCCCTTCCAGGAAAACAAACCGGCCTGCAACCACTGCACGGTGCACTGCTATGCCCGCAGCAAGCGAGACCAGGTCCAGGCGGTGATGCGCTACTCCGGCCCGAGGATGCTGCTGCGCCACCCCCTGCTGAGCTTCTATCATCTGCTCGACAAATTTCGCGAAGTGCCCAAGCTGGGGCGTCCGGGTGGTTCCTGATGCCTTGCCGAAATCTTGGAATAGATCGTTTTCTATCGTTTTGCGGTGTTTTTGTATCCATTGATCAATCTTCAAGAGTTCTAAAATAGCTAGAATAATCAATGAGCAGGGACTATATTCATTAGGATAAGCGAAAATATGTAAATTAATGAATATACAATACAAACATTTATGTATATATTTAAATATACTTAATAATCTAGTATGTATATATATTAATTGACATTATGAGCATGAAAGAGGTCGTGCAGAAGCAGTACCGGGAGCATATCAACCGGGTGCGTCATCAACTGAAGGACCTGACGATGCCATCGGAGGGTTGGCTACGGATGGCTCGAAAGGCTCTGGGTATGTCCGGAGCACAGTTAGCCCGGCGTCTGGGTGTCACCCGGGCAATGGTGTCGAATACGGAGCGGGCTGAGCAGGACGGGGGCGTGACCCTCAGGACACTGCAGAATATGGCGCAGGCGATGGATTGCCGGCTCGTCTATGCCATTATACCCGAGCAGGAGATCGAGGCGATCCTGCAAGCACGAGCCTACAAAAAGGCGCGGGAGCAGGTGATGGCTGCCGGTGTCCAGATGGCCCTTGAAGCGCAAACCTTGAGTCAGGACAAACTCGACGAACAGGTGCAGCGCCTCGCGCGTGAAATATTGGAAAAACGTGGCTCACAACTATGGAATGAGCAATGAGCGAGATCGACAGCGCTACGGATGGCGCCACACCGGTGGATCCGGATGAGAGAGAAGGGCTGCGATTCGTCCATGTCCAGACACGCGGTCAGCTGGACGAGTTGGAACAGGTTAACATTCAGGCGGGCCTGCAGTGGCTCGAACGCCAGCGTAACGCAGACATACTGAGTGAGCGGTTTGTCCGCGATCTCCACCAGAAGCTGTTTGGCCAGGTCTGGAAGTGGGCGGGCAGTTTCCGCGCCACCGGTAAGAATATCGGTTGTGATCCACGCTACATCCCCGTCGAGTTGCACAAACTCCTGGGTGACACACGATATTGGATCGAACATGAAACCTATTCCAAACGTGAATTGGCGACCAGGTTTCACCACCGACTCGTATCGATTCATCCGTTTCCCAATGGCAACGGTCGACATGCCCGGATCATGGCGGATGCGCTTTTAATGTTTGTTCTGGGTCAACCGCCGATCGATTGGGCCGGTGGGCATGAGCTGCAGTCCATGTCCGTCCAGCGCAACCGGTACATTGCGGCCCTCAGGGCGGCCGATACCGGCGATTACCAGCCCCTGTTGGAATTCGTGGGACTCTGAATTCATCGAAACGGGTTCTTCCGATATAATGCAGCGCTTTTTCACGCCCAAAGGGGCGTTTTCCGACCGTTAGCGGGCGGTTCTCAACGCAGGATCGTACCGTCTGAGTAGAATTTCAACTGCCTGCCAGGCCAGTTTAGGGTTCCCGATTATGAGTGATGGCAATCTAATTACCGAGATCAGCAAGCGGCGCACCTTTGCCATTATCTCGCACCCGGACGCCGGTAAGACCACCTTGACCGAGAAACTGCTGCTGTTCGGCGGTGCGATCCAGATGGCGGGCACCGTGAAGGGCCGCAAGGCCGCCCGGCACGCCACCTCGGACTGGATGGAAATGGAGAAGGAGCGCGGCATCTCGGTCACTTCCTCGGTGATGCAGTTCCCCTACCGGGACGAGATCGTCAACCTGCTCGATACCCCCGGCCACGAGGACTTCTCCGAGGACACCTACCGCACCCTCACCGCGGTCGACTCGGCGCTGATGGTGATCGACGTGGCCAAGGGTGTGGAGGAACGCACCATCAAGCTGATGGAGGTGTGCCGTTTGCGGGACACCCCGATTCTGACCTTCGTCAACAAGCTCGACCGCGAGGGCCGTGATCCCCTGGAGATCCTCGACGAGATCGAACAGGTATTGAAGATCAAATGCGCACCGGTCTCCTGGCCGATCGGCATGGGCAAACGGCTCAAGGGGGTCTACGACCTGCGCACCGATGCGACCCATCTGTTCAGCGCCACCCACGGCGGCAAGATCCAGGTGGGCGAGGTCATTCAGGGCATCGACAATCCCAAGTTGGATGAACTGATCGGTGGACAGGCTCAGGAGTTGCGGGATGAGATCGAGCTGGTGCGCGGCGCCAGCCACGAACTCGACCTGGAGGCCTATGCCCGGGGTGAACTGACCCCGGTATTCTTCGGTTCAGCAATCAACAACTTCGGCGTGCGGGAACTGCTCGACGCCTTCGTCGAGTACGCCCCCGCACCGCTGTCGCGCAACACCCAGCAGCGCCTGGTGGCGCCCGCTGAAGGCAAGTTCAGCGGTTTCGTATTCAAGATCCAGGCGAACATGGATCCCCAGCATCGCGACCGGGTGGCCTTCATGCGGGTCTGTTCCGGTCAGTACCGCAAGGGCATGAAGATGTTCCAGGTGCGCACCGGCAAGAGCGTCCAGGTCAGCAACGCGATCACCTTCCAGGCGGACGAGCGCCGCCACGTGGAGGAGGCCTGGCCCGGTGACATCATCGGACTGCACAATCACGGCACCATCCAGATCGGCGATACCTTCACCGAGGGTGAGACCCTGAAGTATGAAGGTATTCCCTACTTTGCTCCGGAGCTGTTCCGCCGGGTGGTGCTGCGCGATCCGCTGAAGCAGAAGGCATTGCTCAAGGGGGTGCTGCAGTTGTGCGAGGAGGGCGCCACCCAGGTGTTCCGCCCGCTTAAGAACAACGACCTGATCCTCGGCGCGGTGGGTATGCTGCAGTTCGACGTGGCGGTACAGCGCCTCAAGCACGAGTACAAGGTTGAGGCCATCGTCGAGGCGATCAGCGTCGCCACCACCCGCTGGATCTCCTGTCCGGACGACAAGATGCTGGAGCGTTTCAGGGACAAGAACTTCGAGAACCTGGCATTGGACGGGGACGATCAGCTGGTCTACCTGGCCCCCACGCGGGTGAATCTCGATCTGGCCATCGAACGCTGGCCTGATGTCTCCTTCCTTGCAACCCGGGAGCTGTAAACCCTGTTGAGCACAGGGCCAAACAGCCCCCGGCAGGATTGCAAATCAACCGGCCTAAACCATACTTAAATTAAAGGGACCACTGATCAATTCATGCTCCGGTGCGAGCCGGTAAAGCGAGGCTGCTGCGCGGGAAGTGATCGCCATGAGCCGATTGTTCCGTGGATTTTCCGCCGGCCGCAGTAGTTCGTCTCACCCTCATACGCGATCCAGCATGAGTCAGAGGTTCCCGGAGCGCTGACACCGCGCTCGGCAGGGTATCAAGAGGAGGTTGACGATGTTCCTGATGCAGAAAGACAGCGAAAAGCTGGTTGAAGTGCTGAGCCTGAATGACCTGTTCAACCCGAATCACGACGAGATCGTGGGACGTTTCCACGCGGGGGAAGAGCTGCAGGATGCTGAAACCTTCACCAAGGATCAGATGAAATTCCCATCGGGTGAACCGCTTCCGAAATGCTGGCTCGATGCCACTTACCGCCAGCACTGATCGCCACAATTGATGTCCCCCAGGGAAGCGGGGACGGCAGATATCCCCGGAATTCATAATCGGGAATCCGGGAAGGGTGCTGTGTTTCGTCAAACGTAGGTCGGGTTAGCAAAGCGTAACCCGACACAGCGGCACGAATAGGGTGCCCAACGTCGGGTTACGCTGCGCTATCCCGACCTACCGAAACCAATTGCTTCAAATGCCCCGGCGGGCAAATCGGCAATAGTGAGCTTTCCGCTCATGTCGCATCGATTAATTCGTACACAAAGATGGCCGAACCCGGGTCAGGATGAGTATCATCTCAACATCAGTCCAAGAGCCGGAGTAGACGATGTTAGACAAGACCCTGACGGTGATCCTCGCGGGTGGCCACGGATCGCGCCTGAAGCCATTGACCCAGGAACGCACCAAACCGGCGGTTCCCTTTGCCGGGCAGTACCGGATCATCGATTTCCCTTTGGCCAACTGTCTGCACTCCGGGTTGCGGCGCATTCTCGTCCTCACCCAGTACAAATCCCACTCCCTGCAAAAGCACCTGCGCGATGGCTGGGCCCTGTTCAATCCGGAACTCGGGGAGTACATCACCGCGGTGCCGCCGCAGATGCGCACCGGAGGCAGCTGGTACGGGGGCACCGCCGATGCGGTCTACCAGAATCTCTACATGCTCAAACGCAGCGGAGCGGAGCGGGTGCTGATCCTCTCCGGCGACCACATCTACCGCATGGACTACGCACCCCTGCTGGCCTTCCATGAAGAGCACAGCTCCGGGGTGACCCTGGCCAGCATGGAAATGCCCCTGGCTGAGGCGAGTCAGTTCGGAGTCATGCAAACCGATGAGACAGGACGGGTGACCGCGTTCGTGGAGAAGCCCGAAGCGCCACAATCACTGCATCCAGGGGGCAATACGGCCCTGGTCTCCATGGGTATCTATGTGTTCACCATGGACGCACTGATCGAGATCCTCGAGGAGGATCATCAACGGGAGGACTCCAGCCACGATTTCGGTCTGGACATCCTGCCGCGCCTGATCGAGATGAGCGGTGTCTACGCCTACACCTTCGGCGGCAGCGCAGGGCGGGTCAGCCGGGATCGCTACTGGCGCGATGTGGGCACCCTGGACAGCTACTACGAGGCCAACATGGGATTGCTGGACCCGATTCCCTCACTCGATCTCTATCAACCGGAATGGCCGATCCGCACCCATCACCGGCAGACCCCGCCGGCCCGCACCGTGCCCGGGGTGTCCGGCAGCGAGGGCATCTTCATCAATTCGATCATTGCCAACGGGGTGGTGATCGTGGGGGGCAGTGTGCAGCATTCGATCCTGTTTCCCAACGTGCGCATCGGCGAGGAAGCGGTGATTCACAACTCCATCCTTTTCGAAGGGGTGAAGGTGGGTGATGGCGCGCATCTGGAAAACTGCATCGTCGACAAGGATGTGGATATCCCCCCGGGTGAGCAGATCGGTTTCGACCGGGAACGGGACGCGCAACGATTTACCGTTTCCGCCAAAGGCATTGTGGTAGTGCCCAAGGGCTATCGTTTTCGCTGAGTTGCCCGAAGTATTGGCGTTGCGCGTCCGGTTGCGTTGACTCTGTAACGGTAACGCAAGTGACCAATCCCATGCGGTCTATAGGCCAGGGTGAGTTCTGGGGCGTAAGTGATCCAGGCATTAATGGAATGATGATCGACAGGCAATGAGCATGACCGCAGTGACCCCCGAACCGCCCTACTATGCGGTGATTTTCAGTTCCCTGAGAACCCCGGATGATTTGGGATATTCGGATACTGCCCAGGAGATTCTGGACTTGGCCCGCCAGCAGCCCGGCTTCCTGGGTTTCGAATCCGCGCGGGATGCCACAGGGCAGGGGATCTCCGTCTCCTATTGGTCCAGCCCCGAGGCCATCGCCGCCTGGAAGGAACATGTGACGCATCGCAAGGCACAGACGAGAGCTCGGGATTGGTATGCGGATTTTCACGTCAGGGTCTGTCGGGTGGAACGGGAATATGGATATTCCTCGAAGTAGCACCACATCGAAAGAACGCGTATCTGCTATCTGCGTTTGATCCTGTAACGTTTGAGCTCATCTACAGTAACGCTCCTGATGGAGAACATAATCAGGCAGCCTACGATATTTCCACCCGGTACGAGATTGAGTATTGCCAAAGTGGTGATGTGTCCCACGTTTCTGGTTGCAATCGCCCAATGGTTCCAATATGCGCTGCCAAGCAGGAAGACTGAGAGCCCTATCATAATAGGGATGGTGCTGATGTCAGTCCCGGGCATGGAGGCTGCCAATATTGCGAGCAATAAAATGTGAATCACCCAGATGATCACGATATAGAGCTTTCGCCAGAAATTTAATGTAGTAAAGCTGCCCCGTATTGTTAGCGCGTAATGTGGTTCGAGATCTGATTCCGGGGGTGAATAGGGATTAAGTTCCATGTTTCAATCTCATGCATTCCGTTATCTGTAGGCAATATATTACGGGTCGTGTGACCTGTAAATTAACCAAACTCCCACGATTCGATGAGTGGATGAAATGATAAAGGCCAAGTGCCACAGTCCAGCTTGGAAATAGACGTCGTTTATAGTGCGTGTCGTATATATAAATTCAATAACGAGCTCATGATGCGCTCTAATATCCAAGTTTCTGCCTGGAAATAGAATTAATTTATATTTGTTGTTCTATTCAGCCAACTTATTGAAAACATGATGCTTGTTTTCAAGAATTACCTTCTGCCTTTTCACTCAATCTTCCTTATCAAGTGCCGATAGTAGGCTTGCCGGGGGTGTATGACGGTGAAGGGTAATGTTCACGTGTAAATGAACATTTCCACTCGCGATACACCAGGACCGGGTACGAAATGTCCTGGGATCCGCTCCGACCTTGAACTCATTCAGTCAGTATTGTCATGCGTTCATACAGGTCAGGAAGACAAGACTCTGCTATCAACAAGAACGTTCGATCCATGGCAACCACAACCCAAAGAGAAGGCCATGAAGCTCACAAGATCTTACATTGCAATGTTGCTACTTCTTCTGCTTTTTGGATGCGGAGGCGGTGATACGGGCTCAACGGACGATTCAGGTACAGACACAACCGATCCCGGTACCGATACCAGTGATCCGGGAACCACCACGGGCACGTTACCCGCCGATCCCGGAGATGCTGGAAAGATCACCCTGGGCGGTATCGACAGCGATAACGACGGGGTCAGGGATGATGTGCAAATCGCCATCTATGACCGCTACCCGAACGACGAAACAAAACGAAATGCGCTCACACAAAACGCGGTTGCGCTGCAAGAAGCGATATTCGCCGGTAACACATCGGATTCCGAATCCATAACGGTTGCATCAGGCTTGGTCATCAACGCGGTTGACTGTCTGCATGAACGAGTTGACGACCCAATGTCAGATATTGGTTTCCTTGAACAGGCTGTGGTGAACACCTCCGACCGGAGCGACGCCTATATCAAGTTCAACGAAGCACTCAACGGGCAGTTTTTTGGTGGTGATGACACCGCCAATCCTTGCCAATAATTCTGACTGGGGAGTAGACAATGAAACAGACAATTATTGGTATGACCGCAGTTGCGCTGGCAACCCTATCATTGGCAACAAGCCCTGCCATGGGTGCATGCGTAGTGGGTGACACCACCGAGATCTATTATGTAAACGGCGTATGGAACACCGTCGCTCAGGCGAGGGGGGGACGGAATCTGATCAAGTCCGCCTACAAGCAGTCCTTGCAAGCCCAATATCCGGAACAGGTTTTCGAGTTCAAGCTTGCCTATAACTATCATTCGGGAAAAGTCGGTGATCTGATCGAGGTGATTGGGCAAAAACTGAATGAAATCGATGATCCGGAAGCCAACAAGCTCACACCGGACCAATACTACAACCTCTACATGACCGCAAAGGACTTCGATGACGCCGTACCCGTCACTGCAAGGCCTGTCTCAGCAACCATAGAGGAATACATGGCGAGCAGGCTGACGGACGCAGTCGATTCAGCCGCTCATATTCAGAAGTACCGGACGGACCTGCAGGAAGGTAAAAGAATCCTCCTCATCGCCCACAGCCAGGGCAACATGTTTGCCAACCAGGCTGTTGCTGCACTGATGAACGAATACGGCAGCAGTATCGGAATGATCGGTGTCGCTTCGCCGGCGGCCGTCACTTACAACAATTCAACCTACTATACCGCCCATGATGATCGTGTGATCGATGCCTTGAGACTGCTGTACGATGTGCTGCCCTCGAACATCGAAAACGATCCGGGGTTCTTTAATGATCCCAGGGACTTCTCAAACCACCAGTTCTACGATTCATACTTCGCAACCGGTATCGCGAGTCGGTCCAATATCGACACTGACGTCAACAACTACATGGCAAGCCTGCAGTTCCCCAGTGCTGAACTGGGCAGTGGCGCAATCACGGTCACATTGACCTGGGGCAGTGAGCCTGATGTTGACCTGCATGTCACCGAGCCGAATGGTACGCATGTGTACTATTCCAATCTGCAGGGTGTATCCGGCTATCTCGATCTGGACGACACCACCAGTTATGGTCCAGAGCACTACTATGTATCCTGCGAGACACTTGAGACGGGCACTTACAATGTTGGGGTGAATTACTATCGAGGTGAAGGAGCAGAGACGGCGCAGGTGCAAGTGACGACGGGTGATGGCAATACACGCACATTCTCGCAATCCCTCTTACAGGCTGTTGGTTCGTCCGGCAATGCTTCGCCAATACCGGTATCAACAATCAACGTGAGTAGGAATCAGAACGGAGCGTTCACTTATCAGGTAAATTAACGGCAAGTGGTGGAGCAGGCTGTTATAGATCGCTCAAGACGCACAATTGATACGTTAAGTACACGGGTATTTAACTCTTTTGAACATAATGTATCTGGAAATACTGTTGTGTTCGTGTGATTCGTCTGGGCGCTATAACAGCCGCGCGCCAACCACTGATCTCATATTTGCTGGTGACGGGTACCTGAATTTAGATATCGTATGAATATACCAGGAGGTGCGTGTTACGAGCAGTTCTAACCTATGGAATGATTAACCTATTAATGGCTCTATTCATGGTTTGATTTGTAATAATGCGTCCCGCATCTGCAGATAGGCAATCAAAAATTCGAAGAACATTCTCCAAAATAGTTCGAAAAACAAAAATGACATCAAGAAAAAAGCAACAAGCGTGGTTTTCTGTCTTATGTTTAATGATTTCCACATGAACGCTTTTGTATTTTCATAGGCTGTATTGAATAGTTCATATTTACGGATGAGCCGGATAAATACAAGCCACATACCTACGGGCAAAATGAGTGCTCCGAGGTAATAAAATATTATTAATACCTCTGTGCTAATAAAGCTTTTAAATGTAAGAAAATCCAAAGTGATTAAGTACCTATAGTATCTGGTGTGACGCTCGCGCTCAGCCGCGACCGAGTCGAAACCGAGGCTTCGGGCAGTAGAGCCTTGTTGAGCAGATGCGCCTGATCTCCGCAGAACGTCGCCTTAAAGGCGCTTGTTTGCTGAATTCAATGTGAAGGCACATAGGGGTCTGGCGTACCCATCGGGATCAGTGGATACTGCTCCACACTCCGATCAAACTCATCCACGATCTTCAGGACTGGACCAACAACCCAGGTGTCGGGTGTTGGCTTCTCCTCGCGCGGATCGGTGTAGAGGTTGTATATCGTTGGCACGGGGTTTTTGACTGGTGGGTCGAACATGGTTTCCTGGCGCATGAAGTGGAGCTTCCAGTTGCGCCATTTAACGGCCTGCAATCGATCAGCGCACCAGATGGGAAAACCCTCGCGGGCGGACTTATCTGTCTTGCCGAGGAAAAAGTCGGATTGATCAATGCTGTCGAACGGACGGTCAGTAGGTACTTTAGCGCCAGCAAATGTAGCGAGCGTGGCGAACATGTCTACACCATGAACGATCTCATTGCTTACGCGCTGGGCAGCGATCTTACCGGGCCAGCGGACAAGAAATGGCACACGGATGCCGCCTTCAAGCGCGGTGAAATACTGGCCGCGCCAAGGACCCGCCCAGCCATCCCAGGGCTTGAAATACTCAGGGCCATTGTCGCTGGTGAATATCACGATCGTGTTATCCCGTATGCCTGCCTCATCCACGGCAGCAAGAAGCAGACCGACGTTGGCATCCATTTCAGTCAACATATCCGCCCAGTCGCCGTTACCGGTTCGGCCTTTGAACGCCGGGTTCGGTTCGCTTGGTAAGTGCGGCTGCGTAAGGGCTACATAAGCGAAGAAAGGTTTGTCTGTTTGGGATTGCTTGTTGATGAATGAGACTGCTCGACGGGTAATTTCAGCATCAATGAGGCGGCGTTGCTCCACATCATATATCTTCAAAGGAACGCTTTTTTTGTCTTTTTCACCTTCCATGATCTGTTCGGCGGGCATGATGTCCGCTGACCATCCAGGAGAAGAGGGCCAAAGCGCTTCGTCCGTCGTTCGGGGAATGCCAAACCATTCGTCGAACCCCTGATCATTGGGCAAGCGCCCGTCGTGGCTACCCAGGTGCCACTTTCCATAGTATCCAGTAGCGTAGCCTGCATTTGAAAGGGCCTCACCGATCGTTATTTCCCATTGTGTCAGTCCATCGGCGACACCACCAAACGGGACGGAGTGCGTGCCTGAACGAATCGCCCAGCGACCGGTCATCAGACTTGATCGACTAGGGGTGCACTGAGTCTCCATGTTGAAGTTGAGAAAACGCATACCCTCATTTGCCAACGAATCGATACTTGGTGTTGGCGCTCCCCGTGTCAGTCCGCCGCCATAGACTCCGACTTCACCGTAACCGAGATTGTCTGTGAGGATGAACACGATATTCGGCTTGCTCGTCTCGGCATATGCGACATTGAACACCATCGCAATAAATACCAACACGGCGGTAATCACATTTCTACTCTTCATCATCTGTCCTCTCATCCTTATAGTTTGGTCTTCTATCTTTTTTGTTATCAACTATGGATTTGCGTAACCGGGCACTCAAGACGTTTTATGGTCACTCAAGCTAACTGTCTCACCATGATTTTTGATCTGTCAACTGCGGAATATTTGTGGTGAATCAGGTTCAAGGAGTGACGTCATGCCCAAGCCCAGGAAGACTCTCATGTCATTAGGCGAAACCCTTATCCCGCGAAAAGACATGCCTAAAGGATTACCATTAAATGAGACGGACTATCTCGAACTGGTCGACTGAACAGGTTGCAGAGGGAATGCTTACTCGTAAATTGATGTAAAGGCATTCAAATTGTATCTCTGCCTAATCATTGTGTGCGGTATAGGATTAAAGCCGAGAAAAAGTGGTAGGAGATTGAGGCTGGACTGAGAAGTCACACAAATCCCTTGTGTTCTTGCCGTGGGTATCTTGGTGGCTTTATTCCTACAGCAGAGCAGGCACATTGGCCCGATCGCCTTTATATCGGTCATTCTTCTTCTCCGGGTAAGACCAGCAAACGTTCGCTCCGCCACACTCGAATAATATGAACAGACGACTCCTCTCGTAGGTACACAATACGAAACGGAGGATGAATCAGTTCTCGAACTGAGGCCGTGTCGAGTTCCGGAACGGGCCTTCCGAGATCTGGATGAGTTTCCAGGTGCTGGATATGCGTGAAAATTTCCCGTTGCAATTGTTCCCCGATTTGGGGAACTCCCTCGGCCGCGTAGTACTCCTTCACTGACTCGAGATCATCGAATGCCGATTGAGTAACGACAACCTTCATTTACTCAATTCCGAGTTTTTTACGCACCTCGGACAAGGAGAGTTCTTTCCCTTCCTTCACATCCATCATTCCCTTGGCAAGTGCTCTCAGAAAGTCCCTCTCCTCTTCATTTTTCTCATATTCATCAATGGCTTGAACAACCGCCACACCTCGCCCTCGGCTCGTTAGCAATATGGGTCGATGACTGTCCTTAGCGTGATTCACAACCTTACCGGGATTGATCTTTAGATCAGATAGCGGAACGACGTCCTCAGAGAACTTAGTACCCATAAAGACCTCTCAATAGGTGCTATTAAAAGGTCTTTATAGCAGTCTCAGTCTTGGGCTTCAAGAGCATCTGGCTTTGATCTGCTGTAATTTGGAGTTGAGAGTTTTGTGCTGTTAAGCATAAAAGGCGCAACGATAAATATGTAGCTTACGGTGGGTGTCCTATTTGTCTTTTCTAGGGCCTGGTTTTGGCATCGGTAGACTCTCCTGACTGGTTAGTTCAGGGTGTTCACTAAACCGTAGGAACTATCGAGTCGGCTGGATGTTTTTGTTAGAACCTTGAATCATTTTCACAGGGGATACCATCATGATCTCCATCCATCTTCGTGTTTGGGCAATTTGCTAAAAAGAATTCAGCCTCTGCCCTAGATGTCATTTGACTACAATGCTGCCTTCCATCACATTCGAATTTCGACTTTGAATGGCCGAAAGTTGGATCCTTTCTGGATTCGACGCCATTTTTTATGTTTATGTTTTTCTCAAATTGACTATAAGCAACATACCCAAGTGCCGCCAATGCAAGAAAGGAAAGACCTGTTATTAACGAGGGGGGGTTTTTCTTATGGTAGATCTTCTGAGGTTGTTTCTTATTTGGAGCATTCCTTCCTGTTCTTTGGATCTTGATAGCGCGTTTCTTGCCTCTATGATCCGTTTGAATTTCAAAAGAAATTAACTCTCCTAGCTTAGGACGACCCCCTTCTTTTGGAAACTCCGAGATATGCACGAAAATTTCGTCAGAACTTTGTGGGGAATCGATAAAACCAAACCCTCGATCATCATTCCATTTTTTCAGATTTCCATGAATTTTCATTTTCAGGTTCTAACGTTGCCATAAGCCGCGCGAGGTACGAGCGTCGGATTTGATGACCTGGTTAGAGCGGTGTTCTGTGGTGAAAGCCTTCATATAGTTCCTTTAGATTATTTGGCAATGCTTCCCAGTAGCTTCGGCAATTAATTTCCGGCACTTGCCAGAACAGGTTTTCTACGAACGCTACATCAATAGCCTGACGTATCTCTTCTTCATCGGACTCATAAGCTGTACTTAAATTTTGAAGCAATCCAGAAAATTTCTCAGGCTCAGTATTTTTACGCATTTCTTCGTTTAAAGCATTTGCTAACGCTTCGAACCAAGAATATGAATAGTACTCAGTATCTCTGAAATCACCCCATTGACGAGTGTACTGTTTATCTGCACGCACGGAAATTTCTGGGAATTCTCTCTTTATCTTTTGGCAGAACTCATCTCGGTTCATTCTTTTTAAGCTCTAACGCCTTGGTCAGTGGACCAGTGTAGTAGAGTAAAATTTAAGGTAAAAAGAGCGTAGCGATACCATAAAATTTGCGGAGCGTAACTGGTTCCACTGCACCAAATTGTTAAGTGCGACCCTACGGCCAATACCTGATACCAATAAGTGATTTAACTCCACACTCATTTACTTCCTCATCAAATTCAACCACCACACCGCTGGCCAGTTTAATTACATCACGCCCATAGTAGTCAATAATTTCGTACACCATACCTTTCGTATCAAGAAGATTAGCAATATCTCCGATAGACTGGTTCTCGACCTCATTCAAAAACCAATAGTCGATCTCGATCTTTTCATTACGGAATGAGTATGTCGCTATGTCTTTCGGATCGTAATTATCATTCTGTATTGAATGCAGCCTATTCTCGTTATCGAAAAACAACTCATACCACGCATACAGGAGAATGCTACCGTTTTCCCCCAGATCTGTGTTGCTATCTGGATACCCAAGTATAGATATAGCTGTATCTTTTGATGCACCGATATCTAATGATCCAAATTTTCCGCTTTCTAAAAAGGCTTCGATGCTAATCTTCATGGACACTTAACGTTAAAGCACAGTGACGCGAGTGAAACAAGTGTCCCACTGGTGCGACTGGTTATGTTTCAGTATCATCCTTTGGCCTGTGAACTTCCCATTTACACAAAAAATTCGGATCTGTAACAACTTCACCTGTACTTCTCAGTTTATATTCTCCTGGCTCTGCTTTAGTGATTGAACTTGTCACTGGCGGCATGTTCCATTCTTCACCATCATATACTCCGGCCAATTGGATAAGTATACCTTCGTCCTCCGTTGCTCGTTTTATCGATCCATGTAATTGTTGCTGTGACTCTATTTCGCCATTGCTATCCAAATAGGTAATACCAACAAGGATATATTTGCCTATTAATTCTTTCGCCTTCTTTGGGTCAAATTCCATCAAAGCCCCGATTCGAAACATAACGTTGCCATAAGCCGCGCGAGGTACGAGCGTCGGATTTGATGGCCTGGTTATGCTCTATATTCATCTTTACTCACCATACCGAGCACAACGATATCCTCACACTGAAAAGAAGTTTGAACTCCAAATATTGATTCAAACTCAACACTGAATCCAGTGTTATCTTCCTTGATATGAAGTTCATCAATTACGTTTTGATGATTAAAGCCTTCAAGGTTTACATTATCAACGCCATAGAACTCGAAAGAAATAACATTATCTTTAATTCTCACGGTTTCATACTGCGAGGTACCGACATTGATGTTTTTGGTGTAATAAAGGTTTATGTCAGCAGCAAGATTTGCATATTTACCGGGTTTTTCACCTCGCTTCAGTGTGATTTGCATTATTTCTGCATCATGAAATGATGGCCATTCACCATATTCTTCTTCAACTATTTCGGCTTGCAAGATATTCATTTCTTTTGAGCATAACGTGATAGCTCACCCGACCAAAACCGCGCAGTGGTTTTGGTCGGGTGGAGCGGCGTGTTATGCGATAAATAAATACTGGTAACAGCCACTACCTTTTGATACTCACATGTACAGTTACTGAGGCGATTTAAAAATATTCTGGAAATAATTTTTTAACGTCATCCGGCACTTTATTTAGAAACTCCTTTAATGCGCCTTGTGGATCTGCCTCATCATCTCCTTCTAAATCAATGTATGTATGATGTTTTTCACCTGTGGCAGATAAAGCATAATATTCCGTTCCATAATCATCATCAATGGCACCATAAATCTCTATTCCTTTGCCTTTTTCTATAAGTGATTGAATAATGTCTTTCCACGCACTAGCAACAGGAAATATGAGAGTGTATTGGCCATTAACCTCTGTCCCTTCTGTTATGAAACCTTCTTCCTTTAGAAACGAGGCATCATAATCAAGCAGTGTTTGTGCATCAGCTAATCCGGATAGCTCCAGTATATGGTTGATCATATTCCAACTGACTACCATTGGTTCCTCTTTGAAATACGATAGAAGTTCTTCAGGTAGCTTTATGAAAATAGAACCATTCAATTGTGACATATTGTTTTATCCAATTATTGTGAATAGCTATCAGAGCGCATAACGCCTAGCTCATCCGACGAAAACCGCGCAGCGGTTTTTGGTCGGGTGAATCGACGTGTTATGTTTATCTATCATGGCTCAATCTAAGAACTCGGCAGGAATGGTTTTAACAAACTCAGTAGCTTGCTGCATTAGACTGTCCCAATCTGTTTGTGACCTAGCCCCAATGCCATTACGCACCAATTCCGCCTCACACAAATCTTCTAGTGCCCAAATAGCTCTTTTCTCTTCTTCTGTGAACTCGTCCTTGTAAGACGTTTCAGATAACCGGTTAGATAAGATGTCCCACACAACAAGAAGATGCCCAATAGGAAGTTGTAGCATCGCTGGTTTATCTAGTTTTTCATTATCCATAGATGCTCAATCCTTCTTGAACATAACGCCTTGCTCTGCTGCATTTTTGGAGTGGAGGATTTTGTGCTATTAAGCACAAATGGCGCAACGGAAATAATGTCAGCAGGAGCAATTTGTTAGGCACTTGCATTAACCTCTTTGGCTATGACAAAGCCATAGAAACCAATTGCTGATGTAATTTCCCAGACTCTAAGCCCCATAGAACTCAACTTTTCTATATATGTGGCTGCATCTGACTGCCAATATTTTACACCATACATACGATTCCACTCCGCTAGCACCTTTTCTTTTGAAAGAATAAATCCCTTCAATGGAACCTCCTCGATATCTGTAATGATGGCCCCTTGGCAATTAATGAAATGGTAGAGAGCTACACCCAAGAATGTGATTTCGCTAACATCGGTTTCCTTGCCCGGATATGCGTATACCAAGTTAAATTTGATCCTTTCTCCTCGCTCGGAGACTTTATAACTTTCCAAGTGATAATCGTGATATTTCATATTTGCCTAACGCCGCATTCAGCGGCTTGTCCGCTGTAATGTGTTGTTAAGCATTTCTCAGCCAACATGAACAAACAGGCCCATATTTTTTGCTCTAGCTTCTTTTAACAAATTAATCCATTGCTCAATATACCCAATGAAATTTTCTTTCGGCTCACCTATATCACTTTGCAAGTCGTCTGGGATAATGCGCTGATATTCTGATAAAAGCTCATTCATATCTACATTTTCGAAAACTACAATTAAGCTACTAATTTGCTCAGGTGAAATCGAAGACACAAAATATTCATTATTTAAAGCATCACCCAACTCCCTCGGCATATTACAGGTTTCGTTCAGTATTAGAGCCAACGACCGTTCACAATTGTCTTTCAGAACTCCTTTTAGTTTTGGCACAAGAAAATCAACTGCATCTCCTACCTGACAATAATGTATAAATGAGTCGTTAAACCATGTGCATTCGTTGTCAGCCCATTCATCATCTGCTCTAATCTCATACAAGTCATGTTCTAGTGTCCCTGCTGCAGCTTTTTTAGTTACAACATCCCACTGAACCAGATCCGGTGATATCTGCATAATTTCTCCTTTATGCTTAACAGCGTATTATGTGGACGTCACAAATATTGACTTATGCCGACGTCTCGAATATCGGATTATGCCGCCAAATGTTCTAATCCACATCCCTGGTTAGTTCCCTATTGAAATCTCACTACACTTATTAAAGAATTCATTCTAAAAAGATCCCAGGATCTTTATCCAACAATCCATTCGTTACAACTATTAAACCCGCTCAGTCAATCTCCACCAATATCCGCCCAGTAATCTTCCCCTCCAACATAGTCTCAAACACCTCAGCCAACTGATCCAACCCAACCGTCTGCTTGAGAATATCCTCCATATGCCGAGGCTTAAGATCGCTACCCAACCGCTGCCACAACTCCTCGCGAATCCCATGCGGACAGCCGGATGAGTTGATACCCAGCAGGCTCACGCCTCTGAGGATAAACGGCATCACTGTGGTGGTCAGTTCATGCCCTCCGGCCAGGCCGATGGAGGCGATGTTGCCCCAGGGTTTGATCTTGCGGGTGATGCTGGAGAGCATTTCACCGCCCACGTTGTCCACTGCGCCGCCCCAGACGCCTCTTTCCAGGGCGTGGTGGTAGGTGCTGACCTCTTCACGGCCGAGGATCTCCTGGGCGCCCAGGTGTTGCAGGAAGTCGTGCTGGTCTTTCTTGCCGCTGACCGCCAGGACCTCGTAGCCCTCGCCGTCGAACATGTTGACTGCGAAGCAGCCCACGCCTCCGGTGGCTCCGGTAACCAGGATCGGGCCCATGTCGGGTTGCTGGCCGTTGGTTTCCATGCGGTAGAGGGCCAGTGCGGCGGTGAATCCTGCGGTGCCGAGGATCATCGCTTCCTGGGTGGTCAGGCCGGAGGGGAGGGGGATGACCCAGTCCGCCGGCACCTTGAGATATTGTGCGTAGCCGCCATCGGCGGTGGCGGAGAGTTCGTAACCGGTGACGATGACCGGGTCGCCTTCCTTGAAACGGCGGTCGTTGCTTTCTGAGATGACGCCGCTGGCGTCGATGCCGCCGGTCAAGGGGAAGTGTCTGAGGATCTGCCCCTTGCCGGTGCCGGCCAGGGCGTCTTTGTAGTTGATGCTGGAATGGGTTACCCGGATCACCACTTCGCTCTTCTCAGGCGGCGTCAGTTCGAGTTCCTCGATGCCCGCCGAGTGTTGTGACTGATCACGGTGGATACGAAAAGCTCTGTAAGTGGTCATGAGGTGTTACTCCGTTACGACTGGTATTTTCCCGATCTTGCCCCGCCATTCGGCCGGGCCGGTTTGATGAACTGATACGCCCCGGCTGTCCACTGCGACGGTGACGGGGAAATCCACCACGTCGAACTCGCGGATCGCCTCCATGCCCAGGTCCTCGAAGGCGAGGATCCGGGAGCCGCGGATCGCCTGGGCCACCAGGTAGGCGGCGCCGCCCACGGCCATCAGGTAGACCGCCTGGTGCTTCTTGATTGACTCGATCGCCACCGGGCCGCGCTCCGCCTTGCCGACCATGCCCAGCAGACCGGCCTGGCCGAGCATCATCTCGGTGAACTTGTCCATGCGGGTCGCGGTGGTCGGGCCGGCGGGGCCTACCACTTCGTCCCTGACCGGGTCGACGGGGCCGACGTAGTAGATGAAACGGTTGTGGAAATCCACGTTCTCCGGCAGGGGTTCGCCCTTCTGGAACAGGTCGGCGATGCGCTTGTGCGCCGCGTCCCGGCCGGTGAGCAGTTTGCCGTTGAGCAGGATCAGTTCGCCGGGTTGCCAGGAGGCGATCTCCTCCCGGGTGACCGTGTCCAGGTTGACGCGGCGTGCCTGGGGAGAAGCCTCCCAGGTGACATCGGGCCAATCTTCCGGTTGCGGCGGAGTGAGTACCGCGGGGCCGCTGCCGTCCAGGGTGAACTCCACGTGGCGGGTCGCCGCGCAGTTGGGAATCATCCCCACCGGCAGTGATGCGGCGTGGGTGGGAAAGTCGCTGATCTTTACATCCAGCACCGTGGTCAGGCCGCCCAGGCCCTGGGCGCCGATGCCCAGCGCATTGACCTTTTCGAACAGCTCCAGGCGCAGTTCCTCCTTGCGGTTCTGCGGGCCCCGGGCCATCAGTTCGTGGATGTCGATGGGCTCCATCAGGGCCTCTTTGGCCAGCAGCATCGCCTTTTCGGCGGAGCCGCCCACGCCGATGCCGAGCATGCCCGGAGGACACCAGCCGGCGCCCATCTTTGGCAGTTCGCCGAGTACCCAGTCGACCAGGGAATCGGAGGGATTGAGGACCTTGAAGCGGGATTTGTTCTCCGAGCCGCCGCCCTTGGCGGCGACCTTGATCTCCACTGTGTCGCCGGGGACCAGTTGCATATGCACGATGGCCGGGGTGTTGTCGCCGGTGTTCTTTCGCGCCCCGATGGGGTCGCTGACCATGGAGAAGCGCAGCACGTTGTCCGGGTGGGCGTAGCCACGACGCACCCCTTCGTTGACCATCGCCTCCACGCCCATGTCGCCGTCCCAGCGCACCTGCATGCCGATCTTCAGGAACACCACCACCATGCCGGTGTCCTGGCAGACCGGACGGCGGCCTTCCGCACAGAGTCGGGAGTTGACCAGAATCTGCGCCATCGCATCCTTGGCGGCGGGGTTCTCTTCCTTGTCCCAGGCCTTGCCGAGGGCCTTGAGAAAGTCCGCCGGGTGGTAGTAGGAGATGAATTGCAGGGCGTCCGCAATACTCTGGATCAGATCGTCCTGGCGTATCTGGGTCATGGTGTTTCCTGTCTCAGGCAATATGCTCTATCAATGGCCCTCAGCGGGTCTCTGCCGGTGGTTCAGATCTCCAGCAGCAACCGGCTCGGATCCTCCAGTTGTTGCTTGATGGTGACCAGGAACTGTACCGCGTCGCGCCCGTCGATGATGCGGTGATCATAGGAGAGGGCCAGGTACATCATCGGCCGGATCACGACCTCGCCGTTCTCCGCCATCGGGCGCTGCTGGATGGAGTGCATGCCCAGGATCGCGCTTTGCGGCGGGTTGAGGATCGGGGTCGAGAGCATCGAACCGAACACCCCGCCGTTGGTGATGGAGAAGGTGCCGCCGGTCAGGTCGTCGTAGCTCAACGAACCCTGCTGGGCCTTCTCGCCGTAGGCTTTGATGCGCTGCTCGATAGCCGCAAAACTCATCTGGTCCGCATCCCGCAGGATCGGCACCACCAGGCCCCGGGGGGAGGAGACCGCGATACCGATGTCGAAGTAGCCGTGGTAGAGGATGTCGTCGCCGTCCACCGTGGCGTTGATGATCGGGTATTGTTTGAGCGCCTCCACCGCGGCTTTGACGAAGAAGGACATGAAACCCAGGCGCACGTCGTGGCGCTTTTCGAAAAGGTCCCGGTACTCGCTGCGCAGGCGGTTGACCGCGGCGAGATTGACCTCATTGAAGGTGGTGAGAATGGCGGCGGTCTGCTGCGCCTGCACCAGGCGTTCGGCCACCCGCTTGCGCAGACGGGTCATCGGCACGCGCTCTTCCACCCGCCGGTTGGAGACTTCGGGGGCTCCCGCATCCGCAGACGCCGCGGGAGCGGCGGCGGGGCGGGGTGTCTGGGGCTGGCTGTCCCGGGCGGCGATCGCGGCCTCCACGTCGGCTTTCACGATGCGGCCGTTTTTGCCGCTGCCCTGGATGCTGGCGGGGTCGATGCCGCTCTCCTTGACCAGTCGACGCACCGATGGGGAGAGCGCCGGGCCATCCTCGGCCGCTTCAGGCTCAGCCGCAGCGGGCGCGCTTTGCGCCTGCGGGGCAGGGGCCGAAGCGCCGTCGCTGGCCTCGAGTATGGCGAGTATGTCTGAGGCCTGTACGGTTTCACCGCTCTTGAATCGCACTTCCTTGATGACGCCGTCCGTCGGCGCCGGCACCTCGAGGACCACCTTGTCGGTCTCGAGATCGACAAGGGTCTCGTCCTGTTTGACCGTATCGCCGGGATGCTTGTGCCAGCTGAGGATGGTGGCGTCTGCGACCGATTCGGGGAGTTGGGGAACGCGTAGCTCAATGCTCATTGGTATGCCTGATTTCTGTAATTCATGCGTGGATTGATACGACCGGAGAGGGCCTCATCGATGAGTGTCTCCTGTTGTGAGATGTGGACCGTGCGGTACCCGACCGCCGGTGCCGCCGCCGTGGAGCGCCCGACATAGTGGAGTTGCCGGTCTTTCGAGGTCAACGGGTAGAAACGGTGTTTGATCTGATCCCAGGCACCCTGGTTCTGCGGTTCCTCCTGACACCAGATGACCATCTTTGCGTTCTTGTAGCGCCGCATCACGTCGTCGAACTCCTTTTGCGGGAAGGGATACAGCTGTTCGATACGTATGATCGCCACGTCCTCGAGGCCACGGGAACGCCGTGTCTCGAGCAGGTCGTAGTAGACCTTGCCGGTGCACAGGATCACCCGGGTGACCTGCTTTGGATCGATCTCGTCGATCTCGTCGATCACGTTGCGGAAGGTCCCCTCCAGCAGTTCCTGTTTGGGGGACGTCGCCAGGCGATGACGCAACAGGCTCTTGGGGGACATCACGATCAGCGGCCGGCGCAATGGCCGCATCATCTGCCTGCGCAGCAGGTGGAAGATCTGCGAGGCGGTGGTGGGGCAGCAGACCTGCATGTTGTGGTTGGCGCACAGACGCAGGAACCGCTCGGGACGGGCCGAGGAGTGCTCCGCGCCCTGGCCCTCGTAGCCGTGGGGCAGCAGCATCACCAGTCCGCACAGCAGCCCCCACTTCTCGCCGCCGGAAGAGATGAACTGATCGATCACCACCTGGGCGCCGTTGGCGAAGTCGCCGAACTGGGCCTCCCAGATGGTCATGGATTCCGGATCCGCGGTGGCGTATCCGTACTCGTAACCGAGCACCGCCTCCTCGGAGAGCAGTGAATCGATGACCAGGAAATCGGCCTGTTCGCGTCCCAGATGCTGCAACGGGATGAGTGCCTCGCCGTCCCGCTGGTTGTGCAATACCGCGTGGCGGTGGAAGAAGGTGCCGCGACCGGAATCCTGACCCGAAAGGCGGATCGGCGTGCCCTGGGCGAGCAGGGTGGCGTAGGCCATGTTCTCGGCAAAACCCCAGTCCACCAGCTGGTCGCCGCCGGCCATGCGGCGTCGCTCGGTCCAGATCTTCTCCACCCGGGGGTGAAGCTCGAATCCACCGGGTACGTGCAGCAGCTGGTCCGCCAACTGGTTGAAGGTTTCCGGATCCACCCGGGTGTCGCAGGGGTGATCCCACTCGATACCCCGGTAGGGGTTCCAGCGCACCATGTAGGGGTGACGGATGGCGCAGATGACCGGGCGGGCCTCGACGATGCCGATCTCCAGGGAGTCCCGGTAGTTGTCGATCAGGTCCCGGGCCTCCTGGGGGGTGATGATCGATTCCTCGATCAGTTTCTCCGCATACACGGTGCGTACCGTGGGGTGATTGCGGATCTTGCTGTACATCATCGGCTGGGTCACCGAGGGCTCGTCGGCTTCGTTATGGCCGAGCCGCCGGTAACAGATCATGTCGATCACCACGTCCTTGCGGAAACGCAGACGGAAATCCAACGCCAGCCGGGTGACGTAGAGCACCGACTCCGGATCGTCTCCATTGACGTGGAAGATCGGCGCCTGAACCATCTTCGCCACATCCGTGCAATAGAGCGTGGAGCGGGTGTCCATGGGGTTGCTGGTGGTGAAGCCGATCTGGTTGTTGATGACGATGTGCACCGTGCCGCCGGTGGAGTAACCCCGGGTCTGGGACAGGTTGAGGGTCTCCATCACCACGCCCTGACCGGCAAAGGCGGAATCGCCATGGATCAGGATCGGCAACACCCGGGAACCGTCGATGTCCCCGCGACGCCGTTGTCGTGCCCGCACCGAGCCTTCCACCACCGGGTTGATGATCTCCAGGTGGGAAGGGTTGAACCCCAGTACCGTGTGGACGATGCCGCCGGGGGTGTCGATGTCGGTGGAGAAGCCCATGTGGTACTTCACATCGCCGGAGAGGCGCTGTGGGTCGACCGTGACCCGGCCCTCGAATTCGTCGAAGATCTCCTGGGGCGGCTTGCCGAAGATGTTGGTCAGAACGTTGATCCGGCCCCGATGCGCCATGCCGATGACCACTTCCTGGATGTTGTTGCCCCCGGCGTGCTGAATCAGCTCGTCGAGCACCGGAATGAGGGTTTCGCCGCCCTCCAGGGAGAAACGCTTCTGTCCGACGTAACGGGTGTGCAGGTATTTCTCGATGCCTTCCGCCGCGGTCAGCAGGGTCAGCAGCCATTGTTTCTCGTGCACGCTGAACTGCTGAAACAGGTGGCGTTGCTCGATGCGCTCCTGGATCCAGCGTTTCTGCTTGGTGTCGGTGATATGGCCGTACTCGGTGCCGACGGTACCGCAATAGCTCTTCTGCACCAGTTCGATGATGTCCTTCAGCGCCATCCGTTCCGGGGCGAAGAGTGAACCGGTGTTGAAGATGGTGCCGGGATCGATGGTATTCAGCTTGTGGTAGGCCAGATCCAGGTCTTCCACGTACTGCGTTTCGCGCAGCTTGAGCGGGTTCAGTTCTGCGTTCTGATGCCCGCGCATGCGATAGCCGTTGATGTAGCGCAGCACCGAGGCCTGCTGTTCCGCGGCGCTGGGGGAGAGGTACTCCCGGGGGGCGGCCGCGGCGGTGCATTTCTCTTTGACCAGGTGCAGGAACCGCTGTCGAATCGGTTCATGGGCGGTGTCCAGCCCATCTTGCTCCGGGAGTTCGTCGAATTGCCTGCGCCAGTCCTCAGGTACGGATTCCGGGTCTTTGAGGTAGGATTCGTAGAGGTCTTCAACGAAGGTGGCGTTCCCACCCGAAAAGGCTGAGGTGGATCTGAGTCGGTCCAGGGTTGTGCTCATTTGCGCTTGTAACCGTCAAGAAAAGTCATGGATAATTTATTTTTGTTCTAATATCAGCAAATGTTAGCACAGACAAAACTTTTGGCAGCAGGGAAACTCAAATTTTCACACGTGCTCTGCATCGGGAAATAGTCGTGAGGACCGGGGCTTGCTCTCGGCTCAGCCCTTGACGGGCTGGTTTGATGATCGGGTGTCGCAGCCTCCGGCAACCAGGCCTGGAGACGAACGCCCGGGAAGCGGGCTGCGGTTCGCACAGTGACAGTGAGGGTATTCACCTTATTGAAAGACCTCGGAGGCGTACCGCATCTGTCAAAGAATGTGAGACACTAGCCGGTATTCTGACCGGTTCGGAACGGTGTGCTGAGGCATCCCACCGCGAATACAGGCCGTCGCGGGCCGATGCGAATTGAGACTAAGGATTGAAGGTTTGTCAGATCTTAAGAGCAACAAATTGCGGGTCAATCTGAATCCGATCTCCCTGGAGGCGGATCTGGCCTACTTTGGCGCCCGTCTGGAACTCGTCGGCGAACCCCACACCCGCTACCAGGTTGCCCAACTCAAGGTCTACAAAGCCCTGGAAAACGCTCTGTGTGAGAACCTCAACCGGTTACGCAAGAAGGAGAGCAAAACCGCGCCTTCGAAACCCCGCCCCCAACCAGAGTCCTGATCCTCAGCCGTTTTTGCCCAGCAAGGCATCGATTTCCCGCTCCGCCTGTTGCCAGTATTCGACGGATCTCGAAGCATCGAAATGGTGTTTCTCGGCGATATAGTAGGCCGCCGTGGCGATCATCTGGTGGCGCATCTCGGGGTCGACCGCGGTTGTTCGGGTCATTGCTTTCGCTGATTTCTTCGCGGATTTGTCTTTGGATTTTTTCTTCTTCTCTTTCTTTTTGAGATCCTCATCCTGATCGGAATGCGGCTTTTCTTTTTTGTGTTTCTTACCCATCAGGCGTTCCCCCATCGTCGATACGACGAGCCATTTCAGCTCCGGATTTCAGATGTGCCGGGCTTCACCGGCCTGAATGCCAGAATCCCATGTTTCTGCTGCGGGCCTGGCGTTGCGCTGCCCGATAAGCTTCCATCAGTTCCGGTTCGAGCGCCGTGGTCGGCGCAACCTGAACCAGCCCGGCCTTGAGCATCGCTTCTGCCGGATCGGACCCTCCATGCAACACTCTTCCGAGTATAACACCCCCGTGATGGGTTGCCTTGACGATCACCTCGACGTGGCGACCGAGCAACAGGGTGCCGAGATGTCGTCGGGCGCTGTCCAAAGGGCGGCGCTCAGCGGGAATGGGACTGATGCCTGCAAGACGGATCTGCTGAGGCTGCCCGCCCGGTGCAGTGACCTGGATCTCGTTACCGCTCAGCACTGAGGTGACGCGGCCGGAAAACCCCATGGCCCAGAGTGGCCGGTCCGGAACACAAATCAGTAGCCCGAGCAGTGCCAGCAATGGCATCAATCTCAGGTATCGAAACAGGATGGCTGTGATCGTATCGGGCATTCGCAATGGTGTGGGATGGGACAGTGGCACGAATCGGGGCGCCGGTTGTAGATGTCTTGCACTCATGAAACATGGGGCTCGCACGGGCCTGCCGAAACTCGCGACCCGGTAGTTTGGACATGCGCGCGGCGGTATGGTGCCCTCGACAGGAGTCGAACCTGTGACCTATCGCTTAGGAGGCGATTGCTCTATCCTACTGAGCTACGAGGGCGAGATTGCTTCTCTTTGAAAAACAGCATCTTACATTGCAATAAGTGGTCGGGCAAGCGGTCATTTCTGTGCTGCAAGTCCTGTCTGAGACAGGATTTGGCCCTGCATTGTATCCTGATATTGATATATTCGGTGTTACAAGTGATCCGGGCGCCAGATGTAAGTCCAGGCTCGACAGAGGGTTCCGAGTATCAGGGTGATTTATTACGATGCCTTGCCCGCTTCTCTTGAGATTCCCGTTTGTACCGATCAACGTAGCCCGGGTGCAGCGAAGCGGAACCCGGGAACAACCCTCCGGAATACCGGGGCGGGCTGTTACAGCGTAGCGAGTTCCAGCCCCGCCGGTTTTTGTGAGCATCGCAGCAGTCCCCCTCAGGGCGGGATAGTCGGGCGCCGTTTGTTTTGTCATCTCGTTCCCACGCTCTGCGTGGGAATGCCTATTGATGTGACGCGGCATAGCCCAAACCTGTTAGACGTGTGCAAGCCCGGGTCTGCATTCCCACGCGGAGCGTGGGAACAAGGAAAAATCAGGTAAGTGAGAACAGCGATGCGGAGCAAGCGGATCCGTTGTTCCCTTCCATCTGTGTGTCTGAGCAGGGTGGGAAATCAGGTAAACATATGATGATGTGACGCATTGAGGTAAGGCTGTCCGATTCTGTTCAGCCGGAGATCGCC
This sequence comes from Candidatus Thiodiazotropha sp., assembly GCA_040506775.1. Taxonomy (GTDB): domain Bacteria; phylum Pseudomonadota; class Gammaproteobacteria; order Chromatiales; family Chromatiaceae; genus Thiodiazotropha. The sequence goes on from JBEVWC010000007.1 coordinate 433,727, forward strand.
ACGTTTCATGTAAGCGCTCTGTCTAATATTTTGGTTTATCGGTCATATTGAAAAGGCAGCAGAACATGCGCTCGATTGTCCGTGGGTTGGATACCTGGGAGGTTGCGGTGAAGGTCGCTCCCCCGGCTGTGTCCGAAGCGGTTTGAGTCGGGAGATGAAACCGGGCGCTTGATGGAAAGGGAGGCTGCTCTCTGTGGCTGCTGTGCCTGAGCAACAGGGTCGGGACAGGGCCTTAAATCTTTGCGCTTTTCCGTCCCAGCATCGCAGTTACCCGCGCGGTGATGTTGCTGTAGCCTCCGGTGAGTTTCCTGTATATGGCCTTGTAATCGAAATCCCTCAGGGTGGCATCACCTTTTACATTGTATTTCTCCAACATATTCTCCGAGTAGTGCTGGACGCGGTAGAGTGTTTTGCCCGTTTCCCTCTGTACGACGTTGATCTGAAGTTGACCCTTCTTCTCTCCGTTCTCCTGGACGATTTGGAAAGTGACTTTGACATCGATCACCGCACGAAACGGATCATCCGGTTGCTTGGTTATACCTTTCTGCCTCTGTTTGTTTCGCTCATCAATCGCATCCTTTGCCTCATCTGCCCGGGTGACCACTTTGGGTGCGATTTTGCCACCGGCATTAATCTCCATGGGCTCGATGGATTTCGAGTACATGAGATCCCCTTCGAATGCCAGGTATACAGGGGGCAGCAGGCTGTGGCGTTCGGTCCAGATGATCACGCTCCTGTCTCTGCCCATGACCCATTCGGAAGGACGTTTCGCTCCTTCTCCGGGCTGTGTCGCAATCATTTCGCCCAAAGGATCGAGTGTCTTGACTGTGAACAGGGGATTGGTGGCGGTGTCCGACCCCAAGACGTAGCGTTTGAGGAACTTCGCCACGTTGTCCTGTCTTCGTCTTGATAAATCCATGTTGTACGCATCCGATGCCCTGTAATCAGCCCTGCCGACACAGTACAAGGTTATCTCGAACTCTTCCTTTATCCTCTGTATGAGACTGTTGGCCAGAGGTCCGAGGTGCAGCATGTCATCCGTATCGAGTTTGTCGACATTGACCGGAAAGTAGACTTTGCCGACGAGTTTTCCTGGAGATTTGGCATAGGCATCAGATCGGAGGATGGGGACAGATTGGGTGATGCCTTCCTTCTTCCTGGAATCCCAGGAATATTTCAGGTCAACGCCCGGGGGATTGGTGCGGGTGCGCGCCAGAGTTCCTTTGTCAGGTGTTAATGTCTGATTAAGTCCTTCGGTACCCGGTATTTTTCCGCCGGCCATGATTCTTCCCGCCATCCTTTGAGCTGATATCACATCTTAAGTCTAATACAGTCAGCTGAAGTCACAAGACAGGTGTTAACGGGTCCTGGAGCAAATCGTGTGAAACCGGGTGTGTTCAGATTTTTTTCAAATATACTTAGCAAAATAGTGTGTGACCCATCAAGCCGGGAGTAACACTCACCGGTCTGTTGATTCTTCCAGGAAAAACACTCGTATCTATCTTCTGACGAACGCTGAATTGTGATGATCTGAGGTATGGAGTCTTCGTGCAACTGAACCTGTTACCTGATCAGTATATTTCCATCCTGTTCTTGACAGGGAACAAATGATCGCATGAGAGAATGATGTAAACTCCACATATGTGATTGAATGCGTAGTACATTTGAGTAGTGTAGAAGAGTTAACCCTTAGCCAGACGACAGGATAAAACGGAATGTCGTGGGATAGACCGCGCAATTACAAACACGATTGGACCGAACCTCGGGAAATGCATGGATCGGTTGAATAGATTCTACAACCACACGCTGAATCTTCATGAAGAATCGTAAGCTGTTTCTGATTCTTACCCTGATTATCCTGATCAGCGATCTGCTGTTTGTAAGCATCAACTACTTCGCCAGTGAACGGTCGCTGAAGAATAACCTCGACCGTAATGCCGTCAACCTGAAAAATGCCTACGATCTGACCCTCTCCCTGATCTACGAAAATATGCTGCAGATGGCCACCTATCTGGCCAATCAACCCCAGGTGCAACAGAAATTCCTGCAGGGTAAAAGAGCGTTGGAATACGAAGGCGGAGACAGTGGTGGACCTGAGACCCAGGCTGCCCGCGAGGCGTTGTACGATGAAGTGGCGGGAGGCTGGAAGGCCCTGATGCAGCAGTTCGATGTGCGCCAGTTACATTTTCATCTTGGACCCGGATCCCTGAGTTTTCTGCGGGTACACAGCCCCCAGACCTTTGGAGACCGGATGGATGAGTTGCGCCACATCATCGTCGACAGCTACAACAAGCAGAAGTCGTTGACCGGTTTTGAACTGGGGCGGGTTTATTCTGGATTGCGCGGGGTCACCCCGGTGTGGGCGCAGGAACAGGGTTCGAAAACCCTGGTGGGGGTGATCGAGGTGGGCACCTCCTTTCAAACCCTGCTGGACAAGATCACCCGGCGTACCGGGGTTGAGATGCTGGTGCTGCTGCGCGATGAGCTGGTTCACGACGCCATGTGGCAGGAATCCATCAACAAGCGCATCTTCAAACTCTCCCCCCAATCGGATTGTTATGTTGAGGCGGTATCGGATGCCCGGGTTCTGGACCTGCTCCACGATTGTCGCCAATTCAAGAATGAAACCGATACTTTCTACGTGCATCGGATATCACGGGGTGATGATCAATATGCCCTGGTGCATTTTCCACTGTATGACTATCAGGCCACCACCCGGGGAAATGACCACCAGGCGGGGATGATTGTCATCCTCACCCGGATCACCGAGATGATCGCGGAGCACCGTCATCAGTTATGGGTCAACCTGATCTACGCAGCGGTAGGGTTCGCAGTGATCGAATGGTTGCTCTACCTCTCCCTGAACCTGGTTTCAAGCCGCTTGAAGCAGGTGATTGACGATCAGACCGCGAAGATCCATGAGCTGAAGGACTACTACAAATCCCTCTCCCAGATTGATGGCCTCAGCGGCCTGTACAACCACACCCATTTCAACCAGCGTCTGCAACAGGAGATGATCCGTTCCTCGCGCAACCGCCAGGCGTTGTGTCTCCTGATGTGTGATATCGATGATTTCAAGCAGATCAATGATCAGTACGGTCATCTGGTGGGTGACAAGGTCATCATGGGTATCTCGAAACTGATTCGGCAAACGGTTCGCGCCAGTGATTTCGCCGGCCGTTACGGGGGGGAGGAATTTATCATCGCGTTACCCGAAACCGGCATCGAGGACGCCTGTGTCATGGCGCGGCGATTCCTCGACTCGGTACGCCAACTCGAGAGTCAGGCCGGTGAAGCGGTGGTCAAGGTGTCTGTCAGTGTCGGGGTGGTTGAATGGGGTGGGGTGGTACCCCTCGAAACCTTTATCAAGGCGGCGGACACGGCGCTCTATCAGGCCAAACAGCAGGGTAAAGATCGGTTGGCGGGTTGTTGATTCCTGACTTGTGGAGGTTGGGAGTGAGAGGCAAACGGGAATCTCTGGAGCAGAGAAAGTCAGTTGGGTAGCCCGGGTGGAGCATCGCGGAACCCGGGGAAGTCGGAACTCCAGGTGGGGGATCCCGGGTTCCGCTTCGCTGCACCCGGGCTACATTACTTCCTCGTTCCCACGCTCTGCGTGGGAATGCCTATCGATATCACGCCGTATTGCCCAAATCCGTTTGGTATGTCTAAGCCGAGGTCTGCATTCCCACGCGGAGCGTGGGAACGAGAGACAAACGGGAATCTCGCGAGCAGTGAACGTCAGCTGGGTAGCCCGGGTGGAGCATCGCGGAACCCGGGGAAGGCGGAACCTCGGGTGGGGATCCCGGGTTCCGCTTCGCTGCACCCGGGCTACATTACTTCCTCGTTCCCACGCTCTGCGTGGGAATGCCTATCGATATCACGCCGTATTGCCCAAATCCGTTTGGTATGTCTAAGCCGAGGTCTGCATTCCCACGCGGAGCGTGGGAACGAGAGACAAACGGAAATCTCAGGAGCAGTGAACGTCAGTTGTGTAGCCCGGGTGGAGCATCGCGTAACCCGGGAGAGGCGGAACTTCGGGTGGGGATCCCGGGTTCCGCTTCGCTGCACCCGGGCTACTTACTGGCAACGGGTGTTGAAGTCAGGCTTTGCCGAGTGAATTGGAGGTGCTGTTGGGTCGGGTCTGTCCTTCAGGGCCATAGGTTTTTTCGCTTGCCGCGATTCCCCGCAGGATGTCCAGTGCCTGTCCCACCTGATGCTGATTGAGTCTCAATGCGCCACCATTGATTTCATTCTGCTTTTGGCACTCGCTGAGCAGCAGAGAGAAGGTCTGCCATTGTTCAAGCAACTGTGGTCCGGCGTTGCACTCAAGCAGCAGTTGCTCGGTGCCTTCACGGTTCGGGCTCAGGCCGTTGTCGCTGAGCAGATGATTGTGCTGATTGACGCTTTGCTCAACGGCCAGGAGTTGTTGTTTCTTCTGCTCAAGAACGGCCTTCATTTCCGCATCGGTGGGTGTACTCATGAGTTCATATTCCCGGCGTAACAGGGTGAGCAGGGACTGGGTCTGCTCAATCTCCTGATTGAGGATGCGGGCGAATATGCTTGGAATGTCGGCTGAGAGACTCATGGGCTTTGCGTCGATTGCTCCTAGGGTAATGAGAGTTCCATGGCCAGCATCTTTTCAGCGGCGCTCTGGGGGTCGATGGTGAAACTGCCGTTGGCCAGGGCCTCTTGAACGGCTTCCACTTTCTGTGCGTCCACGATCGGCATGTTGGCGATGCGTCCTTCAAGTTCCAGCAGTCGACCCGCATTGCCGGTCATATCGAAACTGTCGGTGCGTGAGGTGGCCGTGGCACCGCCTGCGCCTTTGGCCTGGCCGGACTTCTGGGTCTGACCACTCTTGCCGATGCTCTTCAGGTTGCGGCTTGAAAGACTGCTGATATGGATGGGCATAGGGTTACCTCGAAAAAACCGCCGGGCTGCGCAAACACCGAAACGGCCTGTTGCCTTGATTTCTACACTAGCAAAATCAATACACCCTGACCAACCCTTTCGACACCACGCGAGCCTCGATCTTTTTGTTCGAGCGGGTGTTGACGACCGGGATCAGATCACCCGGGTTACCGTGCTTGAGGGCCTTACCCTGCATGCGTACCTGGATGCTCCCGGTGTCGGCCAGGATCGTGACCTGCTCACCGCGCTTCACCGTCTTGCGCACCACGAGCATCGATGGAGTGACCACCTGGCCACGGGTCAGGTTACGTTTCAGAGTCTCACCCGCCACCAGCTCGGTACTTTCATAGTAGCCTCTTAACAGGTGACTGGTATCGGTGACCCGAAGGGTCAGGTCGGAGGCGCTCAGGGCCTCGCCCCGGGCAAGATCCCGGGTGACCACCACCACCGGCACCTCGATGACCACGTCTGCCGAGACATACAGGGTCCAGGGTGCCGGGGTCGCGCAACGCACGCCGACGGAGGTGCGCCCGATCTTGATGCCACCGGGCGGGCTGAACGCCTCCAGGGGGGCGTCGCAGCGGCTCAGTTTCAGGCGGTGATCGAGTGGGGTGAGGTCAATCCGGGCCTGTGGATCATCGGCTGCGAGGTTTTCCAGCAGATAGCGGTTTGCGGCATCCAGGATGTCCTGATGCGGTTGTGTGGCGTCTGAGCCTGTGACCGGGCCGGTCAGCGCGATCAACAGCAACCCCGTGAGGGTGTGGGCGATGACTTTCAGTGTCATGTTGGAGTGTCTCCGGACAGTCGTTCTGTCTGGAAACATGCAAACACCATGCCTTGTGCCCCTGGTAGGATGCCCCGAGATTGCATGCCTGCACTAAAGGACAGGCCTGACAAGCCGCCATACTCCTTAGATTAGCGCGAACGACAGACTACGGGGTTACGACAATGGCCGGCATGCTTGACAGTATTGATCAACGAACCAAACTGGCAGGACAGAATCGCCTGGAATTGCTGCTGTTTCGACTTCAGGGGCGTCAGACTTTTGGCATCAATGTGTTCAAGGTCAAAGAGGTGGTGCAGTGCCCGAAACTGACCGAGTTGCCGGGTTCCCATCCGCAGATCCGCGGGGTCGCGTCGTTGCGCGGCACCAATATTCCGGTGATGGACCTGAGCAACGCCATCGGTGGCCCGAGGATGGGCAAGGCGACCGACTATTTCATCATCGTGACCGAGTACAACCGTCTCCAGCTGGCCTTTCTGGTCGGCAGCGTGGAGCGCATCGTCAACACCCACTGGGAGGATATCCTGCCACCCCCAACGGCGGTCGGGCGTAACAGCTACATGACCGCGGTGACCGAGATTGACGGGGAACTGGTGGAGATCATCGACGTCGAGAAGGTGCTCAGTGAAGTGTTGGGTATCGATGAGGAGATTCGCAAGCCTATTGATTCCGTGGGTTGCGATCTGGAAAAATTCAAGGTGATGATCGTCGATGACTCGATGGTGGCGCGCAATCAGATCAAGAAGGTGCTGGAAGAGATCGGCATCGAGGTGGTGGTCGCCAAAGACGGCAGCGAAGCCTTGACCAACCTGCTGGCCTGGGCGGAAGAGGGCCCGGTAAGCGATTGGCTGGCGATGGTGATTTCCGATATCGAGATGCCCAAGATGGATGGCTATGCCCTGGTTACCGCGATTCGGGAAAATCCAAAACTTTCAGACCTTTATGTGGTTTTGCATTCGTCACTCAGCGGGGTGTTCAACGAAAGCATGGTGCGTAAGGTCGGCGCCAATCATTTTCTCGCGAAATTCATGCCGGACGATTTGGTGTCCCGGGTTACCGAGCGGCTTAAGCAGATCAGTTAATCAACACAAATAATAAAGCAGAGCAGTTATGCAACAGCGCTCAATGGCGATTTCGCCGGCGGAATATGAAAGCTTCAAGATTTACCTGCAGGAAGCCTGTGGCATCCTGCTGGGTAATGGCAAGGAATATCTGGTGTCCAGCCGGCTCAACGGCATCATGAAGGAGATGAACATTGCCTCGTTGAGCGAATTGACCAAACTGATCAAGTCCCCCGCCCAGGCCCGCCTGAAGGTGCGGGTGATCGACGCCATGACCACCAACGAGACCTTCTGGTTTCGTGATATCGGGCATTTCATCCTCCTCAAGGAGACCATTCTGCCCGATCTCAACCAGCAGCGGGGTGGTTCGATCCGGATCTGGTCCGCCGCCTGTTCCAGTGGCCAGGAACCCTACAACATCAGCATGATCGCTGAGGATTACCAGAATCAGAAAGGCACCGGCCGGCCGGTTCAGATACAGGCCACCGACATCTCCAGCAAGGTGCTGGAAGAGGCGCGCAACGGGGTCTATTGCGGTTTGGCGGTGGAACGCGGCCTGACCCTGGATCAGCAAAAGCGCTACTTCCTGACCCGGGACAAATGTCTGGAGGTGAAACCCGAAATCAAGCGCCGGGTCAGTTTCCGCTCGCAGAATCTGGCGGAGAGCTATCAGTCACTGGGTCGTTTCGACGTGATTTTCTGCCGCAATGTGTTGATTTACTTCTCCAACGATCTGAAAAAAGACATCGTCGATCGCATGGCCAATGCCCTTAATCCCGGCGGCTACCTGTTTCTCGGGTCCACCGAGTCCCTCAACCAGGTTACCAACCGCTTCGAAATGAAGGTGGGTCACGGCGGTATCTCCTACCGTCTGAAGGGCTGATCCGCCGCTCCTCCACTACGGCATCGCAACGCGCCCAGGCGGCAAGCCTTGCCGTTTGACGGCACCGGGTTGCCGCACGCCGGTAGGGTATGGCATACGCTGATCCCGGTTTCCATCGACTCTGATCCCACCAATCCCGGTGCGCGCTCCGCGCAAGCTGCTTTGGCACACTCCCTGCATCCTTGTCCGTGAGATCAAGGGTCAGGAGACACCGATGAACTTCGACGACGTATTCGGCATTCATGAGCGCGCACTGGTATTGCGGTCCCAGCGCGCCGAAGTGCTTGCGTCGAATCTCGCCAATGCGGACACCCCCGGATTCAAGGCGAGGGATTTCGATTTCAAGGCGATGTTGCAGAGTGAGATGAGCGACACCGTGCGTCTGCGCACCACCAACAGCTCTCACATCCAGACCGAGAGTGGCCCGATTCCGCCGGCCCAGCTTCTTTACCGTGTGCCCAGTCAGCCGTCGCTCGATGGCAACACCGTGGATACGGAACAGGAACATGCCGCGTTCGGTTCCAACGCCATCGAGTATCAGGCCAGTCTCAGTTTCGTCAACAGCAAGATCAGCGGCCTGCGTAAGGCCCTCAAAGGTGAATGATCATGACCATGTTCCGCATCTTTGACACCGCGGCGTCCGGCATGAGTGCGCAGACTTTGCGCCTCAACCTGGTGGCCAGCAACATGGCCAATGCTGATGCGGTCAGCAGCAGCATCGAGGAGACCTACCGGGCCCGTCAACCGGTGTTCCAGACGCTGCTCGACGAGTCCAACCCGGATGCGGCCGCACAGGGTGTGCGCATGGCCGGTGTGGTCGAAAGCCAGGCCCCGCTGATTCAGGAATATGCGCCAGATCATCCGCTGGCGAATGAAGAGGGCTATATATTCCGGCCCAACGTCAACACGGTGGAAGAGATGGCCAACATGATTTCCGCCTCCCGTTCCTACCAGAGCAATGTGGAAGTGGTGAACGCCGCCAAACAGTTGCTGCTGGCCACCCTGCGTATGGGTCAATAAGGAGACAACCATGACCACCGGTATCGTCAGTGCTTACAACTATTACGATGACATTGGACTGGGATCCAGTACCACAACCCAGGAAACCGAACAGGGCCAGCTTGGGCTGGAGGATTTCATGAACCTGCTGGTGACCGAACTGACCCATCAGGATCCGTTCAAGCCGATGGAAAATTCGGAAATGGCGACCCAGGTATCCCAGTTCGCCACCGTGTCCGGCATCAATGACCTGAACGATGCCTTCGGCGATCTGCGCAGTGCGTTGACCTCGGATCAGGCCCTGCAGGCAGCCAGTCTGGTGGGACACAACGTTCTGGTGGAGAGCCCCTATGGATGGCTGTCCGCCGATGAGCCGTTACAGGGACAGGTCGACCTGCCCGCGACCGCCAGCAATGTGCGCATTCGCATAACCAACGGGGCCGGAGAACTGCTGCGCGAGATTCCATTGGGCGCCCACAGTTCCGGTAATGTGGCCTTCAGCTGGGACGGCTACAACGATGCCGGTGACTACGTTGGTGACGGTGTCTACCAGGTCAGCGCCGTGGCCACTATCGATGATACGGACATGGCTCCGCCGGTGTATGTTTCCGCCGAAGTGGAAAGCGTCAACCTGGGCGGCGCCAACGGGATTCTGCTGAACCTGGGCGGACTGGGTCAGGTGTCCATGAACGACGTGGTAGAGATTCAGTAAATCAATCGGTTTTGACGGGATCGGTGTGCAGCCGGTTCGTGAGTTGACAGGAGAAAAGAGATGGCATTTCGTATCGCTCTGAGTGGTTTGGACGCGGCTTCCACCGATCTGGAAGTGACCGGCCACAACGTGGCCAACGCGAGCACAATCGGTTTCAAAGAGTCACGCGCCGAGTTTGCGGACATCTACGCCAATTCGATCAGCGATGTGAGCAGTTCCTCGCCGGGTCGCGGTGTGCGGGTCTCCCGTGTGGCGCAACAATTCTCTCAAGGCACTACCGAGTTCACGTCGAACAATCTCGACATGGCGATCAATGGTGAGGGGTTCTTCGTCATGGAGGATTCCGCCGGTAACATGACCTATACCCGGGCCGGGGCCTTCTCGGTGGATCGTGACGGCAACGTGGTCGACCACACCGGTTCCACCCTGCAGGTGTTCCCGCGCATCGGCACCACCGGTTCCCTGTTCAACACCGGCGCCACCACTGACTTGAACCTTCCGGTGGTTTCCGGTAACCCCCTGGTTACCAGCCGGGTCGAGGCAACCCTGAATCTGAGTGCCTCGGAAACCCCACCCGCGGTGGTCCTGGATCCCACGGCACCCGGTTTCACCTTTCCCCCGGATCCTCTGAGTTACAACCACTCCACAGCCACCACGATCTACGACTCGCTCGGCACCGAGCACACTGCGGCGATGTTCTATGTAAAGGTCGCGGACAACCAGTGGAATGCCTTCACCTTCGTTGATGGCGTCAACGTGACGGTGGGCGGTAATGCCTTTGCGGATATCCAGTTCACCACCAGTGGCGCCATCGATATGGGTGTGGGTGACGTGGATGCCAGCGGTAACGTGATCTATGACGACATCACCCCCGGTGGCGGTGCCGCGGATATCGTGGGGCTGACCTATGACTACAGCGCCTCGACCCAGTTCGGCTCCGGCTTTGCAGTGAACGAGCTGATCCAGAACGGCTATACTTCCGGACGCTTGAGCGGTGTGGACGTGGATGACAGCGGCGTGGTCTTCGCCCGTTACACCAATGGCCAGTCCGAGCCCCTGGGCAAGATCGCCCTGGCGCGCTTCTCCAACAACCAGGGACTGCGGCAGAACGGCGATACCCGTTGGGTCGAGTCCTTCTCCTCCGGTGATGCCCAGATCGGTGAGGCCGGTACCGGCAGTTTCGGCCTGATTCAGTCCGGTGCCCTGGAAAATTCCAACGTGGACCTGGCCAAGCAGCTGGTCAACCTGATCACCGCACAGCGTAACTTCCAGGCCAATGCCCAGGTCATCACCACTGCGGATGCGGTCACCCAGTCCGTAATCAACATCCGTTGATGAGATCTGGTTAATGCGTACGTAGCCCGGATGGATCGAAGTGGAAGTCCGGTGGGAACATACCCACCGACCTCCACTTCGTGAAGTCCC
>JBEVWC010000003.1:0-23685 GCA_040506775.1 Candidatus Thiodiazotropha sp.
ATATTCAAACAATCACAATCATCTGAATCAGATCGTGGCGCGGATAACCTCTGATTGTTTGTGGTCATAGTGTGTAAAATACCGGGTAAACGGCAACGGGCGCTGTAAAATTCAGCATTATGTAATCTGGACACTGTTTGCATTTGTCGCGGAAGGGAACCATGAACAGAACAGCACTACTGACCCTCAGTCTCTCGATCACCCTGACAGCATGCGGCGGCGGTGGTGGGTCGGGCGATGAACAACCCGCCACAGTAAGCGAAGACACCTCACGCCCGCTGCTGCTCAACTGGATCGCACCGTCAACTCGGGTCGACCAGAGCCCACTCGACATGTCCGAAATCTCCGGATACAAAATTTACGCCGGACCGAGTTCCACCAATCTGGAATTGATTGCAGAGATCGATGACAGCCAGGCTGAATCCTATGATCTGTCAGGCATAGAGCCCGGTGAATACTATTTCGGCATCGTCATTTATGACATTTACGGTCTTCATAGCCAGATATCCAACCGAATCGTTAAAACCATCCCTTGAGAAGGCCAAGGTGTTGTCCGTTTAATGATCCTCGTCCCGTCCCGGATTCTTTTCTGTTGATCATCCCGAGTCTGAAGACCCACCCTCAACCCGCTGCAACACCATAACATCAGGGACAGATTGTAAGATTCATAATCGCTCGTTATTTCTAAACCACTGAGAATGATCTTCAGTCCCACATCTGCCTGATACACATGATCTGATCTTGCATCAAGACCCGGTCCCCGGGTTATCCTCAGACATGTAGCTAATGATTTTTAATCCCAAGGAAACGCACCATGCCGACTCAGGCCATTTCAGGAGCAAACTACCTGCTGAGGGGTTTCGCGCTGCTCAGCAAACCCGGTATCCGGCCATTCGTGTTGATTCCCCTGCTGGTGAACATCCTCGTGTTCAGTCTGCTGATCTGGCTAGGTACCAGCCAGTTCGAGTCCTGGATGAACCGGATGCTGCCGGACCCTGAAAGCTGGCTGCACTGGCTGCGCTGGATTTTATGGCCAATCTTCGCGATTGCCCTGGTGCTGGTGGTTTTTTACACCTTTACGGTGATTGCGAATCTTATCGCGGCCCCCTTCAACGGACTGTTGGCGGAGAAAGTCGAAGCCTACCTCGGTGGAGCGGTGGTTCATGAACCGAGCGGATTCAAACAGTTAATGAAGGATCTGCTGCCGGCTCTGCTGTCGGAACTGCGTAAATTGAGTTACTTCCTTATCCGTGCCATTCCCTTGCTGCTGCTGTTTCTCATCCCGGTGCTGCAGATCGCCGCACCCTTTCTCTGGCTGATGTTCAACGCCTGGTATCTCACCCTGGAATATGGCGATTACCCGATGGCCAATCACAACCTCGCCTTCAAGGAGCAGCACAGACGCCTGAAACAGGTACGCCTGGACGCCCTCTCCTTCGGTGGCACTCTGACCCTGATGATGATGGTCCCGGTGCTGAATTTCGTGGCCATGCCAGCTGCAGTAGCGGGGGCGACGATCTTCTGGCGGGAGCGTCTGTCGCGGCTCTAGGGTGCTCTCGATGGCGTTTAATATTTACCACGAAGGACACGAAGCGCACGAAGGATGGAATGTAACGAACGCTTGAGTCGATCCTTCGAGCACTTACTGTCCTTCGTAGTGAGGTGGACTGACCGAATAAACAAAGCCATTGGAAGGGACGTCCCGTTTCATCGAATATCCCCACTCGGAGCATGTAAGCGAGATGAGAATAGTCCGGTTCAGCCGGTCCGGGATTCGAGGAAACGTCGAATCCGCTCAACCCCCTCCTGTAAACGCATCAGATCCGTGGTGTAGGCAAACCGCAGGTGCTTTTCGGGGCGATGAAATCCGAAATCGAGCCCCGGTGTGACCGCCACACCCGCCTGAGTGAGGATCTGCTCCGCCAGCACCTGGCTGTCATCGCACAGATCACCGCAGCCGGTGTACAGATAAAAGGCGCCCTGGGGGGTGACCGGAATAGAGAATCCCAGCTCACGCAGTGCGGGCAGAAGATAGTCACGCCGCTGTTGAAAGGCCTGGCGCCGAGTTTCCAGGATTGCGCTCACCTCGGGTGAGAAGGCACTCAGCGCGGCAACCTGGGAGAGGGTCGGCGCCGAGAGGAAGATGTTCTGCGCGAGTCGTTCCAGGGGGTCGATCAGTGCCTCGGGCGCCACCAGCCAGCCCAGACGCCATCCGGTCATGCAGAAATATTTCGAGAAACTGTTGATCACACAGAGATTGTCGGAAAAACGCAGGGCGCTTCCCGAAGCAACGTCATAGGTCAATCCCTGGTAGATCTCGTCGACGATGAGAATGCCGCCCCGTTCGCTGACCCTGTCATGCAGGCGCTGCATCTCCGGGTCGCTCAGCAGGGTACCGGTTGGATTGGAGGGTGAAGCCACCATCACCGCCTTGGTGTCGTCCCGCCAGGCATCGTCCAGATGATCCGCAGTCAGCTGGTAGCCGGTCTCCGGCCCTACCGGAACACCCACCGGAACACCATCCACCAGCTCCACGAAGTGCCGGTTGCAGGGGTAGCCGGGATCAGCCATGAGTACCGACTCACCGGGGTTGATCAGCACACTGAGCAGTAGCTGCAGGGCCCCGGAGGAGCCCGGGGTCACGATGATCCGCTCGGCAGGAACATCCACCCCGTAGCGGTCACGGTAGTCATCCGCAATGGCCTGACGTAACTCAGGAAGTCCCGCAGCCGGGGTATAGTGGGTCTTGCCGGCAGAGAGCGCCGCATGCCCGGCGGCAATCACCGGCTCCGGGGTGACAAAGTCGGGTTCCCCGATCTCCATGTGGATCACGGATTGCCCGCTGGCCTCCATCTTTCGTGCACGCCCCAGCAGGTCCATCACGTAAAACGGGGCGATCCGCCCCATGCGCTTGGCTATCAGGCTCATGGACACTGATCGCGATGGACGTTTTCCAGCAGTCCGACATCGACCCATTGCTTGCCGCAGGTCTCCCCGTGTTGGCATGTAAAGGGTTGATCCGGTTCGCCGAATTGATCGATGACCAGACGCGCTCCAGTGAAATCATCCGCTTCGGTGTATCCGTTGGTGGTCACCAGTACCGATGCGATGCCGGATTGCAGCGCGGAACGGACCCCGTTGTGGGAATCCTCGAAGGCCATGCATACATCGGGGCTGAGGCCCATCTGCTGCATCGCCCAGATGTAGATGTCCGGAGCCGGTTTTTTTGCCGGGACGATGTCCCCTGCGGCGATCACCTCAAACCAGGACTCGGAATCGGGGGCGAGACTGTACTTGAGCAGGGCGCTCACATTGGCCGGGGTTGTGGTGGTGGCGATCGCCAGCCGCAGGCCCCGCTCACGGGCTTCCTGGATCAGCCGTTTCACCCCACTGCGCATGGGAATGGCGCCCTCGGCCATCATCCGGGTGTAGTGATCGGTCTTCGCGGCGTGAAGACCCGCAATGAAGGCATCACGGTCAGGGGGACTGACGAAGTCGGTATTGAAATGATCCAGGTAGTGGCGAATCCGTTCCTTGCCACCGGTCACCTTGAGCAGTTCCCCATACAGCGCCACGGACCAGTCCCAATCCAGTCCGGCGTCACGAAATGCCTGGTTGAAGGCCACCCGGTGACCATCCCGTTCCGTGTCGGCGAGAGTGCCGTCCACATCGAATATCAAAGCTTCTAGTACTGCCATATTCACAATCCGGTTATCAGCGATTTGAAACCGGTGTAGTTTAGCAAAGCTGGACCGTGGCGCGGGCATCTGCTTCGCAAACACCGGCAAAACACCCGGATGTCCGGCCGCTCGTGTTGTTTCGATCTTTCCTTTCTGGTATAGATATGCGCCTTCACTGAAGAGGTACCCTGAATGGCCCAGAAGAAAGCCACTGCAAGCGACGTTGGATCCTTCGGCATCAAGCCCTACGAACCCGCGAAGGACGAGGAGTACATGAGCGAGGATCAGGAAGTGCATTTCCGCAGCATCCTGACCGCTTGGAAGGAAAACCTGATGCAGGAGGTCGACCGTACCGTGCATCACATGCAGGACGAAGCCGCCAATTTTCCGGATCCGAACGACCGCGCGACCCAGGAATCTGAATTCAGCCTCGAACTGCGCACCCGGGATCGTGAGCGCAAGCTGATCAAGAAGATCGACGAGGCCCTGGAAAAGATCGACAACCAGGAATACGGCTACTGCGAATCCTGCGGCGTCGAAATCGGCATTCGTCGCCTGGAGGCGCGTCCCACCGCGACCCTGTGCATCGACTGCAAGACCCTCGACGAAATCCGTGAAAAACAGATGGGCTGACCCGCTGTTGCTCCCCAGGACAGAAAAAACCGGCAGATGCCGGTTTTTTTCTTTTCACACCCGCCCATTTCGACACACCACCGAACCCTTCCCGTCCCGGCATGCATGACACCGCCTATCGCGGCCGGTTTGCACCCTCCCCGACCGGGCAGCTCCATTTTGGCTCCCTGGTCGCTGCGCTCGGAAGCTATCTCGATGCCCGCAGTGCCGGAGGCGAGTGGCTGATCCGGATCGAGGATGTGGATCGGCTCAGGACCGTTCCAGGCGCAGCGGACGATATGCTGCGGGTCCTCGAGGCATTCGGCTTCGAATGGGATGGGGAGGTGATCTTCCAAAGTCAACGCTTTGATGTGTATGAAGAGATCGTACGGAGTCTCCTGCAATCGGGCAATGCCTACCCCTGCTGCTGTTCCCGCAAGGAGATCAGGGAACAGGCGGAGAACGGTGCGGAAGGTCCGATCTACCCCGGAACCTGCCGCCAGGGCATGGCCCGAAGGACAAAATCGAACAGTGTACGGCTCCTCACCTTTGACCAGCCTCTGAGTTTTACGGACCGCCTGCTGGGCTCGCTAACCCAGAATCCAGGTCGGGAGATCGGGGATTTCGTGATTCGCAGAGCCGATGGCTTTTACGCCTACCAGCTCGCAGTGGTTGTGGATGACGGCTGGCAGGGGATCACCCAGGTGGTGCGCGGCGCCGATCTGCTCAGTTCCACCTCGAGACAGTGCCTCCTGCAGGAGATCCTGGCGCTCAAACGTCCCGAATATCTCCACCTGCCCCTGGCGACCGACACTCAGGGACGTAAACTGAGCAAGCAGGACAGAGACATCCCCGTGGTTGCTGACCACCCCATGAAGAGCCTGCTGTCGGCTCTGCAATTCCTCGGGCAGACCCTGCCTCCCGAGCCGCCGGCAAGTCTCCCGGAACTCTGGGAATGGGCCATCACTCACTGGGAAATCTGCAATATCCCAACCACCCCATCACGGCCGGTCCAGGCATTCCGGACAGACTGAGACAACCCTGAAACAGCATCCCCTATCCACCCGGACTGAGCGCCCGGACCACAACATGCCGCTTGGGCGAGGCAGTCAGAGGTTCGAAACGTCAGGCTTTCGATCTCGAGTGAATTCTAGAATGGAAATTATTATCTTTTTATAACAGTATGTTACGAATACTTTCGAGATCCCGATTCAGGTTGCTAAAGCTCAGCAACCTGACGCAGATACTTGAATAGTTTGCGATAGGCAGCAGGGGGAGCTTCCTTCTCACGCTCTCTTTGCACAGCCTGTATCAACTGACGTAATTGCTGGCGATCCGCATTGGGAAAGGCGTCCAGGTACTCACCGAAGGTCTCGCTGTCTCCCTCGAGGAGACGCTCCCGCCATTGCTCCAGCACGTGAAACCGGGAGACGGATGACTGATGCTCACCATCGATTTCATCCACCACCTGCTGGATCGAGGCCAGGTCTTCATGCTGCAGAAGCTTGCCGAGGCGCCGATAGTGCCTGCGCAGGGCATTGTGTGACTTGATGCGCTTGGACTCAGCCAGCGCAAGCTTCATGTCCTCGCTCAGCGCCATCCGTGACAGGTAGCCATCCGACAGTCCGGTGAGCCGCTCACCCAGCTTTTGCAAGGCCTGCATCTCCCGTTTTTTCTCGCTTTTGCTGGGCCCCTCGTCCCACTCCAGCTCTAATTCGTCATCTTCGGTATCGATTGGATTGTCTCCACGATCAGTTGCAAACTGAGTCTGTTACGAAAGTCGTTCACATTCAAACGATAGGTCACACGGATCTCACCCACATCCTCCGCCAACCGGGGCTGATTGAAGGCGATGGCATCCACACTGCCATGCCCCTTATCGTAACCCAATACCAGTTGCAGATGGGATTCGCCCACGACCCGCTGCTGCAGCACCGCGAATCGCCCCTCGAACAGGGGTTCCGGAAAGCCCTGTCCCCAGGGACCCGCCTCGCGAATCTGCTGCGCCAGATCCAGGTTCAGATCCTCGGACCCGAGCGTACCGTCCGTGAGTATCACGCCTTCGAGCAGATCCGGATCGAGTTGTTCAGCCAGGGTCTGTTCGAAACACTCCCTGAACCGCTCGAAGGCGGAACGTTCCAGGCTCAGCCCGGCTGCCATCGCATGCCCGCCGAAACGGCTGATCAGCTGCGGCTCGCGGGAGGCCATCAGATCCAGCAGATCGCGCATGTGTAATCCGGGAATGGATCGCGCAGACCCCTTCAGCACCCCCTCTCCGGCATCCGCAAAGGCGATGACCGGGCGATGATACTGATCCTTGATACGCGACGCCAGAATGCCGGTTACCCCTTGATGCCAGCGTTCATCGAACAGGCACAGACCCTGGGGCAGATGCCTGCCGGTCCAGTCATCGGAGTGGGTCAGGAGTTCTTCCGCCTGGGTTTTCATCTCCTGCTCGAGGGCCCGCCGCAACTGGTTGAGTCGATCCAGTTCAGCCGCCATGATGCGCGCCTGATCCGCCGACTCGCTCAGCAGGCACTCGATGCCCAGACTCATGTCATCGAGACGGCCTGCCGCATTCAGCCTGGGTCCCACGGCAAAACCGATGTCCGCAGAGACAATCTTCTGGGGTGTGCGCCGGGACACTTCCAGCAATGCCAGAATCCCGGGTCGACAGCGTCCCGCGCGGATGCGCTTGAGTCCCTGAGAGACCAGAATCCGGTTGTTGTGGTCCAGTGGCACCAGATCACTGATGGTGCCCAGGGCCACCAGGTCGAGCCACTCCGCGGGAGCCGGTCTGGGGCGTCCGGCAGCGTCGAACCAGCCCTGGGTGTCGAGTCGATTGAACAGGGCCGCCATCACGTAGAAGATGACCCCGACCCCGGCCAGACAGGGACTGGAAAAATCATCCCCAGGTTGATTCGGATTGACGATGACCCGGGCGGCAGGAAGCGCCCGTCCCGGGAGATGGTGATCGGTGATCAACACCGGAATTCCAAGCCGGTTGGCCTGATCGACCCCCTTGAGACTCGAGATCCCGTTGTCCACGGTGACGATCAGATCCGGGTTACGAGAGGCCGCCAGCGCCACGATCTCAGGGGTCAGTCCGTAGCCGTATTCGAACCGGTTGGGAACCAGGTAGGAGACCTTACGGGCACCGAACGCACGCAGCGCCAACACCGCGAGCGCGGTACTGGTGGCGCCGTCGGCATCATAATCACCCACGATGAGGATATGCGATCCATCGCTGATGTGTTCATGCAGAAGTTCTGCCGCTTCCGACACCCCCTTCAGTCCACTCACCGGCGCCATTCGGGCAAGCCCCAGTTCGAGTTCCCTGTCATCGGATACCCCACGGGCGGCATACACACGCCGCAAAACGGAGTGCAGCTCCGGGGCAAGGTGACCGGGTACGGCTACCGGTCTTTGGCGTATGTTAATCTCCTCGGTCATTGTCCCGCCCATGCATCTCAGCAAACCCTCTCGATCTTGGCGTAAATTCCGACCTGCTCCGGTTGGATGCAGCGACCTTACTGTCGGATTTGAGTATGTCGCGTTCAGGCAGCCATGCCCACCCCCATTCCAGCTTCGAGGCATGCTTCGACCAGATCGATTCCGCCTGGACTGCAAAATGCCAGACTTGAGCAGACCCCATAATCGGCTGTGCTATGCTGCGTGTGACGAATTCGTGAGCCTCTGGAAACTTATACTTTCCGCCCCCATCTAATGGGGTGCGGCGACTATAATCGGGATCTTGAACAGGTTTCTGTATGTGGCCACCCTAATCGTCACTCTAATGGATTGCAGATTGAATCTGTGCGATGCAGTCAGGATCATGTCTACCAGTAAAACCAAACCATTTCGGCATCTGCGAACGCTCCTGACCCTTGTGCTGGTCTTGTTGGCCCTCCCCGCGCAAGCCCGGGTCGAGGCGCTGTTATCACAAAAGAGCACCCAGCTCGATCAACCGGTTCGACTCACCCTGCAGACCGACGCTGACCAGGAGATCAATCCCGACCTGAGTTCATTGGAGAAAGATTTCGAGATTCTCGGTCGTTCGACCCAGCAGAGCATCTCAGTGGTCAATGGCAAAATGTCATCCAAACGAGCCCTGATCCTGACGCTTTTACCCAGACGAGAGGGAAATCTGGTCATCCCCTCTCTTTCGATTGGCTCAGAATCCACGAACGCGCTCAGTCTCGATGTCTCCCCTCAAGGCAAGATCTCTGCCACTGATGGAGACTCACAGGTCCTGATGGAACTGAGCGTCAACAAACCCTCCGCCTTTATTGAAGAGGCCGTGATCCTGACCCTGAAGACCTATCTGGCACCGGGGGTACGGGGAGAGCAGGTTGAAATACCTCAGAGTTCTCTGGATGACACCCAGATCAAACTGATCAATGAAGACAGCTATACCGCGGTACGGGATGGCGTGGAGTACCGGGTCGTGGAACAGACATTTGCCCTCTACGCCTATCAGGCCGGGTCACTCAGCCTGAGCCCGGCGAAATTCCGAGGGCGAAGTGGCAAGCTCTCGCGCTCACCCTTCCGCTCCCTGTTCAGTGACGATCTGTTATTTCCCCGGGAATCCGGCCGTATCGTGCGGGCGGAATCCAATGGCATTACCCTGAACATCAAGCCCGTACCCGAGACCTACCAGGGAAAGCAGTGGCTGCCCGCACGCAACCTGCAGATCGTGGAGAACGGCCTGGACAACACGGCTCCAATCACGGCCGGTCACCCACTGACCCGTAAAATCATGCTCCTGGCTGACGGCCTGATGTCGAGCCAGTTACCGGAAATCAACACCCACATGCCAGAGGGCATCAAGGTCTATCCGGAACGACCCCAGTTGCACGATAACACCACCCGTAGCGGAATCAGTGGCAGCCTGCAGCAGAATCTGACTCTGATCGCCACAGAGCCTGGCCAGTATCATCTGCCCGCGATAGAGATCCCCTGGTGGAACACGGAGACCCAGCAGCAGGAAATAGCCCGCCTGCCGGAACGGGATGTTGAATTTCTACCCAACCCGGGGGCTACCACGGCACCTCCGGCTCAGGCAGCTGAGCCCATTCCCGATCTGGCTGCAGAAACCGATTCAGCCGATGTACGGAATCCACCTTTGACCCAGGACGACAGCCCAAGGAAGCTGGCCTGGGGATTGGGGCTGGCCTGGTTTGCCACCCTGATCGCCTGGTGGCTGAGCCATCGGCGGAAAACCTCGCGTCAGGGCGAGCGGCAAACGGCACCCGATACATCTCAGCCCTCTGGACCGGATCAACAGGTACTTGTGCAACACATCGAGGATGCCTATCGGAAGAAAGATCCTGAAGCCGCCCGCACGGCGTGGCTGGCATGGGCCCATCACAGCTGGCCGGACAACCCGCCGAATAACCTGGCAAGACTGTGCAGACGTTGTGATCCGAAACTCTCTGAGGCGGTGACTGCGTTGGAGAAGGCCCTTTACAGCCCAACCAATCAAGCGGACTGGTCCACTTACCCGGTGATGGAACTGCTGCAGTCAGATCGACGTGAGATTTCGAGCCGGGATCGCGCAAACAATGAACTGATCCCGCTAAACCCTTAAAAATCGCTGCCTGCCGGGGGATTTACAAGAAATGAATCAAACGTCTGATCAGACAGGGGTTTCATGTTCTTCCCAACCGCCGTAGTTGAAGGTGATCTCTTCATGCGGATGGATGTCTCGCAGTGCGAACAGGTCGAATCCGTCAAACTCCGCGTTGCCTTCTTCCTGGTGATTGAGATAGCGCAACAGGTTTCGACCACTGCGACCGACCGGATCCTGGCCCTCTTCGAATACCCAGAGCACGTAGGTGCCGTCCCGCTTGGCCTGCGGACCCTGGTAGGTACCGATGTAGGCGCCCTTTTTGATCGACACCTTGGCGAACAGACCGTTGCCATGGATTGTCGAGGGCGCCTTGTAGACAAATTTCGTCAGTTTTCTGTTTTCCATGGATACTACCCGGTCGATTGCTTCTTCTGCGGCAGTGCTGGTATGGGACAACGGTCACCATATACCGCCATGATCGAACTGAGTTCATCCAGGACCGCCTTTCTGGCCTTGTCGTCGAGTGCGGTCAACTCAGGTAAGATCACGCCCTGCTTCAATAATTTGATATCCTCACGGACAGCGCCGCAACCTTTCTGGCAAAGTGCCTCAACATACTGATCGATCTGTTTCATAACCATGAGTGACTGCTTGTACCCAATTAACGCCATACGGTACCGGGAACCAACCCACCATTCAAATTTCTAACAGATTTCAATAGGATTAGTTCCCAGCGACGTGTTATGTACTGTTGACGATTCGAACAGCCCTGGATGCTCCGCTCCAATCCTGGCGACGATCCCGGACAGCACATCAACTCTAAATTTAACATACTGAAAGGACAGACTATGCCCTGGTTTAAACGATTTTTTTCAATCCTGTTGCTGACACTGACCGCCCAGGCGCTCTACGCCGCGGAATGGGGTGAAGGCTTCGATCCCATCGACCCCCCGGTGGCGACCTCAGTACCGGATGGCAAAGTCGAAGTACTGGAGTTTTTCTGGTACGGCTGCCCGCATTGCTACCACATGGAACCGCAACTGCAGGCATGGCTTGAGAAAAAACCGGACAACGTCGTATTCAGCCGGGTCCCCGCGCCACTCAATCCAAAATGGACGCCACATGCCCAGTTCTACTATGCCGCGGAAGCCCTGGGACTTGCAGATAAGCTGCACGAACCCCTGTTCGAAGCGATTCACGACAAGAAACGCCGCCTGTTCGACAAACAGTCTCTCATTGACTTCGCCGTGGAACAGGGCGCCGACCGGGAGAAGTTTACCGAGGCCTGGGATTCATTCGGCGTGTACGTCAAGGTACAGAACGCGAAAAAGCTGGCCCAGCGCTACCAGTTGTCCGGGGTGCCCGCCGTTGGCATCAACGGCAAATACCTGACCAGCGGGAGCCTGGCGGGCACCTACAGCAAAATGTTCACCATCATGGACCAGTTGATTGCCGAAGAGAGTCAGCCTTCAACGGCCAAGGCTGAGTAACCAACTCCCTTTGTGGCGCAGAAAGCTGCGGTATTTCTCATCAAAATCTTTAACCACTGAGGATTGCACGCTGGGCAGGGAGAGCAATCTCCCCGCCCAGTCAGACAGAGTCTGAGACATCTCGATCCCCCCCTCGGGGTGTGCGTCGGCCAGACAACGGCAACGCATGAAAAGGGGTGCGAATGCCGCATCCACCAGAGAAAATCTGTCCCCCGTGCCAAACAGTCCGGCTTCCAGGGGGCCGTTCATCCTCGACAACGCCACTTCAAAGCGTGATTTACCCTCTCTGTAGGCGGCCTCGTCAGTCGCGCTGGCCATACCTACCTGAGACATCAACAAGGTAGACCCATATTCGATCCAGGCCTTGTGCTGCGCTCGCTCGAGAGGGTCATGCGGATGAAAGTGGGGGGAGTGGGTTTCTTCGATGTAGTCCAGAATCACGGAAGATTCAAACAAAACCGTATCGTCCACCAGCAACACCGGTACCTTGCCGGTCGGTGAAAGACGTACAAACCATTCCGGAGGATGCTCCACATCAATGAAGGTCAAATCATGAGGAACCTGCTTCTGCCTGAGCAGAATTTCGGATCTCTGTACAAAAGGACATAGTTCGAAACTGATCAATCTGATGGTCACAACAACCCGCCATGCGCGCCGCGATAGCTGATTTACGATTTCCAACATCACTGGTTATCGCAATCAGGATCAGGCACAACGTAAGTTAATGTTATTCAAACAATTAGCAGGCTGCTGAAATTCTGCTCAGACGGTACGACCCCGGGTTGAAAACCGCCTCGAAATGCTCATTTACTTCTGTATACGGCGCTTTTTCGGCGGTTTTCGCCTTGTCTCACACGCGTCTGAACGAATTTCAACAGCCTGATTGTTAGTAATTTTACCGGACATTCAGATTGCCTATCGAACCGCCCGATGTAGGAATTCAGTCTTATTCACAAAACCTTACAATCACTGTATATTTGCGAATCAGCTATCCTCAAGGATAACAAATGTCATGGAGGCCCATCGATCCACGCCACTATCATTCTGGAAGTAATCCAAAACCTGATCTTTCGCCGCAAATTGCCCCGGACACGGACAGGAGTCAGACTCCGGGTTGAATGGCCGAATAGGGAATAACGAATAATAAGCGCAAAAACGACAAGGATTTCATACAAGACCGGCGGCAAGCCGGGAGACCCTCGAGTCCTCGCAGAGAACCCTGATGGTTTCCTGGTGGTCAAAGAACCCGCAGACCGACCGGTCCCCCGTATAACGGGATTTCTATTCATAAAACGACTATGTTTCTTTAAAGGCACAAACTACAGTCAATTTAGGTTTCGGCAACAGAATTAATATGGCAACAACCAATCCGATCGGCTTAAGGGTTCCCGAACAGGCTCCGCCCACGGGGACACCTTTTTATCTCAATGACAAGGATGTAACGGTCTGGGCAAAAGAACTGCCCGTGGCGAATATCGGTGAAACCTCACGCCAGATCTTCCAATCCCTGCGCAACTTCAATCGAACCGCTCTGCCCGCCCGGCAAAGATTGTTGAGCCTGGAGAGCTTTCGCGAACCCCTGGCCTATGTTTCGTCGAATCTGAACAAACACTATATGGGTTCGCGCTTCCCCCTCACTGAAAAGGCACACAAGGTCGCGAATCTGAACCGTGAGCTGCACAGTGGCATGGCGACCGGTTACAAGGCGGTCATCGTTGACCTGTTGACCAACCACCCGGGGGAAAGCCCCGATCTGACACTGCTCACCCAGGCCATTCATCGCTGTATCAATTACCTGTCGAGGGTGATTCTGCTGTCCGTCCTGGTATACGACCCCTACCCGAAACGTACCTGGCAGGAACTGCATGTTCTGCATCGCCTTGCCCGACGTTATGAGGTGAATGACCAGACTGTGGACGATGATATCGAAGCGCGTACGACCCGCTCGTCCATTGATGCGAACTATTGCCGTTGTCTGCTGTTTTCTCTCGCCTCGCCCTACAAGATGCGGCAGAAGGAAAACCTGCGTATTTTCGACGCCCTGCTCGAATGGAGCCGATTTGCCGGTTTTTACCCGCTGAACAAGGCGCCGGAGGATGCCTCGATCATCATTCGCCAGGATACGGATCTGGCACCGAGTCATGAACAGCGTGTCACCGATTCGGATACAAAATATCTGCAGGTACTGGATGCTTCACGACTGCTGTCTGAACTGCGGGAACAATTCAACGAAACGCCGGATGAAGACAACGCACTGATCGGTCTTGATGAACTGGATAAAGGCGTCATTCGGCAACTGATCATGCTCTGGTCCAAGGCCCAGAAGCGTGCCTTCGTGCGTACCAAGCTGAATTTTGAGTTACGTATTGCAGTCGGTTTGAAATCAGTTTTCAAGCTGATCAATCTCGGCGATACCCCCTCATCAGCCCGGACTGAAAATGAGCCGGAGGGAACATGGATCGAAACCCAGTTCGCCCATGGCCATGATATGCATGTCTCTTCCCGCTTCTCGCTGCAACCGCTCGACATTGCTTCCTATAACCCGCGGCGGGGCAACTTCGAGGAATTCGGTCCCAATTCCTTCGACCACAGTGAGATCTCTGAAGAACCCAGCGTCGATATCTGGCATGAGGACAAGGATCAGACGGCGGACAAGTCAACAAACCTGTTCAACACCATCAATGAGAGCGCTGGGGGATATTGTCTCGACTGGCGAGGCAAGCAGATTCCAAAAATCCAGGTAGGAGAGCTTATCGGGGTTCAATCTGCGGTCTCCGCCTCGAAGTTCGGGGTCGGGATGGTGCGTTGGATGCGCAGCGCCGATGATGAGTCCATGCAGGTGGGGATCCAGATGATTGCCCCCAACGCCTTGGCGGTCACCGCACGACTGGCCGATCAACAGAACCAGAAGATGGAAAAGTGCCTGTTACTCCCGGAAGTGGGCACTTCAGGTCAACCCACCAGTCTGCTGTGCCCGTCCTATCCGTTTTCACTGGGTAAGCGATTGCTGATCAATGATGGCGAGAACAGCCAGGAGATCAAGTTGACCCGTCTGCTGGAGTCCACTGGATCTATCTCCCAGTTTCAGTTTGTCCGACTCGAGGAAAAGACCAGGACATCGCCCAAAGAGGAAAAGAATGGTCTTGACGATGACTCCGATTACGAGAGCCTCTGGTCAACATTGATTTAACAGGCTATTGGAATTCGCTCAGACGCTTGGGAAACAAGGCCTAATCTGCCGAAAAAGCACAGTTAATTGAGCATTTTGAGGTGGGTTTCAATGCGGAATCCCAACGTCTGGGCAGATTTCAAAGTTGCCGGTTAAGATTCACAGCAGCAGTCTCGCATTCGGGCCCGTTGTCATCCGCACGCCTTTACCTGGTGTAATGCCATGCGGATAGCCAAAGGCCCGCAGTACGGATTTCAAAACCCAGCCAGTTTGTACCAGCGTTTCGCCTCTTCAAGGTTTTTCTCAACACCCCGACCCTCTTCGTAGAGCATCGCCAGTGTGGTCTGAGATCCGACCAATCCCTGCTCTGCCGCCTTCGTGAACCACTCGACGGCCTTCTGGGCATTCTGCTCCACGCACTCACCTTCCAGATACATGAACCCGAGTCCGTGCTGAGCCAGAGGGTGACCAGCCTCTGCTGCGGCCTTCATGTACTTGTAGGCCATGAGTTCGTTAACCACCATGCCCAGCCCGCCCTGGGACATGATTGCCATGCGATACTGCGCCTCTACCACCCCGTTCTCTGCCAGGGGGGACAACAGGGTTGCAGCCCGTGAAAAGTTTTTCCCTTCGAAAGCGGCAATCGCGCTGCTTAACTCAAAATCCATCTCTTGGTTGGAATCATTCATGGTTAATCCTAGACTTCTGTTTTGGGGCCTGTAGCCAGGCCTGGTTCAATCTGATTTTTGCATGCGGATCTCAGATGGAGAACCGCTGCTCCGGGACCTGGGACGAATCGCCACCCGGTTTCGCACCCATGTGGTCAGCTCCCCCCGGGCATCGTAGATCCCGAATTCGAACCAAGGGGTACTGCGTCCTGTTTCCGACAGCTCCCTATCGATCGTGGCAGTGGTTTGTTCGGGAAAAACAAATCGCAGTTCCAGATCTGTGGTTCCCGGTTTTCGGAAATCCAGATTCAGCTCCCGGGTCCATACATCGAATCCCGGATACCGGTAGACGCAGGCCAGAGCCGGCACCGGATCCGCCAGGGCGGCAATGCTGCCTCCGAACATGGTACCCCCGGGATTCCTTGTATCCTCATTCAACGGCATTGCCATGCGCATCAGTCCCCAATCAGCATCGAGTTGCAGAACTTTTACGCCGAGATACCGAAAGGGCGGATAGGCCTCCAGCTGTGAGGCGATGGTCAGATCCCGCAGGGTCTGAAAATCACGTTCGGCCATTGCACACCGTTATACCACTGAACAAATCCGGAACTCCCTCCGATTTCATACGGAATATCTTGGTTTTAAAAGACAAACTCATCACAATAGTGGTTCAATCCAAAAGCCGTTCGTCCCTATGCAGACACAAATCACCCAGGACATTCTAGCATCCCCTGATGGTCAGGAGGCGGACGCGATATTGAGGAACTGTGTCCATTGCGGATTCTGTACGGCAACCTGTCCCACCTACCTTCTGCTGGGCAACGAACTGGATGGTCCGCGCGGCCGGATCTATCAGATCAAGCAATTGCTGGAAGGTGCGCAACCGAGTGATTCCATCCAGCAGCATCTGGATGCCTGCCTGCTGTGCCGTTCCTGCGAAACCACATGCCCATCCGGTGTGGACTACCATCGGCTGATGGAAATCGGGCGAGCCCATCTGCAGAGTCATCATCCTCGAAAGCTTTCCGAGCGGACCCAACGCTGGCTGTTGCGCAAAATCCTGCCGCGACAGCGGGTGTTTGGTGCATTGCTCGGATTGGGACGAATCATGCGTCCGCTGTTACCGGGCACACTCGCCCGTCAGGTCCCATTGGCGAAATCCAGGAAAACTTTCAAGGAACCGAGCCAGAATCTCAGCCGCAGGATGTTGATCCTGGACGGCTGCGTGCAACCCTCACTGGCGCCTGATATCAATCGTGCGACCGGGCGTGTACTCGAAACTCTGGGCATCGCACTGATCAAGACACCCCGCGCCGGGTGCTGTGGAGGCGTGGAGCATCACCTGGATGACACCCGGTCATCCCGACAGGCCGCGCGACGTAACATCGACGCCTGGTGGCCACTGTTACAGGAGGGAGCGGAAGCGCTGGTTATTACCGCCAGCGGTTGCGGGCAGATGATCAAGGAGTATGACCGGTTGCTGGCAGACGATCCGGACTATGCGGATAAGGCGGCTCAGGTGGCCGGCGCAACCCGGGATATCGCTGAAATTCTCTCCCACGAGGACCTCACTCCCCTGGGTTCAGTGCAGGACACCCGATTGAATATCGCTTTCCACACACCCTGCACACTTCAGCATGGCCAGGGTCTCAACGGCGTGGTGGAACAGATAATGACCCAACTCGGTTTTAACCTGATGCCAGTCTCCGATTCGCACCTTTGCTGTGGTTCAGCCGGTACCTATTCGATTCTCAATCCGCAACTGGCCGATCGCCTGGGCGTGCAGAAATCCGCCGCACTGATGTCAGGAACTCCGGACCTGATCGCCACCGCCAACATCGGATGTCTAACCCACATCGCCAAACATTTGCCGGAGGGTGTTCCGATTTTGCACTGGATAGAAGTGGTGGCGAATCAGTTGCCGGATCACACATCAGGCAGTGCCCTTGACGGTAACTTGTGAGCCAGTTTCAGAGAGTTAGCAAACCATCATCTTTGCTCGGACATCGCGTTTGATCGTCGCTTGATCTGCGCGCTTGAAACGAACTGATTATCACTCTGATAATACTTAACAGTGACATGAGAAATGTTAAAAAATGCCCTGTTTTATCGTGTTTTTTGGCATATACTCATTGTCGTCGGCCGCGATCTTGGCGGGTCTCCTGCAAGGTACTGAATCGGAGACAGATCGTGCAAGTTGCTGATGCGGCGGTCACAGGCACCGGAGGGAATCCAATCCGATTCGATCGGATCCATGTATGAATACAGACCATCTCAGGACGCTATCCATGAACCGGCCAGTCTACTTGAGCGCCATCCTGTTGCTTACCCTGTCCCTCCTCGGCAGCCCGGCCAGCTGTGCAGAAGAAGCAACACCGGAAGAGCAGAAACTGCTCCAGCAACGGCAGGACTTCCTTGCCGCGGAAACCGCCCTCAAAAACCGGGACCTGGCCACCTATCAGCAACATCGTTCGCAACTGGCCGACTATCCGCTCCTGGTCTATCTCGACTACCAGGAGACCCTCGACACACTTGAGCAGCAATCGGTTGAAAGCATCCGCAATCGCATGGAGAGGCTCGCAGGGACGCCATTGAGCGCCCGCTTACGCGACCACTGGCTCGAGCTTCTGGCGAAACTCGAGCTGTGGCCGACCTACCTGGAGTTCTCCCGGAACGGTGGCAGCACCACCCAGCAATGCCAGCGAGCGAGGGCCTGGATCGAAACCGGAAGTCAGCAGCAGGCCTATAAGGTCGTGCCAAAGCTCTGGTTGAACGGCAAGTCCCTGCCCAAGGAGTGCGATCCGGTCCTTCAGCACTGGATTGCATCAGGGCACCTGACGCAAGCTCTTGTCTGGGAGCGATTCGATCGCGCCATGTCCCAGCGCAACACAAGACTGGCCCGCTACCTGAAGCGCTACCTGAGTGACGAAGAGAAGCCGTTTGCCGACCTGTGGCTGACGCTCTACAAGCATCCGGAACAGATCGATCAACTGTTGAGCGTTGACCATCCCAAGCGGGATGAGATGGCGATTCAGGCGATTCGCAAACTGGCATGGCGCGATGTGGATGCCGCTTTTCACGCCTGGGAGAAGTTCCACAGCCTGCCGATATTCTCCAAACAACAACAGCAGAAGGCACTCTATGCCCTTGCGGGAGGACTGGCACGGGAACCCAGCCATAAGCTCAGTAACCAGTTGAACAGCCTGCTGCCCGAGGAACTCAAACTCGACAGCGGCCTGTCAGAGCGTGCGCTGCAAGCCGCATTGCAACAGGATGATTGGAATTGGGTGATACAGATTATCGAGGCAGTTCCGGAGAAACAGCGCGGCGATGGCCAGTGGCGCTATTGGCAGGCCCGTGCCCTGGAACAGCTGGGTCGTGCAAAAGAGGCGGAGGCGATTCTCACCCCATTGGCCCAGGAACGCAGCTACTATGGATTTCTGGCGGCGCAACGCCTCGGTACGGACCCGCACGTTGAGCATGTCTCTTTGCAAATCGAACATGAGGCCGTGGATAGAATCGCTCTGACTCCCGGCCTTCAGAGGGCCCGGGAACTCCACTACCTGGATCGCCCCAGACTTGCCAGGCAGGAATGGAACCTGGCGCTGAAGAACGCCACTGCCGATGACAAGCGTGCCGCCGCGCGGCTCGCCCAGACATGGGACTGGCCATCCCAGAGCATCATCACTTTGGCCCGACTCGGTTTGTGGAATGACCTGGAACTGCGCTTTCCCCTCGCCCACCGACAGGCCATCATCGGCCAAGCCAAAGACCACGGTATCGACAGCGCCTGGGTGTATGCCATCCTGCGCCAGGAGAGTGCCTTTATCAGCGACGCCCGTTCATCCGCGGGAGCCCGGGGCTTGATGCAGTTGATGCCCAAGACAGCCAAGCAGATCGCCCGGGAGCTTCAATACTCGCTGATCGACCCGGATGAACTGTTTCGACCCGAGGTCAACATCCGCCTGGGCACCGGTTACCTCAACAAGATCTATCGGGAGTTGCAGGAGAACCCTGTACTGGCCACGGCGGCCTATAACGCCGGCCCGAGTCGGGTCATCAGTTGGCTGCCCGAACATCCTCAGGCCAGTGATGTGTGGATCGAGACCATACCCTACTCCGAAACCCGCGAGTATCTGAAACGGGTGTTGGCTTATACGGTGATCTATAACTATCGACTGGGCGATCCGAGCAAGGTCATACCGCAGAAATGGCTGGATCCCATCGAGTCCCGGCAATCGTTTTCCGGAGTATGAACAGCCACAGATCGCGCATCGACTTAGAGCACGGCTCATCCGGTCATTGCAGATTGTTGCTACTCACCCAGCAGGCTGTTGCACATCGCTCAGACAAGTGCGAGACAAGGCGAAAACCGCCGAAAAATCACAGTTTAATGGAGTAATTGAGCATCTTGAGGCGGGTTTCCACGCGGGATCGCACCCTCTGAGTAGCTTTCCAACAGCCTGCCAGGGCTTGTTAAGGCTAATCCCTGATTGAGGTTGAACCCGTCAGAAGGTGATATCAGGCAGCTCAAGTGGCCTGGAATCGCCACCCAGTTGAGAATCTTCATCGATCTGTTGGCGCCGCGAATCGAGTTTGCTCTTGATCCGACCGATCAGTTCGGTATCGGTCACCACTTCGTAGAACAACTCACTCGAGGCTGCGTCGGCTGTTTCCGCAGAATTCTGCCAGCTCTTGATGCGCGCCTCGCGAATCACCAGCCAGTGCGCGCTGCCATGACGATCCACGAAGCGCCCCACATAGTAGGCCTCACCATCGCCGCTACGGCTGTGCGCCTTGATTTTATGCAACATCATCTCTGACTTGAGTTTGCGGAACGCCGGAGGAGCCAGCTCGATGCCGTTGACGTTGAAACGCAACAGACGACTGCCTTGGCTGCTCCGCTCCTGGAATACCTCCACACGGTGTCGATGACTTTTTCGCCAGGCGGTGTCGAGGCGCAGTTCCGATGAACAGGACGAAAGACGGTCCGCTTCGTTGATCGCCGGAGAGATCATGATCTTGTGTTGTTCGTCGTAAAGGTATGCCGGCGCATCGTCACTGAAAGAGATCCCCAGGCCAAGCTCAAGTTTGGGCAGGTTATGGGCTCTGTTCTGACTGTTCTGCGCCTCCATGACCAGCAGGATCTTGCGCGCCAAACCGCAGGCGTTGGCAACTGTCATGGCGGATGTGGACAACCCCCCCGTCTCCAGAACCGTGAGGATCAATGCATCCCCTTCCACAAAAACCTTCTGCGCACCAAACCGTTCAAGCAGTTTGGTGATCGGGCCAAAAAAGTTCATGCTGAAATGAGTTGCGGGATTGAGACGCTTTTCCACCAGCTGGCGGGTGATTTCTGTGGAACCGCGCACATCCGCCTTCAGCACCACGTGCGCCTTGACCTTGTGCTGCTGTGTATCCGTATCCTTGCTCAAGCGGAATTCGTAGAGGCTGCCATTGTCCCGTGAAAGCTGGATGCTTTCGCTGTCCTGCAGCACACTCAGACGACTCATCATCTGGTAGGTGGTATAAGCAAGTTTCAAGTCCCGGCGAAAGGTAAGGAAATCCTTCAGGTATTTCAGGGCATAGCCCTGATGTTTCACCGAAGGCATGCGCCTGATGTAACCCTGCACCACGTCCAGGGCCTTGATGGCGGCAACACCCTTGTCTTCCGTGGAAGCAAGCCGTTTCGACAACACCCGCTTGGGCAGAACATCAATCAGATAATGATAGATATCCCGGTAGGAGATCTGGCTCCTGAACTGACGATAGAGACGCTGGGTCCGGTAGGCTGCAATGGCTCGCAGAATCAAACCACTGCGATCAAACCGCTTCAACAGTTCCGACTGTAACTGCTGCTGCTGTTTGACACACTCGGGATTTTCCCAAAGGGTTTTCTCGGGTTCCGTACTGCGACGGGCGAACCATCCACCGCGGGTGTCAGTAGGTCGTTGAAAAAGCAGGTCTACGTTCTTCGGCTCGTCGAGCCAGGAGACATAGATCTGTTTGAATTCCATCTCTGACAATGACCGCTCGAGCATCCTTTGGCCATCGAGAAATTCCGAAAAACCACTGTGAAGACTCCGTTGTGCAACCTGGAAAACCCGGGGTTCTCCGTCCGATCCAAGCCCACGTTCCTTCAGTGAAGGCGGTTGCAGCCACTCCGGCAGATACTCCTGGTAGGTTTCACTGATGATGCGATTGGTCAGATCAAAAAAATCACCACCCTCCCGATCCACGCAAAGGATTGGATAGTGGTTGATCAGGTACTCTTCGGTGCTCAGGTCGGGAAGGTGCAGCATGGGGTTGAACAACATCTGCCTGGGCACCACCCAGGAACTGCCCACTACCGATTTGCGCAACTTGCGCAACTCCTTGGTTTCGAGACGTTGCACGATCTTAAAGATGCGCTGCAGGGTACGATATCGAATCCCCGGCTCAAGACGGGCCAGCCCCACGATGCGTTCATGCAATTCCATGGATCGGCCGGTATTGATGCCGGTGGGAGAATCCGCATCCTGCTGAAGTTGGGCGCGTAATTTTGCGATCGCAGCGCCCGGAGCTTCGAGTAACAGCTTGAGCAACACCAGATGAACCAGTTGCAGCAACTCCTTGACCGCATTGTTGGCATGGATCTGTTCCAACGTACCCTGCATGATGCTTCGATAGTCGGATTTGAAGGCTTCCACATCGGAGCCCGTGGAAAACTGCCCGATTTTCGCCCATCCATGTTTGGCCAGATCCTCGTGCAGAATCTTCTCCACCAAGGTACTGAGTGATGTACGAAATTGCTGACTTACCGCGACATCGATACGTCGGTTATCGATGCCTATCTGAAATTGTTCCAAGCCAAGCTGAAGCGCCGGTGCATGACGCAACGGTGCGAGAAATTCACCAACATCCGGTTGATTGCCCAAGGGTGTTTCGTCCTCAAAGGGTTGAACAGTGACCAACTGAATCGCAACCCTGCCCCATGTCCTTGTGGGTAATGTAAAAGCTCCATATAACTCAGTAGGTTACACTGGTCGAGTCTAGTTTAAGTCGTATCAAAAGGGAACTTAGCCTGAAGCAATTCGTTCACATGCGGAGCGAAATGTGATCAAGGCACGGTAACAACGGCTGAATACTTAAGGATTTTTCCGGTTCCTGGGAGTCATGGAACCCGGGATAGTCGCGTAAACAC
The DNA here is from genome assembly GCA_040506775.1 of Candidatus Thiodiazotropha sp. Taxonomy (GTDB): domain Bacteria; phylum Pseudomonadota; class Gammaproteobacteria; order Chromatiales; family Chromatiaceae; genus Thiodiazotropha. The sequence continues at coordinate 22,375 of JBEVWC010000003.1, forward strand.
GAGCACTTAAGACACAGCGGCTCATGCACAGTGAAGACAGTTCGTCACTTGACCACTCCGGCCAAGCAACTGCAAGCGGCTAACGTTCCATCATCGTGGCGAGCAGCTGATCTTCCAACTCGATACGTACCGCAAGCTCCTCACCGAGTCGTGAGAGGTCCTCCGAGAGATGGTCCAGCTTGAGTTGATGGTCGGACAGGTCATAGCGATCATTGAACGCGACGGCCAATTCACTGGCCTTGACGAATTCGGGATAGATTTTCTCCGCCACCTTGAGCACGGCGCCGCGTCGTTCATTACCGTCACTGATGCGACCGAAAACCTCAAAATGACCAAACGCCGTGTAATCGATGAGTACCTGACAGAAGGTTTGCAGCTGCTCATCCAGTGAGGTTGAACGATGATAGGGTTCAAGACCCGCCACTTCACAAAACAGGACCAGCATCTCCTGGCGCTCCAGCAGAAGCTTGTCAATCAAATCCTGGGTGGATGTCCTACGCTCTTCCACTACTCCCCCGTGAGCACTCATCAAGATCCTCCGTCATCGGTTGTTCTATTCTCAACTCGATCTGCCGGTTCGGCAGTATCTTCCATTCATGGTCCGCTCAGTCGCACAACTCCTCTTGCCAGGTGAGACGATTATCCTGTTTCGGCGGTCTACCAACTCAGGACGTCTTGTGGCGTGCGATCAACAAAAACGGGCCGCATATTTCGAGTGCTAAAGCTAACCACCATTACAACCTTCTGGCAAGAGTTCATGGTCAAGAGTAACCGGGATTGCTATCATGCCCGGCACGGAATGTCAGACTGAAACCGCCCATGATTCACTCATCGACCGATAAAAAACTGTGTCGAATCGCCCCCTTGGCAGACCGGTTGTTGCCAAACCATGAGCAGATACCTGCCGGTCGGCAGAACCACCTGTATCCTGTTTTGTGCGAATGCGATCTACCGGGCAACCCGCATCCGCGTTGTGGAGGGGCCGCTTGAGCGCATCCACTCTCAGGTCACGACATGGAATGCTTTGCGGCCTGCTGATTGCCGCTCTTCTCAGTCCGATCCATGTACATGCCACATCCCCGGCAGAGATCATGAGCAAGGCCATGCTCTCCATGATGGATGCAATGGGAAATCTCGCATTCAAGTTCAAGAAGGACGATGGCTGGGACTTTTCCTCAACCCCGCAACCCTTCAACAGCGGCATCTCACCCTTTGGCTATCAGCCCTGGAATCTCCCCGGCTACTCCAGCTACATGCCGGGTTATCCCGGCAGCTATATGCCAGGCACCATGCCCGGAAGCATGCCCGGAA
>JBEVWC010000003.1:23785-115349 GCA_040506775.1 Candidatus Thiodiazotropha sp.
CAGCCCTGGAATCTCCCCGGCTACTCCAGCTACATGCCGGGTTATCCCGGCAGCTATATGCCAGGCACCATGCCCGGAAGCATGCCCGGAAGCATGCCCGGAAGCATGCCCGGAAGCATGCCCGGAAGCATGCCCGGAATGATGCCGGGAACCCTGCCTGGAACCATGCCCGGCATGACACCAGGATCGATGACAGGCATCCCCGGATCCTACCTGCCAGGACAATCCCTGATGCCCGGTGGCACGCAGCCTCAATACAGCTTCCAAACCGCATCGGACGTGGATGGCATCTGGGTCGGCCGGGGTGGTGAAATCGTGCTGGTCATGTACGGCTACTTTCGCATTTACGCCAGTTCCGAAGTCTATCGTGATGGCAGATATCGGATCGAGGATGATCGTCTGCTGATGCACGATCCGGAATCGGGAGTTACTCAGACGTATGAGTACCGTCTCGACGAGGGACGCATGATCATGCGGGGTGAGAATGGCAACATACTGCTTTTCAAGAAATTACCCGTCCCCATCCCCACCTACATGCTGCTGCCTGAATCAGGCTAGAAAATCCCCTCTCTGGATCACCAGATTTTTCAGGTTGTAAAACCGATCGGTGAATCCAGGGCCAGTTAACACTAGCGACGTAGCCTGGGTGCAGCAAAGCGGAACCCGGGATCTACCCCAGAAGCGCCTACTCCCGGGTTCCGCGATGCTCCACCCGGGCTACTCACTGAATCAGGCTGGAAATCCCCTTTCTGGATCACCAGATTTTCAGGTTGTAAAACCGATGGGTGAATCCAGGGCCAGTTAACACTAGCGACGTAGCCTGGGTGCAGCAAAGCGGAACCCGGGATCTACCCCCGAAGCGCCTACCTCCCGGGTTCCGCTTTGCTCCACCCGGGCTACTCACTGAATCAGGCTAGAAAATCCCCTCTCTGGATCACCAGATTTTCAGGTTGTAAAACCGATCTTTGAATCCAGGGCCAGTTAACACTAGCGACGTAGCCTGGGTGCAGCAAAGCGGAACCCGGGATCTACCCCCGAAGCGCCTACCTCCGGGGTTCCGCGGTCTCCACCCGGGTTACTCACTGAGTCACAATCCGGCCTCAGGTATCTGACAACACCCCCCTCCTGGCTGGTAGACAGATCAGCCCATTTTTCTCCTTCAGATGAACACAATCTCCCAATCCGCCAGAATGGAGGTGTTTTTTGCATTGCAATATTAGAACTTATTGATATACTACCTGCCATTATCATCAAGCATGTAGCAGTAACTGATGATCAAGCAGTATCTATTGAGTATCTTCATGGCCCTGGTCAGCAGCCTGACCCAGGCCGGTGATCTGCCCACCACCCGTGACTGGGCAGATGTCGCCGAGGCAGCCAAACAGGGGCATGTTCCCATCCTGGCGGTGTTCGAATCCGAGGATTGCGGGTATTGCGAACGCCTGCGCAAAGATATCCTGGCCCCCCTTCCGGATACCTGTTCTCTTCAGCCTCCCCTGATCAAGGAATTCGATATCGATTCCGGTGGCAAGCTGACCGATTTCAACGGCGATTCGATTCGCAGCAGACAGTTCAAGGAACGTTACAACATCTATGCCGTACCAACCCTGGTATTCCTGGCACCGGACGGCACCCCTTTGACCGATCCCATCGTTGGTTACAACCTCAAGCAGGATGAGTACCGGGATCTTCTGCGCGCCTCACTGATGGATTCCTACCGGGCATTGCACTGACAGGAGACCGGTGTCGCCTGCCGGACAGACCCTGTATCAGCCGCTTAGCAGGCTGTTGAAATTCGCTCAGACGAGTGCGAGACAAGGCGAAAACCGACGAAAAAACCGCAGTTTACTGGAGTAAATGAGCATTTTGAGGCGGTCTTAAACGCAGGATCGTGCCGTCTGAGTAGAATTTCAACAGCCTGTTAGAGTCTTTCGCAGAAATCTCTCAGGGAGAACCCCTGAAGATTGATTGAAAGTCCTTTCAGTAACCCCAGCACCTTGAACTTCTCGCCCATCTCTGAAGGCAGGGTCAGCTTTTTCACTCCCTGTACCAGTGCCATATGGCGAGCCACGTCATTCGGATCCGATTCCGCAAGGAGTGTGTCGAGACCATTGGCAAGCAGAAAATGGGCCTGGGTGGTATATCCCCCCAGATTGAATCCCGCTTCGAGGGCAGCGCGGGCCGCGGCGGTGAAATCCACATGACTGGTAATATCCTGCAGCCCCAACCAGCGGTAGGGATCGGAATGGGCCCGATGACGATAGTGGCACATCAATGTGCCCCGATTCCGCTGAGGGTGGTAATACTCGGCACTGCTGTAGCCATAGTCGATCAACAGAACCGCACCGGTTTGTATCGTCTGGCCCAGGGCCTTGAGCCAGGCCGCCTGACGCAGATTGATTTCCGTCTCATAATCATCCGGCAATGACCGTCCGAGTTGATGCTGCAGTTGCATCACGGCCTGCTCCAGCCCCGCAGTCCGCACCGCCCGGAAGCACGCCTCGAAACCAGTGTCAGAAACCTCGACGAAGCACTCCTCGATAGTCTGATTGTGTATACGAAAACGGCTCACGGGCATCGCGTCCAGCAACTCATTGGCGATCACGCAGCCGGAAAACCGCTCCGGCATCTGTTCCAGCCAGGCCACCCGGGACATCAGATGTGGTACTTCGGCTTGCAGGGTCTCTTTCTGACGCGTGCGGAGTTCCGGACTGACCTCGAGGATGGCATAGCGTTCCGGCAGTTGCCCCATCTGTTCCAAGCCGATCAGCAGATCCGTGGCCAGGCGTCCGGAACCTGCACCGAACTCCATTATCTGGGCGGATCCGCAGGCATCCATCACCGGCCCGATCTGTCGCGCCAGGCACTGGGCAAACAGGGGTGACACTTCAGGCGCAGTGATGAAATCCCCGCTCTCGCCAAACTTTCGGCTACCGGCTACGTAGTAGCCCAATCCAGGTGCATAAAGCGCTCTTTCCATGAAACGGTCAAAAGGCATGCTACCGCCCATCTTTTCGATTTCACGTCCGATCTGACGCGTCAAACGGTCACTCACCGCTTGGGCCCTGGAATCCGGCATCGGCAGTGTTTGTGCCGTGGAACGGGATTGGGGATTAAGACAATCCGGCATGGTTCAGAAACCTGTTTGAATCCGCTAAAGTTAGGGTTAGACGGGCACCTTAATCGGTTCAGATCAAGGCATCAAGGTGGATTGGGAACGACTTGATTCGGGCCATCATGGGATGCCTGCCTGGCAGGTTCCTGAAGCCATCCCGATCCACCCGGTTCAGTAGGCAGTCGAGCGGGTTTGTCTGTACCAGACGGGTGAATAGATCATCTCGACTTCAGTAAAGTTCAACCTTGGAGTTTCAAATGACGCATAGTCAATCCGATGAGTCAGGCCAGGCCGAGTCGCTGACCGGTCAAACCGGCCTGATCACCGGTGCCGCCCACCGTATCGGAGCTGCGATCGCCGAACAATTGCACGGGCTCGGCATGAACCTGTTCATTCACTACCGCCGTTCCCGGGAAGCCGCAGAAGACCTCAAACAGCGTCTGGAAGCCCACCGCCCGGATTCCGTACACCTGATACAGGCTGATCTGCTGGATCCCCCAAGTCATCAACAGATGATCGACCGGGTGCGAGATCATGAACGGGGTCTCGACCTGCTGATCAACAATGCTTCGAGTTTCTATCCAACCCCCCTGGATAAAGCCACGGAATCGGATTGGGAGGATTTGATCGGGAGTAATCTCAAAGCACCTTTTTTTCTATCCCGCGCCGCGGCACCATTGCTGCGTGAACGACGCGGATCGATCATCAATCTGGTGGATATTCATGCCTTTCGGCCTCTGAAGGACCACCCGATCTATTCCATTGCCAAGGCGGGCAATGCCATGCTGGTCAAATCCCTGGCTCGGGAACTGGGCCCGGAGATCCGGGTAAACGGAGTGGCACCCGGCGCCATCCTCTGGCCTGAGCAGGGACTCAGTGACGAAGAACGCAAGACCATCGTGGAAAGAACCGCATTGAAACGCCCGGGACAGGTCTCCGACATTGCCCGCACTGTGGTGTTTCTGCACCGGGACGCCGACTACATCACCGGCCAGATCATACCGGTCGACGGCGGAAGAACTCTTCAACAATAACCCTGCGAGTGTGTATCGTGACTGAAAACCCCTCTGGCCTGACTTTTCGACAAAGCGTTGATCACATGGTGGATCGCGCCCTCACACTGATGGACCTGGATCCCGGCATCGCGAATGCAATCAAGTGCTGCACATCAGTGCTGCAGGTCACCTTCCCGGTGGAGATCCGCGGCAAGGTGGAGGTGTTCACCGGGTGGCGGGCCGTACACAGCATCCATCGCCTGCCCGCGAAGGGTGGACTGCGCTATTCGGAAAGTGTGGATCAGCAGGAGGTGGAAGCGCTTGCTGCATTGATGACCTACAAATGTGCCATCGTGGACGTGCCGTTTGGCGGTTCCAAAGGAGGTCTGTACATCAATCCCAACAACTACTCCCGCGACGAATTGAAGCAGATCACCCGGCGATTTGCCCGCGAGCTTGCCGCGGCCGGGTTTCTCAGTCCATCCACCAATGTGCCGGCTCCAGACATGGGGACGGGTCAACGGGAGATGGCATGGATCGCGGACACCTACAAACATCTGTATCCCGAGGATATCAACGCACTCGCCTGCGTGACCGGAAAGCCGGTGGCCCATGGCGGGGTCAACGGACGCACCGAGGCGACCGGACGGGGTGTGCAGTACGCGCTGCAGGAGTTCTTCCGTCACAAGGAGGAACTGAACGAGTGCGGCCTGGACGGCAGCCTGGAGGGTAAGCGCATCATCATCCAGGGGTTGGGTAATGTGGGTTATCACGCTGCAAAGTTTCTCTCCGAGGAGGACGGAGCGAAGATCATCGCCATCATCGTGCGCGACGGCGCAATCTACAATCCGGAAGGCATCCACGTGGAGGAGGCCTACTACCATCGCACCGCGCACGGTGGCCTGAAAGGTTTTGCCGGTGGCGAATTCATCGAAAACGGGGAATCCGTACTCGAATACGAATGCGATATTCTGATTCCCGCCGCGATCGAGGCCGCCATCACCGAGAGCAACGCACCCAATATCAAAACCAAGCTGATCGCAGAAGCCGCCAACGGTCCGGTCACATTCGAAGCTGACCGCATCCTGCGCAACAGGGGCATCACGATTCTACCGGATGCCTATGTCAACGCCGGCGGTGTGGTGGTCTCCTATTTCGAGTGGATACGCAACCTCAGCCATATGCGTTTCGGCCGCATCGAACGCCGTCTCGACGAATCCCGGGGTCGCAATATCGTGGCCGCATTGGAGGAAACCACGGGTCGTACCGTCCCGGAGTGGATCAGCAAAAGCCTCTGCAGGGGTGCCGATGAACTCGACCTGGTGCGCTCCGGCCTGGATGACAGCATGCGGCAGGCGATGCAGGAGATCCTCGATGTGCGGCAGCGTAATCCGCTCATAGAAGACTATCGTACGGCTGCCTATGTCATCGCCCTGCAGAAGCTGGCGCGCTCCTATATCGACATCGGCGTATGAGGGATCCCAGCAGAAGTCCAGGCGTCAGAATGGCAAGCGATTTGTAGCCCGGATGCCGCTAAGCGGAATCCGGGATTAACCGGGATGGAGACGCGTGTGGTGACACTTTCTCCTCCCGGTGCAACTTGCTTCACCTTCAGTGAACACCTGCAGATGTAAACGTCCTCGTCAGAGTTCCAACCGATGATGTCCCGGTTAACAGTCATATCATGGATGCACCAAAGGCATGGCTGATAAGTCCAACTGAACGGCAGGCAGATCAAGGTCTTGATTGCACCACGAAGCTCACGAAGGCCACGAAGTGTAAATCCGTACTGAAATGAGATTATCGGCTGTCAGAACAGACGCCCTCTTTGATGGTGTCCATCAAACAGCCCGCACGGCCCGTTGACTGATTGTTCCACTTATCTTCGTGCCCTTCGTTGTGAAACAGTCCGGCAATGCGAAACTGAAGACTAAGGCGGGCCTCCCCTACTGATGCCATACATGCCTGACACTCGCTAAGAACACGCTATGGCCGACCAGCCCAAGCTCTCTGGATCTTACTGATTTTAAACGGCTTTTAATAAACATCGTTGAACAATAACCCTGTTCTTTATCGGTTTTTTTAATATAGAATCCCGTCTCCACCTCGAGCACGGAGTAGTTAATCGAGTGTGAACGTCCGTTTTCATTCACTACATTTCGATCAACAGGGATCGACCTAAGAAACATGGATACACCTATGAAACCACTCCGCTCCTGCCCCGCCGCAGCAATGATTGATTGTGCACGGGAACACTCGATTCACTCATCACGACTCAGACGTATCTCAAGCGCTCAGGCAAATTAAGCGACTGGTCGGCACTGGCGAGTCGTGAAACTCATACTCATAAAACTGAGTGAAACGTCTACCAGTCACACACGAAAAGCGTTATCCGGTATATCAAACAATAACAAGCGCGGAGCAATAAACCGCGTGATTAACGTTTTTTCCTGTATCGCATGAGATAAAAAACAATATGGAAATCACTTTGAAAGAGAGGAACGAAAGCATGTCACTAATGCAATGGACTCATGACAAATACGCCACCAATGTTGAAATTTGCGATAACCAGCACCAGGAACTGTTCGACCGCGTCAATGCCCTGAATGACGCCGTGTCAACCGGTGCACGCGGCGACATCGGCAACCGGCTCGACAGTCTGATCGAGTTCGTGGTTGAACATTTCCAGACCGAGGAACAGCTGATGGAGGAGCGGGGTTACAAGGGTCTCGACGCACATCGGCAGGAGCATGATCAACTGGTTCAGACCTGCGCTGATTTACAGGACAAATTCCATGCAGGCGAAGCCGATATCGAAGACGGCACCATGTCATTCATCAAGAATTGGCTGGACCACCACATTCCGGTGATCGACAAGCGTTACGGTTCGACGCTGGGAAATTGATTACGATCGGGTGTATGGGACGGGACCGGGAAAATCACAACCAGAAGCCCGGCCAGGAGTATCCGGGTAATCACTGAATATCGGACCGTCGACGTATTTCATCACTTCATCGTCATTCAGCCCCAGGATTCCCCCATCCTGGGGCTTTTTTTAGTATTGTCAGTAACAAAACACATACGGTTGCACGCTATCCATATCCCTCACGACAGCACACGAGATGCTCCAGGCGTGCAACTCGTCGTAAGGTTAGCCATCCTGAATCGCTAAGAAAATAGCTCCACAACTGTGTTCATCGGTAGATAGAGCCGGATATGGCCACTATGTCGGTCTAGTTCCTGAAACCCGTACTGCTCATAAAAGCCTTTCACACGCTCATCCAGAGCATCCACAACGACAGCATATGATGGTAGATGCGCATTGATCTCAAGACAGTGCCGGAGCGCTCGGATCAGAGTCACCTTGCCGAGTCCCTGCCCTTGCGTTTCCCTGTGCACAGCTAGCTGTGCGATCAACATCACCGGTACAGGATATCGAGGAAGTTTTTTCGCCAATGCCTGGGGGAGGGTCTGCCGCTCAATCTGGGTATGGGAAAGGGTGTAATAAGCGCAAATGCCTGCCAGATCACCCTCATGCGACCTGGAGGGCAAAACCATAGTCTTGCTGACCCCGGCTTCCCGATGCCGGGCGGCAAAGCGCCGCATAAATTCGTTTAGCTCCCGAATACCGCAGTCGAATGAGGCGCGATCATGCTGTGATTTATCAAGCTCTGTAAATCGAGATTCCGGTGTCATGTGATACCGCGCTGATTCGCATAGTCCCTTGCCTCACGCAGTTTTTTGTTCGGCGCTTCCGTGGCCTCACAGGCTTTCATAAAGCGGTCGAATACATCGTCCCTGACCACTATGGATTCATGTTCGCTAATGACCCGGCGGGCATCCTTTTCGATCAGACGCACGATATACTCCGTCAGACTTTTCGTACCCAGGAGTGCCGCCGCCTTTTCCGCAGCCGCCTTGATCTCATCGTCAATGCGCATGTCTATGCGTGAAGTGCTCATATCTGCGGCCTTTCATTCAATACAAATCGCTGATGCAACACTAGCACAGATTCCTCTATTTGTACAGCACTGTTCCGTACATATCGCATTATAGCAAATAGCTGATTCAGGAGTTCGTAGCCCGGGTGAAACGAAGTGAAACCCGGGATCCGCCAGAATCTAAAGAACTGCGGGACAACGCAAAACTCTCGATACCTTACCCTTCTCCGCGAACCATGCCTTGATCAAGGGTATGCTTGAAGCCCTGAAGACGACATATTGGGTGGCCTGGTAATTTGCTGTTATGCATTTTTAACCAAAAAGTGGACCTGACAATTGACAACACTAAGTTTCGTTTTGAGTTCTATTACTGAAAGCGAGTCGTAGAATTTCTGTAAAAGCTCTTGCTTTAGCTCCCCTTGATAGGACATCTTAAATTTAGGGCTGTCTGTATTGCTCAATTCTATTTGAAGAAGAATTTCTCCACCTTCCGAATAGCTCTCGGTTTGCTTCGTGAGCACGTGCTGTATAAACCCTATTAGTTTCGATAATTGTTCTACTGTTACATTTTTCTCGAAATCTGCTTGGGTATTAAGAAACCTAACTCCTGTGTTTACTACTCGGCCTTTTTGCTCTTTAACGCCTCCTTCCGGATGATAGGTCTTCCAGTCCGCAATATATGATTTCCCATCAACTGGATTAACGTACACGTCTTGCGCGAACACGAACTGAGTTGCCAATATTAGTGAAAATGTTGTTATTGCTCTCATGCTCTTCCTTTTGCATAACGTTTCGCGTAACCGGGCGCACAAAGGTGCAGAGCGAAGCGGCGCAGCTTTGTGCGATCCGAGTTTACGCGCTTGTTAGATTTTTTCTTTTGTAAGACAAACCATCTCATAATAATAATTACCATTGAATTTAAACTCTTGAATGACTTCAAGACCTAGTTTTCTCTTATGAGCCTGATACGACCTTTCATTAGTTTTATTGACAAAAGTGACCAAAACAGGAAAACGCACTGCCATTTTGTTCTTTGCGAACTCAAAGAGCTTTTCTAGAACACCTGTTCCTCTAACGCTCTTATCAATACATATTGGGCCGTATTGATATGAATTATCAATAGTTAATATTTGGCCATGGTATTCAATACTTGATAGATTTTTAATCATGAATTTAAACATTGGCCATACTGACCAGAAATCCCATGATGCAGCCATTGCATAAGCCACAACAATCCCATCTTTTTTTGCAATGAACAAGCCATTTTCTCTATTGACCAAATCTTCCATCTGCTCTTTAGTAAATGGTGTCGTTACAAAACCATCGGCTTTGTCTTCTTCAGCAATGGAGTCAATCTGATACTTGTAATGAAGCTTCAAAACGTCATCAATTTCTGATAGCTCTGCATTTTTAAGCTGCATATTCGTCCTATCCATCTTTTATAAATCTAACATTGAGTAGCAGGCAATTCGCCCGTTAACCCGCAAACTCCCCTGTTTAGCGTGCAAAACACCCTCAAACATAACGAGTTAGTAGTAAAGCAGGCGAATAACACAAAGCAAAACGTGCGGGTTGCCTTCTAAATTCAACTGGGGGACCGAGATTCAGAGTTCCACAATCTCCCTAATATGTGTTTTGTAGAATAAATATCTTTGAGTTACCAGTTCTTTACCACTAACAGAAAAAATAGTCTGATATTGGACACCGTGCATTTCGTGCAATTTGCCTCCTATTTCACATGGAACCAATCGAATCTGTATGGGTAATTGAAATGAGCTATGCAAAGGACAGAAAGTTGGGATTACAGCATTCACGGTTTTATAGGGACTTTCTCCCCGCTTAACATCACTCAGCGCTATTCGAGCCTTCCTGCTGAGACGCATCGGCCAAGGCAAAAAACCGCTTCACCACGTCCAGATCCCGGGTCTTGGTCATGGGCGGCAGGCTGCGCACGAAAACCTTGCCGTAAGGCTTGCTGATCAATCGCGGATCACAGATCACCAGCACGCCCCGGTCGGTCTCGTCGCGGATCAACCGGCCGGCGCCCTGTTTGAGCGCTATGGCCGCCTGCGGCACCTGATAGGCCATGAAGGGATTACCGCCGCGTTTGCGCAGGGCGTCGATGCGCGCCTGCAGTACCGGATCACCGGGTGAGGCGAAGGGCAGTTTGTCGATGATCACGCAGGAGAGCGCCTCGCCCCGCACATCGATGCCTTCCCAGAAGCTGGAGGTGCCAAGCAGCACCGCGTTGCCCATTTCCCGGAACCGTTCCACCAGTTCGGTGCGTGGTGCGGTGCCCTGAACCAGCATCGGATAGTCAATCCTCTCCTGCAGATATTCAGCGGCCTCCTGGAGTGCCCGATGGCTGGTGTAGAGCAGAAAGGCCCGCCCGTTGCTCGCTTCGAGAATCGGGATGGAGATATCGGAGACGGTCCGGTTGAATGCAGGATCATTGGGTTCCGGCAGTCCGTGAGGCAGGTACCAGACCGCCTGGCGGGGATAATCGAAGGGACTTTCCCAGCAGCGGGTCTCTGCGTCCTGTAATCCGAGCTGCGCGGAGAAATGCTCGAAGCTGTTACCCACAGCCAGGGTCGCCGAGGTGAAAATCCAGGACGCGGGATGCGTCTGCATGACCCCACGGAAGATCTCCGAGATATCCAGCGGGGTGCGATTGAGGCGGAAGCTGGTCCGCTGGGTCTCGAACCAGCGGATCGAGGATTTGTCCTCTTCATCCCTGAGTGCCTGCAGACGCACACTCAGCTGATTACTGCGCTCCTTGCAGCTGTCGAGTCCCTTGCCCCGCCCCTCGATGGCCTGCAGTACCTCACTGAGTTCCCGCAGGGCCTCTTCCAGGGCATCGAGCTGACGGGTCACTGCGAGGTTGTCCGCCACTTCGGACCAGGCACCCCGGCGGATATCCAGACCGAAGGTCAGTCGCAAGTCCCGGCTGACCTGCTGCAGACGTTCCGCCCGCTCCACAAGTTGCCGGGCATCCGGCGCCTCACGGTGGAATTCGGTCAGGCAGTCGCCCGCCAGTTCGAGCAGCTGCCGACCGCTGAGGGTGACGCCGAAGAACGCACCGGCGACATCGGGGAGTTGGTGCGCCTCGTCCAGGATGAAACAGTCCGCGCTGGGCAACAGCTCACCGAAACCCTCCTCCTTGAGACTCAGGTCGGCGCACAGCAGATGGTGGTTGATCACCACCAGGTCCGCTTCCTGGGCCCGCTTGCGCGCCTCCACCAGGTGACATTTGCTGTAAGCGGGACACTCCTGCCCCAGGCAATTGTCCGTGGTGGAGGTCACCACCGGCCAGATCGTGGCGTCCTCGGGGATGTCCGACATTTCCGCGATGTCCCCACTGCGGGTTGCACTCGACCATTTGCGGATCGCCTGCAGCTGGCCCAATTGCTCCCGGGTCAGGCGGACCTCTTCCACCAGGGTGTTTTCCAGACGGTAGAGACAGAGGTAGTTGGCGCGACCCTTGAGCAGTGCGCTGGAGACCGGGCTCGAAAGGCATTCCCGCACCCGTGGCAGGTCCCGGTGATAGAGTTGGTCCTGAAGGTTTTTCGTCCCGGTGGAGATGATGACCTTGGCCCCGGACATCAGCGCGGGGACCAGGTAGGCAAAGGTTTTACCGGTCCCGGTGCCGGCTTCGCAAATCAACGAACCGCCCTGGGCCATGACCTCCGCCACGGCCTCCGCCATGGCCTGCTGCTGCGGGCGATGGGAAAAACCCTGGATGCGATTCGCCAGCCAGCCTTGCGGGCCGAAAATCTCCGCGTAGTCGGTCATGGGCGTGTCTGCGGCTCAGTCGGACTGGTTGTCCCAGAGTTCCGATTCAAGCCCACCTTCCCGGGTCCATACCCGCTGACCGATGATCTTGAAGCGTGCCACCGACATGGCGCCCCGCTTGGCCCGGTTACTGCTGTTCTGGTCGAGGTATTCGAGCAGATCGTCCCGCTCCGCCTCGTAGATCTCGTAGGGCATGTAGTCTTCATCCATGATGACCAGCACCACGCTGTCCCAGGCCTTGTCCAGCTTGAGTTGGCCAATACGCTGGCCGGATTTGCTCTCGTCGAAAATGGTTCGGGATTTGATCTGAATGCGCTTATTTCCCCGGCCCGGGTCAACGGCGTCATAGCCCCCTTCCCCTTCGTTATTGGGCGCCAGCTGCAGCAGTTTGAGTGCATCGAATTCGGCAATTTCATTGCTGATACCGGGCAGGGGTTTACCCATGGTTCGCCGGTATTCAGCGGCAAGCACCCGGGCCTGGGCGATTAATTTGTCGGCGGCATATACAGTCAAGCCGTGGCTCCTGACACGTGGGGAATTGTATTCTGCCCGGATTGTAGCCTATCTGCGGACCCGGCAACCAACACTATCGCAGCGCTGAGGGGAGTCGTCCGTCACACCGGCCGCTGTTGCGGATCGGCCTGAGCCAGGATTCCGTCCAGCTGCTCAGTCAGTAATCGGGGTTTTCCGAAATAATAACCCTGACCATGATCGACGCCCATCTCAAGCAATGCCTGATGGGTGGCTTCATCCGTGACAAACTCGGCCACCACCTGTTTACCCATGAAGTGGGCCAGTTCCGTGATTGTTGAAACCATGGCTCTGTCCTCTGGCTTCTGGCACATGTCACGCACGAACACGCCGTCGATCTTGATGTAGGTGACGGGAAGATCCCTGAGATAGGAGAAAGAGGCATATCCGGAACCGAAATCATCCAGGTAACAGTCGCAGCCCAGCTCGATGATCTCTTCCACAAAAGCGGCAATCTCTGAGATATCACGCGCCAACGCGGTTTCAGTGACCTCGAAACCGAGTCGTTCAGCCGGGATTGGCGAGGCTTTGATCTGGGCGCTCAAAAACGCGCGAAATTCCCTGTCGGCTATGGATTTAGCGGAGAGATTGACGGAAAAGCGTGGGCAGCCGCCGATACGTCCCGTATAACCAGTCAGCGTGGTGAAAAATTGTTCCACCACCCAACGATCCACGGAACGCATCAGATCATACTGTTCCGCAATCGTGATAAAGGTCTGCGGACTCTGTAAACGGCCCTGATCGTCCACGATCCGCAACAACACCTCGAAGTGACTGACATCCCCGGAATGGTTTTTTCCGAGGGACACAATCGGTTGGGCGAACAGGCGCATGCGGCCATGTTTCAAGGCCTCCTGAATCGTTGGAATCGCCTGAATCATCTCCTGATGCTGCTGATAGGCGCTGTCAGAAGCGGTAAATACCCGGGTGCAGTTTCTGCCTGCCTGCTTGGCAAGACGGCAGGCGGACAGAACCGCCTGCAACAGGGTATCCGGGGTCGGTTTGTTGAGACTGTCGAGCTGCAGTACGCCGACACTGGCGGAAACCGGTATCAGGCGACCCTCCCAACTGAAAGGATAGTCTTCGATGGCCCTGCGTTGGCTCTCTGCATATTGATAACCCTTTTCCAGACCGGCATCCGGAATCAACAGGGCGAACTCATCATCACCGATCCGCGCAACCAGTCCACCGCTCGGGATGTCGCCACTGAGAATCGAGGCGATGGTCTGTAGCAGAATATCGCCGCCTTCAAAGCCACACAGGTCATTGATCACCTGAAACTGATCCAGGTCGAGGAGGATCAGAATAGAGTTTCCGGCGCCCTTCCCGGGGACTCGCAGCAGTTCTCGTAAGTGATGTTCGAAATTGCGACGATTCATCAATCCGGTCAAGGCATCGTTGTCGGATTGATCCTTAAGCGTGTTGTAGCTCTCCTGAAGCATGTGGTCGATGGCGCGCTCCACGATCGACTTGGGAAGCTCGTCATGAATCTGCAAACCGGCCTGCGCAAATCCCGCAGTTAACTGCTCCCGCTTGGCATCCAGCAGTTTGTAACCCTGTCCATCAACCCAGAGATAACGATGCGTGGCGGGATTCTTCCACGCCAGGTTGAGCATCACTGGAGACTCATCGGAGCTGTCCGCCATCAGCCAGTCACCCACATCCATCGCTTCGATCTGTTTCAGCAAACGCGGGGAGTAGTGGTGCAGTTGTACCGGTTCATCGCAACAGGGGGTCCAGGATCCGTGACTGTCCAGATAAGCCTGATTGATGGTGACCGGCTGTTGCTGCTCCTCTGTCAGGGGGCCGGTCTGGTCATGCAACGCCTGCTGCAGGTCGCTGACGAAGCGTCGACTGGCCTGTGGGTGCACCGGATATTCGCGAAACCCCTTGCGGATGATGGCGATCAGGTCGTCCAGCCTCGGGTCCGGATAAACCGGATGCGCGGCGTCCCTTGCAAGCAGTTTCGGCAAAAGTTCCAAGACCTGCCAGTAGGCCTTCCATTCCGCGCTTGTCTCACCCTTGAGGGTATGGGTCTGAATCAGCAGGTTGATCCAGCCGTAGCGAAACAGTCGATCCATGGCTGCGGATACGGTCTTCCCCAACAGCAGTTGCTGCAGAAAACCCATCACACGCTGTTCTGACACCAACTGGCGCTCCTGCTTCACACAGCGGGAAACAGCGATTTTCAGATTGCTGCGAAAGCGCGCCGATCGCTCCTGACGAATCCTGTCCAGTGCCTCCCAAACCGCGTCCAATCCTTCAATCTCTCCCCGGTCAAGCTCATCGATGAGCCAATCCAGGGTAAGCTGTTCAGGCATGGGGGTATGCCCACGCACCCACAGATAGGGTATCAGGGACTCACAGGCTTCAAGCAACAGTCGGACCGGGTGGCGCGGATGTTCCATAAGTCGCGGATCAGCGACGATGGCTTGAACGATGGGCACTTTCAAACGCATCAGCAGTGCACGAATCGATTCCGGAAGCAGTGCATCCTGGCTCAATGCTGAAACCAGCTCCTCGCCGGTACCCACAGCGGCGTGAATCGCGGGATCAAGCTCCACGCCTGCAAGGTGGCGTTCCAACTGTTTTACCAGGGACGCACCCTGCCTGAGGGGCAGGTTATCGAGAAAATCTGTGACTTGTTGTGGGCTCACCCGGGGTGCACCGGCGCTTGACCCGGTACGAGCCTGTGCCGCGCCAAGCTGCAGCAATGCGGGCAGTGTCTTTTCGGATTTCACCTCAACACGCTGAGCATGGCTCTCGGGGATCACCGCTTGCGGCACATGGGGCTTGGTATCGATACCCAGTGAATCCAGCTTGTCCAGGATCTGCTCATAGAGCCCGACAAGGTCTCCAAGCAGGGTATCGCGAAAAACCGAGAGGATCAGACGGAAGCTCGAATCGTTCAGTTCATAGCCGCTGAGTACCCGGCTCATGATGTCCAGGAGGGCGCGGGGTGAAAGTGGATTCTGCTCAGGTTTTACCGTTTGACCGAGTAACGTGGACATTCCCGCATTGAGACGAAACATACGGGATCCCAAACCCTGTTCAACCCGTTTCGCCAGGTCATCGATCATCACCCATCGATCGATCTCCCGCTTGTCCATCAGCTCGAGTTCGGTATCAACGTTAACCGGGGGAGCTGATGCCGCTAGCGGATCATCACCCGTCAAACCGCGTAAACTGAGGACCAGCTGCTGGGTGAACGCCTGGGAGATCGTCTTCATCTCCTGTTCCAGTAGTGTCAAGGTGAAGAACTGGGCGGATTCCTCACCTGCCTCAGCGGGACGCTGCATGGATTGCAGCAGCGATTCACGGGATTTGCGGAAGAATTCGGCGAGCCTGGGTTTCAGGTATTCCAGGGCCATCTGTTCGATGTTCCAAAGTTGAGTATGCCGGGAATGCTCCGATGCGGGACCTGCCTGGCCAGCCTGCAACCCACCTTGCAGAGTGTAATAAAGGCGTCCACCCTGGTCCTCGTCGGCGAAGCACAAGCCGATTCCCTGGCCATGGACATAGACCACAGTGACTGCGACTTTGACCTCAAATCCGGGCAACTCGAGTTCCGCCGGAAGGCGTTCAGAGGCTTGAAAATAGCCTTGAGGCAAATGTGTCCCGATGCGTGGATCAGCGGCATTCAGGTAGACCCCACCCATGGAGTAATTGCGTACACGGCAAGGGGAAAAACGCTGACTGCGATAGTGCAGTACGGCAGATTGGTCTGTTTCCAGGCGCGGATACTTTCGGCGATTCTTCATGACTTACCACCGGTTCGGCCAACCGGCATCCCTGTTTCCCTGTCTGGTTCAAAGACTTGTCGAGCAACCCACATCAAACGAATCTGAGCAGCGGTCCCGGGGTTCGCATGACCCTCAGCTTCATCGGTCATGCCCGTAGCGACCGAACCGGGAAAATCTTTACCCGGGTACCTTGTCCTACACCAGGAGAAACCCCCGGATCAGGGACGCTTGATCAACCCCTGAAACCACTCGACGCTTTCATCAAGAAACGACCGGGAGCGGGCACAGGGGGCCTTTTCAAGAGGCATGCCGGACTTGATCACCGGGTATTGCACCGCATCCCGGCACCCCTCACCCAGCAGCCCGGTGAGCGGGTCGATGGTCACGGTTTCGATGCCGTAAGGCGCCTGCTCCGTCAGCGAGTAGAGACCAATCCGGTTCATCAGCGCCGCCCACACCTGCATGGCCCCCGCGGAGCCGGTCAACCCGGTGGATTCATTGTCATCCCGACCGACCCAGACCACCGCCACCCTGCGTCGATCGAACCCGGCGAACCAGGAATCCCGCAACTGATCCGTGGTTCCGGTTTTACCCGCCACCTCGATCCCGTCCGGCAGCAACCCCTGCAGACCTTTGGCGGTGCCGCTGCGGGTCACTTCATTGAGGGCATGGCGTAACAGGTAGACCGCTCTCGAATCGGCCCGTGACTCGATCTCCAGGGGGTAGCGGGAGAGGGGCTCACCCCGGTCGTTGGTCACATCGCGGATCGATTTCAGGGTAGCGCTGAAGCCACCGTTCGCCAGGGTCTGGTACATCTGGGTCATCTCCAGCGGGGAGAGGGATACCGCGCCCAGCAGCAGCGAGGGATACTGCGGCAGGGGCCGACGCACACCCAGCTGGTAGAGACTTTCGATTACCGATTCGAGGCCGACCTCGAGCCCCAGATGGACGGTCGCCAGATTCAACGATTCGGCCAGAGCCTGCTGCAGGTTGACCGGATCGTGGGACTGGTGATCGTAATTGCTCGGCGCCCAGATCTCCCCGTTGCCCGCTTTCAGGCGAATGGGCGTGTCATCCACCCGGGAAAACAGTTGATAGCGTCCCGGCTGTGACAGGGCGCTGAGGTAGACGGCCGGTTTGATCAGAGAACCCACCGGCCGAATTGCATCGATGGCCCGGTTGAACCCCGCATAGCGGGTATTCCGGTCCCCCACCAGGGCCAGGACCTCGCCGGTCTCCACATCTGCCAGAGTCAATGCCCCCTGCAGGCTTCCCTGGGGAATCCCACGAACCTTCTCCAGTCCTGCCAGGCGCTTCGGCAGGACCTGCTCGGCTTGCTCCTGAAGCCAGGGATCCAGGGTGGAAAAGATCCGTAGTCCGCCGCTGTTCAGATCCTCTTCCCGGTAGTCCCTGCGCAACTGACGACGTACCAGATCCATGAACGCCGGGCTGCCGGAACTCTGCAGACTGCCTGCCTCGATACCCAGAGGAGCGGCCTGCGCCGAAGCCGCTTCGGCAGCGCTGATGACGCCCTGGTCGGCCATCAACTGGAGCACCAGATCTCTGCGTTGCCTGGCTCTTTGCGGATGCCGGCGGGGATCATAGGCGGATGGACCGCGCACCAGGGTCACCAGCATGGCAAGTCTGGGCAGATCCAGCTCCTGCAGCGGTCGATTGAAATAAAACCGGCTTGCCAGGGCAAAGCCGTGGATCGCCCGTCCCCCCTGCTGGCCCAGGTAGACCTCGTTGGCATAGGCTTCGAGGATCTCCTCCTTCGAGTAGCGCAGATCGAGGATCAGCGCCATCAGCACCTCATTGAACTTGCGCCACAGGGTTCGTTCCGAGGTCAAAAAGAAGTTTTTCACCAGCTGCTGGGTCAGGGTGCTGCCCCCCTGCACCACCCGGCTGGCGCGCAGATTCGCGAGCATGGCCCGACCGATGGCCCAGGGGTCGATGCCGAAATGGCCATAAAAACCCCGGTCCTCCACAGCGATCAGGGCGGCTACCAGTCGATCGGGCAGATCACTGCGGCGCAGCAGGATGCGGTCCTCTCCCTGTGCCGATCTGAGACTGCCAATGAGCCGGGGTTCAATCCGGTAGTGACCGATCGGCTCACCCTTGGAGGCATACTTGAGGGAACGAACCCCCTGCTCGTCCAGAATCACTTCGAGGTAATCGCTGGGGCGTTCAAGGTCCGGAAAACGGAACGGTCGGGTACGCAGCAGAAACCGGTTCCGGTAACTCGAGTATTCCCCGGGACGATCCGGATGATTGACCCGGTGATAGCCCAGGCCGTTCAGGCTGTCTTTCAGATGTGATGCGCTGACCGGGGCGCCAGGGAACAGATCGAGGGAGCGACCGTACACTTTGGCGGGTACGGCCCAGCGCTGTCCGGCAAAACGGTTCTGCACGATCCGGTCCAGATACAGGGTGTACAGGAAGGTGGCCAGAATCAGGGTCAACAGGCCCATGATTAACCAGCGACGCCACGCAGATCGACGTTTTCCCGGGTTTGCTTTCGCCCCTTTTTTGCTGACCTTACGTACCATAATTCGCTTGATGATGATTCCTGCTGCAGGTTGCCGAATGGCGGCCTGAAAACTGCTGCAAGCTTACAAAAATTCCTCTTCCGCTGCTTGATAATCAGCCGGTAGTGCAACCGGACACCCAAATTTTCTGGCCATGAGGTTCCTCAAACCGGGTAAAAACCATCCGTAGAACGCCATTTCAGGCATTTAATGCCTAAATTGTACAGTCCTAAAATCAAGCCGTGCCTGGGACGGCCGATACCTATAACAATCCTAACCCTGACGGCCCCCTTTTCCGGATTGACCGATCTGTCAGGCTCAAGGCAACCCACCTTGATCCCCCGCTCAGAGGGCTCTGAATCAAGCAGTATCAGGGTTAGGCTTCGACAATAGCGTGCGAATGGAGCCACTTATGGTGCTGCGATACACCTCTCGATACCTGCCTGTTTTACTTCCGCTGGCCTGCATGATCCTGTCCCTGTTACCTCTCTCGGCGGTCAGTGAAGCAGTGAACACCGATGAGGCCTCGAAGCTGCGGCAAATGCTCGAAAGCCGGATCGAGGAGATCTCCAAGGACAAGCACCTGTATCAGGCGATGGTCCGGGAAGGCAAAGACCGCACGGTGTTGTGCAATACCTGTCATGGCCCGAACGGTATGGCGGTAAAACCCCTGACCCCCAATCTGGCCGGGCAGAATCCCGCCTACATCGTCGATCAGTTCCAGCGCTTCGGAGACGGCCGGCGCAACGATTACCTGATGAGCAACCTGGCCAAGACCTTCAGTCTGGAAGACAAGATCAAGATCGCCCTCTACTACGAATCCATGACCATGCTGCCCTCCGGTGGCGGTGACCCGGCGCTGCTGGGAGAGGGGGAACAGATTTTCAAAAACGTCTGCGTCTCCTGTCACGGCGCCGATGGCCGTGGTCAGGAGGGTTATGCCCGCCTGGCCGGACAACGCTATGACTATGTCATCAAGATGCTCAAGGAGTTCCGGGAACGCACCGGCCGACGCACCAATGTGTGGATGACCGGTGTTGCGATCCGACTCAGCGATCGGGACATGAGCGCGGTGGCGACCTACCTGGCGAACCTGGAATAGCGCAGCGGGATCGACCTCAATCCAGGGTACGGGAATAACGTGCGTCGAGGCAGCCCTGGGCGCAATCCTGAACCTTCTGTGAAACCGGGAACTGCTTGAGACGCAGACTGATGTAGGTATAGAGGTCATCGAGCCATTCCGGCTGACTGGGAGCAACCACCGGTTTCAAGCGGAAATCGAAGGGTGCGATGAGCACCGCGGCCCGCTCCATACCGATATCCGTAATCAGGTAAAACAGCTCCTCGATGTAGTGATCACCGATCGCCAGGCAACCCTTGGACCAGGCGCTGCCGTGAATATAGATATTGGAGCCGGGCGCCATGCGACCCTCGCGGCCGGCCTGCACCCAGTCGTAGGCGTTGGGATAGTTAAGCTTCATCGAGAGATGAAAATTACTGTTGGGGTTGAGCCCGACGATGCGATAAAAGCCCTCGGGCACCTGCCGGTCGCCCTCCCGCAATTTGGGTCCCGCGCTACCGCTGGCGGCAAAAATCGCGTAATCGTGGACAAACCGCCAGTTTCCGTCCTGGTAGGCCCAGAGCTCCAGCCGGCGACTCTCTTTCAAGGCGATCAACTGTACCCGCTCGGGGGGATAATCGAGTTCCGCCGAGGAGAAACGCGCCTGGATCCGCTCCGCCACTCCGGGACCGAGCCGCTGCAGGGTCTGTTCCCGGTTGAGCAGGGACTCCGCCTGAACCTGACCCAGCCAGGTGAGCAACAGCAACAACAGCAGGCGCCTCATCCGCAACTCCTTTCCAGTACCCGGTCAAGCCAGTTTCCATACATCCGGACACTGATTCGATGGAGTTGTTCGATACGTTGCTCCAGGTCGTCGAGGATCTGTTCGCTGGAGTGCCGGCAGCCCGAGGGGTGACGCAGATCGCTGCCATAGCGCTCGATCCAGTTTTTCACCATCTCCTGGGTCATTTCCAGATGAAACTGCAGGCCCAGATGGTCGCCCAAAGCAAATGCCTGATGATGATAGCAGTCGCTTTCGATCAGGGAACGGCAACCGGGCGGCAGGGTAAAAGTATCGGCATGCCACTGGAAAACCGTGAACTCATCGGGCAGCCCACTCAACCATCCGTCCTCGTCATGTTCGCGGCAGAGCCTCACAGGATGCCAGCCGATCTCCATCTCCTCACCCCGGTACACCTCCCCTTGGAGCGCCTGGCTCATCATCTGGGCACCGAAACAGACCCCGAGGATCGGCACATTGCGATCCAACGCCTTGCGCATCAGATCCAATTCGCTGCTCATCCAGGACAGCCGGTCTGTGACACTGACCCCAGCCCCCATGAAGACCAGCGCAGAGGCGTTCTCCACATCGAGTTCAACCGGATGCGCCTCATCGACACAGACCATCTCCCAGGGGATACCCCGCTGCTGCAGATACTCCCCCAGAAAGCCCGGATGCTGACAGACCAGATGGCGGAAGATACGTATGGGTTTCATCGGTCTAGTGTCTCATATCAGGTGGCATTTGCGCAGTCGTGGAGGCCGCTGCCAAACCGTTAACAAGCGGAACCGGGCACCCTTTCACATCATCTTGGACGAACCTCCCCGAACGCCTGGATGGAGAGGCTCCATCGGGCTTCCAGGCTCGATCCGGGTCTCAGCCGGAGCAACCTGCTCGGCGCGAACCAGGTATCGCAGAGGGCCTCCTGGAAGCTGGGCATCGAACGGATAACAGGTGACCAGCAGCAACTCCGGATGACCGGACCCGAAGCGCTCCAGCGGCCACTGCCAACCCAGGGATTGATCCACCACCCGGGTCTCCACCACCCGGTACGACAGGAGTTGTCCCTCTGATGTCTGTATCGTCAGAATTTCGCCAGGCTGTAGATCCTGTAGCACCCGGAAGTGGGTGTCCCGGTGACCGGATATGACACTCACGCCTGCCCTGCCCGGTAACGCAGTGCGTTCCGTCCAGCCCGGACCGAAGGCCAGACTCGCCCCCTGGTCGCCCCGCAACACCATCAGGGAGATACCGCGATGCGGAAAGCCGAGCCGCGCGACAGGCCAGGTGTCCGACCAGGGCCAGGGCGTCACCGGGTGACGCTCTGCCAGGGTGCGGTCCCAGGCCCGGGCGATCAACCCCTGGGCCAGCCAGGCCTTGGCCTCGATCAGGATCCCCTGCCCCAGAAGCAGCCCACCACTGAGCAGCACACCGAGCATGAATATGCGCATACCTCTCATGCGCGGTTCACCACGCCGCTCGCCCGGGATCGCTGCCAATGCCGAATGACCGCACCCAGTAACAGCAACAGCAAGCCGATCCGCTGATACAGCACGGCGGGTGTCGCGGTCTGCGGCAGGCTACCGAATACCGCCGTTGCCGACCACCCGTGAGGCAGGCTTACCGGTATATCACCCCCCGTCAGGGATTTCTCCAGCGGCCGTGATGGCTGCTGCTCCACCGCCACCAGGCTGGTGTAGGGGGAGATGAGCTGATGTTCCAGGGCAATCGCCAGCACTTCCTGGCGGCGAGACTCCTGACCGAGCGAATCGTCAGCCATCAGCGACTTGATCCGCGCCCTGGCCCACAGAGTGTGCACACCCCTGTGCATCTGCCCGGTATCCAGATTCAAACGCTGCTTCCAGATCGTCTCACCGCGTACACCGGAAATCTGCAACCCTGCCTGCAGCGAAGAACTCCTGAGTGCCACAGTCAGGGGTTCACCAAGGTAGAGATCCGGCAGTTGAGCGGGCTCCACTTCCAGGGGTTGCGAACCTTCCCAGTCGAGCCTGAGATTGGCCATGGCCGGATGCTCCAGCTTGCTGAACAGCTCTTGCATGACCCGCGACACCTCGGACACCGCCCCGATATAGCTGAAGCTGCCTCGTCCATACTCAGCCGCCTGCTCCATAAAATGGCTGTTGGGGGCAGATCCGATACCGATGGTGAAAAGCCGACGTTTTCCCAGACGGGTGCGGATCAGTTCGAACAATGCCTGTTCGTTACCCACACTTCCGTCGGTCAGAAACACCAGTTGATGCAAATAGCCCTCAGGTTCAGCCTGCCCCAGGGCCAGTTGCAGTGCCGGCAGCATCTCCGTTCCGCCTGAGGCCTGCACACCCCCGATGAAATCCCGAGCCCGTGTCAGGTTGCCCGGGGTAGCCGGCTGGGAATGGGAGAACAGGGACTGGCTGTGTTCGTTGAAGGCAATCAGATTGAAGCGGTCGTGGGGAGCAAGCCGCTCCAGGGCCAGTTGCAGCGCCGCCTTGGCCTGGCGGATGGAAGGCCCGCTCATCGATCCTGACCGATCCAGCACCAGGGTCAGTTCCCTCGGCAGGCCCGGACTGGCCGCGTCGTCAGCAGGCGGCAACACCATCAGCATTGCGTAATCATGCCCCTCCCAGTGTTCCGTGAAGACCTGGGCCTGGGGCATCGTATCGCTGCGCAGTCGCCAGTCCAGTACAAAGTCCCGGTCGGAGGCGATCTCGCCATCTGCCAGTCGGATCATCCACTGCCGGTCGCCACTACGCTCCTCGACGACCGGATGGTAGCGGCTGGTAACCGCTTCCACCTGATCCCCACCGGCCAGGGTGACCTGCAGGCTCAGCGGATTGATCAGTCCGGGCTTGCCGGCGATCACCGGTGGTGACACCGCTTCAGTAAGCTGACCATCCACGTCGGGACCCGTCGGGCGGTAACGCGGTCCGATCACCATCGGAAAGCGCCAGCTGTATCCCCGGTTCTCGTAGGTGAGGCGCTGCTGGTATTCAATACGGATACGCACCTGCTCACCCGGTCCGATGTTGGTCACGGCCAAAGTGAACACATTCGGCCTTTGCTGGGTCAACAGACTGGCTCCCTTGCCTGCACTGCGGGCCTGATCGTACTCCCGCTTTGCTGCCGCCTTCTCGCGGATCTGCCCATCGATCAACCGGGTGCCGATCTGCATCCGCATGTATTCCACCGCACATCCCTCAGGCAATGGAAACTGGTATCGGCCCTCCATCCAGTCGGGGCTGATATTGCGGAACACCTGCTCGACACGGACCCGAGCCAGGGGACCGGTCATCTCCGCGGACACATCCGTGTTCAGCAGAGGTGCCGGGCCGAGCAGGCGCCCATCGAGACTCTTCAGCTGAAGTTCGGCAATGGGCTGTTCAGAAGTCCCGGCCTGGGCGTTTCCCCAACTGAACACCAGCAGGATCAGCAGCAGTCCACCGGCCAACCCGGTCATCAGGGCGGCAAGCAGACTCAACATCACCTCCCTGATGAAGGCCAGCCGGTTGAACGGCAGCGGTTGCACCGTCTGGCTAGAAGGTTGGCTTACCGTCATGAGCGGCTCCTTTTCTCTGGGCTGGCGGGGTTTCACGGCGTACCTTGCGGGCCGGTATCCAACGAAAGCTGTTACCGGGTATCCGTTCAGGCGAACCGTAGACAAAGTCTTCGCTCAAGGGCTGTCGAATGGCTTTCATGACTCACCGCCCGGCACCAGGGTGATCTGCACCATGCGATCGAAAGCCAACCCCTCGAGATCATCCTGCGGGTAGGTGGCGCCTGACTCACCCTGGTAGCGGGCAGTCATGCGATCACGGGGCAGTCCGGCCTCGCTCAACAGATTGACCACCGCTTCGGCGCGGGCCTGGCTCAGCGCATGGTTGAACGCCTCGGAACCCCGCTGGTCGGCACCGGCGTCGATCTGCAGTTGAAACTGGGGAAATGCCTTGAGCATCTGAGCCAGAGCCTGCAACTGGGTGGCGATCTTGGGTTCGATGACGCTGCTACCGGTACGGAACCCGAGACAGAAGCGAAAGCCCTGCTGCAGGGCATTCAGATCCATCGGCATCAGCTGCTGATTGGCCTGTTGCAGGGAGTCCGACAGATCAGTCTCCTCGACGGTTTGATTTTGGGATGGCTCCGGTATCGCCTCAGCCGCTGCCAGCAGCGTTTCGTTTCTGGAGTGCAGATCCCCGATCACTGCACCACCTGCAAATCCCAGCACCGCGCCGGGGGGACCGGCCACCAGACCACCGGCCAGGAGTCCCAGCCAGGACCCCTTGAAGGCTTGATCATTGACGGTTTGAGAAACCTCATCCGCCACTGCTGCCTGCTGAGACAGAACTGCCGCGAGACCCATTGCCATGCAAAGTTTTTTCATCATTTCACTCCCGTTGGTTGAACCAGCGAGCCATCCCTGGCTTGAGAGGATCATCCCGATCGGCGCCGGTATTCGTTGTTCGGTAGTGATTAAAGCTGTGTCAGTTGGCGATCCGCTGCCAAACCCGGGCATCGGCGTGGCAGAGTGTGGCGAAAATATGGCAACGTATTTGAACGGTTTTAAATGAACACTGTTAGAAATCTGTTCGGGTGACTCACCCGGATCTTTGATGGGTTATCAAGAGAAACAAAGGATGTAAGAATGTCGTAAAATCCGAAATCATCCTGTTTTATGCACTAAAGTTACCCATTGGGGATGCCGACATGGATGATTAATCACAACATGGAACCACCCAGTAGCATGCGGAAGACCCGGGCATTCGCCTTCGGATTACTGCTCCTTGTGTGCGACGCGGCCCACGCGGTCGATCCGGTCGCTAACAGAGATATCGATTTCGAGAACATCTCGAAGAATACTCTGCGCTCGATTTTCAGCATGCGAATGACCCAATGGCCGGATGGCACTCCCATCCGGGTGTTTGTCATGGGCGACAAAAGTGCGCTGCACATGGATTTCACAAAACAGGTACTGGGCGTATTTCCCCACCAGTTGAGACGCGCCTGGGATCGTCAAATCTATTCGGGCATGGGACAGGCCCCGATCAAAGTCGAAACCGAACAGGAGATGCTGCAACAGATTGCCACCACACCAGGGGCTATCGGCTATCTATCCGAGGAAAAGATCGATGAGCAAGTACGGATACTTTCGGTACAGTAAGTCAACTGCCCGCTTATGGGCGCGTTGTCTTCAGGGGCTGTCCCTGTTCCTCCTGTGTGTGTCCGCGAGCCTTGCCGCCGATAAGCTGGAATTTGACGACAATCTGCAATTTCACGGCTTCCTTACCCAGGCATACGTGAAAACCACGGATAACAATTTCTTCGGTGAAAGCGAGGATGGCAGCTGGGATTTTCGTGAACTGGGAATCAACAGTTCCTATCGCTTATCACCACAGATTCTGGCTTCCGCACAACTGCTCTCCCGCAGAGCAGGCGAAATGTATGACGGTGATGTCAGTCTGGACTATGCGCAGATCGAGACCACCCTGTACACCCAGGAACAGAATCGTTTCGGCATCATTCTCGGGCGTTACAAGAACCCCTTCGGTCTGTACAACGACACCCGCGACGTAGCCGCCACCCGTCCCGGTATCTTCATGCCTCAGGCCATCTATTGGGACCGGGTACGTAACATGGTGCTTTCCAGCGATGGCGCGCAGTTGTTCGGCAACTACCAGATCGATAGCCACCGTTTTTCCCTGCAACTGTTCAGCGGCCGCACCCCGGTCGATGAAAACGTGGAAAACTCCTACCTGGATCCGGCACTGGATCCAAACATGGAACAGGATGGCTACACCACCGGAGGACGCCTGCTTTACGAGTGGGACGGCGGACGCTTCATCCTTGCCTTGAGCGGTGCGACCCTGGCCCTGGATGCCACCACCAATGCCCTGCCCCCTGGCAGCATAGATATCGACTACCGGGTACTTTCAGCACAATACAATGAAGGCTTGTGGAGCCTGACCTTCGAGTACATGCAGGAGCCCCTCGATTACTCGGGGTTTGCCGGGGTAATGGATGTCGCGGACACCACCCTGGACGGCTACTATTTCCAGGGTAACTACCGCATCAGGGACAACCTGGAAGTTTTCGCTCGGTATGAAGAGAGCCACTACGACAAAAACGACTCGCGTGGCGAGGAGACCAGTCAGCGCATCGGTCCGGACGCTCATCACTTCTATAGCCGGGTTTCAACCTTCGGAGTGCTCTGGGAGATGTCGGATCGATGGATCCTGCGCACGGAATTCAGCCAGGTGGACGGCACCATATTTCTCTCCAATCTGGAGAACCCGCCACCCCAGGATACTTCCCGAAACTGGAACCTCTTTTCACTGCTGGTCTCGTACAGCTTTTAGTTTATGAACACCCACTCAACGGATGATCGTGGATTGCTAAATCCG
The DNA here is from genome assembly GCA_040506775.1 of Candidatus Thiodiazotropha sp. Lineage (GTDB taxonomy): Bacteria > Pseudomonadota > Gammaproteobacteria > Chromatiales > Chromatiaceae > Thiodiazotropha. The sequence continues at coordinate 50,664 of JBEVWC010000003.1, forward strand.
CCGGAGAGCAACAGAGAGCCCTACTTCCTGAGTCTCAAATGGAAGGTCATGCTGCTGTTCAGTCTGGTGTTGCTGATCATCAATGCAGGTCTCGCGGGCATGGGCTACCTGCAACAGCACGGACTGTTCGAAACCTACCAGGAGCAGATACGGGAACAACAGAACCGCCAGGTCAAATCCCTCCTGGAAACCAGTTTTTACCGTCTTGAACAGGTTGCCCTGATGATCCCATCGCTGGCTGAAGCGGCAACCCAGTCGGCCGATATTTCCCTGAGCGAGAAACTGACCCGCTTCTTCACCCATGGCGCCGCCACCCTCGAGTTGGAATGGGGTCTCGAAGAAGCCGCCTTCTTTGCCCGCGACAACAGCCTGCAGTTCAACTGGCAGACCGGGGAACTGGGCAAGCCGTTCCTCGACCTGGTCAGCGCGGTCAATCAGATGGAGATGCCCATGACCCTGCTGCAGTGTAATATCCGCTGCAGCCAGTATGTGGCCGCCCCACTGCTCTACCGTGGTGAACATTCCGGCGTGATCCTGGTGGGCCGATCCCTGGCCGACGTGATCATCGAGTTCAATGAATTGACCAAAACCGACATCGCGGTGATCAGTCATACCGAATCCACGACAGACCTGGCCACCCACTCCCGCTATCTGAAGAACTGGCAGCGTTACATCAGCGCCTCCAGCAACCTGAAGCGACTCCTGCCGCTGATTCAGAATATTGCCCGTAACCAGAATCTGTCCGAGTTGAAGGAAGCCCCGTATACGACCCGTTATGACGGTCAGTACTATACCTTAAGCCTCATACCGACAATGAGTAATGCCGCCTCGAGTCAGACCGATTTCATGCTGATCAGCAACATTACACCGGTGATGAACCAGATTCAGAACGCCACCAGCCACTCGATCTTTATCGGCATACTCGGGTTTGTCATCTCCGAACTGTTGCTGGCCGCGGTGCTGTGGACGCCCATGAAACGGCTGCTGATGATCTCCGACAGTCTCCCGCTGCTGGCGAAAAACGCGTATGACAAAGTACGTCAGACCCTGTCGATCAAACATCATAACTGGTACCAGGATGAGATCGACATCGCCAGCGACTCCGCCATTGAGCTGACCTATACCCTGGAAAGTCTCAACGAGGAGATCGCGCATAACACCAACAGCCTGATCAAGCGCAGCGAGGAACTGGCCCGGGAGCGGGATTTTCTCAGCACCATCATGAACAGCGCCCAGGTCATAATCCTGACCCAGGATTGTGATGGCGCGATCCTGACCATGAACACCGAAGGTTGCCAGTTCATCGGCATCAAGCACTACCGCCGCGGCAGCGGTTATTTCGCCGATCTATTCATGAATGCGGAGATCGCCGGAGAGATGCAGCCGGTTCTGAATGGTCTGCGTCAGGGGATGATCAATGTCTATCAGCACGACGCCTCGGCCTTCTCCTCCGATGGACAGAACAAGACCATCTCCTGGGTCCACTCCGGGCTCGGAGGCAACCATGTGCCGAACAACCCGGTGGTGCTTTCCATAGGGCTGGACATCACCGACCGACAGATGGCGGAACAACGGCTCGCCTGGCTGGCAAATCACGACCCCCTCACAGAGTTGTATAACCGCCGCCATTTTCAGACCGAGTTCGAGCGCATCATCACCCTCGCCGAACGCTATCACCACTCCAGTGCCTTGCTGTTTTTCGATCTCGACCAGTTCAAGTACATCAACGATTCCAGTGGTCACCATACCGGTGACGCCCTGTTACAGATCGTCGCCCGCAAGTTGCGCGAAATCACCCGCTCCACCGACCTGGTCGCACGCCTGGGTGGTGATGAGTTCGCCATCGTGATCCCGGAGGCGGATATCCAGGCTGCCACTGCCTATGCAGATAAGATTCAGTTGGAACTGAAGAAGATCACCATCCCACTCAAGGGCCACAGCCACCGGGTTTCCGCCAGCATCGGCATCGTCGCCTACCCGAATCACGGCAGCAACGCCAATGAACTGCTGCAGAATGCGGACCTGGCCATGTACCAGGCCAAGGAGTCGGGGCGGGATCAATGGCACCTGTTCTCACGCAGCGAACAGGCCCGAGAGCAGATGAGCGCCCGCGCCACCCTGAAAGACAAGATTGAGCAGGCCCTGGCCAGTGACCGGTTTACCCTCTATTTTCAACCGATCCAGCAGATCTCCACGGGGACCATCTCCTATTACGAGGTGCTGATCCGCATGATCGAACCCGATGGCAGCATCACCATGCCTGGCGAGTTCATCCCGGTGGCCGAGCGCACCGGATTGATCCATCAGCTGAATCATTTCGTATTGCGGGAATCGATTCATAAACTCGCCAGTCTGTTCGAGCAGGGCTATGACATCACCCTTTCGATCAACCTCTCCGGCCGTGTGATGGATGACCCGGAGCTGCTGCCAAGCCTGACGCAACTACTCAACACCAGCCGCATCGACCCCACCCGACTGGTGTTCGAATTGACCGAAACCGCGGCGTTGGCCGACGTCAATGCCGCGATACGCCTGATGTCCTCCCTGCAGGCGCTGGGTTGCCGCTTCGCTCTGGATGATTTCGGTGTCGGCTTCTCCTCCTTCTACTACCTGCGTGAACTGCCCCTGGATATCGTCAAGATCGACGGTTCGTTCATCCGCCAGCTACCCACCAACTCGATGGATCAGGTCTTCGTCAAGGCATTGACCGAGATGGCCACCGCGCTGGGTAAGGATACGGTCGCCGAATTCGTCGAGGATGAGAAAACCCTCAACCTGCTGCAGGAGCTCGGGGTGACCTATGCCCAGGGTTACCACATTGGCCGTCCATCGCCGGTGATCCCAATACCGGAAGCCAGGGAAACCTCCGCAGAGAGCCTGGGTACGGATGAATCCCTCAGCGATAGCATGCATAATGCGGGTTCCTGAATCGGCAGGCGCAACCCCCGCAGAACATGCCACAAAGAACCATCGCGCTGATCGAAGACGAGCAGGTTATCCGCGACAACTACCGGGACTATCTGACCCGTCAGGGTTACCTGGTCAAAGGCTATGCCAGTCGAGCAGAGGCCTCGAGTGCGTTTGCCAGGGGACTGCCTGATCTGGTGATTCTCGACATCGGTTTGGGCGAAGACGTGGATGGGGGATTCGAACTCTGCCGGGAACTGCGGCAACGCTCCGCCACCCTGCCGATCATCTTCCTCACCGCCCGGGACACGGAGATCGACTCAGTGGTGGGTCTGCGACTCGGCGCCGATGACTACATCAGCAAGGAAACCGGCCTGCCCTACCTGCTTGCCCGGATCGCCGCGCTGTTCCGCCGGGTCACCGCCATGCAGACCCCGGACACCGATCAACCTCCCTTGCAACGCAACGAGTTGAGCCTCAACAGTGACCGGCTGGATGCCCGTTGGCGCGGGGTCTCACTGGATTTGACCGTGACGGAATTTTGGATGCTGCTGGCCCTGGCACGCCATCCCGGGCATGTAAGAAGCCGCGATCAGCTGATGCAGGAAGCGCAGATTTTCGTCGACAGCAACAGCATCTCAACCCACATCAAGCGTATTCGCCGCAAGTTCGAGGCGATCGACGCCGACTTCGATCACATCGATACCGTGTATGGCGCCGGATACCGGTGGAAGTCCTGATCCCCGGCCGTGGCACCCCGTTTCCGTCATTCACTGCGTTTCAAACTCCTGCTGGTCTCCCTGACCCTGCTGCTCATCCCATGGGCGGGCTATCAATACCTCAAGCAGCTGGAACAATCACTGAAGCAGTCACAGGAGAGACTGTTGCTGAACCGGGCGGAGATTGTGGCGGACATGCTGGCGAATATCGATTTGGACTGGGCAGACCTCAATCCCAGGGATGTCAGCGGTACCCGGCCAAGCCTTTATGTACACCCTCTGACCACGCCTCCGGATATCGACGGCTACCCCGAAGAGTGGCAGAACCTGAGCACTCAGACACGCCGTTTCAACGCCCGCAGCAATCCCAGTGCAGCGGTAGGCTTCGATTGGCTGGCCGGACGCGCCGGGGATGCGCTTTATCTCCTTATCGAGGTCTACGATCCACACATCGTCTATCCCCGCTCCGATCGCACACTCGACCAGGGAGACCACCTGATTCTTGCCGTTCCGGGTGATCAGGGCAAAACCACGCAGTTCACCATCGGCACGCCGGCCCCCGGCTGGGTCAGCATACACAGCAACGCAGCCGCACCGATACCTGCCGGCCTGCGCGGTGAGTGGCAGGAGTCGGATCGGGGTTACCGGGTGGAATTGCAGATCCCCCTTGCCCTGACCCGGGGACGACTCTCCCTGGCGGTGGTGGATGTCGATACAGCGGGTCAACAACCCCAGGGTATCGCCTCAACCTCCGGCTGGCGCAAAAACATCAATCTCGCCTACCTCGCCCTTCCCAACCGGCAGGCGGATCACTACCTGTCCAGCCTTGAACATCGCAATTACCGCTACACCCTGCTCAACCGACAACGTCAGGTCATCGGACGTCAAGGCAGGGTCCTCACCCGCGATACAAGGACCGACCGGGTGTGGCGCGGTGTTCTGGAATTATTGTTCGCCGATCCACTACCTCCCTCTTTTACCAAACGGGAAAGCCTGGGTGAGCTGGATGGTCCCGAGATCAGGCAGGCCCTCGACGGTCAGGGTGGCGTCTACCGCTATCCGTCACCGGACTCGCCTCTGACGTTGCTCTCCAGCGCCTATCCGGTACGCGTAGGCGATCGGGTTGAGGGGGTGGTTGTGGTGGAACAGAGCACCCAGGAGATTCTGCTGTTACAGCAGGATGCCAGTGATGACCTGATCGGACTGAGCCTGGGCCTGTTCCTGGTTACCGGCGGCAGTCTGTTGTGGCTAGCCTCGCTGCTGGCCCGCCGAATCACCCGACTGAGCGACAAGTATCAGAAACTGGTCTCACCGGACGGACGCATTTTGGCTGAACCCGGAACCTCGACCCACCGGGATGAGTTAGGTCGTCTTGACGACAGTCTGGCATCGGTACTCAAGCGCACCCAGGCCTATACCCGCTATCTTGAGTCCATGGCATCACGCATTGCCCATGAATTCCGCACCCCCCTGTCGATGATTCAGTCCTCACTGGAAAATCTTCAGCTCACCGTATCTGACCAGGCCGAGGGCGACTCACCCTATGTCACCCGGGCGCTGGAAGGCACCCAGCGGCTCAATCTGATACTCAGACGACTTCGCGAGGCGACCCGCCTGGAACAGGTATTTCAGGATGCCGAGCGAGTTGAAACCGATCTGGTGCCTCTGGTGGCATCACTCTGCCAGGGCTATCAGGACAGTCATCCGCAGATCCGTTTTCTGGCCCAAACACCGGAAACCGGGCTTATCTCATACATCAACCCGGATCTGATCTGTCAGGCGGTGGATAAACTGGTGAGTAACGCAGTGGATTTTCACCAACCGGAAACACCCATCGTGCTCGGGATCACCATCCTGTCACCGGGCTGGACCCGGTTGAGTGTGGAAAACCAGGGATCAAACCTGGATCTGGAGGAGCCGGGACAGATCTTCATGAACATGAAGTCCCAGCGAGGCCCAGGGCAGCAAGGTCCACACCTGGGACTTGGACTCTACCTGGTGCGCCTGATCGCGGAATTTCATGAGGGGCGGGCCTGGGCTGAGAACACCCCAGGGGGTGTCAGCTTCGGACTGGATCTTCCATCTCGAAACGAATTCCCTGACGCGCCAGCCACTCCTTGAAGCGGGCGATTTTCATATCCAGAGAGCAGGTCGGCGGCAGGGTATCGAGATAGTGTCCATAAGCCTCCCGAAGTTTGAGTTGTTGTTCCTGGTCGAGTGAAGTCCAATCAATCACTGGAAGACCTCCTGTTGTAGCGCAACCTCGTCAGATCGACATCGGGGGATGCCGCATAATCCTGTTTCCCTGTCCTGACCAACATGATGCAGCAACAGCATGCACAGGAAGTCACAGCATAGCAGGGTCCGGTTAAGATCTTTTGACAGGCGGATGTTTGAAATCGGCCGCCAGGCGGGACGGATTTGAGGATTAGAGGGGATCAGGAAGATCAGAAGCGGCTGTCGACGGGACACGGGTCTTGTCCCATCGACAGGCCATTGACGATCGGCTGCAGGACAGCCTCAGCCTTTAGCGAAGCAATCAGGCAGGATAGTCGGCGATGCCGGGATTGCCGTCCACACCCACCAGTTTGGGGGTGTTCAGCTTCTTGATCTTCACCGTCTTCTGATCACGCAGGTACTTGGCAACGGTATCCCAGATCGGCTCGCCCGGGGCCTGGGAGCCCACGGTTGCCCAACCAGCCACCACGTAGGACTTGTCCGCATCGATCTTGGTGCCGTTATCCAGGGTCATGTTGCTGATGCGTTTGCCGAAATCGGCTCCGGGCTCACACACGTAGTCCAGACCGCCCACGCGCACCATATCACCCCCCTGCTGATAGTAGGGATCCTTGTTGAACAGGTTGTCACACACGTCTTCCAGGATCGCCTTGATCTCGCTGCCTTTCATCTCCCGGCGATAGGTTTCCGGATAGGTGATACAGGTCTGGTCCATCACATTGTCCATGGTAATCTTCTGTCCCGGCAGCACGGTGGTACCCCAACGGAAACCGGGCGAGAGGGAAATCTGCGCATCATTGACCGTGGTCAGGGCGTCACAGATCACCTGGTCAAAGGTGCCATTGAAGTTGCCGCGACGGAACAGGGTCTCCTCTGCAACCGCCAGCTCCTCGTTGAGTTGATCCGCGTAGGGAGCGCGAACCTCGTCGATATAGGCCTGCATCTCCTTGTCTGCCGGCAGCAGGTTGGAAAACACAGGCAATAGCCGGTAGCGGAAATCGCGCACCTTGCCACCCTTCACATCCAGGTCCATGACACCCAGGAACTTGCCGTTGGAACCGGCATTGGTGACCAGGGTCTTGCCGCTGGCGTTGGTGACCACGCTGGGGGCCGGCATGCCGTCGTGGGTATGCCCACCGAAGATCACATCGATACCCGTGACCTGGGCCGCCATCTTCAGGTCCACGTCCATGCCGTTGTGGGAAATCACCACCACCACATCCGGTTTCTCGGTCTCGCGCACCTGGTCCACCACCATCTGCATCTTGTCGTCGCGGATACCGAAAGTCCAGTCGGGGATGAATCGCTGTGGATTGGCAATCGGGGTATAGGGGAAGGCCTGGCCGATCACCGCCACCCGGGCGCCACCGACGGTCTTGATCACATAGGGTTTGAACGCGGTGCCCGCATCTTCGTTGTAGCCATCGAAGTCCGGAAACTTGTAATCGAACAGGGCCTCTTCACGCACCTTGACGTTCTGCGCCACGAAGTCGCCCTGGAAGTCATTGATATTGGCAATGACCTCTTCATCCAGGTAGGTGAATTCCCAGTGACCGGTCATCACATCGACGCCCAGGCGGTTGCAGGCGCCGACCATGTCCTTGCCCCGGGTCCAGTAGGCGGTGCCGGAGCCCTGCCAGGTATCGCCCCCGTCCAGCAGCAGACTGTTGCCCGGTCCCCGGTCGTCACGAATACGCTGCACCAGGGTTTTCAGGTGGGCGAAACCACCCACCCGGCCATACTTGTCTGCAGCAGAGTCGTAGTTCAGGTAGCTGAAGGCGTGGGACTCGATCCCCCCCGGGCTGATGCCGAAATGCTTCAGAAGATGCTCACCCACCAGATGCGGCGCCTTGTTGTAGGCGTAATCGATACCCAGGTTGACATTCGGTTCCCGGAAGTAGATCGGGTTCAGCTGTGCATGGGTATCGGTGATGTGCAGCAGACTCAGATTGCCGAACTTCGGAACCTCATACAGATCACCGGGTTGCTTGGCTGCCGCAAAGATGGACGAAGGCATCATACCGGCGGCGCCGGCCAGCCCCATCAGGCGTAGGAACTCACGTCGTGAAATACTCATGCTCTTCTCATCCTCCAAATTTGTTCAGGGATACGGGGCCAGTCGCGATCGAACCCTGAGGATTTGCCCGTAACACATCACCCGTATGGATAAACCGGTCTGGACGCTCTTGCTGACGTCTGGTGAACCGGATATACGGATACTGACTACGTTCGGGCAACCCTCATCAGCCCGCCATGCCCTGTCTGCTGACCGGTCATGGATTCACTGCTGCTGCCAACCAACCGTGTGTCTTTCAGGTTGTTCATGCTGCTTGCGAAGGGTGGTTTTGGTATTTTTCTGAAGCACCCGCTGAGCTCACGCTCCAGCAGGATACCCTACGCTGTCGGTGTGCCATTATCCAGTCCTCGCCGCCCGGTTTAAATCCGGGCAACCGTGACTGCCCCTAGTGGTTTTCCACAATACCGAACGGGCCCACTAGTCCTCCAGGCTCAGCATCATGCGCATCAGGTGGGAGAGCGAGTCCGCCTGCATCTTCTCCATGACCCGGGAACGGTGAGCCTCCACCGTGGAGAGGGTGATGCCCAGCTGCTCGGAAATGTTTTTGTTACGCATCCCGCTGATCACCAGATCGAGCACCTCCCGCTCCCGGGGCGTCAGCTGACCGAGATGTTCGCGGATCTCGGACAGGCGGGAGGCCTCACCCCGTTTCTTCGCATCCATTTCGATGGCGCGATGCACGCTGTCGAGCAGGATCTGGTCACGAAAGGGCTTTTCGATAAAGTCGACCGCACCGGCCTGTACGGCACGCACCGCCATCGGCACATCCCCATGCCCGGTGATGATGATGACCGGCGGGTGAACCGGATACTCTGTGAGTTTCTCCTGCATATCCAAACCGCTCATCCCCGGCATTCGTATGTCCACGACCAGACATCCCGGCATCGATGCATCGAACTGTTCGAGATACTCCAGTGATGATGCGAAACAGATCACCGGCAGTCCGACTGATTCGAACAGAAGTTTCAAGGCATTGCGCACCTCGGCATCGTCATCCACGACAAATACGGTGGGTTTTATCTGATCCACTACGCTGCATCTCCAATGGGTAGATAAAAGATGAATTCCGCCCCGTTCTGATAGTCGGGATTGCACATCAGTCTACCACCGTGAGCCTCGATGATCCCGTGACTGATCGACAGCCCAAGTCCCATGCCATCCGCCTTGCTGGTGACAAAGGGATCGAACAAGGTGGATGCCACGCTGATATCGATGCCGGGACCATTGTCCCGCACGCTCACCCGGATAAGGTTTTGTACCGGCTGGTCGGTGGTAATGTAGAGCTGCCGTTCCCGGTCCTGCATATCTGCCAGGGCATCGATGGCATTACGTGCCAGATTGAGTATCACCTGCTCGATCTGGATCGGCTGCACCAGAATCGGCTGCAGGGTGGGCGTCAGATTCAGCTCCAGGCGTACGTTGGCGCGGCGCAGATCAGGGCGTATCAACACCGCCACTGCATTCACCAGGTCATTGATCTGTACCGCACTGCTCTCCAGGGGCTCCTTGCGTGCCAGGCGCCTGAGTTGACGGATGATCTCCCCGGCACGGTCCGCCTGATCCGCAATTCGTTCCATGACATCCACACAGACCCCGGTATTGGAACTGTCCGATTCGAGAATGCGGATGCTCGCCTGGGCATTGGTGGAAATCGCGGTCAGGGGTTGATTCAACTCATGGGCGATACCCGAAGCCATTTCTCCGAGGGTGCTGAGCCGGCTCACACGGGCCAACTCGATCTGATGCTGGCGTGCCTCCTCCTCGTTTTTCTTACGCTGGGTCGTATCACGGAACACCACCACACTGCCCTGGGTTTTACCGCCTTCATCGCGAATCGGGGTACTGCTGTACTCCACCGGAAAGCTGGTTCCGTCCTTTCTCCAGAACACATCATCCGAGATATAGCGGGTCTTGTTGTCGCAGAAGGTCTTGTACACCGGACACTCCTCGGCACGATGGGGTGAACCGTCTTCATAGGAGTGATGGAGGATCTCATGCTGGTTCTTGCCGATCACATCAAGAGCATTCCAACCGGTGATCTGTTCCGCCGCCTTATTGAAAAAGGTCGATCGGCCATACAGATCGACCCCATAAATCCCGTCCGCCACCGAATCGATGACCAGCTCATGCTGCAGTTCCAAACGGCTCTTGGCCTTGTGCAGCTCTTTGTTGAGGCGCATCACCCAAATGGTCATGACGACCATGAAGAGCAGTACCCAGATACCCCCCATCAACCAGTACCGGTAGCGGTTGACCGCGTCCACCAGGGTAAATTTCCCCAGGTTCTGATAAGGCGGCAATTTCAGTTCCTTGAACAGGTCATGCACCGGCTGGTAGTCCAGGGGGATGGTCCAACCGGCATAGGCCCCGGCCAATGCGGCAGGATGATCCCTGGGCATCTGCAGCAGTGCCACGGCCACCTGCTGAGCAAGACCATCATCGGTGTGCGCCACCTTGCTGAATGGCCACTCGGGATAGAGACGGGTGCTCAGGGCAAAGGGAAATTCAGCCACATGCTGAGGATTGATGATGCGAAAATCATCCAGATTGATCGTGCCCGCGGTGGCCATGCGTTCAAGAATATCGGTCCTCACGGTGCCAAAATCGACTTCACCGTTGAGTACTGACATGACGACACGATCGTGAATACCGCCAAATCGAAGTTCTTCGAGATCCTTGTAGGGATCAATACCGTGTTCAACCATTTGCCGCATGGCCATTTGAAACCCACCCAGAGAGGTGGGATACACGGCCATCATGGTATGCCCACGCAGATCCTCGATGCTGTTGATCGCAGCATGGTCTTTGCGGGTAAAAATGACGCCACCGAATATTTTATAGGGAACGTCGTGTCGCCGGTTGTAGAGGGTTGCGATTCTGGATACCCGGTATTTCACTTCCAGGTTGACGTAGATACCCGGGTTGACCAGGACGAAGTCGACCTTACCCGCTTCGACCGCCGGGTCCACCTCATCAAAGGTTAGGGGACGAATTACGAACTGATGGTCCGGGATGCTGTCATCCAGATACTCAGCAGTGGGCACCCACATCCGGTGGGTGGCCTGTTCACCGCGATGACTCAACACCCCGATCCTTACGAGATCGGCATGAACCGCGCTACAGAGCCAGAACTGGCTCAAAAGCAAGCCGATTATCAAGTACTTGCGAGATGGACCGGTGCGATTCTTCATGCCGTCAGATTAAGTGAAATAACAAACCCTGACAAGCAAGCCCAGTGGTAAATCAGACGGATTTCTTACCCCGTTTGTCCGTCAGGGACTTGAGACGCCCAAGAAATCCGGAAGCGGCCTCCTGCTGATGCTCCTCGCGTTCCCTCAGTACGGCCTGTTGCAGTTCCAGTTGCCTTCTCCGTTCATCCTCAGCCAGTCTTTCCCGCAACGAATCGCGTAATGCATCGTCCATGTCCAGATCGTAGAGATCCGCGCGTTTCCTGAGAAGATAGTTTCCCAGATTATCCAGCCATGTCTCGTTCACACGCTCCGGCACCAGGAGACTTTTTTCTGACTTGAAATCCTTGAAATTACTGATGAACATTCTGATTGATTTTACATCCACATCCACCTGAAAAACGAAATCCACCTTGATCAGTACAGCGAGTTGAAAATTCAAGCCTATAACCCGTTGTTCATGATTGCGAATCGGCCATTCGGCATAACGCATAGCCTGAGAATCGAGAAACTGGCGTGTCTCATCCGCCTTTGTTTTTGGCATGACCGCATATTCGCGCTCCTGCTCTGAAACACAGTTGAAGCGTAACCGAATCAACTTTGGATTCTCGGAACTGTCCACATTGACGGTGTAATCAGTCTGGCGCAGCTGCTCGACCCTTCCGATACCCGGCAGAACAGCATCCCGGCGGACATCGTAGTCGAGTATCTTCAGCTGTTCCGTCAACTCGGAGAGGTAACGGAGAATCCGTTGCATCGGCTCTTTGAAACGGGACTCATACAAAGCTTCGAGTCGAGCCCGATCAAGGATCTCACGCTCCCTGTCCTGCTGACTTTCAGCTTGCTTTTTCAGATCATCCAGTAAAGACATATACTCACTTCCCTGTAATAGATTGGCAGTTAAAATTTTTTCATGAGGTGCAGACCGATATGGAAATCCTCATTGAACGCGGATACGCACCAGCTGAGTGAAGCGATATGGGGGATTCCTCCGGGCTTCCCGGACTTGACCTGTAACAATGCCGGTTATAGCAGTTCACTCGCAGTCAGCGATCCCAACCCATGCAACCCCCTTGATAATTCACTGGGTTAATCCATAAAGACTCTTAATCTCCTCCGCCCACCGTGCTTCGTCTATGGTTTCCAGAACCATGGGGATATCGTCGAACCGAGGGTCATTCATGATGTATCGAAACACATCCCAACCCAGTTTTCCATCTCCCAGACACTGATGCCGGTCCACGCGCGCACCCAGGTCCGGCTTGCTATCGTTGAGATGCATACCCCTAAGGAATTTAAATCCGACAATACGATCGAACTCCGCGAAAGTCTTTTCGCAAGCCTCCATGGTACGTAAGTCGTATCCCGCCACAAAGGTATGACAGGTATCCAGGCAGACCCCCACGCGTTGCTTGTCTTCAACCTTGTCAATGATCTCTGCCAACTGTTCAAACCGATAGCCCAGAGTGCTCCCTTGTCCGGCAGTATTTTCAATCACGGCCGTAACGCCTCGGGTGACATCTAGAACCCGATTGATCGACTCCGAAATCCGGCTCAAACAGGATGCCTCACTGATCTTTCGCAAAGTGGCCCCAGGATGGAAGTTGAGCAGACACAGACCCAGTTGTTCACATCGGCGCATTTCATCGAGAAACGCTTCGCGGGATTTTTCCAGCGCCTCGTCTTCGGGATGTCCGAGATTGATAAGATAACTGTCATGGGGCAACACGTGCTCAGCACGGATAGCGGCATTTTCCCGATTGACCTGAAACTGCTCAATAGACTCAGGCGTCAAGGGTTTGGCATGCCATTGGCGCTGATTCTTTGTGAACAGGGCAAAGGCCTTAGCACCAATGGCCTGGGCGTTCAGAGGAGCATTCTGCACCCCTCCGGAAGCACTCACATGAGCACCAATGAATTTCATGAAAGATCACCTGAACGCGGCTAATGAAAGAAGTCAGCAAACCCGCTTTGAAGAAACGGCGCTTGCCGAATACGCTCCGACTATTGTGAGCGTTTCGTTGGTGTCCAGATCTCCTGCCGGGTGCCGCTCAGATACTTGTACCAGGCCTTGAGTATCGAGAGGTTGACCGCGACGAAGAACAGAGGAATTTTGACCAAAGGCCAGCGATTGGCCGCTGATTCATTGTAGGCGCCAACAGCCGCGGCAGTATAGAAAAGCAATTGAAGGAGAAACAGGACGAAATACAGATTCTGATCCAGAAGTCCGAGATTACTGATGAATATTGCAAGCAGGAAAAACGGCACCAGCCAGCGAATCAGCTTATGAGAGATGAGGTACAGGGAAAATCTCGGGTATCTCAGTGGATTCATCAGTCCGGCTTTCTTGAACAGAGCGGTGATACCCCTGATGAAGGTCCTGACTTTCCTGTTGAATTCGTCCCTGTGTGATTCTGCCGCTTTCATATAGCCAAATGACTCTGAAATCGAAATCGCTCGATATCCGTGCTCGATAGTATTGAGTACAGAATAAAAATCGGGTGCAACCCCTTCTATGAAGGGATCAATGATCTCACGACGCTGTGCATACAATGAGCCGCTGGCACCCACAATGGAACCCGAGTAGGACTCCTGACGCCTGAGAAACAACTCATACCGACCATACAGCCCCTCACCGCTCCCGCCCTCGATAAGGTCCTCTCCGGAAACACAGCCAACGCTCTCCTCAACAAAAGGCCGTACAATTTCGGTAACCGCCTGCGGATCGAGCATGATCGAGGCATCATTGAAGACCACGACATCTCCCGTCGCAGCCTGTAATCCGGCATTCAAGGCGTTTGCCTTACCCTTCCGCTCCTTCAGTTCGAGGAAGGTTAAGTTACTTAACTTATTGTATCCTTTGATAATTTCGACCGTATTATCAGATGACCCATCTGATACGAATACAAATTGCAGGCTGCCGGGAAACACCAGTTGGGCACAATTTTCGAGTTTCTGAGCAATCACCTCCTCCTCATTATGCACAGGGATGATCATGGACACGCTCAGATGGTCCGGATACGCGCGGGTGCGGTAAGTAAGCCCCTTACTCATCTTGTTAATGACCAGCAGAAGCACCGGATAACCAAAATAGGCGTAAAACACAAAAAACATGGATAGCCAGAAGATGGATTGCATAATGTATTGTAATCTTTGAATTTTGTGCCTAGACAGTGGGTAGGCACATTATGCCATGAGGTGGAGTGTTGTGTAATATTTGATTGAAGATCAGACCCGCAATCAGAGTTTTCCACAAGACGCAGAACACCTCTGGTGTCCTGGAGCCAATAGGGTGTCATGGAGGAGTCTTATAGTGGCAACTTATCCTGTAATCCCGGGTCATTCCTGTCACTACCCGGTTCATGATTACAAAGACTGATTCCCTCACAACCCATGAACAGGACTTTAGTTTCATAAAGCCTGCCCCCACTCTCTCTCCAGAAGGTTTCTGTATGGGGTTTCGGGAAAACCATAAAACCCTGTTTCTCACTTATTACTACTGGCAGAGAAAGACGCAATTATCGCTGCCTGTACTATGACAGTTTTGTAGCGGCAACTTATCCCTGATTAGACAGCCGATTCGCCAGCCTAACCAGTTCACGATGACATCAGTTTTAATTACAAAGACCTGCCCGAGTAAAAAATGTCGTATTGAAAGTAGTATCAATGCTATTGTTTTTTTCCCGAACCCGACAATGTCTCAAGCACAAAGAATGGAAGAAGAGAAGCTATAAATATTTTCCACAAGTTGACCTCAAACAGACGGAACCGCAGACCGTTCATGATATTACGCCAGGCATCCGTTCTTTGCCTGTTTCTTAGATTGACCGATGCCATACGGCTATATCTTCTTGCAATTGCCAGATCGACTGTATCTTTATACTTTTCATAGATCTGTTGATCATCGACACAGTTTTTATACAGTGCTCTCATACCATGTTCCAAAAGATCATGGAGGTTGGATGTCAACCCACCATTACCAATTCGATAGCCTGCAAGCGGGAGCGTCACAAATCCAAGATCCTCATATTTGGCGACACGCAGGAAAAACTCCGTCTCTTCTGCCTTCCTGAAGCTTGGGTCAAAACCTCCCAGTGAATTTAACAATTTGGAACTGATTACAATTGAGCTTGGCAGTATGACATTACCCAGAATCAGACGCTGAAAGATATTCCCTGTCAGGAGCGTGGCGGCTTCGAATTCCTCAGATGCAGGCTTGAAATTCTTAACACCAGGCATCATATCCTTGTATCTCAGACCGGTTTCCCTGAAAAAAGGGAAAATTGATCGGCTTCCTTCTGAAACCGCAGACTTATCTACTGGAACGCCTTCTCCAAAAAGATAAAAATCGTGGAAAAAGAAATTGATCTCTGGGTTATCGACGATACAGTTCTCAATAACTTTTAGCTTGTCCGGGTGCCAGATATCATCACCATCACAGAGTGCTATATAGTCTCCTGTAGCCCGTTCAAACCCTGTGTTACGTGCGACTGATACACCAGAATTTTCGATCTTTACATATTCAACCCAGGGAAAGTGATTCTGCACCACTTCGCCGGTATTATCTTTTGAGCCATCATCGACTACGATTACCTGCTCGCATTTTCTGGTCTGTGCGGCAATAGAGCGCAATGTCTCTGCAATCGAATTTTCGCAATTATAAGCTGGAATTACTGTCGAAAATGTTGGCATGAAAAGTGGCTCCTTAGACCCTATGATTAACCGGATCAAAGATTGATAGTCATATATTCGCAGTCATGATCAAGGTAACCGACAAATAATTGAAAGATCGTGTTGTTCATAATCAAGTTTTATCGAGTGAGTCAGATTTTTCCGGGCTTTATAACAGATCTATAAATATCAGCCATTTTAGTCAAACGAATCTCTGAGTCGAACTGTTCTCGGATGCGTGACTCCGCAGCATCCAACTTGATGCTGAATTGCTCTGGTTTCACCAGAAATCTTTCGATGTTTTCAAACATCTCCTGATCATTATCAGGAGGGATCAGGGTGCCCACCTTATCACTATCTATCACCTCGGACGTACCGCCCACATCGGTCGCGATTACGGGCACCCTCATCAGCATAGATTCCAGGATAACATTGGGCAATCCTTCCGTTGAGGAGGCTTGAACCACCAGGTCGACTTCGCTGTATACAGGCTGCATGTCCTTTATGAATCCGGTGAAAATGATTGAATCATGAAGATTAAATTCATCAACCAGACTTTTCAGTTTCGCCTCATCAGGTCCTACACCAATGAGTAGCAAACAACACTTATGCCCCTTATCCAGAAGTTTCCTCATGATAGCGATCAAATTGGCCTGGCGTTTTTCCGGGCTCAAACGTCCAATCTTGGCAATTAAAGTTACGTCATCCGGGATATTGTAGCGACGCCTTATCTGACCATCATGATGGATTCTATATTGTTTAGTATCCAGGGTGTTGTGTACCGTAACAATCTTGTTTACCGGAAAGATTGATGCGTATATTTTGCCTTTGACGCTGCCCGATACCGCGATGACCTTATCGAAGAAAAAGGAAAGCAACAATTTATCAATAACGGCAAAGACTTTCCTCTTGATATTATTTGTGACCCAACCATGAGCCGTTGAAATCAGAGGCAGTTTGAGCTTTCTTGACACATACAAACCATAAACATTGGAACGGAATTCATGACTGTGAATTATGTCGATATTATGATTCAGACAGATTGATATGATCTGTTCAAGCACCCGTTTATCGAACATCGAGGTTTCTTGAATTTCATAGGTGATCAGATTATTTTTACGGGCTACATCCAAATAATCCGCATTCTCGATACCCGGATTCACGAATGATGAAACGGATATCTCAATACCTCGTTGCCTGAGTCCCACAGCCACTTCAATAATGGTACGCCCAGGTCCATCGTGCCAGGGCGAATCACGAACATCCAGCACCTTAATCTGACTATCTTCGCTCATGTTTTACCAAGTGGTTGGTTATTGCAATATTTGTTTACGATATCAACGATAGATTGCTGATCCTGTTCACGAACATAGGCATGTGTTGGTAATGTGACGATTTGCGCGGCCACCTGCTCAGCAACCGGGCAACTGGTTTCCCCCACCAGATGTTGTCGTATCTCAGATAACTGATTGAGCGATTTAGGATAAGAGGCAGAGATACCCATCGCACGCTGCTCCTTCAGCAAGTGAGATCTGAGTGCTTCATCCCTGATGAGTATCGGGTAGCGCAAATAAACAGGTTCTGAGCCGGGTACTGCTTCGATTTTACTCAGATTGACTGACTGTTCGATCGATTGATCGTAATACCTGCCTGTGGAAACCCGGCTTTGTGTAATCCTGTCGACACGAAGCAACTGATCCTTTGCAAGAGAAGAGAGCATAGGCGGATATTTCATCACTGCAACCGTGTCCTCATACCGTGTTTCACCAAGACCACTAAAACTGATATTCGCTGGTATCTGATACATCACCGGATGTAATAACAGATAGTAGATAAACACCTTGATGAATTCTTTGATCTGTCCCGTTGCTTGAAGATCAGATAATTCACTTTGCGCCATCAGAAGTTGCGTTTGGAGTTCTTCATTCCCTGTTATTACCATACCGCCCTGCAAGGAGGTGATATTTTTTCCTTTATCGAAACTCAGAACTCCGGCATACCCGAATGTACCTACAAAACGACCTCCGACTCTAGCAAATAGTGACTGTGCAGCATCATCGATCAAATGAATGTTGTTTGCCTTTGCAAATTTCTCAAGAACAGGAAGGTCGTTGGGAAGCCCATAGAGGTTTGCACTGACCATGGCAAGCACCCTGTCAGTATCCATGTTATTCAGACTTGCCATATCGTAGGAGAGCGTTTTTGGATCAATGTCACACAATCGGATCTTATAACCAGCATTGATCGCAGAACTCGCTACTGAGTAGCAGGTATAGGCTGGCAGAATAATCTCGTCGCGTTGATCATCTTCGCCCCGCATTCGCATTAAGCATCCAAGCAGGGATGCCATAGCCGCCCTTCCAGTAATGTACAGTGCTCCATAGGCCAGATTGAGATCACGGGCAATTAACTGCTTAATCGTTTCAGAATGATCTACACCCCGCAGCAATGCACTTATCCACCCAATCATTTCACGTGATTTGATGGGCGATCCCGTTGGCGACAAAAAACGTGGCATAGGATTCAGTGCCTGCTGGTTCTTAATCGGCGCGTTTCGTTGACTCTGTCATCAAGATCAGTCAGGTAGAATAACCAAGATGATGTACATTCGACTGTACAAACACCAAGGCCGATAGGTGGATTGGATACCCCAGAACTTCTGCTTATGCCAAACAATGTCTGACTTGGCATTGTGCGGTGTTGTTCATGCATACCAAAACCTCTCTCCTTACACGCGATGATTCGCCACTCTGGTAATTCTCGTTACAGCTTTACCAGTAACAATCGGTTCTATCGTGCCACTTTTCACTAAATCTAGGGGATGCTACGTGATATCCAGGGACCCAAGAGACCTGCCACTGGCAGTGGCAGCCTCCTCCACATATCGATCGCCAGTTTGTACTTGGCGTTATCGACATTCAACTCTGGCATCGCGCCACCATCCGGCATGTAGTATTGCCAGTAAAGTTGTTTTTGTTCTGCATTCCATTTTTTTTTGAACGCTTCAGCAGTTGAATCAACGGTCGATCTTCCCAGGTGGTAGTTAAGACAGCCCATATCGCAACTGTCCTTGATCATCTCCCAATACAGCACATAGGTCGGCTGCAGTTGACGATACTGCTGCACAGTACCCATCCACATACCCTCTACCGTACGCTTGTAATAGCCGTTAAATGCGGTACAGATGGGTTGATCGCCCAGATACGCAACGAATATCTTTATTTCTTCCTGGGGAAAATGATCGAGGATGGCTTTAAAATAGTTCTTACTATAAAGCGGCGTACCCAGATCCCGCCATGAGTGGCTGATGACACGATAGAAATCGTCCAGAAGTTCTGCATGCCCGGACTTAACCTGGATATCATGCTTATAAACACGCCGTATGTTGGTTCTGTGCTTGGATTTGAACCCCGACCAGATCTTCTCAGAATCCGCATCCAAAGGTATTGTCATCGAGACCTTTCGAGTTGATTCCGGCAGATCAAGAATCGAAGGGCGCGTGGAACGCATTTCAAGATAATCCACACCATGCTGATCAGCCAGTTGCATTGCCTTGCCAAGCAGTGCACGCTCATGTTCTTCTGAATCGAAGCATGTACCGCCGTAATTGACAAAGGGCATGGAGCAGAGAATTTTTCCAAACAGACGGCTTCTGACAAGTACCAGCGGCAGAATCCCCTCGATTTTGTCAGCACCAACCGCTATCGAAAATGTTTTATGGCCGAAATGGGTCTCATTCAACTCCTGCCATTCGAATCTTTGATAGAAATTTGATCCATCAGCCTCATTCAGATAGTGGTTCCAATCGCGCCGATGCTCGGTTGTATGGGGGATCAGGTATGCCTCTGACATAGCTCCAGCTCAAGCTAATTGATTATTTTTCAATGAATTAGGGGTTGTCACCAAGGTCAAAAACGAGAACATCCCAGAACCCTGGGTTATCAGTAGGAACCTATTGGCCACTTCCGTCCGGTTTGCGGAATTTAACATGTCGCTCAAAAATACACAGTTAATAATACCTTGATATGGCAACCAGAAAAAGAGAATATTATATATATTTATCAGTAATTTATGTGTTATAGTGCGCGCTCAGGAAAGGCATTCATGTGAGTTGACTTCATGATCGCATCCCTCTACCACTAAGCGCGTACATGACTTGTTCCTGGAAGCCAGATTGGATTCAGAAAATTTATTGATATCGGCCACGTCCGATATATCAGCCTGGTATCCACATGCCAGTTGCACGAACACCGATCAATACAAGTGTCATCTATTTGTGATCATATAGCAGGTTAGAGTTTCGATTCAGGCATAACGCAGGTTCTGACAAATATACCCAGGTTCAACTCTCCACTCATGTTGTTATCAATATATCTATTTCTGATTGCCGCTGAATATATCGGAATGGGTAACTACCTACCCTTCTACAATGCCATCCCGATTTCACTGGGACTTTCGGGAATGTTATTGATTATCGTCTTTTCCAAATACAAAGTGTCAGAACTGACACAATATAAACTCTTTAATTATACGTTGATCTTTATCCTGCTGACGCTTCTGGCAATGATGCATGGACTTGTTCGGCATTACGCCATTCCACCTCTGAAATCGCAAATAGGATACTTCGCGTTCACAATAATTGGGGCTTTTTTGCTCTCTGACAAAAAGAGTTTTCGACTTTTTACATTGGTTTTCACCTTGGTTCATGCTGCATTGGTGATCATCAATATCGACAAGCTCGGTGCAGCACGTGTCGGCTATTACAAAGCGAGTTTCTTCCTTGGTGATGGCAACGATTTCGGATGGTCTATGAACGTTGCATTACCACTGGCAATGCACTTGGCATTCACCACTCAGAAGCAACTATACAAGTATGCTTATCTTGGACTTGCTGCGATCATTGTGATCGGCATAGTCGGCACACAATCACGAGGCGCCTTTCTTGCCCTGAGTTTTGGCTTACTCTACTACCTCACGTTTATAACGAAGAAAAAGATCGCGGGGTTCTCATTACTGGCTATTGTTGCTATCGGTCTGGTGCTTTTTTCCCCAGACAACTATTTTTCCAGGATGGAAACCATCGTCAATTATGAGGACGACACATCAGCCATGGGACGTATCACAGCTTGGGGTACGGCTCTCGAAATGGCAGCCGATCATCCGATTTTGGGGGTTGGAGCGGGCAGTTTTAACTCTGCATACGGAAGAATGTACAGAAAGCCTGATGACCCAGCGCGCTGGATCTCAACGCACAGCGTCTACTTTAAAGTAGTTGCTGAGTATGGTTTCCCCGGAATAGTGATATTCCTGCTAAGTATCTGGCATACGATCAAACTCAACCGAAAATCCCTGGCATTGACCCTCGAATACCAGGATCGCATCAGTATCACACCTCTCTGGCCACACGCCCTGATATGGACCACGATATCCTGGGCGATCAGTGCAGCATTCCTTTCAGGTGACACTTACCCTCACCTCTTTATCATTATGGCCCTTACACTGGCCTTGCATAGAATGATACTGCATGAAATTGATACCGCATCAGACACAACTGAAGCCGCACCAATCAAGAGTCGCCCACAGTATTTTAGTTGAGATAGTGGCTTTATGGATGGTTTTTACTGCGCCACGGGTTTACATACCGCATAGCGTACAGATTACTGTGCACCCCTGCTCACTTACGGGCCACTCAATACCCGCTATATTTTAAAGTTGGTTTTTATCCATTTTCGCGATTCATAGAGCCACGGTCCGATATCTGACAACCGCAAAATCTCAAAATACTGGTTTTGTGTATATGGCTTTAGTATTGACATGATCGCGCGTAATCTTCCCGGGTGGTTCTGAGGCAGATTCAGAGATCTTTCGGATTTCAATAGATAGAGCAAGAGAAGATCAACATCACCCCAGAACCACCGGCTCTTGACACCGATTTTATAGGGCTTCTGATCCTCGTAAATGCTCGATTCCTTATCCATATTGATCAGGATATCCGGGAAATCCACCCCGGCATCGATCGCGAGTTGCAATGACCCCCAGAAGCGACCATTGATCTCCATCAGATAAGCAGAACCATCTGACTGATCGATTTTGAGTTCAACCATCGCCACACCATGCCAGTTCAGTTTGCTCAAAAGTGCCTGGCTGTACTTATCAACAGTTGGGTCTACCAGTCGGCTTTCACGCACTACACTAACACCACCGGACGGTGGCTTTTCCCTGATCCGCGCATGCGCGAACTTTGCAACGCATACACCTTTGTTGTAACAGTAAAAAGCACCAGCCCCCGTTCCTACCACCCTCTCCTGTAGAACCACAGGATAGGCCAATGGGTCCAGGGCTTTTAATTTATGTGAAAGTTGCTGATGATCATCTGCATACTCCACGTGTGTGAATATCCAACCATTCTGTGATCTTATGCGCGAACGGGTTGGTTTGATCACAACCGGATAGTTTAGCCCACAACTATCGATAGCGGATTCAATCGAATCATAGCTCTCTATGTTGTATGAACCCGGAACACTCATCCCTACAGAGCGTGCAAGTTCCAGTACATTGTTTTTATCGGCAGCCGCGTGAATTGCTTCATCACTGGGTATGGGTATCGAGCATTGAGCTGGAAACAAGTTACGATGCCTGGAAACCAATAACAGTGACACATCAGTCATTGGCAATAAGACATCTATGCGCTTTTCTTTCACATAGTGAATGAGGAACTCTGTAAAGGCTTCAGGGTCATCACGCGGACTGGGATAGGCTAGGTTTTCATGACAATACTTTGAAGACGATGCCAAAGAATTTGCCTGTTCTGACCCAACAAATATCCGATGCCCCTTTGAACCAAGTGACCTCGTTACAGCCAGGGCTGAACGGCTGTCACCATCGGTTAAAAATATATTCATGAGAGAAGATCAGAAGATATTCAGAATGTGGCACAAAAATATCGGTTTTGAAACCGAGTTGTTTGTATGCACATTGATTCTTGAGAGTCTCATTTTGTTCGATTCTTTTGATATGTATCCAGGTTTCGTTGAAAACCCAATGCTGTATCCCGCGTTTTCAGCCATCTTCTCAATCTGCTCATCACTGTTTCCATTGGGGTAGGCGATTGCCTGGACTCCGCCCCCCAGTTTCTCATCGAGCAGACGTTTAGACTCATTGATCTCATGCTTTGCTTCATTACGATCAATATGTGTCAGCATTCTGTGCGAAAGTGAGTGAGAGCCGAACTTGATCACCGATCTCGACATCCTATCGACCTGCGCCCAATCTAGATATCTGTCGTTCGTGAGGTCCACCTCGATATTACTCTGAATTTCCCTCAACTCACTGAGAACAGCATTTATCTCATCGTAATCCAGAGTTTTCAAACCTGTAATGTAATCACGCAAGCTTTGTTTATCCAGATCTCCCTGCAGCCCTGTGATTTCACGCAGTTTCGCCTGCTGGCTGAGATCTTCACTGAGCGCCAATGCCAGCAGTCGCGCGAGCAATTCCTCCTGCCAGAATACCAAATCATTTCCGATATAGTCGTAAGGAAGAAATATCATGGCTGGCACTGCCTTCTTCTCCAGAAGCGGTTTGGCAAACTCATAGTTATCCCACCACCCATCATCAAAAGTGATTACACAACTCCCTGACGGAATCTCCCTGCCCTGTTCGAAAATATTGATCAACTCAGGTACTGACAGGATCGTAAACTCTTCCTTAAGCCAGTCGAGATGCCTGGAAAAGAGTTCAACATCCGTCACGATACCACCCGTCGAGTGAATAGACTCCATGAGGCTCGAAGGAAGCACGCGATGGTACATCAACACGAATGACTTATTGGATAGTTTATTTTTTTTAAGGAATGACAGCATGCCCGAGTAGTACAATGCATTCGCAATTGCAGACTTGATGATTCGTTTAACAAGAGACACAATCGGACTCCCAGGCAGCTGACAAGAACTTATTTTGCAAAGTTGCCACTCTATCCGATCAATGTATCGAATAATTTGGCATAGTTATCCGCCATTTTTTGCATAGTGAAATTTTCCTCGAATCGACGCTTTGCCTCATTGCCCAGTTGTTTTCTCAACTCGGGATCCAGTAGCATCTTCTCCATCTTATCAACCAGCTCAGGTACGTTATTCGCGGGGATAATCAAACCTGATTTTTCATTTTCAATCACCACGGCATTTTCACCGACATTCGTGGCAACAATGGGCTTACTGGCGGACATCGCTTCAAGTATCACCATCGACATCGCTTCCCACTTTGAACTCTGAACAAAGACATCAAATCCAGGCAGCACAGACTCACTGGCATCCCGTACCCAGCCGAGAAACTCGACAACCTGGTCAATCCCCTTGTCCTTGCATTGTTGTATAAACTCGTTCTTCAGTGGTCCATCTCCTGCAATCACGAGTTTGAAACGATTGGGATATCGATTATGCAGTATTTCCACTGCCTCCAAGAGTAGAGGTATTCCTTTCTGCTCGATCAGGGTACTGATTGAACCGAATACCAGTTTTCTTTCATTATCATCTTTCTCCGAGACATGCTCTGCCACACTCTTCAAGGCATCGACACCGTTATACAGAGTCTGCACCCGTTTTTCCGAGAGATTGTATGTTTCTCTGATTGTCTTTGCCTGCCGAGTCCCCACTGCAATCAATCGATCTACAAAGGCACCGAATAATTTCTCGAAGTAATACTTCTTTTTATCAATATTTGGGTAATTGCCATAATGGAAGGTATATACCACCTTCATACGGGGCATTGTGAGTTTCACGAGCACCGCGTTCATCATTGCATGTATATCATGTGCATGTATCAGGGAAATGTCATGGTCTTTGCAGAACTTTCTCATCTGCAGAAAACTGAAGTAATCCGTCTTGGTCTCATCCGGATTTGAGAGTCGTACCACCTTGACTCCCTTCTCAATCATCACGTCACCGCGATCCCGACACTCCTTGAAGTAACCACAATATATCTGATACCGGTCATTGAGCGTGGTACACAGATTTTCGACAACGTGCTCTGCTCCACCACCCGTAATAGATGAAATGGAAATCAGAATATTTTTAGGATCTTGATTATTGTGATTCTTCATAGTCATCATCTAAAAACAGCGCGTAAGGCAAACACCTTAGCCACTGAGGGATCAGTCGCCGAATGGGGGTTCATATTACCTCAAACATCAGAATAACCAACCCAAAATCCTTCAATGCCTATTATAAGCCATTGAAAATAAATAGTTTCATATATTTAAGCGCTCTATATCCGTCCACAGGAAGCGGAATCCCATATCACCGTTCACATGTTTGTGAAACTGAACGGGTTTCTAAGCGTCAGGAGAACAGATCATCTATGGCGACAAGCAGACAAGCGCGCTGACCCCGGCAAACCGGCTTGAGGAATAACATTCATTATAGATGTTTGAAGCCACTCAGCCCGGGGCAAAGAGACATCTACGCCTTGCCCTGTCGTTGGCTAAGGGATACGAACCGATTCTAGTATCCTGGAAACAGCAATCACATCAAATTTCCATTCCATGTTGCCAGCCATGCCAGCGCCATTTTGAATCTTGTCATCAAAGGGTTTTGTAACCTTTAATACCCAGTATGAGAATCAGGATGATGCCACCCACATCAATAATATTTTCTCAACCACTCTACTACATGACCATGCATTTCATCCTCCCACTCCTTCATGGACAGGATATGATTCGCATCTGGGATGGTTATAACCTGATATTCCGATTGATAGGGTTGTAACTGGCCACGGTAGATATTTTCAAATTTTTCCTCAAACTCCCACAACAAACGATCCGCTTCACTGTAGATCACCAGCATTTTCTTTCTATCTCGAACCATCCGAAAGAAAGCTGGCGCAAACTTGGGATTCGTATTGGTTCCCTGCAGAGCGGGAGGCAGCTCCGTTTCCGATATTTCATCGCGACGTTCAAACATCGATCTAAGCTTTTTTGTCACTAGCCTGAACGGTTTCGTGAAAATTTTGAATATCACCCGGAAATCGCTCTTGAATGTCAGGAGCCGCTTCCACGAATCCCAGTCACTGAGCTTTTTTACATAGCCATCCTTGAGCGAATTTAATTGGCCGTCTGTTACAAATTTTGAGAAGTTGTCTTCGCCACCCTCGAATACATTAATCAACCCCAGACTCAGCAAGCCGGAGACACGTTTATCGCCACAGCCTGCCAGCATACCGGTGATAGCGCCGCCACACAGTCCTCCCAGTACAAAGTCATTCTGGGCGTAGGTCTGCGAAAGCCAATCCATGGCGTCAATCGTGTCATCGACGTAGCGACCATCTTGAATGCTGTTATACACATTCACCAGAACCGACTCATCAATCGTACCTTCCGAGTCACCCAAACCATAGAAGTCAAATCGTAAAACATTCAGCCCATGATCCACTAGAACCCTGGAAAGTTTGTTATACATACGGTGAGGACCCACGCGCATCTTGATACCGGGAGACAGCAAGAGCACGGTCGTTTTCGAAACTGCTTGATCCGGTTGCTCAAAAATCCCGAACAGCTTTTGACCGTTTCTGTTTTGAAAAGCTACTGGTGTCGACAACATCGCTCAATCCAACCAATTCAATGTATGTTCGAGGAGATTATCAGCCCGGTCGTAGAAGGTTTTTATCTCCTTCCAGAAGGGTTCCTCCGGTGCCTTGTCCAAAAGGGATTTTTCTCCAAAACGGGCGAAAAACTCCTGATACTGCTTATTGATCGGCTGCTTTATGTTTTTAACAATTTGGATAATACAGCAGGAGGTCGATTCATCGAACTCCAGGTTCGTCATATCAAGTGACGATAGATCCTGAAAGTAGGGATATGTCAGATAGTACCCTTCAACATTGATCGGAGTTCCTGATTTCATCTGAGCAATGAGATCCTCCCGGGTCACTTCCACTTTGCCCTTAACGGCCATCTGCGCAGCCAGATTACTGCGCAATATCTCCTGCATATATCGCTCACCACTCAATATTGGGTCCCAAAAAACAAGTGAGTCAATATCTTCTCTGCGAGTAGCAACATGCGCTGCCAATGTAGCACCTAATCTCAAACCAAAAAGGCCCAGTCGCTCAACGCTTGGGAAGTTTGTCTTGATATGAGCAATGGCCGCTTCGATATCCAGGTAGTGTTGCTCCAGAGAGGAGTCAAGAAAATCACCATCGCTATCCCCGTGACCCCGAAAATCAAAGCGTATGACCAGGTATCCTCGTTCACATAAAGCTCTGGCGGTTGTGACGTAGACACGATGGCTCCACAACTTCTCTTCCGCGAACGGGTGTACGAAAACAAAGGCACTGGCAGGTGCAGGATCTTCGGGGAGATGTTCCACAACGAACAACCGCTCACCAGAGGAATCGATAAATTTCACTTCTTCGTTCATAGTTTTCGTAATATTCCCCAGCAGAACCTGTATGTATATTTAATATCTGAGCCTGTACCGAAGGATATTGGTCCCTCTATCCTCAGAAATAACCGCCCTGGCGTTTAACGTGGATTCAAATGTGTCAGTCACCGATCACGGGCTTCTCGTCGACTCGATCTTTGCCAGGATCGTCTGCGCGCATAATTCCAACTGTTCAATTACTGATCGGGTTTCAGCCTCATCCCGATCATAGGGATCGATCACTTCAACCGATCCGTGATCTGAGAAACTGCCGATCCAAACTGTCTTGCTCAAACCCGCGGCATCCATCTCATACAAAAGGTCCCAGTTCTTGCGGTCCATAATGATGATCAGATCCGCCCATTCGATGTCCTGTGGGTTAATCTTGCGTGAACGATGAGCGGATAGGTCATAGCCTCTCGGCACCAGGAGTTTCAAATAATCTTCAGTGCATTGACGTCCCTGTTTATCAAAGAACCCTGCAGATCGAATTTCAAGCTCACTGACCTGTGACTGCGTGTTCAACAGGTAGGCGACCAGAGGACTACGGTAAATATTGCCGTAACACAAAACCAGTATCCGGTGTACCGGCCCAGCTGAGTGAAACGCCATTTCGCTGTGCATACGCGCAGAGCGCAATAGACGCCAATGCCGATACCTTCTTATAACGGCTCTGACCAACCTGGTCGGCAGTTGCATCACCGACTGTTTGACTGATAATTCGCTGTTCACTAGACGGCAAAATCAAGACGCTGCAACACGTCAGTAACCGTAGTAAAACGAAAATCCTTGATGAGTTGCCTCAGACGGGCTTCGAACTTCTCGATATTGTTGTAGTGGCGAAACTCAGAAAGCCTGCTGGATTTGATCCGCGGTTGACCTTCATCAATCTCCCAGGGATGCATATAGAAAATGAACGGCACCCGGTCTTTCCCGTTGACACGTCCTAATCCCGCCCTCGTCAGCCAGTAGGGAAAGAGTCGAAAATAGCCACCACCACTGATTGGGAAGCGCTTACTGCCAAGTCCTACTGTTGATAGGGGATATTCAACAATATGTTGATTTTTCTGGGTCTCGTACAAATGCGGTACGGTCTTTGCGCCGGGTATCCCATAACGATCATGCATGATCGGAAATATGCTTGAATCGTAGACAAAACCCAGATCGCACAATATATCCAAAGCCCACAGGGACTGTCTGGTGATGGAATAACTGGCAGCCCTGTAACCCTTTACCGGCAGACCGACGATATCCTCAAGCACCTGTTTCGATCTAGAAGTCTCTTCCAGGAATATCTCCGGGGTTTGGCGATAGATCAGGTCGTGGCTGTAGCCGTGACAGGCTACTTCGTGGCCTCTCTGAGATAATTCACGTATCAGTCCGGGATGACGTTCTGCAACCCATCCAAGCACGAAAAAGGTAGCCTTGATCGCGTTTTCGTCAAAGATGTCGAGAATCCGATGGGTATTGCGTTCCACCCGGGATTCAAACTTTTCCCAGTTATCTTTCGTCACCTGTTTCGCAAAAGCGGAAACCTGATAATAGTCTTCCACATCCACGGTCATGGCATTGAGCATCTCGCCAGAGGCAAGTGTCTGAGGGCTGATTTTTACTGCAGGATCTGTCATATGCGTTTCACTATTCGCTCCTAGTGGAATCACCGGAACGGGTGGCGATGTCAGGAGCCCGTTCTCGAAACCGATATTCGATCTCTCCGATCGTTTGCTCGACAAAGGTCTGCAACACCTTTTGCATCTCTTCATACTGTCCCGTGCCGGCGGTCGATATCACCACCACTGCAGCATCACTTCGGCCTTTCAGTCCGCTTAGCATGCCCAACAGCTTTGCCTGTAAGGGACTGGAGGTCACATTCCCCCCTATATAGTACCAGCTCCAGAGTACTCGCTTGCTACCCATTATCCGGGAAATCCTTTCTTCATTCACGGGTAATTTGCGACCGTCGGATAGGGAAATTGTCACTTCCCTGGATGACTCGGTTTGCCATTCACTGTGAGGGTAGGCGTAATTCAGACCATTGACTACCTCTTTTCCCTGATTTTGATAGGCGTAATAGGCCGCAAAAAAATCAACGGGTCCTTCTGAAAGTCGGAATCGGGTATTCACCACGACATCCGGATTGATCCAGAATGGCGCCCAATCCTGACTGGCCGACGTCTCAACCAGTCCGGAGTCACGCAAACGGAACGTATCCTGATTCAAGCTCAGAGTGGATGGCTGGGCAAGGGCAATCTGCCGATAGAGTGGGCCGGCGCTCGCGAACCCTATGACGATGACTGCAACCAACAGGGACGCAGCGAATCCACTGTGCACGGGAGCCCTTGGCGCTCCCTCGCGAGGGCCTGTCACCACAGGCATGCGTCTTTCAAACCACTGTGCCAGAAACATGAACCCGGCGAAGCAGAGTGCAAAAACGACCCAACCCAGCCAAATGTGATCCGATAGCAGGCTATGGGTCATATTCGTGTAATGTCCGGACAGCACCACGATGTAGATGCGTATCGCATTGGAGAGAAAAGCTACTCCTGAGGCCAAAGCCAGGAAAACCGTTCCCCGGAACCATGAATAATCGGAAATAAAGCTGTAGATCAGCGCCAGAGTCAGTGCCGCGATCTGATACCTCAACCCGCTACAGGTTTCTCCCACTTCGAAGACACCCTCGGGAATGCTGATCATATAGCCCTCCCGGAATGAGACATACCCCGTCAGGCGCAGCATCTGGTCGACCACATAGGCAGTGGGTTCCTGCAGCGGTTGCGCCAGCACCGACCAACCGGACGTTGCACTCAACAGGATGAGGATAGGAAAACCCATGCGCCAGGTACGTGAAAGACCAAATAACGCCACCAGGGTCAACCAAAGAATCAGAATCAGCATGATCTGGGACAAAAGCTGAATCTTTGCGATATCCGTAAGCAGCCACACCACAGAGGCAAGCAGCAGTGCGATCCAATAGAGAGGGCGGTAGGTAATCTGCACGTTCCATCGATTCACGTACCATTCACGGGCCAACAGGTAAGCCGATAACGGCAATAGCAACAGGCCATGAGATTGCAGACTATTCTCTGCAATCCAACCTTGATAAAGACTCAGGGCGCTGCTCGAGTAGACAAGCGTGACTATCACCAGACAGGCAAACAGTATGATACCGGTGAATAAGGAACCTTTCGTTAGGGCTGATGGATTCATTGTCAACTCTGTCTACAGGGAGCTATCCGATGGTTATCCAAGCCGCTGATCGAGCCTTTTGCGTGGCCGGAAGCGGTCCAGGAAACCTGCTCGCGACCGTGCCACGAAACAGCTGCCATCACACGTATAGAGGTTAATTCTGTCATCCCGGTGATCCATGATCTCTACCAGCTTGAGAAGACGTTGTTCGGTTAATTCGATTGCCTCTAGCCAGGCCTCCCCTTGAACATCGATTTCCGCATCCAGCATGTCGCTCATCACAACCAGATACCGACCATCAGATAAGAGCCCCTCTAACAGGGAATGATAATCAGGATCACAGGGAATACCCGCCATTTGGGCCAATCCCTTGGCAAGCGGAGAATCTGCAAACACCTTGTGATAGGAGGTTTGAACTTCAGGCAGGCGGCCTATACCGGAGATCCAAAGCCCGTTGACCGGAAGCTGGCCCTCCTGGGAGCGACGCTGGTTGACCTCACTCTGAAAGAACAACATTTGAATCTCATTGAGAAGCCGGTGCCAGGATACAGCATCCGGACCCTTCGGCAGATAGGGATCGATATGCCTGCCGGTTACCTGTTCGAGGCTCGAGGTAGTGATATTCGCTAACTCAGGAAGCGTCAAAATCCATTGTCCGCTGGAGAGCGGGTCAAGACGCATGCCATCGGCTGAAAAGTGGCGATTGAACTGTTCAGCAAGTTGCTCTGCCTGTTCCTGAGGCAGGGATTCGGATGCATGTCTGAGCAAAAGCAACCTGTCACGGTCCGTCAGAAGATGAACCGGTGTGGCCAGAGCACACACTTCAGCGCCAGGATGCTTACCCAAAGCAAGACTGACTATCGCACCGGAAGGCAGATCCCGACCTGGCTGTGAGGTAACCCTGAAACCCTGGAAGATCAGCTCGGTCAGGCCCATGGCGGGCATTGCCCTATGTCGCGCCCGGCCCAGCAACCCTTCCAGCTGGACCGGTTTAAGATCGCTGCCACCCAGCATCTGCAGGCCGGTTTTCCAGCCAATCCCGGGCACCAACAGATCGACGCTTCTCCCCATGACGGGCAGAAAATCGGGTTATTCCATGTTATCCAGGATCGATCGTTTCACAGCATCCAGTTCAGCATCGATAGTGATCACAGGGGACGTGGACTGCTGAATTGCGGTATCCGGATCCTTCAAGCCATTACCGGTCAGAGTGCAAACGATACTCGATCCCTCGGGAATCTTGCCGGATTTGACATCCCGCATGGCACCAGCCAGAGAGGTCGCGGATGCCGGTTCACAGAAGATACCTTCCTGATCTGCAAGCAGTTTCTGGGCTGCGAGAATCTCCTCATCACGACATTCGTCGAACCATCCTCCAGACTCCTGCTGCACCTTCCAGGCCTGATTCCAGGATTGGGGATTACCGATACGAATCGCCGTAGCCACGGTCTCCGGATCTTTCACCGGGCCGCCACGCATAAACGGAGCGGAGCCAGCGGCCTGGTAACCGACCATCATCGGCCGTTTGCCAGTGATCGCGCCACCGGCGAATTTGCATTGACCACCGCAATAGGAGCAGGCCTCGGTGACATGGTCGCCGGCAGTACAGCTGTACTCGCAGTAGCCGATCCAGTGCGCGGTGATGTTGCCCGCATTGCCCACCGGCAGACAGTGATAATCCGGGGCATGTCCCAGCTCTTCGACGATTTCGAAAGCCGCGGTCTTCTGCCCCTGCAGACGATAGGGATTGATGGAATTCACGATCGTTACCGGGGCGTGCTCCGCCACCTCTTTGACCAGCTGCATGCCGTCATCGAAGTTACCGCGAATCTGAATCGTAATGGCGCCATACATCATCGCCTGAGCCAGCTTGCCCATCGCGATCTTACCGTCGGGAATCACCACGAAGGCGGTAATGCCCGCACGGGAGGCATAGGCCGCGGCCGCAGCGGAGGTGTTACCCGTGGATGCGCAGATGATTGCACGACTGCCCTCCTCCACCGCCTTGGTCACCGCCATGGTCATACCCCGGTCCTTGAACGAACCGGTCGGATTCAAGCCCTCGTATTTGACATAGATGTCCACATCCTTGCCCAATTGACTGGGAATGTTGTGAAGACGAATAAGAGGGGTGTTACCCTCACCCAGGCTGATGATGCGGGTGTCGTCGTGCACTGGCAGACGGTCACGATAACGGTCAATCAATCCTGTGTAGCGGGGTCGGAATGGCATGATAAAAAAACCTCAAAATGCGTTTCACCCGATGGGTGACAGTGATAATTATCCGTCGAGTCGTTCCACACGAATCCGCATGATCTGTCCGGACACGCTGTCCAGCGCTTCGATCGCGGCGATGGCCTCATTCAGTTTCTTCTCCAGCACCGCGTGGGTGAGCATGACCAGAGAGACATTACTTCGACCCTCGGCGGGCTCTTTCTGCTGGATAGCCTCAATGCTGATCCCCGATTCAGCCAGTATGGTGGCGATGCGCGCCATCACCCCGGTCTGATCATCGACCTGCATACGCAGGTAATAGGCGGACTCGACCTCTTCGATGGGCAGAATCGTCAGATCGAACAACTCCCCGTGCTGGAACGCCAGATGGGGCACCCGGTTTTCCGGGTCGCTGGTCATCGCCCTGACCACATCCACCACATCGGCAAGTACCGCTGAAGCGGTTGGTTCGGAACCGGCACCGGCACCGTAGTAAAGGGTGGGACCAACCGCATCACCCTTGACCAGTACGGCGTTCATCACTCCGTCCACGTTGGCAATCAAGCGACGCCGCGGAATCATCGTCGGATGCACTCGCATCTCGATGCCCTTCGGGGTCTTGCGGGTGATACCGAGATGTTTGATCTGATAGCCGAAATCGTTGGCGTAGGTCACGTCCTGGGGCTCGATCTTGGTGATACCTTCGGTGTAGGTCTTCTCGAATTGCAACGGGATACCGAATGCGATCGAGCCGAGGATGGTCAGCTTGTGCGCGGCATCGATGCCCTCCACATCGAAGGTGGGATCGGCTTCGGCATATCCCAGAGCCTGGGCCTCTTTGAGCACGTCGGCAAATTCCCGGCCCTTGTCCCGCATCTCGGTCAGGATGAAATTCCCGGTACCGTTGATGATTCCGGCGATCCACTCAATCCGGTTTGCCGCCAGACCTTCACGAACCGCCTTGATGATGGGAATACCCCCGGCGACCGCAGCCTCGAAAGCCACCGTGACGCCGTGCTTCTGAGCGGCTTCGAAGATCTCGTTGCCGTGCATCGCGATCAAAGCCTTGTTGGCGGTGACCACATGTTTGCCGTTTTCGATTGCCTTCAGCACCAGCTCCCGGGCCGGTGAATAACCGCCGATCAATTCGATGACAATCTCGATATCCGGATTATTGACCACCGAGAAGGCATCATCGGTGATTTCCAATGTATCAAGACCATTCAGCCTGCTCGGGTCAAACGCCTTGGCCGCCGCATGGGTGATCCGGATACCCCGTCCGGCCCGACGTGCGATTTCGTCCGCATTCCGGGTCAGCACATTGAGCGTGCCGCCTCCCACCGTGCCAAGCCCCAACAAACCAACATTAACAGGATTCAAAATGATACTCCTCGCATGATTCAGCAGGATACTCAGGCACTGAGCAACCCGTCTTTACGGAACATATCCCGGATGCCCCGTACGGCCTGGCGGGTCCTGTGTTCGTTTTCGATGAGCCCGAATCGTACATGACTGTCCCCATGCTCACCGAATCCGATACCGGGCGATACCGCCACCTTGGCTTCACTCAACAATTTCTTGGAGAACTCCAGGGAACCGAGCGATTTGTACGGCTCGGGAATCGGCGCCCATACGAACATGGTCGCTTTCGGTTTTTCCACGTGCCAACCGATATTGTTCAATCCGTCGCACAGCACATCGCGACGCATCTGGTACATGTGCGCGATCTCCTTGACCACGTCCTGCGGCCCCTCCAGGGCGGCAATCGCCGCAACCTGTATCGGCGTGAAGGTACCATAGTCCAGGTAGGATTTGATCCTCGCCAGGGCAGCCACCAGGGTTTTGTTACCGCACATGAAACCTACCCGCCAGCCCGGCATATTGTAACTCTTGGAGAGCGAGAAGAATTCCACCGCGATCTCTTCGGCACCCGGCACCTGAAGAATGGAAGGCGCCACGTAGCCATCGAACACGATGTCGGCATAAGCGATATCGTGGATGACCCAGATATTGTATTCCCGGGCGATCTCAACAATCTTTTCGAAAAACTCCAGTTCCACGCACTGGGTGGTGGGGTTGCCGGGAAAGTTGAGCACCAGCATCTTCGGCCGGGGCCAGGAGTCCTTGATCGACCTGACCAGTTCATCGAAGAAATCCACGCCTGGAATCATCGGCACGTGCCGCACATCAGCACCCGCGATAATGAAACCGTAGGGATGAATCGGGTAGGCCGGATTGGGTACCAACACGGAATCACCGGGGCCCATACAGGCCAGGGCCAGGTGTGCGAGCCCCTCCTTGGAGCCAATCGTGGCGATCACCTGTGTGTCCGGATCAAGATCCACATCGAAGCGGGTCTTGTACCAGTTGCTCATTGCTCTGCGCAGACGCGGTATGCCCTTGGAAACCGAGTAGCGGTGGGTGTCTTTACGATTCGCCACCTCACACAGCTTGTCTACGATGTGCTGAGGTGTCGGCTGGTCCGGATTCCCCATGCCAAAATCGATGATATCCTCGCCCCGCGCTCGCGCCGCAGCCTTGAGTTCGTTGACAATCGCGAACACATAGGGCGGCAAGCGCTTGATTCTATGGAAATCTTCCATTTCGTGCGTGGACACAGATACCTCAGCATTTAGTTGGACCAAAGAGTACAAAGTTAACTGACCCTCTATAAAAGATCAATTGGTCAGATCGCTCCTGGATGCCCGGAGGAGTCAGGCCCGGGGCTTTTTCGATGATCGCTATTGGGGTAAGGTCGAGGTATGAAATTCATACTCGATGAACCGGGCGGCGGATACGCCATCCAGCACTATGCACAAGGCGAAATCACGGTCAACGGGATCACCTATCGGGAAAACCTGCTGGTGATGCCGAATCAGGTCATACCCCAATGGCGCCCTGCCAGCTTTGACGACCTGACCCCGGAAGATTTCGAGCAACTGGCCAAGCTGGGGTCTGAGATCGTGATTCTCGGCACTGGATCGAAACAGCGTTTTCCGACTCCGGCCCTGACCTATCCCCTGTTTGACGCCCAGATCGGACTGGAAGTGATGGACACTGCGGCCGCTTGCCGTACCTTCAACATCCTGATGTCGGAAGGGCGCCAGGTGGCAGCCGCACTCTTCACCATCATCTCCTGAACCCAGGACCCATTGACACGATTCATGACACCCAGTGGGACCTGAAAACGCCAGCCAAGACCTACCCCAAGGGTGCTTCCTGCGGGTGCCGGGAGAGACGAGTGGTTGTTGCAGACGAGCGACGGCCAGCGCTGAGCGGTACTTGTTCAGTTCCAACCCGGATGGCTGGGACTGTCTTACCGTCCAACGCCGTTATCATTCGCTCATTTAGCGAGACGGGACAGGCTCATTCCGTGCCTGCGCATCAAAGCAGTTCCAGCAGGCCTTAGTGGGCCGCTACGTTCTCCGAATCATCCTCCAAAACCACCACATCATCCGGATAGGGGTATTTTTCTACCACCCGCTTGCTCAGTCGCCGCTGGGCGGCCTGATGAAGCGCATCGGATTCCATAAGGATCAGAATCAACACGCTGACCATGATCGGGAGTATACCCACCCCGCCGATCATCGCCATGACCGCCACTTTTTTCATCCCCAGGTAGGTAAAACCGATCCAGCCGAACACCCACACACTGATCACAGCCAGCAGCATGTAGATAAAAAGCCGGCTGCGTTCGGCGGCGATCTGCCAGTGCACATAGACAAACCAGTGATCCAGGGTCTTGGACTGTTTTGCACGCCTGAGTGTATAGATCAACAGACTGAGCGAAACGATCGGCACCAGGGCCAATGGCTGCCAGTAGGAACTCACCAATCCAAGCGCGGCAACGAACCACAGTATGTGATTGCCGATCAGATTGGTGAGAAAAATATCATGGGGAATCTTGGCCTTATGCACCAAGTCATCTGAGATCTCGAATTTCATGGATTCAGTGTTACCCGACAGCTCGCTAAGTTATGGTGTTGGTTGAAAGGACAAGCCAGAGGTCACAGCAGGTACGGTTCAATCAGATCGGGCATCTGCCCATCCATTACCGACCTGGTGTGCGCCATCCATAGATGCCCCAGTCAACATATTATCCATCGCAGCAGAATACCCCGGCATTCCGATTCGGGTAACAGCATCTGACGCCCTGGCATTCGAATTTCATCCGCCCGGAGTAACAGCACCTTCCTGATGCATCCCCTTGGCTCGCCCGGTTTGCCACAACCGGCTGGACAGCGCTCCTTCCCGTCCCGGATATACTATCAGAGGTCGATCAGTTCTCTTCCTGACTTCCCATCATTTTGGCAACCAGCCACTTCTTCAACATAAAAAGCAGCAGAAACAGCACGATACCAATTACCAAACCAATCCAGGGCTGCTCCTTGAGAATTGTTATAAACCACAAACCATTGCCCATTGTAGAATCCTCGCATTCGTATCAAGCGATGCCCGTCCGGGTTACAATAGCCCGCTGACGAGTCGCGCCATCCTGACAGGAATGGTTACCCATCCCGTTAACGGTTGAGTATACCATTCCAAGTCCCTTGAAATGTGTTGGCGTGACGATACGGAGTAATGCGGACCGTATCACCGCCTAAGCTGTAACTGAACCTGATCGGATTGTAATGGAAAAGAAGATTATCATCTGGGTTGTCTCGCTGTCTCTGGTAGCGGTTGCCCTCGCCATCCTGCTGCCGGGAGGCCGCAAGGCAGACAGTGACCCAAAACTCCCCTGGGACATTCAGATCACTGAGCAACAGCAGGTGCAGGTGTTTGGGCTGACACTCGACGAAAGTAACCTGCAACTCGCCCGTGACACCTTTCAGGACCAGGGAAAACTGAATATTTTCGTCAGTGATCAGGGAGTACCGGCACTTGAGGCCTACTTCGAGCGGGTATTTCTCAGCGGATTACGCGCAGATATCATACTGACCCTGAAGACCGACCGGACACAGCTCGAGCAGATGATGGAACGGGGTTCCCGTATCAGCCGAACCTCAGATACCACCCATAAGATCGCGCTGAACACCGATGATCAGGTACTTGCCGCGCAACTCCCCATCTCGCTGATCAACTACGTTCCTGCGGCGAATCTGGACGAGGAACTCGTGCTACGCCTGTTTGGAGAACCTGCGGATAAAATCACAGAAGCTGAAACCGGTATCACCCAATGGATTTACCCCGGTAAGGGATTGAGTATCGGTCTTAACCCGGAAGGCCGGGAACTGCTGCAATACATGCCTTTGAAACGGGTGGATGCCTTTATACAGCAGATCGAACAGAACAATCGGCAATATGAAGCGAGTCACGAGAAGAAATGACCGGGTCTGGACAAATTAGGGATCAGTTCGACTGATCCTGGTCCTCCGCATCGGGCATCATTTGTTTTGGGACTCTTTTCCTGCGGCCTTTCGAGGCATCGTCATCCATGAGGATACGGTGCGCCTCACCCTCCAGGTCATCGAACTGACCCGTTCGCGCGGCCCAGAACAGCACTGCCACCGCAGCCAACCCCAACAGAATCATCCCGGGTATCAAACCATAGATTACATCCATCCCAGTGCTCCGTCAGAAGAACGATAAGTCAAACATCATCTGTGAATCACCCCAACCCGTCATGCCCGGCAATGACATCCTGGAATCATCCACAACGTACCATCAGAATCAACCTCAACCCGCCCGGACCCCCCGGAACAGAGTACGAATACGTGCTGAGTTACCGATGACCGCAAGTGAACTCATCGGCATGGAGATCGCAGCCACCAGCGGAGTCACTATGGCGCTCATGGCAAGCGGCACCATAATAATATTGTAGGTGATCGAGATCCCGATGTTTTGCCGGATCGTACGCAGGGTACGCCGAGACAGAGCAATTGCCAGGCGAACCCGTTCCAGTTCGCTGCTCATCAAAACGATATCGGCACTGGCGATCGATACATCAGTCCCCGAGCCCATCGCGATGCCCACGTCGGCGCGCACCAGAGCCGGGGCATCATTGACACCGTCACCCACCATGGCAACCCGCTTTCCATCCGCTTGCAACTGACGGATCACCTGATCCTTCTGTTCAGGCATGACCTCAGCTATGACCTCCATCCCCCCCAGACGTTCCGCAATCGCTTCTGCAGCCCGTCGACGATCGCCGCTCAACAGGGTCACCTGCAGGCCCTCGGCCTTGAGGGCCGAGATCAAGTCCTTGGCATCGGACCTGATACGATCTTCAACCGCCACCAACCCCAGGGTATATCCGTTTACCGCCACCCGGAATGAGCCCACACCCTGTTCATCCAGTTGCCTGACCAGCGCATCGATAGCTTCGGAACCCTGACAGTTTTCCCGGGCGAGCAACCCCTCGTTTCCGATACAGATCCGATCGCCCGCCACTTCGGCGGTGATGCCCAGTCCCGGAACATACTCGAAATTCCGGCAGGTTAAGCGTTGTGCACCCTCCAGGTAACGATCACTCCAGTTCACCACAGAGGCGGCAACCGGGTGCTCGGATTGACGTTCAATGGCCGTCAGTTTACCCATCAGGCTGAGTATCTCATCAGAAGGTTCCTGGTCTTCCTGCCAGGAGGTCCCTTCCAGGTGTATCGCGACCACCGACAACCCTCCTTCCGTGAGAGTACCGGTCTTGTCAAAAACCACATGGTTGATGGTTGAGAGCGTTTCCAGCACCTCCCCATTCTTCACCAGAATGCCGTATTTGGCCCCTAAGCCTGACGCTACTGCGATTGACATGGGTGTGGCCAGACCAAAGGCGCAGGGACAGGTGATAATCAGTACGGAGGTCGCAGCAAGCAGCGCGACTTCGAAATCGGTCGAGAACCAATACAGGAAGGTCAGCGTGCCTAATCCCAGGGTCACCGCCACGAACCAGGGTACGATCTGATCAGCCAGACACTGTATGGGCGCCTTGGAACCCTGTGCTTCCTCGACCAGACGTATGATCCGGCCCAAAGCGGTGTTTTTCAGTAAGCCCGATACCTCAACCGCCAAAACTCCGTGACCATTGATGGTGCCGGCGGATACCGCTTCTCCCGGTGTTTTGAGTACCGGCTGAGATTCACCGGTCAACATGGACTCGTCCAGAGTACTGCGCCCTTCGACGACCACCCCATCCACCGGCATTCGCTCACCCGGCTTGACCCGTATCCGTTCGCCGATCGCAACCGCCCGGATGGGAACGACCTTTTCCGTTCCATCCGAATCGATGCGGGTTGCAACCCGTGGCTGCAGATCAAGCAACCGCTGTGTGGCGGCAACAGCCTGTCGCTTCGACATCGCCTCAAGATAACGGCCGACTAGAATCACAAACATGAAATTCACAACCGTATCGTAATAAACCTCACCCTGGACACTACCCGTTACCGTTATGTACACAGAGTAGAGATAGGTGATGGTTGCACCGATAGCGATGGGCAGGTCCATCCCAAGATGCAGATTGCGCAAACCTGACCATGCCCCTTTGTAAAACGGGAATCCGGAATAGAGCAGCACAGGGGTGGCCAGGGCGAAACCGATCCAGTGAAACATATGCCGAAACTCACCTTCATTGGCGCCGGCATACAAGGCAATGGAGATCCACATCAGATTCATCATACCGAAGGCGGCAAAGGCCATTCGATATAAGAGATGACGATTCTGTTTCTTCAGTGCGCCTTCCGCAGCTTCCGGATCGTACGGCACCGCCGAATACCCGATTTCTCCGAGTCGCTTGATGATCTGAGATAAGCTGATGGCATTGTTATGCCATTTCACATGGAGTCGCTTGCCCGAAAGGTTGACCTGGGCAGAGATAATTCCGGGCATGGGTGTCAGGGTGTGCTCGATCAGCCAGACACAGGCCGCACAATGGATACCCTCGACCAGCAGGTGTATATCCCGTTCCTCACCCATATCCCCTACAAACTCGGACTGCACATCGTCCAGGTCGTAGAGGGCCAGTTCCTTGGGTATCTCCGGAGGGGGTGCAAGGTCGAGTCCCTCAGGAGTTCTGTCGTAGAAACCCTCCAGACCGGCTGCGTATATGGCTTCGCAAACCGCTTTGCATCCCAGACAACAGAAATGCTGTTCCTCGCCATCAATGGGTGCAACGACCTCATCATCGGGCGGTATTGGAAGATTACAGTGAAAACAGCGGTCTGAAACGCCTGATCGGGACACTGTCAGGGAATCCAGTCTATTCCGACACCAATCCTCTTTGGCGCATTATATTCATCATCCCCGTTTCGGATGCTCACTAACGTATCCCAGACACCCACCAGCGGAAAACTGACATTCGCCTCGTAGAGTCCCGGGCCGACACGCTGCATGGGGAGTGAAAAATCCTGCTTGGCGTCGGAAGGCCGGTAGGCATGAAACACGACCACATCCCGATCGATCGGAGTTCCTTCCTGATCCTTGACATTGAAACGACACAGAACGGTCTCAGAGACAGCAATCTTACGCGGCAATTCAACACGCATCTGCCACTGAGGATCTCGGGCCTGGCGTTTCAACATGTTCTTTTCGTAGTCCTGGCCACGATCATAAAAATCATCAACCACCAGACCGGGATTGTTATCCATTGCCAGGTAAATCATGATCGCGTTCATCGTGAAAAAGATGACGACCATGGCCACCCAGGCAATTACCCAGGGACTCCGCCATGCTGAATTTTTATCTGCCATATCAGTCAATCACATCAATAAATACTTAATGAAAAAAGGCGGACATCTCTGTCCGCCCTCCCGTTCAGACTATTGTACCAATCCTACTACTTGGGACCAATAAAGACACTCTTACGGGTGTTGCTCATCTCACGCTCACCGAGCTTTCCCTGAACCTTGAACACAACCGGT
This sequence comes from Candidatus Thiodiazotropha sp., assembly GCA_040506775.1. GTDB lineage: Bacteria > Pseudomonadota > Gammaproteobacteria > Chromatiales > Chromatiaceae > Thiodiazotropha. The sequence goes on from JBEVWC010000003.1 coordinate 92,127, forward strand.
GAGGTTTCGTTCTTGAGCATGGTCCTTGGAACCCGCAGGAATACGGTTCTTGCGGTCACCATGCCGTGGCGTGCCGTGGTAACCACCTCTGGGTCGACCATAATCAGCCCATCCGGACCTTCTGCACTCAATGTGACAGGGATATCCTCTGAAAGTTTATTCAGGATCTTCACCGTGTACTTGTTCTGGATGCTGCCATCACTCTGCAGTACATAGAGCGGCTGACGGTCATGCAGGACTTTGATCTCCAGCGGCGCCAGAGAGGTCAGGCCATAAACGATACCTGCCAGCGCCAGGGACATGATGGCACCATAGACCCAGACACGCGGACGTTTGTAAAGCGGCACCGGTTGCATGTTGGCTTCGAGAGTCTCGTAGGAGACATAGCGGATCAATCCCTTGGGACGCCCCACCTTCTCCATGACATCGTCACAGGCATCGATACACAGGGCGCACATGATACAGCCTTCCTGTTGACCCTGGCGAATGTCCACACCGGTAGGACAGACCGCGATACACTGCTTGCAGTCCACACAATCACCGGTGGTGCGGTCATCTTCCGATTGCCCCTTGACGATACGCCCACGCGGCTCGCCGCGATGAAAATCGTAGGAAGGCACGACCGTTGTTTTATCGATCATGACACCCTGGATGCGTGCATAGGGACACAGCCAGAAACAGGCCTGTTCGCGCATGTAGCCAGCCAGAACATAGGTACCGGCAGTGAACATGGCGATGGTTCCATAGGCAACAGGACTGGCCTGCATGGTGAACAGGTCGCGCCAGAGATCCTGAACATTGTAAAACCAGGCGACAAAGCTGATACCGGTGATCACAGAGATCAGCAGCCAGATCAGATGCTTGGTAAGTTTGATGCGTATTTTGGACAGGCTCAGCGACTCCTTGTCGAGTTTCCGCCGCTTGGCCGGTGTACCCTCAAGCTTGTCTTCCAGCCAGGTAAAAATATCTGTCCAGACAGTTTGAAAGCAGAAAAAACCGCAGTAGATACGCCCGGCCAGTGCCGTCGCCACCGCAAGCAGCAGGGCAAAGAACAACAGTGTCAGGGAAAGCATCCAGAAATCCTGAGGCAGAATAGTCGCCCCAAGGATATGAAATTGACGGTTCGGGATATCGAACAGGATAGCCTGACGACCATCCCACTGAAAATAGGGTCCAATGAAGAAAATAATCCAGAAAGAAGCGGCGAGCCATTTGATTTTCCGCCAGTAACCACCCATGCGCTTGGCATGTATGGTCTCTTCGCCAGTATTCAGTTGCCAGTGAGCTGACTCAGCGTACAGCTCGTCTACAACCGACTCTTTGGTTGCGGTTTTCTCATTTGCACTCAATGGATCCACTCCTCTGAAAACAGGCGAAAATTATACAAAAAATCATAAGACCTGGACGTTCTGCCAGCCAATGCGATTTATCAATATGTCCGGAAGAATTAATCAGTGAAAACTAATAATCGAACGCATTCTCAAGTAATGCCTGGATCTTGGAATGTGGAATAAATTTCCAATAAAAAAGGGGGGTTAAACCCCCCTTATCAGTCACAGCAGTTGATTCAGCTACTGTGCTTGTCTGCGTCGCTCTTGATCAGTTTGCCGACTTTGAAGCCGAGATAAACGATGATCACAACACAGATCACAACGCTGATGATCGAGCCCCAAAAAACTGCATCTCCGTTCATAGCAATCCCCTTATTTTACTACCGTGTGAGTCGTCCCGACTCACACGGCCATGGTGGAAAAATGTGCTCTGCGATCTCAGCCTTGGTTACTGACCGCCGCCGAATCTGTGCACATAGACGGCCAGTTTCTTGATGTCGTCATCAGACAAACGGTCGCCGAATGCAGGCATTTGAGCATCACGTGTCTTGGGCTCAGTGGCATCGTTGACACCATAGGTGATGGTGTATTTGATGCTGTCACGCAGGGTCTGGTCACCTTCAGGCATGAAACGGTAGATACCGTCAGTGAGGTTCGCAGAACCCAGTACAGCCATACCCTTTCCGTCCATGCCATGACAGGCCACGCAACCCTTCTGAGTGAAGTTGGGATCAGAGGTCGGATTACCCGCCATGATCGCGTCCGCCAGCTTGTCAATTTCGGCATCGCTCAGCATCTTTCCATGCGCCGTCATGATACCCCGACGGCCGTTGGTAACGGTCTGCTGAATGGTCTCGACGGTACCGCCATAGAGCCAGTCGTCATCAGCCAGTACCGGATACCCGGGACCGCCCTGACCACCACCGCCATGACAGGCCGCACAGTTGTCACCAAACAGTACCTTGGCCGAAGCCACCACGTACTGGGAAAGTCCAGGATCAGCCAGGATCTCTTTGGCAGTCATGCCTTTGAGTTGGGTTTCGTATTCGGCACGGACGGCTTCTACCTCGTCCACACCTTTCTGGTACTCATCCATCTGACTCCAGCCCATGAGTCCCTGAGTCGGCTGTTGACCGACCGGCCACATGGGATACAGGAAGCCGTATGCAACCCACCAGATGATCGACGCCCAGAAGGCGATCATCCACCAGCGTGGTGGCGGGTTGCTGAGCTCCCGGAGGTTGTCGTCCCAGATATGTCCGGTATTGTTTTCACCCGGAAAAGGATTGTTATCCGCCATTTTTGTCTCCGCTATCATTTGCATCATCGTCCATCGGAATAAAGCGGTTTTTCTCCAGCTTATCCCGGTTTTTTGGACGCAAGGCGTAGAAGTACACGCCAATCATTAGGAAGAACGTGACCACCGTCATGATCAAACCGACCCAATCGTTGGTGGTCATCGCCTCCCAGTCTGTATGAAAATACTCTTTCATTTACTGACGATAGACCTTGTTTTCGTCCAGAGTCGCCATCGTTCCCAGGACCTGCAGATAGGCAACCATCGCGTCTTCTTCGGTCTTGCCCTTCAGATCATCGTTTGCTGCTGCAATGTCTTCATCGGTGTAAGGCACACCCATCAGACGCATCACCTGGAAGCGTTGTGCCATGTCCTTACCCTCGACCATAGTGTCTTTCAGCCAGGGGTAGTTGGGCATGACGGACTCAGGAACCACGGAGCGCGGAGCGCGCAGGTGTTTCCGGTGCCAATCGTCCGAGTATTTACCGCCAAGACGTGCGAAGTCAGGACCGGTACGTTTCGAACCCCACTGGAACGGATGGTCATACATGGACTCTGAAGCCAGAGAGTAATGACCATAACGTTCTTTCTCATCACGGAAAGGACGCACCATCTGGGAGTGGCACAGATAGCACCCCTCACGCTGGTAGATGTCGCGACCCGCCAGTTCCAGAGCGGTGTACGGACGCACACCATCACCCGGCTTGTGGTCATGCAGGGTCTGACCTGCCTGACGCTGCCAGACGAGTTCCGGCGCTTTGTTATGTTCCATGGTGTCTTTCATGAAGAACAGCGGAACAATCTCGACAAGACCACCGACGGACAGGGCCATTGCCAGAATGACCAGGAGCAGCCAGATGTTTTTCTCCATCTTCTCCTGGAAGCCAACAGATTGATTATCATTCGCCATTGTTGCGAAACCCCCTAAAAATTAAGCCGTTGCCGCAGCGGTGCGAGCCTGTTGCAGGCTGCCTTCGCTGGATGCTTTCGCAACAGTCATCAGAACGTTGATCAGCATCAGTACAGCGCCGAGCAGGAAGATCATTCCACCGATCGCCCGCATTGCGTAGTAGGGATGCATCGCTTCAACAGATTCCGCAAAGGTGTAAGCCAGAGTGCCGTACTCGTCATATGCGCGCCACATCAGGCCCTGCATGATACCGGACACCCACATGGCAACAACGTAGACAACCGCGCCGATGGTAGCCGTCCAGAAGTGAGCATTGATCAGCTTCATGGACCACATTTCGGTGTGGAAGGTACGCATCATCAGGTGGTAGATGGCGCCGATCGCGACCATGGCAACCCAGCCCAAAGCACCGGAGTGTACGTGACCTACGGTCCAGTCGGTGTAGTGGGAAAGGGCGTTAACAGTCTTCAGTGACATGACCGGACCCTCGAAGGTGGACATGGCGTAGAAGGCCAGAGACATGATCATGAAACGCAGGATGTAGTCGGTACGCAGTTTGTCCCAGGCACCGGACAGGGTCATCATGCCGTTCACCGCACCACCCCAGGAGGGGATGATCATGGCCAGGGAGACAGCGGCGCCCAGAGAGCCGGTCCAGTCAGGCAGAGCGGTGTACTGCAGGTGATGCGCACCCAGCCACACATAGCCGAACATCAGGGCCCAGAAGTGGATAACCGACAGACGATAGGAGTAGACCGGACGGCCTGCCTGTTTCGGCACGAAGTAGTACATGATGCCCAGGAAGCCGGCAGTCAGATAGAAACCTACCGCATTGTGACCCCACCACCACTGCACCATCGCGTCCTGAACGCCGGAGAACAGGGAGTAGGATTTGAACATATCTACCGGCACAGCCAGACTGTTGACCACGTGCAGGTAGGTAATCATGACCATCATGCCCAGGAAGAACCAGTTGGAGACATAGATGTGAGACGACTTGCGGGTCGCCAGGGTCATGATGAAGTTGAAGGTATAGGACAGCCAGACCACCGCGATTGCGAGATCGATCGGCCATTCCAGCTCAGCGTATTCCTTGGACTGGTTGATACCCAACGGAAGGGTAATCACAGCGGATACGATGATCAGGTTCCAGCCCCAGAAGACAAACCATGCAAGTTTGTCACTCCAGATCCTGACGCCGCAAGTACGCTGAACGCTGTAGTACGATGTTGCCATCAACGCACACCCACCAAAGGCGAAGATTACCGCATTGGTGTGAAGAGGACGAAGACGCCCAAACGTGATGTAAGGAATATCGAAATTCAGAAACGGCCAGGCAAGTTCTGATGCTATATAAACACCAACGAATGCGCCTACAACTAAGTAGACCACGGCCATGACGGTAAACCATCGCACAACATCGAAGTTGTACTTTTGCTCGGCTGCGGCGTCCATGTACCCCCCTCAATTAAAACAAGAATGAATGAAAAAACTACAAAGTATGGAGTTGCAGGGAAAGACCCTACTACTGCAACTGTGTTAAATGCCACAATCGCAGCGTGACATATATCACTCTTAATTGGGGCAGATGTCAATACGATAATGCCCGGATAAAGGCCGCTATGAGCGCCTTTAAGCTGCTTTTAAAACAAGCATTTAATTGTGTTTTATCACTAATTGACGCAGATCAAAAAAAGCTGAAAAAAACAAAAAATCAAACTGTGTCGAATCGCACATTGGACAATCACCGGCCTGCAATCATGAACAAATGAAAAATTGATTGAGAACAAATCTCATTCACTCAGCACAGAGAGGCGTTCAAGGGCACCATGATCGAGCACCCGGAGGAGATGTTTTCGCAATTCGATCAAATTGGAATTGTGAAATCGGGTCAGAATCCGGCTGACGGTTTCCCGGGCCAACCCAAGGTAACTGGCGATATCACTGCGTGACATACTCAACCCGAGCTCCTGCCTGTTCAGGCCACGGATTCCGGAGCGTCTTGCCAGTGATAAAATGAAAGCTGCGATTCGTTGCTCGGCATTCTGTTGGATCAGGGAGGTGGTCACCATGTGATTCATCGCGACCTCCTGCCCCAGCAGTGTAATCAGGGCGTCCTGTATCGCCTCACGGGATCGCCCGGACTTTGGCAGCGCTTCGATCTCAAGACGACAGACGCTGCTCGTCTCCAGGGCACGCACGGAATACGAATAGCAATCGGTGGCCAATCCATCGGTCCCAATCAGGTCGCCCGGAAGAAAAAACCCCACCACCCGTTCCGAGCTTGAGAGATCCCAGGTCATCGCTTTGAATGATCCGGATTTGACCGCATAAATCGCACGAAATGGTTGATTGTACGCCAGCAGCATCTCACCCCGGGGGATTGGCATGCGTCTGATCAGGATGCCTTCCGGAATGCCGCTCCCGGGTTCCGCATAGTCGAGAACCTGGCAAATGGGATCCAGGCCACACTCGCTGCAGGCCACTTCTTGATGTGGTGTTCGCTGTTCAGCACTGGGCAGGCAGCAGGTTCGAGGCATCGCAATCCGTTACTTGAAGATGGATTCCACCGAAAAACCGTCCCTTTCCAGAATATCCCTCAATCTTCTCAACGCATCCATCTGTATCTGGCGTACCCGTTCACGAGTCACACCCAGTTCGTTGGCAACCTGCTCCAAGGTCGAATTTTCGTAGCCATGCAGACCGAATCGCCGTTCCACAACTTCCCTTTGCTTGTCGTTGAGCTTGCTCAGCCAACGGTCCAGGTTCGCATTCAACCCGTCATTCTGGATATCCACGGTGGGATCGAGATTTTTCTCATCCGCTATCGTGTCGAGGAGTGGTTTGTCCGCATCTTTGCCGAATGGGGTGTCCACCGAAGTCACCCGCTCATTCAAACCGAGCATGCGTTTGACTTCATCGATGGGACGATCCAGGAGTTCGGCAATCTCCTCGGAACTGGGCTCGTGATCGAGGGACTGGGCCAGTTTACGTGCCGCTCTCAAGTAGACATTGATCTCTTTGACCACGTGTATCGGCAAGCGAATGGTGCGGGTCTGGTTCATGATCGCCCGCTCGATGGTCTGGCGTATCCACCATGTGGCGTAGGTGGAGAAGCGAAAACCCCGTTCCGGATCAAACTTTTCAACTGCCCGGATCAAACCCAGATTGCCCTCTTCGATGAGATCGAGCAGTGCCAGGCCACGGTTCATATAGCGTCGGGCAATCTTCACCACCAGCCGCAGATTGCTCTCGATCATGCGCTGCCGAGCGGCCTTTTCACCCTTCTGGGCGAGCCGCGCGTAGTAGACCTCTTCCTCAGCGGTCAACAGCTTCGAGATGCCGATTTCATTCAGATAGAGCCGGGTGGCATCCATCTGGGCATCGCCGGCCTCAAGCGTCCTGCTCTTCAGGGATTCATTGATTTCGTTCTTTTCATAGGTGGCCTCACTGTCATCATCCTGCTCATCGGACATGATGATTTCACTGTCCTCGAGGTCCTCCATGGTGGAGTCGTCATCTGAAGCATCCGACTCGACTGAAGTATCAATCATTCTCATCTCCATCTCACTCTCATCACTTTGGTGCTTATTATGTTTTGACCACTGCTATCGTCGAGGCAGTAGAGGCAGTGGATTGATGGGCTTGCCCTTTTTCCTGATTTCAAAGTGCAAAACCGGCTGGGCATCGCTATTGGGCGAACCCATGTATGCCACGATATCACCCTTGGCCAATTTATCACCCTCTTTTACCAGGAGTTTTCGATTGTATCCATAGGCACTCAGGTAATCCCGGTCATGCTTGATGATAACCAGATTACCGTATCCCACCAACCCATCACCCGCATATACCACCCTGCCGGCCTCCGCAGCTCTGACCGGCTGTCCCTCACGACCGCTGATCCAGACGCCTTTACGGTTATGGTCCTGAGAAGAAAATGTTCGGACGACTTTCCCTTTGGTCGGCCAGGACCAGGTTAACTTGACGTTCTTTTTCTGCGCTGTGACCGGCGTCGGCTTAGGAGCGGCGGGCTGAGCGGATTTCTGGGTTGGCTGTGGCTTTGAGACTGATTGAGAGGTGGGCTTTTTGACCGACGCGGATTGCTCTGCGGTCGATACCGGGGGTCTTTTTTGAATGGATTTTGAGGGCCCGGGAGCCTTGGGATTGTTGCGCTTTTCATGCGGCTTGAGCCGCAGGCGCTGACCCGGGTAGATGGCGTAGTCCGGCCCCTTGATTCCGTTCCAGGCCGCCAGCTGGCGGTGCTCAAGGTAGTGACGCCAGGCGATGGAGTACAGCGTATCACCGGGCTGTACCAGATAGTAGGTGCGGGAAGTCCTGAAGCGATTGGGCTTACGGGCCTGCTTCGTGAGGCTGGGTTGGGTTGAGACCGGCTTTTGAGCTACCCCGGACTCTCGGGTGTAGACCGGAGCACTGCCCTTGGAACTGCAGGCTTCGAGTAACAGCAGCGCACAACACACCAGTCCGGTCAGCCATACCGGAGAGCGGCTCATGGTTGTACTGCCGTAGTTACCAAACACCTGATACCTCTCGCACGCTTCCCTAAATTTTGTGGTCCTCTGAGCAAACCTGACTCCGCGAGCGTTCGCCTGTGTCCACTCGCCGCCTCGCCTGCCGTGCAGGGTTCCAATGACATTTCGGGATCCGGCGGTGTATGACCATCCTTTCCGGCCATATCCTGCCGGAATCCGATGTCAACTTCTCCGCTGTCTCCTGACCTACCTGAGATAGAAGAACAAGAGAACGAATGCGCCCACCAGCATCCAGCCCACACGATCCACATAGCGGTGCAGCACCTGTTCCATCCGCGGTCCCCCCCAGGCCATGAGCATCGCCACCAAAAAGAAACGCGCACCCCTGCCAACTGCCGAGGCGATCAGGAAGGGCACCAGAGCCATCGATACCACCCCGGCACTGATGGTGAATATCTTGTAGGGGATGGGGGAGAAACCAGCCAGGAACACAGCCCAGAAACCCCACCGATCAAACCAGCTCTGGGCCTGCTGATAGGCATCCCAATAACCCCAGTCGTGCAACCAGGGCTCTACAAAATCCATTGCGAAAACCCCGATAAAATAACCCAGCAATCCACCCAGCACCGAAGCGAGGGTGGTCAGGGCGGCGTAATACCAGGCGCGATGCGGCTCCGCCATGCTCATGGGCGCAAGCATCACATCCGGCGGAATCGGGAAAAACGAGGATTCGGCAAAGCTCAATCCAGCCAGATAGCGGGGTGCATGGGGGTGACGGGACCACTGCATGGTTCGCGCGTAGAGCGCGGAAAAGACTCCCATCAGATCATCCCTCCCACCAGGGGCACAAAATTGGCCGATTCCAGCTGTTCCTGCTGATATCCCGCTTCAGTCCGGGTAATGCGAATCATGACTTGTCCGTGTTTTTTTTGCAGTGGCAGAACCAGTCGCCCACCAACCGCGAGTTGCTCGAGCAGGCTTTGCGGCAGCCCGCTGGGCGCCGCGGTCACCAGAATACCGTCGTATGGGGCGTACTCGGGCAAACCGATGCCGCCGTCACTGTGCTTGAGATGTATGTTTCGCAAGCCAAGTTCCCGAAATCTGAGGCGAGCCTGTTCCATGAGTGCCGCTATGCGTTCGACACTGTGCACACGGCGCACCAGCTGAGCGAGAATCGCACACTGGTAGCCCGAACCGGTACCAATCTCAAGCACGGTTTCCGGAACACCGTTCTCGATCAGGGCCTCGGTCATACGCGCCACGGTGTAGGGTTGCGAGATGGTCTGGCCGTGACCGATGGGCAGCGCGGTCTCTTCGTAGGCCCGACTGGCAAGCGCCTCATCGACAAAGATATGCCGGGGGGTGTTGCACAGAGCCTCCAGAACAGCCGCGTTCCGGATACCCTTGTTGCGCAGGCGCTGGACGAGACGCTCCCGGGTTCGCTGGGAGGTCATACCGATTCCCTGATGCTCACGCCGCATGCTCATCCCTTCAGCCACTGCTCCACCGCCGGTAGCGCACTGTGACGGGTCAGATCCACCTGCAGGGGGGTTACTGAAACGTAACCCTCACGCACTGCATGAAAATCTGTTCCGGGGCCGGCATCCTGCTCCGCTCCGGCAGGTCCCACCCAGTAGATGATCTTTCCCCGTGGATCGTGGCTTTTGACCACCGGCTCCGCCTTGTGGCGATGCCCAAGACGGGTGGCCATGAACCCTTTTAATGACGGATAGGGCACATCGGGCACATTGACATTCAGAATCACACCTTCCGTAAGGGGTGCGTCGATCAGCCGCTGGACCATTTCGACCGCCACCAGCCCTCCGGTTTCAAAATGCATGGGGGTATGGGAATTCATCGAAATGGCAATCGCCGGAAGCCCCAGAAAGCGTCCCTCGGTGGCCGCGGCAACGGTTCCGGAATAGAGCACGTCGTCCCCCATGTTGGGGCCGGCATTGATACCGGATACGACCAGGTCCGGCTCCTCCTCCAACAACCCGGTGATGGCCAGATGCACACAGTCGGTTGGCGTTCCATCCACCCGGATGAAGCCGTTTTCCATCGTCCGTGCTCGCAGGGGGTTCACCAGGGTCAGGGAGTTGCTGGCGCCACTGCGATCCTGATCAGGGGCGACCACCACGATATCACCAAGCGCTGACAACTTGTCCGCCAACATCTGCAGGCCCGGAGCCTGATAGCCGTCGTCATTACTCAGGAGAATCTTCATACCGGGCACAATATACTTTAAACAAGCCCCTTTCTCATCCGATTGTTTGCCCTGAATCGACATCCATGAACCGGGCAGGATTGAGATTCGCCCGTACTCCCCCTAACATGCCGGTACCACCTGAAAAAACCCCGGAACATGACCCACCAGGACAGCAAAGACGACGAAGACATGACGGCCTTCTTTGAGGAAGTCGGTGATGTCCAACCGTTGAAAAACAAGCGCGCGGCGCCCTTCCGTCGTCGTCTGCCTCCGCGTCCGTTGAATCTGGGTCTCGACGATGAAGACCCGGATCAGGACCTCTATTCCGACCAGGAAATCGAAACCGGCGACGAACTTTTGTTTGCCCGGCCCGGGGTGCAGCATCGCCTGTTACAGGATCTGCGCAGGGGGTATCTGGAGATCGGCGCGGAACTGGATCTGCATGGCCTGACTGTGCGCTATGCCCGGGAAGAGCTGAACCAATTCATTCAGGAGTGTCAGCGTCGGCATATCCGTTGTGTACGCATTATCCACGGCAAGGGATATGGATCCGAGGGTCGTCAACCGGTGTTGAAGCAGAAGCTCAATCTCTGGTTGAGGCAACGCGACGATGTGCTGGCCTTTACCTCGGCAACCCGCCGGGATGGGGGCACCGGAGCGGCGTACGTTCTGTTTCGCAATCCCCGCAAAGACCGACGTGGACGTTGAAATAATGCTTAATCCGAGTAAAATGCTTGGTTATTAGCGGCTCCGGGAGTCATCCCCTACCCCGTTATGCAGTATTCGGAAGTGACAGGAGTACCTCAGCTTGGCTATCAGAATCAAAAGTCAGTGGCATGACGATGAGACGGTCCGCTCTGCGGACGAGATCGGTGGAGCCATCGCCTTCATCGCCTGGCGTATCGCCCTGGACAAGGCCATCAATCTCCATGGTAAACAGTTCGTTTATGACGATGACGAACAACGACTGGCGGTGATCAGCGAATACCTTATATATGAGACGCAGATCGCCGATCGCATGATACACGGCATGGTGGACCCGGAAACCCGGGTTGCGATTGTCACCGCGCTGGTGTTGAAACTGGCCGATCATTACCGGGACAACGCCACCGATCTTGTGGGCAGCGGCGAGCATGCCCAGGCATTCATCGACCGCTACAACCGACGCTCCGGCGAATATGCCGAGTTCAATTTTGGCGAGGACGGTCCCAGCTATCCCTTCTTTCGTCACCTGGGATACGAAATTCAGCAGGTGATGAGCAACCCGGCCCATGATAACCGATGGGTGATCGATCAGGTGATGGACGTGGACGGTCCGGAAATCTACAAGCAACTGTCCCGCGCGGTCAAAAACCTCTTCGATTAGGAAAACTCATGCGTCCTGCACAACTGCTCACCATCCTCGAACAGGAATTCATCAGCACCCGTCAGGGTCATCACACACCGGTCATGCTCTGGGGGCCTCCCGGGGTCGGCAAATCGGACATGGTGCGGGATGTGGCTCACAGCCACCAGGCACCGGTGATCGATATCCGCCTCTCGCAGATGGAACCCAGCGATCTGCGGGGTATACCCTTCCGTACGGATAACACCGTGGAGTGGGCCATTCCCTCGATCCTGCCGAATGCCGAAAGACACGGTGATGAAGGCATTCTGTTCCTGGACGAGATTACATCCGCTCCACCCACGGTATCCGCGGCGGCCTACCAGTTGATCCTTGATCGGCGCCTCGGCGAATACCAGGTGCCCGATGGCTGGGCCATCTTCGCCGCCGGCAATCGCCAGGGCGACCGGGGTGTGACATACAGCATGCCCGCGCCCCTGGCCAACCGGTTTTCCCATTTTGAAGTGGAGACCCACCTGGATGACTGGGTGGCCTGGGCCTATCGGCACCGTATCGACGAGCGGGTGATCGCATTCCTGCGTTTCCGCCCGGAACTGCTGTTCGATTTCGATCCCGCTCACAACCCGGTTGCCTTCCCGTCACCCCGCTCCTGGGAATTCGCCCATCGGGCCCTGCAGAAATTTGTCAACCACCCGCAGTTGCTGCAGGGTGCCTTGCAGGCCTGCGTCGGCCCCGCGGCAGGCGTGGAACTGACTGCGTTCGTCAACAGTCTCGATAAGATGCCCGATCTGGACGCGATCCTGAGAGGCGAAGAGGTCCCGACCCCGGAAGAGATCGATCTGCAATACGCCGTGGCATCCGCTCTGGTTGGACGGGCCATTCGAGCCCATGAAGCAGGCAACGGCCTGGAGGTCCATGGACGCATCCTGGAATACGCCGGACGTTTTCCCCAAAGAGAGATGGGGGTAATGCTGGTATCCGATATGCATCGTGCTGTTGGGGAATCTCTGTTTGAGGTACCCCAGTTCAATGACTGGGCGCAGGCGGTGTGTGACGTCATGCTCTATGAGTAGCCCATGGACACGGATCAGATCGATACCAAACTGGCGGCGGCCCGCACCAAGCTGATCCTGGATAAACCCTTCCTGGGAGCCTTGGTGATGCGTCTGCCCATGGAGGCGGCCAATCCGGACTGGTGCCCCGCAACCGCCACGGACGCGCGTAAGTTTTACTACAATCCGGAATTCATCGATCAACTGACCCTGGATGAGACCCAGTTCATGCTCGCCCACGAGGCGCTGCACTGCGCCTTGTCCCACTTTGCCCGCCGACAGCATCGCACCAAACTCCACTGGGACATGGCCTGTGACTACGCCATCAATCCCCTGTTGGTCGCAGACGGGCTGAAACCCCCACCCGGCTCCCTGATGCTGCCCCAGTTCCAGGGTATGACCGCGGAAGAGATCTACCCCTGCCTGGATGACAAGGACGACGAAAAACCCCTGGACAACCACGTCTATGACGAGGACAACACCAAGGGCACCGGTTCGGGAAAGACGGAAAAACAGATGAACAAGGACCGCGAGCAGTCGGATACCGAGCGGGAGGGGGATGAGCACGATCAACCTCAGACCGGTACCGGTTCCGCTGCCTCGCAGCCACCACCGCTGTCACCGGATGAAGCCGAAACCCTGAACATCCAGTGGCAGCAGCGCCTCGCCGGCGCCGCCCAGCAGGCCATGCAGGTCGGCAAGCTCGATGGCGCCATGGCCCGAATGGTTGACCATCTGTTACAACCGCAACTGCCCTGGCGACTGCTTCTGGCCCGCTACATGACCGCCATCGCCCGGGATGACTTCAGTTATATGCGCCCATCCCGCCGGGAGGGGGAGTTCATACTTCCCAGCCTGCGCAGTAACCAGGTGGAATTGGTCGTGGCATTGGATACCAGTGGCTCGATTCAGGATCACGAGATGGGTGAATTTCTTGCGGAGATCAATGCCCTCAAGGGACAGATGCGCGCCCGAATCACCCTGCTGGCCTGTGACTCAGCACTGGCGGAGGGGGCACCCTGGGTTTACGAGTCCTGGGAGGATTTTCACCTCCCCGCATCCATTACCGGAGGCGGTGGAACCAGCTTCGTACCTGTATTCGATTGGGTCAGGGACCAGGGAGTCCGCCCCGATCTGCTTGTCTATTTCACAGATGCGGAGGGCGCCTTTCCCGAGCACCCCCCGCAGTTTCCGGTAATCTGGCTGATCAAGGGTAAGGAATCGACTCCCTGGGGCCAGCGTATCCAGCTGAACTGATCTGCTTACATCGGTTTTTTAAGGGTGAAGGCTCCCCGCAGATCACCCTTCTGGTATCCCCGTGCCTTGTCCTGTGGGTAGAGTTCATCGAGCTTGGCAGCGACCGGCTCAGCAAGTTCCGCCCCATGGCACTTGGTACAGACCTCACCCGTGGGTATGGCTTTCATCATTCGGAACACCTTGCGGCCCTGTTCTTCCACAACCTCCGCCTTGACCAGTTTCATCGGATCCTCACCGGCCTGTTTACGTGCTTCGAATTCCTCCAAAACAGCCGTTTCCCAGGCATCCGGCACGTTATCCGGGTTACGGATTTTCAGGCTGGTGCGGCCCACGTCCCATCGGCTCATCTGGGAGTGAGCCTCTGCAAGATGCGGCGCTACGGTGTTACAGGTGGAGATGGCGCCGACCGGCCCATCCTTTTTCATACTCTTCTGCAGTTCACCTTTCAAATCGGTCATGAAGGCCTTGATGATACCCTTGCCCTCTTCCACATTGGCTTGCATGGCTTCATCCGCCTGGGCTGCACCACAGATCATCATGGAAGTCAGTAATACTATTGCGCGTCTTTTCATTAGGGAACTCCCTTCAGGTTTCCTGCTTGGCCAGATAACGGGTGTAAATTCATGCCGTGTATCCGGACGGTTGGTCGAGACCGGCTAGGGTAAAGCAAACCCCGAACAACACCAACCACATATCTCGAAGACAAAACGTACCGATCTGTTTACAATGGACTGTCGCGGATTACTCAGCCAAAAAACAACAACATGCCTTCCGCAGCCGCATATTGCCAACCGGACAGGCGGTTGCCGGTGGTGATCAGGAACTATTCAATCCGTCTCGGAATCAGTAAATGGCATGATGAAAAAATTGCCTAACCCTTTCGCCCATCTGCTGCTCATGGCGGCATTCCTGTTTGTCGACTTCGCGCATGCGGCTGAAGATGATGCCATCAAACTCCCGGAGCTTGGATCATCGGCGGATCAGTACATGACCCCGCTGGACGAGGTCAAACTGGGCAAGGAATTCATGATGAGCGTGCGCAGGACCGGCACGGTGGTGGACGACTCACTGCTCTCTGAGTACGTGGAAAATCTGGGCGGCAAACTGCAAAAGCAGAGTGATGCAGCCGGACTGACCTGCCACTTTTTCATTATCGACCAACCCGACATCAACGCATTCGCGGGTCCCGGTTGCCACATCGGCATCAACAGCGGTCTCATCCTCGCGACCCAGAGCGAGAGTGAACTGGCCTCGGTCGTTGCTCACGAGCTGGCACATATTACCCAGAAGCATCTGCTGCGAGCATTTGAAGCCGCGAATGAAATGAGCGGCAAGACCGCGGCACTGCTGCTGGCTTCGATTCTGGTAGGGGTCGCCGGCTCACCGGACGCCGGAATCGCCATGGCGACCGGAGTCCAGGCAAACGCCATTCAGGAGCAGATCAGTTTCACACGAAGCAATGAAAAAGAGGCGGACACGGTAGGCATCCGGATACTAGCCAACTCGGACTTTGACCCTCGCGCAATGCCGGTCTTTTTTGAACGTCTGACCCATGCCAGCCGTTTGTACGAATCCGGCATCCCCGAAATTCTGCGCACCCACCCGGTAACCACCAATCGGATTGCCGACGCGCTCGGTCGTGCAGAGGAGTACGCCTATCGGCAATATCCGGGAAATCTGAGTTATTTTCTGACACGCGAAGCCTTGCGTTTCCGATCGTTCAAAGAACCGGAGCTGGCCGTCAAGCACTTCGCCACAGGACTCAAGGAAGGCCGACATCTCAATGAGGAGGCCTATGAATATGGTTACGTTCTGGCACTGACGGCCAACCGTGAGTACGACAAGGCGCGTGTCATCGCCGACAAACTGCTCAAGGCGCATCCTGAGCAGCCGGAATATGTGCTCGCCTCGGCACAGATCTACCAGGATCAGGGCGATCATCAACAGGCCATCAAACTGCTTGATACCTACTACAGCCTGATGCCGGACAACTATCCCATCGCACTGAGATTCGTGGAGTTTCTTACTCAAGCGGGAAAACTGGACCAGGCTCGCACAGTTGCCCTGCAGAGCCTTGAACTGCGTTCGGATGATCCAGTCATGGTTCGCCGATTGAGCAAGATTGAGGAGATGGACGGTCACCAGGCCGAATCCCATCGTCTGCTTGCTGAGGCCTATGTGATCGATGGCGCTCTGCGCACCGCGGTCAATCAGTTGGAAATCGCTCTGAACGAAGCGGAGAAGAGTGATTTTTACCTGGTATCGAAGATTGAATCCCGTCTCGGCAAACTGCGTGAAGTCCTCAAATCGTCCCAGGCCGATGAACTCTGATCCGAAGTCCACGGACCTCGACCGGACGGGTTGAGGAATTGGTTATACCTCAGCGGCAAAAACGCCCCACATCGGGTTCCGGTAAACCCCAACAGCTCCCCGTCAAAACCCAAATTACCCCTGAGGAAGACGGGATTCAAACATCACAAATCACTAATATTAAAACAATTTTTACTTGATATCGCGTACTGATTAGGTATTCTTAGCGAACTGCCCGTGAGAGGCAGGACAGGTCGGGCACCCATTCATAACGAAAACAAACACAGGGACCCCGATACCACCGACAATGATGGAGGATCTTGTGCAGAGTCGCCGCAACTTTTTCGCGGAAGAGTTGCTCTAATAGCTCTGACATCACCTCATCGGATGACGTCTGGACGGGACCGGTTTATCAGGTCCCTCGATACAGACCACCGATCAGGTGATGGCAGCAGACGAAAACCACAACAACGATGTGACCTGCACTACATCCCGTCTGTCACGTTACGACAGGACTCGAAAGAGCGGCCGTGACACCAAGCAGTCCATGACAATTCGGGCCTATGAAATTGACCAACCAATTCAGTTTCATGCAATGAACGTCAATCACTAACCTTTCTCAGTCTGGAGAGAATGAATGAGCACTGAAATGAAACGCAGGATCTTCCTTAAAAGATCACTCGCAGCAGGTTCGGTAGGCATCGCTGCTGCGACCGGCCTTTTGGCACCGCAACAGGTACTTGCTGCCTGGAACAAGACTGCTTTCGAAGCAAAAGATCTGGACAGCGCCCTGAATGCACTGCTGGGCAGCGCTGACATGTCTGAATCCGGCGAAATCAAGGTCAAGGCACCGGATATCGCAGAGAACGGCGCGGTTGTACCCATCACCGTTGAGACTGACATGAGCGGTGTCGAGTCCATTGCGGTAATCGCCTCGAACAATCCGGTGCCTCTGGTTGCCAACTTTGTTCTCGGCCCTGGTGCACTGAGTTTCGTTTCCACCCGTATCAAAATGGGTAAAACGGGTGATGTCATCGGTGTTGTAAAAGCGGGCGGAAAGCTCTACAGCGCGAAGAAAGAAGTCAAAGTCACCATTGGTGGTTGCGGCGGTTAATCGCCATCACGCCCCCTACTACAAGATCATAGAGAGGAATCGACAATGGCAAATTCGATCAAGGTACGCGCCAGCGAGAAAGACGGCGTCACCACAGTTAAGGCGCTGATGACCCACCCGATGGAAACCGGAGCGCGTAAAGACAGCAAGACCGGACAGAACATTCCGGCACACTTCATTCAGGAAGTTGTCTGCAAACACAAGGGCAATACCGTCATGACCGCAGAGTGGAGCGGTGGCGTATCCAAGAACCCCTACCTTTCCTTCAAGTTCACCGGTGCAGCCAAAGGCGACGAACTGGAACTGACCTGGACGGATAACAAGGGCGAAAGCGACAGCATGACCAGCCCTATCAAATAGGCCTGGACCATATCCCTCAACCAGGGAACATTAAAAAAGGCGCTTATGCGCCTTTTTTAATCGAACATTTCAGCCATAACGTCCTGCTCGATTGCGTTCCCGGGCGGCTGTTACCGGGTCATCGTCAATTGACTCTAATCCTTTTTTTCATCCTGTGGTTTCGAGGATTCCTCTTCGAGCAATTTTGCCCATTCCTCTTCCAGGGATCCCTCCTCAAAGTCGGATGAGTCCATCGTTTCATCATCCATCTCAGGAACATCAATATCGATTTTAGACAAGTCATCCACCAGAGATTCACCGGTTTGTGCGGCTTCTTCTGCTAACTCAGCCATGTCCTCAAGCGAGGTCTGATCCACATCGGGTTCGTCGGGCGGAAGATCCACATCCTGTGCCTCCGCTTCATGGATCATTTCATCAGCCATCTCCATGACCTCATCGATGATCTCGGATACTTCATCATCTACATCCCGCTGCGTATCATCCACATCCCGCAGGGCATCGTCCACATCCCCCTGGACATCATCCTCAGAGATCTCCTCGGCCTGAGACTGCACTGGAATGTCCGATTGCGACTCAAACAGTGCGTCGTCCAGCTCCGCTTCTGCACCAGACTCAACAGGATCATCGATCATTTCATCCGCGGTCTGCATTGCGAGTTCCGCTCCGCCAGGAGCGGGACCGATGCCATCGGCAAACATGGTGGAGTATTCGTTCAACATACGACCCATGGTATCCATGGTGACCTTGAGCTCATCCGAGAGCCGCTTATTCTCACTACGCAGGCGCTCCATCTCCTCATCATTCCCGGTATCCGCAGATGACACAGCACTTGTACTCACACTGCTGCCGAGTGCCTGGTAACTCAATGCCAGGTTTTCCACATCCACATCCGTCTGTTGCAGGTACAGATGATCATCCTTTGTGAAACCGTTGATGACATTCTGATAAAGCACCATCTCCATCTGCATGATGTTGTGCAGAGACTGCTCCAGAACCGCACCTTCCTGTTGATAGCGTTCATGCAGTAATGCGCGTAACCGGTCAGTGCGTTTCTGTCGATCCTGTTGTATGCGCTCTGCCAGATGACGCGCCGCCTGGCGGATGCGACGTTTACGCAGCATCGCAAACACAATCAACAGTACCGAAACAATCAGCATGCCAAGAAAAACCTCGACAAGCACCAGTGCTGTCAGATGACCAATCTCGATCATGCGCTCTCCTCCTGCTCTGCCGGCACCTCGGTTGCGGTATCCTCATGCTCACCCAGCAGGTCAATCTTATTTCGTTGATTGGAGCGCCGCACCCACCAGAATGCGCCACCGGCCAATGCCAGCACAATCAGATTGATTGCCGAAAACCAGATCGCAGTGGACAACCAGGAATCCTCAGCTTCCGGCTCCGGTTGCTGAGCAGGTTCCGGTTCAGGTGGTGGTTGTGGATCTTCGACGGCTGGAGGTTCGACCGGAGGCGGCTCGGGCGCAACCGGAGGCGGTGGTTTCACCCCTTCCACTTCCGCTGGGCTGTCCAGGTATTCAACCGGCCCGCCTTGCAGGCTTTGTGCAGTGGCTTTGACCGTAATCTTGCGTGACCCGGAGAAACCCAAAAGGTCAATTTTTCCGCTGAGCTGTGAGCCCTGATTATCAACCTCAAGCTCAACAGGCACCCCCGATTCGTCTTCCAGCCAGACTTCGAGTTTGGCACTGGCCGGATCGATCAGTGTCTCATCAGCCTTCAGATTGAGATCCAGTCCCTGACCTTCCTGCCAAGGCGTCAATGTCAGGGCCACTGGCGGCACCACCTCAAATGCCACACGGCGTTCACGCATAAAGGTTGGCCCCCGTGCATCGATCACCCATTCCCCTACCCCGCTGTTGAGTTTCTCGCCTCCGAATCGGGTGCTGAAAACGCCATCATTGGCCTGCTGATCACCGTTTTGGCCGTCATCAAGCAGCGGTTGGGGTTCCGACGCACCGGCGACGTCATTCACTATGGCGGTGACATTCACCACATTGAGGAATTCCGGCTTCTCAATGGTCTTGCCGTGATCGCTGAAACTGACATTAAAAGGGAAAATCTCCCCCTGAATGACCTTATTGGGAAGATCGGTGGTCCTCATCTTGAGATCGGTCACCACCATGACCCGGTTGTCCGGATCGACTTCCGCACGGATACGCCATTCCCCTGCCTGCGGATTGACGATCGTCAACATGTCGTAACCCTTGTCACGATGCCAGGTCACATGGGGTGGCGCATTGTCCGCACCAAAGGTGTCGCCATCGGGTGGGATGACCTGGGTGGGCTGGGCGTCAGGTTTGCGAAACACCAGCAAAGTGGCCTCTGTGATACTCGGGTCGATGCTGAACTTATTGTCTTTCAAGGGGATCGCATCCGGCTTTCCGACCTTCTCGAACAAGCGCAGAAACAGTTTCTGAAGAGCGTCGGCACTCTCGGTCATCTCATACCAGCCACCCGTGGTGTCCGCCAGTTGGCGCATCAGCTCGTGATCCGCGTTCTTCGACAAGGCGATGGTGTGTATCGTGACACCCTGTTGTTTCAAACCAGGCAGTATCCCTTGGATAATGCGCTTCTTGGAGGCTGCATTGCGCGCCCTGTCCTTGGAGATGTCCACCATGCCATCGGTTAACAGGATCACGCTTCGGCGGTAGGGCCCCGGGGGCCCCGACCAGTCTTCAGTGGCTCGTTTCAGGGCATCTTCGATGTTGGTGAACTGACCGGGCGAACCGATACTCTCCGAACTCTTGCGGGCTTTTGCCTTCCATGCCTTATCCACCTGTCCCAGGGGAATCTGCATATTCACGTATTGACCAAAGGTCCACACCCCGGCCCGGGTATCCGGAGGCAGCAGACCAACCAGCAGCCGCAACGCGGGCCGCCGCAGATTCTCCGGGTCATTTTTCTTCATGCTGCCGGAGACATCGATAAGGATCCGCACATCTGCCATTTCATCGACATCGGCCCAGGCGGATGCAACGGGCAGGCCCAGGCACAGCAGTAAGATGAGGAATGACACGCACCAAACCAGCCATTCACGGCTGAGCGTTTTGGCCAAGCAAACTCCCTCCTGCCGGATGCGATTGCCAGGTCTCGTGTCGAAGGGTTCGGTGCAATACACAGGTCTTACCTCTTCTCTGCAGTCACGCGTGATGCTGGACCCATGACCATGCGCAACGAACGAATATCCACCCAGATTTATCTCCGCCAAAGGCCTGGGTTGTGCCTTATGCCCAGGTCTGCCGCTCCCTGCGCCGATGGGCAGGGCTGCCTCAATCCACTGGGCTCGCTCCACGGACTGCTCGGCTGATCGGCCGGCTTTTCCAAAGGATCAATCAGACAGCTCCATCTGGAGCTGAGAAGATGCCGGATCAATTACATTAACGGCTAGTTTGGGTAGCTCTTTAATTCCCATGGGCTGAGCAGCCGCCTTGAAGTATTCACGGCAAAGCCTGGGAAGGCGGGGTTTGAATCAGTTTTTGCTTTTATAGGGCGAGGGCTGACCATCAGGCTGTTTGCTGAAGCGCTTGTATGACCACTGATACTGGCTCGGAAACATGTTTATAAGAAGTTCGACACCCTGGTTGAGTGCCGTCGCGGCCTTCAGGGGATCTTCATCAGCAACGCCTTCAGGTGCCGGAATGTAATGAACCCGATAACCACGGCCACGATCCAGCCGCTCAGCACAGGCCAACACCACTCGGGCACCGGTTTTACGCGCCAACCGGTTGGCAAGCAACATGGTCAGTGCGGGTGTGTGGAAGAAAGGAGCAAACACGGCGCCTTTATCCGATTTCGGTTGCTGGTCGGGCAGGATACCCGAGATACCACCAGCCTTGAGGGTCGTTAACAGGCGCTTCACACCACTGTTGTCGGTCGGAACCAGTTCCGCACCCCCCCGTTCCCGGGCCTGCTTCATGATCTCATCGAGTATCGCCATTCTCGGTGGACGATACAGGTTGGTGACCTGTCCCCGGCGTTGCAGTTCCAGACCGACGAGTTCCCAACAGCCTATATGCGGCGCCAGGATGATCACCCCCTGACCCGCATCCCGGTTGAAGCACTCCTCACCTTCAATGGAGTGAATCAGACCCATGACCCGATCGAGTGGCCGGAACCAGACAGCACTCAGTTCCATCAGGGTGCAACCCATTTCCTGCAGGGTGCGGTTGCGCAGTGCAAGGATCTCCTGTTCGGATTTTTCGGGAAAGCACAGGCGCAGATTGATCTCTATGACGTTGCGCTCGCGATTGGGAATCAGTCGGAACAGGTTGCCAATCTGACGCCCGCACGCGTGCAGCCATGACAGAGGCAAAACATGCATCCCACGCCAGATGTAGTAGAAGATCCGCACCAACATGGTCGCAGATTGTACACAAAAAATGTCCTGCTCCGCAGTCCCGGGGAAAACCTGCGAAACATTCAACGAAAACATCAAAACTCAGGCCGTCTACACTATAGTGATTAAATCTGACAACCGGATGAGGCCGAACCCATGACAGATCACTCGCTCCACAACCTATCGCCAAAACAGGCCTGGCAGATGATGCAGGATGACCCGCGAACTGTGCTGGTGGATATCCGATCCAGTATGGAGTTTTTGTTCGTCGGTCATCCCAAAGGGGCGGTTCACATCCCCTGGATCGATGAGCCGGACTGGACGGTCAATCCTCACTTTGTTACCGATATCCGCAAACTCCTTCTCGGTGGCAGCATCTGCACCATCGATGAAGGTTGCGCCCCGGTCATTTTGATCTGCCGAAGCGGCAAGCGCTCCCTTGAAGCGGGAAAAGCTCTGCTGGATGGTGGCTTCATCCGGGTATTTCACGTCGATGAAGGCTTCGAGGGCGACCTGGATGATGAGCATCATCGCAGCAGTCAGGGAGGCTGGCGCTACCACGGTCTGCCTTGGGAGCAGTGTTGAAGCGCCTTGTTGATCAATTCAAGAAATCCGCTGCGGTTTCTTTTTTCAACTTTTTGCCTCCATCGCCGATACCCTCAGCATGTGCCTGTCGTACCGAGAGTTGAGGAGCACATCAGGATTCGCGGAAAGCGTCGGTTTTGAGAAACCGGGCCGATTCGATCCGTTTGATGGAATAAAAAAAATATCGGCGAAGTATTCTCCACTATTCAATTATGGTTAATATTTTGCTATGTTTTTTAGGTGGTTAAGCTGAATTTGTTACTTGAACAATTCGGAATCCAGCCTAACCTGACATTTTTAAAAGTAAAAACATAAGCTTGCAAGAATGGAATACTGACTCCGCAGGGATCAGAATCAGGAAAGGAAATCACATTTTGCGGTCACAGACACTTTGAGCCGCTCAACGACATTGATGAATACTACGGAGTGTTACAGGCGCACTCCAACCACGACTCGGGAGTTTGCTTCCAGTCATTGCAGTAAAAACGTATCGCATCACAAGGAGTCACCCAGGTGAAACCCAACACTCGTCATAGGAAACTTCTCCTCTGTCTGCCCTTTATGCTCGTACTGAATGTGCAAGGACCGTCAGCCTATGCAGACACCAACAGC
>JBEVWC010000003.1:115359-301089 GCA_040506775.1 Candidatus Thiodiazotropha sp.
CTACATCGATGCCGTCACCGCTGATGTAGAAGAGTTTTCCACGGGTAGCTTCAACCCGCCTGAGGAGTCCCCATGGGTCGCCAAAATTGCGGGGCAATCGGCAGCAGGTGGTTCGCCCCAGGAGAAACTCGAGGATTTTTCCAGCTTCATCAAAGAGAAGTCTCCGGGCAGTTATATCTTCTACTCGAAACTACCGAAAGAGTATCAAACCCGGCTGCACCAGGATTATCTGGCCACCGGTGACCTGGAAAAGATCAAGCAGGACATCTTCAAGTATTCCCGCGAAGTCAAAAGGCAAAATCGGCTATAAATGAAAGTGGACCTCCCCATGAAGTATCATCTCACACGGATCAAGTCGAACCTCGGATCACGGGCAATGCTGGCATCGCTCTGCGGTATATTCTCATTGAGTGCGGTCGCGGGAGTCGACAGAACCCTGCCCTTACCTCCCGGCAGCATCGCACCCAGCGCGGATGAAGTGGCACAGCAAGTCTACTTTGCGAATCATTTCTACTCGTTCAAGAATTTTTCCATTGCCCGGCGCGGCAGCACCATGAGTGTGCTGATCAATCAATCGGCCAGCAACAAGGAAAGCACGGTCAGTCTGGAACGCCACATCAATAACGACTATGAAGCAGAACCCGGTGAAGCGATTCGCTCCAGGGACCTGGCGATCTTCCACTCCGGCAACATGCGCGGCACCGGCATGCTGGTCACGGAATACACGGAAGACGACAAGAGCAAGGATTACATGGTCTGGACCCCGGAACTGCGAAAAATCCGTCGATTCGCACAGCCACAGCAGGATGAAGCCTGGGGTGGCAGCGCCTTTACATTCGGCGATGTGACATTGAGAAAACCTGATGATGAAACCCATGAACTGATCGGTAAAAAGATCTTCCACACCTGCCTGGGCGCGATCGAGGATCTTGAGGGTAAGCATTTCCGCTTTGTCGGGGAATTGCCGAACCGAAGCTGCCGTCATGCGGGCAAAGAGGTCTATGGACTGAAAAGCACCACAAAGTTTGACGACTGGTGGTATGACTACCGGATCAGCTATGTCGACACCAGCAGTTTTGCCGACTACCGCACCCTCTATTACAAAGACGGTAAATTGATAAAAGTAGTGGACAGGGACTGGGGTCTGGTCAATAGTGACAAAAAGGGTGATCCCCGGGCACTGTTCTGGAAATACTGGTACGGCTATGATCTACGCACCGGCCAGGAGAGCTGGGCCATCGTGCCGCAAAAGGTCGTGGAATATAATACCGATCGCAGCAGTTCTTACTGGACCGAGAAAACACTGCGCAAAATCAAACGCTGAAATGGATCTTTAACCTCTACCTGTGAATGAGAGTGGTTTCAGGTTTGATCACATGAACATCCGGTATCGCTAAGGAGCCCACCAACCAACTTGATGAGTAGTACTCCGAAGTAGTTGTAAGGAGACCATCTGAGTAATAACGACGAAGATCCTTATGAATATTCTTCTCACAAAGCCGAACACATGGTTTAAACATACAACTCATCCCAGTTGCTCGCTGTTGCTGCTGTGCTGCCTGATCCCTCTGGGTGCCTGGGCCGGAGTGGAGCGAAATCTTCCACTCCCCCCCAAGGGCCAGACCCCCGATGCGGATGAGATTGCCCGCCAGGTCTATTACGCCAATCATTTCTACGCTTTCAAGAATTTTTCCATCTTGCGTCGCGGTAACACCATGACCGTGCTGATCAACCGCTCGTCCAGTGGCAAGGAGACCCTCATTGGACTGGAGCGGCATCTCAACAACAATTACGACCTGATTCCCGATGAAGCCGTGCGCTCGCGGGATCTGGCGATCTTCCACTCCGGCAACATGCGCGGCACCGGTATGCTGGTCACCGAGTACAAGGACGACAACAAGAGCAAGGATTACATGGTGTGGCTACCGAAACTGCGCAAGATCCGGCGCTTTGCCCAACCCCAGTATGATGATGCCTGGGGTGGCAGTGTCTTCACCTTCGGTGATGTGACCTTGCGCAAACCGGAAGACGAAACCCACGAACTGATCGGCGTAAAGACCATGCGTACCTGCCTGGGCGCCATCGAGGACATGGAAGGCAAACACTATCGGTATGTTGGTGAACTACCCAACCGCAGCTGTCGGCACGCGGGTAAACAGGTCTATGGCCTGAAGAGCACCACAAAATTCGACTTCTGGTGGTACGACTACCGGATCAGCTATGTGGACACCAGCAGCTTTGCCGATTACCGGACCCTCTATTACAAAGACGGCAAACTGATCAAAGTTATCGATCGCGACTGGGGACTGGTCAACAGCGAAGACAAAGGTGATCCCCGTGCATTGTTCTGGAAGTATTGGTATGGCATCGATCTGCGTACCGGACAAGAGAGCTGGGCGGTGGTCCCGCAGAAGGTAATCGACTACAACACGGATGAGGACAACGATTTCTGGACTGAGAAAACCTTGCGCAAGATCAAACGCTGATCGTCTTCAGAGCATCGAGGCTGTGGCATGGCGAGTCCGTCAGGGGCCCATGCCCAAGCCATGTCACTCCTTGATCCCAACACCCTTGGCCAGCAGTTTCAGGCTGAACAGGGTCAATAACACGATGAACCCCAGAATAATGGCCAAGGCGATCCGAACATCGATATCGGACACACCCAGCAGGCCATAACGGAAGGTGTTGACCATATACAACACCGGGTTTACCAGGGAGAGCTTCTGCCAGAACTCCGGTAACAGTTCGATCGAATAGAACACCCCGCCCAGATAGGTCAAAGGTGTCAGTATGAACGTCGGCACGATGGAGATGTCGTCAAAGCTTTTTGCATACACCGCATTGATGAAACCCGCGAGAGAAAACAGCACGGATGTCAGCACGAAGACCACAAGGGTCAGGGCATAGCTGTGAATGCGCAGATCGGTGAAGAACAGGGAGATCAAGGTCACCACAACACCAACGATCAGCCCCCTGGCCACCCCTCCGGTCACATAACCTGACAACACAATCCAATTAGGCACAGGGGCGATCAAGAGTTCCTCGATGTAATGTTGCAACTTGGTGCTGAAGAACGAGGACACCACATTGGCATAGGAGTTCTGAATCACTGACATCAGGATCAGGCCCGGCACAATGTATTCGATGTAGCTGTAACCCCCCATTTCACCGATCCTCTGACCAATGAGTTTACCGAAGATGATGAAATAGAGGGTCGTGGTGATGGCCGGAGGCAATATGGTCTGCACCCAGATACGGGTGAAGCGCAAGATCTCCTTGGTAACGATGGTCTGATAGGCTATGCGTTTAATCGACATCTCATGCCCCCGGATCGGGACGTTCGACCAGATCGATGAACATCTGCTCCAGCCGGTTTTGCTTATTGCGCATGCTGGTCACCTGTATGCCTTGACGGGACAGAGCCTCGAAAAATCCGTTCAGACGCTTTTCACGGGTCACGGTCACCTCGAGGGTTTGCGGATCCAGCAGGGTTACCCCATAGTCCGGAATCTCCGGCGCCGCATCCAGCGCACGCTCAAGATCAATGACAAAAACCTCTGTGTGTAATTGGCTCAATAAACCGGCCATACTGGTCTGTTCGATGATCCGTCCATGGTGGATGATCGCAATGTTGCGGCACAGGTTTTCCGCTTCTTCCAGATAGTGGGTGGTGAGGATGATCGTGGTTCCCTGGCGATTGATCTCACGCATGAAACGCCACATGGAACGGCGAATTTCGATATCCACTCCGGCGGTGGGTTCGTCCAGGATCAACAGTTGTGGACGATGCACCAGAGCCCGGGCGATCATCAGACGGCGTTTCATACCCCCCGAGAGCCAACGCGCCTGGGTGTGACGCTTCTCCCACAGATCGAGTTGTTTCAGGGTCGCCTCGGCCCGGACGAAGGCCTCTTTTCGCGGAATGCCGTAATACCCCGCCTGGTTGACCAGGATCTCAATCACCGGCTCCCACATATTGAAATTGAATTCCTGGGGCACCAGGCCAATGCGCTGCTTGGCCTGTTCCTTGTCACGATCCAGATCGTACCCGTAGACACTCACCTGTCCCGAACTCTTGTTGGTCAGTGAGGCAATGATACTGATCGCGGTGGATTTACCGGCGCCGTTCGGACCGAGCAGGGCGTAGAAATCCCCCTCCTCCACCACCAGGCTGACACCTTTCAATGCGGTGAAACCGTTATGGTAGGTCTTGTGCAGGTTATCAATGACCAGCGCAGGCATGGATCAGAATCCGCAATTCATACGCAACACGTCAGTCAAGGCGCTTTTGAACATCGGCCCATAGTGCCTGATAGGCCAGGGCTGCCTGACTTTTTGGAGCGAATGCCTGAACCGGCATTCGGTGAATGCCCATTTTTTCCACGTCGCTGGCATAGGGAATTTGAGCTTCCAGCAACTCTTTGTCCGTTTGCTGAAGTTGCTGCATGACATCCAGATGCATACGCTTGCGCCGATCCACCATGGAGAAAAACGGCATCAACTCCAGGCCCGTAATCCGGTGTCCATCGAGAAATTCCAGCAGTTGGGCATAGGTACGCAATGAGAGTGTCGTTGGGATCAATGGCAGCAGCAGGCCTTCAGCGGCACGAAAAATATTCTCTGAGACCAGAGAGATACTCGGCGGACAGTCGAGAAACACATAGTCGTAGGCATGGGATAACGGGCGCAGCAACTTCAGTAACTGCTTGGTCGGTTTCTTCGCGTCTTCGAGTTGCAGGTCCATGTTGCGATAGGAAAAATCCGCCGGCAGCATGTCCAGGTTTTCAAAGTCGGTAGCCTTGACCACCTCTTCCAGATCAATCTTTCCACTGATCAGACGTTTCTTGCTGCCTTTGACTTTGGGCTTGATACGGAAGTAGAAGGTTGCCGCAGCCTGGGGGTCCAGATCCCAGATCAGGGTGCGATACCCCTGGGACGCCGCGAGATAGGCCAGGTTGACGGCAGTGGCCGTCTTACCCACCCCACCCTTGATGTTATACACACCCAGAATATGCATCAGGCCCCTCCGAACAGCTTGCGGAAGGCTTTTTCATTCTCCGAGCTGCTGAATTCGGTGAAAAGTTGTGCGAAGGCCCGTCGGGTCAGCGCCTGTTTCTCATAGAGTTTACCCACCAGGATTCCCATCGCCATCAAGGCGCTGGCCGGAGCTCCTTCCTTGAGCATTTCGCTGCCAAAACCTTCCAGGGAATGGGCCTGCACCTCGAGATCCTGAAATTCACCCAGGTTGTCGAGCAGCACTTTCAGCAACTTTATGAGATGACGAATCTCAGGCTTGGGATAGAGGCTTTGGAAAAACTCCATCATGTAACGCAGTTTTTTGCACTGTTTGCGCAGTTCATGCATCTGTTCCCCGGGGGAGTTCGGACCAATCGCAGCCCCTTGCTGCAAAATCTTGCTGTAGAGTTTGCCGATCCGTCGGTCCGCGAGTTCTGCTGCGGGCACCTTGGCATTGGGTCCTTTCGGCTGATCGCTGAGCGGTGCTTCCAGAAAGTCCCGCCAACTCTTGAGTATTTTTCGGAAATGCGGGGAATTGAGTTTCTTCACCAGCCGGGCATGCGCGGATTTATGATGTCGTATCAGATAGTCATGAAACGGATCCAGATCCGGTCGCACCGCGGCTGGCAGGCTGGTGCGATAGTGATTGTACTGTAGCAGGTAGACATCCAGGTCCCGGGTCTGTCCGGTAATCTGGCCGATCCAGGCGAACCCCTGCTTGAAGGTCTCAAGTTCCTGGGGATCGAACGCACCCTTGATCTGACTCATCGCAGAACGGGTGCGACGGGTTGCAACCCGCAGGTCATGCAGGAACTCACTGTCGAGATTGGCCTTGGCGCCTGCCACGTTGGCCTCCAGGGTATCCAGCAGTCCGAGCAGAATGCGTTTCGCGGTGGCATCGGAACGGGCGTCAGGATCCAGATTGTAGTTGAGCTTGGAGGTGTAATCTCCAGGCTTGATCCCTAAATGACCCATAGCGGCGCGGAACAAACTGTGATCGCAGGGGGAGAGCCGAAAAGCCTGAAGCCGTTCGATCACCTTCTCGAATTCCGCTTCGTAACCACGTAGCGGCATCACCATCAGCAATGTATCCAATGGTCCGCTCTGCTTGCGGTTGATCGAATGATATTCGCTCGATACCCAGGCCACCCGAACCACGGTTTTCTCTTCTGAATCAAGCAGAGCGATATTCTGTCGTGTCTGGGAAATGATCAGCTTGGGCAGCAGCACACGCATTTCAAGCACTTTGGCCAGATGCTCGGTCACCGGCCCGGGTGGCAGATCCTCTGCAAACTCGGGCTTCTGCGCCATGGGCTGGCAAAGTTGCGGGGTACAGCCTTCATTGAGCGGCGACCAGCACAGGCGACCCTGTTCATCCTCCTCATGCAACAGTTCCGCTCCGGCGAGCCAGACACGCCAATCAAAACTGTCGTAATAGGTTTGCTCAAGATTCGATGATGGGTTTTCACCCAGGCTGTGCGCTTCAGCAAGCGCCGCCTTAAGTCCCTCTAAATCGAAGTCTTCCGGCAGAAGGTAGGATACTGCATGGAGTGACATTGACGCGTCTCGTTTTTCCGATCTCGTACAAACAGCAAAATAAAATGTCTAGGTCCCGCACAGGATCTGCAGGACGGGTGCAGGTTCCTGCATAGGGAACCTGTCCTTGACGACCTGGAGTAACCGGTCGTCTATAGAAGCGCAACGGGCAGATTACCCTAAGTGGTCGAGGGTGACCACCCCGGCGGGTCCGCCTCAGTTGCTCAATCCGCGAGACTCTTACTCGCGATTTCAAATACATCCCTGGAAATATCCGATTGGCCCAGTACCCGCTCGAACTCACCCCGCATGAGAGTCTGCCGGCGCTCATCGTAGCGCCTCCAGCGACTCATCATGCGTAACAGGCGGGCTGCGATCTGCGGATTCATCCCATCCAGGGCGATGACCTGATCGGCGAGGAAACGGTATCCGCTGCCGTCCGCGGCATGAAAGGCAGCCGGATTGCCTCCACAAAAGGCACCGATCAGGCTGCGGACCTTGTTCGGATTGCGCAGCGAGAATGCGTTGTGGTTCATCAACGACTTGACCCGATCCAGGGTACCCGGCAACTGGGAAGCTGCCTGCACGGCGAACCACTTGTCCATTACCAGAGGATCCTGGCGCCACTTTGTTTCGAATTGTTCCAACGCCTGGTTTCGTTCCGGGATATCCCGGTTCACCAGGTTTCCAAGCGCCGTCATGACATCGGTCATATTGTCCGCCGCTTCGAATTGATCCACGGCGATGCGGTCGATTTCCGGCTCCTGGAGGCTCATCAGATAGCCCAGCGAGAGGTTTTTCAGACGTCGACGGGCGATGGCTTCGGAACTGATTTCATACCCTGGCGTGAGGTTGTCCCGGTAGCTGCATAGAAAATCCTCCCGCAGTGCTTTCGCCAGGGCCTGCTTCAACCATTTTCGGGCATGGTGTATCGCGTCAACCTCGACCACGGCCATCTGATCACCGATGCTCGACTCGGTGGGCAGGGTCAGCAGTTCACTGAGCAGTGCCTTGTCCGAACGGGTGTCATTGAGTACCTGTCGAAACGCGGAGACAAACCCGTCATCAAGATCGAACGCCCTATTTTCCCGGTGGGCAGACACCAATCGCTGCAAAACACGATGCGCCAGGGTGTGCCCCGCATCCCAGCGATTGAAATCATCCTGGTCCCGGGCCATCAGGAACATCAGTTCCTCATCGGAATAGTCGTACTCCAGCCTCACCGGCGCGGAGAATCCCCGCAGCAGGGACGGTACCGGCCGCTCGGCCAGGTCGTGAAACTGAAAGCTCTGCTGGGCCTCGGTCAGTTCCACCACCCGGTGAGTCTCCGCGGCGGAATCGTCAGATTGAAGTTTCAAGGGTATTTCCCGACCCTGAGCATCCAGCAACGCCAGATCGATCGGGATGTGAAAGGGTTTCTTGTCCTTTTGTCCCGGAGTATCCGGGGTCGATTGGGACATGTGCAACTGGTACACACCCCTTCCGGCATCGAACTCGGACCTCACACGGATCACCGGGGTACCCGCCTGAGCATACCAGAGGCGGAACTGTTGCAGGTCACGCCCGCTGGCGTCTTCCATGCATTTGACGAAGTCCTCCGTGGTCACCGCCTGTCCGTCATGCCGTTCGAAATAAAGGTCTGTGGCCTTACGAAACCCATCCGCACCCAGCAGATTGGCCTGCATGCGAACCACTTCGGCGCCTTTTTCGTAAACCGTCACGGTATAGAAATTGTTGATCTCGATATAGCTGTCGGGCCGCACCGGATGCGCCATCGGCCCGGCATCCTCGGCAAACTGATGGGTTCGCAGCAACCTCACGTCCTCGATCCGCTTGACTCCCCGGGATCCCATGTCGGCAGAAAATTCCTGGTCCCTGTAGACCGTCAAACCCTCTTTCAGGCTCAGCTGAAACCAGTCCCGGCAGGTGATGCGGTTACCTGTCCAGTTGTGGAAATACTCGTGCGCGATTACCCCCTCGATACCCTGAAAGTCGCTGTCCGTGGCGGTATCCGGGCGGGCCAGCACAAACTTCGAGTTGAAAACATTCAGTCCCTTGTTTTCCATGGCGCCCATGTTGAAGTCATTCACCGCCACGATCATGAACACATCCAGGTCATACTCCCTGCCGTAGCGTTTTTCGTCCCAGGCCATGGCGTGTTTGAGCGAGACCATGGCGTGATCACACTTGTCGATATTTTCCGGTTCGACATAGATCCTCAGGTCGACCTTGCGCCCTGAGGCGGTGACGAACTGGTCCTGCTGATAGCGCAGATCACCCGCGACCAGAGCGAACAGATAGCAGGGTTTGGGAAAAGGATCCTCCCAGCGCACCTGGTGCCGCCCGCCTTCCAGATCGAGGGATTCGATACAATTTCCGTTCGACAGCAACACCGGGTAGCGCTGCTTGTCGGCACTGATCGTGGTGCTGAAGCGGGCCATCACATCCGGCCGGTCGGGATAGTAGGTGATGCGCCGGAAACCCTCCGCCTCACACTGGGTACAGAACATTTGACCGGATTGATAAAGTCCCTCAAGCGCAGTGTTCTCCCGGGGATTGATCAACACCTCGGTGCGCAGTACGCACTTCGCCCCCACGTTCAGGATGGTCAGGGAGCGGGGATCCAGCTGGTACTCCTGCGGGTCCAGTTCACGACCGTCCAGCTGCACCGAACAGAGCTGCAACTGTTCACCATCCAGCACCAGATCCCCCGGCTGACCGGTATGGGCGGGATTGCGTCGCAGCTGAAGTTCACTGATGACCCGAGTCGCCTCCTCCTGCAGCTGAAATTCCAACGCCACCTGATCGACGAGATATTCCGGTGGACGATAGTCTTTGAGATAGATGGTTTTGGCGCTGTCTGTTCGCATAGGAGTTCCTGTGGTCCACCGGTGAGGTCAGCTCGAGAGTCAATGCAGAAAGTCTAATAGGGGCTGAACGGATCATGCAATGACCATTGTTGTGTCACAATCGCGGGACCCGCTCGGATACCCGATATAGAAGTCGCCCCACTCTGCTGCTAGGATGTTAGGCAGAATCCACCATGAGCTAATCAATTCATTTCTCATGGTATTACAATTATTTAGCTTTAAGAATTTACCAGGAATCCGAATATGCCGCACGTCGTGATGTACTCCACCGCCATTTGTCCCTACTGCGTCAGGGCAAAGCACCTGTTGGAAAACAAGGGTGTCGAATTCGAAGAGATCCGTATCGACCACGACCGTGAGATCATGCAGGAGATGATGCGCCGGAGTAACCGCCAGACCGTCCCACAGATCTTCATCGATGATTTTCATGTGGGTGGATATGACGACCTGGCCTCCCTGGAGATGTCCGGACGCCTGAACCAGTTACTCGGCCTCGCGGACGAATGAGCGAAGCCTCCCATCCCGCGGAAAAGGTGCGCCTGGACAAATGGCTCTGGGCCGCGCGTTTTTTCAAGACCCGCCAGATTGCCGCTGAGGCGATCAACGGAGGCAAGGTGCACCTCAATGGACAGCGCACCAAACCCGGCAAGGAGGTCAAGGCCGGCAGCCATTTGAGAATCCACAAGGGTTCCCTCGAGTGGGATGTCCGGGTCGTCGTACCCGCAACCCAGCGCAGACCTGCTGCCGAAGCCTGCCACTTCTACGAAGAGGATCCTCAAAGCCTGCAGCGACGTGAGAAGGCGGTCGAAGCCCAGAGACTGCAACGCTCACTGGCGCCGCAACCCGTGTCGACCAGACCCAGCAAGCGGGACCGCCGGATGATCCATCGTTTCACCCAGAAGACCCCCTGATCATGGACCAGGACGCCTATCGCCGTACCTACCGGGAGATGAATGAGCGCTTCTGCGCTTACGAAAAGAGCATGCTCTCGCTACAGTGTCAGTGCAGCCAGGCGAAAAAGATCTGCATTGCGGAGCGCGAGGGTGTGCACTGTCTCTCGGACGAGGCACAGAACCAATGCCTGGAACTCCAGTCGGCGCTGCGCCAGCAAGCCCGGTTCGCCCTCAAAACCAACAATGACCGGGCGGTTCTGCCTCACGCCCAGGCGATGCGTCTGCAGGTCGGTGGACTGCGGGGATTACACGCGGCGTTGTTTCCGGATACCCCCATGCCTCCCAGAATAGAAGATGTGTATGGTTTGATCAGTCAGGCCAGGGAAACCTTTGGCAGTCTTGAGAACCTGCCCTTCCAAATCCTGATACAACACGTTTCCGCCTACCAGGGCAGACGCCGCTGACCGCTACAGCCGGCCAGACACCCGGATGACCCTCACGCCAGAATAGA
Organism: Candidatus Thiodiazotropha sp.; assembly: GCA_040506775.1. GTDB lineage: Bacteria > Pseudomonadota > Gammaproteobacteria > Chromatiales > Chromatiaceae > Thiodiazotropha. Next base: position 126,186 of record JBEVWC010000003.1, read on the forward strand.
CTTCATCAGTTCGCGCAAGGGATCGAACACCGGAGCCAGTTTTTTTCTCATCAAGCTGCCCATAGCGTCAGTCTTGGAAAAAACCGGTCGTACTACGCCATAGCCCATACCCGAAAGTGCGTACAACGCAACCAACAGCTCATGCTGCTCAGCAGAGGCCCGCAGACAGGCCTGATAGTCAGGATCCTGGTACTGCTGCGCCTGGGTCATCAGCTCATCCAGGGTCATGTCCGGATCACCCCCGGGCCGAAGATCCTTGAGATAGTCCCGGATCGCATCCAGCAGGAAGGTCACCACGTCCTGATTGGCCGGTTTCTCCATGACCCGCAGGCAGGTTGACACGAAACCCTGCCCCTGGGGACTGCTAATGCGCAGCATTTGTTGCGCAAAGGGATTGCCCTCCTGAGCGAGGAGCCCCAGCGCCTCCCGGGTGTCAGGTTCGAGGGCTTTGGCCGCTGGCGGTTGCGGCAGGTCATCCGGAGTACTGGCAAGAAACCCCAGATAATAAGTCGGCTTGCGCGCCCCCCGCTTCCACAACTCTGCGCGTTCCTCCTGCGAGATCAGACCTGGCTGCAGCGCGAGTTTCAGGCTCTCGATCATCAGCATCGGTTCGGTTTCGAAAGGCAGGTATTCGATCAGGAAATGCGCCAACTCGCTCCCCATCGCCCCCTGTACGACCTGAGGATTCTGCAGCATGCGACGTGCATTGTCCGGATCCTGTGAGGTCCACCAGGCCCTGCGCGCCAGTTCGTCCGTCAACCCCCGGGCCGAGGCCACGGCAATGACTGCTTCAGGTTCGCCGAGCAGCAACAGGTTTTCCAGGTGCTCATCACGGGCCTGCCCCATTCGGGTCCAGCGTTTGAGATAGACAGGGTAACCGCCGGGGGAGCCGAGTACATGCCCGGATAACTCCTCACGAATGCGCCGGAGGTACTGATCATCACGACTGGTGGGATTGAGCGACATTTTGCTTTCGCCCTGCTGGGTGAGGGCATGCAAGGTCATGGAGGATTCATCGATCCGAATCGCCCGGGGCTTGTTGGCAAGCAACACCCGCAGGCGCAGTGCGTCTTCATGAGAAAGATCCATGCTGCTCCAAAATGTATATGTTAAGTTTTTTCACCCGTTGGGTGGGTTGAAACGGCTTATCCGGTAGGGGCCGGGTGTGAGAACCGATACACCCGGACTTTAAGCACCGGGACTTTGCGCAAAGTCCCCGCTACGAGGCAAGACCCTTCAGGCCGATATCGCGGATATCCCTGACGCGCCGGCTATCGGCCTACTGTATGGGTTCGTCGAGTGGAAGGTAATTGCTGTCTTTGGGGTTGAGAAAGATGAACTGACTCTCCCCGTCATCCAGCTCCGCAAAATCCATGGTCGTCTCATCCAGTAGCGAGTAGTGCTCGGGTTCCATGACGATATTGATACCCTCTGAATCGAATTGGATATCTTCATCCTTGGCGTCATCAAAACCCATCAGATAGTCAAAGCTGCCATCCTCTTTCTGCTGAGCGGCAAAACGCAGGGCCATACCTTCCGTACCGCCCATCTTTGCTGCCTGGAGTATCTGCTGCGCTGCCCGGGGTGTAATTTTAAACATCGCTTACCTGTACCTTGCTTGCTGCTTGAACATCTTTTTCAGCCGCGACCTGTGCGACGAAGCGCCTGACCCAATCATTTCCGCCGACACTTCTCATGTGCGTATAGCTTGCCAGCAGATTCTTGTAAATGTAGCCATCATGCTTACCATCGATTCCGTACCCTCGGACCACCTCATAGGCGAACTCATCGTCCTTGGCTTCCAATCCCTCCAGCGAGGAGTAGTGGAATTCGTGGGCGGGAATCGTGTCACCGGGTTCTGTCTGAACACTCGGCCAATGACTCCGGCCGGTTTCCCGAAGCCGCACATAGCCACGCCCTTTGGGTTTCTCGTGCATCACCGTATCTGCGGGTATCACACCGGCCATTCTACATTGTTTCCCATTCCAGGTAAGCGTCCGGGTCAGGTAGATCAACCCTCCACATTCCGCGTATACCGGACCTCCCTTTTCGATGAACTCCGCCACTGAACGACGCATCGTGCTGTTATGCTGCAGTGCATCCATGGCGGTCTCGGGAAAGCCACCTCCGAGAAATAGTCCATCCACGTCAGGCAGTTGAGAGTCATTCAGGGTGTCGAATTCGACCAACTCCACTCCCAAAGAGAGAAACCTCTCCAGATCATCAGGATAGTAGAAACCAAACGCCCGGTCTTTTGCCAGTCCGATACGCAGCCCTGAGTATTTCTCATCAACAGGATTTGAAATCCCATTCACGACAGGCAACACAGGCTTACTCACAAGGTCCGCGATGCCCAACAGACGATCGAGATCAACCTGCTCTTCAACCCGAGAGGCAAGCCGCGCGATCAGCGTCTCAGCCCCTGCCTCCTCGTTGCCCGGAATCAAACCCAGGTGGCGCTCAACGATCTGCAGGTCAGGATCCTGATGCACAGAACCGAGCACCGGGATATCCGTGTAGTGCTCAACAACCTCGATCAGTTTCCTCTCATGACGGCTGCCCCCGACCCGGTTCAGAATCACCCCGGCGAAATTGACCTCGGTGTCGAATGCCTGGTATCCGAGCAGCAGGGGAGCGATACCCCGCGTCATACCCTGGCAATTGATCACCAGAATGACTGGCAAGCCCAGCAGTTTCGCCATCGCGGCATTGCTGTTTGAGCCTTGCAGATCCATACCATCGAAGAGCCCGATATTGCCTTCCACCAGACCCAGGCGGGCTGCCTGCATGTGCTGCCCATAGGTGGCAAGGATCTGTTCCGCTGACTGAGTATTGAAATCCAGGTTGTAGCAGGGATTGCCGGAAGCCTGGCCATGCCAGATAGGATCGATGTAGTCCGGTCCTTTTTTGAAAGGCTGAACCATCAATCCACGATTGGCATAGGCCCTCACCAAACCGATCGACAGGGTGGTTTTGCCTGAAGACTTGTGGGCGGCTGAAATATAGAAGGCGGACACGGAATTTGGATACCTGCAGAATATTACCGATATCCTACCCGGATAGTGGTAAATCCTCCACTCATGTAATAGGGGTGATTTGTGGGGCTTATCAGACTGTTGCACACCACTCGAACGACTCAGTCCGGTGCCGCATCTGAGATTAGCCGACTTGTCAGATCCTCAAACAGAGTTGCGTCAGTGATGCCATTCCGGGTGGATGGACGCTGCAGTCTCTGAGACCTGTCTGTTCTGATTCACTGATTCCTTGAAGCAGCTGTGATTTCCGCGCAAAAAAAATCCCGGGACATGCCCGGGATTTTCTGCAGAACGGTTGTCGCTCAGTCTTCGAGTGTCTCGGGAAATACCTTGAACACCCGGGCGCCGACCGCCACCATGGTAAGCGCCACCGCGACACCCGCGACCCCGAGGGCTGCCTCCGGGAACGTGGGCACGTAGCTCGCGACCTGACCGTCGAAGAAGCCAGATTCGACCACTTCCTTGCCAGGAAAGAGGCTCATCGGGAAGGCCTGTCCACCAATCACGATCACATAGATCTGGAAGAATCCGCCGATCAGCACCGCAATCGAAGCGAATGCAATGGCCCAGCGGGACTTGTCGAAGGCCGGCGAGTAGATCAGAAACAGGGGCAGAATACCGCCAATGAAGACCTGACCGATCCAGAACATCTGGGTGTAAACGCCGCCGTCCAGCAGAATGAAGCGCTCGATCCCGTGGTGCTGGGTGATATAGAGATTGGTCAGATTGTAAACCAGAGTGAAATACAGCACTGCGCCAACAAATACGCCAAGCAGATTCTTCAGTCGCGTCAGACGAAGATCGCCAATTTCCCGATCACCCCAGATGTAGGCAGCAATCAGGGTGATGATGAAGAACGCCAGACCGAAGCTGAAAGACATGATCACGAACATGGGCGCCATGATCGCCGCATCATAGGCTTCACGCGCCACCAGAAAACCGAAGATCGAGCCGGTACCGGTGGTCAGCGCAATACGCCAGAAAAACGCTGCGAAACCCACGGTGCGATTGTACTTGTTGACCGTCCGATCCATCATGGTCCACAGATAGACGCCGACGATGGCGAAGAAGCCGGAATAGAGGATCACATTCCAGGCGAATATCGACTTGAAGTTGTACTGGGTCATCGCAACGATGAGACGATCCGGACGTCCCAGATCCAGGACGAGTACCATCAAACCACCCGCCAACAACCCGATCGCCAGCAATCCCGAGTAACGGCCCAGGGGCTTGTACATGGGCCCCCCGAACACCGACCCGATGGATGCCACGTTCAGGGCACCGGACGCCGCGACGATCAGGAAAATCGCGAACACATGAGGAAGACCCCAGACCACCTGGTTGGTCATGCCGGTCACCCAGTGACCGTTGTGTTCCATGTAGAAGGCAGCGCCCAGGCCGATGGCAATAAACACACCCAACAGGGCCAGTCCGGACCAGAAACGTCCAGGGGTGCCGCAGTAGAGCTCACGGTAATACATCTTACTCATCTGAATCCAAGCTCCCCTCAGGTCACAGGTTGAGATAACGCACGCCGGTGTTCAACTCGAGGTCGGCCCGGATCTGTACTGAGTTTTTGGTCTTGAGTGCCTTGCTGATCTCACTGTTGGGGTCCTTGAGATCACCGAACAGTATTGCGGCGTGACCCTCTTTTTCACAAGCTTCCTGACAAGCAGTCTGCATGACGCCTTCATCGATACGATGTACGCACAGGGTGCACGACTCGACACAACCCTTGCCACGTGGCTGGTTCGTGGATTGGTCTGTCAACGTCTCGTGGACAAAAGAGCGTGCCTTGTAGGGACAGGCCATCATGCAATAACGGCAACCGATACAGCGATGTCGGTCAACCAGCACGATACCATCCTCGCGTTTGAAGGATGCCGTAGTCGGGCACACGTCGACACAAGGTGGAAACTCGCAATGCTGGCACATCAGTACCATGCGATTTTCATGCTGTGTCTGCATATCCCTGAGTTTGACCGTACGAATCCAAACCGCGTCGGTTTCCGGCCTGCCCGTGCTGTGTAAACCGTTTTCGGTATTACAGGCATCGACACAGGCACTGCACCCGTCCGCACACTTATTGGTATCGATCAGCATGCCCCATCGGTTCTTGCTTGAGGCGCCTTTGGTTTCAACTGCCGCATTTGCAGCATGCAGGAACACTCCCGGGGCTATGGTAGCGACACCGGTAGCAGCGATCGTTGCACCAATAAGCAGACGACGGTCTTTATTCGGCTGGTCATTCATATTGCTCATGATCAGTCTCTCTGTCGGCCAGTGGTCTGACTCATTGTCTGGTTATGAAAAGAACCCGCGGGATGGTAGCCAAGCTTACCATTCTTGCCATTGGGTTCCGGTGTCGTCCGATGACACTGGAAACATGGCAGGCTCACAGCAACGTAACCATGACAAACCTGACAAAATTCACCTTCGTCAGTAACCGGAATGGCGTGTCCACTGTCATCCTGGGAGGCGTGGCATTCGATGCACTCCACCAGGCTGAACTTGGAACCGCGAATACCGTCCCGGACCGTTTCGTCCCGTTCGTGTTTGAGATAGTCCATGTGGTTGCGTCGCATATCCGCAGTCGGCGCCACACAACTCGACAGCTTGGCTGCCTTGGAACTCTTGGTTACGAGGGCACTCTCACCGAAGGCCTGCATCGCGGGAAACAGAATTCCCGCGCAGACCAGGATGAGAAGCCGTTTGCTGATGAGAGAACTACGCATCTCAGCTCCTATTCACCTAACCCCATCTGGATATAACCGGTCGGGCAGACATCCGTACAAACATGGCATCCGATACATTTGGTGTAGTCGGTATCCACATAGCGTCCGGTAGTGGACTCATTGCGTTTGACACGGAACACCGCATCCTGGGGACAGAACACCACGCAGTTGTCACACTCGAAGCACATGCCGCAACTCATGCAACGTTTTGCCTCAGCCTGAGCCTGAGTCTTATCAAGACCGTTCATACGCTCTTTGAAATGATGCAGCACTTCGTCGGCCGTGGGCACATCCTCAGAGCGCAGGTTTCTCGGTGTAAAACCAAAGTGGCCCAGGAACAGCTCATCCGCGGGGATGATCTCCTGATGCGAACGGTCCTCATAGTTGTGGATCGCGTACTTCGCAGAGTCTGTACCGCGCAGGTCACCCACCTTGTTGTCGAAAGACTCGGGCACCATGTGGGTCTCTTCCAGCTTGTCCATCAGATCGAAGTGATGAACGTCAACCTTCGGACGCTTGGCCAGTTCCTTCTTGTTCAGGTAGGCATCGATGCTTTCACAGGCAATGGAAGCTTGGCCGATAGCGGTGGTCAACAGGTGAGGACGTACGATGTCGCCCGCCACGAAGTGACCCTCTTTACCAGGCACTTGGTAGAACTTGTCAGCATCGATCTGGTTACGCGCATTAGCCATTGCCTCAAGTCCTTCCATATCGGCACTCTGGCCGATGGCGGAAACGATCAGATCGGCTTCGAGCACACGCTCGGTACCTTCAACGGCAACCGGGGTCATGCCATCCATGGTGCAGTCACAGACCTTCAGACCGGTCGCACGGCCATCAGCACCGAGGATCACTTCCAGAGGCATCACGCCGTCAAGGATGGTGCAGCCTTCGTGCAGGGCATCATCGATCTCGTGCTGTGCAGCAAACATTTTCTCCCGCTTGAACAGGGAGGTCAGCGTCGCGGCGCTCGGCTGTGCGGAGCCGGCCAGAGCATCATCCTGATTCATTGCGGTATCGAGCACCACGTCTTCAGGATTCCCGGCAGCGGCATTGGCGCCCAGTCGACGGGCAACCGAGATCACGTCGATGGAGGTATCACCACCACCGATACACACGACTTTTTCACCGGTGACTTTCATGCGGCCTTCGTTGAAGGCTTTCAGGAACGCCACGCCGGATACGCAGTTCGGAGTGCCTTTCCAGCCATCAACCGGCAGATCACGTCCATTCTGGCAGCCCAGAGCCCACAGGATGGCGTCATACTCTTTTTCGATATCGGCAACCGGAACTTCCACACCCACCTTGACGCCGGTACGGGTTTCAACGCCCATATCCAGAATACGGTCGATTTCGGATTTCAGCTTGTCACGCGGAATACGATAGTTCGGAATGCCGTAGCGCATCATGCCGCCAAGATCGGGATCCTTTTCGAAAACCGTCACAGCGTGACCCATCTTGCGAAGCTGGAAGGCGGCCGCCATACCAGCGGGACCACCACCGATGACCGCAACCTTCTTACCGGTGTCCGCACCCGGGGTAAATTTGAAGCCACGCTCGATGGCGACATCACCAATGTACTGTTCGACAGAGTTGATACCTACGAAGTCTTCCACTTCGTTGCGGTTACAACCGTCCTGGCAAGGCGCCGGACAGACACGCCCCATCATTGAGGGGAAAGGATTGGCGTCTGCTGCGCGTTCGAACGCATATTGTTCCCAATCCATGTCTTCGGTCGGTTTCTCCTGCTCACGCACGATCGCCAGCCAACCACGGATGTCGTGACCGGAAGGGCAGCTGCCCTGACACGGAGGGGTGCGATTGATGTAAGTGGGGCATTTGTAGGAGGTATCTTCACGGAAGATCTTATCACCCCAACTATCCCACTCGACATCGCCCTCTTCAAAGCGGCGCCAGGTTATCTTTTTCATCTCTTCACTAGGAGTTGCCATTTTCAGTCTCCTTCAAGGAACTTGTCTTGGTCGTGCCCTACCGGGGTAGGAGTCGTTGTTTGCGCTAGTAGTCGAATACTATTCGTCGTCGTCATCCTCACCGTACCCGGGGGCTTCCTCGGGGGGTGTTTTTCGGTTCATCACGAGGGCATTACTGACCAGCTGATGAACACTGACGATCTGGAACATGTCCATCCCGTAATAGGGAAATACTTTGGTAAACTGACTCTTGCAGATCGCGCAGATCGCAGCCAGATGCGTCACACCTTTTTCTTCCATGACATTCTTGAATGCTGTCATGCGGGGTTTGGCGCCTTTTACCCGTACTTCCATCAGGTCGTCGGTGAGCAGGCCACCACCACCACCGCAGCAGAAGGTGCGCTCATGGATGGTGTCCCACTCCATGTCGTGGTAATTGTTCACCACGGCCTTGATCACTTTACGCGGTATCTCAAACTGGCCACCGGGCTTATCACCCATGCGGGAAGCACGAGCCACGTTGCAGGAGTCGTGGAAAGTGATCGACATGTCGTCGTTCTCGGATTTGTCGAACTCCAGGTCACCCTTCTCGATATGACTCAGGGTGAACTCGCAGATATGCTGCGGAACCGGGTAGTTCGGATCCAGGAAATCAAAAGGACCTGCCAGGGTGTTCAGGAAGCTGTAGGCAATACGCCAGGCATGCCCACACTCACCGAAAACAATGCGCTTCACACCAAGCTGCAGGGCAGCTTCGCGGATACGCAGCGAAACACGGCGCATGTTCTCGTAACTGCCGATGAACATGCCGAAGTTACCGGCCTCAGAAGCATGACTGCTCAAAGTCCAGCTGACGCCGATTTCGTGAAACACCTTGCCGTAGCCGATCAGACCATCCACGTGGGGTTCGGCGAAGAAGTCTGCCGAGGGTGTCACCAGCAGTATGTCGACCCCTTTCTTATCCAGGGGATACTTGACTGCCACACCGGTATCGTCGAAGACATCTTCTTCGAGGCCTTCCAGGGTGTCAGCGATTGCGGGTCCGGGCAAACCGAGGTTATTACCGATCTTAAAAACCTTGGCAATAATCTCATTACAGTACTTCTGTCCGACACCAATGGAGTCGAGGATTTCGCGGGCCGCCATGGAGATCTCAGCGGTATCGATACCGTAGGGGCAGAATACCGAGCAACGGCGGCACTGGGAGCACTGATGAAAGTAACTGTACCACTCATCGACCACTTCATCGGTCAGATCAGCCGCACCAACCAGTTTCGGGAAGTATTTACCCGCAAACGTGAAGTAACGACGATAGACCTTGCGCAACAGATCCTGACGCCCAACGGGCATGTTTTTCGGATCCTGGGTACCGATAAAGTAGTGACACTTGTCAGTACACGAACCGCACTTTACACAGGCGTCCATAAACACCTGAAAAGAACGATAGCGGCTCAGAAGATCCCCCATCTTGTCGATGGCGACCTCTTTCCAGTTGTCAACCTTTTCACCGGGAAAACCCAGAGGTGCCTGGTGGTCAGGTTTTGCCACGAAGCAACTGATGTGCTTCATGGTATCGTCTACAACCTTGGGAACCTCGATGTATTCGGTCAGTTCCGGTGTTTCAAATTCAGCTCCAGCCATTTGTAACCCTCATCGGCCAAGCGTGGATTTCAGGATTCTTCGAACTTTCTAGCCCAATCGGCCAGGTGACGTTTCTCACGGGGATTGTCCACCTGGTTGCGAGTCGGGCTGAAGAATACACCTGGGATATGCAGCAGTTTGCTGAACGGTAAGAGAATCATCAGCACAGCTACCAGTGCCAGGTGTATAAGCAGGATCGGATCCATCGGCAATTGCGCGCCACTGAATGTCCACAGACCGGTAAAGAACTGTTTAACAGCCACTACATCGGTGTGAACAACAAATGTCATCATCGCGCCGCTCATACCGATAAAAATCAGGATCAGCAGCCAAAGATAATCGGATGGCGACGATATGTAGCGAACACGATCAACAAAGAACCGGCGCGCGAGCAATCCGAGCAGGCCAAAGACCATGGCGAATGCCGCGTACTTTCCGAAGGGTTGGATCAGTTCGATCGGCAACCAGACCGGGTTGATGAAGTAACGAACGTGACGCAGAAGGACCAGGAACAGGCCCATGTGGAACATCCAGGAAAAGATCCAGGTCCACTTGGTGCTTTTGAAGAGGCTCTCAAACAAAACCACTTCACGAAACATACGCAACACAACACCGGTTTGCGTGACAGGGGCCGGCGTTGTAGGAATCTTGAGTGGTGCAGGCACCTTGGCGTATTGAATAATCTTTCTAGCCAAGCCCACTACCAGGACGATGGTCGCTACGATAAACAGCAACGCGTAGACAGATGACATGTTCCTGCGTTCCTCAATGAATGATCAGGTCACAGGCGGGTGGTGTGAACACCACCCGCCATGTGCGTTAGGTCGCTTAGATACAGCCAGTCGGCTTCGGCAGACCTGCGAAACGGCAAGCCTGCTTACCAGGGCCGTAGGGGAACAGAGCGTACAGGTACTTGGAGTTACCCTTGTCCTTGCCCAGTTTCTTGCCAACAGCCTTGGTCAGAACGCGGACAGCCGGAGCGATCTGGTACTCTTCATAGTACTCACGCAGGAAGTTGATGATCTCCCAGTGCTCGTCGGTCAGCGCCAGGTCGTCTTCCTTTGCCATAACTTCGGCAACGGCAGGCTCCCAATCAGCCAGGTTGACCAGGTAACCCTCTTCATCGGTTTCAAAGGTTTTACCATTTGCTTCGATTGCCATATCTATTCTCCAGATAATGTTTCAGTTGTTCAGTGAATCAATCAGACCCAGGCCTGCACTTTGTCGTTCGTCGCTGCGAGATCGACAAATTTGGCGTAATCCACGATTTCCACTCCAGCGAGCAGTTTGTCTTCGGAAATGCCACGTGCCTTCAGGTCGGGACCCAATACGTAGAATTTGACACCACCCAGGGCGGTTACCTTGTCCGCCATGGAAGTGCCCTTGACCGCACCATAGATGCCGTCTTCATAGAGGAGTACGGCACTGCCGTCTTTGGCGTGAGCCAGACAACTCTCCAGAGAAGACTTTTCAAAAGGCGATTTATTGACTGTGTGTAAGGTAGCCATTCTCAATATACTCCGACTTAGAAACTGAATATGACGTCCTGCTCATCCATGATGTCCGCCAATTCTGCGCGGGTCACCACGGTGATGGAGTCTTTTTCAGCCCAATCATCATCTTCGTCTTCATAGGTCAGGGGCATCAGATCATCGATGGTCAGACCGCGCTCTTCGAGAGATTCTTTCTCTACGAAGAGCTTGGTGACATCGTAATCGCCGAGTGCCTGATAGGTCGGGGAGAAGTTTTTCATATCCACCCCGGAAGTATCCTGCCCTTTGACCAGCTGATACACACCGTCATCGAGGAAGGCCAGATGGACATCCTGATCGAATGCCGCACCGATCAACACGACTTCAAGTGACTCCCAGGCATAAATGGTGCCGTAGGGAGCGCGGCGGTTGACGTACATGAATTTCTTAATCTGCTCAGACATGCTCAACCCCCATTAATCGCCGAAAACCACGAGCCGTTCGGACTGTATACCCGCTTCGATCAACTGACCGAGGCCGGAGATACGGAACCCGTCAGCGATGTTCTGCGCACTTTTTCCGTTACGCTGCATCTCGCCTTCATCGACGATACCGCGACGTTGTGCGGCTGCCACACAGACCACCAGATCGAGATCGTGCTTCTTCGCCAGCTCAGACCAGCGATTGACGATGTTACGATCGTCCTGCGGAGGAGTCGTGAGATTCGTACCGTTGTTCACACCATCGTGATAGAAGAACACGCGCATGATTTCATGCCCGGACTCCAACGCGGCTTTCGTGAACTGGTATGCCGAGTCCGTTGCCTGGTGCTGGTACGGGCCTTCGTTTACCTGAATCGCAAATTTCATCAGTTTGACCTTCCTGTTAGCGTTACTCTGCCAATGACCATCGCTTAGAAGCGGATGTGAGCAGATGCGTTCAGGTTGTTACGGCTACCACGCCAGTTGTCGATGTGGTACTTGGTGAACGGCAGACCGGTCTTCTCGAAGAATTTCGGCCATCCGATACGCTCAGCCCACTCACCGATACGCTCCCAGTCTTTCGCGTCTGATTTGTAGGCGCTCAGGATCTGCTTGACGATATCGGAAACTTCCGGCCAACGCGGCGGGTTGTTGGGCACACCAGCCGCAACCAGCTTGTGCAGGGTCGGCTTGGAACGGGCATTGGAGTTCTTACCACCTACCCAGATCGCAAACTTGGAGTGCTCAGGGTCGTTGATCTGCATCGGCGGGCAGGGCGGGAAGCAGGCGCCGCAGCAGATGCACTTTTTCTCATCGACTTCCAGGGACGGCTTGCCGTTGACCATGGCAGGACGAATCGCAGCAACCGGGCAGCGAGCCACAACTGAGGGGCGCTCACAAACGTTTGCGACCTGGCTGTGATCGATCTTCGGCGGCTTGGTGTGCTGGATGTTGATCGCGATGTCACCCTGTCCGCCGCAGTTGATCTGGCAGCAGGAAGTGGTGATACGCACACGGTTGGGCATCTCTTCCTTGGTGAACTCGTCATAGAGCTCATCCATCAGGGCCTTCACGGCGCCGGAAGCGTCTGTACCCGGGATATCGCAGTGCAGCCAGCCCTGGGTGTGGGAAATCATGGATACCGAGTTACCGGTACCACCGATGGGGAAACCCTCGGCCTGCAGCTTGTCGATCAGGGGCTGAACCTTGGATTCATCGCTGACCATGTATTCGATGTTGGAACGAATGGTGAAGCGAACATAGCCATCGGCGAATTCGTCAGCAATGTCCATCAGTTTACGGATGGTGTACACATCCATCTGACGCTGGGTACCGGCGCGAACCGTCCAGATGCTGTCACCGCTCTTGGCGACGTGATGAAGAACGCCGGGACGCGGACGCTCATGCCAAGCCCACTGGCCGTAGTTCTTCTTCAGGACGGGATGCAAGTAGGGCTCCATCTCTGGAACACCACTCTCGATCGGCATACGAGGTTCCGACATACCTACCTCCAAAAAAATAGGGTAATTGATTCGTTGCAAGGGGCAGCCGAGCGAACCCGGCGCCCCTCTTTCAACCTGCTGTCATTCAGCAGAAAATGATTGCTTAGGCTTGACGCTCAGCCCACTTGGCCGCTTCCTCGTCCCATCCGTCGGTACGGACATAGGGATTGGTACGCGGACGCTCGATCATGTTCGGATCGATCTCGAGGCCGACACCTTCCAGGAAGTTGACCAGACCGATACGCTCGATCATCTCACCGGTACGCTCGTGCTCCAGAGCGTTCTCAGCGAAGAAGTCCAGGATCTCAGTGGCCAGTTCGCCCAGAGTCTCGAAGTCCTCTTCGGTTTCGAGCTTCATGAAAGGCACGATAACCGTACCCAGCAGGTCACCGATTTTCAGAGTACGTTTACCGCCACACAGCAGGGTTACGCCTTTGTCGTCGCCCGGAGAAAGGGCTTTGGTCATGACGTTGATGCAGTGCATGCAGCGCACGCAGGAAGGATTATCAACCGCCAGGGTGTCGTCATCGTTCAGAGACAGGGCCTGGGTCGGGCAGCGGGTGATGACGTTGTCGATCACATACTTGCGACCGCGGGCTTCGACAAACTTCTTGACCTCTTCCTGGTCGACTTTCATGTCGTCGCGCCAGGTACCGATGGTCGCCAGGTCAGCACGCTGAACAGAGTTCATGCAGTCATTCGGGCAGCCGGATACTTTGTATTTGAACTTGTAGGGCAGAGCCGGACGATGCATGTCGTCGAGGGCGTTGTTGACCAGCATGCGCATGGTGCGGCCTTCGTCGAAGCAGGAGTTTTCACAGCGAGCGGCACCCACGCAGGACATACCGGTACGCACAGCAGGACCGGCGCCACCGAGATCAAAACCCATCTCGTTGATTTCGTCGAAAGCGGGCTGGACGTTATCGGTGGTGCAACCCTGGAACATGATGTCACCAGACTGGCCGTGGAAGGCAATCAGACCGGAACCGTACTTTTCCCAGATGTCGCAGAATTTGCGGATGGTGTTGGTATCGTAGTGCATGCCTGGAGGCGGCATGACTCGCAGGGTGTGGAATTCAGCGGCTGCCGGGAACACAGGCTTGCCGTCTTTCTTCAACTCGGTGAAACGGGGGATGATACCGCCGCCGTAGCCGATGACGCCCACGGTGCCACCTTTCCAGTAGCCTTTGCGGGTTTCGTAGGAGGTCTCAAGCTGACCCAGCAGGTCAACCATCATGTCATTATCTTTGGCGAGACGCTTGAGGCCGGTCACGAACGAGGGCCAGGGGCCGCTCTCCAACTGGTCAAGCATCGGGGTATCATGCATCTGTTTTGCCATCACTGTATCTCCCAATGGTCGTTTATCTAGGTCTTCAGCGTTTGACATATCCTGTTCTTCTTGGCTGAACACCAACTCGCAGAATATGGCCTGCCGACCCGCAATCGAAACCGTCACAGGCAGGGCCTGATCTACTGGGCAGCAAGTTTAGGGATTCCTAATGCAGACCTATATCCTTCCGATGGGGGGGTAAGTAATAGTTATGACTATCCCAAATGGGATAGATGAATTTCCTTCACCTGCCCCAATAAAATTGGCATGGAACGACTAATTCCCCATAACTGAACAAGTTAAATGCTATCTCTTAGAGGTAGGTTCAACTCATACTTATCCACTTTTTCTCCATGGGATGAAATCGCGGTATAACATACAGATCAGGACTTGATCCCCCGCGGAGCTTGTTGTTCAATATTAATACCTGACTATTTTACTAAGTAATTAAACGGGCAGAAAGATGCTGTACCTGAGCGAAATCATGATGCAACACCCGGAGGTCGAGAATTTCGAACAACTCCTGGCGGTCGTCAAAGAACACTCCAAGACGGAGATCTTTTTCCGCATCGACGTGAAACCCCCTTTTAATGACACCCCCGATAACTGGGAGGACCGCCTCGAAGCGGCCTTCACATAGCCGGCCGTCACTATATATATGCGAGAAACCTTGTGAAGTACCTGGAAGCAGAAACCTTTTTAGGCGATAACGATTGCTCTGAAGACGCGGTCAAATCCAGTAAGCTGCTGGAGTTGAAACTACAGGAGAATCTGGAGCAACTGGCCAACCTGCCTGACGATGCGCCGGTTTCCGAACGCCTGAAGCTCGAGATGGCCAATGATTACATCCTGCTCGACCTGGATCGACGGGATGAAGCCTGGCAGAGCGCCAAGCAGAGCCTAACCACGGCCCTTCAGCACGAACTCTGGAACAGCGCTGTGGAAGCCTGTGACATCATCTACCAGGCGGAACAGGATGATGCGATCAAGGCATTGGCACAGGGCATCTGGCTCGGCGTGACCTTTCCGATCGATCCGGAACTGAGTGTCGCCATGCTGCAGCACCTGATTGACGAAACCCCGGATAACTCCGATGGCGCAGCGGTTGCCGCGGCAACCGCCTGTTACCTGGTCGACCTCCGCGCACAGGGTCAGGAGCAAGAGGATTTGCGCTTTTTCACCAATCAGCTCCTGGGCCAGGTCGCCCGGCGCCACAGTCAGGTCGAGGAACAGGAGATATTCGACTTCTGGGTGGAGCGCATGGCTCTCAATGATCCGAGCGAGTTCCTGCCGCGTCTGGCGAAGGTGCTGGACGTGATCGTAGAGGGCGACTGGTGGTTTGACAGGGATCACCTGCGCAGCAGGATCCCCGAGGCATAAGGACGACAGACATGTTCTGGAAAGAAGAGATCGATGAAGAGCGTTTCGTGGTCCCCGAGGACGTGGTGGATGTGATTTTCAAGATCCACTGCCCCACCCTGCCCATCGACCACGCCTGGAGTCTATCCGATGCGATACACGAGGCGCTGCCCTGGTTCTCCGAGGAACCCCGGGCCGGACTGCACCTGATTCATGGCGCCGACTCCAAGAACGGCTGGGAGCGCCCCACCAACAGCGATGCCCTGCTCTACCTCTCCCGTCGCACACCGCTGATTCTGCGCCTGCCCAGGGAAAGGGTCGAAGACGCCCTGTCCCGCCTCTCCGGCCAACGGTTTGAACTCATGGGCCACAAACTGGAAATCGGTGAAGGGCACACCCGCCTACTCGGCAGTACCAGCACACTCTACTGCCGGCATATGGTGGTACCTGGAGCCGACACGGAGGAGGCCTTTCTCGAGGCTGCGGTGGGCATGATGAATGCCCTTAATCTGAGTTACAAGAAGGTACTGTGTGGAAAGGGCACGGAGTTCAAAACACCCGAGGGTACCCTTTCGAGCCAGAGCCTGATGGTTGCCGGTCTGCCCCTGGACGATGCCATAACCCTGCAGGAAGAAGGGCTCGGTCCCATGCGAAACCGCGGCTTCGGCTTGTTTATTCCACACAAGACTGTTTAACATAGCCGATTGGGTAAAGGGGACATCGGGCGGCACCGGATGGTGCGCCGATGGCACGATAACAACCCTCGAACCTGAACCCCTGGGTTCAGGAATAACAATCATTTTTAAGCAATATGAGGCGCTTTGCCTCGTGTTTTTTGTCAGGAGAGATCAATGTCTTACGAAGTAAACGGTAAAACCATTGAAGCAGATGCCAACGGCTATCTGGTGGATCAGGCGGACTGGAGCGAAGATGTCGCGAAAGCCATCGCTGATGAGGAAGGGGTCAGCCTCTCGGAGAAGGCCTGGGACATCATCAACTATCTGCGTGATGAATATTTCAACAATGGTGGTAACCAGCCCAACGAGCGTCACATGGTCAAGCACTTCAAGGACCTGTGGTCCGACGAAGGCAAAGTGGACGCAAAGTCCCTGTATGTGCACTTCCCCAAGGGCCCGGCCAAACAGGCCAGTAAAGTGGCCGGTCTGCCGGAAACCAAGCGCAAAGGCGGCTATTGATCGATCTCCTTCGATCACATGGGATGACCCGCGCCCCTGAATTCAGGGGCTCAGCGGGTCAGGCAGACCGCCGACATCCCCCTCAGACGACAGGATGAGGGGGCATTCACCATCCAGGGCCCCATTTACCATCTCTGCACCGCATGCTCATCGGGGGTTCGTTATCAACCCGGCCATGAGGTAGCTGACACGCCCCTGGCATGACCCCCTTACACGTCACTCCACATACGCAGCAGATTTGCATAGGATTTGTCCACCAAGCCCGTGGTGGGCTCATGCTCGCGATTCTTCAGCAGATCCTCCCGGGCCTGATCCAGCTCGAACAACAGCTCCCTGCGACTGGGGTCTCTTACATAACTCTGAATCCAGGCCAACGCCACCAGACGCTCGCCCTGGGTGACCTCGGCAACATGGTGGAGGCTCGAAGAGGGGTAAATCACCGCACTCCCCGCCTTGAGTTTGACCCGCTTTTCGCCGAAGGTGGTTCGAACCACAAGTTCCCCGCCCGTATAGGTATCCGGTTCACGCAGGAAAATCGTCATGGACACATCCGAGCGAAAGCGCTGACCGCTCAAGCCCATCAGGGGATCATCCACGTGATCCCCATAGGTCATACCCGGTTCATAACGGGCAACGATGGGATCCGCCATACGGTAGGGTAAGACTGCTGATCGAAACACCGGGTTATTCCCCATGGCGCTGGTGAGGATGCGGATCAACAGCTCCATCTGCTGGGCAGTGCCTTTGAGTTCCAGGTTGTTTTTGACCTTCTTCGCCGCCATCCCCGCGGTGAGGCGTCCATCGACAAATTCGGCCTGGGAAAGTATCTGTTCGATTTTCTGCAGTTGAACCGAATCGAGCAGTCCGTCTATCTCTACCAGCATTTCAAATTCTCCTACTCATGCGGTGTTCATATTCTGTGCGGAGCCTGTCCGGAAGCTTCATCTCATTGCACGCAAGGCCAGGCAGTTGTAACTGTTCAGGCAGCCGTAATCCGCTGCAGTGCGGACTGCATGGCCGACTCGTCGACCGGGAAAGTGAGTACCTCATCCACCCGGTAGCGGGATCTCACCTGTTCCAGGCGAGGCAGATACTTACTGTCGATAAGCACGATGATCCTGGCTTCGGCTCCGTAGCGCTGCAATGTGGCCAACAGGGACTCCAGGTTGCTCAAGCGATCCCGAAACTGGGGATCCGAGTAAAACTCAGCCACCACCACCCCGGGTCGATGCCCCTTCAACCAGGACTGGGCCTTGCGCACGGAATTGACCATTTCCACTTTGAAATGAAAACGTTGATAGAGGGGGATGAAATTGGGATAGCCACCCAACTCGACCAGTGCCAACAATTCCTGACCTTCCATACGCTTGATTTTGCCTCAAGGGAAATTGATCATAAAAGGGTTGTAATCATTAACATGTAAAAACCTTATCATGCAATTGAATCTAATCATTGATGACTGGTCGATGTATCTGGATATTCCGGATGACTATATGGAGTCCATGAAGGCTTCATTCAGCAAAATGGATGACGACATGGACAGAGGCTGGCAGATGGGGCCCAAATGGGTCCGCAAGCTCGACACCACGCAACGCTGCCAGCTGGTCGCAGCAAAACTGCTCACCGCGCTGGAAACCAACAACGAAGCCATGGCCTTGATGATGGGGGGGTACATCGTTGACCGCCTGCCCGGCGTCAAGCAGGTCATGATCGACAACAATGGCGAGCCGGAGGAGACCCGGTTCAATTACTGAACCGAGGCCCGACAGGACCCATAGCGGTCAGAGTGGGTTGGTTTCGACCATGGTTTTGATCCGCAATTGGGCCTGCTCGGGTTCGGACAGGTACAGCTCTAGCATCTGCTGAGCGATCTCCGACCAGTGGCGCGCACCCTGCGAAATACACTGCGCCAGCCCTTGCCAGTCGTTGCTGCCGTGCCAGTTTTCATAGGCTGAGAGAAGCCCCGGGAAAATCACTTTGCGCATTCCGGTAAGCCCGCCAATATAGAAATGCAGGGAGGCCGCATCCTGCGACTCGAGCAGGCTCGGCAGGGTAACCAGACAGTCGGCCCAGTGATCGCGAACCGCCCGGGCCATCAGTTCAGCCGGCGAGTGGCCCAGGTCGAGCAACATCTCGTTCCATGCAGTCCCGAGCACTTCTCCGGCGAGATGTTCCCCCTGTTCATGCAGCATAACCGCGTCCAGCTCCTTATCCACCATCTGATCCAGGGCACGTTCCACATTGTCCTCGAAATCATAGTGCCCGAAGGCCCGGCCCAGGGCATTGTCGGGACGATGCCAGCGCCAGTTCTCCAGTTTTTCCCACAGCAGGCGGCGAAAAGACTCGCGTCGGATGTAGATTTCATCGCCCTGGCACATGGCGGCGGGAGAACTGAGATCGCGGGCCAGCTCACGGCCGGATACCCAGATGGACAGCCCCTGGGGTTGTTCCCGGCGCTCCAGGTGTCCAAGAAAAAACAGCGGCTTGTTCTTCGCACCATAACCGGCACTGTATACCAGACCCAGAGGTTCGAGCTCCTGATTGATGGCGGTACTGTCGAAAGGATCGTAGAAGCGGTCGTTGAGAGGCAGGGGTGCAAAGCTGTCTTCGCTCAGACTCTCCCACAGGGCCTCACGAGCGGTGAGCCAATCACCCACGGATTCATTTGCCAGGGGCGCTGTGTAATCCAGACCGTTTTCCCAACGGTAGTACTCACGCATCTTCAGCAGGTAGGTGCAGAGCCCGTAGTCAGTGCCGTGACGGGCATCCGAGATGTGGCAATTGTGCTGTACCGCACAGCAGAGATCGCGCAGCGTACCGCTCATGAAACAACCTCGCCAGTGATCAGGGTTTATCGCGCCTTCCTGTCAGGGTTTGGGGAAGGCATCCTTGGAAACCATGGCTACATTCTATCCCCGGGTTGATCCTTTACCACCCCTATTCTTCAGGGTATTGGATCTGGATCAGCTCGCGCAGCAGCACGGTGGCATAGCAGCCTGCCGGCAGAAAGAATTTCAGCACCAGCTCATCCCCGGGCTCGAATGACCACGCCAGATCCGGCAGACATACCCTGAGCGCCCGGCGTTCCTGAGCCAAGCCGACATGCTCCAGGCCGTTCCGCCACTCATCGAAGGGGCTCAGCGTCTCCTGTTCCAACGCCTCGGCCTGATCATTTATCAACGGGCGACCACGCCCCCAGAGTGGTCCGGTGGGATGAATATCCTGCTGTTCACAACGCAGCATCAAACGCTCCGTGTCATCGCGGTCATCGGTAAACCCGCTGCGACTGCCCTCCAGCATGAAATAGTCCCCGGGGACCGGTTTGTTCCAATCACCCCGGGCGATACGTGCTGCCAGCACCTGGTTAAACAGTTGGGAACGCACCGCGGAGATGATCAGCCCGCGCAGATTACGCGAGACACGGCGGCGGTGTCTGCTGAAAACCTCTGCGGCGCGCTCCAGGTTCTGATAACCATGACCGAAGCGCTGTTCGCCAAAATAGTTGGGCATGCCGGTATTGCGCAGATGCTGCAGGCGACTCTCCAGCTTCTCAGGCTCCGCGTTCAGGGCGCGGATACGCAACTGAAACCGGTTACCCTGAAGCGCCCCGCGTCGCAGTTTGCGACGATGCCGATGCGCCGCCAGCACCTCTACCTGATCATTTTCGAAACCTTTCCAATCGGGTTCCGCCTGGCCGGGCATGCGCAGGGAGAACCATTGCGTAGTCACTGCATGACGATCCTTGAGGCCGGCATAACTCACTTCCCCGGGTGGAATACCGGCCCAGCGGGCCAGTTCCCCCGCCAGCCACTGGGTGTTGGTGTTACGTTTGCGCACGTGCAGCAGGACGTGTTCACCCTCGCCATCCGCTTCAAAACCCAGCACTTCATCGACCTGAAAATCCTCTGCGACGGCGCGTATCTGACCGTAACCCAGAGGCGCTCCGGAAGCGCCTGGCATCTCATCCAAAGTCTGCCAGGCCCGCTCACTCATGCTCGCCTTCCTGCAGAAGAACCACCGCCATCGCGGCAATGCCCTCTCCCCGTCCGGTGAATCCCATCTTTTCGGTAGTGGTCGCCTTGACATTGATCCGCTTGACCGGGACTCCCAGATCCTGCGCCAGTCGCAACTGCATTTCCGGGATGTGGGGTGCGAGTCTGGGTTTTTGGGCGATCACGGTCAGATCCGCATTCACTACCTGCAGATGTTCATCACCCAGACGTTTCATGACCTGGCGTAACAGCACCCGACTGTCGATACCGGCATACTCCTCTGCCGTATCTGGAAAATGCCGCCCGATATCTCCCAGGGCGGCCGCTCCCAACAAGGCGTCACACAGGGCGTGAATCAACACATCGCCATCCGAATGTGCTTCAAGCCCCTGGTCGTGGGGAATCTCAACGCCCCCCAGCACCAGACGGGTGCCGGTTGCAAATCGATGGGCGTCGTAACCTTGTCCGATGCGCATGGTTGTTCCTCGCTGGGTTGTAAATCCGCCACCCGGGGGTCAGGTTAAAGAGTCATCCGGTTGGGTCGCTAATTCCTTGTGTAGCGTCCCGCATTGTATCAGGACAGACTCAGCGCGCTGTAGAGACTTCGGGTCAATCAGCAGGGTTGCCGGAGGGTCGCTGCGAAATCATGTCGTTTGATCACAGAATTACAGGGCTGGACAGGCGTTGTGGGTTGGTGTCAACACCTGGCATGCCTGTCGGGGTTTGCGCTCCAGGCCATTCAGGAAAGCATAATCAGATGATTCAACAAGTCAGCGCGGTTACCAACAAACGGATCAAAGAGATCGAACTGTTCAGAAACCTGCCAAAGCGGGTTCTTGAGTTCGTTTTGGGTGAAACCCATGTGGAACATCACAATGCGGGCATCCGCATCGTCACCCAGGGCGCCAGCGACGACCAGGTCCTCTATCTACTGGATGGACGTGTGACCGTCACCACCCCCGAGGGGAAGCAGGTCTCCTACCAGGCGGGCAGCCGTCTCGACCGGTTGCCTTTGAATGAAGCCAATCCCCATCATGCGGACGTCTCCAGCGCCACGGCCGTAGCGGTGCTGTGCATCCCACGGGAACTGCACACAGCGATTCGACATCTGCCGCCGGTGACCCGCAACCGCTCCGACAAAACCGTCGAACCGGACCATCCCGACGGACCGGAGGACACACTTTTCTGGGAGTTTCAGGAGGCGATCAGCAACAACACCCTGGAATTACCCAGCATGCCGGACATCACCATCCGCATCGCCAAGGTAATACAGGACAGCAACACCGACAGCGAGGATATCGCCCGGGTGCTGCAGGCGGATCCCACGGTGGCGGCGAAAATCATCAACGTGGTCAACAGCGCCGCCTATCGCGGAAAGAAACAGATCGACAACCTGCCGGACGCGGTAACCAGACTGGGGCGTTCAGTGACCCACAACCTGGTGATCAGCTTCGCCCTGAGCAAGCTGTTTCACAGTCGCTCAGAAGTGCTGAAACAGCGCATGGTGAAACTGTGGAAACATGCCAGCTATGTCGCGCCGATCTGTCACGAACTGGCCAACGTCACCCCGGGACTGGCCCCGGATCAGGCCCTGCTGTGCGGCTTGCTGCACGATATCGGGGCACTGGCAATTCTCGGCGCTGCCCGCAGCAAACCCGAATTGTCAGAAAATCCGGAACTGCTCGACCGGGTGATAAAAAATCTCAAGGCCGAAGTCGGCGCGATGGTGCTCAGAAAGTGGGAGTTTCCCGACTATTTCGTCCAGGCCGCCCTGCACGCCGAGGACTGGATGGAGGACATCAGTGAAGATCCGGACTACGTGGATCTGGTGGTGGTTGCCCAGTTGCACGCCTTTGTCGGCACGCCGATGATGAGCCGTCTGCCAAGACTGGATCTGGTGCCGGCGTTTCATAAACTCGCACTGGGCAAGCTGACCCCTCGCCACTCGATTGACATTCTGGACAATGCCAAGGATCAGATCAGGGAACTGAGGGAGTTGCTGAAAATCACCTGATCGATCGTCACAGGTAGAACTCGGCCAGTGCCAGGTCTTCGCCTTTTTACTCAGAAGAGATCAAAAAAGCAGATTTGCATCACGCGACCCACGCAATATACGGATTAATTCGATGCCATGGGCATTGGGGCGGTAGTACAAAACATATCGATCAACGGGGAAGCTTTTGATTCCGGGAGCCAAATCCAGGCGATCTACGCCCAAGTCCGTAAACTCCGCCAGCTTCTGCGCTTTCTTCTCCAACCGCTCCAAAAATCGGTCGGCATTCACCGGCTGGTCTTCGGCAATATACAGCCAGATATCAACCAGGTCTTGTTCCGCTTCCGGTGAGATAATCAAGGTCGGCATCAACGGTTCCCATCTTGGGCGGATAGCGCTCTAGCCTTAATCGCGTCAATGTCCAATGGCTTACCTTCGCCATTGTCCAGGGAGGTCAGACCCTGAATAATATCTTGGCGTAGAGCCTCTAATTTCATGGATTGGAGTGCGTCGCGCTCTTCCAGCAACCGTAATGCTTCGCGGATAACCTCACTCACAGAGCTATACATTCCTCCTGCAACCTTCTGTTTTACGTAAGATTCCAGTTGAGGCGTCAGAGATACATTCATGCCACAGGCCTCCGAGTTCAAGTAACGAGTAATGTCAGATTATAGCAATAACTGCTAATTCTTGTTATTTGAGTATAAGAAGGATAAATCGGACTTTTTACCCCGGCCTGGCATCAGCATTCCGATAACGGCCCGCTATTTCACCGCCCGATCACCCTGTATATGTACTGAAATCCGCGTATAGCGACTGAGAATCTGCCCGTAGTTTTTCCATTTATCCCCCTTCACAACCTCCCGGCAAGCCGACACCCTGCTTAGGCTCCCAGCACAGCGTTTGTCGTCGGTTATTTTGTCAGCTGAACGGGCTTGTCGGGAGAGCCAGCCAACTCTCAGTCAGCGGGGCGATTTCATTGGAGTTGGCATTGTCCTTCAGGTAATCGAAGACCTTCTGGACCACCTTGGGATCTCGATACAGGCAATGACTTTTGCGGTTCTGCAGCAGTATGGACAGATCCCTATGTCGATACCAAAAACACGTTTCAGGCGCTGCGCCCAAGTCAAGGAGGTGTGTAGTTCAGCTGATGCTCGCGGCTCAACTGTCAACAGAGGGATTTCCTGACTGCTCAGCGCCTCGACCCAGCGGAAACGGGCGCTTCCATAAACCAGCTGATCGATTGTCTCAGAGGTAGAACTCGGCCAGTGCCAGGTCCTCCGGCCGGGTGATCTTGATGTTCCCGGGGGACCCCTCCACCATCAGCGGCTGGTGACCCAGCGCTTCCAGCGCACTCGCCTCATCCGTTACCTGCCCACACGACGCAATCACCTGTTCCAAGGCTTCGGTCAGCATCCCCAGGCGGAACATTTGCGGGGTGAAGGCGCGCCACAGACGATCCCTGGACCGGGTTCCTGTCACCTGGCCGTTCACATCGACCTCTTTGATGGTATCGGTCACGGGTATACCCAACAACCCGCCCACCGGATGCTCACTGAGCCGTTCGATCAGTCGATCGAGATCCTCATGGGCCAGACAGGGACGTGCAGCATCGTGAACCAGCACCCAGTCATCCGCTGCCGCGTGTTCCAGCACCACACGCAGGGCATTGAGGACGGAATGACAACGCTCCTCTCCTCCGCTCACTCGAATGACCCGGGGATCCCGGGCATGCTCGCAATCCTCCCAGTGGACATCTTCCACCGACAGGGCGACAAACACGGTATTGATAAGAGGGTGGCGCAACAGGCGTGCCAGGCTGTGATCGATGACACGCCGTCCCGCGAGGAGTCGATACTGCTTCGGAATCTCACCGCCCATGCGACGTCCGACACCGGCGGCGGGGACCACGGCCCAATAGCGTATGGGGGTCATGGCTTGGCCTCGTCCGGCGTGACCACCTGATAGAAGGTCTCACCCTCCTTGATCATTCCCAGCTCACTGCGGGCACGCTCCTCGATGGCGGCCTTACCACTGCGCAGATCCTCGACTTCCGCCTGCAGGGCACGGTTGCGCTTGCGCAGCCCCACCAGTTCCTGCTGCAGTGCTTCGATCTCCACCTTCAGATTACTGACTTCGGCCAGGCTGCCTTCACCCACCCAAAGGCGGTATTGCAGGAACAACAGCAATACCAGGAGCAGAGCAATCACAATACGCATGGATCAGGCCGCTCCCAACTATTCCCTGTCAGGACAGACGTCCCGGATCAGGTGATCGAAACGGGAAAGGCGTCCTTACCCGCGAACACGGCTTCGTCACCCAGTTGATCCTCGATACGCATCAATTGGTTGTACTTGGCCACCCGGTCGGAGCGTGAAAGGGAACCGGTCTTGATCTGACCGGTCGCGGTGGCCACCACCAGGTCTGCTATGGTGGTATCCTCGGTTTCACCGGAGCGGTGAGAGACCACCGAGCTGTAGCCGGCATCCCGGGCCATGGCGATGGCGTCCAGGGTCTCGGTCAGGGTCCCGATCTGGTTGACCTTGATGAGGATTGAATTGGCGATATTCTCATCGATGCCCCGTTTGAGGATCTTGGTGTTGGTGACGAACAGATCATCACCCACCAGCTGTACCCGCTGACCCAGTTTTTCGGTCAACAGTTTCCAGCCGTCCCAATCGCTCTCATCCATGCCATCCTCGATGCTGATGATGGGATACTGGTCCACCCAGGCGGCGAGATAATCGGCGAACTCCGCAGCACTGAACTTACGTCCCTCGGAGGCCAGGTCGTAGACCCCGTCCTTGTAGAACTCGGAACTGGCGACATCCAGCCCCAGGTAGATATCCTTACCCGCACTGAAACCGGCTTTGTTGATCGCCTCGAGAATCACCTCGATCGCCGCTTCGTTGGACGGTAGGTTGGGGGCAAAGCCGCCTTCGTCACCGACCGCGGTGGCCATACCCCGTCCCTTGAGAACACTCTGCAGGGCGTGGAAGACCTCGGCGCCGTAGCGCACTGCTTCCCGGATGGATCCGGCACCCACCGGCAGGATCATGAACTCCTGCAAATCGACGCTGTTATCCGCGTGCGCCCCACCATTGATGATATTCATCATTGGCACCGGTAAGCGGTATGGCCCCGCAGAGAGTGAGCGATACAGAGGCAATGCCCGCTCCTGTGCCGTGGCGTGGGCCGCGGCCAGGGACACACCCAGCAGGGCGTTGGCGCCCAGCTTGGCCTTGTTTTCAGTGCCATCCAGATCCAGCATGCACTGATCGATGCCGGCCTGATCCTCCGCATCCATGCCCATCAGCGCGTCCCGAATCGGACCATTGACGTGGGAGACCGCCTTGAGCACCCCTTTCCCCAGATAACGGCTCTTGTCGCCATCACGCAGCTCCAGGGCTTCCCGGGAACCGGTTGACGCGCCGGAAGGCACCATGGCCCGTCCAATCGCACCTTCCGCGGTGATGACATCGGCTTCGATGGTCGGATTACCTCGTGAATCGAGAATCTCTCGTGCACGAACATCAACGATTTCGGACATAGTCACTCCGTATGATTTTTAGCTTTAAATTCTGTTGCAAACCGGCCTTCAGCGCATTTGCACCACCCCCGGTTCTCCCATACAGGGAGTGACAGGATCGGTTCCAGGTGGTTCAACCCGTATCGGGTTCTACACTAGAGCTGCGTCTCAACCAGGCCTTTGCCTTTAACCAGTCTGTCCATCTCCACCAGGGTCTCCAACAGGTCACGCATGCGTGGCAGCGGCCAGGCGTTGGGACCATCACTCAGAGCCTGATCCGGATTTGGATGGGTTTCCATGAACAATCCCGATACCCCGGCCGCCACAGCAGCGCGCGCCAATACCGGTACAAATTCTCTCTGGCCACCGGAACTCTTGCCCTGCCCCCCGGGTAATTGCACCGAGTGGGTGGCATCGTAGACCACCGGACAACCGGTTTGTCTCATGATTGCCAGGGAGCGCATATCCGACACCAGATTGTTATAGCCGAATGATACACCACGTTCACACACCATGATCTGCGGGTTTCCGGCCGCCCGGGCCTTCTCCACCACGTTGACCATATCCCAGGGCGCCAGAAACTGCCCCTTTTTGATGTTCACCGGCAAACCCTGGCGGGCCACCTGCTGGATAAAATTGGTCTGCCGACACAGGAATGCCGGGGTCTGCAGCACGTCCACACAGGCCGAGACTTCGTTCAGAGGGGTATCTTCATGCACATCGGTCAACACCGGGACACCGATCTCTGCCCGCACCTTTTCGAGGATCTGCAGGCCCTGCTCCATACCCGGCCCCCGGTAACTCTCCACTGAGGACCGGTTCGCCTTGTCGAAAGAGGATTTGTAGATGAACGGGATGCCCAACTCCCCACACAGGGCCTTCAATTCACCCGCCGTATCGAGGGCGAGCTGCTCACTTTCGATCACGCAGGGCCCGGCGATGAGAAACAGCGGCTGATCCAGCCCCGCCTCGAAGGTACAGAGCTTCATGCCCGCGAATCCCGATGTTGCCGCGCGGCCTCGATAAACCCGGAGAACAAGGGATGTCCGTAGCGGGGGGTCGAGGTGAATTCCGGATGAAACTGACAGGCCACGAACCAGGGGTGCTCCGGGATCTCCACAATCTCGACCAGACGTCCGTCCACCGAGCGTCCCGAAACCTTCATGCCTGCGGTGACGATGTCATCCAGGTAGCTGTTGTTGAACTCGTAACGGTGCCGGTGGCGCTCAACGATCACATCTTTGGCATAGAGCTGGTGGGTCAGGCTGTTCGGCTGCAGGCGGCATTGCTGCCCGCCCAGGCGCATGGTACCGCCCATGTCAGACTGTTCGCTGCGGGTTTCCACCTTGCCATCCGCGTTCAGCCATTCGGTGATCAAACCGATCACAGGGTTCGGCGAAGAGCGGTCGAACTCAGTGCTGTGGGCACCCTCCAGATTGGCCACATGACGGGCGAATTCGATCACCGCAACCTGCATCCCGAGACAGATTCCAAGATAGGGCACACGTTGTTCACGGGCATATTGAACGGCGGCAATCTTGCCTTCCACACCGCGGTTGCCGAAACCACCCGGCACCAGGATGGCATCCATACCCTCGAGGATTCCGGTCCCGCTTTTTTCGATCTGTTCGGAATCCACATAGTGGATGACCACCTTGTTGCCGGTGTGTACGCCCGCATGCACCAGCGCCTCGGAAAGGGACTTGTAGGCCTCGGTGAGATGGACATACTTGCCTACCATCGCGATCTGTACCTCACCCTTGAGGTTGTCCAGTCCATCGAGGAATGCCTGCCACTCGGAGAGGTCCGCCGGGGGCAGATCAAGATTGAAGCGCTGATTCACCAGCTCGTCCATGCCCTGGGCATGCAGCAATACCGGTATGCGGTAGATGGAATCGGCATCCACAGCAGAGATGACCGCCCTCTCCGGTACATTGGTGAACAGGGCGATCTTCTGCCGTTCCCCTTCCGGCAGGGGTTGTTCGGAACGGCATACCAGGATATCCGGTTGTATGCCGATCGAGCGCAGTTCCTTGACCGAGTGCTGGGTGGGCTTGGTTTTGATCTCCCCGGACGCCTTGATGTACGGCACCAGGGTGAGATGCATGTACATGGTCCGCTGCGGACCCATCTCCACCCCCATCTGGCGAATCGCCTCGAGGAAGGGTAGTGATTCGATATCGCCCACGGTGCCGCCGATCTCGACCAGACAGATATCCTTGTCGGCGGCGCCCAGCAGGATGCTCTCCTTGATCTGGTTGGTGATATGGGGAATGACCTGGACCGTACCGCCGAGATAGTCCCCGCGGCGCTCCTTGCGGATCACGCTTTCGTAGATCTGTCCGGTGGTGAAATTGTTGTTGCGGCCCATGGTGCTGCGGATGTAGCGCTCATAATGCCCCAGGTCCAGGTCCGTTTCGGCCCCATCATCGGTGACAAAAACCTCCCCGTGCTGGAAAGGGCTCATGGTGCCGGGATCCACGTTGATATAGGGATCCAATTTGATCATCGTGACGTTGAGCCCGCGAGCCTCGAGGAGTGCCGCGAGTGATGCCGATGCAATACCTTTGCCCAGGGAAGAGACAACGCCGCCCGTAATGAAAATGAAACTGGTCATGGAGTTCTGCTGCCAGGTTAGAGTGCCGGGAAATGGGAATATGGACGGGAGTAAACAGTATCAGATACGCCCCTATCTCTCAATCTCGGAGGGCACGAGCGGAGCAATCCGGCCTGATTCAATCCATGGTTGAATCTGAACACCCAAGGACTATAATCGATGGGCGTACCACGCAAATAACAACTAACTGAAAAGAATGACCCCGAGTCCATCGACGGTTGGCCCAGGAGCGGCTAACGCCTCCACCTCCCAATCCTGACAAACGGGTTGTTTTGTTTCAGAAATCACGTCGTTATTGAAACCATCTTTGAGAGGAAGAAAGCATGATGAAATTTGCTAAAGTTCTGAGTGTCGCCGCACTCGTCGCCGTTTCCACCAGTGCCTCCGCTTGGTGGGGTCCGGGTTGGGGCAACGGTAACCGCGGCTGGAACAATGACGGCTGGGGCGATGGCTGGGGTGACGGCTCCGGTGATTTCAGCTTTGGCATGAGCGGCAATGCTCGTGGTTCCGGCTACGGTCGTGGCAACAACTACTACCGTGACTATTATGGCTATGGCCCGTATGGCTACGGTGCTCCTTACGGCTACGGCGCTCCTTACGGCGGTTACGGCGCTCCTTACGGCTACCCGGCTCCGGCAGCTCCTGCTGCTCCGGCTCCGGCTCCTGCCCAGTAAGCCGATCCGTCACGACGGAGAAAAAGCCGGCTTCAATGCCGGCTTTTTTATGCCTGGCCTCCCTTATCCCGCGGCATGAAAGGCTCATAAGGCAGACAGGATGTGTCGTACAAGCGACCTGAAATGGGATGCAATACCCAAAACAGACAACCACTGACCAAGCGGCAGTGAATCACCCCGATCAGGACCCGCCCAATCCTGTCCTGAAATAAGAAAAATAGCGAAACGACTTGATCTGCATAAAGATTTTCTGGAAGAATAGCTCCGATGAGTTGGTACTCCTTCAGTGTGACAGGGACAGGATCGACGCGTCGGAGAGCGGGAACTGACAAACCATCAGGCATGGTTCCCATCGGGCGCACCTGCAGGGAGCCTCCAGGATGTGATTGTTTGGCAGGTGTACCAGCCCCGTTGCAGGTACGCACCCGTTGTGCTGGAGCATATTCTTGACTAACAGAAAAGTTGTCTCTTTCGAAAACATCAAAGTTGCCTGTAAAGACTGCAGCCTCTCCACGCTTTGTCTCCCCATGGGACTGACACCTGATGACGTGGAGCGTCTGGACAGCATCATCAAAAGGGGACGCCCCTATCATCGAGGTGACCACCTGTTCCGGGGTGGCGACCGCTTTCACAGCCTGCGTGTGATCACCAGTGGTTCAGTCAAGACCTATACCCCCAACGAAGATGGTGGCGAGCAGGTCCTCGGGTTTCATCTGCCCGGCGAATTGATCGGGCTCGATGCGATACAGGATGATCACCATACCTGCTCAGCCGTCGCCCTAGAGACCACTGCGGTCTGTGAAATCCCCTTCTCCCAGCTTGAATCCCTCAGTTCAATCATGCCCAGTCTGCAGCATCAGATGTACCGGTTGCTCAGCCGCGAAATCGGCCAGGATACCGAAATGCTGACCCTGCTGGGTAAGAAAAGCGCCGAGGAACGACTGGCAACCTTTCTGCTGAGCTTCTCTGAGCGCTTCAAACAGCGGGGATTCTCGGCCAGCGATTTTTTTCTCAGCATGTCACGCCACGAAATCGGCAACTACCTTGGCCTGGCGGTGGAGACGGTGAGTCGGCTGTTCACCCGATTCCAGGACGATCAGCTGCTGCAGGTGGAGCGAAAGCATGTCCAGTTGCTGGACATCCCCCGGCTCTATCAGCTGGTGCAGGGTGGTGACAGCGCCAAATCCTCCCAGTCCCGGGGCTAATCTAGAGTCCTGAATAGATCCACTAATAATATTGGGAACGCAGCTCTTCGAGACATTGTGGCGGGTGGACTCAGATACGTTCTACCCACCTAATATGGATCGTACATTTATCGACGCTTTCAGATGCTCTGCGGGGGAATAACCGATCATCGGCATGACCTCTCCAATACCTTGGTTTGCCTGGCCGATCCATCTCACCACGAAGGACACGAAGCGCACGAAGGATTGATTCAATCATCCCTCAAATACCACCCTTCGCGCGCTTCGTCTTCTTCGTGGTAAAAAACAATCCTGAGTCCTTAGATCGTACAGGATGCTGCTGATCCCGTGTGAGTCATAGGGACTGCCCGTCCCGAAGCCACACACAGGACGCTCCCATCTGCTTGAGCTGTCGTGTATGGGCTTCGATCTCCTGATCGCTGGCATGGACCACCTTGAGAGGAGCTCGTCCGGACGGCAGACGCTGGATATTGTCCACCGTGGCATCACCGCCCGCCCCCGCGGCGGCCGCGTCGTCCAGTGACAGAGCGGTCTGCCCACCGGTCATTCTCAGATAGACATCCGCCAGAATCTCCGCATCCAGCAAGGCGCCATGCAGTTCCCGGTGTGAGTTGTCGATATTGTAGCGTTTGCACAACGCATCCAAGCTGTTGCGCTGCCCCGGATGCATCCTTTTCGCCATCACCAGGGTATCGGTGACCGCACACAATTCGTCGATGTTCAGGGTGCTGCGCATGAACTTGAGTTCATGATTGAGGAAACCCACATCGAAGGGGGCGTTATGAATGATCAGTTCCGCCCCGCGGACGTAATCGACAAAATCATCCACCACGTCGCAGAACCTGGGTTTGTCGGCCAGGAACTCGTTGGTGATCCCGTGCACCTCGATGGCGGCGGCATCGATCTCCCGATCCGGCTGCAGAAACTGATGGAAATTGTTACCGGTCAATCGACGATCGATCAGTTCGACACAGCCGATTTCGATGATCCGGTGACCCTGCTCCGGTTCCAGGCCGGTGGTTTCGGTATCGAGTACGATCTGTCTCATCAGCCGTTCATCTCTTCAATACCACGGTTGGCCAGTCGGTCTGCCAGTTCGTTCTCCGTATGCCCCGCATGCCCTTTGACCCAATGCCACTCCACCTGGTGCTTGGCCACTTCCTGGTCTAGCACCCGCCACAGATCGGCATTTTTTACCGCCTGTTTCGAGGCGGTCTTCCAACCGTTGCGTTTCCAATTATGGATCCACTGGGTGATGCCGTTTTTCACATACTGGGAATCGGTGGTCACCCGCACCTGGCTGGGGCGCTTGAGTTGCTGCAATCCCTGGATCACAGCCATGAGTTCCATGCGATTGTTGGTGGTGTCGGGTTCTCCGCCGTACAGCTGTTTTTCGTGTTCGGCGTAGCGCAGCACCACACCCCAGCCCCCAGGGCCGGGATTGCCTTTACAGGCGCCATCGCTGAAGAGTTCTACGAGTCGGGTCATTCGAGTCCGTTTCTGATGGTGGGCTCAGCGGCCGTGGGCAGGACACGCTTTTTGACCGTCCATTTGGGACGAATGGAAGTCAGGGTCGCGACCCGTTTTACCGCGTGTATGATATACACCCCGCCCAGTTTCGGGTAGACCCGTTCCCCCAGTCGCTCCATGAACTGCAGTTTCTGCATCACTCCCGGACTGTTCAACGGGGGTCGAAAATGGAGATAGCGAAGCTCCAGCAGATCGAATCCGAGCAGTGCCAGCCAGTCCGTTACCCGACCGCTGCTGAAGAAGTGACCACACCAGGGCGCGGCATTCGAGCGCAGGCGCATGAGACGCCATACACCCCATTGACTCCAGGGATTGAAACCGCTTATCAGGACCTTGCCTTCGGGAATCAGCACCCGCTCCACCTCTCTCAACAACTGGTGAGGATCTTTGGAGAAATCCAGGGTATGAGGAAGCAGCACGCCATCGACACTATCCCCCGCGAACGGCAGCCGGGTGGCATCAGCGATGATCTGTGAGCCTTCCCGCCGTGAATCCAGCCCCATCACCACATGATTCCGGGCGGGGCACCGCTGCAACAGGTCTTCACCTGCCCGCATCTGCCCCAACTGGACCACGTGGTAGCCGAACATGGCGTTGATGTAGGGCTCGAAGCGGGTTGCTTCCAAATCCGCCAACCCCCTGCCCAAATCATGATCAAACCACTGTTTGAGCAGATTTTGTTGGCAGGATTCCATTTTTCGCAGTTTATTTTGCCGCATTGGTCAAGGTATTGGCTTTGCTACCGACACAAGTGTCAGGTAACCTGTGCGGTTATCGCCCTGAAACATGCCGGGATGGGTTCCGGTTACGCTGTTGCATCCTGGGACCCCGCTCGCGTGGATTTGTGCGATCTTGGAATATTGCAGGATCACTACGTCACGGTCAGGTCATCGCGATATTCGGCTTTACGGCCGGTACGCTCTGGTTTCTGAACCCGTGCACATGCAGGGCCGACTCAGTTCACAGATTGCTCAGGTGTCGTTGTTCGCAGGGAGTATTCAATATGGAAATCATACACGGCTCTGTTACCATTTTCCTCACTATTCCAGTATGTCAATTACAAGCTCGAACAAACAGTTACCGCTCAAACACCCGGCCCTGCTGATCATGAACCTGCTGTTCACCTGTCTGCTGGCAGCCTGTCAGTCTCTGCCCAACGCGGAGAAGGCCGAACTGTGGGACGAAGCCAAGTTTGCGCAACTGCCGGCTGAGACCCTGCAGATCCAACCGGCGGCAAATTCCGACCAGCTCACCCACGAGACCATGCCCGAAGTTGCGGTCGAACTGCAGGCGGTCATCGCATCGATGGAAGAACCCCTGCCCGAGGGTCTCTGGGAACGTATGACCGGGGCCTACAGCCTGAACATACCGGACAATCCGCGCATCGCCCAGGAATTCAACTGGTACCGGAGCCATTCACAATATCTGGAGCGTATCCAGGAGCGTGCCGCCCCCTTCCTCTATTTCATTCTTGATGAGATCGAGAAACGTGACATGCCCACGGAAATCGCCCTCCTGCCAGCGGTCGAGAGCGCCTTCCGGCCTTTTGCCTATTCACCGGGTCGGGCCGCAGGAATGTGGCAGTTCATACCCGGCACCGGACGACAGTTCGGATTGAAGCAGAACTGGTGGTACGACGGACGCCGGGATGCGGTCAGCTCAACCCAGGCGGCGCTGGACTATCTGGTCTCACTGAGCCGGCAGTTTGACGGAGACTGGGAACTCGCCCTGGCAGCCTACAACTCCGGTGCCGGCACGGTGCGAAGAGCGATTTCACGCAACCAGAAGAAAGGCAAACCAGTGGATTTCTGGTCCCTCGAATTGCCGGATGAAACCAGTGCCTACGTACCGCGGCTACTCGCCCTGGCGCGCATCTTCCGGGATGCCGGAGAGTTGGGGATCGACCTGCTGGAGATCCCCGATGAGCCCTACTTCACCACAGTGGACATTCAATCCCAGCTGGATCTGGCCCTGGCCGCCGAGATGGCGGATATCACCCTTGACGAGTTGTATCTGCTGAATGCGGGATTCAACCGCTGGGCCACGGACCCTGACGGTCCCCATCAGTTGACCCTGCCGATCGATCGCGAAGCCCGCTTCACAGAGCAACTTGCTGCGCTCCCCCCGGAGAAACGTCTCTCCTGGACCCGCTACAAAATCAAATCCGGTGACGCACTCAGCACCATCGCCCGACGCTTTGGCACAACCACCGAACTGCTGCGGGATGTAAACAAGCTCAGCGGTAACAGCATCCGCGCCGGTCGCCACCTTTTGATCCCGGTCGCCAGCAAGAACCTGGATCAGTACGCACTCACTCAGACTCAACGCAAAAGTGCCATTCAGAATCGTCAGCGTAAAGGTCAGAAGGTTCACTACCGGGTAAAACCGGGAGACAGCTTATGGACCATTGCCCGGGCGCACAAGGTCAGCTACAAAAAGCTGGCAGCCTGGAACGGCATGGCCCCAGGGGACCCATTGAAAACCGGCCAGAAACTGGTCATCTGGGTCAAACCGGCCTCCTCCAAAGGCAAGGTTTCCATGATCGACCTGCAGCCCTCGGCGATCCAAAGCCGGCTTCACTATAAGGTGCGTCCAGGGGATTCACTGTCCCGCATCGCCGAGCGCTTCAAGGTTTCGGTCAATGATCTCAAACGCTGGAACACCCTTGACGACAAGTATCTGAGACCGGGCCAGAGCATCAATCTCTACGTGGATGTCACCGAACAGACCCTCTGAACTCCGCCCGGGTCGACTGATCCTGCCAGGTTGTTTTAAGCGAATATGATCGAAACCCTGTTTAATGTGTGGTTTTTGATCTGAATCAAGAAATCGATGGGTTTTTTTGACACCTCCCGGCAGCCTGAAGGAGTATCGCTGCTGGCTACCCTGCCTAACTGAGGTGTCATCGATGAGTAATGAGTGTCGCTTGAGAGACGGAGCGGAATTGAATCTGCCCGATGTTGAAAAAATCGCCCTGGCGCTGAAATCCCTGGCCACCTATTCCATGTTGGCCTATGAGCATGATGACGATCCCCATGATCTGGACGAAGTGGTTCAGGACGGATTGGACGCGATTGACCGGCTGTTCAGCTGCTGATTCCATATGCAGCCAACTTTAACAGGTTGTTGAGGTTCGCCCGGACTCAAAAGCCAATGTGGCCCTACTGAGCAGAACCTCATCAGCCTGTTACAGATTCCGACCCGCCCTCAACCCACAATTTTCAGAACAGGTGACTGCTTCTCCCCAGCCGGGTTACGCCATTGATCGGGAGCATCCGGAAACGCCACCAGAGTATCCAGGTTAAGTCGCACTCCCAGTTGATCACCGATATCAAACGGCCGTTGACTGCGCACCCGGCATGGCACGCGAGCGCCACTGGGCAATCCAAGGGTATAGAGATAATCAGCTCCCTGAAACACCCGTTCGAGGATTTCCAGTTTCATGGGACTTGCCTCGTCGTGGCACAACGCATCGGGCCGAATCAGCAATTGAACGGGCTGACCCGCAACCAACTCTTGTGTTCCGAGCCCCTTGACCCGGCCGAGTTCGGAGTCGATCCAAGCGTCCCCGATCACCCGGCCTGAGACCCGGGCACCCTCACCGATGAAATCCGCAACGAAGCGGTCCTGTGGATGATGATACAGGGCGTATCCGGTATCCCATTGCCTGAGCCGGCCCTCACCCAGAACGCCAATCATATCCGCCATGGCAAACGCCTCCTGCTGGTCATGGGTAACCAGAATGGCGGTGACCGCTTCCCGCTTCAGGATCGCACGAATCTCCTGCGCCAACTGACCGCGCAGCTCCACGTCCAATCCGGAAAACGGCTCATCGAGGAGCAGAATCTCGGGTTTCGGAGCCAACGCCCGAATCAGGGCGACCCGCTGCTGCTGCCCACCCGACAGCTGATGTGGAAACTGTTCCCCATAGCCGCTCAATCCCACCAGCTCGAGTAGTGTCCTGACCCGCTCACGGCGATTCCACGCCTTCATGCCACGCAGACCGAAGGCCACGTTGTCCTCAATGTTGAGGTGCGGGTAGAGGGCAAAGTCCTGGAACACCATACCTACCCGCCGCTTCTCAGGGGCAAGGGTACGCCCGGGGTGGGAGACCCGGGTACCGTGCAGATGGATCTCACCGGCAGAAACCGGTTCGAACCCGGCAATGGCCCTGAGCAGGCTGGTCTTACCGCATCCGCTGGGGCCCAGCAGGCTGGCAATTTCACCCCGCAGCAAGGCGAAACTCACCTCACTGACCACCGGTTCACCGGCATATCGGACCGAGACGTCTTTGACTTCAAGTTGACTTGGCATGGCGTGACCGTGTGATGGATCGACTCAAAAGGATAACCGGCAGAATGCCCACCGCGACAATGCTCAGGGCGGCATAGGCAGCATCCGCGAGGCGCTCGTCGGAGGCCAGTTCGTAGGCCCGTACCGAGAGGGTATTGAAATTGAAGGGTCTGAGGATCAGGGTGGCCGGCAGCTCTTTGAGCACGTCGACGAATACCAGCAATAGGGCTGTCAGCAGGCTGCCCTTGAGCATCGGCACATGGACCCGACGCAGGATCTCCCGGGGTCCGCTGCCCAGGGAGCGGGCCACCTCGTCCATCGAGGGACGGATCTTGCCTAAGCCTGCCTCCACGGTCTGCAGTGAAACTGCCAGAAAACGTACCAGGTAGGCAAACAGCAGTGCCACCAAAGTACCGCTGAGCAACAGACCACTCGACCAGCCGAACCGGGCTCGCATCCACTCATCCAGTTGGTTGTCCAGCGCTGCAAACGGGATCATGACCCCAATGGCAATGACCGTTCCGGGTATGGCGTAGCCCATGGAAGCAATCCTCACCGCCGAGGCCACCAACCAGCCCCCCTGCAGGCGACGGGCATAGCCGAAAAAAAGGGCCAGCAGAAGGGCCAGCAGGGCGGCAACGCCCGCCAGCATCAGGCTGTTCAGGATAAGCTCCAGAAACTGCCCATCCAGCCGTTCCTCGGCAGTGGTCAATGCCCAGGTGAGGAGTTGACCGGAAGGCAGCAAAAATCCGAAAAACAGGGTTCCACCACAGATCATCCAGGCGCCCCATGCCTGTCCGCGGCTCAGCCGGAACCGGTCCAGTCCCTGATGCCTCTGGGTGGTATGGTGATATCGGGCGCGACGCCGGGAACCCTTTTCCATCAACACCAGGGTGAACACGAACAACAGCAGCACCGCGGAGAGCTGCGCAGCGGCGGCGGCATTGTCCAACCCATACCAGGTGCGAAATATGCCCGTGGTAAAGGTGCTGACACCAAAATACTGCACGGTTCCGTAGTCGGCCAGGGTTTCCATCAATGCCAGGGACAGGCCCGCCACGATGGCGGGTCGCGCCATTGGCAGAGCCACCTTGAAAAAACTTCGCCAGGGTCCGTTGCCAAGGGTCCGGCTCACATCCAGCACACACAGGGACTGGTTCAGAAATGCCGCGCGGGCCAGCAGGTAGACATAAGGATAGAGCACCAGGGTCAGCATCAGCACAGCCCCACCCAGGGAGCGGATTTCCGGAAACCAGTAATCGCCATAACCCAACCCGGTGACCCCCCTGAACCAGGATTGCAAAGGCCCGGCAAAGTCGAACAGACCGGTATAGGTATAGGCGATGATATAGGCCGGAATCGCCATCGGCAGCAACAGGGCCCACTCGAACACCCCGCGCCCGGGAAATTCACACATACTGGTCAGCCAGGCGGTGCTTACGCCCAGAATCAAAACACCGCAGGCCACCCCAAGCATCAACAGCAGGGAGTTGACCACATAATCCTTGAGGGTGGTTTCCACCAGATGCCGCCATACCTCCCCGGAGGGTTCGAACAGGTATCCCGCCACCACCAGCACCGGCAACGCCAGAACAACAGCCAGCAAGCCGGCCCCGATCCCCCACAGGTTGATGCTAGGTCTGGGAAGAACCGTGGTCGCGATCATCATCAGACACCCCGGAATCCATCAATCTGCGGTCCAGCCATGACAACCTGTCTATTTCCACCCGGCCCGATCCATGATCCGAACCGCTTCGGGATTGAAACGACCGAGTTGACCCAGATTGAGTCCGTCCTTCTTGAATTCACCCCAGCTTGCGAGCAGTTCTCCGGGGGGGACATCATCACGCACCGGATACTCCCCATTGGTTTCCGCATACCAGGCCTGTGACTCCGCATTGACCAGGAACTCGAGCAGTTTGAGCGCCGCCTCGGGATGCTTCGCGGATTTGATCACCGCGGCGCCACTGATATTCACATGGGAGCCTCGCCCTTGCTGGTTGGGCCAGAAGACCCCCATCTGTTCGGCGGCCTGGCGTTGATGTACGTCTTTTGAAGTCAGCATCCCCGCCAGGTAGTAGGTGTTGGCGATGGCCAGATCACACTGCCCCGCCGCAGCCGCCAGGATCTGGTCACGATCACCACCTTTGGGTTCTCGGGCAAACTGGGGCACAAAGGCCTCAGCCCACATCTCAGTGGCCTCGGCCCCATTCGCGGCGATCATCGACGCTACCAGAGACTGATTGTAGATGTTGCCGGAGGAGCGGATACAGATGCGGCCTTTCCATTCGGGCTCGGTGAGCGCTTCGTAACTCGACAGGGTCTTGGGATCGACACGCTGCTTTACATACAGAATCGGGCGCGCCCGCAGGGATAGACCAAACCAGTGACCCTGGGGATCGCGGTATTGCATCGGAATCGTGGATTCCAATATCTCGGATGTGACAGCCTGGGTGACCCCCGCTTCCCTGGCCCTGTGCAGGCGACCTGCATCGGTGGTAATCAACAGATCCGCCGGCGTATTCCGACCTTCTCTCTGCAGACGATGCAACAGGGCATCAGCCTTGCCTGTGACCAGATTGACTTTGATCCCGGTTTCTGTGGTAAACCGGACCAGCAGAGGTTTGATCAGGTTTTCTTTCCTTGCGGAATACAGGTTGACCTCTGCATCCTGGGCGGCGAAAGTCGGCAGGGTCAGGCATGACATCAGTGTCAGCGCGACCAATCGTTGAAAATAAGACACTCAGGCCTCCGTAACTCAATAAATGACAATGTAATGCAAATGATAACGATTCGTATTTATATTATCAACACTCTCATTGGCAGGGGTAATCAACCCGGGACCCCGGGATCATGAAAACGCGTGAGCGACGCCACGGAATCACCCTGGTGTTAACCGGGCAGGGTAAGGGCAAATCCTCGAGTGCCTTCGGCATGGTATTTCGAGCCGCTGGCTGGAACATGAAGGTGCTGGTGGTGCAGTTCATCAAGGGCAAGTGGAAAACCGGTGAGCAGCAAGCCGCCGCACGTTTCGATCAGATTGAATGGCATGCCCTGGGGGATGGTTTCACCTGGGATACCCAGAACCCTGAACAGGACCGGAAAACCTCCCGTGACATCTGGACGTTTTGCCAGGAGAAGATACTCACCGAGGAATACGACCTGGTGGTGCTGGATGAAATTCTCTACTGCTGCGATTACGGATGGCTGAGCGGGGAAGAGATCGCCGACTTCATCCAGGGGTCAAAGCCGGCCTGGATGCATCTCGTGCTGACCGGCCGGGGAGCGCCCCAGGCCGTGATCGACGTGGCGGATACCGTGACCGAGATGCAGCCGCTGAAACATGCCTTCGATCAGGGGATCAAGGCGGAGCAAGGGGTGGAGTTCTGATATCGGGGCCGGAACAGCCGCATAGCAGACTGTTAGCATCAAGGATATTTCAATGAGTTCATGGATACGATGTAAATGCGATCAACTTGTTCACACAAACATGTTTTGTGGAACAGGAATATCTCTGATCGTTGAAGAGAATTACCTCGATGTAGAAAGGCATGACAAATCCGCCGAAGACCTTATCTCTGAAATGATCGTGACACGCACCCGCATACTGGAGTGC
Organism: Candidatus Thiodiazotropha sp.; assembly: GCA_040506775.1. GTDB lineage: Bacteria > Pseudomonadota > Gammaproteobacteria > Chromatiales > Chromatiaceae > Thiodiazotropha. Next base: position 166,318 of record JBEVWC010000003.1, read on the forward strand.
CAGAATTGCAATAGAGCAATAGTCCTCGATGAAAAAAATGGAATAACAAAATTCTATGCACCTGAACCCAATGCCCTACAAATCAATCAACTACGCGCCTTCGGCATCGAACACGCTAACGGGTGCCGGTTATTGAGGTGCTGAATTATTTACCACGAAGGACACGAAGGGTGGCATGTGATAGACACTCGAATCGACCCTTCGTGCGCTTCGTGTCCTTCGTGGTGAGATGGATTGGCAAGGCAACCCAAGGTATTGGAGAAGAATTCCAATTTACGGCCTGCTAATCCCCATCGAACATGCGACCCAGACCTCCCAGTACGGAGCCTTCGCCTTTGTCACTGCCACCGGAAGACGGGGCATTGGCGATGATCCGGTCCGCCATACGACTGAACGGCAGGCTTTGCAACCAGACGGTGCCATGCCCTTTCAGGGTGGCGAGAAAAAGCCCCTCACCGCCGAATACCATCGACTTCAGATTGCCCGCCCGCTGGATGTCGTAATCGATGCCATCTGTAAACCCGACCAGGCAGCCGGTATCGACTCTCAGGGTCTGACCCGTGAGTTTCTTCTCCACAATCGTGCCCCCCGCCTGGATGAACGCCATGCCATCGCCCTCCAGGGTCTGCAGGATAAACCCCTCCCCGCCGAACAGACCTGTGCCGAGTCTTCGATTGAAGGCGATATCCACCTTGGTGCCAAGCGCTGCGCACAGGAAGGCATCTTTCTGACAGGTGATCTTGTTACCCAGCAAGGCCATGTTGAGGGGCACGATATTGCCCGGATAGGGGGCCGAAAACGAGACTCGCTGTTTTCCGGAACCCTGATTGGTGAAATGGGTGGTGAAGATCGACTCACCGGTAAACATGCGTTTGCCCGCGGAAAACAGCTTGCCCATCATCCCCTGATCCGGATCGGAGCCATCCCCCATCTTGGTCTCGAATACGATCCCCTCTTCCATGTAGGTCATTGCGCCGGCTTCCGCGACCACGGTCTCACCCGGATCGAGTTCCACCTCGACCAGCTGCATCTCAGCACCAAGGATTTCGTAATCCACTTCATGACAACGCATGCGCAATGCTCCTTTTCGTATCAGTAATTCATGATGACCGCTTTCACCGGTCTGTCCCAGGGTCTGTCAGGGATTCTCACCCTGTTCAGCATAGGACTTGTAAAATTGCAGCGCGGCACGACCGCTCTTGGTCCCGCCGCGCGCCATGGCGAACTGCTTCGCCAAGACATGCAGGGTTTCCCGGTCACCGGCATAGTCCGCAAAATAGTGATCGATCAGTCTGAGATACTCCTCCCAGTTGACCGGGTAGAAGGAGAGCCAGAGTCCGAAGCGATCGGACAGGGCCAGTTTCTCTTCGATGGTGTCACCCAGGTGCAGATCACGGCCGACCAGCACCGCTTCCTGGTTTTCCGCCATGGATTCCGGCAGCAGATGACGTCGGTTGGAGGTGGCGTAGATCAGCACATTGGATGCGGGCGCCTCGATGGAACCGTCCAGCACACTTTTCAGGGCCCGGTACGAGGCGTCTCCCTGCTCAAAGGTCATATCGTCACAAAACACGATGAATGACTGGTTGAGGATGCGGATCTCATCGACGATCTCCGGCAGTTCCACCAGGTCGTTGCGATCGATCTGAATCAGCCGCAGTCCCCGGTGCTTGTAGGCATTGAGTATGCCCTTGATCAGGGATGACTTGCCGGTGCCGCGTGAGCCCCACAGGAGGGCATTGTTGGCACCGGATCCGTTCAGAAAGCGCTCGGTATTCCGCACCAGCTGTTGCTTCTGTTCATCGATACCGACCAGTTGCTCCAGGGTGATCGGATCGACATGTGAGATACCGCGCAGGTATCCCTTACGGGGCCGCCATACCGCGGCATGAGTGGACTGCCAGTCAATCGTCAAGGTGGTTACCCCAATCCGTGTAAAACAGCTGTTGACTATATCGCCTTCAGATTGCAGCGCAACCCGGGCGGGTGTTGGATGCCCTTGCACGGCGAGGAATGTCATCAACCGGTCATCCTGCGCCGGTTAAAATCGCAACTGTTCTGCAACTTCGCTCCATACCTCGTCGCATGCTCCTGAAATGGCTCTACCTGATGCTCGGCGCACTCAGTATCCTGGCCGGCCTGGTCACCTTTTGGCTGCCGGTGCCCATCGGAGTACCGCTGATGCTGATCGGGACACCGGTGATCATGCGACACTCACCCAGAGGCCGGCGCTGGATCATGCGGTTACTGAAACCCTTTCCCAAACTGAAACGTCAAATCCGCAGGCAGGAACAACGGATAAAGCGGAATCTTGATCGCTGAGGAGGCAAGCGCTCAGTGTCGGTGTACAGGGAAGTGCCTGACAACCGGTTCGAGACTTCACCTGAGGAAGGCTTGAGCGGTGATCCCCCGAGGCTCCCTGAATGGCACGGATTCAGTCACCAGGCTGACTAGGATTCCGCGACCACCACCTGGTTTCGGCCCTGATCCTTGGCCGCATAGAGGGCATCGTCGGCGCGCTTGAGACAGGTATCCAGGGGTTCTCCGGCACGATACAGGGTGACACCGAAACTGGCCGTGACATGCAGATGTTTACCCTCAACCACGATTTCGTTCTCGGCCAGATCCCGGCACAGCCGTTCGGCGAGGGCGGCGGCTTCTTTCAACTGGGTCTCAGGAGAAAGAATCAGGAATTCCTCACCTCCCCAGCGAGCCAGTTCATCCGCTTCACGAATATGCCTGCGTAATTGATCCACGGTATGCTTGAGTACCTTGTCGCCTACATCGTGGCCATAGTTGTCATTCACCTGTTTGAAGTGGTCAATGTCAGTGAGGATCATGCAGAATCCATGGCCCCAGCGCTCGGTCTGGGAGATCATCTGTTCCAGGCGCTTGCTCATGGCACGACGGTTAAGCACCCCGGTCAGGTAATCGATTCGCGAGGTTTCCTCGAGCATCCGCTCCACATGCTTGCGCTCGACGATCTCCTGCAACAGTTTTTCATTGGCCTGGACCAGTTCCGTGGTGCGCGCCTCGACCCGCTGCTCCAACTCATCATGGGCCTTGCGCAGGGCGCTTTGACTCAGATCGACCTGCTGTTTCTCGATCTCCAGACGCTGTGACATCTGACTGAATGCGGTTGCCAATTGATCCAGCTCATCGCCCCTTGCCGCCTCGCTGTCCAGGCTTCGGGCCGGAGCCAGCAAGGCAAAACGGGTGGCCAGCTCTGTAATGCGGCGGGTCATGTTTTGCGACAGCAGGCGGCTGAAGATCATTGCCAGAATCACCGACAGGGCCAGGGACAGCATCCCGGCCAGTCGAATCTGCTCAAATTTCTTCTGCACCTCGTCTGCGCGCATATCAATTCCGACCAGGTAATCATCCTTTCCCTGTTGCAGTGGGGAATACCCGGAGAGGAAATATCCCCAGCGGTCACTTGTGATGTTGCGATCAACGGAAGGACGCAGAAAACCCTCCATCAGCTTGGGCAGATTCGGCGTGTAGGGCTCACCCGGTGAAGCCGGCTCCTGGATGTCGGAATCGAGCACGAACACCGCCCGGTCGTCCACCTTGCGCATCACGTAGATGAATGCAATATCCGGATTGGCCTTCACGTATTCCCGCAGCAGGGTTACGTTCTGCTGGTAACTCGGCGTTTTCATGTCCGCAGCTGTGCGAATGGCATCCAGATCGCTGCCCGAGAATCCCTGGCTGATCAGGGCCGCGCTGTTTTTCAGGCGTGACCGCAGGGCCTCCATCAGACTGTCCACTGCACTGTGGTAGAAGTAGCTGCCGACACTTCCGGAGACCAGGATGATGGCCGCGAAATGGCTGAGGAAGATTTTGGTCTGGATGGTCAGTCTCATAGTCGCCGCAGGATACCCAAAAAAGACCTGGAGGACCAAACCTGACTGACTATCGAAATGTGCTTCCAGTGCGGAGGGAAACCTCATGAGATCCGGAAACATGCCCGGCAGCAGGCACGCCTCGTTGATCGATGTGCGCCTGATTGCAACGCCTGTTCCGCTGCCTATGGCGTAACTCCCGGTGCGTGTTGGTTAACCCTGGGCTTGAAAATTCACCCGTGGAACCGCGGCAATGAGTTTCTGGGTATAGGCGTGTTGCGGACGATTGACGATATCCTCTGTGAGCCCCTGTTCCACGATCTGCCCCTGGTACATGACCGCGGTGCGATCGCTGACGTATTCCACCACCCCGATGTTGTGGGTGATGAACAGCAGGGTGAGCCCGCGCTGGCGGCGCAACTCCAGCAGCATCTTGAGAATCTCAGCCTGGACTGAGACATCCAGCGCGCTGGTGATCTCGTCGCAGACGATGAAAGAGGGATCCAGGGTCAATGCCCGGGCGATCCCGATACGCTGTCTCTGACCACCGGAAAACTCATGCGGATAGCGCCACAGGCTCTCCTCCTCCATCTGCACCTGTTTCAGCAGATCCCGGGCAATCTCCAGGCGCTCCTCCCGGTCCGCTCCGATACCGTGCACCTTCATCGGTTCCGTGAGGATCGCGGCGATGCTCAGGCGTGGATTCAGGGAAGAGATGGGGTCCTGGAAGATGATCTGCATGTTGCGTCGGAAACGCCTCAGTTCCGTACGTTTCAGGCGCGTGATATCGGTATTGTCGAACGCCACCTCCCCGGCGGTGGGCTCTGTCAGCCTGAGAATGCCCCGGCCAAGGGTGGTCTTGCCACTGCCGGACTCTCCGACCAGGGCCAGGATCTCCCCCCGGGGGATCTCCAGGTCGACCCCGTCCACCGCACGCACCTGATCCACCACCCGGCGGAACAGCCCCTTGCGCACCGGAAAGTGAATCTTCAATTGTGACAACCGGATCAGAGGCTGAGACGGTTCCTCATGGGCCACGTGAGGTTCACGCCGGGCGAGGTTTTCCGGCAGGGCCGCGATCAGCTGGCGGGTATAGGGGTGTTCGGGTCGCTGAATTATCTGCTCTGTCGGTCCGCTCTCGACCAGTTTACCCCGCTGCATCACCCCCACCCGATCGGCGATCTCCGAGACCACGCCGAAGTCATGGGTGATGAACAGAATCGCCATCCCGGTGCGTTGCTGCAGTGCCAGCATCAGGCGCAGGATCTCCCGCTGAACCGTCACATCCAGTGCGGTGGTCGGTTCGTCGGCGATCAGCAGGTCGGGTTCACAGGCCATGGCCATGGCGATCATCACCCGTTGTCGCTGCCCCCCCGAGAGCTGGTGCGGGTAGCTGTGAACCCGGGTCTCGGGGTCGGGCAGCTGAACGTCCCGCAGTGCCTGCATGACCCGCTCCCAGGCATCCGCTTCGGAGAGTTGCGGAAAATGCAGTCGAACCGCCTCCAGGATCTGCTCGCCGATGGTGAAGACCGGGTTGAGGGAACTCATCGGTTCCTGAAAGATCATTGCGATGCGCCCGCCCCGTACCTGGCGCATCTCCGATTCCCTGAGTGTCAGCAGATCCCGGGGTGATTCATCGGCTGTCTGAAAGCGGATCTCCCCCGAAAACCTCTCCACCGAGTAGGACGGCAGCAGGCGCATGATCGACAGGGCGGTGATCGACTTGCCGCTGCCCGATTCGCCGACCAGACAGAAGGTTTCACCCCGTTGAATCTCAAAGCTGACTCCGTCCACCGCGCGGATCGGCTGATCACGGTGGCGAAACCAGGTCTGCAACTGTTTTACCGCCAGTAACATCAGTTCGATTTACTCAGGTAGGGATCGATGGCATCACGCAGGGACTCACCGATCAGGTTATAGGCAAATACCGTGAAAAAGATCGCGCCACCGGGAAACGCAGCCATCCACCAGTTGAAGCGGGAGGACTGCACCGCCTGGTTGAGCATCTCACCCCAGGAGGGGTCGTCCACCAGTCCCAGTCCAAGGAAGCTGAGGGTCGCTTCGGCGAGAATCGCCGAGGCAACACCGAAACTGGCCGCCACCAGCACCGGCCCCATGCCGTTCGGCAGCATATGCCGGAACAGGATGGAGCTCAGGGGCAAGCCTGCCGCCTCTGCGGCCTGGACGAAATCCTGCTTGCGCAAACGCAGGAACTCGGCCCGCACATAGCGCGCGAATCCCGGCCAGCTGGTAATCCCTATGATCACCATCATGATGTACAGGCTGCGGCCGAAAAAGGCCACGAAGGTGAGCAACAGAAACAGGGTTGGAACCGCCTCGAAGATCTCCACCAGACGCATCCCGAGGATATCCACCACCCCGGAAAAATAGCCCATCAGCCCACCGATGATCACCCCGATCACCATGGCGATGCCGGTGGCGACGAAACCGATCCCCAGAGCGATCCGCGAGGCATGGATCATACGGCTGAGCACGTCGGCGCCGTTTTGCTCCGTGCCGAACCAGTGGGTGCGCTGAGCCTGTGACAGGGGAGCCTCAAGGCCGGTGTCCCCCCGGTCCCGCTGATAGTCTTTCGGTGAGTAAGGTACCGGCGCATGAATCACCCAGTCATAGGCTCCCTGTGACTGCGCTACCCGGTACTGTTCGTAGATCACCAGCTTCGGCGGTGACAGGGTGCTGTAGGCGACCAGGGCGCCACCTCCCAGGAGCAGCAGAAACAGCAACAGCTTGCGGCCCAGGCTTAAGCGCCAGGGCAGCAACAGCAGCAAGCTGAAAAAACCGATCAGAAACAGGGCATCCACGGGTTGCAGGTATTCCACTACCGGGCTGGACACCTCACCGTTTTGACTCAGCAACAAGGGAAAGCTGCTCGCAAGAAAAGGCGCGAAAACCCCCACCAGCGCCAGCACCGCCACCCAGGCAAGGCCCAGGCGTGCCCCCCAGCGCAGGAAGGTCTGGCCCAGGATGCGCCGCCAGTAACTCTGTCCCGGATTCACCCGCTCACTCATAGCTGATCCTCGGATCCGCCAGGGCATACAGCAGATCGGCCAGCAGATATCCCAACAGGGTCAGCAGGCCACCGATCAGGGTGATGGAGAGTACCAGTTCCCGGTCCCGGGTCTGCACCGCCTCCACCGCCAGCTTGCCCATGCCTTCGATACTGAAGATGCTCTCGACGATCACCGAGCCGGCCAGCAGGCTGGGCAACAGGCTCGCGGCCACGGTGATCAGCGGCAGCAGGCTGTTGCGGAACACATGACGCCAGAGCACGGCGGATTCGGCCAACCCCTTGGCCCGGGCGGTGCGTGCGTAGTCGGAGAGCAGGTTCTCCAGGACCGAGGTGCGGGTCAGTTTGGCGAGTCCCGCAAAGCCGCCGTAGGAGAGACACAGCACCGGCAGCAGCAGGTGCCAGAGACGGTCGACCAGAAACCCCCGCAGCCACTCCCCGGACATCAGCGGCAGGGCGATCAGCACCCCGACCAGGATTGCGGTACACCCAAAACCGAGCTGCCGCAGCAATCGATAGTCCGTGCTCGCCAGCCAGCCCGCAAGCAGTGCAAAGGTCATCGGCATCAACACCCACAGCAGGGTCGAACGACCGGATTCCGGCAACGCCTGGACCATCATCATCCCCAGGCCTCCCCAGCACAACGCCAGAAAGCCCACCCGCACCCAGGTTCGTCCGAGTCGGCCGATCGCGCCGAACAGGCCCAGGGACAAAACCACACAGAGGAACAGCAACCCCAGGTCCCAGAGGCTTGACCAGTGGGGCATAAACACCTCGTCGAGCATCTGCCGGTCACTCAAACCCGCGGTGGGAAACCAGTGCCAATACTGCTGGTTGGCGAAAAAGCCGATCATCAGCACCCCTGCCAGCATGGTCGGCACCGACCAGAGTCCGAGCATAACAATGCCGCTGCTGACATCGAAAGAGCGACCCCGCTCCACCGCGGCGCGCACCCCGATCAGCAAGGCCAGCATATAGACCACCGGAATACTCAGCACATTCAGCAGTACCGTGATCGGCACCCGTTCCGCCAGCAGGTCGGTAACCGGACGGCCATAGCGAAAACTGCGCCCGAAGTCGGACCCCTTGCTGAAGGAAAAACCACTCAGGCGGTTCTCTTCGTCAAACGTGAAACCGATAGGAGAAACATTGTTGAGCCAGCGCAGGTACTGCATATAGGCGGGATCATCCAGACCGTAGAGCCGATTGTAATAGGCCTCGATCTCCTTCTTCGCCTCCGGATCCAGATTCTGGCCCTCCACCAGGCTCTGGGCACTGATGCCCCCTGGTGAAGAGGCCATCACCACGAACACCACCAGGGTGATGCCCAGCAGAGTGGGCAGCATCAGCAACAGGCGTCGAATCAGGTAGGTCAGCATGGGTTACTGGTCGTAACGCTGTTCCGCTTTGGGCACATAGGTCTCGATCGGCAGAGTCCCCAGGTTCAGACCCACCTTGGTCGATACCAGGTTGCGGATGCGCCGATCGATGAACACCAGGCTCTTGCGGCGCATCAGGAAGGTATACGGTTGATCCTCATAGAGCAGCCGTTCCGCCGCCTGCCACAGGGGCATGCGCTCGTCCTCGTCCACCGTGGCCCGCGCTTCGTCGATCAGGCGGTCCAGCTCAGGATTGCGGTAATCGGTGAAGTTGTTACCGCCATCCTCGATCTGGCTGCTGTGAAACATCTGATAGAGGTCGGTCTCCAGACCGCTGGTCCAGCCCAGGGTGATGGCATCGAAATCCCGTTTCTTGATCAGGTCGAGCATCACCGACCATTCGGTGGGCTTGGGCTGCAACAGAATCCCCGCCCGGGCCAACAGGTCCTTGATGAACAGCACCATGCGGCTGGTGTCCTCGTTGCCCTGAAAGTAGACCAGTTCGAATTCGAATGAGCGCCCCTCCTGATCCTCGAGAATGCCATCGCCATTGCGGTCCGCATAACCCGCCTCTTCGAGCAGGGCCATGGCGCGGTCCGGTTCATAGGGCCTGGGTTCAAGACCGGGATTGTGCTGCTTGCTGGTGTAGTTGAACGGGCTCACAGCGACCTGTGCATAGCCCAGAAAGATTTCGTCGACGATCCGTGCACGGTCGATCAGCAGGGTCATCGCCTGGCGCACCCGTACATCAGCGAAACGGGTCGGGGCGTCGACCTTACGCTGGTTCCAGCCAATATAGTTGTAACCCGCTACCGGACTCATGTACTCCCAGTGCTGAGCCTTCTTACCCAGATCCGGATCCTCAGCCAACTGTTGATACTCCCGGGGACGCGAGCTGTAGGTATCAATATCACCGTTGCGAAAGGTGGTGAGGCGCGCGCTGTCGTTTTCGATGATCCGCCAGATCAGACGTTCATAGGCCGGTTGGATCGGACCCCAGTAGCGGGGATTACGATGCAGTTCCACCCCACCCTGGTCCGGTGACCAGTTCTTGGGATCCTCCAGCCGATAGGGTCCCGAACCGAGCAACAGACCCTTCGACTGATTGTAGGTGTTGGGTTCCTTGAGGTATGGCTCATAGAAATGCCTGGGCATCACTGCCATACCGCCGGCGAGGGACAGGGCATTGAAATAGGGTTCGGCAAACTGAAAGCGGACCGTGAGAGGATCCAGCGCCTCCACCGACTCGATCTTGGAATAGTAGGCGCGTTCCCGGGGCGCCTGGATTTCCGGGGTCATTATGAACTGAAAGGTGAACGCCACATCATCGGCGGTCAGAGGCTGGCCATCGGAGAATTGCAGGCCATCCCGAAGCTTGAAGACAAAGGTCAGCCCATCCTCGCTGACTTCCCAGTCCCGGGCCAGCAGTCCTTCCCACTCCAGGCTATCGGGATTACGGATCAACAGGCTCTCCAGCACATACTCCTGCACGCTCGAGGCATAGGCATCTTCTGAAATGAAGGGCGTCAGGGATTTCAGGTTATTGCCGAATGCCTGCACCAGCCAGTCACCCGATGCGTAGTCATCCCGCTGGGAGACCGCGAAGGCTCGTTGAAACGCCTGGGGAATTCCCGTGTCAACGGCTGACCCCGGGGTATCGGACAACCTTACCCCCTGATCGATGCGTACATTCATCTCGCGAAGCTGCCCACGTATCTCGCGGATATCCTGGGATTGTTCGCGCATCAACTGCTCGAGCTGGGCCATTTTCTGCCATTGACGATCCACCATGTACATGGCGAGAACAATCGTCACGAGTATCAAAATCAGTCCGCCGAAATAGAGGATATCCCGACCGTTGAGACGACGCTGCATGATTCTACTCCTGGATTCCGGCAGCCTGGGGTTTGGCAGGCAGCTGATATTCTACTCAGACGGTACGATCCTGCGTTGAAATCCGCCTCAAAATGCTCATTTATTTCAGTAAACGCGCTTTTCAGGGAATTTCACCTTGGCTCCGACTCGTATGAGTGAATTCAACAGCCTGGCAGGTGCATCTCCCCTTTTCTGTCACCGGACTCGCAGTGGAACTGTGAGCGGTATGGGAAACACACCATGAAGGGTGCAAGTCTAAACTGCATTTCCGAACGGTGAAAGTAATCCCCCGCTGCGCAAGACCCTTCAGAGTCGGACGTCAACCCACGCTTTCCGGTTCCGTAAAATTCCGGTAACTTACGCAGTTCATCGATAAAAATCAGTTCGTGACAACACACGCATCCCAACGACAGGTATCCTACATGGGCTTTCTACAAAACAAACGCATTCTCATCGTCGGTATTGCCAGCAACCGCTCCATCGCCTGGGGTGTTGCCCAGGCCATGCACCGGGAAGGAGCGGAACTGGCCCTCACCTATCAGACCGAAAAACTGAAGAGCCGTGTTGAAGACGCCGCGGAGAAATTTTCCGCCAGCCTGATCGCCCCCCTGGATGTCACCAGCGATGAACAGATCGCTCAATTGTTCGAACTGCTGGAAAAAGAGTGGGGATACCTGGACGGCATCGTACACGCGGTGGGTTTCGCGCCCCGCGACCACCTGGAAGGCAAATACCTGGACAACCTTACCCGGGAAGGCTTTGCCCTGGCCCACGACATCAGCTCCTACAGTTTCGCGGCACTCGCAAAGGCGGGCAGATCCCTGATGCAGGAGCGTAACGCCTCGTTGGTCACCATGTCCTATCTTGGCGCGGTCCGCACCGTACCCAACTACAACGTCATGGGTGTGGCGAAAGCCAGCCTCGAGGCGAATGTCCGCTACATGGCTGAAGCGCTGGGCCCTGAGGGCATTCGGGTCAACGGGGTATCCGCCGGCCCGATTCGCACCCTGGCCGCTTCCGGTATCAAGGACTTCAAGGGCATGCTCGATGATGCGGAGAAGAAGAACCCGCTGCGACGCAACGTCACCATCGAAGAGGTCGGCAACACCACGGCCTTCCTCTGTTCCGATCTGGCTTCAGGCATCACCGGCGACATTATCTATGTCGACTCGGGTTACCACATTTTGGGTATGGCCTGATCTTTGAAGTTTTTAGTTATGAGTGATTAGTTTTGAGTGATCGCGTTCGCTACGCTCTCAATTTTTTAAACACTTTGAGCGCAGCGAACACATCAACTAAAAACTCAAAACTTATAACTCAAAACTTGAATAAGGAAATTATTCCTTGCCCTGCTTGAGCAGGATTTCAATATCCGCCCGGGATTTCAGATCCGCAACCACCCGATCGTAATAACTGCGTGTCATCATGCGCCGGACATTGTTTTCCAGATTCTGATCCTGATTCGATTCCAGACTTCCCTCGGTCACCTTGGTCAGACTGAAGACTGCCTGGTCACCTTGAGGCAGACTGACCATGCCGGGAGTGGATGCGTCCTCCGCCGGCTTGACTGCGCGGAACACGGCGCTGCTTAACACCGGAGACAGGCTGCGATCGTTACGGGTTACCGTCGCCGGGCCCGTTACCGGGTAATTCCCGGCCACCTGCATCAGCGGAGCACCCGATTTGATCTCTTCCAGGCGTTTCTGCGCCTCGGCTTCCGCCTGCTGCTGCGCCTTTTGACTCCGCAGGGTCTCAATAACCAGGTCACGCACCTCGTCCAGAGGTTGTATCGTCGACTCCCGGTGATCGGTCACCCGGACCACGATGGATCGGGTGCCATCCAGCTCAATCAGATCACTGTTGTGCTGTTCCTTGAGCACATCCTCACTGAATGCCGCGTTCAGTACTTTGGGATTGGTCAGGTCACCGCTCGCCGGTTCATCACGGGTCAGCCAGTCACTCTGCTGAATGGTCAAGCCCAGGGTCTCGGCAGCCGTATCCAGGGAATTGGGCTGCTCGTAGCTCAGGTTCGCCAGCTCTTCTGCCAGTTCGAAATAGCGTCGCTCGCCTTCGGATTTCCGATATCCCTTCTCCGCATCGTCCCTCGCCTCTTCGAAGGACTTCACAGTGCCCGGTTTGATCCCGGTGAGTTTGATCAGATGATAGCCGAAGCTGCTGCGCACCGGTTCGCTCACCTGCCCTTCCTGGAGACTGAAAACCGATCCCTCAAAAGCGGGATCCATGATGCCTTTGCCGAAGAAACCCAGATCGCCACCTTCAGCGGCAGAACCAGGATCCTGGGAAAACTCCTTGGCCAGATCCGCGAAGGATTCGCCCTGATCCAGTCGTCCCTTGATGGCCTGGAGTTTCTCCAGTACGGCTTTCTCATCAGCCTCGTCCGCGTCACGGCTCAAGGTAAGGAGAATATGACTGGCACGACGCTCCTCCGGAACACCGAATTGTTCCAGGTGGGTATCGTAGAACCCGCGCAACAGATCATCGCTGACTTCCACCGTGGCGCCCGCTGACGTGGCATCCAACAGTATGTATTCGAGCTTCACCTTTTCCGGTGCGCGGTAGTCTTCCTGGTGATCGGTGTAGTAGCTCTGAATCTCCTCATCACTCATACTGCCGTCGACCTTGAAGTCAGCCGCCGGTATCACGAAATAGGAGACTTCGCGGGTCTGGTTCTGCAGGCGTGCATTCTGCTCCAGCTCATGCCGGGTCACAAAGGTCCCGGCACCGACGGCCTGGGACAGCTGCTCGGACACCAGCACATTGCGGATCCGCTCCTCGAAGCCGGCCGCGCTGAATCCCTGCAAACGAACCGCCCGTTCATAGGTTTCCTGATCGAAACGTCCATCCTTCTGGAACGCAGGCATGCCCAGAATCGCCGCCTGCACCAGTGGCTTGCCGGCGCGTAACCCCATCTTCTCAGAAGCCTGTCGCAGCACCTCCTCGTCAATCATGCGGTTCAAGACCTGCTTGCGCAGACGTGCATCGTCGAACAATTCAGGGCGGTAGGCGGCACCCAGCTGATCACGCAACTGCTGACGAAAACGTTGAAATTGACTGTCCAGATTCCGCTCGGTGATCTCGACACCGTTGACACTGGCTGCCAGGGGTTCGGAGCCGATACCCAGATAGGACTGAATGCCCCAGAGTGCAAAAGGAATGGTGATAAGAATGACGATCGCCCAAGCGATCCAGCCCTGAGCTTTGTCTCTGATAACCTGAAGCATGAGCAGATTCGTTCCTGTTTAGCTGACGGCTCTACAAACAAAAACGGGGTATCTGTGAGATACCCCGTGTTTGTGCAATTGGCGGAGCGGACGGGGCTCGAACCCGCGACCCCCGGCGTGACAGGCCGGTATTCTGACCAACTGAACTACCGCTCCATTTGGTGGGTGCTGCAGGGATCGAACCTGCGACCCTCGCCTTGTAAGGGCGATGCTCTCCCAGCTGAGCTAAGCACCCCGGAAGGCGCGCTAGTTTATTGCATCCTTCAAAGCTTTACCAGCTTTAAATGACGGGATTTTGGATGCCTTGATTTTGATGGTTTCGCCGGTCTGAGGATTGCGGCCTTCACGGGCGGCACGTTCTTTCACGGAAAAAGTGCCAAATCCTACCAGGGAGAGGGTGTCACCCGCTTTCATCGCTTCAGTGACAGCATTCACCATTCCATCCAGTGCCCGCGCGGCGGCGGCTTTGGAAATGTCCGCGGATTCCGCCATTGCCTCAATCAGTTCGGCCTTATTCATTAATCAATTTCCCCTGTTGTGGTTCGGGCGGATCATAACCGCCCCAAAAAAATCTTGTGTGTTATGGCCCACTCGGAGCCCGAAACGCCAGAATTTATACCGGCTGCCATACACCCTGTCAAGCAACGTACCGTGCTCAAGCCCAGCAAAATCGAGCATTTGCCGAGCATGACCCGCTAGCGGATTGATACATTGACTTCGGTCAATTGAACGCTGCCGGATGTTGATTGAAAAGCGTTTCGATTTACTGACAAGGCGGGCCGAAATCACGCGCACCCATGAAGGCAACTCGCCGCGATAGGCGATCCGTACAGCCCAACTATTACAATAGGTTGCTGAGAATACCCAGGCTTAGATCAGTTACTGAGAGTGACTCTCGATGACCGGGACGCCATCCTGTGTGGTCGTGATCGACACGATCATATATGACCACACAAACTCACAAACGACTCCCGATGTGTGAGCCCTTCGCAGACTGTTACGATTTCACTCTGCATAAAAACGCCCTTGAAAAGGGCACACTCAGATCGCCAAACCGCACGTTTTCAACGGACTTATCCTGTGTGCGGGTGTACTCGGCAAACCTGTAATAATGGTACCGGAACGGCCTGAACGGACAATCAATCAGCGGGGTTTTATCGATCTACCCCAGCCAAGTCCACTCCGCAACCGTTCCGGTTACCGGGTCTGTCAATGAACTCCTGACTTCTTATCGTCAGAGGATCGCTTCTTGGTGGTTTTTCGCGGTGCCGTAGAGGCCGCCTTGGCACCCTCCTTGGGTTGCGGCATCTCTGTCAGCGCGATCTGCAGCACTTCATCGATCCAGCGAACCGGTCGAATATCGAGATTCTGTTTGATGTTCTTGGGAATATCCACCAGATCCCTTTCATTCTCCTGCGGGATGATCACGGTCGCGATACCACCTCGGTGCGCAGCCAGCAACTTCTCCTTCAAACCGCCGATCGGCAGCACCTCGCCACGCAGGGTAATCTCACCGGTCATCGCCACATCCGCCCGCACCGGAATCTTGGTGAGCGCAGACACCAGGCAGGTGCACATACCCACACCCGCGCTTGGGCCGTCTTTTGGCGTCGCACCTTCCGGCACATGGATGTGCACATCGAACTTCTGATAGAAATCCTCTTCCAGGGCGAGTGAATCGGCACGGCTTCTGACTACGGTCATGGCTGCCTGGATCGACTCCTGCATCACCTCACCGAGTTGTCCGGTATGGCTCAAGCGACCCTTGCCGGGCATCAGCGCCGCTTCGATACGCAGCAGTTCGCCACCCACTTCGGTCCAGGCCAGACCTGTGACCTGACCCACCTGATTATGTTCATCGGCACGACCGTAGCGGAAGCGCCGCACACCCAGATAATCCTCCAGCCGCTTGGCGTTGAGGGTGACCTTGTTGGTGGTCTTCTTCAGCAGGATCTCTTTCACCACCTTGCGGCAGATCTTGGCGATTTCACGTTCCAGATTACGCACGCCCGCCTCACGGGTGTAGTAGCGCACGATGTCGCGTATCGCCTCCTCGCGAATAATCAGCTCCTCAGGCTTCAGACCGTTGTTCTCCATCTGCTTTGGCACCAGGTAGCGCTGCGCGATGTTCACCTTCTCATCTTCGGTGTAACCCGAGAGACGGATCACTTCCATCCGGTCCAGCAATGCCGGAGGGATGTTCAGGGTATTCGCGGTGGCGACGAACATCACCTCGGAGAGATCGAAGTCGACCTCGAGGTAGTGGTCATTGAAGGTATGGTTCTGTTCGGGATCCAAAACCTCCAGCAGCGCCGAAGCAGGGTCGCCCCGGAAATCCATCGCCATCTTGTCGATTTCATCGAGCAGAAACAGCGGATTGCGGGTTTTCACCTTGCTCAGGTTGTTGATGATCTTACCCGGCAGCGCCCCGATGTAGGTCCTGCGATGACCACGGATTTCCGCCTCATCACGCACACCACCAAGGGCCATGCGGGTGAATTTGCGATTGGTAGCGCGCGCAATGGACTGACCCAGAGAGGTTTTACCTACACCGGGAGGACCCACCAGGCAAAGAATCGGGCCTTTGAGTTTGCGCACCCGCTGCTGAACCGCGAGATATTCCAGGATGCGTTCCTTGACCTTTTCCAGTCCGTAGTGATCCTCGTCCAGCACCTGGTTGGCGCCGCCGATATCATTGCGGATCTTGGTGCGCTTTTTCCAGGGCAGGCCGACCAGGGTATCAATGTAATTGCGCACCACCGTGGCTTCCGCCGACATCGGGGACATCAGCTTGAGCTTGTTCAGTTCATTGTTGGCCTTGTCCTTGGCCTCTTTGGTCATGCCCGCGGTCTCGATCTTCTTGGTCAGATCCTCGATCTCGTTCGGCGCGTCATCCATCTCACCCAGTTCTTTCTGGATCGCCTTCATCTGCTCGTTGAGATAGTACTCGCGCTGATTCTTTTCCATCTGGCGCTTGACCCGACCACGGATCCGCTTCTCCATCTGCAGGATATCGTTTTCACCTTCCATCAAGCCCATCAGATGTTCGAGACGCTCCCGCACATTCGGCATCTCCAGAACGTGCTGCTTCTCTTCCAGTTTGAGCGACATATGCGCGGCGATGGTGTCCGCCAGACGGCTGGGATCATCGATGCTGGAGAGCGAGGTGAGCACCTCCGGCGGCACCTTTTTGTTCAGCTTGACGTATTGATCGAACAGGTTTGTCGCGGAGCGCATCAGCACCTCGGTTTCGCGACCGGCCAGATCGAGATTGTCGGTGAGGCTTTCCAGACGCGCCGTGAAATACTCTTCACTGTCCACGAACTCGATGATGCGCGCCCGCTCACCGCCTTCAACCAGCACCTTGACGGTGCCATCGGGGAGTTTCAGCAGTTGCAGGATATTCGCCAGGGTACCGATGGCGTACATGTCCCCCACATCCGGATCATCCACATCCGCACTCTTCTGAGCCGCCAGGAGGATCTGCTTGTTGCTCTGCATGGCCGCATCCAAAGCCTGGATGGACTTGTCGCGACCTACGAACAGGGGAATCACCATGTGTGGATAAACCACCACATCACGCAATGGCAAGACCGGAACCACATTACTCTGATCTCTGATCGAACCGGTTTCTGTGTGTTCTTGACCCATGTATATATCCTCTTAAGGCAGTGTACCTGCCGGGTAAAACTACAATCGCAGGTTAGACCGCGTCGCTGCTGGAAAAAACTGTTGGGTGGGACGTTGCTGTCAGGTGGCAAACGGACCGAACCCGGGAGCCTGTCTGTGGTGATCCGCTCGCATATTTGATCGATAGTCTACATATATGGCCTGACACCCAATGTTTCAAGTCTATCGATTACAGCGGTTCAGAGAAAGCACAGCCCCGGGACCTCACAAATCCGGCACATCCAGCGTGCCAGACAATTTTCCGCTGGCTTGGCACCAGCATGACATGTGCTGCTCACAGGTCAACGGTGCACACTTCGCGGTTTCTCTACCGGAAATGTCATCCAATAATCATGCCTGAGTCAGGAGAACGGAAAAAAACAACTGAAAATGGGGTCGGATCGGAGGAATGAAAAGCGTATAGGCGGGTTGCTCGCGACCAGATAAAAGCAATCAGCCCGCTTGAAACGGCAGTGTCAAACGGGCTGAAAATCGCGCAAGAAAATAATAATCAAACTATAAATCAATCAGATGCAGCAATCTGCTTATCGCTGTTTTCGTAAATTAGCAGGGGTTCGGACTCACCGGCAATAACCCCCTCATCCACGACCACCTTGGCGACCTCCTCCATGGAGGGCAGATCATACATGGTGTCGAGCAGAACCTGCTCCAATATGGTGCGAAGCCCCCGGGCGCCGGTCTTCCGCGCCATCGCCTTACGTGCGATCGCCCGCAAAGCATCCTCACGGATCTCGAGTTCACAGCCTTCCATCTCGAACAGCCGCGCATACTGCTTGGTGAGCGCGTTTTTCGGCTCGGTGAGGATCTGTACCAGGGAATCCTCATCCAGTTCCTGCAAGGTGGCAACCACCGGCAGGCGACCGACAAATTCCGGTATCAGTCCGTATTTGATCAGGTCTTCCGGCTCCACATCGACGATGATGTCACCCACGGAACGGGAATCATTCTTACTCTTGACCTCTGCTGAGAAGCCGATGCCACCTTTTTCAGAACGATCCTTGATGACCTTCTCCAATCCGGCGAAGGCGCCACCGACGATGAACAGGATATTCGAGGTGTTGACCTGCAGGAACTCCTGCTGCGGGTGCTTGCGTCCCCCCTGGGGCGGAACCGAAGCCACGGTACCCTCGATCAGCTTCAGAAGCGCCTGCTGAACGCCTTCGCCCGAGACATCGCGGGTGATCGAAGGGTTGTCGGATTTACGGGAGATCTTGTCGATCTCATCGATGTAGACGATACCGGTCTGGGCCTTTTCCACATCGTAATCGCACTTCTGCAGAAGTTTCTGAATGATGTTTTCCACATCCTCGCCCACGTAGCCCGCCTCGGTGAGGGTCGTGGCGTCGGCGATGGTGAAGGGCACATTCAGCATTCTGGCCAGGGTTTCGGCCAGAAGAGTCTTACCCGAACCGGTGGGACCGATCAGCAAGATGTTCGATTTGGCCAGTTCGACCTCGTTTTCCTTACCGATGGCATCCAGACGTTTGTAGTGATTGTAGACCGCGACAGAGAGTACCTTCTTGGCCCGCTGCTGTCCGATAACATACTGATCCAGCGTCTTTTTTATCTCATGAGGCTTGGGCAGCTTGCTGATACTCTCCTCACCGGGCTCCTGCATTTCCTCCCGGATGATGTCATTGCAGAGTTCAACGCATTCGTCGCAGATGAAGACGGAGGGGCCGGCAATGAGCTTGCGCACCTCATGCTGGCTTTTGCCGCAAAAGGAGCAATACAACAGCTTACCGTCGTCGCCTTTTCCGCTCTTGTCACTGCCCATATGTACACTCCTTCAAGCCGAATTCAACCTGCTTTAGTTCAATCATATCCAACTGCATCGGGATGGCAAGGACAGACTGACAAAAACCTGATCTGAGTATCAGGCCAAGACCGCTGTGCCTCAACCGCTTATCGCAGCTGGTTATTTCACCTCATTACCGGCGCGGGAAGAGAGTACGGTGTCGATCAGACCATACTCCACCGCGGCCTGTCCCCCCATGAAATTGTCACGATCGGTATCCACGGAGATCTTATCCAGACTCTGCCCGGTGTGCTCCGCCATGATGGTGTTGAGGCGTTCGCGCAGCAGCAGGATCTCTTTTGCGTGGATCTCGATATCCGTGGCCTGACCCTGGAATCCGCCCAGAGGCTGATGGATCATCATACGGGAATTCGGCAGGCAATAGCGCTTGCCTTTTGCGCCACCGGTCAGCAGCAGCGCACCCATGCTCGCCGCCTGACCAATGCACATGGTGCTCACGTCCGGCTTGATGAACTGCATGGTGTCATAAATTGACAGCCCTGCGGTTACCGATCCACCGGGAGAGTTGATGTACAGATGGATGTCCTTGTCCGGGTTCTCCGACTCCAGGAACAGCAACTGCGCCACCACCAGGTTGGCCATGTGATCCTCGACCGGTCCGACGAGGAAGATCACCCGCTCCTTGAGCAGGCGGGAGTAGATATCAAAGGAACGCTCACCCCGGGCGGTCTGTTCGATAACGATCGGGACCAATCCGAGATTCTTAGCGTCCGGCATTCCTGAGACTGTATCAATCATTGTGCAAGGTTCCTTCGGGTTAGCCTTGTTCGGTCAATGCGGCAAAATTGCTGGCCTCATCGACGACGTTGACCTGATTCAACACCCAGTCGACCACCTGGTCTTCCAGCACCACATTGCCCACCGCCGCGAGCTGCTGTTCGTTGCTGTAGTAGTAGTTGACCACCTCTTCCGGCTTTTCGTAACTGGCGGCGTACTCTTCAATTTTCTTGCGTACCCGATCGTTATCGACCTGCAGGTCGTTCTGTTTAACGATTTCGCCAATCACCAGCCCTAACGTGACCCGTCGTTTCGCCTGTTCTTCGAACATTTCACGGGGCAGTTCGAAGCTACCCGCGCCCTGTCCCAGCTGTTGACGGGCCTGTTTGCGCAAGGCCTCGATCTCCTCCTCCACAAGCGCGGAGGGAATATCGATCTTGTGCTGCTCGACAATCAGATCCATCGCCTGATTCTTGATACGCGCCAGAGTGCGTTGCTCAAGTTCCCGCTGCATGTTTTCCCGCACATCGGTTTTGAGCTTCTCAACGCCCTCTTCGGCACCGAACTCTTTGGCGAAGGCGTCATCGACTTCCGGTAACACCTCTTCGGAGACTTCACTGACTTCCACTTCGAACGTTACCGGCTTGCCGGCCAGTTCTTCCACCCGGTAATCCTCAGGGAATTTCAGATCGATGCTGCGTTTCTCGGTTTTCAGCATGCCGACCAGACCGGATTCGAATCCTTCAATCATGCGACCGGAGCCCAGCACCAGGTCCACATTCTCGGCGCTGCCGCCCTCGAAGGCTTCACCGTCGATGATACCCTTGAAGCTGATTTTGACCTGGTCGCCTTCCTGGGCGGCGCGATCGACACTGCCCCAGGTGGCCCGCTGCTTGCGCAACTTGAGGAGCATGTCGTCCACGTCCTGATCGGTGACTTCCGCAACCGGGCGTTTAATCTCGCCTTCCAGCTTGTTGAGGGCGATCTCCGGCATCACCTCAAGAGTCGCGATGTAACTGAAACGGCCCTCATCAGCGGAATCCGCGGGTTCGATCTTGGGCATACCCGCCGGCTTCAGATTCTCCTGCTGGATTGCCTGCTGGTAGCTGGATTCGATCAGCTGGCCGTAGACTTCCTGCAGCACCTGTCCACCATAATTGCGGCGCAGCAGCTTCATCGGCACCTTGCCGGGACGAAAGCCATCCAGTTTGGCGGTACGGCCAATTTGTTGGAGGCGCTTGGTCACTTCCGCATCGATCTGCTCAGCAGGCAACTCGACGGTCATACGCCGCTCAAGACCTTCACCCGATTCCACCGAAACTTGCATGTTTTTCTCCTGACAGTCGGTCCTGTCACTAAATAACTCGATAAACTGGATTGTCCTGCCGATCGCTTAAGCCACGAACGACAGAGGATTGGTGCGAAAGGAGAGACTCGAACTCTCACGGGTTACCCCACAGGAACCTAAATCCAGCGCGTCTACCAATTCCGCCACTTTCGCCGGTTTGCCGCAAAAATGCACTCGACACCTTTTTTCGGCTGTAAACGGTCCATTATAACGACGAAAACGCCAAGTCTCCACGTTCATGATAATGGCTTTCAACACCACCAAAGCCCGGTTCTCCAAGCCTCCGGTGGAAAATCAACATATTATTTAATAATCAGTTGGTTATGTGGCAAGTCAACTGACTTCAACGCGATCAACCCGCTGAAAGCCACGGGGCAGCTTGGCACCCCGGCGGCCCCGTTCCCCCTGATAGGAGTCCAGATCCGAGGGCTTGAGCACGATGTAACGCTTGCCGGCGTGGGCCGTCAGGCTGGCACCCTGGGGCACCACCGCCAGGACCACCAGGTACTCCTCCCGGTCCGCCACCCGCTTGGAGGGTATGCCGATAATCTTGTTACCCTTGCCCCGGGCGAGTTGCGGCAACTCCGAGAGCGGAAACACCAGCATCCGACCTTCGTTGGTGATGGCCACCACCCGGTCGCTGGCACTGTCCTGAACCGGCACCGGCGGCAGCACCTGGGCACCCTTGGGCAGGGAGAGCAGCGCCTTGCCGGATTTGTTTTTTGCCAGCATGTCCGCCAGTCCGACCCGGAAGCCGTATCCCGCATCCGAGGCGAGCAGGTACTCGTTAGCGGCTTCCCCACCCACCACGGCACAGAAGGTGACCCCGGCCGCCGGTGAGAGCCGGCCTGTCAGGGGTTCGCCCTGCCCCCGGGCCGAAGGCAGGGTGTGTGCCTGCAGCGAATAGCTGCGGCCGCTGGAATCGAGGAACACCGCCTGCTGATTGCTGCGCAGCCGGGCGGCGGCGAGAAACCCGTCCCCGGCCCGGTAGCTGAGGGTCGTCGGGTCGATTTCGTGTCCCTTGGCGGCACGCACCCAACCCTTCTCCGAGAGCACCACGGTCACCGATTCGCTGGGGGTCAGATCGGTCTCATCCAGGGCTTCGGCGGCCGAGCGCTCGACGATGGGAGAGCGCCGGTTATCCCCGTATTGCTCCGCATCCGCCTGCAACTCCTTGCGAATCAGGGTGCGCAGGCGCTGTTCGGATCCCAGAATCAGCTCCAGGGATTTACGCTCCTCTTCCAGTTCGGCCTGTTCGGACTTGATCTTCATCTCCTCCAGCTTGGCCAGGTGGCGCAGGCGCAGATTGAGGATCGCCTCGGCCTGGATCTCGCTGAGGGAGAAGCGGCGGATCAACTCCGCCTTGGGATCATCCTCGTAGCGGATGATCGCGATCACCTCGTCGATGTTGAGGTAGGCGATCATCAGGCCTTCGAGGATGTGCAGTCGATCGAGCACCTGATTGAGTCGGAACTGAAGGCGCCGGCGCACTGTTTCGGTGCGGAAGCTGAGCCACTCCTTCAACAAAGTGCGCAGATCCTTGACCGCCGGCCGGCCGTCGATACCGATCAGATTCAGGTTGACCCGATAGGTGCGCTCCAGGTCCGTGGTGGCGAACAGATGCGACATCAGGCGCGCCACATCGACCCGGTTGGAGCGCGGCACGATCACCAGCCGGGTGGGATTTTCATGGTCGGACTCATCCCGCAGATCTTCGACCATGGGCAGCTTTTTCGCCTGCATCTGGGCCGCGATCTGCTCCAGTATCTTGGCCCCGGAGACCTGGTGGGGCAGCGCGGTGATGATGATATCCCCCTGCTCCCGCTCGTAGCAGGCGCGCATCCGCACGGAACCGTTGCCGGTCTGGTAGATGCGGCTCAGCTCGTGGGCGGGGGTGATGATCTCCGCCTCGGTGGGATAGTCCGGACCGTGGATGTGCATCATCAGCTCCTCCACGGTGGCCTTGGGGGATTCCAGCAGATGGATGCAGGCCTGAATCACTTCCCGCAGGTTATGCGGCGGGATATCCGTGGCCATGCCCACGGCGATCCCCGAGGTGCCGTTGAGCAGCACATTGGGCACCCGGGCCGGTAGAATCGAGGGTTCCCGTAAGGTGCCGTCGAAATTGGGTACCCAGTCCACGGTGCCCTGCCCCAGCTCGGACAGCAGCAGCTGTGCATAGGGGGTGAGGCGGGACTCGGTGTAACGCATCGCGGCAAAGGACTTTGGATCGTCCGGCGAACCCCAGTTGCCCTGCCCGTCGATGAGCGGATAGCGATAGGAGAAGTTCTGGGCCATCAATACCATGGCCTCGTAACAGGCACTGTCCCCATGGGGGTGGAACTTACCCAGCACATCACCCACGGTACGCGCCGACTTCTTGAATTTGGCGCCGGCGCTGAGACCCAGTTCCGACATCGCGTAGACGATGCGGCGCTGAACCGGCTTGAGCCCGTCACCGATATTCGGCAGGGCCCGGTCGAGTATCACGTACATGGAGTAGTTCAGGTACGCCTTCTCGGTGAACTGATCGAGGGGTACGCGTTCGATACCCTCAAAACTTGGATCGATGGGATCGCTCATAGAATTTTTGTATGGATCTGCGGCCGATTATGAAAAGGCCCGATCATACGGAATCGCACCGGCTTAGTGAATACGCGGGTCGGATTTGGCGTTGCGGATGAGCAGCAGGATGGCCAGGGGCAGCAGGTAGGAGAGCCCGGCCAAGGCGAGGATCATCAGACTTCCGGCTTGAGTCAGAAGCAGCGCCAGGTAGCCACCTGCGGTTGCTACCGCACCCCAATTCAGAAGCAGTCGAATGGCGTTTTCGAGAGTGATCGAGCGTTGGTAAGTGGCCATGAAAAACTGCCGGGTGTACTTCAAAACCAGCCACCAGCCTGCCAGAGACAGCAAGCCAAACAACCAACCCGGCTGGGCGCCGAGCAGGATGGAGAGGTGAAACACCAGCTGGGCCGTCAGCATCAGATAGAACAGGATGCCGTAATTGACGTATCTCAGGGGCGTCACCTTCAGCCACTCCGGCATCCGGCCCAACATGAGTCCGAACAAACCCATCGGCAGGACGGCAAAAACCAGGTCTGCGGTCATCCACAACGGGTCTGCGGCCGTGGAAAAGAGCCACATCAGGCCCCAGGCCGAGAGGCTGATCAGCACGGCGAAACCCAGCAGTCGGGCCGGTGAGGCTGCAAGCCGGTTCCACAGGGGGAAACTGCGGCTGCGTGCGACATTGGGCGATGATGGGATGGTGATACACATGACGAGCAATCAGAGCAGGCATCAGACTGCACCGCCATGATATCCATCAATACCGTCAGGATCCCCGCCTGTTCCTCCGGTCGTGACCCGGAGGATGTGCCGCTATTTTGCCGCTTGCGCCTCAAGCAGTGTTTTCAACCCGCGAATTTCGTCACGCAGGGCATGCAACTCCTCCCGCAACTCCGCATCGGAGGCTGACGCGGCCGGAGTCGGGGACACCGCATGCTCAGCCTGCTCGGATTCGGTATAACTCTGCATCGCACTGACGATGATGGCGATGAACAGGTTCAGGATGGTGAAGGTTGCAATCAGGATAAACGGGATGAAGAAGGCCCAGGCATAGGCGTAGGTCTCCATGACCGGCCGTACGATGCCCATGGACCAGCTCTCCAGGGTCATGATCTGGAACAGGGTGTAGAGGGAACGACCGATGCTGCCGAACCATTCCGGATGACTGGCGGCAAACAGGTTGGTGGCGATTACTGCGAACACGTAGTAGAGAATCAGCAGCACCAGGGCAATCGATCCAAGCCCGGGGATCGCCGCCAGCAGCGCCCCCACCACGCGACGCATGGTCGGCACCATGCTGAGCAGCCGCAGGACCCTAAGAACCCGCAGCGCCCGCAGTACCGCGAAAGGCCCGGAGGCGGGAATCAGGGCGATCGCCACCACGCTGAAATCGAACAGGCTCCAGGGATCCCGCCAGAAGTTGAGCCGGTGGACATAGATACGGATTCCCAGTTCGATGACGAACAGTGCCAGGATGAGCTGATCCAGCATCAGGATCAGCCCCCCGGCGCGGTTCATCACCGTCGTGGAGGTTTCCAGTCCCAGCAGCACCGCATTCAACAGAATCAAACCGATGATGCCGTGCTGCACGGCGGGACGCTCGATGAAATCGTGCAGTCGTTCGCGTCCGCCGTAAGGAACCGAAACCGTCAGAGCCATGGGATTACTCTTCTCCGTTCATGAAGCCCAGCAGGTGCAGCAGGCTGGTGAACAGGTTGAAGATGGAGACATACAGGGTCACCGTGGCCATGATGTAGTTGGTCTCCCCCCCGTGGATGATGTTGCTGGTCTCATACAGGATCAGACCTGCCATCAACAGCACGAACATGGCGGAGACAGCCAGGGAGAGTCCGGGCATTTCAAAGAACATCGCGCCCAGGCCGGCGAAGAAAGCCACCAGGATGCCGACCATCAGGAAACCGCCCATGAAGCTGAAGTCCTTACGCGAGGTCAGGGCGTAACCGGACAGTCCGAGGAAGATCACACCGGTCATGCCCATCGCGGTCATCACCACCTGTCCGCCGTTGGCCAGGGCGAGGTATTGATTGATGATCGGGCCCAGGGTGTAACCCATGAAACCGGTCAGGGCGAAGACGAACGCCAGACCCAAAGCGCTGTCACGGAACTTAGAGGTGGCGAACAGCAGGCCGAAATAGCCACCCAGAGTGAGCAGCAGTCCGGGATGGGGCAGGTTCAGCGCCATCGAGACCCCGGCGGTCAACGCGCTGAACAGCAGGGTCATTGAGAGCAGCAGGTAAGTATTGCGGACCACCTTGTTGGTGGCCAGAACGCCGGCCTGGGAGCGGCCCGCGGTAACAGAGATCGGAGTATTCATGTCGTTAACCTCGTAATGTCATCTATTCGGAAACAAGCTGGGGTTGTGAGCGATCCTGCTTGAGCAGGGTGTTGCGGCGATCGACCTTGCGTAACAGGGTGCGTCCCGCACGGTCGGTGGCCCGGTCGATGGCGATGTAGAGATCCGATTCGGTGTCCTCGATAACCACATCGGGCAGTCCGGACAACACCACCTGGAGTCGGCAGCGCTTGTCCGCCCCGCCGCGGGGACCGTTGATGTCGGACAGGCGCATCACGACCCGTTGGATGTGATCGTCGCAACAGGTCAGGGCAAAGCGGGTGCGCCGTTCCGCATGGTTTCTCAAGGCCGGGGTGAGGGAGAAATCCCGAGCCTGTATGTCAATCTGCATAAGCGCCTCCAGTCAGTGATTGAAAACCTCTCAGGCTTGGATCCTAGGCACTCTTGATCTTCAATAAAATTCGATAATAATTGTCTAACATTTCGTTTTTTTCGAACAAACGTGACTAATATGCTGAATTTCAAACACTTGCGTTATTTCTGGGCGGTCGCGCGCGAAGGGGGCATCAGTCGCGCCAGTGAACGTCTGCACCTGACACCGCAAACCATCAGTGCGCAACTGAGCCAACTGGAGGACCAGCTTGGGGTTGCCCTCTACAACCGTTCCGGGCGTAACCTGGAACTCACGGATGTGGGGCGCCTTGTGCTGAGCTATGCGGATGAGATCTTCTCCCTGGGGGGAGAACTGGAGGACATGGTGCACAGCCTGCCCGCCGGTCGTCCCCAACTGTTCCGGGTGGGGGTGGTGGATGTACTGCCCAAGTCGATCGCCCATCGCATCCTGCAACCTGCGCTGCAGATGGAGGACAGTCTGAGGATCGTCTGCCGGGAGTCCGGCATCGACAACCTGCTCGCCGAACTGACCGTGCACCGTCTCGACCTGGTGCTGGCGGATCGTCCCATCCCCCCCACCGTGAGCACTCGGGGTTACAGCCACAAGCTGGGGGAAAGCTCAGCGGGATTCTTTGCCAAGGCATCGGTGATCGAACAGTTGAAGGGGACGTTTCCCCGCTGTCTCGAAGGCGCCCCGCTGCTGCTGCCAAGCAGCGGCAACCAGTTACGCTCGGGTATCGATCAGTGGCTGGAGAAAAACCGCATTCACCCGCAGGTGGTGGCCGAGTTTGACGACAGCGCCCTGATGAAGGTGTTTGGCCAGGAGGGTGCGGGAATCTTCATTGCACCTGCGGCCATAGAAGCCGAAGTCGAACGACAGTACCAGGTCAAAGCCATCGGCCGCACCGACGAGATCAAGGAGCACTTTTACGCCATCTCCATCGAACGCAAAGTGACCCATCCCGTGGTGGCTGAATTGTTGAAGAGCGCCCGGGAATCCCTGTTCGTGGAGGACAGCGCAGAAGCGCCCTGAGGATCAGGAAATGACGACGGATCGCGTATCTCAGAACAGATCCTGAAGCGCTTGTTGTAGCGCTACTGACCTGGAAATGTTTATCTCGTTCCCACGCTCTGCGTGGGAATGCTTGTCGACATCCATTGCATTACCCAAATCTGTCGGGCATGTGCACGCCCGGGTCTGCATTCCCACGCAGAGCGTGGGAACGAGAGAAAGAAACAGAGAGAATGGGTGCTCTACAGTCCCGCTCCATCGGGGACCGCTGCCATGCTCACAAAAACCGGCGGGGCTGGAACTCGCTGCACTCAAACAGCCAGCCCCGGAATTTCGGGGGGTGTTCCCGGGTTCCGCTTTGCTGCACCCGGGCTACATTGACCGGGAGAAACGGGAATCTCAAAAGGAGCGAACATCACCCCGTAGCCCGGGTGAAACGAAGTGGAACCCGGGATCCGGCAGAATGCGAAGCACGGCGGGATAATACAAAATCATCCAGACGTCTCCCTACACCCCTGGTGCAGAGATCAATACAGCATGGTGATACTGACATTTCTCTAGTAATTCGGGGTCAATAAAATCGATCATTTGGAAGAGGTTCCTGGCTAGGGAGAGGGGGCAATGCCGATGTGCACAACGATCACCCTGACACATGACTCACAACCGCTCCTGGCAGCGGTTTCATTGGCTGAGCATCATGGGTAACCAGGAAAAGTTTACAACGGAGTCATCATCCGAACGGATTGGGCACCTGGGGAAAGCTGGGCAAGGGCGGAAAGCGCGACCAGTCCGAGTGATGCGTGAAACGATCCATGATCCGCTCCGCCTCACGGGCAACGGCACCGGGCATATCCCTGAGGGTTTGTTCGGCCGTTGCCATGACCATATCCGCAACATCCCGGGCATCGATCTTACCCAGTGTTTCGAGTGTCTGATCGATCCCGTCCCGGGTAAGCACATCCCCCAGGTCGGGAGTCGCAGCGATGACCGCGATATCCTGCGCGGGCAGATCAAAAAGGCCGGAATCCACATAGGCATCAGGATGGGTTGCATAGGCAAAGGCCTTGAAGGCTTCCGGGTCCCGCTCCAATTCCGCAAATGCCTCGGGATCTTCAGCGCGCTTGTCCTCAATGGCCTGTTGCAATGCGCTCAGGGTACGGTCCCGCCAGGCCAACCCATCCGCGGACAGGTCGGTTTGATCCAGGGAGGCAAACCGATGGGCGTATTTATCACCGTACTCCATGTAGTAGTCAGGAGGCTCCATGCCCGGATTGCGACGTCGGAAGTCTTCAGCCCGTTCCTGATAATAATCGAGTCCCGGTGAAACCGGTTGCGGTTGATCGGTATCGATCGCCCCGATGCCTGGGTAACTCTGCACGAAGGATTCGAGTTTCGTGGGTGGCTGTTTGAGTCTGTCCTCAGTGACCGGCATGCTTTTAAGCCGTTCTTCCGTGGTTTGATGCAACGGCACCGACGGGGACTTCAGGTGGGTATCGATCGCCTGCCGGGTTGAGTGGGATGATGTTGAGTCTTTGCTCTGTTGTTTGGCGGGATGTGCAGTAGTTGTAACGGAATCAATAATCACAGCAGGACACCTCATTATTCCCTATGAGCGGCTTTGCATTCATGCAGATCACGGCACAAGCGATGCTTACGGTTACTCGTCGATGTGCAGGCTTGCGGGGTTCTCCTGGTTCACCCATTGAGTGATCAACCCTAACTAGTGAATCCAGCCAACCCGAATCAGCGCTTGAGCACAGCCGGGATTCCTGGCTTTGGATGACTCGTTACGCGCTGAAACTCATCACTACCCGAGTTCCATACGTCCACAACCGACCCGCACTGTCAGTGTATCAACCCGTATTGCTCGATATCTCTTGCTCGATCACAGTTTCGAATCACGGCTGACCGGGCAACTGAACATTGATTGAATTCACTTGGAAGTAGTGAGAATCGTCAAACACATCCTGCCAGCAGGATCGTTTAAACCCGTCAGGTCATCGTTTGACAAAGACAACCTGTCTCTTCAAGGGGGGGCTCTTCGCTGACGTGCACATGAATCGACGGAAAGATTGGGATGATGGTCAGATGAACCCTTCAATCTCCAGCGGTATGAGCAGAACACGACAACCGGTGGTCGATCAATCTTCATCCAACATTGCCTGGATCACACCATTCCAGGCCAGCGCCAGGTTGGTCCGGTTATAACCGCCTCCGCCCAGTGCAATCATGCGTCCATTGCAGAGTTCATTGGCGAGTTTGCTCAAGCGAGCTGCGGCATGAGCGTGTGCTGCCGGGGTGAAAGCCATGTGGGTCAACGGATCACCCTTGATACTGTCCGCCCCTGCCTGGAGTATGATCAGCTCGGGTTTGCCCTTGCGAACAAAGGCTTCGAGTGTGGGCCAGATACTTTGGAACTGTTCGTCATTCGCCTGGGGCAGAAGCGGTATGTTCATTTTTAAACCCTCGGCTTCGCCCATGCCCGTCTCTTCCACGCTGCCGGTACCCGGATAGAGGAAGCGCCCGTCCTCATGAATGTCGACGCAGATCAGCTCCGGATCGGACTCATAGGCGTAGAAAACCCCGTCACCGTGGTGTGCGTCGATATCGACATAGGCAATCCGCCGGATCCCATGCAACTGTCTCAACGACTCGATCAATACACCGATGTCATTGAAAACACAGAACCCGGCTGCCGAATCCCGTCGCGCGTGATGGAGACCGGCAATCGGTACGAACACCTTGGGATGGCTGCCCGTGAGAATCTGCTCCATGCCATCCAGCACTGAACCCACTACGGTGCAACCGGCTTCGTAGACACCCTGAAATGCCGGCGTGTCGCCTGCATCGAGATAACCGTGCCCGGTTTTCGACTGAGCCCTGACCCGGCTGACATAGTCCTGGGTGTGAAAGCGGGTCAAGGCCTCTTCAGGGCATTTCCGGGGCGAAGCGATATTCACCTTCTGATCGAGACCCTGCTTGAGGGTCTCCTTCCAGAAGGCCTGAAGGCGGTCGGTGCCGAAGGGATGTCCGTCACCAAAACCGTAGGATCCCAGGGTTTCGCCGAAATAGACTGTGACAGGTTGACTACTCATGCAGGTATAGGGTTGAAGAGGTGCAGGCCAAACATGGCGGTTCGATTCACTTCAAGTGTAGGCGAGATAATCAGCTTCGGCTTGATCCTGACGCCCATAAAGATGACGACATCATCTAAACCAAAGGGGTGTTGCTGAGGTAGTTACCAGCCGCGTCAGTCGTGCAAGGATTACTTACGTCACTACCACAGCAACTGGACGATCGGATCAACTTACTGGCAAGTTGTTGAAATACACTCAGGCGTGCGCGACAAGGCGAAATTTCCCGAAAAATTGCAGTTTACTGGACTAAATAAGCATTTTGAGGCGGATTTCGACGCAGAATCGTGCCGTCTGAGTAGAATTTCAACTGCCTGTCAGCCTACGGCCGCCCCCATACCCGACCCGCGCAGCGGTTGATATCCCCAGAAATAAGAATATGGCATCGATGAAATCAAAGGACTCCTTCAACAGATCAGACGGTGAGATGGCGCTTAAATTCGCCTCAATCGTCATCTGATACCACTCCTCATAACTCGGTGGCTGGTCTGCAAAGCTCATGAGACGCGGCATGGTTTCATTTTGGAACTGATCGAGTTCCTCCCTTGTGACACTTTCTCCGTCAATGGCATCGGAGTACCCATATTGCACCATGAATTCGCGCGTTTCCGCTTCTCCGCTGACGGACTCCAGCGCTTTGGCGTCTACAAGTTCTTCGCTATAGAGCAAATGAAACTCCTCGGTTGAGTTGGCAAGCAACGCTCCCAGGTTCCCCTGTAGATCAGCATAGAACAGATATTTACCGCCGATGATCGCCACCAGCGCCATGACGGCACAATAAACCGCTGCTGATTGCCCCCTGCTGCCGCTGAACGCGACGACAAAACCGATACCGCCACCAATCGCCCAGGCAATCATTCCCAATTCATAATCAATGGCGATGGCGATTCCTTTCCATAGCATTGCACCGACCAGAGCCGCCACAGCACCCAGGAGCACTCCTTTGGCGGTCAGGCCATCGTGTGATTCATCGGTATCATCCGCGTCGTCCATTCCCGTTGGATCCGCAAGGGTTGACCGTGGTGAGGTTGGTTGAGACCGGGAAAGAATTTTGTGGGGATAGACCCCGCAATGGGGGCAGGGTTCGGTCATCGACGCCACCTCACCCTCGCAATTGGGACAATTCAGACTGCTCGATAATGTTGCTGCAAGAGACGGCTGGACGGCATTGCCGGCCTCTTCTTCCATCGGTACCAGTGAGAGGGAGAACTCACTGGCGTTTGTTTGCCGTTGAGGCTGCAGCCTGACTTCCAAGCCGATCTGTTCGAGTTTTTTTCTTATGCGCTCTGCCGCGCTCTTCTCAAGATCCTTTTTCAGGGTGCGTGGCTTCCTGAGAATTTTTTGGCTTTTTTCCAATGGCAGCTTGAAAAGCTCGGCAAATGCCTTTTCAACCTGCTCCATTTCGAACCCTTGCATCAGTTTTCCACTGAAAACGATGTCATAGGTAGTCTCAGACCTATCCATTTGACCCTCTACTCCACTAAACGGTAATCCTTGTCACTTCAATCCTGATCGATCATCAATTCGTTGTTCGCAGCCTGTTTCAGCTACATTGTATCGTTGCAGTCCTTTCAGTCTTGTCTTCCAACTGCTTCTTGAAAGACGATAATCACGCATACAGCCCGCTTCGTAGCAGACCCGGATTCCGCTTCGCTTCATCCGGGCTACAGGGCCATGGCTGTTTCACCGACAACAGCAGCCGCGCATCTACATTCCCGGCAAAATGACATTTGTAGTGATGGAGGGCAAATCGAATAACGACTGAATTCTTACACCCAAGTCAGGAGAACACATGCCTGTCTCGGTAATCACGTGTTATCAGGGTGTTCGATCTCCTGCCATTTTTCACCATCGAACATCAGGATGTCCTTCTCCCCCACGGACCATAGCAAGCCTTCCTTGACACTGAGCTTGTAAGTTGTGATCGCCCGGTCCAGCCCCACGTCAAGCGGAACGATTTCATCGCCTTCGACAACTGCCAGTGACTGGTTGCCCGCCAGGTACGCTTTACCTTCATAGACCGCAACAGAGTACCAGTTACCGGTCATATCCTCGCTGCTGATCTGCGTCCATTGGTTGAACCGACCGTGCAGCACCACACCCTTGTTACCCGCGATCCACACGCTGCCGTCATCGGCACAACAGACGCTGGCGAGGTGACTGTTGGTTGGGCTGTCGTCCTTGTGCCAGCGGTTGCCGTCGTAGAAGTAGATTTCCCCTTGCCAGCCCACCGCGTAGATATGCCGGGGGTCGCTGCCGTCGATATCGAAGAAACCGGTGGCGCTGTCCCGGGTGAGGATTTCATCGCTGATCGATGTCCAGCCATCCTCGCTGCGTTTGTAAACCTGACGGCCGTAACCACAGACATAGAGTTCACCGGCAATGTTGCGGATCATCTCCACGTAACCGTAGGGTTGCTCGATATTGAGGCCCGCGCCGGGAATCTGCTCCCGTTGAATGCCCTGGGCGGAGACCTCGGCGATCTCCCCGTTCTTGCCGAGTATCCACCAGCCCCGGTATTCACCGGGACCGGTTTTATAAGTCAGTGCCTTGCCATCGAAATCAAAGTCGGCCTTGCCCCAGTTGCCTTCGATGTAGGTGAAGAAACGGCAGAAGATGTCGTCGCGGGTGAGCATGTCGGGAAAGGCCAACAGGCCCAGCACGCCTTTGCGTCCGGAATGGGCATTGAGAAATGTTACAGGCACCTTGCCGTTGGTCATGATGATTTTCCACTCCTTTTGTACTTATACGCCCGGAGCCGAGGTGACTGCGCCGCCGGGTACGAAACCGGCCGGGGTCCGGTTACCACTTGAATCCGCCCTGAGCATGAGCTTGTCGGACTTGCCCGGTCCCACGTCGAGTCCCATCTCCTTGTGGGCCGCCTCGCACTGTTTTTTCATACAGGCCTTGTTGCAGGTCTGCTTGACCTGGGTAACCGCATCGGAACCCTTTTCGTTGGCGTCTTCAAAACTCCAGGAACCGGCGGTCTTCTTGGTCGCCCGTTCACCACCACGCATCATCGGTTTGCCGGTGGGTGTGCTGAGTTCCTCGACCTTCATGAACTTGTCTTCCTCCACGTCGACGATGGCGTGGACCCGGCCATGCTCCTTGAGCTTGCCGGCGGCGTCACTTTCGCTCTTGGTGCCGCCCTCGAGACAGATGCAGGGTGCCGTGGTGTCGTCGTATTTGTCACATCCCGGGTAACGCTCACCGGAACCCGCCTTGCGCTCTCCGGACGGCATGAAGCAGTGCGCCGGTATGACATGATGCGGCGTCTTACCGTCGCAACATCCGAAATCGAAGGGCACCAGGTTGCAGTCGAGTTGACCCTTGCATTCATCGTCCTCGCACATGTCCCGGGTGGCGCCGGCCTTGTTGTAAAACTCCTTCTTACCCGCATCCGCTTCCACCATGGCGTCCCAATCGACCTTGTCGTTATCCTCCACCGCGGCCTTCTTGGTGGCTCCATCCACCTTGTGATCCTTACGCGGCTGCTGCTTGGTGTTGTTCTTGATGTGCTTTTCCATGCAGTCCTGAGTCTTCTGCGTTTCCGCCTTGCAGTCGTCCGAGGCGGTGGACATGGTCATCGCGTCCATATAGACCCAGGGAGGTGTCTGTCCGGGCTGACTGGCATGATTGTGGGTGGTCAGATCCAAACTGCGCACCACATTCTTGCCCTCAAACTTCACATCCATCGACCAGGCGTTGAAGTAGACCTTGCCTTTGGTTTTGCTGGTGATGATGCCTTTTTTCGGCGCGCAACCGGCCTCATCCCCGATGGAGGTCTTGAAGTGGGATTTGTTCTTGAGCATGACCTCCTTGTCGGAGATCTTGACCTTTTTACTGCCGGAGGTAGTGTCCGACGCCATTCCTGTGTTGGGATAGGGGATGGGTACACCGGGTGGGGTGGCCGGGGTCTGGGGTGGCGTGAAACAGACATCGGGAAAGGCGCAAATGGCCTTGCCGTTGGCTTTCTTGCAGGAGACCTCGCGACCGTTCGCAAATACCTTGTTGGCCATCCGCTCAGCCTCCGCTCATCCACGACAACACCCAGGAGGCGCGCTTGCCGTCGTCGTTACCCACATGGGCGAGTATCCGTGCGCCTTGTGAATAACCTTTTTCACAGGCGGTCTTGAGCACTACCAGCATCACTGCCCCGGAAGCGGCGCCCACCTCGCCGATACAATCCGCGGGATGCCAGATGTCGAACTCCTCCTTGCGGGTTCTCAGGGTGCGGCTCAGCGCCAGGCTGGCCTCCTTGAAGTAGTACTGCTCCCCGGACAGGTCGGTGATCCGGAAATCAAGATCACCCAGTTCGCAACCTGCATCCCGCAGGGCATCCTTGATTGCCGCGGTCAGACCCTCCGCCCGCAGGGGCTGTTCGGATTCCACAGTGGCGGGTTCGATGCCGAACCCGAGTCCGCGACAACAGAGCCGCTCACCGGGCACCCGGGCCGGGGATTCCAGCACCAGGGCAACGCCTGCCTCACCGGGAATGAAGCCGTTGGAGTTGAGACTGGTCAGCAGCCGTTCCTGACGTTCGAAGTGGTTCAGGGTGTGAGTCACCAGAAAACTGTCGCTGGCGGCGACCAAAACCCGCTGATGGCCCTGCTGGTTGATCAATTGGTGTGCGTGTCGCAGGGCCAGCGCCATGGAAACATGCCCGGACGCGATGATGCGGGAGTTTTCATGGAACTCGAGCCCGAGTTCCGTCTGCAGGTCGAGAAACAGCTGGTTGTCGTCATTCACCACCCGGCCGGGACGGTTCAATTCCGGCAGACACAGCAGCAACGGGGTCTCAGGAGCCTGCAGATCCGGGCATTCGGCCAACGCCTCCCGCACCGCCATCACGGCCATCTGCAGCAGTTTCTGGCGACCCCGCCAGGGTTGCTCGAGCGACACCTCACAGCCCATGATCCACTCACCGGCCCGGTCCAGGAAACGGGTCTCCTGAAAATTGTCGATGGCGCAGCGGATTGCCGCACAACTCGATGGGGTATCCAGGCCGACCCCGGTGACCAGGCCGGTTGCACCAATGGCCAGGGACGTCGCCATCAGTCCTCCTCC
This sequence comes from Candidatus Thiodiazotropha sp., assembly GCA_040506775.1. Taxonomy (GTDB): domain Bacteria; phylum Pseudomonadota; class Gammaproteobacteria; order Chromatiales; family Chromatiaceae; genus Thiodiazotropha. The sequence goes on from JBEVWC010000003.1 coordinate 201,746, forward strand.
ACCCGAGCGGCCCTTCTCGCATCCGCCAGGTGGGCCAGGGAGGGATAGTAGACCTTGCCCAGTTCCCGGGCCCGCCACCAGGCCTTGGATTTGCGCCCCGCGAGCACCTCCTGAATCTCGAAGATGTTGCGTTTCAGGGGTATGTGGGTTCGCCAGGTCAGGGTGAACAAACCCTCGTCCGGTTCCAGCATCACGGTATCGATCACAGCCATCTGTCGAACCACGTCTCCGTTGCGATAAAAATAGACTACCGGGACACTGATCGAAGGCAGATCGAAACTGGTCTGTCCCTGGGGGGTGAGGTTTTCCAGGAACACCCGTTCACCCCCCTGGAGATGGTTGATCTGCTGGTCTTCCGGGGCCGCCTGGTAGTAGCGATCATCGAAGTCTGGTGGAAGAAACGGTGCATGTTGTTCCAGCCAGGCATCGTCGTAGGTGCCGGCAAGGCGCCGACGGGATTCCCAGCCACGCCCAATGGGGCCGAGGGCCATGGGCGCGTAACTGCCATCGGGCATGTTCACCGGGCGCCGGAGTTCCTCGGTGTTGGGCATCGGCGAGCCGTCCACCCACTCCCGGGAGAGGTGATAGTGATACCCCAGGCCTACCGGATTGTGGCTCCAGGCGGTATGCTTGTGTTCGTCTTCATGATGAGTATCCACCCCGCCGAAGGCGCAATCGTAGGAGATCGGCATCCGCTCGAACAGGCCCGGATAGCCGGGACTGATGGCGATATTGCCGGACTCCCAGTAGCGATTACCGGTCACCGCGAAAGACTTGAACAGGGAGGCCAGCCGCAAGGTCACTTCCACCCGGGAGACCGGGCGCCCCCCCGGGGCGTAGGCGCTGCCATTGAGCAGTACATCGCAACGGGGTTTGTAGGGGGCGAAATCGGCTTCGTAGAGCGGCGCGGACAATCCGGGTTCACCACTGAACTGGTCTGCGGTGATCAGCGGCTTCTGCTCATCCGGCCGGGATGCGGACTGATGACGCTGCGGGATCGAGAAGGTGCCCTTGACCACGACCACCAGCAATTCACGGCCGTCGGGCCGCATTCCCATGCAGAGACTGGCGGGCATGCCTGTGGCGTTGAGCAGTTGCATCCTGTTTCGGCTGTCGTGGCAGTTTGTCTGAATTTCAAGGGTTAGCGGTTACATCTAGGAGCAGACCGCCCATCAACCTGTCCAGGGCCAAGGGGTCCCAGGTCCGGTTATTTTGCTGTTTCACAAATCATAACCCCTTTTCAAAGGCTTTCCAGGGCAATATTCCCGCTTCAGCGTTGAACCGCTGTCTGGTCAGCTTCATTCCAGCACCAGATCGCCGCACCACTGCGGTTGTGCACCCCGCCCCACCAGCGGTCATAGTGATTGTCATCCAGCCAGCAGGCCTCTTCACGCAACAGTGACTCGCCGTAGGCTGTCAGGTCAACCTGCCAGTCGCGGGGTTTGTCGGAACCCGTGTTCAGGACTATGGCGGGTGTGTCTGCCTCCGCCAGATCCTTGAGCAACAGCCAATAACTGCTATCACCCATAAACACCAGGGGTTCGTAAATCGTTGTGTACCAGTGGTAGAAGAGGCTGGTGGCTGGCAGCGGCCCCTGCTCCCTGAGAATTCTCAGGGTCAAACGCTCGCTCAGGCTGAGCCCGTCGTGAACCCCGGGAAGCTCCTGGATATGCCTTTGCAGGCCAGGCCGAATCGGTGGAAACGGGAAATTCTCCTGCTGGAGAATCCTCACCATATGTTGCGGGGACGCTGCGGTATAGGCTTCCCAGCATTGCTGAGCGAAACAAATCTCTGCCCGGGTGATGGATCGAAAATGCGCCCACAACACCCGCATCGCCGAGGCAGGGAGCTGACCCAGGCCGTTGAAACGCTCTACCCCCGGATAATGACCGATACACAAGTAACGGAGACGCTCAGCCGAGAGACCGATTCGGCAGCAGTGATCGAGCAGTTTCAGGAACACCAGTACATCGTAGGCATCCTGCTCGAACCAGCAGGCGATGATTGCGTAGCGACCCAGTTCATTCAAGGCCTGGTACTGGGCAGTGAGTTCCGCATGAGCCTGTTCGGCTGTTCTCCAGCCGTTGCCGGCAATGAAATCACTGCGCAGGCGAACAAGATCATCGACAGCCTTAACCGCCGGAACCGGCCCCTGAATGAAAGGATCGGCAAAACACAGGAAATCACCCTGAAAACCGGCAATCGCCAGTGCATCCCGGATATCTGTGCCGCAGCGGATGTGCAGCACCGGGCCCTGGGTATCCAATGCCACGGGTTGTACGTCTGCGAGCATTTGCTTCGATCGTTCGGTTGCTTCGATATGATGTTCGAGTTCAGCCCAGGTGTGCAATCCGTATTCACGGGCTATGATCCATTGCGCGTCGGCGAGAGTGACCGAATGGGGTTGCAAGACACGATTTCTGGAATACCGGGTGGCGCGTATCCAGTCATCACCCTGGCGCAGGGTCTCGAGCAGATCGGTCGCCATTGTCAGGCATTGTTGGAGCGAATACTCGTGTACCGCACGAGGGTCATCGGCGGGAAACCCGGGCAGATGCTGGGAGCGATCGAGTGCTGACGGTCTCAGGCCGGGCAGGGATTGAATCATGTCTAACACCTTGTTTATGAGGGCCGGCGGGTACCAGGCAAACACCTGTCGTCATGAACATCTGGCTTTCACAGATTACCCTTCCTGATAGCTGTACCAATGAGATTCGTACAAGATCTCAGTCTATATCAGAGCGATGCAACTACCAATAAGACCGCAGAAACCAACCAGAGGCGAAGCTGACTGATGATTGATGCGCCTGGCGTGGTCAGTCCTGACTGTACTTCTAATTCCTCAATGCCTATCCGCGTTTCACTCTTGCCTGCATTTGGGTTATAAAGCACACATTAATCAGGACTGCATTTTGCTCGACCAGGACAGGTACTAAGGAGTCGTTCAATGAGGATGTTGCTTTTGGCCATCAGTTTGCTGATGACCGCCCTACCCACTTACGCCTACGATGTCATCGAACGGGAAACAAGTCTCACACAGGCCATCGACCTGGAGCCCTACGATGTCAACCCACTCGAAGTCAAAAAGTCGATATTGGATGTCTTGATTCGCAATAACTGGATCATCACCGATCATGGCAAACACCAGATCATTGCAGTCTATGATGGCAAGGCGAAAGTCAAGGTCAGCATCTCGGAGCATCAGATCCTGCTCAGTGAAATTCCCTCCACCGTCAATTTCAGGGAGCGCTGGATGCGTTCACTGCACAGCTACATCGAGAAGAACCTGCTCTACTATCACCAGGTCAGGTTGGCGAACAAGCTGCTCTGAATTGATAATTCCGGCATGAATTTTTCAGCCTCGCATCAAAAGCAGAGGCCAAGATTGAGTATGCCGCACTTCAACAGCGATCAAGTCTTTTTATTGGATACAACCTATCAAGGAGAAAGAAATGGATATCAGAACGAAGTCATGGATAGCTGCCAGTGTGGCAACCGGCCTGACAGCAGCCTCCAGCGGGGTCATTGCAGCGGATGATTTTTCACCCTATACCGCGACGGCGACAGGTTCTCAGCCTGAAGCTGTAGTGATCGGTGACATCAACAACGACGGTAAAAACGACGTGATCCTGACCACATCCTACGCAAACGACCCTGAGAACGACTTTAAACTGTTTGTGTTTATTCAGGATGACAACGGGGCACTCTCACCAGCGGTAAAATATTCAACCCAGGCAAGTTACGTTAGCCGACCGACCTCGGTGGACATTGCCGACCTCAACAGTGATGGATTGATGGATGTCGTCGTTGGTGAAGCAGGCAGTGGCATCGAGATCTTTTACCAAGACGAAGCGGGCGAATTGTCAACCAGTAGCCTGATCACCACCCCATTTTCTCTTAGGATACGTGCTGGCGACCTGAATGGTGATGGAATGGCCGACCTCGCCGGAATTGGTTGGGGCGGCTCAGAGGCGGGTGTTTTTCTTCAGAACGACAATGGAACCCTGGACTTTTCCGCAGGGTATTTCGCACCGCATGGCGGCTATGACGACCTGGAACTGGGTGACATCAACAATGATGGAATGACCGACATTGTTGTCATGAGCGGTCAATCTTACAGCTTTGACAATCTTGCTGTTTTGCCTCAACAGAGCGATGGGACATTCAGTGATGTCATGTTCTATGACTTGGGTGGAAACGAAACAACAGGAGGCCTTGGCATTGGTGATATCAATGGTGATCAACTATCGGACGTAGTGGTCTCATATGGTGGAAATTCACCCTCTTCAAACATTGCGATATTCGCCCAGTCATCACCGGGAGTTTTGGATCAGCCTGTCAGCCTGGCCTCTTACGATATACCGGAATCACTGGATATCGCGGATGTAACTGCTGACCAGCACGCCGATGTCATAGTGCTTCATGGAGAGTGGTTAAGGCTGGGCGTCTATGAGCAATTGACGGATGGCTCTCTTGCCGCGGAAGCACTGTATCCAATTCCGTATGCGAGCCACTATAATCCTCATGGCCTGGCCGTAGGGGACATCAACAGCGACGGCATGGCAGATGTTGTGATTGCTGATTCCAACAACGGCCTTGTTACATTGCTGAACAAGAACCAACCTCTCCCGCCCGCTAATGAACTGCCTGTCAGCAATGCAGGCGAGGACCGGGTAACCCGGACGCGCCGGATCTCGCTCCTGGACGGTACGGACTCCTATGATCCGGATGGTTCCCTGGTCGCCTACGACTGGTATCAGCTGTCAGGTTCGCCGGTGAGGTTTTACCCAACATCAACCCCTGGCATCGTTCTGTTCCGTGCACCTCGCATGACCCATGACGATCGCGATGAGTTGGTGTTTGAGTTGACCGTAACTGACGATGATGGCGCCACCGATACCGATGAAGTCAGGATTCAGGTGGTACGATAAACCTTGCTCAAACCGGGTACCGCACTCTACGCGCTACCCGGTGATCTTCCAGCAAATCCAATCCGTTTTCTCCGCGTCCCCTTTTGAAAATTCACTCCTCACCCTGCTCGAGAAGTGTCTGCTTGCCAAACACCGGCAGATCCGGCCCTGAAGTCTCCTGCAACTCCACCTGTTCTATTTTCTCGAAACGGGACGTGATCTTGCGTGCCGAGACATTCACATCGCTGACGTCCTGATGGGCCTGGCCGATGTGTCGGGCTAGATTGTCCATGCGGGTCTGGAAGCGACCAAAATCCTGGGACAGCGCGCGCAGGTGCTCCTGTATGATGTGCACCTGCTCTCGGGTGGCGGCATCCTTCATGACCGCCCGTGCAGTGGTGAGTATCGCCATCATGGTGGTCGGAGACACCAGCCAGACACGTTTACGGAACGCCTCTTCCACCAGATCGGGAAAATGGGCATGGATCTCCGCGAACACCGCCTCTGCTGGAATGAACATCACCGCACCATCGGAGGTTTCGCCGGGAATGATGTAGCGGGTGGCGATATCGTCCATGTGTTTGCGGATATCCGCACGGAACTGCCGCTGGGCCTGGACCCGGTCCGACTCGGCGAGTTGATCATCGAGCATGCGCTGGTAGGACTCCAGGGGAAACTTGGCGTCGATGACCACATTGCCGGTGGGATCGGGCAGGAACAGGACGCAATCCGCCCGTTTTCCGTTGCTCAGGGTATGCTGCAGGGCGAACCCCGATTCCGGCATCACGTTACGCACCAGGGCGGACAACTGCACCTCGCCAAAGGCCCCCCGGGATCGCTTGTCCGCCAACACTTCCTGGAGGGAGACCACATTGCTGGACAGTTCGGTGATCTTTTTCTGCGCCTCGTCAATACGCGTAAGGTGGGTCAGGACCTGCTGGAAGGTTTCGGTGGTTTTCTCAAATCCCTCATTGAGGCGTTTCTCCACCTGACCGCTGATCTCCCTGAGGCGCTGGTCCGTGGTCTCGGTCAGACCCAGTACCCTCTTACCCAGATTGTCCGCATGCTGAGCAAGCGCCTCCGCCACCTGTTTACGCACCTCGCCCATACCCTCGTGGAGGGTCTCCTGCTGACGTCTCATGCTTTGCAACTGGTGTTCGTCGAACGCCTCGCGGTGTTCGCGCAGGGAGTGACTGAGGCGCTCCCCCACTTCGGCCAGCTTCTCCTGCTGTTGCAGACGGCCATCCGCCAGATTCTCGCTGACCGCCTTTTTCAGGGTCTCGAACTGCTCCAGCAACTCCAGGCGCAGACGGCCCGCATCACCGCCCAACAGCTGCTGCATCTCTGCGAATCGGCGTTCCAGCGTGTGCAATTGCCGCTCAGCTCGCTCCTCCAGACTTTGCTGCATGCTGTGCAACAGGCGTTGCTGGGAGAGCATGGCTTTGGCGATCCGTTCCGAGAGCAGTTCCCGCAATGCGCCCTGCTCCTGAGTCTGGCGACGTTCAAGATCCAGCAAATGGTCCTGCACAATCTGCTGCTGATGCAGCCGGGCCTGCTGATCCTTGAGTTGATTATCGAGCAGGCGCGCCAGCCAGGTCAGAATCCAGGCCAGCAATACCAGACTGACCAACCCGAGCACGAGCATCATCTGCTGAACGGCTGTCATGTGTATCCACCATTCCATGACCAGATCATAACCCATGAGTGACTCAAAACCTGAGCCTGTCCCGGGTTTGGTATCATTCCCTGGGCTGACAGGGGTTGTATCGGCTTGCATACTGCCCCGGGAATCTTTATTTTTGCCGCTCTCAACCTTTATCTCAGCGACCCGGACTGACCCGAAAACCCATGCTCATCCATCTGAAAACTCTCGGTTGCCGCCTCAATGAAGCGGAGCTCGAGACCTGGAGCCGGGAGTTCCAGGCCCGAGGGCATCGCATGACCGAGCAGCCGGACGAGGCCGATCTGGTGGTGGTCAACACATGCGCGGTGACCCAGGAAGCGGTGCGCAAGTCAAAAAAACTGCTTACCCGCAGCGGCCGGGCGAACCCCCAGGCACGCCTGGTGGTGAGCGGCTGTTACGCCACCCTGGAACCGGATGCGATCCAGCAGATAGAAGGCGTGGATCTGGTCGTGGACAATCGTGACAAGGCCCGCCTGGTGGAAATCATCGAGCAGAAGCTCGACCTGCACCTGATGCCGGAAGCGGCCATGGAATCTCCCGTTACCGGACTCCTCGAGCGGGGACGGCAGCGGGCGTTCATCAAGGTTCAGGACGGTTGCCGCTACCGCTGTACCTTCTGCATCGTGACCCTGGCCCGGGGCGAGGAGCAGAGCCGATCCGAGTCGGAAATCATCGATGAGATCAATCGTCTGCACCAGGAAGGCATTCAGGAAGTGGTCCTGACCGGAGTGCATATCGGGGGCTATGGCAGCGATATCGGCAGTTCGCTGACCTCCCTGGTGGAGCGGATTCTGCAACAGACCCGCCTGCCCCGCCTGCGCATCGGCTCCATAGAACCCTGGGAGCTGGACGAGGCCTTCTGGAAGCTGTTCGACAATCCGCGGTTGATGCCCCATCTGCACCTACCGCTGCAAAGCGGCTCGGATTCAGTGCTGCGGCGCATGTCCCGGCGTTGCCGGAGCGAGGAATTCCGTCTCCTGGTGGAGACCGCCCGTCAGCGGGTTGCGGATTTCAATGTCACCACGGATATCATCGTGGGCTTTCCGGGTGAATCCGAGGCGGAATGGCAGGAGACCCTGGATTTTGTCGAGTCCCTGGGCTTCGGTCATCTGCACATCTTTGCCTATTCACCCCGGCTGGGCACCAAGGCCGCGAGTCTGCCCGACCCGGTCAGTCGGGAGGTCAAACGTCAGCGCAGCGAGGCCCTGCATCAGCTCGGTGAAAAGCACAAACGGCAAACCCTGGAACGCTTCATCGGCCAGCAGGTCCCGATCCTGGTAGAGGGATCCAAGGCACAGGGATGGGGCGGGTACACACCCAATTATCTGCGTGTGGAACTGCTACCGCCGGTGGGAATGGATCCTTCCAATCGGATCCTCAACTGCGAGCTGCTGGAACTGTCACCGTCCGGGGATGCACTGATCGCTCAGGTCTGTTGATGAAGGCCTGTTCAGGCTTTCCATGAGATGATCTCTCAATCAGAAACCCGTTAATGCAATCTGATCAAAGCCGTCAACACGACCTGCTATGGCTGTCTTATGAGTCCATCACTTCCAGATCGCTTCCAACGCCCCTCTCAGCTCATTCCAGTTGAAGGGTTTTTTCAAAACCCCGTCCGCACCCAGTAGATGGGCCGAATCGAGATTGAAGTCAGCGGAAATGTTACGGCGACCACCCGACATCGCAATAATTTTGGTCTCGGGTCTGAGTTTCTTCAACTCCACCATGGTTTCTATGCCGTCCTTACCCGGCATCAGGATATCGATGATCGCCAGGTCGAATTGGTGACTTTGAATCGCCTCCATTGCACTGTTGCCATCATCAGCAGTAGTGACTGAATGACCATCCTGTATGAGCATCTGGGTCAGTGTGTCCCGCATGGAAGCTTCGTCATCGATCACAATTACTTTTGCCATTGCTTGCCTCATTCAAATTGATCGGTTCTCTGACAGGACCTCAGGCACCCGAAACATCTTCAGGTTCGGCTTCCATCCAGGATGTCAATAAGTCTGCAAGCCCATGAGTATCTATCGGCTTATGCATGATATTCTTGATGCCTGCGGAGGCTGCACGTTCATGCTCGATGGCCGAGGGATTCCCGGTACACAGCACCACGGGCAGCGATCGGCCCAACTTGTTGATCCTTTCGACCATTTCCACGCCATCCATACCGCTCATCTGCAAATCGGTGATCAGGGCATAATAGCGCTCACCATGTTTATGCATCTCGAGCAGGGCATCCCACGGACTTTCGAATGACACGATATCGAAACCCCGTCGTTTCAGATCTTGCGCCACTATATCCAGAATGACCTTTTCGTCATCCACATGAAGTACGGATTTGGCTTTTGTTAAGGGTTTTGTGTCTGTTTTTACACTGACTTCATCCGAAGACAAGTGCTCCGCTTGTTCAGCTTCTTCAGAATCCGCAATCGGCAGGTAAACTCGAAACTCGGTAAACTCGCCCACTACGGATGAAACGTCAATCCGACCATCACAGCGCTCAATGATCGTCCTTACCACCGACAATCCGAGTCCTGTGCCACCGGAATCCTGCTTCGTGGTATAGAAGGGATCAAACACCTTGCGTAGACTGTCTGGATGTATACCGGGGCCGCTGTCACGCACACGTATCAGGACATAATTTCCCTGCTCTTGCTTCGGGTTGAGGAGCGCGGGCAAGTGATCTACCTGTCCAGTGGAAATCAGCAGGTTTCCGCCTTCCTGCGCCATGGACTGTATCGCATTGATACCAAGATTCATCAACACCTGATGCAACTGGGAAGGGTGCATTCTGACCTCAACCCCGGCAGAGTCAATTTGGGTGGCGATTTTAATCATATGACCTGCGGTCACCTGCAACAGTGATGACACCTCATGCACCATCTCGCCGGGCATGACTTTCTGATCAGTACGTTCAGCGTCCTGGCGAGTGAACGCGAGGGTTTTTGCGGCCAGTTCACGTCCTCTTTCAGCAGCCACCCCGATCTGGTGTAGATTGGCCTGGGCGTTATCCCCCATCGGATCGGCCTTGACCAGATCTGTGTAGCCCATGATCATCCCAAGCAGGTTATTGAGATCGTGATTGATACCGGCAGCCAGGGTTGCAATGCCCTCAAGACGCTGGGTCTTTTCCTGCACACTTCGTTCGAGTTCAACACGCTGGGTCACGTTTCGACTGATACTGACAAACTGGGTAATGTTCCCGTTAAAGTCCCTTAACGGAAAGATTGAACTGTCCAATACAAACAGATCCCCGGATTTTGTCCGGTCCGCGACCTGTCCGTGCCAGGCACCGCCACTGTTGATGGTCTCCCATAACTCCTGGTAGAAAGACGCGGGTTCCCTTCCGCTACCGATGAGTTCACCAGGCGTAAGCCCTATGCATTCATCAAGCTGGTAACCCGTGGTATCAAGGAAGGCCTTGTTGACATACTCCAATTGACCCTGTGTATTTGTGATCATTACCAAATCGCTGGATTGTTCGGTCACCGCTTCCAGGTTGGCACGCTGACGCTTTTCCCGAAATGCCATCTGCTCACGAAATGCAATGCCATATGCCATGAGCATTTCATACAGGGGAAGCGCGATTAGCGGAGCGACATTTCCGAGGGTCAGCTCGGGCTGTTGTAGACCCAGTTCCTCGACACAGGACTGATGAATGTCAGCCACCTCTTCCGGAGGCACCCCATGGGACATCAGCGAACGTCCCAGATCAGCTGCCTGAACCAGGGGAAGCTCATCCTGATGCGCGACATACTCCTTCAACAGTGAATAGTAAGTATCTCGTGCGTGATCATGCGTCATTTGTAGTATTCAATGTCTAACCGAGAAAGGTTTGAATCAAGCCATAGCGACAATGATTCGCGGGACCAGGAGCCAGATAATGGATATCTATAATTCCCATTATTAAACTACGGAATCCACACAGCGCCAGTCTGCAACGTCTCTCCTCAAGACCTTTTCCCATCTGCTTGAACCGGACTGGGCAGAGGCGACAGCATATGAAAATAATTCCCAGATTTCGCGTATGACCGGTGCCTGACATTAACCTGCTGTCAGCCCCGTTCACCCTACGAATTATTGGTCTGGACCCTCTACTCTTAGCGGCAATACAGCTCTGCACTGAAGGTGCTTTGCCAGTTGATTTCAAGTAGGCAAATATTGGCTGTGTTGCTAGAATTATTCATACATAATCGCCTTGCTCTCCAGCACCTCTGAACTTCAGGAATAACCACATGCCAGGCCGAGATTCCAACACCTCCTCGATTACAGAAATCATGCGTTCCAGGCAAACCGAGTTGCTCGATGACTGGGTTGCCACGACCCTCGGCCTCGAAGGTGGACGCACACTCGAACTGATGAGCGAGGCGCAACTCAGGGGTGAAGCGCGACGCATCCTGGAAGCGATGATCGCAGCCCTGGAGGACACCTACAGTGATGACGAGAACATGACCGGGTTGGACGACGTCCGGGTCATGCTGGCTAGCATTAGCGCTTCCCGCGCTTCTCAAGGCTTCACGCCCACCGAAACCGCCAGCTTCATTTTCTCGCTTAAGAATCCCCTGCTGAAATTTCTCCAGAAGGAGTACGATGACAACCCAACCCTGCTCAACAGCGAGGTGATCAAACTCAACAAACTCATCGATTACCTGGGTATGCATACTTTTGAGACCTATGCGAAAACTCGCGAGGAACTCATTCGGCAGCAATCCGAGAGCCTACTGGAGTTGGCAACACCCGTCATCAAGCTCTGGGACCAAATAATCCTCTTACCCCTGGTTGGTGTTGTGGATACGGTACGTGCCCAGCACATCATCGAAAACCTTCTGGAAACCATCGTCCGCAACGAAGCGACCGTGGCAATTCTCGATGTGACCGGCGTACCGATCATAGACACCCAGGTGGGCCGTCACCTTATCAAAACGGTCAATGCGGCCCGCATGCTTGGCGCGGAAGTCATCCTAACCGGCATCAGCCCTGCCAATGCCCAAACCATGACCGAACTGGGCGTTACGATCTCTGACTTTACGACTATGGGAACCCTGCAAAGTGGTGTCAGGGAGGCTTTTCGACTGCTCGGTAAACGGGTCATCAATGCGTAACTGGAAAAGGTGCCGATGAGAGTTCCAATCCTTAAGATCAAAAACCTGTTACTAACCTCGATCCAGATCGATCTTGACGATCAGGAATTGGCTGATTTTCGCTCTGATATGCTCGACAGGGTCCAGACAACAGAAGCCAAAGGTGCAGTGATCGACATAAGCGCTCTGGATGTCGTTGATTCCTACATGGCCCGTATTATCAGCGAAACCGCGCACATGATCGGCCTTTTGGGTTGTCGTGTGGTGGTCTGCGGCATGCAACCTTCCGTCGCCCTGACCCTGGTTGAAATGGGACGTGAATTGGTTGGGGTTGAGACAGCACTCAATCTGGAGCATGGTCTTGAAAAACTATTTGGCAAGGTAGGACTGGTTTCACTGTTCGCGCCGGATACCGAACAGCATGATGAAGCGCATGGTGTGAAAGGCGGCTCTCAATGAGCCAGATCAGGGAAACCATACTAATCAGAGAAAATGGCGATGTGGTAAAGGCACGACAAGTCGGCCGGGACATCGCCCGAAAACTGGGTTTTCGTGTGATCGACCAGACCCGCCTGGCAACTGCGATATCAGAACTTACTCGAAACATCCTCCGCTATGCCGGGGACGGCATCTGCCACATCAATGGTGATGAAAATGGCTCCTCTGCAAATGTGGAAGTGATTGCAGAGGATAATGGACCTGGTATCGTCGATATTGCCCAGGTTATGCAAGACGGCTTTTCCACCGGTAACGGTCTTGGCGCAGGCCTCCCAGGCACCCGTAGACTGATGGACCAGTTCGAGATCACCTCACAACCAGGACTAACCCGCGTCACTGTAAGTATGAAACGCACATTGAAAAGATAATTTCGTTGTGGTCATACATGAATAGCACTGGCCGATTCAAGATTGCGAAGAGTGAAACCATCCAAGTCACAGAGGAACGCCATGTGGCAAGCGCCCGGCAACACGCGCTTTCTTTGGGACGCACCAGTGGGATGCGGAATCTTTCCGTGCATGCCTTTGCAACCATAGTTTCAGAACTCGCCTATAATCTGGTATTCCATACTGACAAGGGAGGTACAGTCTCACTCCGCATGCTGACTGATGACGACAATCTTGGCTTGGAAGTCGTATGTGAGGATCAAGGTCCTGGCATCATGGACATCGAACTTGCGATGCAGGATGGTTATTCCACGGGTGGGGGGTTGGGTGGTGGACTGCCCGGTGTTCGTCGACTGGCAAATGAATTCGAAATCAGTTCCACACCGGGTGTCGGTACACGAATCCGCGCCTTGCGCTGGGACGTTCCAAAATGAATGCATATATCGCAACGAGAGCTTTTCAGAATCTTCCGAACTGTGGAGATATGGGTCGATGGTGGCAACGCGCAGATGGCCTCATGTTGACCCTTGTCGATGGGCTCGGTCACGGAAGAGAGGCTGAAAAGGCATCACAAGCTGTGCTTGAACATATCGATCAGGACCCTGAACGACCTATCGAGCAACTGTTCTCTGAAGCCAACCTGGCAATAAAGCAAACCCGGGGCGTCGCCATGGGCATAGCTTTAGTGAATCAAGCCACAAATCGTTTCATTTACGCAGGCATTGGCAATATCAATCTTGTCAAACGTAAAGCCGATGGCGGCATACAGCACATGACCAGTGATCCTGGTATTGTAGGCGGAGGCTATCGGCACCTTAGACCAACATCATCCATGCTGGAAGATGGAGATCTTCTGCTGCTTCACACGGATGGGATCATGGAACACATGAATCTGACTACCTACGCGGATAACCTGTTCAATGATCTGGTTCAACTTGGGGATATCTTGATCAAGGATTGGGGCAAGATCACCGATGACGCAGGATTGATCCTCTATAAGGCTGGCCCAACCATCGATTCTCAAAATAGCTGAATCTGCGGAAGCGCCTCAGCGCTCTCACCCTGTTGCTGAGAGCTCTGTTGTGGGTGAACATGCCGCTGCTCTTCTGAAATATAGTCCTCTATTAGCTGAGTCAACTCCTGAGTCTCATCATAGACATCCAGCTCTGCACGCTCGATCTTTCCTACTATGCTTTCCATTACCCCATGCAAACGATCTATCACGGACTGAATCCTTTCAATTCTTTGCCGCACCACATCCTGGTACTGAATATTTCCAAGCAGATCGACAATATCCTTGGCAAGATTCGTATTGTGCTGAGTGCTAACGGTGAGTAATGTCTTGTAGAACTGTCGCATGTCTTCATAATTATCATGAAGACTTTGGATAAATCCTGTCACAGAAGCCGCTTTCTCGAGTTCGCCGGAAGTTTCATCATTGAACTCCCATGAAAATCCCTGTTCCACGACTTGATGTGCATGACTGATACGCTGCTCTATCTCATCAGCCGCTGCCGTTGATTTCGACGCCAAGGCACGAACCTCATCCGCCACTACCGCAAACCCCCTACCCGCCTCTCCTGCGCGGGCAGCTTCAATTGCCGCATTGAGCGCCAATAGATTGGTTTGTTTACCGATCTCCTGAATGATATTGATCATCGAGGTCAACTTGGTGATTTCTTCACTCAGTTTTCGAATTGTTTCTCGATCCTGACGAAGACGCGCGGGCAGATCGCGAATGTACAAGGCAATACGGTCTATGCTCTCCGTGTTGGCAAGAATATCATCCTGGAGATCAACCGCATCGAAGTCCGCTTTGTTCAGGTAGTCAACCAGTTCATGGGCGGTTTTATCGAGTTTACGGGTACGTTCAATGATATCCACAGCAGAGTTTTCAGTATCCTGCACCACCACGTTAAGTGGTACGTCAAACTGGCTCAGCAAGCGATCACATTCACGCATCATCTGACCAGACTGTTGCCAGACACTTTCGAGATCCGCCATGCGTTTCATCCGATCCAGGCTGAAGACAACCTGATGCCTAACCTCTTCATCAAAGTGTTTTGACCAGAGATAATAAAATAAGCTAATCAGCAACCCGGCAATGAACCCGATGGATGTAATGAGTGTGGCATGCGTGGCAGCTGTGGACAGTCCCATGATACTGGATTGCTGCGTGATCCAGGGATGAAGAAAGTAGACAGACAGCCAAAGCAGCACAACAGCCACGAATGAGAACCGCATGAAGGATAACGTCAGGCTCAGCGCATGATTGACGCCCACATCCTGGTACAGTTCACCAATATTGGAGGATTTATTATCGTCCACCGTATCGCCTCGAAAAATAATCACAGCTGGTGAAAATCAGGCACCCGGGACCACTTGTTTGACAACCCCCAGAAGCTGATCAGGTTGAACCGGTTTGACCAGCCAACCCGTTGCACCCGCTTTCTTACCCTCTTCGCGCATGGACAGCTGGGATTCAGTCGTCAGCATGAGAATAGGCGTGAAACGCATGCCTGGCAGTTTGCGGGCTTCTTTGATTAGATCGAGTCCATTCATCATAGGCATATTGAGATCTGTGATGACGAGGTTGGGTTTCAACCCCCCCTGCAGCTTACTCAATGCTTCCTTCCCGTTGGATGCCTTTTCCACATTAAAACCTGCCTTGGCCAGTATGTCTCCCATGCTCAACAGGATTGTGGTTGAGTCATCAACCAGAAGAACTTGTTTCATCTACTGTTCCTTAACTTTATTGCCAGAATGTCTCAAGCTCGTTTGCCAGTAGGTAGTAATCCAAGGCACCTGGACACCGGGCAGCATAGTCGGATACGGGTTTACCGTGGGCGAAGGCCTCTGCCAACCTGATATTACTTCTCACGCCTCGCAACATCCGCTGTGTTCCGAAACGCTTTGAAAGTCGCTCTAGAACCTGTTGATGTTGGTTGATTCGCCTATCTAACATGATCGGCAGAAGACCCACTAACTTGAGATCTGCATTGTGTGTTGTGGCCACCCGGTAGAAGAGTTTTGCCAGTTGTCGGACACCCACTTCCGTGAGGTGATGAGGGATAAATGGCACCAAAACACCATCCGCCGCAGCAAGGGCGCTGACCAGCATATTATCCTGGGTAGGCGGCGTGTCGAGAACGATCATCTGGTACTCTTCCTGTACAGTTTCTGCTTTCAGTTTTCTGCGTAAAAGGCTGACATCCTGATTGTTTTCCAGACCATCAAAATCGCAGTCTGCGGGAATCAGAAACAGGTTGGGAACCGGAGTCTTATGTATCAGTGAACGCAGATCGAGTTCCGGGTTTCTGAACAGACCATGGATCGTAGGCCAGCCTTTTTCATATTCCCCGCACCCGACACCAATTGCAGCATGCCCCTGGGAATCGAGATCGATGATCAGGGTGCGTTTACCGCGACGCGCCCACTCTGCAGCAAGATTGACTGCAGTGGTAGTTTTTCCGGTGCCGCCTTTTCGATTGGCAATGGCGATAATCCGCGCAGACATCAGGGGCCGCAGGAAATACCGGCGGCCTGAATCAGCGCCTTGACTTGCTCATTGGCAGGAGGAGCGGACAATGAGGGTCCCACTGCCATTAACACCTGAAGTATCGATGTGTGCATGTGCTCACACTGTTTCAGATTGAGTTTTCCCTTGGGATTTTCCAATAGCCATTCGAGCAGGGTTTCTGCCTCTTCAATGGCGCAGATACCATCCAATACCGCGACAGTCTTTTTGAATTCTATGGTCATCCCACCAACTCCTTCAGATCAAGTATCAGGAGAACACGACCATCACCCAACAGGGTTGCGCCGGCGTACATTGGGTAGGCCTCCATCACACCCTCCAGAGGTTTTTGGATGATATCGATACCTTCCTGGAACTCGTCTATGATCAGGCCGATCTCCTGACCTGCCAGCGAGACAATCAATACCGCTTCCTCATCAAGCGGTTGCGCATTGGAGGGTAGTCCCAGGACCTTGCGCATACGCCGCAGCGGAATCAGTTTGTTGCGCAACACGATGGCCTCATCCTGTTTGATTCTTTCTATGCTCGCACTGGGCACACGAACCGTTTCACGAATAACCTCCATCGAGATTCCATAGGTCTGATCAGCGACCTCTATCATCATCACCCGGGTGACCGCCATCGACAATGGAAGGGCAAGACTCAGTTTACTGCCCTTCCCAAGTTCACTGCTGACGGAAACACTCCCCCCTGATTCCGCTACTGCGGTGCGCACAACATCCATCCCGACACCACGTCCCGAGAGGTCGGAGGCCTCCTCCTTACTGGAGAGACCTGCCGCAAAAATCAGTTCGATCGCCTCCTGATCGGAAATCGATTCGAGTTGAGCTTCGTCGATGATGCCTTTTTCATAGGCCTTCTGTTTGATTACATTTGGATCGATACCTTTACCATCATCGACGATTTCTATGATGACCTGATCATCCTTGGGAATAGCGCGCAGAATCAGTGTACCTTGTTCCGGTTTACCTGCCTCACGTCGCTCAGCAGGACTTTCGATACCATGATCGAGGCTGTTTCTTACCAGATGAATCAGGGGATCCGCCAGGTTTTCGATGACGTTTTTGTCCGCTTCGGTATCCTCGCCCTCCATCACCAGGCGAATATCCTTGCCCAACTTGCGAGAGAGATCCCGAACAAGCCTTGGGAAACGTTGAAACACGCTGGATACAGGCACCATCCGAACGGCCATCATAGCGCTCTGCAATTCGTCTGAAAGGCGGTTGATGACCGCGTATTGCGCCTTGATCTCCTTTGCCAGTTCACGGATGCCAAAGTCCTCTTCCGCCCGCTTGGCAAGAAACGGCAGAGAATTTTTCGCTACAACCAATTCACCCACAAGATCCATCAGCGTATCGATACGGGCCTGGTCAACGCGTAGCACCTTGTTCGATGGGGTTTTCGCCAAGTCGCCTTCCACGGCTTCTGAATCAGAGGACCGGCGGTTGTACTTTCTGCGATCACCCTTACGACGATCCTCGCGACGTCTTTCTACCTCGACCGGCTCGATATCAGGGGTATCTTCCGATTCGTCGACAGACCTGTCATCCGGTGCGGAGATCCCCTCGGATCCTGTCACTTGTTGCAGAAATTCATACAAGGGCGCGCTAGACTGTAGCGCTTCGCAACGTGCCCCCGCCTCATTCATGGGAGCCAATTGCCCATTCAAGCCCATCTGCTCAAACAAACGGGTCAACAAATTGATCGTCGAGGCGATACGCCCGGCCAGGAGGTTGGCCGGACAGGGCATCGTAAGAATCTGTAACTGTGTCTCGAACAGATGTTTGCCTGCATCGGTCCACTTCACTGACCCGGATGACGGCTGCCAGACTGTCTCTGGGCTGTGATCCGCTGACTTGTCAGGCCTGTTCGCGTCAGCATCCAGACGCGTATCAGTGGCATAATCGGTTTCTTTGCGAGTAGTGCTGTATTCACCAGTTTCCATGGCGTTGACCAGATCATGCATCAGCGGAACATCCGCAAACCCGGATTCCAGCAGGGCTGCCATCCAGCTCAACGCTGAGGCCTGATAGGATGTTGGCTCTACCACTTCAACCATTGGTCCGATCAGTCTATTCAACTGATCCAGATCGTCGGTTACCAAGGCGGCACGCGCATCCTGGAGGAACGCTTCGTAGGCATCAGTGTGGGTAAACTCACCGATTGGATAGACCAGTTCTTGCCGCGGCACCAGGTTCAAACTGATCTCTTCCGCCACATAACGCAGATGTTCCCGGATTGAGATCTCTTCCCCATCAACAAGCATCCTGAAATCGAGATTACAGTGAAAGGGATCGAGGGTCTCGACATCATCCCAGGGTTTACGGGGTTGGACGCTGAACCACTTGAGACCCGGGAGACCCTGAACGGTATGGACCGGATCGGCACCACTGAAGAAACACTGCTCATCAGGCCGGTAATCGATGGCAATCACCTGCTCTGATTCTGACAACTCGCTGACAATACCCCGTCGGATTACATCCGGAATCGAGCGGATCCATTCCGGTGTTTGATGTTTACGTTCAGCAGACTTGAGCGGCACGGATGATGTAAGGTCCGATTCAACCTCTACCTCATCGGACTCCAGCTCAACATCACTGAGCAACTCGCGCAGATAACTGGACAACTCCTGTCCTTTGGCCTCAGCATCCTTGGGTAGACTGGCGCTGGTTTCCAGGTCGTCTAGCCAGGCGCCCACCTGATCCATGCAATCAAGAAACAGGTCTATGTGCTCGGGAGTTAGCTCCATACCGCCTGAACGTACGATATCGAGAACATCCTCCGCCGCATGCACGACGCGGGTCAACGCGGGAATATCAAACAATCCCGATGACCCTTTGATGGTATGCATCGAGCGAAACAGATCATTGAGCAATTCCACATCGCCCGGTTTCTTTTCAAGCTCCAGAAAGCAGTGTCCGGCCGCTTCGAGATTTTCCCTAGATTCCTGGATAAAGGATTCCAGCATAGGGTCCATCAGCCACCCTCCCCTACGAGCAACGATACGTACTGTTTCAGTTCATCCGGTTTCGCAGGCTTAACGATATAAAAGTTCGCTCCAGCCATGTAGGCTTTTTGTTTATCCAGATCATCTTCTTCGGTACTGATCATCATCACCGGGATCGCCTGTAGTTCAGGCACCTGACGCATCTCTTCGACCAACCGGTAGCCATCCATCTTTGGCATATTGACGTCTACCAGAAACAAGTCAAAATCCTCACCGATTCCTTTCTCCAGAGCCTCTATGCCATTTTCAGCTTCTGTGACTTCGAAACCCATGGACTCCATCAATTGACGGTGGTACATCCTCACGGTAACGGCATCATCCACGATTAATATTTTTTTCATCGATTGCACCTTAAACGAAGGGCTTCTGGTAGGAAATCGCCTTGGGGAATTTCCTGACCTTATAGAGTGAGGAGATACGGCTCATGGACTCAGAGTGTCCGAGAAAGATATAGCCACCAGGATTGAGTGCATCAAAAAACACATCCGCGGCCTGACGTCGGGATGCGTCATCAAAATAGATCAACAGATTTCGACAGAAAATGAGATCGAAATCCCGATAGGGGCGGGTTTGCACCGGATCCGCCAGATTCACCTTGGTAAAATCGATGGATTCGCGCAGATCCTGGTTAATCTGATAAAACTTCCCGCCACTCGTGGGTTTGAAATAGCGGTTCAATAGATCCCTTGGCAAATTATGCACAGAGCGTTCGTTATATATGCCCTGCCGGCACCGCTCGAGCACCTTGGTATCGATATCCGAGGAGATGATTTCAACATCCACCTCATCGATCATCGGCCACTTCTCCAGCAGATAGAGCGCAATTGAGTAGGGTTCCTCACCGGTACTGGATGGAATCGACCAGATACGAATGGTCTTGTTCTTACCCTTGAGACGTACAATCTCATCCAACACCGATTCGACCATGCACTCGAGCTGATACTCTTCGCGGAAGAAATAGGTCTCGTTCACCGTCATCGCATTGATGAGCTGTTGCAACTCTTCACCGGATGCCTGAAACCGCAGCTCTGTGAAATAGCTGCGAAAGCTCTCGTGATTGGTCTTCTCCATGCGATCGAGCAAACGTTTGTCAACGAAGTAACGCTTGTTATCGTCAAATCGAATTCCGGTCTTGCGATAGAAGAAATCGCGAAATCGCACAAACTCACTGTCGGTGATTTCAGATTTATTTCCGACAGCGTTAGCGGCTGCGTGATTCATTCTCAATCCCCTCGAATCCGTTGCACGGCGGTATCAACGGCAAAATGAAGGTAGGGTTCATCAGGGAAACGTTGCTTCAGGGAGAGTATCTCTTCAACCATCTCCGGGGTGCCAACCTCCGCCAAACGATCAACTGCCGCTGCTACCACATTGATATGGGTCTCATCTTTGAGCACCGAAAGCAGCCACTTGGGGGTATCCGGATGCGCCAGCAACTGCAGGATATCGATGGCGAAGATGCGCACATCGGAATCCTGATCATTGAGGAGTTCGATGATGTGCAGGGCAACCGCCTCTGGCATCGAGGCGAGGGCTTCGATCACACCATTTCTCAACGCAGCCTGTTCAGAACGCAGCAGGGGTATCAGTCCTGTAACCACGGGTTCTCCACCGATCGCCTCCAATGCATCCAGCATCGCTTTTTGCACGACCAGTTCCTGTTCATCACGGAGTGCCTGGAGCAGTACCGGCACCGCTTGCGGATAAGCAACGAGATCTCGAGCCGCCCAGCGACGCTCATTGATACTTTCCGCTGTCAGTTCTTTGACCAAACCATCGTAGTCCCTGGTCTCATGACGTTTTTCCTGATCAGCGATCCTTTGCGGTTCAGTCGTTTTCTTCAGTGCCATTTCGTAAACCCTAGTAAACCCAGTCCACCAACTGCTGTGCGACCTTTTCAGTCGGAAGCACGACATCCGCCCCGCCCCTGTCAATCAACTCTTTTGGCATCCCGAACACCACACAACTCTCTTCGGACTGGGCAATGGTCCTCGCGCCC
The DNA here is from genome assembly GCA_040506775.1 of Candidatus Thiodiazotropha sp. GTDB lineage: Bacteria > Pseudomonadota > Gammaproteobacteria > Chromatiales > Chromatiaceae > Thiodiazotropha. The sequence goes on from JBEVWC010000003.1 coordinate 222,852, forward strand.
TGTCGATTGAGCCGCGCCATGGCCTCAGCGCCGTCATTTCCCATTCCGGTCAACTGAACACATATGATCGATTCCGGCTCGTAACACTCACCAGCTGATTCCACCATTAGTTCGACGCTCGGATGCCACAGATATTGCGAACGGGACGGAATGCTGGTAGCCAGAATCTTTGAACGACGCTGTACCAATTTCACATCCGCATCACCCCGTGCCACCAGCACCTGTCCCGGCACCAGTTCAGTGGCCCTTTCCAGTTCCGCCACCTCGATCCTGCATTGGCCATTGAGACGTTCGGAAAAAACCCGCGTAAATCGGGCTGGCATGTGCTGTGCAATCAACACCGGCCAGGGAAAATCCGCGGGTAACTGGGTGATGATCTCTTCCAGTGTTCCGGGTCCTCCGGTCGAGACACCGATCACCACGATCCCCGAGTCTGGGTTGGATCGAGCTTCACGGCTCACCCTTACTTCACGCTCAGTCTCTGGTCTTGGCCGGGCTACAATCTCTTCACGCTGTTTACGCAGGCGATCGCGTAACCCATGCGCCTTACCGGAAAACGCCTTGCTGTTGGCAACGGCCTCTATCTTGAGCAGCAGGTCATCCTTAACACTCTGCATATTCAGCGACACGGTACCACCGGGCTTTGCCACGTAATCCAAGGCACCCAACTGCAACGCCTCGAAGGTCGCAAGAGCACCCTTTTCGGTGAGGGAAGAGACCATCAGGACTGGCAACGGCGAATCGGTCATGATGTGGCTTAAACAGGTCAGCCCATCCATTACCGGCATGTTGATGTCCAGGGTCACCGCATCCGGCGAGAGCGTGCGGATCTTCTCCAGCCCCTCTTCGCCGTTGCGCGCGGTGAACACTTCGTAACCACCCTCTTCGAGCATCTGCCTCAGGTGCTTGCGCATCAATGCAGAGTCATCAATGACCAGGATTTTCTTCAATTTTTCACCTGACGCTCTTCCAGCCCATACCGTTTACAGTCTCAATCCCGGCTATGCCTTTTCGAGTTGCGCTTGCTCTTTCTTACTCAACAGTTCATGCACATCCAGTACCTGAATCATCCGTTTCTGCTCCTTCAGATTGACCACCCGTCCCATGACGCGTTTCTGATCCTCTGACAGATCCGGGGCCTCTTCGATGCTGTTGCGATTGAGTCGCAGCACTTCAACCACCGAGTCCATGATGAATCCTGTGCGGGTGCCATTGAGGTTCAACACCAGGATGCGCTGACGTTCATTACGATCCATGCGATTGAGACCAAACCGGCTGCGCATATCCAAAACCGGCAGCACCGTGCCACGCAGGTTGACCATGCCTTCGATAAATTCGGCGGTCTTTGGCACCTTGCTCATTTCATCGGGCACCCGGGTGATCTCCTGCACATCCTCTATGGTGACGCCGTATTCCTGCTCATCCAGTTTGAACACAACGAGTTGAGTGTCATCCGCATCCTCCGCCGACTCTTCGACTTCCAGTTCCTCATCGTTCATATCTGCGTTCTCTTCAATGCCCACAGCCACTGCTGCCTGAATCGCCGGATGCTGAAACATCGCACCGGTACTCAAGATGGAAACCAGGCGCTTTCCGCCATCCAGCCTGCAGACCGCGCTGATCTCGTTGTTGTCCTGACCCTTGCTCAGCAGCGCAGGCACATCGTCGCGAGCCTTGTGCGCAACACTCAGAACCTCACGGACATCATCGACGACGATACCCACCGAGTTGATCTCGCCACCCACAGCACGCAGACTGATGACCAGGATACGGTTCTGCTCATTCAACTCCTGCTCGTGAAGGGAGAACATGCGCCGCAGGCTCACCAGAGGTAGCAGACGTCCACGCAGGTCGATCAGACCCAGCACATGATGGTCGGCCATCGGCATCTGCGCGATCCCCTCGGGAATTCGCACGATCTCTTCAACCTCCATCAGGTCAAACGCATATTCCTGTTTGTCGACGGTGAAGCTCACCAGTTGCGAAGAGTCATCCTCGTCCACTGCGTCGCTGTCAGACGATTTCTCGACATTCGCCAGGGCGGTGTTTTCGACATGATGTTTCGCTGCTGCCAGCACACTGGCAAACTCCTGTTTGATCAGTTGCTCCACATCCATCAACTGGATCAGGTGCTCACCATCGCGGATCACACCGCTGAGCAATTCCACGTCGGTGGTGGTTTGCACGCCTTCCGCGGATTCCACCTGGGCATCATCCACGCTCATTACCTTGGCGACACGGTCGACGACCAGTCCCACAGGCCGACCCGCGTCCGCCACCACCACCCGGGTGGCCTCGCTGTAGTCCGCCTCATCCAACTGCAGGATGCGGCGCAGATCGAGTACCGGAAGCACATCGCCCCGCAGATTCGACAGGCCGATGAGTGCGGCCGGGGTGAGGGGAACTCCCACTGTGGTGGGCAGGCGGATGATCTCCGCCACCTGGGTCATCGGAAAACCGAAGTCTTCTCCGGCCACCTGAAAGGTCACATACTGATGGCCAGTGTCACCGTCAGATTGATCCAGCATTTCTACTGCTTCAGCCATTTCAGCTCTCCCGTAGATTCAGTGAAAGACAGGAACGCCATCAGGCGCTCTGCAGCTCATCTGCAACGGAAGCAATATCCTCGATCGCCATTGCCAGGCTTTCCGCACCACGCGCCTGCTGTTCTGCTGCGGCAGAAGCTTCGGTGGTATTGCTGGCGGCCTGCTCGGCGGCAGCCGCGATCTGATCGATCGCCTTCTTCGATTGATTGACGGCAGTTGCGATCTCCTGAGAGGAATTAAGAATCTGCTGGTTGCCCTTGAGAACTTCAGCCATATCGGTCTCGATCACGACCAAACTGTCGGTGGTCGCCCGGGCCCTTTCCACTTCGGCCAGTGAGGCATCCGAGACGCTGGTCAGGTCGTTCATGACCGACATGGCCTGATCCTGGATGGCCTTCACCTGATCCTTGATCTGCTCGATATTCTCGGCCGCATCATCGGCCAGGCTCTGGATATCCCCGGACACCACGGCAAAGCCCTTGCCAAACTCGCCGGCGCGAGCCGCCTCGATGGCCCCATTCACCGCAAGCATGCCGGTCTTGATAGAGACGGTGGCGATGGCGTCGGTGATCTTGTCGATGCGGCGCGAGATCTGCTCCACATCCTGGATATCCTTGAGTACCGCCTTGCCCTGCTCGGCCGCATCTCCCAAGGCCGTGATCATGGTATCGGTGCTCTCCTTGTTTTCCACCAGCAGTTGGGTGACCGCCTTACCTTTCTCCAGGGATTCAGTGGCTCGGGTTTCCGAGAGTTGCACACCTTTTTCGATCTGATTGATGCCTGCCGCGGCCTGTTCGGAAGCGGTGGCCGCCTGCTCGGCGCCACGACTCAACTGACTGATCGCGGTCATGATCTGTCCGGCCGCCCGGTTGATCTCTTCCACAGAGGTGGAGAGCTCTTCAGCCGCCGCTGCCACCTCTTCGGAGCTCTTGGCGATATCTGAGCTGTTCTTCAACTCCTCGGACTGTACCTCCAATTCCTGGGCGGCCTGTTCGGCGCCGTTCAGGGCCACACCCTGCTCTTCGAGGGTCTTCAGCACCTCTTCCGCGGCGGAGGACTGTTCTTCGGCGGCAGCGGCGATGCTCTCGGCACCCTTCTGCGCATCCCCGGAGGCCGTCTGCATCTGCTGGGCACCCGTGGCGATATCCTGGGCACCGGCATAGATCACGCTCATATCACCCTTGATGGTGGAGAGCTGCTGGGTGATGACCTTGCCCTTCTCCACTTCACTCAGGGCAACCTCAGATGCTGTTTTGACCGATTCGCCCACCGCGCGTGCTTTCGCCTGGATCTGCTCGATCAGTTCGGCGATGTTGCTGGCATTGGTTTCCGAGGTTTCAGCCAGGGTTCGCACCGTATCTGCGACCACGGCAAAGCCCTTGCCGTGTTTGCCGGCGCGTCCGGCTTCGATGGCGGCATTCAGGGCCAACAGGTTGGTCTGGTCGGCGATGCGCATGACCTGCTTGACTGCATCGTTGATATTCGCGGCCTGGCGTTCCAGTTCGTCCATCATCTCGGACGAGGCCTGCTGCCGTTTCGATGCCACGGATACATTGGTGACCAGGTTACCGATGTCGCCCCCCACTTTATCCAGCAATCCCTGCAGCGCGAGGGTTTTCTCCGCGCTGATGTCGGCGTTTTTCAACTGCTGTTCCACCTGGGACATGATCGAGTTGACCGCGGTGAGCGACTCCTGGGCCGCACCCGCTGCCTCCTCGGCACCGGAGGCAATCTCTTCCATGGCCGTATTCAGCTGGTTGCGCGCGGATCCGGCTTCCCCGATTCCACGGGTCAGGGCGATGGTCGCGGTCGCGACCCGCTCCGCGGCCTGTTGTTGACGGGCCAAGGTGCGGGCTTTTCTGCGTTGCTCATCCGCGGCTCGTTTACTGGCGGTCGTCTGTCCACCCAAAGATTCGGTTTCCTGTCCAGACGAGACTTGTTTCTTCAATGCCATTGTTATCACCCTAGAAGATGTAATTAACCTGGAGGGGGCAATATTTGCCGGAAGCACCGGAGAAGATTGCCAATTGTTCGATAGAACCGAAGTTCCCGGTCCTGAATTTGAGCGGCGTGCCAACCCACTAAACCCGCATTCCCGCAGGTTTTGTCCTATGACTTTTAAGCGGAATCAGTTCACATTTCTTGAACGATTTTTCATTAGTTTTTTACAGGTTGGGTGGTGTTAGCGAGTTCTGCGCCAACTTGTGGGAATTTATAGACTGAACAATAAAAGAACATTTTTTCCTGTCCTGCCGCGGCTGATCGTTGCTTCATTCTTCTGGATCACACTCGCGCCGCAACCTCATCCTGCTCTACGCTCGATGACAACCTTCTGTAATTACTGAACAATTAATTCAGCGACAACCTTGATTGAAAAGATCCTGAAAAATATCCCCGCATCACTACAGCCAGCTAAGATTTGTACGCAAAGTGAATCAGCTCAGACACAAGCCAAGAGAATCTACCCATTTATGAGTAGATGATATGGAAGGATACTCACCCATCATGGGTAGATGCCCAGCACGATTTAAACGCCTGAAAACACGGCGTTCGTCTTTCGTTAAACAACCACTCATAGATCAGGGCACACGTCGTACTGATCAGGTATAAATGATCGTCGATATAAATTTGCCCAGGGAATGATTCAGAGAGCAAAACTGCACGAGTTGGCCGTCATCCCCCAAAGCGCGCCTTGAGGATCGACTCTGAATCAGAGTATTAAGAATTCTTGCAGAGCATCGGCAACCGATGCCAGGAAGTGGGTCCGGGTAGCAAATACGCCACCCGGACAATGCCGTATTACGGCCAGTTATGGGTACTTCCCACTCCCTCGAAAGTCACCACAAACTGGGTGCAACTGATGAACTCGACCGTCGCCACCGTGCCATTGGCGCCCTGCATGCGGATCCTGCCCGCGTCGGGATGGCCATCCGAACATCCGAAGCTGAGCGGCACTTCGGTGGTAACGGTCACGTAGCCGTAATCCGGATCATAAACGCGGATCGATACCGTATACCCGGAACCCGCATCACCGGAAACACTCACCTCACTGACCCGGTAGGTACGCTCGTCATAACCCCGGTAATCGGCATAATAGTCACAGCTGACTGACGTCCCTTCATTATCCCCGGTACAGGTCACGGACATATTGAAGGTATCGGTGTAGTTGACGGTTGCGCTCTGCACCGAGACCGTGAAGTTCACATAACGCAACTCCAGACGGTAACCACCACCGATGTCGGTGTAGGTGCCTTCCACTGAGCCATTGAAGGTTGAGGAATAACTCCCCGAGCTGTAGGTGACACTGCGGGAACACTGATTGAACACGATGCTCCAGTTTCCGGAGGGTCCGGCATCCGGGTAGTCAATGATCAGGCTGCCGCTGTCACAAAAGGAGTCTGACAAATCCTGGGTACGAGCGGCGCTCACTCCCCGGGCGGCCACAGTTGGCTCGTCGTCCTGCATGACCCCTGCTATCCACCCGGCGAACTCCTGCATGATCTCGTCATGGCTGACAGGCGCATCACTGCGTTGCACCAGACTCATCGGGACACTGTCCGAACTGGTCGCCTGCTTGGCGCCCGAGGCACCGGCAGTGGCCAGATCCTTGGCATTTTCACTGGTCAGGGTTGCCTCTGAGGTGGCACCGGAATAATCCAGGGATGTGCTGGTACTGCCACCCCCGTCGTCACTGCTGTCGTCACCCCCGCCGCCGCCACCGCACGCGGGCAGCAAGACGGCGACAAGTAGCAACGAAACGGTCCAATTGATGAGTTTCCACATAATGACTCTCCTGAGTATATCGATCGATTTGAACAACGGCCGCTTGGCAGGCTGTTGAAATTCGCACAGACGCGTACGAGACAGGGAGAAATTCGCCGAAAAAATCTTAAACGGATTTCAAAGCGGCCCCCTGCCGCCTGAGCGATATTTCAACCGTCTGTCAGAGTCCGTCGAGACGCGCTTTCTGTTGTTCAGCGTCCAGTTCATCGGCCAGGTAGGCGATGGAGATACCGGGTTTTCGCATCCAGCTCAACTCGATGTGCCAGGCTTCACCTGGAGGATGCCAGACCAGATGCATCTCACCCTCCCCGCGACGGATCGCCCCGATCTTCCCGGACATGTTACGTACATAGTCGGGAAACACGCTCTGATCCGCGGGCTGGCCGTATTTCTCCTGCAAATGGCGTTGCAGCTCTTTAAAGGTAACCTGATTGCCCGGTTCGTAGGTATGCAGAATCTTGTAAATGTGATCCCGGTAGGCCATTACGTAGACGAGTTCCCGCTCGGCCCGGTAGACCACGCCACGCCGGTCCCCATCGGTCACCGGGGCAAAATCCGGCGCACGCTCCCTGAGCAATTGACTGAAACTCCCCCCCAGGCAGTAATGCTCGAACACCACCCGGATACACCCCCCCATGGAGGATTGCGCGAACACCAGTCCCGTGAGCGCCAAACCGCCGATCATCAACCATCGTCTGATCATGAATCTCCCCTGTTTCGCAACGCTTCTACCCGGGCGGACAGTTGCCGGTAGTGACTGCCCTTCCAATAAATCTGTCCACAGTCCCGGCAAAGCCAGAATTCATTATAGTGATGCCGCACCCGATTGGGCAGCCTGTCAGCGATCTGCTCGGGCTCGACCGGTGCGAGTTCACCGTTACACAGGGTGCAGCGGCTGAAGGGCGCCATCTGCGCGATCAGGTCAAAGCGCTCGACCACCTCCTGGAGTTGCCGATGAGGCTCGATCGCATGCACGTAACAGCCATGGGTCAGCTCGCGGTGCATCAGAAGAGCCCGGTCACGAGTCAGCAGGACACGTTGCTCAGCGACCGAGCAGTCCACCAGAGCACGGTCACCGGCGTCGTTACGAAATCGGGTGTCGAACCCCACCAGCCGCAACAACCGGGCCAGTTTGCCCAGGTGCGCATCGGCGATGAAGCGGGGAATTCTCAGGGGCCTCCCACGGAGTTTCAGCAGTGGCGTGACATCCAGGGCCTCAAACATAGGATAGACACTGATGCGGTCGCCTTCCCGCAGGGGGTAATCGAGGGCCACCGACTCGCCATTGACCAGGATTATCTCGATCTCCGTGTGCGGCACGCCGAGCTTTTCGATCAGGTGCTTGACGCTCTGTCCAGCCTGGAATGACTGCACACTGTCCTGCTTGCGCAGGGCAGCGGGAAGAAAATCGTTCAGCTCCTCATAGAACCTCAGGGTGACCTCAGGCATCTGCCCCGTCGACCTGATCGCGTAGGCTGTGTGATGAATCCAAGCGCCAGGCGCACGCATGGATATCCGGGACACCCGGGTAACCACAAGCAGTCGGGAGACTAGGCATGCGCCACGAGGATACTGACACTCGTTCCCACGCTCTGCGTGGGAATGCAGACCCAGGGTCAAGCGAAAATCCAGGCTGTTTCGATGCCATAGGGCTTATGTATGCATTCCCACGCAGAGCGTGGGAACGAGACAACGAGTCTTGAACCTCAGGGTGATCACCACAGTCATGGATCCGCCAGGAGGTCAGAAATCGAATTCCGCCCACACCGGACAGTGATCCGAAGGTTTCTCCATGGCGCGGATGTCATAGGCGATTCCGGCATCGGTGCAGGCACTGATCAACGGTTGAGTAGCCAGCATCAGATCGATGCGCAGGCCCCGCTTGGGTTCCCGTTCAAAACCCCGGCTGCGGTAATCGAACCAGCTGAACAGGTCATCCACCTCCGGCTTGAGGGTACGGAAGCTGTCCTGCAGCCCCCAATCCATGATGGCCTGCAACCAGGCCCGCTCCTCGGGGAGGAAACTGCACTTACCGGTCTTCAGCCAGCGCTTGGCGTTGTCCTCGCCAATGCCGATGTCGCTATCCAGGGGCGCCACGTTCATATCACCCACCAGCAGCAGGGGCTCGTCCGGGCTGTGGTGGGTCTGCAGGTAACTGAGCAGATCGGCGTAGAATTTCTCCTTGGCGGGAAACTTCACCGCGTGGTCCCGGCTCTCCCCCTGGGGGAAGTAGCCGTTGATCACACTGAATTCGCTCCCTTTGGGTGAACGGTAGCGGCCCACGATGAGGCGGCGCTGGGCATCGTCCCCATCCGTGGGAAAACCCTTGCTCACCGCCAGGGGCTCGGTCTTGGAGAGCAGCGCCACCCCGTAGTGGGTCTTCTGACCGTGATAGCAGGCCCGGTAGTCCAGCGCCGCAATCATATCCAGGGGAAAATCCTGGTCCTGGACCTTGGACTCCTGAATCCCGATGACATCGGGGTCGTAGGCCGCTTTGAGTTGCTGCAGCTGATGGGCCCGGGCACGGATCCCATTGGTGTTGAACGATACAATCCTCACAGGTGTTTGCCTCTGCTCTCAGGGTAGTGGACGCATGGCCGGGTAGCCGCCATGCAGGATGATCTCAAAGGGTCTGCGGATGGTGAGTTCAACCCCGGGAGGGTAGTACCTCGAGGGTCTCCCCTTCCCCCATCTCGAAACCGTGCCGATAGGCCTTGCCCCAGGGCAGGAAGGGACTCTCCTCGGAGACCGGTTGCGGGGCCGGTTTCAGCGCCTCCTGAACGTTCTGTGCGTATCCCTGCCGGTTCATCGCGGCGACCATGCCATCCGCGTAGCCCCGGTTGTACCACAGCTGCAGTTCCGCATCCTCCGGCGCAAGTCCGGAGGTCTCTGCATAGAGGTTTTTCACCACCTGCAGGAGCCGCGAAAACACCTCATCCCCCGATCGATTCATCTGCCACCCATCCTGACCTGCCGTACTCCGCCCCAGGGGCGGCACTCGAATTGGAACAATCGCAGAAGCCTACCACGGGCCATTCCCCATCACTACCCACCGGGCTTTTTCCTCACCCCCGGCCGGTTGTAATTCTCTCCCCGTGTAGCGATCATGGGACGCATATTCGGATGCAGGAACCTGAACCATGCTGATTGTCATCTCACCCGCCAAAACTCTCGATTACGAGACCCCGCCGATCACCCGGAGCCATACCAAACCACGATTCCTCAAGGACTCCCAGCAACTGGTCAGCAATCTGCGCAACTACTCCGCGCTGGACCTGGCGGAACTGATGAAACTGAGCATGAAACTGGCGGAACTCAACTTCGAGCGCTATCACGACTGGAAGACCCCGTTTTCAATGAAGAACGCCAAACAGGCGGTGCTCGCCATGAAGGGGGACGTGTACACCGGCCTGGATGCGGAAACCCTGAGCGAGGAATCCCTGGATTTCGCCCAGGCGCATCTGCGTATCCTTTCTGGCCTCTACGGGGTGCTCAAGCCCCTGGACCTGATGCAACCCTACCGGCTGGAGATGGGCACCAAGCTGCCCAATGAAGCAGGCAAGGATCTGTACGCCTTCTGGGGTGAAACCATCACCCAGACGATCAACAAGGATCTCAAGGCCCAGGGTGACGACGTACTGATCAATCTCGCCTCCAACGAGTACTTCAAATCGATCAAACCGAAACTGATAAAAGGTCGCATCATCACCCCCCAGTTCAAGGAGCGGAAGAACGGCGGCTACCAGATGATCGGAGTGTTCGCGAAACGGGCCCGGGGCCTGATGAGCCGCTACATCATCGACAAGCGGCTGCAGGAGCCGGAAGCCCTGAAGCGCTTCAAGGTCGAGGGTTACGCCTACAACAAACCACTCTCCAAAGGTGACCAATGGGTGTTCACCCGCGGCTGATCGACGCCCACAGCCATTTCGACGACGCCTCGTTCGATGCGGATCGGGAACAGGCGCTACAGCGCGCTCATGACTCGGGGGTGCGCGAGCAGGTGATCCCCGCGGTCATCGCCGCCTGGTGGCCGAGGATCCGCGAGCTGTGCCGGGACTACCCCGGGCTCTACCCGAGCTATGGCCTGCACCCCATGTACCTGAGCGATCACCGAGAATCCCATCTCGAGGCGCTGCGGGAATGGATCGAACGGGAACAGCCGGTGGCGATCGGGGAGTGCGGCCTGGACTTCTACATTCCCGATCCCCAGCCCGAACTGCAGCAGTTCTATTTCGAAGGCCAGCTGAGCCTGGCCCGGCAGTACGATCTTCCGCTGATCATTCATGCCCGGCGCTCTGTGGAAGAGGTGATCAACACCCTGCGGCGTTATCCGGGTGTGCGGGGCATGCTGCACAGCTTTTCCGGCAGCGAACAGCAGGCGCTGCGCCTGATCGACCTGGGGTTCTATCTCAGCTTCGGCGGGCCGGTCACCTATCCCCGGGCTCAGCGCATGCACCGGCTGGTGCAGCGTCTGCCACTGACATCCCTGATGCTGGAGACCGACTCCCCGGATCAGCCCAACTGCAACCATCGGGGTGAGCGCAACGAGCCGGCCCGCCTCACCGAGGTCCTCGAACAGGTCAGCACCCTGCGAAGCGAGCCCCCGGAGGAAGTTGCCGAGCAGACCCGCCGCAATACCTACCGGCTGTTCCACCTGCATCCCGACGCCTGACACCCATTCCTGCCAAACCGGTTAAAAAAATTGACCGCCGCCCTCGGACGGGACATGACTCCGATCCCGTCCCCCGCTATGATGAGCCGGTTTTTTGAATTTGGAGTCTAGCCATGTCGCGTAAAGGAATTCTCGTCACCGGAGGCGCCGGATACATCGGCAGCCATACGGCACGTCAACTGGGTGAAGCCGGAGAGCGCCTGGTCACCCTGGACAACCTTTCCACGGGATTCCGTGATGCGGTGCTCTACGGCGAACTCGTCGTTGGAGATACGGGTGACCGGGAACTGGTCAGCCGGGTGCTCAAAGAGCACGATGTGGACACGGTGATGCATTTCGCCGCCCACACCGTGGTTCCTGAATCGGTGGAAAACCCGCTCAAGTACTACGCCAACAACACCTGCAACACCCGCAACCTACTGCAGTGCTGCGCCGAGGCGGGGGTCAAGCACTTCGTCTTCTCCTCTACTGCGGCGGTCTACGGCATCCCGGATTCGGGGATCGCCTACGAGGACGCACCCACCCAGCCCATCAATCCCTACGGCACCTCCAAGCTGATGTCGGAAATGATGCTGCGGGATCTGGCCTTTGCCAGCGACCTGCGCTATATCGCCCTGCGTTACTTCAATGTCGCGGGCTGCGACCTGCAGGGACGTATCGGCCAGTCCACCCCCAAGGCTACCCTGCTGACCAAGGTGGCCTGCGAAGCGGCGGTGGGCAAGCGCGAAGCGGTGTACATCTTCGGCACCGACTATCCGACCCCGGACGGCACCGGGGTGCGGGACTACATCCATGTGGAGGACCTCGCCGACGCACATGTCAAGGCCCTGGACTACCTGCGCGGGGGCGGCGAATCCGCCACCCTGAACTGCGGATACGGACACGGCTACTCGGTACGTGAGCTGCTCAAATCAGTGGAGGACGCCAACGGCGCCCCCCTCAAGATCATCGAGGCGGAACGCCGCGCGGGGGACCCGCCGGAGCTGGTCGCCGGCGCGAAAAAGGTGCGTGAGGTGCTCGGCTGGATTCCCCGCTACGACAACCTGGACACCATCGCCAGCTCCTCGCTGGCCTGGGAGCGCAAACAGCTCGAAAACCCCTGGAAGAACTGAACCCATGGAACTGCTGCAGATCATTATCCTGGCGGCGGTCCAGGGTCTGACCGAGTTTCTGCCGATTTCCAGTTCCGCACACCTGATCCTGGCACCCCAGGTCACCGGTTATGCCGACCAGGGACTGGCCTTCGACGTGGCGGTGCATGTGGGTACCCTGGCGGCGGTCATCGGTTATTTCCGCCACGAGGTGATCCACATCGGCGGGGACTTTTTCCGCTCCTGGGTCAACCCGGCGGCCCGATCCCGGGAGTCCCGCCTCGGCTGGATGATCGTCCTGGCGACCCTTCCGGTCGGAGTGTTCGGCCTGCTCATGAAGTCCCTGGTGGAGACTGACCTGCGCTCCCCCCTGGTCATCGCCATCACCACCATCGGCTTTGGCATCCTGCTGCTGGTCGCGGATCTGATGGGCAAGCGCCAGCGCGATGAATACTCGTTGAACTGGATGCATGCCCTGGTGATTGGCGTGTTTCAGGCCATGGCCATCATTCCAGGCACTTCCCGCTCGGGGTCCACCATGACCGCGGGACTGATGCTCGGCCTGACCCGGGAGGCGGCATCCCGTTTTTCATTCCTGATCTCCATCCCCACCATTGTGATGTCGGGGGGGCTGCTGGGTCTGGATCTGCTCGAAAGCACCACACCTGTGGATTGGCTCTCAATCGGACTGGGTGTCGGCCTGGCGTTCATCACCGCCTACCTGTGCATCCATTTTTTCCTGCGCTTCATCGAGAACATCGGCATGTGGCCCTTCGTTATCTACCGCTTTCTGCTGGGAGGGCTGATCATCGCCTTCCTGTTGTAAGCCGGTCCTGAGCGACCCAGCATACAATCCGATACAATAGATGCCTTGACTCTGATAAACACGGAATGGGATAGTTTCGATAGATACCGAACTCTCCCTGACAAACCAAGGAAGAAGGAATCAAAAAATGTTCAAGACACTCATCAAACTCTCAGCCACGATCCTGATCACCCTGAGCATCTCCGCATGCTTCACTGGCGGTGGTAACGATGTCAAGGTCAAGACCTTCGAGGTCAACGGATCAACCTCGGAACTCGAAGATGGCCGAGTGGTGATCGATTCGAATATCAACAGCGGTAAGTTCGAATTGGTGTGGGAGGTTGATGACGATAATGCCAATGGCTACTACACCTGGTTTTATCTGAGCGTCAACAGCAATCTCTCCAGGGACAACGACATAGATTTCTACTATGTCTATTGCGGAGAAACCGGTCGTTGTGATCATGATGATGACAATGACGAGGATTGCTGGTTCGACAACAACCTGGAAATGGTCTGTGAGGATGACGATGATCCGACGACCGATGTCGATGAGATCATCGACAGTCTGCCGGAAGACCTCTACATCATCATCGAAGCCTGCAATGACTCGGATTGCGACACCGAAGCGGTCCCTGTGCGGCTGCGCTGATTTTGATCTCAAACGCCGGGAGTCGGCCCAATCGGCTCCCGGTAGATAGTGAAGATATCCATGGATGGGATTGACAACAGCCCCGATTGATCGGATTTGCCTAGCATCGAGCGGATTCCCAGTTCGATTTCTTGACTACCTTTGTGATTATCCAATTGCTCAACCATAGAAGCTGTCGCCAGCGGCTGTTGATTTGAGATGTTCGCTGCGTGCAGTTTTTTTCTCCCCCCTCTCCCGCAAGGGGAGAGGGAAATCACGGATCCAGCAGGGTGGTAAACGCATAGCTTGTCACCAATTCCTGATCCGTATCCGTAGGTCGGGTTAGCGAAGCGTAACCCGACGAACAGCAAGACCATGCCCGTTTCATGTCGGGTTACGCTTCGTTAACCCGATCTACCGGCAACTTTTAGATTATCCAATCGCTCAGCTAGAGAAGATGTCGTGTGTGGCTGTTCAGTAGAGGTGTTCGCTGCGCTCGATCACCACAACCCCTTTCCCATTTTGCGAAGTGAGAGGGTTAACATTTCTACGGACAGAGTGTGCACCGGGCAGTTTGATAATTCCGGCATTCGAGTCATGCGTCCCCTCTCCCCTTGCGGGAGAGGGCCAGGGAGGGGGGGAATAAAAAAACCGTGAGCGCAGCAAACACCCCAACTCAAAACTCATCTCTAAAAACTCAAAACTTCCCCTATCATCCGCTATTCAATACCCGAAACCTGATTCATCGGGGTTGAGTTTGCAGACCAGTCTATAGGTTATTTTTTCATTCGCCGATATAGCGCTTACGCTTACTCTCCCTGACCCGCTCCAGATCCACCAGAATCATTCCATCGGTACAACCCGCGAAGTCGGGATCGATGCCGAAATCGAGAAAGCTCACACCCCCCGGTTCACACAGATCGGTGTACTGCTTGTAGAGTGTGGGAATGGTCAGGTCGAACTGCGCCAACTGGTTCTTCAACTCCTGCAGATCCGTCTCGTAGTCGTCACCGACGAACACCTGGCCCAGTTCATCCCAGGTGGCCCGGCTGGTCTGATAGGGATTGCGCGCGGAACCGAGAAACTGCTTCGGGGGAAAGTAGCGCAGATAAAAATCCACCATCAGGTCACGCGCCGGTTTCGGATAACGGGCACTGATGCTCACCGGACCGAACATATAGCGGATCTCCGTATGATGCCGCAGGTAGGCGCCCAAACCCTGCCACAGATAGTCCAGCGCCCGGGAGCCCCAGTAGCGGGGCTGAACGAAACTTCTCCCCAGCTCAATCGCCTGATCCGCATAGGCGTCGAAGGCCTCATCGAACTTGAACAGGCTCTGCGTGTAGATTCCATCCTTACCCTGCTGTTCGAGTATTTGGCGAACCTCGCCGATCCGGTAGGAACCCACCATCTCCAATTCATTCTCGTCCCACAGCACCAGGTGACGATAATGCAGATCGTACTTGTCCGTGTCCCGACGCTTGCCGGTGCCTTCGCCCACCTTGCGGAAGCTGATCTCCCGCAGACGCCCAATCTCCCGCATGAAGGCACTGCCTGGCTCCCAGTCCATCAGCAGAATCTGCTTGCCGTCCCGGGTCTGCCCCAGCACCTCGCCCTTGCTCAACTCCTTCTTCAACGCCTGACGGGACTCCGGATGGGCAATGCTCTTCTCGGTGGTGAACACCCCGGGTTTGCGTTGGGAGATGCGGTAGAGATGCTTGCGCACCATCTTCACCCGGGACTTCAGACGGATGCCTGCCACGTTCAGATGATCGAAGGGAATCAATTCACCGACCCGGAAGGCAATGGTGTTGGAGCGCTGCAGGAACATCTCCTGCACCAGCAACAACGCCGCGATCGGCTTGTAGAGCATGGACACCCCGTAGAACAGGGGCGAGTTGCGGGCATCGATATAGATCGGCAACAACGGCGAATGGGTGCGCCGTGCAAACTGCATGAAACCGCTCTTCCAACGGGTGTCCCGGACCCCGTTGGGCCTCAGACGCGACACCTCTCCCGCGGGAAAGATGATCACCAGTTCCTCCCGCTCCAGCGCCGCATGAATGCGCTTGACCCCATTGCGATTCGATCCGCCTCCCAGGTTGTCCACCGGCAGCAGCAGTTCCCCGAGAGGTTCGATGGATGAGAGCAGATCCGTGGCCACTACCTTGATGTCCCGGCGCACCCGGCTGATCATCTGGATCAGACTCAGCGCATCCAGGGCACCCAGGGGGTGGTTCGCCACCACGATCACCCGGCCGCTGGGGGGTATGTTCTCCAGGTCCTTGTTCGAAACCAGATAGTCGAGATCAAAGTATTCGAGCACCTTTTCGATCAGTTCGAAGCCTCTGAGTGACTGGTGCTCATCCAGAAAACGGTTGATTTCCCGTTCCCGGAACAGCATGCGCAGGATCTTCAGCATCGGCCGGGTCAGAAGGCTCGGCTGCTTTCCGAAAAATCCCGGAAATCGGTCGGTCAGGACCTGTTCTACATTCAGCAAGGTGGTGCTCCCCGGATTAAATCAGCAGGAGCATACGGGCGCATCATGACAGCGGGTTTGCGGGACTATGAGCTTTGCATGTCCTGATCATGACCGTTCCATGAATCCGGCCTATGGAGGCAACCCATGTCCGCAGAGCGATCTCCGGATGGTCTGATCCGCTAAGGGTATATGTCTTGTGCGTCGAACGCGTCACAGTCGGAGGCCTGCTGCCGGCGCATAAAAACGCAGACACCGGACTTACCTCCCCAAGCCGGGATATGCGATAATTTCGGCTTTTCTCGCCGCGCCGGACCCTCCGGCCGGTCCGGAACCCCAGCTTGCAAGTCGAAGCCCCTATGAACAAAACCCCGCGTAAGATCCTGATCACCAGTGCCCTGCCCTATGCCAACGGACCGATCCACATCGGCCACCTGGTGGAGTACATCCAGACCGACATCTGGTCACGTTTCCAGAAGATGCGCGGGCACCAGTGTCTGTACGTCTGCGCCGACGACGCCCACGGCACACCGATCATGCTGCGCGCCCGCCAGGAGGGGATTGCCCCGGAGACCCTGATCGCCCGGGTCGCCGAGGAACACCAGGCCGATTTCGCCGGTTTCCGCATCGGTTTCGACAACTATCATTCGACCCACTCGCCGGAGAACCAGGTGTGCGCGAACACCATCTACGAGCGCAACCGGGACGCCGGACACATCGCCAAGCGCACCATCACCCAGGCCTACGACCCGGTGGAGCAGATGTTCCTACCCGACCGCTTCATCAAGGGCACCTGCCCCAAGTGCGGCGCCGAGGATCAATACGGCGACAACTGCGAGGTGTGCGGCGCCAGCTACTCCCCGGCGGAACTGAAAAACCCGGTCTCCGCGGTATCCGGCGCGGTGCCGGAACAGCGTGAGTCGGATCACTACTTCTTCAAGCTGGCCGATTTCGAAACCATGCTCAAGGAGTGGACCGGGGGCGGTCACGTGCAGAGTGAGGTCTCCAACAAGCTGGGCGAATGGTTCGAGGCCGGGCTGCAGGAGTGGGACATCTCCCGGGACGCCCCCTACTTCGGCTTCGAGATTCCCGACCACCCGGGCAAGTATTTCTATGTCTGGCTCGACGCCCCGATCGGTTACATGGCCAGTTTCCGCAACCTGTGCGACAAGACCCAGGGACTCGACTTCGACGAGTACTGGTCCCCGCAGAGCCCGACGGAGCTGTACCATTTCATTGGTAAGGACATCATCTACTTCCACACCCTGTTCTGGCCGGCGATGCTGCATGGGGCAGGCTTTCGCACCCCCAACGCGGTGTTCGCCCACGGCTTTCTCACCGTGGACGGTTCCAAGATGTCCAAGTCCCGGGGCACCTTTATCAAGGCGCGTACCTACCTGGATCATCTGAACCCGGAGTACCTGCGCTACTATTTCGCCGCCAAGCTGGGCTCCGGCGTCGACGACATCGACCTCAACCTGGAGGACTTCGCCGCCCGGGTGAACAGCGATCTGGTAGGTAAGGTGGTGAATATCGCCAGTCGTTGCGCCGGGTTCATCAGCAAGCGTTTCGATGGACGCATGGCCGGGCAGGTCGCCGAACAGGCCCTGTTCGATGAGTTCGTAGCAGCCGGAGAGACCATTGCCGGGCATTATGAAAACCGGGAGTACAGCCGCGCGGTACGTGAGATCATGGCCCTGGCCGACCGGGCCAACCAGTACATCGATGAGCGCAAACCCTGGGTAGTGGCCAAGCAGGATGGGCAGGACGACGAACTGCAGGCCATCTGCAGTGACGGCCTCAACCTGTTCCGTCTGCTGATCGGTTACCTGCGTCCCATCCTCCCCGGTACCGCCGAGATGGCGGAGCACTTCCTGCAGATTGAGCCTCTGACCTGGGAACAGCTGGCTACCCCGCTGACCAGTCACGGGATCGGCAAGTTCGTCCCCCTCATGACCCGGGTCGATCCCAAGCAGATCGAAGCGATGCTGGAGCATTCGAAAGAGGACCTGGCCGCCCAGGCGCCGGTCAAGGCGGCCAGTCCCGCCGGCGACTCGCCCCTGAGCAAAGACCCGGTCGCCGCCACCATCGAGTATGAGGATTTCGCCAAGCTGGATCTGCGCATCGCGCGCATCGCCAAGGCCGACCACGTGGAGGGCGCCGACAAGCTGTTGCAGTTGACCCTGGATCTGGGCGGTGAAACCCGCAATGTCTTCGCCGGGATCAAGTCAGCCTACTCTCCTGAGGATCTGGAGGGGAAACTCACCGTGATGGTCGCCAACCTGGCGCCGCGCAAGATGCGTTTCGGGGTCTCGGAAGGCATGGTGCTGGCCGCGGGACCGGGGGGCAAGGAGCTGTTCATTCTGAATCCCGATGAAGGGGCCCAGCCGGGCATGCGGGTCAAATAGTCAACCGTTGCTCGGGATCTCTGATTCCCCTGCATCCGAGAACGACCCGTGATTCAGCACAACAGGGCTTAGGGAGGTAAACGAGGCCACCCTGCCCTGACGAATGGTTATCTTTTTCCCACGCTCTGCGTGGGAGTGCCTATTGATATCACGCTGTATTGCCCAAACCTGTCAGGCGTGTGCAAGCCCGGGTCTGTGTTCCCACTTGGAACGAGGAAGGACAAAGGATCTGCTTGCTCTGCATCGCTGTTCTCCCCTGACCTGATATCGCCGGTTTCGCCCTCCTGGGCGAGTCACTTTTCTTTTTCACCAAAAGAAACGGCGCCCGACTGTCCCGCCCCTACGGGGTCCACTGCGATGCTCGCAAAAACCGGCGGGACTGAAACTCGCTGCGCTCAGACAGCCCGCCCCGGAATTCCGGAGGGTTGTTCCCGGGTTCCGCTTCGCTGCACCCGGGCTACGGCGGGAATCTCAAGAGGAGCGAACATCACCCTGTAGCCCGGGTGAAACGAAGTGGAACCCGGGATCCATCAGAATCCATAACAGTTGGGAACACCACAGACCTCACCAAGCAAACCCCCTCTCCCCTCGTGGGAGAGGGCCGGGGAGAGGGGGTAATGCCAATGAGCGCTTCGCAGCGCCCACGCGCAAACCGCAACTCAAGGACGTCATGGCTGCAGCCCGGCACAACTCGGCAGACCAACCCGAATCAGGGCACGCCCACGTACTCATCGATGGCATGTGAACTAATACCATCCAGGAGACTGTCCGCCACATAGGTGCTATATATCATTCATACGTTACTGCAAAACAGTGAATCCACCACGTATGAATCCGGGCACCCACACATCGGACATCAAGCCCAATACGCCCCTGCTCGCGCTGCTGTCAGGCCTGGCGATCATGATCGGCGCCACCCCCTACCTGTTCTATATCAGGCAACTCTGGCTACTGCCGCTGCTTGCCCTGGTTGCGATCGCCACGATGTGGATCAGCGCTCGAAAATTCCGCACCCATGCCACCTTTGAACCGACCGCGGGCGAGTGGATCTCCGCAGGATGGGGCTTTGTCGGCTACGCATCGATGCAAAGCCTGAACCTCATCTACTACGGCATCGCCTATTGGATCGTCAAAGGGGTCATCTATGTCAGCGGATTGATGGACATCCCGATCGATCCCTCCTGGGCCCACAGTGTTGGTCTGTGGGTTTCCCTGCTGTTCGCACTCGGACTCTATGTGGCCGTGCTCGAACTGTCGACCAAACTGCCCCAGCGACTCTACCCGCGACTGGCCGGTGTACGCTCCCCCTACTACGCGCTCTGGTTTCGCTACAAACTGTGGATCCTGCTCGCCGTCGTGACCGGTCTCAGCGGTCTGGCGCTGATGGTGATCCTTGGGCTTCATCAATGGTATTGGGTGCTGGGTGGCTGGGCACTGGTCTTCTATACCAGTTTTCCGATCGCCAGCATGGGCGAAGAACGGGAGCAGTTGCGAGCGAAGGGACTCAAGGCCGCCAGAAAACTGCTTGAAGCCTCCGGCTGGTCGTTGTCAACCCTGTCCCCCACTGGGGATCCGCAGATCGATCCGTTCCTGGAGGAGGTGGACTATCTGGCACGCCGGGAGACTGAGCGTTTGCTGATTGGGGTGGTCGCGGCAGAAGTGGATTGGACCGCCGCCGCCAGTCTGCAGATGGCCGCCCGGGTTCTGCAGGGCAGAATACCCGGGGAGGAGGACGAGCCCGCCAGGATGCATCCGCTGCTGTTCCTGACCAGTGAGACGGTGGATGACAGTGTGCAGCTTTTCGCCGAGCGGGAGGACCTGGTGGCCGTGCACTTACCCAAGAGCAAGGTCAAAGAGGTGCTGCAAGCGGCGGCTGATCCTGCCGCCCTCAAAGATCTGGCGGACTCATTGATTCCCTATGGAGAGAACACCCATGGGGATTAGCATCGAAACCCTCACCCTGGGCGCATCCCCCGCAGAGATCCGCGAGATCAAGCCGGACATGGCGCTGCGCGACATGCGGGTACACAGCAAGCGCGCGCTGCTCGAGACACTGCTGCAGAAGCTGGACGGCAGCCTGCTCGATGATGAATTGGGTGACCTGTTTGACAGGCAGGTCAAACGTCAGATCACCCGTATCCGCTACAACGGGGGTGAGCTGCTGTTGCTGGAAGTCGAGCGATGGATTCTCAGCGACGGCGAAAAGGCCCGCGCATTGGGCAATCTCGCTTACAGTTTTTCCAAACAGGGAACCCTGCGTTTCCTCTCCCCGGAACTGGACGTACCCTGCCCGGCCGTGGGACGGCTGTTTGAGATCTGGCAGGAGCAGTTTCAGATCGACGCGAAGCTGATCCCCTGGTCCTACCTCGGTTACCTGGAATCCGGACAGACCACCCTCGAAGAGGTGTTGGGGATCAGTGCGGCCAGCGACAGCCAAGCGGTAAAACCCGATCAACCGGGCACTTCTGAAACCCGGGATCCGGCGGGTATCAAGACCGTACGGATTTTTCTCGCCTCTTCAGCTGAGCTTCGCGAGGACCGTGACGCCTTTGATCTCTACTTTCGCCAACAGAACGACCAACTGCGCAAGCAGGGGCTCTATCTCGAGATCATTCGCTGGGAAAATTTCCTCGACGCCATGTCGAGCACGCGTCTGCAGGATGAATACAACAAGGCCATTCAGAGCTGCGACATCTTTGTCAGTCTGTTTATGACCAAGACCGGAAAATACACCGAGGAGGAGTTCGACCTGGCCTTCAAAACCTTTAAAGCCACCGGTAAACCACTGGTTTACACCTACTTCAAGAAATCCACGGTTTCGACGAGCGCAAGTCACCGGGAAGATCTGTTGTCCCTATGGGATTTTCAAAAAAAACTGGTTGAAAAACACCAGCATTTTTTCACAGAGTATGACTCTGTTGAGGGTCTGAAGAGACAGTTCAAGGATCAACTGGAAAAGCTGCGGGCCGAGAACCGGCTTTGAGGTCAGGCGCGGGCAAAACGACGCCGATAGGCCGCGGGCGTCAGCCCGGTCACCTTGATGAAGGTTTTGCGGCAGGCGCTCGCATCCCGGTAGCCCACCGACGAGGCAATCGACTCAAAGCTGTTGCGGGTCTCCTCCAGCAGGTCACACACCCTGTCGACCCGCAGGCGCTGCAGATATTCGTTGGGCCGAACCCCCGTCGCCCTGACGAATCGGCGCAGCAACGTTCGCTCCGTGAGATGCACTGCCCTGGCAAGCACCGCTACCGGGACAGCGTCCGTATAACCCGCATGCAGCAGTTGCTGCGCTTTGAGAATCTGCGCATCGCCGTGGTCACGACTGGGTTGGAAACGTCGGTAGTAACGCTGTTCCCGTCCAGCGGTGTCGATCACCAGCAACCGCCCGAGTTCCCGCACCACCCCCGGGCCGGCATAGCGGGCCACCAGTTCCAGTCCCAGATCGATCCAGGCCATCAGTCCACCTGCCGTGATGATGTCACGATCACCGATCAGCATCTGATCCGACTTCAGATCGATCGCGGGATAGCGCCGTTGCAACCGCTCACCCAGCATCCAATGGGTGGTTACCGGGCGAGCATCGAGCAGACCCGTAGCCGCCAGGATAAACGCCCCTGCACAGACGGAGCCGAGCAGAGCGCCGCAGGCGTGCTGATTGCGCAACCAGGCCACCAGTTTCGGATCCACGGGACGCTCAGGGGCATCGTCAAGAGAGGGTGGCAGTAACACGGCCGCAAAACTTTGATCATCCAGTCCCTCTTCGACCAGGTATCCGATGTCGCACAGGGTAATCGAGAAGCGGTGATCGATATTCGATTCGTGACAAATTTTGTTGGCCAGAACGAACATTTCGTTCAAGCCATGAACCGCCGTCTGCATCGCGTTGGCGGATGTGAGGATGGCTATCGGTGTGATTTGTAACGGCATATGTCGTTTTTTGCCATAAATTTGTCGTAAAAGACAATAGCCACAGATCCAGCGCTCCTCATAATGGGGGGATGACCCACCTTTTGAGCAGCCCCATGATTGAAAACAACATCGAACACCTGGAAGAGATCCTGAGCCAATCGCAGGAGACCATCGGCGCCGACTATGCCGGCTACCGCAATCATGTCTACCGCATGCTGCACTTCTGCTTCTACCTCGGCCATCCGGACCCAGTGGCAAGACAAAAACTGATCATCGCCGGGGCCTTTCATGATATTGGAATCTGGACGGCGGGCACCCTGGATTACCTGGATCCATCGGTTGCAGCCGCACAGGAATATCTCAGGCAACAGGCTCTGGACGCATGGGCAGAAGAGATCAGTCTCATGATCGAAATGCATCACAAGATCATGCCATTCAAAACGCCCGACCTGCCGCTTGTGGAGCTTTTTCGTCAAGGGGATCTGGTTGACTTCTCACTCGGCATGGTGAAGTTCGGTATCCCCAAAGAATATATTGCCGAGGTAAAACGAAGCTTTCCCAACCAGGGCTTTCACAAACGCCTCAAAGCCCTTGCCTGGTCGAGATTCAAATCTCATCCGGCCAATCCCTTGCCGATGATGAGATGGTAATGGAGAAACGGCCGCAGCTTCGTTGAACCCATGGGGCCGCAATCAGGTGTTTGCTCTGCCGCACAGAGCGGCCAAGACTGTGACCATGGTTTACTATTAACCCGGCACCTAAACATGCCTTGTTCAGGGCTATAAGCACGCCCTTGATCAAGGCGTGACTCGCAGGCAATGGCCGTCCCCTTGTCAAGAGTCGCAACGCAGAGCAAGGGCTTGCTTGTAGCCCCTATCAATATAATTCTAAGGACCGGCCGAAGCGTGCCGCCAGGGCCGATTAAGACTAATGCATTTTGCCCGAGAGCGTATCGCACTCCAGGTAGGCACTTCCCTTGGAGCGTTCACTGACATGATGCTGGAGTGCCGACAAACGTTGTGCAACTTCCCGATGCAAGGCTTGCAGTGTTCCAATACCCAAAGACGCCTCCTGAGCGCGTCCTGCAGCCACGAGTTCAAGCAGATGTTTGGCAAATTGATGGATGCGCTCATGTACCTGCCCGAGTTCCGCATAACCCGGTAGATCACCATAGCGGATATATCCTTCATCCCAGTACCATCGGCCAAAATCACAGTTACGCGCATCGAGTTCCGGTGGTTTCACGATCCCGTTACTGGAGTGTACCGCGGCCACCAGATCATTGACCCAGCGGCGTTGGGTCATCTCCGCAGTAAGCAAGGGCAAATCCTCACGCAGCCAGATGTCGTTCGCCGCTTTGCGCCAGGATGCGAACGGCTTGTATCCACGACTCCAGGCAGGCAACTGCTCTGCCGGCATGGGTCGGGCAATACCGTATCCCTGTCCCAGCTCGCATCCCAGACGTAACAACATGACACCATGATCCTCACTTTCGATACCCTCCGCGATGACCTTACGATGGAAGGCCTGACAGAGCACGATGATGCCGTCAATGATCGCCAGATCTTCCACATCCTCGAGAATATCGCGCACAAAGCTCTGATCGATCTTGAGGGTGTCAGCCGGCAGTTGTTTCAAGAATGTCAGTGAAGAATAACCGGTACCGAAATCGTCCAGCGAGACTGTAACACCCAGAGCCTGGCATTCATGAATCACACGGGAGATCAGCGCAATGTCCTCAAGCGCAGAGGTCTCGAGCACCTCGAGCTCCAGATGATACGGACTGACCTCTGGATGGAGCGCCAGCAGACCAGAGAGGCGCCGCGAGAAATCAGGTTGCTGGAAATGACGTCCTGAGATATTCACGCTGATGCTGGTTTCAAAGCCCTGTTGACGCCAGACCGAAAGCTGTGTGAGTGCCTGTCCGATCACCCATTCTCCCAGAGGTACGACGAAATCACCGGCTTCAATCGTCGGCAGAAACTCCGCCGGTGGTAGGAGTCCGTGCTCAGGGTGCTGCCAACGGATCAGCGCCTCGGCGCCAATCATGCGTCCGGTGCGCATATCCACCTTGGGCTGATAGTGGAGTACAAATTCGCCCTTGTGCAATGCGGTTTCGATTCGTACCAATGCCTCTCGATGCGCCTTGGCCTCGCGATCCCGTTCGATATCAAACAAATGAAAGCGATTTCGCCCTTCATCCTTGGCCCGGTACATGGCTTGATCCGCATGGCGTAACAGAGTGTCCGGATCTCCATTGTCATAGGGGTAGAGTGATACTCCGATACTCGCAGAAATTAGAATCGTGCGTCCATCGACCCGGTAGCTGGCGTACATGGTCTCGAGTAAACGGGTCAATCCCTGTTCGCATTCCTCAATGGATTGAAGGTTGGTGAGCAGCAAGACAAATTCGTCACCACCCAGGCGTGCAACCGTATCGCTGTCACGCATGTGGCTGTTGAGTCTTTTTGTAACCTCCTTGAGTAACTTGTCACCAATCTCATGACCGTAGTTGTCATTTACTGGCTTGAAGTCATCCAGATCCAGATAGCAGATCGCCAGCAATTGTCCGCTGCGTCGGGTTTGCGCCATAGACTGCCGCATGCGGTCCGCCAGAAGCACCCGGTTCGGCAACTGGGTCAAGGCATCGTAGTGCGCCATGCGTTGCAGTTTTGACTGCTGATCCTTCAGCTTGGTGATGTCAGAAAAGATAGCGACATAATTGGACACCTTCCCGTAGCCGTCGTACACGGCGGAGATGGTCAGCAGTTCAGGATAGACTTCACCGCTCTTACGCCTGTTCCAGATTTCGCCATGCCAATACCCATTCTGTTTTAAAGCCTGCCACATATCCGAGTAGAATTGCGTATTGTGATGACCCGATCTCAACACCCGGGGCGTGACTCCAACAGCCTCATCAGGACCGTAGCCGGTCAGTTCACTAAAGGTCGGATTGACCCGCAGGATTCGCTCATCCGCATCTGTGATCACTATGCCCTCACGGGCGTGCTCGAAAACGCTGGCCGCCAGACGTAGCTGATCCTCGTACTGACGCCGCACAGTCACATCCTGATTGACCCCCACCAGCCTTATTGCCCGATTTTGCCCGTCCCGAATCACGGTGCCATGGGCCTCGATGGTGCGGATCTCAGCCGATCCGGTACGGATACGAAACTCCGTATTGAACTCTGCCTTCCCCTCGATTGCGCGTTGCAGCAGATCCTCGGTGGGTTGCAGATCCTCTTCGATCAGGCAGTGGCGCCAGGTCTCATAGGTGGCGCTGAAATCCGTTTCAGCCATACCATAGATCTGAAACATCCTTTTGTCCCAGATCAGTTCGTTACTCAAGATATTAAAGTCGTAGGTCCCGATACGCGCCGATTCCTGGGCCATGTCCAGTCGCTGCGTCAGGGCAATCATGTCGGCATTCATCGCCTGCGCCCTGGTCTCCACACGTTTTCGTTCGCCGACAATCGACCAGATGATGACGAACAGCAGCACATCGACCAGGGTTCCGCCGATGGCAATCATTTCGGGCTGGCTGCTCGACAGAGCTTCTTCGAAAGAGGGCCGACTATGGAAGCGCACCTGCCAGATCCGTCCCGGCAGATCCAACTGACTGGTGAGTTGCCGCTGTGCTTGCTCTGATGAGGTACCCGGATTGCTGTCATACAACAGTGTTTCCTGGCTCATCGCAGCCGACCCGTCATAGATTTCAAAACCCACATCCGGAGTATCACTGCCCAGGATACCCCGCATCAGATCATTCATGCGGAACGCGCTGTAGACATAACTCATGAGCGCTTCCCTGCGTTGCTCGACGGTTTGCAATAGATGACCCGGCGCATAGACCGGCAGGTAGACGAGAAATCCAGCCTGTACATCTTCCTCCGTTTCCTGGACCAGGATCACACGCCCCGACACGGCGGGCGCGTTGCTGTCCCGGGCATGATCCATCGCCATACGGCGCATCGGATTGGAATACATGTCGTAGCCGAAGGCCCGGCGGTTTCGCCAGTCAAAAGGTTCCAGATAGACGATCGCGCTGTACTGAGCCCGCTCGCCCTCGGGTTTTACCTCGTAGCCGGGAAAACCTTCATTTCGCACCTTATCGATGTGAGCGGGAAGTTCCGAGGGGGTGAGCATGACCGAGTAACCCATACCCTGAACGCCTGGATAGTAGGTTTCAAGTTCCAGTCCGCTGACATATTCATGCCATTCATGTCGGGAGGGATGTCGGCCCAGGGTATCGACGAAAGCCAAGCCGCCACGCAGAACCTGTTCGTACTCCATCATTCGTTTGAGAATGCGTTGTCGTGCGTCTTCCACCTCAAAGGTGAAGCGATCCGACATGCGTTTGTCGATGGACGTGTTGGAGATATGCCAGGCCAGAACGGTGAACACGAGTGAGACCACCAGAACCAGCCACGCGGTCACCTCGTTATGGAAGATACCCACAAAAGTCTGGGTCCGGTGTTTAGGTTCACTGACCATGAATTATTGTCACCACTCGATCTTTCAACGGATAACGAGCATTCCGTTGCAATACCGAGCGCTGCTAAGCCGGCCGCGGGAGGGATGAATCAGTGGGCAGACATTCCCGCGAGCGCCAACCCGCTCACTGGTCTTCTTGCGTATCGGCCAATCAGGATCGAAGCTTTAACGGGATTCGCGAACTGTTCCTTTAATTCCTGAGGAACACGGATGCGACCATAAGAAATCGATGTCTCCTGAATAGATTCAATTAGTTATCGAAATATTGACGATTTTCGCATGATATACCGAAACCCATAGACAGGGATCGATACGCAATGGATTCAGGCATTTCCCGAGTCACAGTCGACCTGGCTGCCTGCAAGCCGAGAACGTACCGACGGAAGTGGCAAGTTTGCTGGTTTTCCCATCACTCACCCCTGCGTGAGTGATGGGAGAGGCAGAGAATCGACTATCCTTTTGCTGCCTCCAGGGCCTGGCTGATATCCGCAATGATGTCATCCACGTGTTCGATGCCGATCGACAGTCTCACCATGTCGGCGCTGACCCCGGCGGTTGCCAGTTCCTTCTCGTTCAGCTGGCGATGGGTGGTGGTGGCCGGATGACAGGCCAGTGACTTGGCGTCACCGATATTGACCAGGCGCAGGATCATCTGCAACGCATCGATGAAACGGGCCCCGGCTTCCGCGCCGCCCTCGATCCCGAAGCTGAGAATGCCGGAGGCCTGTCCCTTGGTGATTTTCTGGCAGCGGTCGAAATGGGGGCTCTCGGGCAATCCTGCGTAGTTGACCCACTTTACCTGAGGATGCTGTTTCAGGTATTCGGCCACCTTGAGGCTGTTCTCGCAGTGGCGCTCCATACGCAGCCCCAGGGTCTCCAGGCCCTGCATGATCAGAAAGGCGCTGTGAGGTGACAGGGCGGAACCGGTGTTGCGCAGGGGCACCACCCGGCAACGGGCGATGTAGGCCGCTGGTCCCAGGGCTTCGGTGTAGACCACTCCGTGGTAGGAGGGGTCCGGTTCGTTGAGCATCGGAAAGCGTTCCTTGTTACCGACCCAGTCGAATTTCCCCGAGTCGATAATGACACCGCCGATGGTGGTGCCATGACCGCCGATATACTTGGTCAGGGAGTGAACGATGATATCCGCCCCGTGTTCGAAGGCGCGGCACAGATAGGGGGTGGCCACGGTATTGTCGACGATCAGGGGCAGCCCATGGCGATGGGCGATCTCCGCCAGCTTCTCAAGATCCACCACGTTGCCGGCCGGGTTGCCGATGGATTCACAGAACAGCGCGCGGGTCCTGGCGTCGATCAGACTTTCCATCTTCTCGTAGTCATCGAAGGAAGCCATGCGCACATCGATGCCCTGGCGCGGAAAGGTATGGGCAAACAGGTTGTAGGTACCGCCGTAGAGCTGGCTGGTGCTGACGATGTTGTCGCCGCTCATGGCAATGCACTGTATCGCATAGGTGATCGCAGACATGCCGGAGGCCACCGCCAGAGCGCCGATGCCCCCCTCCATCTCCGCCAGACGCTGTTCCAGCACCGCGGTGGTGGGATTCATGATGCGGGTGTAGATGTTGCCCGGCACCTTCAGATCGAACAGGTCCGCACCATGCTGGGTGTCATCAAAGGTGTAGGAGGTGGTCTGGTAGATCGGCACCGCTGCGGCTTTGGTGGTGGGTTCGGATTGGTAGCCCGCGTGCAGGGCCAGGGATTCCAGTTTCATGTTTTCCTCGCATCCTCGTTGTGGTTGTTATGTCCGGGTACCATAAACGCCATTTAACCCGTCATCAAGACACTGGATGACCCTCCGCTGCGATGCACAGGACACCGCCCACTCCCGGAACCGCCGAAGCCGGGGCCGCAACATCCGATTGATCGGCAATTCCCACCGTTTGCGCCTTATCAATGCGGTTTTGCCGAAAATCCCCCATATTGAACCCCATCCGTGAAATCACCTCTTACTCACGAGTTGTATCCACGCAAACAGCCGCTTATCCTTAGCGCACTGGTTGAATATCGGTTAATCCATGCAAGAGTACGCCCTCATACTGATCAGCACCGTGCTGGTTAACAACTTCGTATTGGTCAAGTTTCTTGGCCTGTGCCCGTTCATGGGCGTCTCGCGCAAGCTGGAAACCGCCACCGGCATGGGCCTCGCGACCACCTTCGTCCTGACCCTGTCTGCGATCTGCTCCTACCTGATCAACGAGTACGTGCTGGTGCCCCTGGGGCTGGAATACCTGCGCACCATCGCCTTCATCCTGGTGATCGCCGTGGTGGTCCAGTTCACGGAGATGGTGATGCACAAGACCAGCCCGATGCTCTACCAGGTGCTGGGTATCTTCCTGCCCCTGATCACCACCAACTGCGCGGTGCTCGGGGTGGCCCTGCTCAACACCCAGGAACAACATGGCTTCATCGAGTCCGCGCTGTACGGCTTCGGCGCCGCAGCCGGTTTCTCCCTGGTGCTGATACTGTTCGCCGGAATCCGCGAACGGGTCGCGGTGGCGGATGTGCCGGAACCTCTGCAGGGCAATGCCATTGCCCTGATCACCGCCGGCCTGATGTCCCTGGCGTTCATGGGTTTCGCCGGCCTGGTCTCGGTGTGAAGGTGCCCGCATGCTGATCGCGATCCTCACCATCACCCTGCTCGCCGCCCTGTTTGGCCTGCTGCTCGGCTATGCCAATATCCGTTTTCATGTCGAGGGGGATCCGATCACCGATCAGATCGAGAAGATTCTGCCCCAGACCCAGTGCGGACAGTGCGGTTTTGCCGGCTGCCGCCCCTACGCCGAGGCGATCGCCGGTGGCGAGGCGGAAATCAATCTGTGTCCCCCCGGCGGCGAATCGACCATGATCGCCCTGGCCGATCTGCTGGGCCGAGACCCGGTCCCGGTCGGGGAGGAAGGCATGGAGGAAAAACCCAAGTCCATCGCATTGATCCGCGAGGAAGAGTGCATCGGCTGCACCCTGTGCCTGCAGGCCTGTCCCGTGGATGCGATCATCGGCGCAGCGAAACAGATGCACGTGGTGATCGCCAGCGAGTGCACCGGCTGTGAACGCTGCCTGCCCCCCTGCCCGGTGAACTGCATCGAGATGCAGCCGATCAGGAAGCATGCCAGCAACTGGCGCTGGCCCTTCCCCCAGACCGGAACGGAAGAGATCGCGGGCGGGGCGCACTGACATGTACGTCGAATCCAAGAAAGGCAAGACCCGGGAACTGTGGCGTTTTCACGGCGGCCTGCATGTGCCCGATCACAAGGAACTGTCACTGCACAAGCCGTTGCAGAACATACCCCTGCCCAAGCGCCTGGTGCTGCCACTGCAACAACATATCGGCGCCCCTGGCCAGGCTCTGGTGAAAGTGGGAGAGCGGGTGCTCAAGGGACAGATGATCGCCGATTCCCCGGCCCCGGTGACCGCTCCACTGCATGCCCCCACCTCGGGAGAGGTGGTGGCCATCGCGGAACACCCGATACCACATCCTTCGGGACTCACCGATCTGTGCATCGTGATCGAACCCGACGGTCAGGATGAGTGGGCAACCCTGCCCGAACCGATCCAGGATTTTCGCGCCGCCGATCCAGACGCCCTGCGGCGTCGCATCCGCGAATCGGGGATTGTCGGCATGGGCGGCGCCACCTTTCCTTCCGCGGTCAAACTCAACCCGGGGAAACCGATCAAGACCCTGATCATCAATGGCGCGGAGTGCGAACCCTACATCACCTGTGACGACCGCCTGATGCAGGATTTCACCGACAAGGTGATGAACGGGGTACGCATCCTGCAGCACATGCTGCAGAGCGAAGAGTGCCTGATCGCCATCGAGGACAACAAGCCTGAGGCAATCCATGCCATGTTTCAGGCCCTGCGCGACGACGAGAATATCGAGGTGGTGCGCATCCCCACCCTCTACCCCAGCGGTGGCGAAAAGCAGCTGATCCACATCCTCACCGGACGCGAGGTACCCACTTCGGGCCTGCCCGCACAGATCGGTGTGATCTGCCACAACGTGGCCACCGCGGCAGCGATCGCCGACGCGGTGCTGGAGGGCCGGCCCCTGATCTCCCGGCTGGTGACCCTTACCGGGGAGGGCATGCAGGAGCCGGGCAACTACCAGGTACCGATCGGCATCCTCGCCCATGAACTGATCGAGCAGGCCGGCGGATACCGCAACCAGCCCCGGCAGTTGATCATGGGCGGACCGATGATGGGCTTCGATCTGACCACGGACGAGGTACCCATCACCAAGGGCGCAAACTGCCTGCTCTGTCCGAGTGAAGCGGAGATGCCCGAACCGGAACCCGCCCGCGCCTGCATCCGCTGCGGACGCTGTGCCGATGTCTGCCCGGCACGCCTGCTGCCCCAACAGATGTACTGGTACAGTCGCGCCAAGGACCTGGAGAAGACCCAGGACTACAACCTGTTCGACTGCATCGAATGTGGCTGCTGTTCCCATGTCTGTCCCTCGCACATCCCGCTGGTGCAGTATTTCCGCTATGCCAAAACCGAAAGCTGGGCCGCGGAGCAGGAACGTCGTGAGTCCGAGCGGGCCAAGCGCCGGCATGAATTCCGGGTTGCCCGCCTGGAACGTCTCGAGGCGGAGCGCAAGGCAAAACTGCGGCAGAAGAAAGAGGCCCTGAACAAACCGGCGCCGAAGAAAAAGCCGGCCCCCGCAGAGACCTCAGCCACAGACGCCAAGGACGCCAAGCAGGCCGCCATCGAAGCCGCCATGAAACGGGCCGCCGAAAAGAAGGCCCAACAGGCGCAACAACCCAGGAACACGGAAAATCTGACCCCCAGCCAGCAACGTCAGATCGACGCGGTCGAACAGCGCCGCAAGGCCGCCGAGTCGAAATCCCAGGATCAACCGGAGCAACCCTCCTGATGGAATTTCATACCCACAGCTCACCCCATACCCAAAGGCCCAACCGGGTCGATCGGGTGATGTTGCAGGTGGTGCTCGCGCTGCTGCCCGGCACCGCGGCGCTGATCTTCTATTTCGGCTGGGGAGTACTGCTGAATGTGATCCTCGCGGTAGGCTCCGCCCTGGCCTTCGAAGCGCTGGTGATGCGTCTGCGCAAACGCCCGGTGAAGCCGGTTCTGATGGATCTCAGCGCGGTGGTCACCGCGCTGCTGTTCGCGGTGGCGATACCCCCGTTGATGCCCTGGTGGCTGGTGGTGCTGGGCATGGCCTTCGCCATCATCATGGTGAAACAGATGTACGGGGGCCTGGGTTACAACCCGTTCAACCCGGCCATGGCGGCCTATGTGCTGCTGCTGATCTCCTACCCGGTGGCGATGACCAGCTGGCTCCCCCCGGGTCTGCTGGCCGAACACAGCCTGAGCCTGAGCCAGGTTCTGGCCTACA
The DNA here is from genome assembly GCA_040506775.1 of Candidatus Thiodiazotropha sp. Lineage (GTDB taxonomy): Bacteria > Pseudomonadota > Gammaproteobacteria > Chromatiales > Chromatiaceae > Thiodiazotropha. The sequence continues at coordinate 255,047 of JBEVWC010000003.1, forward strand.
AGTTCGCCGGGGTACTTCCCACCGGCCTGAGCCTGGACGCCGTCACCATGGCAACGCCGCTGGACGTGATGAGCACCAAGCTGGACCAGAACATCATGATCAGCGAGATCCGCCAGAGCCCGCTGTGGGGGGATTTCGGCGGGCTGGGCTGGGAGTGGGTCGGCAACTGGTTTCTGATGGGCGGTATCTGGATGGTCTACAAACGCACCATCACCTGGCAGATCCCATTGGCATTTCTCGCCGGCCTGGTCGGCATGGCGGCCCTGTTCTGGCTGTTCGATTCGGAGCGCTATCCCTTCCCCCTGTTCCACGTGTTCAGCGGCGGGGCCATCCTGGGCGCCTTTTTCATTGCCACCGATCCGGTCACTGCCTGTACCACCCGGGCCGGGCAACTGATCTACGGGGTCGCGATCGGGGTCCTGGTCTACATCATCCGCACCTGGGGCGGCTATCCGGACGCAGTGGCATTTTCTGTGCTGCTGATGAACATGGCCGCACCCACCATCGACTATTACACACGTCCCCGAACCTACGGGCATGGAGCGATCAAGAATGAATAGTCGCCGCGCCATCCTCATGGCTTCCGTGATTCTGGGGGCGTTCGCCGTAGCCGGCACGGCCCTGGTCGCCTTCACCCACATGGCCACTGCGGCCCGCATCGAGCACAACGAGCGGGAGGCCCTGCTGGAGTCATTGCACGCCCTGGTCCCCGAAGCCCGTGTCGACAACGACATGGTCTCCGATGTCATCGAAATCAGCGACCCGGACTTTCTTGGCGGCCCGCAGACCACCGTCTATCGGGGACGCAAGATGGAACAGCCCGTTGCGGCGGTGCTCACCACCATGGTGCCCAACGGCTACAGCGGACCGATCAAACTGCTGGTGGCAGTCGGCTATGACGGCACCCTGGGTGGGGTGCGGGTGATCAGTCACAAGGAAACCCCCGGACTGGGGGACAAGATCGAGGAGAGCCGCTCGGACTGGATCTACAGCTTTACTGGCAAATCCCTGGGCAACCCACCGTTGGAAAAATGGGCGGTCAAGCGTGACGGCGGCGTGTTTGACCAGTTCACCGGCGCCACCATTACCCCGCGATCTGTGGTCGAGGCAGTGAAAAAGACCCTGATCTACGTGCGCGACCACCAGGATGCCCTGTACGACCGGCAAAACGCCACCACCGCCGCAAAACCCGAGGGAGCCGCCCATGGCTGACCACTCCTACCGGCAGATCGTCACGGACGGTCTGTGGCACAACAATCAGGCCCTTGTGGCACTGCTGGGCCTGTGCCCTTTACTTGCGGTGAGTAACACCGCAATCAACGGACTCGGCCTCGGACTCGCGACAACCCTGGTGCTGGTCGCGTCCAACGGCACGGTGTCATTGATTCGCAACCTGGTGAGGCCTGAGGTTCGGCTGCCGGTTTTCGTCCTGGTCATCGCCTCGTTCGTGACCGCGATCGAACTCGGCATGAACGCCTATTTCCATGAACTCTACAAAATTCTCGGCATCTTTATCCCGCTGATCGTCACCAACTGCACCATCATCGGCCGGGCCGAGGCGTTTGCCTCGAAAAACAATTTCAGCCGCTCACTCCTCGATGGTCTGAGTATCGGCATCGGCTTCACCCTGGTGTTGATGACCCTGGGTGGGATGCGCGAACTGGTGGGACAGGGCACCCTGTTCGACCAGGCTCAACTGATGTTCGGCGACGCCGCGCAGAGCCTGACCCTGAAGATCGAAAATTTTCCCGGCATGCTGGTGGCGATCCTGCCTCCGGGCGCTTTTATTGGGCTGGGGTTGATGATCACGGCCAAAAACCTGATCGATAAGCGGCTCGCCCAGCGCAAGCGTGTGCAGACCAGCGTGGCCGAAGAACCCCAGGGCGTCACCGGCTGAACGGAATACCCGCACTGACCTGACGCCCTTGAGAGTCCCGCGCATCCACACCCTGCAGCCCCTGTCACCGGGACGCTCCCTGACTCTGGACGAACTGTCTGCACACCATGTACGCCAGGTACTCAGGTTACGTGCGGGCGACCCGGTACGGCTCTTCACCCCCGAGGGCGAGGAGTTTGCCGCCCAGCTCACCCTGGTCAGCAAGCAGGCGGTTCAGGCCGATCTTGGTGAACAGCTTCGCCATGAACCCGCTCCCGCACTTGGAATCCACCTGATGATCGGCATCTCCCGGGGGGAGCGCATGGATTTTGCCCTGCAGAAGGCGACCGAACTGGGTGTCACCCGTATCACCCCGCTGCTGACCCAGCGTTGTGTCGTGAAGCTGGATGAGAAAAAGCGCAGCAGCCGTATGGATCACTGGTACAAGGTGGTGATCAATGCCTGTGAACAGTCGGGACGCTGCCGGGTACCCCAACTCGATGAGCCGCGGGAGTTGTCCGTGGCCCTGGGGGAAGCGCTGCCCGGACACGCCCTGCTGCTCGACCATCGCAGCGAAAAAACCCTGGCTGATCTGAGCCCTCCGAATTGCTCGGTGTCGCTTCTGATCGGTCCCGAGGGAGGACTCGCCCCGGAAGAGCGGGAGCAGGCCCTGGGGCAGGGATTTCAGGGGGTTCGACTGGGTCCCCGGGTGTTGCGCACGGAAACCGCACCGCTGGCCGCAATTGCTGCGATTCAGACCCTGTGGGGGGATTTCAATTAGGTGTGTATTCCTATCGAACTACTTCACGCTTCCAAGTTTTTCTTTCGATTATCTTCTTCTTTTTACAAAGCCTAGCATTCCGAGCAAGCCGCTAAAAAACAATAAGCCCGCCGCAGGAACAGGAACAGGACGAATACTTAAATTGTCCATCGCAAACACAACAGAATCTATATCCACATAGGTCAAATCATCGAACGCTGAAGAGAAGAAAAAGGTTTCAAAATCATTAACTCCTCCAATACTGTCAAAAATTCCATCAGTAACAAAAGATTGCGTATTGGAACTACCATCTGAGTGATAGCCTGTAAACGTTACCGTGGTTGGTTGTATAAACAAATAGCTATATTCGGACAAATCAACTGATTCAAGAGTGAAGAGACCTGAATCTGCCATTGCAATTCGCATCTCCCCTCCATAGAGTAGCTTGATGAGTCCTGATGAAGTGTTTGAAGCTGAACCCGGAACCTGTGTACCGTAGTGGGCGAATAAACCGGTAAATGCCACCCCGTTTTCCAGATATTCCGTTTCCATTCTTCCCCCTCCAACAAATGGAGGAGAATCAAATGTTATCGTTGCCGCTTGCACACCTGTCGTAATCAGCATTAAGAACGTAACTAAGCCAAGTTTGATATTCATTCCTTCACCATAAAATTAACTTAAGTAAGACAATAAATCCTTGAAACAACAATTCCGAATAGGGACTAAATTCAATGTGTCCTTGTTCACTTATGACTATTGCCATAAGTCAATTCTATAAAAACAGTGTTTTATTGCATAGATTAGAAAATGAATAAAATTCTCAGAACAGACCAAAAGATGAGCAAAAAAATGCAAGTCCCCCCTGATTCATGACTTATCGATCCCTCAGATATCGAACGAGTCAATCAACGCCTCCTACCGCCACGCCGTTGCTTCATGCGATTCGGTCCCACGTGAATCAGGATCCCCTCAAAACGCGGATATCCAGGGTGGCGCGCGCTTCATGCCTTTCCACGCCACTGATGACGACCCCCCGGCAGTCTCCTCCGGTGAGGATGTCACGTGAGAGTTTCAGATCACGGGCCGCGATGTGTTATGCAAAGAGTGCCGTTAGACTCTCTTAGGTGGTTTTTTTGTGCAAGCCACGAACGGATGGGGCGGTCAATGCCCAGACCCTGTTTGACAAGCAGTCCACCCATTGCAAGGGACTGAGTATGAAAGCCCAACGGTGAAAGGCCAGGCGGGGATCAACCTGACGAAGCCCGAAACAGCATCGTCAGGTTGTCATCGCATCACAGAGGCGTGACGTTATCCGCCTGAGGGCCTTTCTGGCCTGCGACCTCGGTGAACTCGACCTTCTGACCCTCTTCCAGAGAGCGATGGCCACTGCCCGCGATGGAGCGAAAATGGACGAACAGGTCTTTGCCGTTTTCCCGAGCGATGAAGCCATAACCCTTGGCGCTGTCGAACCACTTCACGGTTCCGGTTTGTCTATCTGACATCTGTATTTACCTAGATTTAAATGGAATGAGATCGCTGACATTCAGTGCCAACGCACAACGCGAACCGTGCAGACATGCTATGGGTTTGATTCAGATGTACCGAAGGGAACAATGAAGATAACGCGAATATAGATGAGGGCTGAGGTCGTGCTGTAAGCAACACACTACACCCTAAAAGGGGAAGAAACAAGATCTAAATGTGGCTATCCACCACTCAGCTGTCGTTGAGGTGGGCAATCACACCCTTGTAGACGATCGCAGACACATCCCGGATCACCTTGCTGCGGGAGCGAATCCAGGTGGTGTAGTTCTTGGCGCTGTTCTGCTTTTCGATGACCCCGATCAGGATGTAGGGATAACGTTTGCCATCCGAGCCCTTCACACTGAGGATACCCATATCACCGCACAGGCGCGCGGTACTGCCGGTTTTGTTATACACCTTGGTGTCCTTGGGCACTTCCGGCACACCGGTGTAGAGCCGGTCGGATCCCGGCAGGGCCATCAGCCGTTTGATTTCATCCGCCCCCGCGATTTCCTGGTTCCAGAGGGCATACAGGAACCGGCTGTAGTCGTGGACCGAGGCCCGGTTCCGATAGGTTTTGCCGTTTGCCGGGATATACTCGACCAGCAGAGTATCCTGAAAGATCTCGGGATAGTGTTTTTTGAGCAGTTTCTCCACCGTCTGGGGCCCGCCCACCTGGCGGATCACCCAGTTGGTCGAGGCGTTGTTGGAGTGCTGGATCATGCGCTGCATGTGGCGACGGCTTTTCGGTCCGTAGACCAGCTTGCCCTCTTTGACCTTTTCGAAAAACGCGGCGGCAATGAAGGGTTTGACCAGACTGGCGGCCTGGAACTGAACGTCCTCATTGATTGTGACCAGTTTCTGACCGGTGGTGAAATCGTAAACCGACCAGCCAGTGCGTTCATCACTGGCGAGTTTGCCCGTCCGGCGCAGTTCATCGATATAGGCCTCGACGGCCTGCTCCAGGGCATTGACCTTGCTGGCGGGGGTAACAGGCTTGTCAGGACTGGAGAGAGTGACGATCTTCTCCGGTTGACTGCGGGTGGCGATCTTCTCCGGTTGGCTGCGGGTTACGATTTTTTCCGCTCGTGACGATGCCTGAACAGCCGTCCAGTTACATGCCTGAACCGCGCTAACCGCATCTAGGCCCTTCTTTTTCAACAGTGCAGAATGGGATTTGACCACCCGGGCGGTGCTGGCTGAATCACCGTTGCGGCGGTATATCAAGCCATACAGGTTATCCTGGGAAACCACCACCAGGTTCTTTTCAAAACTCCGGCCAAGTACCCGCATGACCCGGGTACGGTAATCCTGGACGGCGCTCAGGTTCGCCGACCAGACATAAGATACGTCGAATCCTTCACCGGCCAGCAGAGGAGCGGGATTCAACAGACTGAAACAGGCGGACAGCAGTGCACAGACGAGCGCTTGACTTTTCATCGTGATTAACGGTTATTTAAGCAATATTTCAGTATCTTAATGACCAATTCTATAGTGAATGCTTAATATCGGACAAGCTGAAAATTCGGCTCTCGCACAAATAAAACGAAATGCACCGTTTTCTGCACTGCATCAGTCCGGCATCACTCCCTGCGACACCTCTGGCGACGGCATAAACAAACCGGTGTCATGCTCAATTCATCGGCAGATTTGGTAAAAATTTTATGTTTTTCAGCACCTCGCATATTGGCGCTGTGAACGGTGACTGGTTATGATCGTTTCATGGGAATGGTCGCGCATACCCCTCAGGGGTCAAATCGGATATGCATGATCCCGGCCTCCCGCAACTCGGAACCGTTGTTACGCCTGGAGCGGAAGCGCAAACAGTGAAAATTCAAATCAACAAGCTTTTGACCGGATTGCTGCTCACGGCAGTCACTGCCGCATGCTTCGTCGGGCCCGCGTGGGCCGGCAAATTCTACAAATGCTTCAACGAGGATGGTGAACTGGTCTATCAGCAGGTCGCCTGTGACTCGGATGTCAAACAGGAAACCGTGCATGTCTTTACCGCCCCGGATCAGCGTTCCCGACCGGGCAGCCCGTTGATGGGCGACTCGGAATACATTGCAGAAGGCGTGGAGCCGGCCACTGCGGACCCCCTGCGATTCCAGGCCAGCCTGAGCAACGTCATGGCACAACTCAGTCCGATCAAAGTGGCGGTACAGCAATACTATGTGATGAACGGAGCCTGGCCGGCACAGCCCGGGGACATGGGTTTCAACCAGGATAACCTCAAGAGCAGTGACATCAACGAAGTGATGATGGGTGATCAGGGCGCAATCATGGTCTGGCTGAGCGAGCGTTTCGGCCAGGAAAAGAGACTCGTGATGGCGCCGCGCATGGTTATGGACGGGACCAGCATGGAGTGGCAGTGCATGGCTAATTTTCCAACCAGTGCCCTGTCCATAGGTGGCGTTCCTCTATGCCAATCCCGGGCCAGCCGCTAGTGTAGTGTCCTATACTAGGGCCTGTTCATACTTATCCAATATGCCCAGCCGGGGCTGATATCGCGCCTCGCCCGGGTTATCCCGCTGTTCACTTTCAGTGATGGTGCAAGACTCAGATTGGTCATGCCCGTCAATCAACAGGTGACGTTTTCACACAGGGTCAAACCCTGGCAAACACTCCATCAAAAAATGGACAAACCGTTTGATGCAGCCCGAAAATAAAATCACACAAGCGTCTCCGGCACGGACAACATGCGTCTGACCATCGTCGTGCTGCTGGGTGGACTTTCCGTTCTGCTGATCGGATATGGTCTGTTGGGTACTCTGCTGGGTGTACGGGCTACCATTGAGCAGCTCAGCAATGTGCAGACCGGCCTGGTGATGATGGGGTATTACCTCGGTTACATCATCGGTACCGTCAGCGGCCCGGGGATCATTCAGCGCGTCGGGCATATTCGCGGCTCTGGGTGCCGCGACAACCCTGCTGTTCGGACTGCTCACCGGCGCCGCTTGGTGGTTTCCCCTGAGGGTGCTCAGCGGAGCCGCCATGGTGGGCCTCTACATGGTGGTGGAAAGCTGGCTCAACGAAAAAACACCGGCCTCGTCCCGGGGCCGGGTTTTCGCCATCTACATGATCACCACCCTGCTTGCCCTGGCCAGTGGCCAGTTCCTGCTGCTGATTTATGACCCGGCCAGCCTTGCACCCTTTGCCCTTGCCACCGTGCTGGTCGTTCTTGCGATCATTCCCATTGCGGTGACCCGGGTTGCGGAACCGTCCATCGACACCCATCCCCATCTTCCGCTTCTGCAACTATTCCGACTTTCACCTCTTGGGGTAGCAGGGGTGGTGATCGCGGGAATGGTCAATGGCGCATTCTGGGGCATGACCCCGGTTTTCGGCGCACGTCTTGATATGACCGCCGGGGACATCGCGGGCCTGATGAGTGCAACCATTGTTGGCGGCGCCCTGCTGCAACTACCCATCGGCCACTTATCGGATCGACACGACCGGCGTCGGGTATTGATCCTGGTCTGCCTCGCGGCAGCACTCACCGCCCTGGCCGCCGGCCTGACAGTACAGGCGCAATGGCCGGGGTTGAACCTGATCGCCTTTGTCTATGGTGGCCTGATGTTTTCCGTGTATGCGATCAGTGTGGCGCACACCAATGATCACCTGCAACCCGGTCAGGTACTGGGCGCAACCCGGGGACTCCTGCTGCTGTATGGACTCGGTGCGCTGGCCGGCCCGTCGGCAGGCGGCTGGATCATGGACCGCTACGCAGCGGTGGGCCTGCCCTACTTCTCCGCCATCATGCTGCTTCTGCTGGTCTGTTACGGACTCTATCGCATGACTCAACGCAACTCGCCACCCATCGAGGAACAGGCCGAGTTCGTGCCCCTGGCGCGAACCAGCCCGATTGTAATCGAGATGCATCCGCTGCTGGATGGCGAGTCGACAGGGGAAGATTCCACTCACCCTGAACCGCGAGATGTTTCTTGAAAAGCGGCTGCAGGGACGCCACACTGACGTGGTTCAGGGTCAGAAGACACTGATCTGACAGGCCCCAAGCGTTCAGGATTGGATTCAACCCTTGAGTCAGCCCGGCAAGCGGAGTTGCCGTGACGACCATGAACAACAGGACGTTCAACATGCCCCATATCATCTTAACTTTTACCTACCTGTCGATTCTCAGCGGGTTGTTGACCAGCTGCGGTGATGGAAATGGCAACGCCAGCACGCTCACGCCCAAGATCTACACCGACCGTATCAGCCTGCAACGCTATGATTACGATCACAACGGCATTTACGAAGGGTTATCCGAGTACTTCTACGACGGTACCGGCAGACTGGTTGAAAATCGTTATACCTACACGGACGACGACTCGCCCGATTCCGACTATCTGTCCACTTATCATGACTACATCCACACTTATCACTACAACAGTGACGGTCTCCTGGACCTGATCACCCGAACCGACAGCAGTGGCGGGGGTAAAAATTACACGCGTTACACCTACAATGACGATGGCACCATCGCCCAATCCGACTATGTCGTGGAAAGCGACGATCTGGGCGTCACTTTCAGTAATCAATATCGACTGGAGTATGCAGACCGGAGGTTGACGCGTTACGTATCGTCCCTTACCGATACGCTGGGTGGCGGGACTGAAACGGTGCTGATCTATGATCCGGCTGGGCGCGTCGAATCCATGAGAATCATCCCCTCGGACGGTCGCTACGAGGGGTCCGCAAGTTTCACCTACCAGTCCAACAACCGACCGGCAACCGCCTCATTTGCGCCGCCCACCCCACCACGACTTGGCTATATGTATCACAGCTTCACCTACAATGAAGCCGATCAGCTGGCGATGTATGAGGAATCCATCGTACCGGATGGGGATGGAGGCTATTACAATTGGACTTACACATACGATGACGACTCGAGACTGATCGAATCGGTACTGGATCATGATCTGGATGGCCAGATTGAAACCGTGGTGCAGACCGAATGGGAACACGACGCCTGTGTTGCTGTGATTTTCTGGGATGCATGGCAGGTAACCTCCATGAAAGCCGTTGCGGATTCGCCCTACCTCCCCAATACGGGTTATGCCTATCTGCCAGTCTGCGGTACTGGAGAATTCTAGCCAGACACCCTCCCGGTCCCGCGCAAAGTGAGGTGACACATCTTCCACTCGTTCGCCAGTTCCCATGTTCCGAATGGAAAACACTGACCAGGAGTGGCCCAGTCACCCCAAGCCGGGACAATGCCCGGTGTCCCAGGCAGACATTCCCACGCGGAGTCCGGGTACAGGCCGGACTGGTATGGCTGAGTCATCCGGACATCGGCAACCCCTATCCCCTCAGGTCTGGCGACATTCCGGCATCCTCGCCGCACCTGTCACCCAACCGGCTTGCAGCCGATGATTGCCTGAAGCGCATCGGGATGGCAGTATTGTCGGTGGACGCGCCGGAATGGGAACCGGCCTTTGCGAAGACCGGACAGCGCAGCGACAGGCCTGGTATATCGTCCTCAAACTACGGATTTAAAATCACCCGCATTCTCCGATCGGTTTTCCCCTGCGCCGACCGATCGTGGTACTGGAGCGTTTTGAATACTGTCAACTTCCAACCGGTCGGATAGGGGTATCCTCGTGACTGCCTCGATTCAGAATCCGCACTTCCTGATGCGCCGGCTGCACTCCCTGCTGGGGCTTTTGCCCGTGGGCGGGTTCCTCGCCTTCCATCTGTGGGAGAACTCCCAATCCCGTTTCGGTGCCGAGCACTACAACGAACATGTGGTGGGCTGGCTGCAGAGTCTCAACTATCTGGTGGTGATGGAGATCTTCGTCATCACCCTGCCGCTGCTGTTTCATGCCGGCTATGGTCTGCTGATCCTGCGCGACGGCAGCCGGGACTGGAACCGCTTCCCCTGGCTGCATCACCGGTTCTATTTCCTGCAACGCATTTCCGGAGTGGCGATCCTGCTGTTCCTGCTGTTCCACGTAGGCTGGACCCGTCTGTATGGCCTGTATGATCCGACGGTGAGACTGGACCTGTATGGACACATGCAGCAGCTGTTGAGCGTACCCTGGATCTTCGTGGTGTACCTGCTGGGCCTGCTGTTATCGGTGTTTCACCTCAGTAACGGCCTCTGGACCATGGCCATCTCCTGGGGCATGACCACCAGCGTGGCGGCACAGCGCCTGTGGTTTTACGCCTGCTGCGGAATCTTCCTGTTGCTCAGTGCCATGGGCATTCATGGCATGCTGGGGTTTGTATTATGAAACGGCCACGCAAGGTGATTGTCATCGGCGGCGGTCTGGGTGGTCTGTGGGCGGCTCTGCGGGTGGCCGAGTCCGGCGCCCAGGTGGACATCTTCTCCCTGTTCGAGGTCAAACGCTCCCATTCCGTGTGCGCTCAGGGGGGCATCAACGCCTGCTTCGACACCAAGGGGGAACGGGACTCGATCTGGCAGCATATCGTGGACACCCTCAAGGGTGGCGCCTACCTGGCCAACCAGCCTCCGGTCAAATCCATGTGTGAGGAGGCGCCGGGGCTGATCCGCACCTTCGAGCGCATGGGCGTCACCTTCTCCCGTACTCCGGAAGGTCTGATGGACCTGCGCCTGTTCGGCGGGGTGAAGAACCGGCGCACCGTATTCGCCGGGGCCAGCACCGGGCAACAACTGCTCTACGGGGTGGACCAGGAGGTGCGCCGCCAGGAGGCCCTGGGACGGGTGCAAAAATACGAATGGTGGGAGTTCCTCTCCCTGGTTCTGGATGCCCAGGGCGCCTGCAAGGGGATCGTCGCCATGAACCTGCGCACCCTGGAGGTGACCCGGTTCCGCGCCGATGCGGTGATCCTCGCCACCGGTGGCATGGGACAGGTTTACGGTCACCGCTCCACCAATTCGACCAATTCCACCGGGTCCGCCGCCTGCCGTGCCTACCAGCAGGGGGCCTGGTTCGCCAACACCGAGTTCTTCCAGTTTCACCCCACCGCCATGCTCGGCGATGACAAGACCCGTCTGATGAGCGAGGCAGCCCGGGGTGAAGGGGGACGCATCTGGGTACCCAAGGATCCCCAGGACACACGTCGTCCCCGGGAGATCCCTGAATCGGAACGTTTCTACTTCCTCGAAGAGTGGTATCCCAGTTATGGCAACACCGTGCCCCGGGACGTGGCCTCGCGGGCCATCTGGCGTGTGGTTCATGAGATGGGGCTCGGTGTAGGGGGCGACCACAAAGTCTACCTGGACCTGACTCATCTCAATCCGGGTTTCATCGAACAGCGGCTGCACGCGATACTCGACATCTACCGCAAGTTTCATGGTGACGACCCGGTGAATGAACCCATGGTCATTTACCCATCGGCCCACTATGCCATGGGCGGTCTGTGGATGGATTTCGAAAAGGACAGTTCCGGCGGCATGACCCCGGGAAGTCCGCGCAACCATGCCACCAACATCCCCGGACTCTATGCCTGTGGGGAGTGCGACTACGGTTATCATGGCGCCAACCGACTGGGTGCCAACTCCCTGCTCTCGGCCTCCTACAGCGGCCGGGTCACCGGTGAATCGGTCGCCAGTTACCTGAAGGGACTGCAGGAAGACCGGGAATCGGTCCCCGAGCGCGCCTACGAGGATGAGATCCAGCGACAGCAGGCGATCAATCAGTCCCTGCTGGACAGCAAGGGCCGGGAGAACCCCTACTCCCTGCACCGGGAACTCGGAGAGGTGATGTCCGACCGGGTCGGAGTGGTGCGGGACAACGAGAGCCTGGGCAAGGCGCTGGACGAGTTGCGGGAACTGGAGGCACGCACCCATCAGGTCGATCTGCAGGAGGCCAACCGCTGGTCCAATCAGGGTCTTGCCTTTACCCGCCAGTTACAGGAGATGATCCGCCTCGGTCAGGTGATCGCTGCCAGCGCCCAGGCCCGGGACGAGTGCCGCGGCGCCCACTACAAGCCCGCCTTCGAACTGAAGATGCCCAAGGATGCCTATCCGGGGGATCCGGCCTATGAGGCCTACCGGGAGGCCTGGAAGGCACAGAATGATCAGTGGCTGAAGACCACCATTGCCGAATACGCCGAACAGGGCACAAACATCAGCTACCAGCCGGTGGATCTGTCGGTGCTCTCCCCGGAACAGCCCCGGGACTATCGTTGAGGGCAGCCATGAAGAGTCTCGAATTCCATATCCGCCGCCAGGACAACCCCTACAGCCCACCCTACTGGCAGCGTTTCCGCATTCCTTATCGCGCCGGTCATAATGTGGTCTCCGCGCTGATGGTGCTGCGTGAAAACCCGGTTACCCTGGACGGCGTCCGGGTCGATCCGGTGGCCTGGGAATTCAACTGCATGGAGGAGGTCTGCGGCGCCTGCAGCATGATCATCAACGGACGACCCCGGCAGGCCTGTTCCGCCCTGGTCGACTCCCTGGAACAGCCGATCCGCCTCGAACCCCTGAGCAAGTTCCCGGTGATCCGGGACCTGATGGTGGACCGCAGCCGGATGTTCAGCGATCTGAAGAAGGTCCGCGCCTGGATCGAGATCGACGGCGCCTGGGACATCCATGAGGGAGCCCCGCGCATCTCCCCGGAGGAGTGGAAGGACAACTACCTCTACAGCCGCTGCATGTCCTGCGGCTGCTGCATGGAAGCCTGTCCTCAGTACACCATGGCCCAGGACTTCGTCGGGCCGGCCACCCTGGCGGCGGTACGCCTGATGAACGCCCACCCCACCGGGCAGTATCACAAGACCCAGCGACTCCATGCGATCATGGCCGAAGGCGGACTCAGCGACTGCGGCAATGCGCAGAACTGTGTCCAGGTGTGTCCCAAGGAGATTCCCCTGACCACCGCAATCGGTGAACTCGGTCGTCAGGTGACGGTGCAGATGCTCAAGGATCTTTTGGGAAAATCCTGAGCGTCCAACCAAAGCAACCTTTTCAATCAGGGTCAAACCCCCGTGCGGCGAGTTCCGACTGACCCGATTCAACCCGGCAGATATCCACCCGCCGTAGTCAGCCGTTTCGGAGTTGATCCGCTCAACTGCGCGGCGTGTCTCAACGTTGTCGCGATCCCCAGCGCTATACTCGATGGCCTTTCAGGGGCCGAGCGTGAAGTTTGGATATCGGCACCGTTCTATACCAGAGGTCACGCATGTTTACCGGTAGGGATACCGCCACTCGCACACTGATTTCGATCGCATTGCTGCTGGTCACGGTAGCGGGCTTTGCACGCTTTTACGACATGCAACGGATGATCGTCTGGCATGACGAAGTGTTCTCGGTGATTCGAGTGCTGGGTTTTGATCACGCGGCTGTCAGACACTCGTTGTTCGCGGGTGGCGAGGATCTGAATGCGGCACAGGTGCTGCGCTATCAGTCACCTGATCCGGCACTGGGCTGGTCGGATACCTGGCAAGCATTGAGGGGGCATCCGGAACACCCCCCGCTGTTCTTCCTCCTCGCGCGACTGTCGGTCGAACCGGGTGAGCAGACAGTACTTGGGATTCGCGCGACGTCTGCGTTGCTGAGCCTGTTGCTGTTTCCCGCCCTTGCCTGGTGGGCCCGGGAACTGTTCGGACGCGGCCCGGCGCCCTGGTTGGCGCTCGTACTGCTGGCGCTATCGCCCGTGCACCTGTTGTTTGCCCAGGAGGCGCGCCAGTACGCCCTATGGAGTGTACTCATCGCCGCCTCCAGTGCGGCTTTGTTGCGAGCACTACGCAGTGACTCGGCCTGCAACTGGTCACTTTATGCGCTGCTACTGTCGCTTGCGCTGTACACGCATCTGCTGAGTGGTCTGCTAATCGCGGTACACCTGATTTACGTCGGCTGGCGTGGATTAAGTGACAAGGATCTGCAACGCAGCACACTCAGACACCTGGGGTATGCGATTACTGCGGCACTGGTTGCGTTTCTGCCCTGGATGCTGCTGATCGTAGACGGTTATGCCGCATTGCAGCAGTTCACGCAATGGATGTCGCAGACAGTGAGCACGGAGCGGCTGACTTGGATCTGGTTGAAGCACCTGTCCCGACCTTTCATCGACCTTCCGGGATACGCCTGGTCAGTACTGCTGCTGATACCCGTGCTCTTCGCCATCGTACTCCGTGCGCATAGAGAACCATCAGAGAAGCTGCTATGGACGATGCTGCTGATCTGGGTGCTCAGTCTGCTGTTGCCGGACCTGCTCTTAGGTGGACGCAGATCCCTGGAGTCCCGATACCTGTTGCCCGCATTTCTCGCAATTGAGATGTTGCTGGTCGGCGCCATTCACAGTTTCTGGCAAGCGGGTGTGGGTTCGCGTCGCATTGCGATTGCTTTGCTTGCGCTGCTGAGCACTGCGGGATTGCTGTCCCAATGGCAGATTCTGCATGCCGATACCTGGTGGACGAAATCCTTAAGTGCTGGTAATGCAGAGCTGGCGCGTATTATCAATCACACTGATCAACCGTTGGTGCTGGTCGACGCGGGAGCCTCGAATCTGGGCGAGATTAATTCGCTGAGCTATCGATTGGACGCCAAGGTCCGGCTGCGTATTCAAACCGACTACTCTGACTATGTCCCGCCCGCTGACGCAACGATTCTGTTTGCGCTCAGCCCAGGAACGGCGTTACGCCGCCGACTTGACCCGGACTTCCGCTTTGAGCAAATTCCAGGAAGCTGGCAATGGTATCGTATTGTGCGCAGAGGCGGCTGACTCGGATCAGACGTCCCGTGGTGATACTGAGTTTGCTCAAGCGGCCAGTCTCAGCGCATCAAAAATAACCTGGCGTTCATTGATCCGTTCTTCGATTCTATTTATCACATCCTGTGGCGCACCTGATTTGATCATTGCCTTCAGTTCCTGTGCATCCCTGGCATAGTTCTGTAAGTCGGTTAGAACCGAGAGACTCTGTTCATCGAGGGGGTGCTTGAGTAATTCTCCCGCAGTGGCGATGCCTTCACTATAACGCCCTGCTTTGATCGCCGTTACCGTGTGATCGATCTGCTGTAGGGTTTGTGAAGCACCAAGCAACTGCCGCTGAAGCTGCGGACTGACGGAATGCTCATTGACGCTTTTCAACAATAACTCAGCCGCATCGGCATAGTTATGGCCCTGAATCAGTTGCTTGGCCTCGTGCATTGTTTGGTATACGCCCGCGACCTGTTCGATCTTAACCTGTTGTTGCCCGCTGAGACCGACCATACCCCCATACTGTCCGGTCAGGAGCGCGGCGGCGGTATCATAACGCCCACCGGAAACCGCATCGCGTAGCTGTTGCACCACCTGTGCGTTTTTACCGATGGTCCGCAGAAGCTGATCACTCTGAGTATCGGTAAAGTCCTGCAGCAACGAGGTACCCAAGCCGATTGTACCCAGGTAGTCCCCCTGTTTTGCGGACCGGTATACCTGATCCACCTTTTGCACTGTCTCTACCAGCTTGGTGTCGACACCGAAGGAATTGGCCGCAAGACCCATTGCAGCGGAAAAATCTTTCTGTGCTATGGCCTTGTATGCCATCGCTGCGGTACGGGTCGTCTCTGCAAACTGAGTGACCCGATTGACAAAACCGCTGGAGGCGCCAAACGCCTTACCCAGTTTTCCTACACCACCCGCGATACTCGCCACACCACCGAGCACCGCACCCCAGCTCTTGTTTTTAACGCCTTGATAGACGTTGTAGGCCGACATTGCCAAATTGATGGCCTTGGCGTAAATACCGACCCCGGGAATGAACTGGGCAACGGTTAAAACGCCCTGAAAGAATTTGCTTTGAACCAGCTTCTGGAAACCCGTCTTGATATGCTCAGCAGCGCTTTTCACGGCTTTCTTGACGTGATCGACTGCGCTCGAAACAGCCTTTTTCGTATGGTCGACAGCACTCGAAATGGCATTCTTTGTATGATCCACAACGCTCTTCACCGCCTTCTTGGTATGATCCACAGCGCTCTTAACGGCTTTGGATACTTTCTTTACTGTTTTCTTTATAAAGCCTGTTATACCAAACTCGACTTCTACAGTTTTACCATCGATTTCTACCGTACCAGTATCATCTTCCGCTTGAAGCATCTGAAGTGTTTGAGCTGAAACCTCCTCCCCGTGCATGAAACGTGAAAAGATATCGCCTTCGTCACCTTTTGCATCCTGTATATTGACCCGTGCGTCGAGGGCATGGCCAATCTCTTCGGTTAATATCTTTTCCGCCTTGGCCTTGTCGTTAGTCAAAAGATCGCGACTGAGATAAACCGTATCCTCAGCCTGACTGTAGGCGCCCAAACCCACACCCCCGTTTTGCGTACCCGAGGAATCATTGAGTTGGTTACCGTCCACCAGTTTGATCTCGGGCATCCAACTGAAATCGCCTTTGAGGGTTTGCTGACGGATGGTTTCGGCCTTGGCCTGATCATATTCCGCACCAAAGGTTTTACTCATCAGTTCATGGAAGGCGGTCTGATCCTGGGCGGTTTCACTGAAACGTCTTTGAAACTGTCGGTTGATATCGGCCAGATCATGTTGATCTTGTCCATTCCCCGATGACCTCGATGCCGCAGCATCAGAATTTTTCTGTAGTGAGGATTGTCGATTGCTGGATACACCGGGTAACTTCGGCTTTGCCGATTTGGCATGGCTCGAGTTTTCCTGTCTGACATGAAGTGCCGAATGGTTGACGAGCCGATTGAGACTTTGCCGGGAGACTGACGCTGGATCACTGCCACCACCCGATTCGATGGATCCTTGTTGATCCAGCCCATTCATCAGGTCACGCCTTTCCCGGGCATTTGAAAGATCCCACAGCAGCTTGTTGACCCGACCGGGCGCTGCCATGGACATAAGCTGTATGTCACTGAAACCATCAGTATCCGATGGGTTTGCATCGTTGATCTTCGCCTGATTGGAATTCAGTGTGTGTCCACTTGCGATACGCATCATGTCTACGGCCTCCATGCGATGGGTGAGCTTGGGTATTCTCACTGATTCGCAACAATCCCAGTAGATGGGAATTACCCGGATTCGGGTAAACCCTAGCAGGCGAAAGAAACTCGAAACAGTCGGGATAAATCAGCCCGCAGGCACTCTGGCACCACTCACGCGGTGGTTGGACTTTCACGTGTTCCCACGCAGAGCATGGGAACACGATAGGGACGAATGGACTTTTCTTTGGTGTAACTGCTCAATTTTATGAACTCAACGGATGAAGAAAGAACAGATCAAAGAACGAATGCTACGTGACTTTCGTGTTCTTCGTGTTCTTCGTGGTGAAAATGATACGCCATCACTCGTCCCAGCACTCTGCATGAAAGCACGGGAACCCACTTATGAATCTGGTCTATGCTTGAGGATTATGGTTCTGACAGATTATCGATTTCTGCTGCCGATACTATGGCTGTTCATCAGCCCGGCATGGGCCCATACACCGCCGCCGGACGCCCGGGTCTTTTTCATCGGTATCCAGGATGGGGACCGGGTAACAAGCCCCTTTCATGTCCGCTTCGGTATCGAGGGCTTCGGCATCACACCCGCTGGCACCCAGGGCAAAATTCGCCACAGTGCCGGTCATCACCACCTGCTGATTGATTTGCACAGCCTGCCTGACCTGGATCAACCGATTCCAAGGGATGCGCAGCATCGCCACTTCGATGCCGGAGAAACCGAAACCTGGCTTGAGCTTCCCCCGGGTCCGCATAGCCTGCAGCTGCTGCTGGGCGACGAGACCCATGAACCCCAGAGTCCCGCCCTGTTCTCCGACAGGATCACGATCATCGTCGAGCAGCCAGCGCCATGAACATCCGTTGCGCATAGACTGAGAATCAACTGACCATCTGCCACAGCATTGCCTGGCGGGGCGTGACAGTCCGTCGACGGGTCAGCCCAGGTGGGGTGTTTCCAGATAGGCGTCGGACTGCATCTCCTTGAGGCGGCTGGCGGTGCGTTTGAACTCGAAAGCGAGACGCTGCCCCAGGTACAGGGTGTCCGGAGGCGCGTCCGCGCTGATCACCACATTGACCTTGCGGTCGTAGAGCACATCGATCAGGTTGATGAAGCGGCGGCTTCGGTCATCCCAGGTGCCATCGAGCT
This sequence comes from Candidatus Thiodiazotropha sp., assembly GCA_040506775.1. Classification (GTDB taxonomy): domain Bacteria; phylum Pseudomonadota; class Gammaproteobacteria; order Chromatiales; family Chromatiaceae; genus Thiodiazotropha. The sequence continues at coordinate 273,222 of JBEVWC010000003.1, forward strand.
GCGGGATGTCGGAAATGAACAGGGTGTGATGACAGCGGGCCAGTTCCAGATAGTCGTTCTGCCAGCGGGGTGGTCCGCACAGGGCGTTGAAGTCACACCAGATGACACCGTTGCAGCGCTTGACGAACCGCACCGCCCGCCCCGGCACCGGGAAACTGCCCAGTTCCTCGACCACGCCGCTCACAAGGCGGTCGAATTCCCGGCTCAGGGCGATCGTGGCCCCGTCTCCCAGGGGTGCGTGGTAGAGCTCCGTCGCGCCGAACAGCTGCAGCCGGTAATCCTGCTCACCGGAGAGTTCGATCACCCGGTTTCGGGCATTCAGCAGTTCGATCGCGGGCAGAAACTGTTCACGCTGCAGACCCTGCCAATAGAGTCTGTCAGGGGGCTGATTGGAGGTGGTCACCAGCACGATACCGACCTGATAAAGGGCTGTGAGCAACCCGCGCATCAGCATGGCATCGCCAATGTCGATGACATTGAACTCGTCCAGGCACAACACCCGCATGCGTCCGGCCATCTCCCGGGCAATCGCAATCATCGGATCACCCTGTCCCTCGTGGACTTTCAGGCGCCCGTGGATCTCGCGCATGAAGGCGTGAAAATGGTGCCGCTCGATACCCAGCTCAGGGTAGGCCTGGTGGAACAGATCCATCAGCCAGGTCTTGCCCCTGCCTACTCCGCCCCAAAGGTAGATCCCTTTGAGCAGATCCGGTTTGGGTTGCCAGAACCATTGGCGGGATTTTCTCGGCTGAGACAGATCCGCGGCCAACTGGGTGAACGCCTGAATCACGCATTCCTGTTCCTGATCAGGATGGTATCCCCGGGTTTGCAGTTGCTGTTGGTATAGGGCCAGTAAAGACACGGCTGAACTTGTTGTTTCGGGTGGAAGGTTGTACGGATTGTCCTTTGCCGCTACGCAAATGACAACCATCCGGACTGCTGCTCACGGATTGGAGTGAAGATTTCGGTATGGGCCAACCTCGGACTGCCGGGCGCACCAAGGCAACGTCATTCAAGCAAAAGGGATCGAATGCGGCAGGAACAGAACCCGGAATCCAGCCCGGAGAGAAAATCGCCGCAGTGCGCGTTCAGCCCGCCTGAACGATTTCCACCACCCGACGTTCGATCTCATCCAGATCGGGGATCAGTGCGGGACTCAGATCGAGTTCGACCCTTTGCAGGATCAGGGGTTGATGCGCTTCGTCTGCCGCGGGATCGACCGGTGCGACGTTTTCCGCGCTGACCCGCACCAGGCTGGGGATGGTATGAACTACCAGGCCAATGTGCGAGACACCCTCGAACCCGCCCAGGGCATTGAGGATCAGGATCCGCCCCCGATGGCCGGGGGTGACAATGGGTTCACCGAGCAGTCCCTCATAGGACACCACGGGAATCATCAGGCCGCGCCATACCATGTATCCCAGAAACCACTCCGGTGTCTCAACCACTGAGGCTTCCGGCTGCTGGTAGTCCATGACCTCGGCGACCGCCGCATTGGGCAACAGAATCTGACGCTCATGCAAATGAATGAGCACACTTCGAACTTCTTTGGTGATCGCTTCACTCATTGTCTGCTTTCCGCCAGCACTTCGTTGATGTTCTCCAGCAACTCACTCTCCTGATAGGGCTTGCCCAGACAGCGTTTGACGCCCAGATCCATGGCCCGTTGACGGTGTTTGTCACCCACCCGGGAGGAGATCATGATGATCGGCAGCCCGTAATAGTCCACCGAGTTATTGATGTGACGGGCCAGTTCGAAACCATCCATACGCGGCATTTCGATATCCAGCAGCATGATGTCAGGCACCTGCTCCTGCAGCAGGGCGACCGCTTCGACGCCGTCCTTTGCGGTGACCACTTCCATATCGTGACGTTCGAGGAGTCGGCTGGTGACCTTGCGCACGGTGATCGAATCGTCCACCACCATGACCCGCACCCGCTCTTCCACACGCTTCTGCGCCTGCTCGACCGAGGCCCGGATCGGTGCCGTGTGGGTGGCATCCATACGCACCAGGGCCGACAGATCGAGAATCAGCGCCACCCGGCCGTCCGCGAGAATGGTGCCGCCGGTGATCCAGCGTACACTGCCCACCTGCTTGCCCAGGGACTTGACCACCACCTGGCGGCTGCCCAACAGTTCATCCACCTGCAACGCAACCTGATGTTCACCGGTCTGCAGCAGCAGCAGGGGCAGCCAGCGGTGGCCCTCCTGCAACTCCTGATGGCCGACACCCATCATGCGTCCCAGATAACTCACCTTGTACTGTTTGCCGGCGTATTCAAAACCGTTCTGGGCATCCGCATAGCACTGCTGCAGATCCTGACGGCGGATACGCACCACGGCACTGACACTGCCGTGGGGTATGGCGTAGATTTCCTCGCCGACCCGCACCAGCAGTGCGTCGGTGATTGCCAGGGTCAGGGGCAGACGGATGATGAAGCTGGTGCCGCGTCCCGGCTGGGAATCGATCTCCAGGGAGCCGCCCAGTTGTTTGACCTCACTGACCACCACGTCCAGGCCCACGCCGCGACCGGAGATCTGGGTGACCTCCTTGGCGGTACTGAAGCCGGGCAGCAGTACGCATTGAATCAGATCGTCATCGCTGATCTCCGCATTGGCGTTGATCATGCCCTGCTTGATCGCCCGCGCCCGAATCGCCTCGATGTCCAGACCCCGTCCATCGTCGGACAGGGTGATCAGTACGTCGGTGGCTTCACGGTCCAGGTAGAGAGAGATACGGCCGGTCTCCTGCTTGCCCGTGGAAACACGGTCCTGGGGATACTCGATACCGTGGGATACTGAGTTGCGCAACAGATGTTCGAGCACCGGCACCATGCGGTTAAGGATACTGCGATCCAGCTCCCCTTCGATGCCGAAACACTCCAGGTTGGCCTTCTTGCTCAGCTGACCGGCGGTCTGACGAACCAGACGCTGCATGCGCGGCACCAGGGTGGCAAAGGGCACCATGCGGGTGCGTAGCAGGCCATCCTGCAGATCGTTGGAGATGCGCGACTGCTGCAACAGCAGGGTGTCGGTTTCACGCTGCAGGTCACGCAGGGATTCATTGATGTTACCCAGGTCGTTGACTGTCTCCACCAGAGCCCGGGACAGCTGCTGCATGTTGGAGAAGCGATCCAGTTCAAGCGGATCGAACTCCGCCTTCTCGTGATCGTCCTGCTCGTTGTCCCGTTCCCAGCGATACAGAATCTGTGCTTCGGTCTCGATTTCGAGGCCACGCAGCTGGGTGTAGAGCCGCGATACCGTCTGTTCGAGTTCCGAGAGGTTGAAGCCGAGCACGCTGTTCTGCTGTTCCAGACGGGCGCGGTAGATGCTCACCTCACCGGCATGATTGACCAGCCGGTCCATCAGTTCGGCATTGACGCGTACCTGGTCCTTGCTCGCCTTCTGACTCTCTTTGTCCTCATCCTGCTGGGGATTCAGCAGTTTCGCGATCTTTTCGTTGAACGGCAGCACCTTGGCGGATTTCGGCGCTTCCTCCTCGACGACTTCCTGCGGCTCCTCGACCTGTTGGATGGTCTCCACCATACCGTCGTAGGAGGGGGTCATCTCGCCACCCAGCAGATTGTGCAACTGGGTGACCTGCAGATCGGATGCGGGTACCTTGCCGGTCTTCGCCAGGGTATCCACCTGCAGGGCCAGATGATCGATCGCCTGTCTCAGGGTATCGGTCACCGTCTCGATCGGGTCGATCTCGCCTTCGGCAAGCGAAGTCATGAGCGATTCCACCGCATGACTCAGATCCCCCACCGGCATGACACCGGCGAGACGGGCGCTGCCCTTGAGGGTGTGCAGGTTGCGCTGCATCCCGTCGATGGCGCTGCGATCTGTGAGATTATCCAGCCAGTTCTGGAAATTGGTCTCGATCTGCTCGGTGAATTCCTTGGCTTCCTCGATGAAGATCTGGATCAGCTCCTCGTCTTCACCCACTTCCAGCAACACTTCATCCTGCAACAGCATGAAGGAGTCGTCACCGGTGTCCAGGGACTCCGAGGTGATATCTTCGATGGCGAAGGCATCATCCGGCAACTCCACGTCGAGTTCCTCGACCAGATCCTGGTTGCTGACCGCTGCCGGTTCGACCTCCTCGATTTCAGTCTCGGCTGCCTCGCTCTCGAGCGCCTCGAGTTCCTGCTGCACCTCCGGATCGACAAAGGACTCGTCGCTGGCGCTCTGCTCACTGGCGGCATCGATCAGTGACTGAATCTCAGCGATCAGGGGATCCGCCCGATGCACACGACCGCTGGATTCCGCATCGTCGGTCTGGGTCGCGAGCAGATCCAGAGTCGCACGGGAGAGGTTCATCACCGCGCCTTCGGCGGGTACCAGACCCCGGGTCACCGCATTGAGCAGCGACTCCATGGCATGACTCAGGTCTCCCACCGGCTCGATACCCGCCAGTCGGGAACTGCCCTTGATGGTATGCAGTGCCCGCTGCATCGCATCCACCGGCTGGTGATCCGAGGGATTGTCACTCCACTGCTGGAACTGCCCTTCCAGGGTTTCAAGCAGTTCCTTGGATTCTTCGACGAAGATCTCGACCAGCTCCCGGTCTTCGCTGACCTCGAACAGATCCCCATCGTGAAGGAAACTCATCGGCTCTTCGTAATAGGAGGCCGTGTCCACCGCCTCGGAAGCGCTGAACTCACTGTCGTCCTCTTCCAGGCGTTCCAGTTCCTGCTGCAGTTCCTCGTCCTGAGCGGTCTCGAGGGATGAGCTCAACGCTTCGGAACTCCACTCTTCGGCCTGCATCTCTTCAGATGCTGTTTCCTCAGACAGTTCAGCTTCTTCTGAGGCCGCTTCCGCTGGCTGTTCCAGTTCGGTTTCAAGGGTCTCGGAGACCGGTTCCTCCTCCAGGGCCTCCATTATCTCCTCAAGGTTGGCATCTTCCGCGACCGCGTCCGCATCGAAATCCAGGAAGTCGCTGTCACTCTCTTCCAGGGCGACGGGTTCATCCTCTTCCTGACGTGCGGAGGGATTCTCCAGGTCGTGTAGGAGGGTTTCGGAAATATGCACCTTGCCGGTAGTGGCGGCATCCTCCACCTGGGTGGCAAGGAAATCGAAGGCCTGGCGAACCAGGTCCTGAATCGGCTGGTCCGCGGTTATCTGCTGACGCAGAATGCGTTCGAACAGACTTTCAAGACCATGACTGACATCCCCGATCGGCAGGATACCGGCCAAACGGGAACTGCCCTTGAGGGTATGCAGGGTTCGCTTGATCTCATCGATCACCGCCCCGTCATGTAACGCATTTTCCCACCGGGTGTAACTCTCTTCGAGTGATTCCAGCAGCTCGCGTCCCTCTTCGATGAAGATCTCCAGCAGCTCTTCATCATCACCCACTTCGAAGAACTCGTCTTCCTGCAGGTAGGTAGTGGATTCGTGGAACACCCCAGGCTGCGGTGGCTCCTCATCCGACTCCTCAGCTTCCTCGAGTTCGAACAAGGGCTCCTCTGAGGATGGCTCCTCTGAGTAGGGTTCGGGCGCCTCTTCGAGTTCGAATGAGGGTTCCTCTGAAGTTGGCTCTGGGGCCTCTTCGGATTCGAACGAGGGTTCCTCTGGGAGTGGCTCGGGAGCCTCTTCAAGTTCGAATGAGGGTTCTTCCGCAGTTAACTCGGGAGCCTCATCAAGTTCACTCGATTCTTCAAGGAATGAGGTCGGCTCACTCTCCAACGTAAGGTCGTCGGAGTCCGATTGAAGATCGGCCGCGTGCAGGTCCTCGCCGAGACCGTGGTGGAGCTGCTGCAGCGCGTCCCTCAAACCACTGAGATACGTCTCAACATTCGGTTCCGAGAGATCCTCATCCGGCAGGGTATCGAGAAGTTTACGGATATAGCCGACGCTGCCACCGATCAGCCCAAGCACCTGATCATCGGCAGGACGTTGCAGGTCATGAACTGCATTGGCATAGTCTTCCATGGCCTCACTGAGCTGTGCGATCGGCATGATGCCGGTCATCTGGGCACTGCCGTGCAGGGTATGGCAGGCACGCACCACCGACTCCGGCAGTTGCATCGCCGGGTCCGCACCCTCTGCCATGCGCAGGAAGGCTTCAATCTCCTGAAGATGTTCCTCGGACTCTTCGGCAAAAACCTCGAGCAGTTCGGTATCGATCTCGATAATCAGATCCGAATCCGTGAAATCTCCCAGCAGAGACTCATCCAGGATGGCTTCCGGAGATTCCAGGAGGTTCTCCTCCAGCTCCACTTCATTCTCTTCGGACAGGGCCTGCAATTCGATTTGCGGCTCCTCTTCATCCGACAACTCCGTATCGAGTTCCAGACTCAGGTCTTCCAGTTCTTCCGGAAGTTCGAAGGAATCCTGCGTTTCTGCCACCTCATCAGGCATTTCCAGACTCAGTGAGTCAGTGTCCTGCACCTCGGATAACAGCTCCGGCTCCTCTGCCTCCGCCGATGTCTCGGTGATTTCCCCGGCAGTCTCTGCGACGGCTTCGGCTGCCTCTTCGACCGATGATTCGGGCTCTGCCACCTCAACCGGGGCCTCTTCGGCTGCCGGCTCTTCCATCTGCGGCATGGGCTTGCCATCGGCCAGCGCATAAGCCTGAGCCTGGAGCAGATCCACATCCACGCTGGGATACACTCCCTGCTCCTGGGAATTGATCAAATCCGGCAGGGAAGCCACAACCCGGTTGAGCACATCGATCATGTCCGGGCTGACATGAATGGTCTCGTCGATCAGACGATTGAGCATGTTTTCAACCGACCATGCCAGTTCGCCGATGACCTTGGCACCGACCAGGCGACCGCTGCCCTTGAGGGTATGGAATGAGCGACGGAAAGTGACCAGGGCATCCCGGTCCTCGTAATTGCGTTCCCAACGGGGCAGATGCTCCTGGATGACTTCCAGTTCCTCGCGGGCCTCCTCGATGAAAATCTCGAGGATCTCGGGATCGATCTCGTCGAGCATCGGTTTGCGGCTGGAGGGAATCTCCTCCTCTTCGACCGGTGGCTCGGGAGCGGCCACAACCGGTTCGGCAGGCGTTTCGGAGACCGGTTCAGGCTCAGCCTTCGGTTCCCCGATTGCAGGCTCGCTGTCCGCAGTGATCTCTTCCACCTGGGGTTGAGGGGGTTCGATCTGCAGGCTGCTGGCACCGAATTCCAGATCGGAAACCTCGTCCTCCTGAAGATCATAGCCTTCCGCATGATCCGCCGATTCACTCACCTCGATGGGTTCCACCGGGGTGGTGTATTCGGTACGTTCCACCTGCCCTTCGCTGAGCAGGTCATTCAGCGAGGACTGGGCAATCGCCAGGATCTCGCGACGGTCACCGGCACCATCGACGAGGGTTTCCAGGTAGTACTCGATACTGCTCACCACATCGGCCAGGGAGTTCATCTGCTGGCGACTGGGTTTGCTGCGTGCCTCGATCAGGGTCTGCTGAATGAAGTTGCCGGTCTTCTGCAGCAGTTCTGCGGCTTCCCGCATATTGAGCATGTTCAGGGCGCCTTGCACACGTTTGAACCCCTGATGGACATTTTCCAGCAGGGTGGTCTCATCGGGCGCCTCGGTGAAGCTGATGATCGCCTCTTTGGCCTTGGCGATCTCTAATTTCGCCTCCTTCACCGTCTGTTTGATCAGGTTCTGGTATTCCCCTTCGGGCATACTCAGTCCCAGGGAGTCCTCCTCCTCTTCCGCCACACCGGGCTGGAAGGTGTGCAATGTACTCAGCGAGGACTCGACGTAGAGAATGTCGCCGGCCATCTCCATGAGTTCGAACTCTTCCGGCATCACCCCCTGCTCGACAAAGTTCTTCACCTTGTCGGCCTGACGGTTGAGGCGTGAGCGCAAGGCGCCCTGACCGATCATTCCGAGGGTATCCGCGAGTTTCCGGGTGGGCGATTCCAGGTGCGCCAGCATCTCCATGTTGGCCTTCTCGTCGCGCATGAACAGATCGAGAATATCCTTGATCCGGGTCAGCTCGGTGCTCACTGCATCCTTGATCGATTCCGCGAGTTCCGCGTTGGAACCGGTCAGACCCAAACGGCCCTGACTCAACTGGGCTTCACTCGGCATTACCGTGTCGAGATGGAAGGTCTCCTTGATCTCCTGGATCAGCGGATGATGGGAGTCCGCCCGGGCGATGTAGTACAGCAGGTTCTTCAGCAATGCCGCCGGAGGCCGGTCGACCAGGGCTTGCTCACCACTGTCCACAATGGTCTTCATCTTGCGGTCGAGTCGGCTGAACAACTGCTTGACCGCGATACCGGGTGCGATTGTGTTCTCGATCAAACCGTGCATCAGGCCTTCTGCAACCCAGAACAGCTGCTTGACCTGTTCGGTCCCGGCATGCTGGCGCATGGTGGCGAAAACATCGCGCAACAACGGCCAGCCATGCACCGTATCCCGCTTGCGGTACCAGCTCAGAAGACCGAGGTGAAACTTCTGCCTTACCTGGCGGGTGAGTTCCGGCAGGTGATCATTGATCTGACCCTGTTCGTCACGGGTATCGATTTCCGGTTTGAATAATGCGGCTTCCGACAGCAGCGGGGCATCACGGACCGCACGCAGATCATTCAGCAGGGGCAGAATGATCAGCGGTATGTCCGCATCGCCGCCCTGCAGCTTCTCCAGATAGTCGGGCAGCTGAATCAGCGCCAGCATCAACGCCTCGGCGGCATCCTCTTCCTGACGCACACGACCCTGCGCCATGTCCCGCACCACCAGCTCCATCTCCTCAGCGAGCATGCTGGGTCCGTAGACCTGCACCATCTGCAGGACCCGGGCAATCTGGTGCAGGTGATCACCGCAAACCGCGAGGGAATCCCCATCACCGGGTGACTCCACATAGGCTTCCAAAGCCTGACGGGCATGACGAATGGACACATCCAATTCATCCTTGACCCAGTTCAGGGCGCCAAAATCTTGCGCGTTATTCATGTGCGGTGCACTCCCGTCGGGAAACCGGTGAGGGTGTCATTGAGCATACTTGTCCATCTTATGTAGCTATGGCCACCGGCATCAGGACGGCAAACGGAAACCGGCAACGGATTTCTGCAGCTGATCCGACAGATCCGCCAACGCACCGATGGAGTTCGCGGTCTGATGTGTGCCTTCCGAAGTCTGGTTGGTAATCTCCTGAATGACGCTCATGGTGTCTTTCACATTCACTGCCTGTTCCGACTGGACCTGCGCCGAGGTGGCGATCTTGCCGGTCAGATCGGCAATGTACTGGGACACGCTTTCGATCTCTTTCAGGGCCTCGCCCGCGTCTTCCGCGAGTTTCGCGCCTTTCACCACACCCGAGGTACTCGCCTCCATGGAGGTCACCGCTTCATTGGTGTCCGCCTGAATGGTCTTAACCAGTGCTTCGATCTGTTTGGTCGCGTTGATGGAACGTTCCGCGAGTCGCTGCACTTCGTCCGCAACCACCGCAAAACCGCGCCCGGCCTCACCGGCCATGGCGGCCTGCATGGCGGCGTTGAGTGCGAGGATGTTGGTCTGGTCGGCGATGTCGTCGATCAGTTCCACGATATCGCCGATCTCCTGGGAGCTTTCACCCAGACGCTTGATCCGCTTCGAGGTCTCCTGGATCTGCTCACGAATGTTGTCCATGCCGTTGATGGTGTTGCGCACGGTATCGGCACCGGCGCTGGCGATCTCCACCGAGCGCTTGGCCACCTCGGCCGATTCGGTCGCGTCGTTGGACATCTGGTCGATCGCTTCAGTCATCTCGCCGATGGAGCCGTTGGCCAGGGAAATCTGTTCAGCCTGATGCTCACTCGCTTCCGCCAGATGCATGGCAGTGGCGCGACTCTCCTGGGTGGCGCTGGAAACCTGCTCCGAGGTCGTATTGATGGTGGTTACCAGTTCCCGCAGCGCTTCGATGGCGTAGTTGATCGAGTCGGCGATGGCGCCGGTGATATCCTCGGTCACGCTGGCGGTCACGGTGAGGTCACCGTCGGCCAGGTCGCCCATTTCATCGAGCAGCTGCAGAATCGCCTTCTGGTTGTTTTCGTTCTGCTGCTTACTGGCCATTTCCCGACGTTGCGCATCGACAACCAGTTGCACGCCGAGCAGCACCAGGAACAAAGCCGCGGCACCGCCAAACAGCGCGATCATACCGGGACCGGCCTTGATTCCGATGAAGGAGAAACGACCCGGAGATTGGCTGTAGGCAGCAATCAGGGTGTCCGCCGCGTCACTCACCTGGTCGGAACCACTGCTCACCATGGAGGCCGCTTCCAGGGCCGGCAGCACATCCGGGATGTTTTCGATAATCTCTGCCGCGTTGTCCTGAATGGTGGTGAACAGGGTGGCCACGTCAGCAAGCCGCTGCAAGGCGACCTTGTCATCGACCTTGTCGATACCCAGATCCTTGTCGCCGCTGCGCAGGCCTTCGAGCACCCGGCCAAACATGTCGGCATCACGGCTGAACTGGTCAATCGCGGCGGCAGTCTTTTCACCGCCGGCCAACACCTGGTTGACGTTGGAGTTGATCCGCTGGATCAGCACCTGCAGTTCCGTCGCGGTGTACACCTGACGGCGCGGGGCGTTGCTGTTGATCAACACCTCACCCAGCTCCTCGGAGAGTTCCTGCAACTGCGGGACGAATTCGGAGATCACCGCTGAGAATTCGTCGATCGCAAGGATGTTCTCCTGGGCCTTGAGGATTTCATCGATGTTGTTCTTGAGACTGTTCCACTTGGTTTCCAGGTCCGTCAGCTCAGTATTCACCGCGGCCGGCGAGGCGGGCAGATCACTGGCAGCACCACCACCGTTCTTCAGTTCGTACATGATGGTGTCAAAACGGTCCCGGGTCTTCTGCAGGGGTTTGAAGGACTGAAGCTCACCCCGGGAGGCCGAGAGGGCGTATTTGGCAATACGCTGGGACAATACCTGCTGCTCCGCAGTACGGATCAGGTAGCCCTCATCGTAGGAATCCCATTTGGTGGTATGCAAAAAGGTCACGAGTGCCAACACCAGACACACCAGGACCAATACAGCCAAGGTGGTGATGACCTTGTTTGAGGGCAGATTCACGCCCGCATGTTTGCCTTTCATTCTTCTTTCTCCCGAAAGCTTTAAGTCTCAATCCTTAATTCAGTCTTATCCGCCAATTCAACTTGCCGCGATCTGGAATACGGGATCATCCGCCAGTGCGGCCAGACTGAATACTGGCCAGGACATCCCGTCCTGATCAAACTCAAACTGAACATATTTCGTGAATTTATTATTAACGGCCCGAGCCTCTCTGGCCGTCTCTTTGGCGAAATGGCGCATACCGACCATCTCACCCACCAATACCCCGGTCAGACCACTGCCCAGAGCGAACACCAGTACCCGGCTGCGCCGGGTGCGGCGTGTCTTTCTTCCGATCAGAAACAGTTGCAGGTCGATAACGGGGATCAAGGTGCCGCGTATGTTCGCAACGCCCAACATCCAGGGCTTGGAACCGGGAACCAGGGTCAGCGAGGACGGGTAGTTGAGGATCTCTTTGACACTGCTCAACGGAGCAATGAACCGGTTTTCACCGATATAGAACATCACCCCTTCCCAGTAGGTCTGTATCAGCTGCTGCTGAGGCAGTCCCTGCGCCTGCTCCCTGCAGCGCTCTTCCAGGTCAGCCAGAAGCTGCACCACCCCTTCCGGGGTATCCACAATCGGCTGTGGCAAGGTGTTATCCGGCATTGATCAAGGCCCTGATCTTGCTCAGCAGTTCCGCGGGAGCCACCGGTTTGACCATGTATTCCGTAGCGCCCTGCCGCATACCCCAATTAATGTCCGTCTGCTGATCCTTGGTGGTCACCATGATGACCGGAATCCGCGCAGTGGTTTCATCGTTCTTCAACAGGCGTGTGGCCTGGAATCCGTTCAGGACGGGCATTACCACATCCATCAGGATCAGGTCGGGAAGCTCCTGCTTGGCCATATCGACGCCTTCCTGCCCATCCTTAGCCACCAGTATCTGGTACCCCTGCTTTTCGAGAATCTTCTTGAAGACAACAATCTCCGTGGGCGAATCATCGACTACGAGAATCCTACCTTTGGTCTCGCCAGTAGCTGGGGTGCTGCTGTCTTCCGAGTCCTCGCGACCCTTGCGAAATAAGTTTTTGATCATGGTATTACTCTGCCCGCTTGTTCTACGCCTTATCGGCTGATGTCACAATGTCTTTAAACCGGGTATCCCTACGTCTGGCAGACATCTCCGCCTGAAGATGCCAGGTGCAAGTTCAAGCAGCTTTGTTGACGTATCGACGGATCGCACCCAGCAACTCATCCTTGGTAAAAGGCTTGGTAAGGTACTGCTCGGATCCGACGATCCGGCCCCTTGCCCGGTCGAACAGACCGTCCTTGCTTGAAAGCATGATTACCGGGATGTTCTTGTACACATCGTTATGCTTGATCAAGGCGCAGGTCTGATACCCATCCAAACGCGGCATCATGATGTCAACGAAGATGACATCGGGATGATGGTCCGCAATCATCGCCAACGCCTCGAAGCCGTCGGTGGCGGTGGAGACTTCACAGCCCGCCTTTTTCAAAAGACTCTCGGCCGTGCGCCTTATGGTCTTACTGTCATCGATGACCATGACCCTGACACCAGAGATGTCCTTTTCAGTTTCATCACCACTCACGTTGCAATCCTCATGTCACGGACATAACTAAATTGGGAAACCCGGTGCTCCGCCCTGGACACAGATGAAGGTCCCGGATCAAGCATCGGTAAAGTGTTCGTTGTTTTGGGGCTCACCCGCCACACCCCGTTCATCAGCGCTATCGCCTGGGGGGCCTGGTGTCCGCACCCGGGCACCCCGGAAACGGTAACCGCCGTTGATTCTGTCCGCTCCAGGCAATGCAGAGCGGGTGGCGCTCCGCACAGGTGGCGCCGGACTTTGGCTGATCGGCTGGGTGACTTCAGCGACACGATTGATCCTGAACCGTTATCGTAATTTTGCACAAAATCCGACCCTGCAGGCACCGAAAAACGGAGCCCGGCAAGCGGAGAATAACAGTCAAGACACCACATCATGTTAAAAACCTTTCCGGAACCTGACATTCCGGCGATGGAACCCAAAGGATCCTTTCGACTCGTCCTGGTCGTTTTGTACAGCCTGACCGCCCCGGGTTGCCGCCATGGGGCATTGATCGACTTTATTTATTGTCACTGTCGCAGCAGATTCGGTCTGCCCGGGTCCCTCGCATCCCTGGATGTCACCGGTCCCTGGCGGCGGCTGGATGATCGACCCGATCCAATCCGCCCAAAATAGCAAGACACTTAGCTGGCATCAAGAATATACTTCCCAATTCATATGCTTAGAATTGAGTTCAGTGATCCAGGTCAGCGTGGTTTGCTTTGAGTGGTAGCGGCTACCCTTTGAAAAACTTAACTAATAAGCTGAAATCACAGACACATGAAAGCCACACATCCTGACCAATGCGGCCGCAGTAAATGAAACCCTGACATCTGATCCCGGTCTGAAAATCAGGATTTTTTAATTTCTGCGCATAACCAACAGTTTACACCAGATCCCCCTGGCCCCGGCGGATGGCGGCATTGATTCCTGACACAACAAGGGTGGCGAATGAATAAACCGCGCATGGAACCTGCCCGAGATCAAGTGGGATCGGCGGGCGCCTGCGCCGCGAACCAGTTCGGCTTGAAGCACCCGATGATATCCTTCTAAATATATGAGACCGGAGCACTCGGGTACGCCAGCCATCAGCAGCGACACGACCCATAGGACACCGGAAGGTTGATCACTCCAGGACAAGCGTGACATGAGCATACAGATCGGTGTCGTGATGGATCCCATCGAATCCATCAAGATCCACAAAGACAGTACCTTCGCAATGATGCTGGCGGCCCAGGCGCGCGGCTGGACGATCCACTACATCCAGCAACACAACCTGAGCCTGAAGGACGGCATATGCTGGGCGGATACCCGGCATCTTCAGGTGCGGGACGACCCCGCCGGCTGGTACGAGTTCGGTGATCGGCAAAGCCTGCCGCTGCATGAACTCGATGCGGTGTTGATGCGCAAGGATCCGCCCTTCGACATGGAGTACATCTACACCACTTACCTGCTGGAGCAGGCTGAACGCCAGGGATGCCTGGTGGTCAACCGCCCCGCCAGTCTGCGCGACGCCAATGAGAAGCTTTTCACTGCCTACTTTCCCCACTGCACCCCGCCGACCCTGGTGACCCGGGACGCCACCGAGATCCGCGACTTCCATCGCACTCACGAAGACATCATCCTCAAGCCCCTGGGCGGCATGGGCGGGGCCTCCGTGTTTCGCATCACCAGGGACGACCCCAATCTCTCGGTGATCATCGAAACCCTGACCGAACAGGGCAACAGCTTCACCATGGCGCAACGCTTCATTCCCGAGATTCGCAGCGGCGACAAGCGCATACTCATGGTGGATGGGCAAGCAGTACCCTACGCCCTGGCGCGGATCCCGGCGCAGGGCGAGACCCGGGGCAATCTCGCGGCCGGCGGCCGGGGAGAGGGGGTCGCGCTATCGGAACGGGATCACTGGATCGCACAGCAGGTGGCGCCGGAACTCCAATCCCGTGGCATACTGTTCGCCGGGCTGGACGTGATCGGCGACTATCTGACCGAGATCAATGTCACCAGCCCGACCTGCATCCGGGAACTGGACAAACAGTACGACCTGGATATCGCCGGTGACCTGATGGATGCGATCGCGAAAAGGCTTTCATGACGAGGTTTATCAAAAACTCCACCGATATGCTTGGCGTTGGCCTGTTTATCGCCACAGCACTGCACGCCTTTGCCATCCTGGGAATCGCTTTCAAGCCCACTGACCCGGTCAAACCCGAGTTCCATCAGCAAAGTCTGGAGGTGATGGTGGTGCGGCGCCTCGCGGAACCACCCAAGCCGGACGAAGAGGCCGACTTTCTCGCTCAAACCAGCCAGACCGGCGGCGGCGAGGAGACCGAGCGGGTCAAACCCCAGATTGCCGAAGCCCCGCTGCCGGTTGCACCCGCGCAACCCCAGCCCCGGGAGCATCAGCCGGTCGAACAACCCCGCACCCCGACCCTGACCGCCGAGACTGCGGAACAACAGGTTCCGCTTCAACCGGCGGCGGAGATTCCGCCGACCCCCCTGCCCTCAGCCCGGCAGCTCCTGGCGAGTAAAAACCTCGAAATTGCACGCCTCACCGCGGAACTGGAGCGCAAGACCCAGGCCTATGCGAAGATGCCTAAACGCAAATCGATCAGCGCCAGTACCAAGGAGTACAAATACGCCTCCTACCTGGATGCCTGGCGTCGTAAGGTGGAACGTATCGGTAACCTGAACTATCCGGACCAGGCCAGGCGTGACAAGCTCTATGGCAACCTGGTTCTGCACGTCGCGGTGAAATCCGATGGCAGTGTGGAACAGATCCGGGTTCTGCACTCTTCCGGGCATCAGTTGCTGGACGATGCCGCGGTACGCATCGTGCGTCTGGCCGCACCCTTCTCCCCCTTCCCGAACGAGATCCGTGAAGAGACGGACATCCTCGATATCACCCGTACCTGGCAGTTTCTCCGCAGCGGCCAGTTGTTCTCCGAATAGCGGTTGCAGCCGTGCGCCCACGATTGGATACTATGCACATGCAACCAGAGAGCAACCTGACCAATCATTTTCTCATCGCCATGCCAAGGCTTGAGGACCCAAATTTTTTCCATACAGTGACCTACATCTGCGAGCACTCGGAAGACGGCGCCATGGGCATTGTCATCAACCGCCCCATGGAGCTGCACCTGGCCGATATCTTCGAACAGCTCGAGATTCCAGTGACCTCCGATCTGATTGCGGAGCAACCCGTTTACAACGGTGGACCGGTACAGAGTGACCGGGGCTTCGTGCTGCATGACAGCAGTTCAGAATGGGCCTCGACACTCAGGGTAACCCCGGAAATCAGTGTCACGACATCCCTGGATATCCTGGAAGCCATCGCCGCAGGCAAGGGACCCAAGCACAACCTCATCGCCCTGGGTTATGCCGGCTGGGGCGCCGGGCAACTGGAAAACGAACTGGCGCAGAATGCCTGGCTGAATGGTCCGGCAGAGCGCAACATCATCTTTGAGCGCGCCAGCGAGGAGCGCTGGCAGGCAGCCGCTGACCTGATCGGCATCGATCTGAACCTGTTGAGCGGGGATGCCGGACACGCCTGACCCTGTGGACCAGAAGGCTGCCTTCCCCCCCGCATACCGCCAGGATCTGCTCATTCCGGGACACCCCCCGAATCTGCCGGTCCGGGGCCGTCAGTCACCAAAGTGGCACCCCGTGCAAATCCGTGCAGGGTACAGAATCGAGGACGAGGTATACGAGATGGGGACCCTGCTCGGGTTCGATTACGGAACGCGCAAGATCGGGATTGCGGTGGGTCAGACCCTGACCGGCACCGCCACTCCATTGGAGACCCTCACCCTGGTCAGTCATCAACCGGACTGGAAGCGCATCAGCGCCCTGATTCAGGAGTGGCAGCCGGAGGCCCTGGTGGTGGGACTCCCCCTGGACGTGGATGACAGTGAAACCGATGCCACGCAACCGGCACTGCGCTTTTCCAGACAACTTCAAGGCCGTTTCCATCTGCCCGTGCATCTGGCAGACGAACGCTTTACCTCATTCGAGGCCAGGGACCGGCTGGGACATCGCGCCAAACGGTACGAGGAGTACGATGCCGTCGCCGCCAAACTGATATTGGAAACCTGGTTAAATGAACAGTAACACAACCTTTATGGACGCCGATGCCGTCGAATCCCTGGTGGATGTCATGGCGGGCAAGGCCTGGACTCTGCTCAACGAGCGCGGCATCAGCAACCCCCTGATGGTTGGCATCCGCACCGGCGGCGTCTGGGTGGCGGAGCGGCTGCACCAGGAACTGGGATTGCAGGAACCCCTGGGAACCCTGGACATCTCATTCTACCGGGACGATTTCACCCGCATCGGCATGAACCCGGAGGTCCATCCCTCCAATCTTCCGATACCGGTGGACGACCGGCATATCATTCTGGTCGATGATGTACTCCACACCGGGCGCACGATCCGCGCCGCGCTGAACGAGATCTTCGACTACGGCCGGCCCGCCTCGATCATTCTCGCGACGCTGGTCGATCGCAGCGGACGGGAACTACCCATCCAGCCGGATATCGCCGGGCTGCATCCGGGCCTGGATGCGGATCAACATATCACCCTGATCGGCCCTGACCCCCTGAAACTGATCCTCGGGGGCAACAGCAACCGATCCTCACGACGCAGTGACGAACAGGAACATCAGCCATGAGCGTGAGCAACAAGGCGCTGCAACTCGACAGTGAGAAACGGCTGTTGCACTTTCTCACCATCAACGGTCTCGACAAGGGAATACTCACCGAGATCCTGGACACCGCCGAAGGTTTCACCGGGGTTTCAGAACGCACCATCAAGAAGGTTCCCCTGTGCCGGGGCAAGGTGGTGGCCAATCTGTTTTTCGAGAACAGCACCCGCACCCGCACCACCTTCGAACTCGCGGCGAAGCGGCTCTCCGCCGACGTGTTGAACCTCAATATCAGCGCCTCTGCCACTTCCAAGGGTGAAACCCTGCTGGACACCCTGCGCAATCTCGAAGCGATGCACGTGGACATGTTCGTGGTACGCCACGCCACCAGTGGCGCGGCCCATTTCATCGCCCAGCATGCGGATCATGGGGTCGGCGTGATCAATGCCGGGGACGGCCGTCACGCCCATCCCACCCAGGCAATGCTGGACATGTTCACCATCCGTCGTCACAAACAGGAGTTCGTGGGACTGCGCGTGGCCATCGTCGGGGACATCCTCCACTCCCGGGTGGCACGCTCCCAGATTCTTGCCCTGAACACCCTGGGAGTCTCGGAGGTCCGGGTGGTGGCTCCGCGGACCCTGCTGCCGAATGACGCCCGCAGCATGGGCGTGCATGTCTACCATGACATGGACGAAGGCATTCGGGACGTGGATGTGATCATCATGCTGCGACTGCAGAAAGAGCGCATGAACGGCGCCCTGCTGCCCTCGGAACACGAGTATTTCCGTCTCTATGGCCTGACCGAAAGACGCATGTCGCTGGCAAAACCGGACGTGATCGTGATGCACCCCGGCCCCATCAACCGGGGCGTCGAGATGGACTCCCAGGTGGCCGACGGTTCCCAATCGGTGATCCTGCAGCAGGTCAGCTACGGTATCGCGATCCGCATGGCGGTGATCTCCATGGTGATCGGCACCCAGAACCTGCGCACGCAGGAGGTGGCGGTATGAAACGGAAGAAGAAAAAAGATATCAGCATCATCAACGGCCGGGTCATCGATCCGGCCAACGGCATCGACCAGGTCACCGATCTGCACATCGCCAATGGCAAGGTGCTCGCCCTGGGTGAGGCCCCGGAGGATTTCCATCCCAGCCTGACCCTCGACGCGAGCAATCAGGTGGTCTGTCCGGGACTGATTGACCTGTGCACCCATCTGAGGGAACCCGGCAAGGAACACAAGGCGACCATCGCG
This sequence comes from Candidatus Thiodiazotropha sp., assembly GCA_040506775.1. Taxonomy (GTDB): domain Bacteria; phylum Pseudomonadota; class Gammaproteobacteria; order Chromatiales; family Chromatiaceae; genus Thiodiazotropha. The sequence goes on from JBEVWC010000003.1 coordinate 291,728, forward strand.
AGTGAAACCCAGGCAGCCGCACGCAGTGGTATCACCACCCTGTGCTGTCCCCCGGATACCCTGCCGGTGATCGACACCCCGGCGGTGGTCGGACAGATCCGTCACAAGGCCCGCAAAGCGGGTTTCTGCCGATTGCTGCCGATCGGCGCCCTGACCCAGGGACTGGACGGTGAACGGTTGAGCGAGATGGCCGCGCTGAAATCTGCTGGATGCATCGCGGTCACCAACAACTACATCCCCCTGGCGAATACCCTGGTGCAGCGACGCGCCATGGAATATGCCGCCACCTTCGAACTGCTGACCATCATCCGCCCGGAAGATCCGCATCTGGCCAACAACGGCTGCGCACACGAAGGCCGGGTTGCCGACCGTCTGGGACTGCCGGGCATCCCCGAAGCGGCGGAAACCGTTGCCGTGGCCCGGGACCTTGCGCTGGCCGACACCACCGGTGCCGTGATCCACTTCCACGCCCTCTCCAGCGCCAGTGCGGCCCGCACCATGGCCTGGGCCAAGCGGGAGGGTCGCCGGGTGAGCGCCGATGTCGCGATACATCAACTGCATCTCACCGAGCAGGACCTGGACGGCTTCGACACCCACCTGCATGTGCGTCCGCCGTTGCGTACCGACAGTGACCGGGAGGGACTGCGTCGCGCCGTGGCCAACGGGGTCATCCAAGCCATCTGTTCAGATCACCAGCCCCATGAGGCGGATGCCAAGTCCTCCCCGTTTCCCGATACCGAACCCGGCCTGTCCGGTCTGGAGACCCTGCTGTCCCTGACCCTCAAACTGGTCGAGCAGGATGTCCTGGATCTGTCCTCCGCCATCGCCCGGCTGACCTGCGGGCCGGCCGACATACTGGGACTGCCCCTGGGACGCCTGAATCCGGGCGCCACCGCCGACATCTGCATCTTCGATCCGCAACGCCATTGGCGGGTGGACCCCCAGCAGTTGCTGAGCGCGGGCAAGAACACCGCCTTCAGCGGCTGGGAAATGCCGGGCCTGGTCACTCACACACTCCTCAAAGGCCGTTTGGTCTACACCGAGCAGACAGAATGAACAAACCACACCGCAACACGATATTCCTCGAAGAGGCGGAAATTCTCAGCCACCAGGCCCATGAGGGGGAGCAGTTCGTCATGCGGCTGCTCACCCCGCACTGTGCCAGCCGGGCGCAACCCGGCAGTTTCGTGCACCTGACCTGTGATCCACAACTGCCGCTGCGCCGCCCGATCTCGATCATGCGCACCTCCCCCGACGAGGGCTGGATCGAGCTGCTTTACAAACGGGTGGGAGAGGGCACGCGTCTGCTGGCCGAGCGCTCACCCGGGGAACGCATCAGTTTGATGGGCCCGATCGGCAAACCCTTCCAGCCCTCCGCGGAGCGCAGCCGGCCGCTGCTGATTGGCGGCGGCGTGGGCATGCCGCCGATGATCTTCCTCGCCGATCGTCTGCGCGGGGATCCGAACAAACAGCCATTTGCGATACTCGGATCCGAAGTCCCCTTCCCGTTCCAGCCCGTACCTTCGAAAATACTCATCCCGGGAGTGCCGGATGGAGTCATCGCTGCCATGCCATTACTGGATGACTGGGGTGTTGGTTCCCGGCTGGCCAGTCAGCAGGGGTTTTCCGGCTGCTTCGAAGGCTATGTCACAGATCTGGCCCGTCATTGGTTTCACGCCCTGAACCGGGAGGAACGTGAACAGGTGGAAATCTTCGCCTGCGGACCCCACCCCATGCTCGAGGCCGTCGCCGCTCTGGCGGCAGAGTGGAAGGTCCCCTGTCAGGTCTCACTCGAGGAGTTCATGGCCTGCGGGATCGGTGGATGTGCGGGTTGCGTGGTGGAGGTACAGACTCCGGAAGGGCCTGCTATGAAACGGGTCTGCGTGGACGGACCGGTATTCGAGGCAGAGCAGGTTTTCAGCTGATATCCAAGGCGACCTGGATTATTCGGAAGCTGAAACACACAGGCCCCAGGAGGGTTGCCGTGGCAACGATCCTGAGGCCTGGTATGTTGAATCGAAACCGCCCGAACCTATGATCGGGGCGCATATCGTCAGAAGCGGTGAATGTAGCCGAGATTGACGGATTCGATGGTGTAATCCTGATTATGGATATCCTCATCCGCATAGCGGATCCATTCCAGGCTGACCGCATCCCGTGAACCCCCGTAGAGCTCGACACCCAGTCCATAGCTGAACGAGGTTTCGGAAACGCTGTTCCAACCGGGTACGTCGCCCGCAAAATAGGTCATACCCGCCAATGCGTAGGCCCGCGCACGATCGTCGAACAGGAAGATGTTGCCGCGACCGAACAGGCTCGCCATGTACTCGATCTGATAATTCTCGCCATCCACTGTGTCGGAACTGAAGATACCGAAGTGGCCTTCAACGGCGGCGTACTTGAAGAATTCCCGTCCCGCCCGTGCAAACATACCGGTACCACGAAACTCATCACCCGAATCATCAAACTCAAACCGGGGCGAAGCCACCATCACGCCAAAGTAGTTATCCCCTTCGTATCCTGTGCCGTCGGCGAAAATCTCGGCCTGAGCAAGCATCGAGGAAAACAGCAGTCCCATGCCAACAACAATACTGGTAACTCTCATTAACTTTTCTCCGTAAGTCGCATACATACTTATTTTTTCCAACTATAGTCCATCAGACTCATGAAATTCCACCCGAACGGTGTGATCCAGGGTCAAATTCTTCAACCCGGCATTCATCCGGGAGCAGAGAAAACCGCTCACGGCTGGCGATCAACCCCGTCATTGATGCTTTATCGACGCGCATCCGGGAGACTTGACCCGGAGTCATCAGGATCCTTCAGGGCCGCCAGCCTTTCTTGCGGGCCTTGTTGCTCCATACCAGAACATAGACCCCGCCGCTGACCAGAGTCGTGAACCCGGTCACCCAGGTTAAACCCTGCAACAGGATATCCGGAAGCGGCAGGGGACCGGCATCCGTGACCACCAGCAGCACCAGCAGAATCTGCAGCAGGGTGTTCAGCTTGCTGATCAGGCTGGGATTCGCATCCACTTCCTCGACGCTGAAGTTGTAATACAGGGCGCCTCCGACGATCGTCAGATCCCGGAATACCGCCAGCACCACCAGCCAGATCGGGATCAGACCCAAACCGCCCAGCACCAGAAAGGAGCTCATCAAAAGGGCCTTGTCGGCGAGGGGATCCAGGAGTCCTCCCAGATGACTCTGCCAGCCGTATCGTTTTGCCAGAAAACCGTCGAGTCCGTCCGAGAAACCCGCCAGGGCGAAGAGTATGAGGGCAGAGGAGAAGGCCTGCTCGAACAGCAGCCAGACGATCGGAATCGTCATGAGAATGCGCAGCATGCTGATCAGATTGGGGATGTCTCGTGCCCGCATGTTGCTCCTGTTGTCCCGCTCAGTACGTCATCAGCGCAGCCGGTAGGTGAGGCCGTCCCCATCAATCGGTTCGCTGCGTTCAGGTTGATCAGGGTCCGGTATTTCCTGAATCACCACCGGTTCAAGCACCGCTCCCAGCTGAATGCCACGAATCAGGGACTCCCGGTTGCCGTTGACCCGCAACAGGAAATCGATCTTCTCCGCGTCAGCAGAGAGCAGATCGACCTGCTCAATCATGGCGAGGGTGCGCAGATAATCCTGCACCAAAGCATAGTCGGCGAGGCGCGAAACCCCGTAGACCCGAAGTTTGAGGTGCGTCACTCCCTGGCTGACCTGTTGAGGTGCGAATCTCAGAGCCAACGCATCGATCGCCTGCTGCAGGCCTTCCGCGGCCAGCGCATCCCGGTTGCTCGCCTGGGTTTGCCAGCGGTTGACCTTGTCAGGCAGATAGAGAATCCACTCGCCCCGCCAGCCGCCCCGTCCCAGGTTGGAGAGTCGGCCCACCAGGATGACATCGGGCAGGTAGCGGTCTGATGCGCTTCGAATATCCTCCTCAAAGGCGCCCCAGAGATCGCTGACCTGGACGGCGTTCTGGTCCTCGATATCCATCAACGGCCAGATCAGGGGAACCCCGCGGCGATCGGCCACAGCGCTGAGTTCCGACTTCAGGCCGGACTCCCGCTCCGGCGAAATCAGGTCCCTGCGAGTACCCGACTCCTGACCCAGCCACAACAACATCGACGGGCGGGTCTCACCCCAGACCGGAATACCGCTTTCCCGCAGCAGACGGTTCACCGCACGGGCATCGAAGCGGGCCCAGAGCAGACGATCGGGACCCTCGGCCTGACCGCTCTCGGGTTCGATCGGCAGCAGTTTGTAACGGTACTGCTGAACCAGACCTGAGGCACGATTGAGCAGACCACCCAGATCCGGGTTGTTTACCAGGGTACGGTCACCACTGACCTTCACCAGAACGGCTGCGAAGGCCTCGCGGATGCCTTTGGCCCGCGCCTCTGAACTCTGCCCGATCACAGGCACCTCGGCCTCATAGAGGTTGTTGACGGTTTCCGCCCAGGCCTCGGGCAGAAGCAGGCTAAGCAACAACAACCCCATGCAGGGCAGACAAAACAACACGCGTCTCGGGTTCATAAAGGCTCACGGGCTTTTGATAAGCCTGAAATCTTAACCTGCCGTCGCAAAAGATGAAAATTTCGATCATCCACGGGATCCTGCCGCTGGGCGGATCTTCTGGTAGAATCCCGTTCTCGATTCACCCTGTCAATCCGGAGTATCCAAACTGTGGCGCAAGAGTCCAAACCCAGCCATCCTGCCTCACTCAGCTATCGGGACGCCGGCGTGGACATCGACGCGGGTAACGCCCTGGTCGAGCGTATCAAGCCGATCGTCAAGAAGACCTTCAGACCCGGCGTGCTCACCGGCCTGGGCGGCTTCGGCGCACTGTTCGAACTGCCCCTGGATCGCTATCGCGAACCGGTGCTGGTTTCCGGTACCGATGGGGTGGGCACCAAACTCAAACTGGCCCTGGAACTGAACCGTCATGACAGCATCGGCATCGACCTGGTGGCGATGTGCGTCAACGACATCGTGGTTGCCGGTGCGGAACCCCTGTTCTTTCTTGACTACTACGCCACCGGCAAGCTGGATCTGGAGGTCGCCACCTCGGTCATCAGCGGCATTGCCCGCGGCTGTGAACTGGCCGGAGCCGCCCTCACCGGGGGTGAAACCGCGGAGATGCCAGGCATGTACGAGGCGGGCGACTACGACCTGGCGGGATTTTGCGTCGGCATCGCCGAGAAAAGCCAGCTGATCCAGCCCGAGCGGGTGCGCCCGGGTGACGTCCTGATCGGCCTCGCCTCCTCCGGACCCCACTCCAACGGCTACTCCCTGATCCGCAAGATTCTCGAAGTGAGCGGTGCCAGCCTGGATCAACCGATGGGCGATCAGACCCTGGGCGATGCCCTTCTGGCGCCGACCCGGATCTATGTGAAACCCTTGCTGGCACTGATGCAGCAAGTGGAGATTCACGCCCTCGCCCACATCACAGGCGGCGGCCTGCCGGAGAATCTCCCTCGGGTCCTGCCCGAGGGATGCCAGGCAATAATCGACAGCGACAGCTGGGATCTCCCGCCGATCTTCGTCTGGCTGAAGCAACAGGGCAACCTGGTCTCCCACGAAATGCTGAGAACCCTCAACAGCGGGGTAGGCATGGTGATCTGTGTCGCCGAGGAGCAGGCAGACCTGGCAATCGAACAGCTGAATCAGAGCGGTGAAACCGCCTGGCGTCTGGGTTCGATCGTGGCAACGGATAACGATACGGCAGCCTCCGTTCGGATTACCGGTCACCTGGGATGACCACCCCGTTCCGCCTCCGCCTGGTCGTACTCATCTCCGGGAGCGGCTCCAATCTGCAGGCGATCATCGATGCCATCCAAGCGGGAAATCTACCCGCCCGGATTGCTGCGGTGATCAGCAACCGCCCCGATGTGAAAGGCCTGGAGCGAGCCCGACAGGCCGGTATCGAGACCCGGGTGCTCGATCACCGGGACTATCCGGACAGAGACACCTATGATCAGGCGCTGATTGAGGTCATCGACCGCTATGAGCCGGGGCTGGTGGTGCTGGCGGGGTTTATGCGCATCCTCACCGAGGACTTTGTGCGCCACTACGCCGGACGCATGTTCAACATCCACCCTTCACTGCTGCCAAAATATACCGGACTGCACACCCACCGCAGGGCGATCGAAGCCGGTGACCGGTTGCACGGCGCGAGCATCCACTTCGTCACCGAGAAACTGGATGGCGGCCCACTGGTCGCCCAGGCCCAGGTTCCGATTGAAGCCGGTGATGACGAACAGCGACTGGCCGCCCGGGTACTCGAGCGTGAACATCGGCTCTACCCGCTGACCATCCGCTGGTTCGCCGAACAACGTCTCACGATGAATGAAAAGGGAGAGGTCATTCTGGATGGTCAGAGACTCGATCAACCCGTGGTTTTCAACACTCAGGATGAGATCCGCTGATTCAACCATCCCTGCTGGCCGGGGTTTCCACTCCGTCAGTCGCGTGACCCGGATGCTTCGACGGGTGGCGGGGCTCGGCCTGCTGTTCTGGGGGTCTCTGCTGTTTGCCGATGAGTCGCTTCTGCAACCCTTCTCAGCCAGTTTTCGGGTACATCGCAACATCATACCGCTGGGATCCCTGAGTCTGTCACTGGAACTGGGCGAGGACGGGTCATACACCTATACGGCACATACCTATCCCGGGTTTCTGGCGGGAATGTTCAGTCGCAACGAAGTGCTCGAGGAGAGCCACGGGCAGGTGCATGCAGACTGGGTCGTACCGTCCCAGTATCACTATCGGGACCAGGATCAGGACTCGGAAAATGCGGAACTCGCCTTTGATTGGGAACATCTGACGGTCGACACCCAGAGCGGTGGCATCACCTGGACCCAGGAGATCCTTCCGGGAACCCAGGACAAGCTCAGCCAGCAGTTGCAGGTTCGTCGTCACCTTGCAGAGGGACGTCAGAGCCTGGCCTACCAGGTAGCGGACGGTGGCAAGCTGAAAACCTATGAATTTCGGGTGGATGGGGAAGAGGTCATCGAGACGCCCTATGGCACCTTTGGTTGCCTCAGGGTCCGACGCAGCAAGGAAGCGGCTCCCCCCGATTACACCATCTGGTTTGCACCGGAACTCGATTTCTTTCCACTCATGATAGAGCGCCAACAGGGCGGCCACACCTATCGCATGGAACTTGAGAGCCTCTCATTGACCGGCACACCTTGAGCAGTGACGGAGCGCGGAGCGTCAATCCAGGATCTGGTTCATGACACTTTTGAACAAACCGCCGGGGGCCAGCGTAATACAGGCATTGTCATTGTTGATCTCGTCCAGATCGTACTGCACCACCTCCACTCCGGCCTCACGGTACATCTCACTGGAGAGCTTCAAGTCATCCGCCCAGCGGGAAAGAAAATCCTCACTGGGGGCGACGTAGACGATACGTCCCACCTCTTCCTGGATCAGTTTGGACGCACAGCGGGGGCAAGGCGGATGCGTCACGTAGACGGTACATCCGGTCAGATCCCGCTTGGCGAAGATCATCGCGTTCTCTTCGGCATGGATGGTGAGGTTGAGTTTACAGCCCCGGTCACTCAGGCGATCCGGTTTGTCCTCGACCCCTGCGGCAAAGCCGTTATAGCCCAGGGAAATGATCCGGTTGCCGTCCGTGATGACGGCACCGACCTGGGAAGAGGGATCCTTGCTCCAGGCTGAGATATAAGCCGCAAGACCGAGAAAACGGGTATCCCACTTTCTCATTCGGTGCTGCTGTCACCCGTGGACGCCGCCTTCGCAGCAGCCTCTTCCATCATACTCCTGAGCTCACCGTTCTGATGAAGCTCCAGAGTGATGTCGCAGCCACCGATCAACTCGCCGTTGATGTAAATCTGGGGAAAGGTTGGCCAGTCCGCATAGCGGGGCAGATTTTCGAAAATTTCCGGATCCGCCAGCACGTTCACATAAGCGAACGGCACCCCGCAATCCTGCAGGGCCGCTGCGGCTCTCGAGGAGAAGCCGCACATCGGGAACTGGGGGGTCCCCTTCATGTAAATCACAACCGGGTTGTTTTCAACCTGCTCTTTGATTCGCTCCAGTACATCCATCGTTGATACCTCATTTGTCGTTTGTGGTGCCTGATGTTGGTCCTTCTTGCGTTTTTCTCAAGCACATGCCTCATAAGGAAATTCTAACGCACTAATATACGAGATAAAACCTGCAATTAGCCGGTTTACCATTCCTTGGCCTTTCAGCACAGTGCAAGATCGACATCCTCACCACATCCATCCAACCCGCCGAAGGAAGGGCTGAGTTCAATCCAATTTGACAAAATCAAAAACTGGAAGTTACTTTTCATCTATCAAGATAGTCCAGTATGCACAAAAACCCTATAAATCATATGAGGTTGCGTCCTGTCGATGGACAAGATCGAATCCAAAATTGCTGATTCAGAGCCAGCGCATGGGACCACGCGACGACATTCCCTGCTGGAAAATCACATCGGTTTCAAGCTGGAGACGATTCTCCAGCATGCCCTGAAATCCCGTGACAGTTATACCCAGGAGCACTCGGCACGGGTGGTACAGCTGGCAGAGATCATCGGTAAGAGACTCGGCCTGAATGACCAGGAAATGGATATCCTCTCCCTGGCCGCCGGTTTTCACGATATCGGCAAGATCGGTATTCCCGACCAGGTGTTGCTGAAACCCGGGCGGCTGTCCGGTCCGGAGTACACCGTCATCAAGGAGCATCCCATCATCGCAGCGAATATGCTGCGAAGTCTCGACAACCCGTTCATCGATGAAGTGGCGATGTGTGTGCTTCACCACCATGAGCAGTGGGACGGCAAGGGCTATCCGGATGGTCTGGCGGGAGATCAGATACCGATCATAGCGCGGATCATCGCAGTGGTCGATGCCTTCGATGCCATGACCACCACCCGCAGTTACCGTACGCAAATCGAAAAACAGGCCGCAATCGACATGATCGCCCGGGAAAGCGGCAAGCAGTTCTGTCCCCAGGTGACCGAAGTTTTGTTGCAGATTTACCGGGAATCCCCGGACATCCTAGAAGCAGATTAATCACCCTGATTACCCACCAGAATCAGGCCTTGTCTCGTTCCCACGCTCTGCGTGGGAACGCATACTCATGGCATGAGGCGCCACCCCTGCACGATGAAATCGCCGGAGTCCCGGTAGGCATTCCCAAGCAGAGGGTGGGAATGAGATATCGTGACGACGAGGGTTTGAGGGAAGCGTCTGGAGGGCTTTGAGTTGTTGCGCAGTTCGTCGCATTCTGCCGGATCCCGGGTTTCACTTCGTTTCACCCGGGCTACAGGAAGGTTGGCAGGTTACCCGCAAGCTATGCCAAATGGCGCTGCAACCAGAATTCAAACAATGCGATATG
>JBEVWC010000003.1:301189-304006 GCA_040506775.1 Candidatus Thiodiazotropha sp.
CTTCGTTTCACCCGGGCTACAGGAAGGTTGGCAGGTTACCCGCAAGCTATGCCAAATGGCGCTGCAACCAGAATTCAAACAATGCGATATGCCAGAGTTTACTGCCTCTGATGCGGGTGTGATGCATGTCCGGGGCGGCCAGCAGGCTCTCCACATATTTCGGTTGAAAAACCCCCCGCTGACGCGCCGCACTGTCACTGAGAATGTCTTTCATGAATTCCAGGAACTCACCCCGCACATATTTCAACGCAGGCATGGGGAAATAGCCCTTCGGCCTATCGATCACTTTTTCGGGTAACAGGCCACGCGACATCGCCTTGAGCGGATATTTCCCACCCTCTTTCAATTTCAACTCAGGGGGACAGCGGGCGGCCAGGCTGACCAGGTCGTGATCGAGAAACGGCACCCGCGCCTCCAGTCCCCAGGCCATGGTCATGTTGTCCACCCGTTTCACCGGATCATCCACAATCAACATGGTCTGGTCGACATACATCACCGCATCGATGAGGCTGTCCGCCTCGCAGGCTTCGAGACGTTCCCGCAACAATGCCCGGGTGTAATCCTCGCCCGCATACTCCGGGGTGACCATGCGCAGGTATTCGTCATGATCCCGGTCGAAATAGTGACGCGCAAAGCGCTCGACCGGTGCGCCCGCTTGCTCTTCGGCAATCCTCGGATACCAGAAATAACCGCCGAATACCTCGTCCGCCCCCTGCCCGGACTGGACCACCTTGATCTGCCGGGACACCTGTTCACCGAGCAGATAGAAGGCCACCGCGTCCTGCCCGAACATCGGTTCCGCCATGTTGTCCACCGCTTCGGGCAGCCGCTTCAGCACTTCTCCGTTGGCTACCAGAAATTTGTGGTGCCGTGTTGCGTAGCGCTCTGCCACCGGATCCGAGTACTCGAACTCGTTGCCTTTCTCCTCCGGTTGGTCCTCGAAGCCCACCGAAAAGGTATGCAGATCGGTAACCCCGGCTTCAGCCAGCAGAGCCACCAGCAGGCTGGAATCGAGCCCGCCGGAAAGCAGCACCCCGACCGGTACGTCAGCGATGTCATTGCGCTTGCGTACCGCCTCGCGCAGTTGTTCGTGAATCGCATCGAGCCAGTCGTTCTCGCTCATCGGCGTCTCCGGACGGGTGGCCGGATAACGCCAGTAGGCACGTATCCGTTCTGCCCCGTTCGCCTCGATGGTCAGGGTATGACCCGGTGCAAGTTTGCGAATGCCGCGGAATACGGTATGCGGGGCGGGAACCACCCCATGCAGGGTGAACTGATAGTGCAGCGCCATCGGGTCCAGCCGGGTATCCACATCGCCCCCCGCCAACAGCGCCTGGGTATTGGAGGCAAAGCGGAAGCGTGATGCATCCTGGGAGTAGTAGAGCGGCTTGATACCGAACCGGTCGCGGGCCAGGAACAGGCGCTTCGCCTGGGTATCCCAGATGGCGAAGGCGAACATGCCGGAAAGCCTGTCGACACAATCCTCGCCCCAGGCGTGATAAGCCTTGAGAATCACCTCGGTGTCCCCATCCGAGAAAAAGGTGTATCCCATCCCCCGCAGGGTATCGCGCAGGGTTTTGTAGTTGTAGATGGTGCCATTGAAGACCAGGGCCAGATTGAGTTTCTGGTCCACCATGGGCTGGTTGGCATGCTCCGACAGATCGATGATCGAAAGCCGGCGATGCGCGAAACCGAGTGCACCATCGCTGTAGCTGCCCCCGTGATCCGGTCCCCGGCGGCGGATCCGCTCACTCATCCGCTCCAGTATGCCCAGATCCGCTCCCCGGCCATCGAAACGCAACTCACCGCACAATCCACACATATCAGGATCCTGTCGTTCAAACTTGAGATAAACCCGTGTACAGTTTCATCTTACAGCGCAGCGTCCTGGAATTCATGCACCACGCCGGGATGCCGGAACGCGCCTTTGAGGATACCTGCCGCGCTCAGCCGGATGGCGCTTGCGGCATTGTGAAGGATTCACCACAACCGGATAATGTCACGGATGACTAACCCCGCTCACCCCGAACAGACCCTGGAACAGGCCCGAAAAATTCTCAACCGGACCTTCGGTTACCACGATTTCAGATCCCCCCAGGACCAGATCATCGGACAGCTTCTCCAGGGTGGGGATGCCCTGGTGCTGATGCCTACCGGGGGAGGCAAATCCCTGTGCTACCAGATTCCGGCTCTGCTGTTGCCCGGTGTCGCGGTGGTGATATCCCCCCTTATCGCGCTCATGCAGGATCAGGTCAACGGACTGCGTCAACTGGGCATCCGGGCGGCTTTTCTCAATTCGAGCCTGAGTGCCGACGAAGCCCGGAACGTGGAGGAGAACCTTCTGGCAGGCCACTATGACCTGCTCTACCTGGCGCCGGAACGCCTGCTCATGCCGCGCACCCTGCAACTCCTGCAGGAGACGCCGCTGGCCCTGTTCGCCATCGACGAAGCCCATTGTGTCTCCCAATGGGGACATGACTTCCGCCCTGAATACATCCAGCTGTGCGTACTGCACGAACGTTTCCCCGGTGTCCCGCGCATCGCCCTGACCGCGACGGCGGATGAACCGACCCGCGAAGAGATCGCGCAGCGACTTGCCCTGCAGCAGGCTCAACGCTTCATCGTCGGCTTTGATCGACCGAACATCCGTTACCAGATCATGGAAAACGACGGCAATGCCCGTGAGCGGCTGCTGCAGTTCATCCAGCAGGAGCATGCGGAGGATGCGGGCATCGTCTATTGCCTGTCGCGCAAACGGGTGGAGGAGACGGCCGCCTGGCTGCAAAGCCGCCAGATCAAGGCCCTGCCCTATCACGC
>JBEVWC010000013.1:0-271849 GCA_040506775.1 Candidatus Thiodiazotropha sp.
TCACCCCTTCGGGGCGCCTACGCTTCGCTGCGGCGTCCTGCGTCGCAAGTGCTCCTGGTGATTCGCTTCGGCTCACCCCTTCGGGGCGCCTACGCTTCGCTGCGGCGTCCTGCGTCGCAAGTGCTCCTGGTGATTCGCCTTCGGCTCACCCCTTCGGGGCGCCTGCGCTTCGCTGCGGCGTCCTGCGTCGCTAACGCTCCTTGTCGAACGGAGGGTTCGAACCAAATCCTCTCTCTCCGCCATATAAAAAAAGGGCCCAAATAGGGCCCTTTTTTTATATGGCGGAGAGAGAGGGATTCGAACCCTCGATGGAGCTATTAACCCCATACTCCCTTAGCAGGGGAGCGCCTTCAGCCGCTCGGCCATCTCTCCGAATTGGTTGTCTTGGATATGCCTGTGGTATGCACATGAATCATACCCGGGCCTAGCCGTGAGGAGGTGAGATTGTACAGATTAATTGCGCGCTAAACAAAAAAAACTTCGCCGTCCCTAGCAAAGTTCTTTATCAGAGAGCGTCACCCGTTATCACCGGGTTTCAGTCCTGTCAGTTGGTTTCCTCGGACTGCTCTCTTTTGATCCGCTCGTAGATCTCTTCACGATGCACAGTGACATCTCGAGGTGCATTCACACCGATCCGCACCTGGTTACCTTTTACTCCCAGCACGGTTACCGTTACTTCATCTCCGATCATCAAGGTTTCGCCCACTCGGCGAGTCAGTATCAACATTGTCCAGTCTCCATAATGTTCCTTGTGTTATCGGTATTCTTCTGCAGAATCTCCCACAGACTAACACCATTGCCAACCAAGCCGCCGCGTAAACGGGACTGGTGCGTGTAGTTTAGCAACTGGTATCAAGGTTAAAAAGAGTCAAGAAACCGTATCAGCCCCGAATATTCGCCTTTTTGAGCCGATCAGGCGCATTTCAGGATCAAATTTCTTTTTCCAGCTCGAACGCGTCATGCAGAGATCTCACACCCAATTCAAGGTATTTTTCATCCACCACGACGGAAATCTTGATTTCCGAGGTCGAGATCATGCGGATGTTGATCCCTTCCGCGGCAAGCGCCTCGAACATCTTGCTGGCAATGCCCGCGTGGGAGCGCATTCCCACACCCACCAGGGAGATTTTAACGATTTTGTCGTCCCCCAGTACCTCACGGGCACCCAGTTCTTCCGCAGTCTTTTTCAGAATCTCATGGGCCCGTTTGAAATCCCCGCGATTCACCGTGAAGGTGAAATCGGTACGACCGGTGTCGTGGGAGATGTTTTGCACGATCATGTCCACTTCGATGTTCTTCTCGGAGATCGGGCCGATGATCTTGTGCGCTACCCCGGGTTGGTCAGGCACCCCCAGGATAGTGAGTTTTGCCTCATCGCGGGTGAACGCGATGCCTGAAATCTTTGCCTGTTCCATGTTCTCTTCCTCAAAGGTGATCAATGTGCCTTCGCCCTCTTCGAAGCTGGAAAGGACACGCAGGGGAACATTGTATTTTCCGGCGAATTCAACGGAACGGATCTGCAGGACTTTGGAGCCCAGACTGGCCATCTCGAGCATTTCTTCAAAGGTGATGCGGGATAACCGCCGGGCATTCGGCACGACCCGGGGATCGGTGGTATATACACCGTCCACGTCAGTATAGATCTGGCATTCGTCGGCCTTGAGGGCGGCTGCCATTGCCACCGCAGTGGTATCGGAGCCGCCTCGTCCCAGGGTGGTGATACTGCCGTGTTCATCGACTCCCTGGAATCCGGCCACGACCACGACCCGCCCGGCGTCCAGATCCGCACGCACGCGTGCGCCATCGATATCCCGGATACGCGCCTTGCTGTAAGCGCTGTCGGTCAGAATGTGCACCTGTCCGCCGGTGTAGGAACGGGCGGGACAATCGAGTTTTTGCAGGGCCATGGACAGCAGGGCGATAGTGACCTGCTCACCGGTGGAGACCAGTACATCCATCTCGCGGGGATCCGGGGCTTCCTCGATCTGCTGGGCCAGGCCGATCAGACGGTTGGTCTCACCGGACATGGCCGAGACCACGACAACCACCTGGTTGCCATTGTCCCGCCAACCCTTGACCTTCTCGGCCACGGCGAGGATGCGTTCAATTGAACCGACGGAGGTACCGCCATATTTCTGCACGATCAGTGCCATGATACTTCACAGTCCCATAATAACCGTTTAAAAAAGCGGCCTATTAAACAACAACGCTGTTCAAATTGAAATGGCCACTTCCGATTGTTCTGCGTGCCCTTGCGGGGTGGATTTACAGGCCCAGTTGGGTCTTCACCCAGGGCTCGACCTGTGCCAGCGCCTGAGGAAGGGCATCCGGGTTACTGCCCCCTGCCTGTGCCATGTCGGGACGCCCGCCACCTTTGCCACCCACCGTCTCTGCCGCCATCTTCACCAGATCGCCGGCCTTGACCTGTCCGGTCAGATCTTTGGTGACCCCGGCCACCAGGGAAACCTTGCCGTCCTTCACGGTGGTCAACAGCAATACCGCAGAACCGAGCTTGTTCTTCAACTGATCCAGGGTATCGCGCAGGGATTTGGGATCCGCACCCTCCAGGTTGGCCGCCAGCACCTTGACCTCACCCAGGCTGATCGCCTGAGACGCCAGGTCACTGCCCGCCGCACTCGCCAGTTTGGACTTGAGCTGTTCCAGCTCTTTTTCCAGGCGGCGGTTGCGATCCAGCAGCTGCTCAAGCTTGGACTCCACGTCCTCTCGGCCGGTTTTGATCAGTTCCGCCACCCGCTGCAGGCGCTCCTCGTCCGCCTCGATCCATTCGATGGCCCGCTGACCGGTGACCGCCTCGACACGCCGCACACCGGCCGCGATACCGGTCTCGCCGGTGATCTTGAACAGGCCGATGTCACCCACCGCACTGACATGGGTGCCACCGCAGAGTTCGGTGGAGAAATCACCCATGCTCAGCACCCGAACCTCGTCGGCATACTTCTCGCCGAACAGGGCCATGGCCCCGGACTGTTTGGCCATGTCCAGTGACATGATCCGGGTTTGCACATCGTGGTTGTGGCGGATCTGTTCGTTGACCATCTGTTCGATGGTCTGCAACTGCTCACGAGTGATGGGTTCGAAATGGGAGAAGTCGAAACGCAGGCGTTCGGGATCCACCAGGGAGCCTTTCTGTGCCACATGCTCACCCAACACGGTGCGCAGGGCGGCGTGCAACAGGTGGGTCGCGGAGTGGTTAAGCGCCGTGGCTTGGCGGGTATAGGCGTTGACCTGTGCCTTCACCGGGTCACCCAGTTTCAGGGCACCCTCCTCCAGTTTGCCGATATGCGCAAACACGCCCCCGGTGTACTTGCGGGTATCTTCCACCTCAAACAGTACTCCCGCGCCTTCCAGGGTTCCCTGGTCACCCACCTGGCCGCCGGATTCCGCGTAAAACGGGGTGTGATCCAGAAACACCATGCCTTGATCACCCGCTTCGAGCTGTTCTACAGATTCACCGTCTTTCATCAGCGCGACCACCCGCGCTTGATCTTCCAGGCGTTCGTAGCCCGAGAACAGGGTCTCCTGCTCCAATCCCAGTTCCACCGCATCGGACATGCTGAAATGGCTGGCCTCCTGAGCGCGCTTGCGCTGCTCCGCCATGGCCTTTTCGAAACCGATCTCATCGATGCTCAACTGGCGTTCCCGTGCGATATCCGCGGTCAGGTCTTTGGGGAAGCCGTAGGTATCATAGAGTTTGAAGACGGTCTCTCCGGGAATCACCTCCCCCTTGAGATCCTGAATCGCCTCGTCAAGGATCTTCATACCCTGCTCGAGGGTCTGGGCGAAACGCTCCTCTTCGAGTCGCAGAACCTTCTCCACCTGCTCGCGCTGCTTTACCAGTTCGGGGTAGAAGTCGCCCATTTCTCGGCACAGGGGTTCCACAAGTTTGAAAAAGAAGGCTTCCTGTACACCCAGCATGTAACCGTGACGAATCGCGCGACGGATGATTCGACGCAGCACATAGCCTCGGCCTTCGTTAGAGGGCAACACCCCGTCAACAATAAGGAAGGCGCAGGAGCGGATATGGTCCGCGATCACGCGCAGGGACTTCTCTTCCAGGTTGGTGCATCCGGTCAGTTTCGCGGCTGCCTCGATAAGGTGGGCGAACAGGTCGATTTCATAGTTGCTGTGTACATGCTGGAGTACCGCCGCCAGACGCTCGAGACCCATGCCGGTGTCCACGGAGGGTTTGGGCAACGGGGTCATGTTGCCTTCTGCGTCCCGGTTGTACTGCATGAACACCAGGTTCCAGATCTCGATGTATCGGTCACCGTCCTCTTCCGCTGAGCCCGGGGGACCGCCCCAGATGGCCTCGCCGTGATCGTAGAAGATTTCGGAACAGGGTCCGCAGGGACCAGTGTCACCCATGGACCAGAAATTGTCGCTCTCGAAGCGCTTGCCGCCCGGCTTGTCGCCGATCCGGGTGAAACGTTTTTCGTCCACACCGATTTCTTTGAGCCAGATATCCGCAGCTTCGTCATCATCCTCGTAGACCGTGACCCAGAGTTTGTCCGCGGGCAGACCGATGGTCTGTGTCAGGAACTCCCAGGCGTAGCGGATGGCATCCCGCTTGAAATAGTCGCCAAAGCTGAAATTGCCCAGCATTTCGAAAAAGGTGTGATGACGCGCGGTGTAGCCCACGTTTTCCAGGTCGTTGTGTTTGCCGCCGGCACGCACGCAACGCTGGGAACTGGTGGCGCGGGTATAACCGGGTTTTTCGCGGCCGAGGAAAACGTCCTTGAATTGCACCATGCCCGCATTGGTGAACAGCAGGGTTGGATCGTTCTGCGGCACCAGGGGACTGCTGGGCACCACCTCATGTCCGTGCGCGGCGAAATAATCCAGAAAGGCTTGTCGAATTTCGGTGCTGGTTTTCATCGTCAGAAAGCTATTTCCCGGTTCAGGACAAACGGTGAAAGATATCAGGATCGGGGCATCAGTCAAACAGAAAGCGGCGAACCAGATCGCCGGGAAATCCCCGGGATTCGAGAAAACGGGCCCTGCGGGCCGACTCCTTGTAGTCTCCGGTCCGCTCCGGCCCGTATTTGGCGTCATGTACCCCAGTGAGGAGTTCGGCCCATTCGTCGTCGTAGGGCGCCATGGCTTCCCTGACCAGGGCATCCTCGACGCCCCGTTCGCGCAATTCCATACGGATGCGTACCGGCCCCTGCCCCCGGGTCACCCGGCTTTCGACGAACTGCTGTGCATAGCGCGCATCGCTTTGCAGGGAGGCGGCCTGCAAATCATCCAATACCTGCTCGATCAGCTCAGGGTCGTGTCCCCGCTGCAGCAGTTTGGTGCGCAATTCCCTGCGGGAGTGCTCCCGTGCGGCCAGCAGGCGGACCGCACTGGCCTCGATCTCCGTGGCGTTCGATTCGCCGCTCAGGATTCCGCCTCTTCAAGGGCCTCTTCGGCCTCCAGGGAGGGCATCAGCTCACCCCGGATTCGGGCCTCGATACCATTGGCGATATCCGGGTTCTCCTTGAGAAAGTTACGCACATTCTCCTTGCCCTGACCGATGCGATCCCCGTTGTAGCTGTACCAGGCGCCGGACTTGTCGATGATGTTCTGTTTGACACCCAGCTCAATGATTTCGCCTTCGTGGGAGATGCCTTCGCCGTAGAGTATCTCGAACTCCACCTGTTTGAACGGAGGCGCCACCTTGTTCTTGACCACCTTGACCCGGGTATCACTGCCGACCACTTCGTCACCCCGCTTGATGGCGCCGATGCGGCGGATATCCAAGCGTACCGATGAGTAGAACTTGAGGGCGTTACCGCCGGTGGTGGTTTCCGGACTGCCGAACATCACGCCGATCTTCATACGGATCTGGTTGATGAAGATGACCAGGCAGTTGGTGCGTTTGATATTGGCGGTGAGCTTACGCAAGGCCTGGGACATCAGGCGCGCCTGCAGACCCACATGGGAGTCGCCCATGTCACCCTCGATTTCCGCCTTGGGAGTCAGGGCCGCCACCGAGTCGATGACGACTACGTCCACGGCACCCGAGCGCACCAGCATGTCGGTGATTTCCAGGGCCTGCTCGCCGGTATCCGGCTGGGACACCAGCAGTTCGTCCACATTGACACCGAGCTTCTCGGCATACTGGGGATCCAGGGCATGCTCCGCATCGATGAAGGCCGCTGTACCACCCATCTTCTGTGCCTCTGCGATCACCTGCAGGGTGAGGGTGGTCTTACCGGAGGATTCAGGGCCGTAGATCTCGACCACCCGGCCGCGTGGCAGGCCGCCGATGCCCAGGGCGATGTCCAGACTCAGGGAACCGGTGGAGATCGCCTCGATATTCTTGATCGCCGAGGTGTCCCCCATACGCATGACGGAACCCTTGCCGAACTGCTTTTCGATCTGCCCCAGAGCGGCGCTCAGTGCCTTTGCACGGTTTTCATCCATTTCGGTGAACCCTCATCAATTCAGTATTATTTCGCGTGGTCGGTTGGGCGGGCTGACCGCCTGTGGCTCGGAATTATCACACAGCCACAGGCTCACGTCATGAGTCATCGCGGGATATTGATTGCGGTTGGAAGGGATTTTCCGTGCAGATTTAAAGGGTATGCAATGCAGAGTGCCGTTCCGTGTGTCGACAGGTGATACGGCTGTCAGCCGGCCCTGCCCGACTCCAGCGGTTCAACCGGCAACAGATCCGCTTTTGCCTCGCCACGGCGCTCACGCAGACCGAGCCAGACACTCAGGCTGAAGGTGACGCTCAGCACCAGCCAGGAGGCGATCACCACACCCGGCCAACCGCCTTTGTCCCAGAATGGCTCGAAATAGAAGCCTCCCAGGGTGGCGCCGGTGTAATAGAACACCAGGTAGAGTGAGGTCGCACTGCCCCGGGCGTTCACCGCATGGCGGGCGACCCAGCCGGACGCCAGGGAGTGGGTGAGGAAAAATCCACAGGCGTTAATGAACAAACCGATCACGATCAGGACCAGTTCATGACTTAACGTGACAAGTGTGCCGATCATGAACAGCAGGATTCCCAACCCCATCATGCCCGGCTGGGAACGGTTTTTCGCCAGCCGCCCGGAAAACCCCGCCGCCAGGGTCCCGGTCAGGTAGGTCAGGAACAGCATCCCCAGCCAATGGCTGGATAGCCCGTAAGGCTGTGAGGAGAGACGGAAGGTGATGTAGCTGTACTGATTGACGAAGATGAAGAAGTTGAGTCCGCCGATCAAGCAGGCAACCAGAATCAGGGGATTGTTGAGATGCCCGCCCAGACTGCGCAGCACTCCGCCGATGCGCATGGGTTTGGGGACAAAACGCCGCGACGGCGGCAGCAGCCAGAACACCAGCAGCAGGCACAGCAGATCAAAACCGGCGAGTGCCAGAAAACTGCTCTGCCACCCCCAGGCATCCGCCACCAGGCCACTGATCAGCCGCCCGGATACGCCACCCAGGGAATTGGCGCCAATGTAGAGCCCAACCGCGAGCAGCAAGGCCTCGGGGTCGAGTTCCTCACCCAGATAGGCCAGGGCCGCCGCCGGTAACCCGGCTATGAACACACCCTGCAGGGCACGCAACACCAGGTGCAGGGCATAGTCCGAGGCAAACGCAGTCACAAAGGTGGTGAGGCACAGCAACACCAGAGAGGAAAGAATCACCACCCGTCTTCCCACCGCATCGGAGAGCGGTCCGAACAGCAGCAGGCAACTGCCCAGCGCCAGGGTGGTCACCGACAGGCTCCAGGTGGCGGCCAGAGAGTCGATGGCGAAATAGTCGCGGACCTGGGGCAACAGGGGCTGGGTGATGTAGAGGTTGCTGAACACCATGATCGAGCCGATGCACAGGGCAAGGGTCGCGCGCCAGAAATCGGGACTGCGGGCCTGAATCATGGTGATGGATGACTCCAGATCGAGGGGGTGGTTTCGAATTGAGATTAGCGCCTGAAGATCTATAATTGAAATATATTGTTTATATGAAGTTTATATCGATTGATTATGGATCTGCGGCAACTACGCTATTTCAAGACGGTGATTGACCAGGGCAGCTTTACCGCGGCCGCTCAGATGTTGCATGTGGCCCAGCCGGCGATCAGTGTGGCGATCCGCAAACTGGAGTCATCTCTGGACATGACCCTGTTACAGCGTGGCGAACGACGCATCACCGCCACCACCGAAGGCGAAGTGCTACTGAGGCACGCAGAGCGCATCCTGGCAATGACCAACGCCGCTGAACTTGAGATGTCGGAACTCAAGGGGCTGACCAAGGGAGAGGTTCGCATCGGCATCCCGAGCATGCTCGGTTCCTACTTCTTTCCTCCGATCCTTATGGGCTTCAAACACCGTTACCCGGCACTTCGCCTGTCAGTCTACGAGCAGGGCACCCGGCGTCTGCAGGCGATGATCCGGGCCGGGGAACTGGACCTGGGCGTGGTGGTGGCGGACGCGCCTCCGGAGGATCTGCAGACCCGTTTTCTGACCCGTCAGGAAATGGTGGTATGCGTGCCCCGGGACCACCCCTTCGCGGACCTGCCCAGTGTCACCATGGAGGCTTTTTTCGACCAGGAGCTGGTGGTGTTCAAGGAAGGCTACTTTCTGCGCGAATTCATAGACCGTTTCAGCCAGCAACAACAGCGGGAACCGATCATCGCCTTCGAAACCAACCTGATCCCCCTGACCAAGGCAATCGTGCGCCAGGGCTTCGCCATCACCACCTTTCTGCGCATGGTGCTGGAACAGGATGCCCAGCAGGATCTGGTTGCAGTACCCTTTGCCGAGCCGGTGTTTCTCGATCTCTCCCTGGCCTGGAAAAAGGACGGTTACCTGTCGCGCGCCGATCAGGCCTTCGTCGACTATGTCCTGAGCCATAGCGAGGGCACCGGGGAATTGCCGGGATAAGAAGGTCCAGGCCTTTCAGCAGGCCTTATCCCCCGTCAGACTCCGGTTTTGCCTCGTTCAAGTGCCAACGCTGCACGATCCGGTAGCGCTGCCCACCCGCCTGAGGATTCGTCGATTCGGCCAGTACGAATTCATTCACCGGCCAATCGATAGGTTGTTCGATGGCATCGGTACCAAGCGGGTAGCTTTTTCTCAGCAGGGTGACATGGGGTCGATAGGGCCGGGTTTCAGCTTCAAATCCGCACTCCGCGAGACCTTCCTGAAGTCCCCGCACCAATGCCGAAAGCGGTTCCGGGGTCGCCTCCGGCGCAGCCCAGAGAATTCTTGGACGAGTCCAGAAGCCAAGACGCTGCAGTCTCAGGTCGAACCCGGGTGAACGGATCCGCTCTGCCACCTGAGTGATACAGCCAAGCTTTGAGGCCGGCACCGCGCCCAGAAACACCAGGGTCATGTGCAGATCCTGTGCATGATGGGGGCGTCCCGGATGCCTCGAGAAGCGCCCGACCAGGTGTGACAATGCATCGCGTACCGGAGGTGGCGGCCATAAGCCAAAGAACAGGCGGGAGTCACTCATGGGTAAGGATCATGGTCGAGGATTTCGATCAGTTGCTGCATGGCATGCAGGGTGGCCTGGCGACGCACCGCCTCCCGGTCTCCCTGAAAATGCCGGCGTGCGCTGACCGGGTCCCTGCCGAGCATCATCCAGGCGAAACATACGGTGCCCACCGGTTTCTCCTCCGAACCGCCGGAGGGACCGGCAATGCCACTGATTGCGATGGCCAGATCCGCCCCACTCCGCTGCAGCGCTCCGCGCACCATCGCTTCGACGGTCTGCTCGCTGACCGCACCCCAACACTCCAGGATCTCGGAAGAGACACCCAGCATCTCCTGCTTTGAAGCGTTGCTGTAGGTGACATAGCCTCGCTCAAACCATGCACTGCTGCCCGGCAGATCGGTGAGCACCTTGGCCAGCCAGCCTCCGGTACAGGACTCTGCGACCACCAGCCGGTAACCTCTTTGCAGCAGCCGCCCGGCACACTCCCGGGCCTGCCCGGTCAGATCGGTGTCGCTTGCGGACACGCTTATTCCACGCTCGCTTCAGCCGGTTGTTCCTGCTCCAGCTTTTTCGCCAGTTGCTTGATCATTCTTTTCAGGGCGGATTGCTCGATGCGTTGCATCGCCTTCTGTGCGTTGACCCACTCCCGGCCCCGGTATGCCTCTTCCCAGTTTTCTTCAGGAAGGACCTCCACCACCCGCATGGGATAGACCTGGACGTTGCACACACCTCCCCACTTTTTGTATTCGTAGTGCCCGAGGGCCTCTTCCCCCACCACGCCGGTGATCCCAGCCTCTTCCAGGGCCTCTTTGGCGGCGGAATCCTGCAGACTCATGCCCGGTTCGATGATGCCCTTGGGAACCACCCAGTGTTTCTGCTTGTGCGAACCGACCATCAGGATCTCGACCTTACCCTCCTCAATCCGGTAGGGAATGACCGCGGATTGACGGTAATAGTAGGCGGGACGCTCGCGCATCTCCTTGCCGTTGTGATCCGGGTAGGGGAACCGGTTGCCCAGGTTGCTGGCACGAATGATCTCCTGCAGCGATCCCTGAGCGGATTGCAGATCACTCCAATCGTCGGGCATGGAAATACGCGCCAGGGTTGCGGTGGGCAACAGCTTGCCGTCCTTGGGTAACGGAATCCGCTCGCCCTGAAGATATTCTGCAAGGATTTCCAGACCGGGATTGTGCCCGACCAGCAGGACCCGTTGCGCCGTTTCGGGAATGCCGGCCAACACCTGCAGCAGGTCCTCGAGGCGGGCCGCATAGATGCGCCGATCCTGAACAATGGATTCATAATCCAAACCCATGACCTTGACGGTCTTGTCTGCGGTATCGAGTGCGCGCACCGCGGGAGAACTGATGACGTAGTCCGGCTTTAACTGTTGCTGCTGCAACCACACGCCGATCAGTTGCGCACCACGCCTGCCCCGATCCTTCAGGGGCCGTTTGAAATCCTCCACCTGTTCGGCCCAATCCGACTTTCCATGTCTGAGCAGCATCAGTTCTCGCATTGTTACCTCACTCGGGTCGTTCAGCACATTCCTCCGTTAACGGGAATGTGTATCAGAAAAATACGTCATTCGAGGTCGGTCAGGCAATCAGAAAAACAGCACCAGAATCCAGCAAATCGCCACCAGCATCAGAGACACCAGCACAGCGGCGGATCCCTGGTCCTTGGCACGCCCGGAAAGTTTGTGATTTTCCGTACTGATACGGTCCACCACACTCTCCACCGCACTGTTCAGAAGCTCAACGATCAGCACGATCAACAGGGGCCCGACCAGCAGTGCCCGTTCCACACCGTTCTCCCCCAGCCACAACCCAAGTGGCAAGAGAATGATCGTCAGCAGGACTTCCTGGCGGAACGCCTCCTCGTTCTTATAGGTCGAACGGAATCCTTTCATGGACCAGCGCAGGGCATTCGCCAGGCGCCGGAGACCGACATTGTTTTCGCTTTGCATCACCATACGGGTGCTTCTTCTACCAGTTTGACAATTAAAAATCGAGTGAATAGTGAGCCAAATCGGGCTTGTCACAAATAAATAATCATCCTCTCACAAAACCGCAATCGGCAGCCACTAAGGTTCGCAGCCAGTGAACGAACCGGGAAACCTCATGTCGACACTGAAATACAAAAGTCTGTTTATTTCCGATACCCATCTCGGCCTGCGAGCCGCCCGAACCGAATATCTGCTCGACTTCCTCAAACACACCGAAAGCGAAAACCTGTACCTGGTTGGAGACATCCTGGACATCTGGAAAATGCGCTCCGGCTGGTACTGGCCGTCGATCAACAACGAGATCGTCCACGAGATCATCAACAAGGCGAAACGCGGCACCCGGGTGATCTACGTACCGGGTAACCACGACGAGACCCTGCGCGACTATTTCAACTTTCACTTCTCCGGTATCGACATACGCCACAAGGTGGTGCACCAAACCACGGACGGACGACGCTTCCTGGTGCTCCATGGTGACGAGTTCGACGGGGTTGTGATGAACAACAAGTGGCTCGCGCATCTCGGCAGTGACGCCTATGACCTGCTGCTGTGGCTGAACCGCTGGTTCAATGTCGCGCGCCGACGTCTCGGCTTTGGCTACTGGTCCCTCTCCGCCTACCTGAAGGCCCAGGTCAAGGAAGCGGTGAAGTACATCAGCAACTTTGAAAAGGCCGTGGTACACGCCGCCCGGGAGCAACAACTCGACGGGGTGATCTGCGGACACATTCATCACGCCGTGATCAGCGACATGGACGGCGTGACCTATGCCAACTGCGGTGACTGGGTGGAAAGCTGCACCGCCCTCGCCGAAGAACCCGATGGCAGCCTCAAGTTGATCCACTGGGTCGACGAATCAATGCAACTACTGGATAGGAAAGAACCGGAATATGCGGATAGCGATACTGACGGACGCGTGGTTTCCACAAGTTAACGGCGTTGTAAGAACGCTCAACAAAACCATTTCACTGCTGGAGAGTTGGGGGCATGAAATCCTGTGCATCAACCCGGGCCTGTTCCGCACTCTGCCCACACCCACCTATCCGGATATTCCCCTGTCCCTGTTTCCCTATGCAAAGGTGAAACGCATGCTGGAGGAATTCCAGCCCGATGCCATTCACCTCTCCACCGAGGGGCCCATCGGTTGGGCCGGACGGCGTTATTGTCTGCGTAACAACTTTCCCTACACAACAACCTACCATACCCGCTTTCCCGAGTATGTCCGGTTACGCGCACCGATCCCCCTGTCACTCTCCTATGCCTTTGTCAGAACCTTCCACAGTAAGGCAGCGGTCACCATGGTGGCTACCCGGTCGATGAAAGAGACGTTGGAAGCACACGGCTTCACAAACCTGGACTACTGGACCCGGGGTGTCGACATCGATCACTTCATACCCAGAGAGAGTGTATTGCAGGATCTCCCCGGACCGATCGCCATCTACCTGGGTCGTGTGGCGGTTGAGAAAAACATCCGGGATTTTCTCGATATCGACTTCCCCGGTTCAAAGGTCGTGATCGGTCACGGTCCGGCACTCGCTGAACTCAAAGAGCGTTATCCCAAGGCCCATTTCCTCGGCTACCGGGAAAACGGCGATCTGGCCAGACTTCTGGCATCCGCGGACGTGATGGTATTTCCAAGCCTCACCGACACCTTCGGCCTGGTGATGCTCGAAGCCATGGCCTGCGGTGTACCGGTTGCCGCCTACCCGGTGGAGGGTCCGTTGGATGTGGTGGAAAACGGGGTCAACGGCTGGTTGGATAAGGATCTGAAAACCGCGGTAACCCGCGCCTTGGAGGTTGATCGGAACAGCTGTCGACAGTACGCCGAGCAGTTCTCCTGGGAGTCCTGCACCCAGCAGTTTCTCGACCTGGTGCAACAGCATTGTCCGGAGAGTGATGCGGAGCCATCGGTGAAGACCGGTTAGGCACCTGTGACTGGGCCTGACCGGGCTACCCAGGAAGGCCTTTCAAGTAATGGATATTTTCAAGCAGCGGTGCTCGGCAGGTGCCAGTAACGGCACCTTGCGTTGATCTTCATCTGGGAGGAGAAGAGAAACTCCTGGAGGGTTTCGTGATATTCCAGGGTGCTTCACACTCTGCCGGGTCCCGGGTTTCACTTCGTTTCACCCGGGCTACGCTGCGCGCTCGTTCCCACGCTCTGCGTGGGAATGCAGACCGAAGTTCGGTGCCCCCACTCAGACCCGGTCATTTCTCCTGACAAAGGGTCTTCGCTCAGCGTTCAAGTACGCGTACCCGACGACCTCAGCCCACCCCGAAACGGACGGTAAGATTAACCTCACCCCGGATTCGCGGTACACTCCCTGGTCTGTTATGCCGTCCCGGTTCCGGGACCGCTTTCTTGAATGTCTCCAACCAGCGATGATTTCGGGTGATCCAGTCACCCGCAGGATGCCATGACCGAACTACAAATCCTCTGCGAACACCGTCCCTCCTCCATGAAACTCGAAATTCAGGGTGTCTATGACTGGCCCGTCTGGTCCAAGGAGGTCTCCACCTTCGAATGGTCCTATGATCGCACCGAGATCTGCTACTTTGTCCGCGGCAAGGTCATCGTCACCCCCAAGGACGGTGAACCCCAGACCTTCCAGCGGGGTGACCTGGTCACCTTTCCGGCTGGCATGGAATGCACTTGGGAAGTGCTCAAACCGGTGGAAAAGCACTACACCTTCGAGTAGCCCACACCCATGGCTCAGCCTCAGCCTTCCGCACCCCAGCACACCCCGATGATGCAGCAGTATCTGGGCATCAAGCGGGAACATCCCGGTATGCTGGTGTTTTACCGGATGGGGGATTTCTACGAACTTTTCTACGCCGATGCGGAAAAGGCGGCCCGCCTGCTGGACATCACCCTGACCAAACGCGGCCAGTCCGCCGGTCAGCCGATTCCCATGGCCGGAGTGCCCTACCACGCGGCCGAAGGCTATCTGGCCCGCCTGGTGAAACAGGGCGAATCCGTGGCCATCTGTGAACAGATCGGGGATCCTGCAACCAGCAAGGGTCCGGTGGAGCGCAAGGTCGTGCGCATCGTCACCCCGGGCACCCTTACAGACGAGGCATTGCTCGAGGAACGGCGGGAAAATCTGCTGGTCGCGGTCAATGAGCAGGGCAGCGAACTGGGTGTCGCTGTGTTGGATCTGGCCAGTGGGCGGTTCTCCGTTTTGCAGGTCCAGGGAGCGGAAGCATTGCGCAGTGAACTGGAACGTCTGGCGCCGGCGGAACTGCTCCTGGATGAGGATTCAAAGCTCGCCGAAACCCTCGGCTTGCGCTGTGGCACCACACGACGACCCGCCTGGCATTTCGATACGAACTCCGCGACCCATCTGCTGACCCGACAATTCGGCACCCGGGACCTGGGCGGGTTTGGTTGCCAGGGACTGCCCTGGGCGGTGGGTGCCGCGGGCTGCCTGCTGCAGTACGTCGAAGAGACCCAGTTCGGCAGCCTGCCACATATCCGCGGACTGCGTGTCGAACATCGCGACGACAGTATCATCATCGATGCCGCCACACGACGAAACCTGGAACTGGTCCACTCCCTGAGCGACCAGCCGCAGCACACCCTGGCCGGCATTCTGGACCGGACCGTGACCGCGATGGGCAGCCGCATGCTGCGCCGCTGGATCAGCCAGCCCCTGCGCGATCGCACCCCGGTGTCCCAGCGTCATGCCACGGTTCAGAGCCTGTTGGAGAGCAATCTGTTCGAGCCGATTCAGGAGTTGTTCAGGGGTATCGGTGACATAGAGCGTATCCTCGCACGCATTGCGCTTAAAAGCGCAAGACCCCGGGACCTGGCGACCCTGCGCGACTCCCTCGCCATGCTGCCCCGGTTGCAAACACTGCTCAGCCAACTCGATGCGCCATTGACCCAGTCCCTGAGCCTGGATATCGGGGAACATCCGCAGCAGCAGACCCTGTTGCAGCAGGCGATCATTGAGCAACCGCCGATGCTGATCCGGGATGGCGGCGTGATCGCAGCCGGATATGACCAGGAACTCGACGAACTCCGTGCCCTGTCGCAAAACGCGGATCAGTTCCTGCTCGACCTGGAGCAGCGTGAACGTGAACGTACCGGGCTGTCAAACCTCAAGGTCAGTTACAACCGGGTACATGGATACTATATCGAGATCAGCCGCGCCCAGTCCGCCAAGGCACCGGATGACTACATCCGGAGACAGACCCTGAAGGGCGCCGAGCGATT
This sequence comes from Candidatus Thiodiazotropha sp., assembly GCA_040506775.1. Lineage (GTDB taxonomy): Bacteria > Pseudomonadota > Gammaproteobacteria > Chromatiales > Chromatiaceae > Thiodiazotropha. The sequence goes on from JBEVWC010000013.1 coordinate 15,651, forward strand.
CATTACCCCGGAATTGAAAAAATTCGAGGACCAGGTTTTGAGCGCCCGGGAACGCGCGCTGGCCCGGGAAAAGCATTTGTATGAACAGCTGCTCGAAGCCCTGTGCGCTGCTCTGAGCCCGTTGCAGCTGTGTGCTGAAGGCCTGGCGATCCTGGACGTTCTATGCAACCTGGCGGAACGGGCCGACCATCTGTCCCTGGTCCGACCCGAACTGGTCGAACAGCCCGGACTGGAAATCCGTGACGGACGTCATCCGGTGGTGGAACAGGTCAGTCAGAATCCCTTCGTCGCTAACAGCGTCTGCTTCAACCCGAACCAGCGCATGCTGATCGTGACCGGGCCAAACATGGGCGGCAAATCCACCTTCATGCGTCAAACCGCGCTGATCACGCTGCTCGCCTATGCGGGCAGTTTCGTCCCCGCCGCAGCCGCCAGAATCGGTCCGATTGACCGGATCTTCTCCCGCATCGGGGCATCCGACGACCTGGCCGGCGGACGTTCCACCTTCATGGTCGAAATGGAAGAGACCGCGAACATACTCCACAATGCCACCGACCAGAGTCTGGTGCTGATGGATGAAATCGGCCGCGGCACATCAACCTTCGATGGCCTTTCCCTGGCCTGGGCCTGTGCCGTGGAGTTGGCCACACGGCTGCAGGCATTCACCCTGTTCGCCACCCACTACTTCGAACTCACCACCCTGCCGGATGAATACCCGGGGATAGCCAACCTGCACCTCGATGCCGTGGAACACGGCGACAGCATCGTGTTTTTACATGCGGTGAGAGAGGGACCGGCGAACCAAAGCTATGGCCTGCAGGTCGCAACCCTGGCCGGGGTTCCCAAGCCGGTGATCCGGATGGCCCGTCAAAGACTTCAGGAGTTGGAGAACAGCGCTCAGCGTCACGCAGACCAGTTGCAGAATCAGTTGCCGTTGTTTGATATGAATACCCCAGAACCGGGGCCTACACCCCTGGAGCAATTGCTGAATGACATCGATCCGGACGATTTGACGCCAAGACAGGCCCTCGAAACACTCTACCGGCTCAAACAGCAGTTGAATTCCGATCCGGTGTGACGCTTCAGCACCCTGTTCCGCCGGATGAAAAACGATCATCGCCACACACCACCCATTGAGGAGATAACATGAGCGATCACGTGTACAAGAAGATTCAACTGGTAGGTTCGTCCTCCACCAGCACTGACGATGCCATACGCAATGCCATCGCCCGAGCCAATGAAACCATCAATCACATGAACTGGTTCGAAGTGGTGGAGACCCGAGGTCATATCGAGAACGGCCAGGTCTCACACTGGCAGGTGACCCTGAATATCGGTTTTCGACTCAACGATTGAGTGAAATGCGGCCTGAATGGCTGCCGGGAGGGTAACAACCGTTTCGCGTGCCATTCAGGTTCGATAGCCATCTAATGGCCGCTTTCAAACCAGCCGGTGCAAACGGGGGCAATTTGCCGGAAATTTAATATTTAAAGCCGGCCAAATCAGCTTTCAGGCAAATGTTGAATGCCCGTCAGTCAATGAACTTCAGCGAGAGTTCACCCAGGGTGATGTTATCCCCGTCCTTCAGCGGCACGCCCCCCGCCTTGATCGGTTGTCCATTGATCATCGGGGTATTTTCACCGCCGACTTTGAGCAGATAATAGCCATTGTGGCGCTGATTGATGAGTACCAGATCGCCCCCCGGGTTTCCGACACTGAAGAACGCCCGGTCGATCACCCGCTCCTCTCCAGCATGTACTCCCGCCATAAATTTTACCCGTGCCCCGGCAGCCGATTCGGAATCGGCTTTGCTGTCCGCATGAGTAGCACTGGCAGCAGTGGTGGATCTTGATTCGACCGCTTTGACGCCACTCTCCCCTCCGCGAAATGAGGAAACCGCAGCCACACCCGCTTGTGGCGTTGCGGGATCCGTCGAAGGTGTCTGAGCGGCGCGGGGTTTGAGCACCACCGTACGATCCGGATCATCCATCTCCTGGGGAGGAATCTGGGCAATGTAGCGCAGACTGTATTTACCAATCTCTATCAGATCACCATGTTTGAGAAAACGCTTGGTGACGATCGAACCATTCACCCGGGTGCCGTTGGTGCTGCGTTCATCTTCGATGGAGAAGCCCTGATACACGCGTTGCAGGCTGGCATGGTGGCGACTGACTGAGCGGTCGCTCAGACAGATGTCGCAGGTGTTGTCACGCCCGAGCGACATGCGCCGTTGATCCAGCTCGAACTCTTGCGGCGTGCCGTCGTCACCCATAATAACGAGTTTTTCCATACCGTCATCTACCCAGGTATTCAATTGAACTCAAACATCATTTGCTGCTTGTGGACGCACCAGTATCACCGAAATGTTATCGATGCCGCCCATCCGGCAGGCGAAATCGACCAGTTCATCCGCCTGCTCCTCCAAATTTAAATCCTTGTTTTCAAGGATACTTTGCATTTCATCATCCGTCACCATGCCGGTCAGCCCATCGGTACACAGGAGGAAGACATCGCCGTCGACCCACTCCGTCTCTTCCACATCCACCATAACCAGGGGTTCTGAACCCAGGGCTCGGGAGAGTACATTGGTGGGGACACCCGCCAGCAGAGCCTCTTCAATACAGGAAAAGTCCCCCAGATTGACCATTTCCTGAATCAACGAGTGATCCAGGGTCAGTTGCTGCAGCACCCCCTGGCGCCAACGGTAGAGTCTGGAATCCCCCACATGGGCATAGATCAACTGCCGACCTACGAACAGACCCAGCACCAGGGTGGTTCCCATCCCCTGATAGTCGGGGACCTGATCCGCCAGCTCGAGAATTGCCTGGTTGACGGAGCCGACCGCATCTTTGATCTGTTCCTGATCGATATCCCCGCCGTCCCACAGACGTCCGGTCAGCTGACTCACCAGAAGATCGACGGCCAGTCCACTGGCCACCTCACCCGCATTGGCTCCGCCCATGCCGTCCGCCAGCACCACAAGACCCGCCTCCGGATCGCCACCGACCGCATCTTCATTCTGTTCACGTACCCTACCCTTATCGGTACGCATGGCGACTTCTATAATCAAGCGGACTCCCCGTTCACCGCAAACCACACCCCCGTGTGGCCGGATACTGAAAAGCTACTGTGTTTTGTTGTTAGCCTGCTTGGCTTCCTCGAGATCGAGTTGCGTCAGGATCTTGTTCATTTTTTGTGCCGGAACATATCCGGGCAACATATCGCCACTTTCCAGGAAGATCGCAGGGGTGCCATTGACACCCAGGGACTTACCCAGTTCATAGTGCTGTTTGACCGGGTTGTCACAGGCCTTCTTGGGTATCTCTTCACCGGCCTTCGCCTGGGTCATCGCCGCTTTGGGGTCGTCGGCGCAAAGTACCGACACAGCCTTGTCATAGGACTCGCTACCCACTCCTGCCCGTGGATACATCATATAGCGCACACGGATACCAAGGTCATTGTAGCTCTGAATCTCCGAATGGAGTTTGCGACAATAGCCGCAATCGATATCCGTGAATACCGTGATGGTATGCAGGGTCTTTTCCGGTGCAAACACCACCATCTTGTCCTCGCCGACCGCCTCGATGGCTTGTGCTTTGGCTTGTGCGACCTTTGGCGAAGTGAGGTCCTTGCGATCCACCAGATCGTAGAGCTTTCCGCTGAAAAGATAGCGACCGTCCCCGGTGACGTAGAACAGTTGAGGACCCATCATGACCTCATACATGCCATCGATGTCTGAAGGCTGAATACTGGTGATCTCAGCATCCTTGATAATATTGGCCACGCCCTGGCGAATGTTCTGCGCCTCCTGTTCCGGAATCGCCCCTTCCGCTTTGGCGTACCCGGTGAGGAACAACAGCGAAATCAGTCCCCCTGTCAGAACCTGTGACAGGGTGCGTGTAAAAGCTGGTTTCATGATATCAGTCCCGAAAATTCTGGTATTGGAGCGGCAGTCCGTAGTCGGCTTGGCGCAAAAGTGCGATGACCTGCTGCAGATCATCCCGTTTTTTACCGGTCACCCTCACCTGGTCGCCCTGGATCTGTGACTGGACCTTGATCTTGCTGCTCTTGATATCCTTAATCATCTTTTTCGCGGTCTCAGTCTCGATCCCCTGCTTGATGATCACAGTCTGGCGGGCCGCATTGAGACTGGTCTGAACATCCCGGATGTCCATGGCAGCAATATCAACGCTGCGTTTGACCAACTTCTGACGCAAAATATCCATCATCTGATTGAGCTGAAACTCCTGCTCTGCCCGCAGCGTGATCTCGTTGTCAGTCTGGTCGAAATGCGCATCGACCCCTTTGAAATCGAACCGTGTCCCGATCTCACGATTGGCCTGATCAACTGCATTGCGCACTTCCTGCAGATCGACTTCGGACACAATATCGAAAGATGGCATGTAAAAACTCCCGTTATTTCATAGGGTTGATTGTATTTAACTGACAATCAACCGGTGAAGGGCGGAGATTATACATTAGTTTACAAACGAACATGCGGATGTAACTTCCCAGTCTTTCCATTCGTACCGGTATCAGCCCCGTGGATGGTGTCGGCTATGCAGGGTTTTCAGTCTCTCACGCGCCACATGGGTATAGATCTGAGTGGTGGACAGATCGCTGTGGCCCAGCAGTAGCTGCACCACCCGCAGGTCCGCACCATGATTCAGCAGATGGGTTGCGAAGGCATGCCGCAACGTGTGCGGAGAAACCGGATGAGAAATCCCGGCCTGGGACGCGTGCTTCTTGATCCGGTACCAGAACGCCTGACGAGTCATCCCGCTGCCGCGTCGAGTGGGAAACAGATGTTGACAGACCCTTGCGCCAAGCAGCATCTCTCTCGGACCGGATAAAAAACGCACCAACCAGCTTTGCGCCTCGTCTCCCATGGGTACCAGACGTTCCTTGCCCCCCTTCCCGACCACCCGAATCACACCCTGGCTGAGACTGACCTGCTCAGGCCTGAGATCGACCAGTTCCGAGACCCGCAACCCGGTGGCATAGAGCACCTCCAGCATGGCCCGGTCCCGCATACCCTCTGGATCTTCCAGGTCAGGCGCATCGAGCAGGGCCTCGACCTCGGCTTCAGACAGGGATTTGGGCAAGGGTCGACCGAGTTTAGGCGCCTCGATGCGCAGGCTTGGGTCGGCCTCGAGCATCCCTTCGCGCAGGCAGTACTGGTAAAACTGGCGAACACAGGAGAGAAACCGCGCGGAGGTACGGGGTTTGACGTTCAACCCGTACAGGTGGGCCAGGTAGGACTGAAGATCCTGACGCCGGACACAGAGCAATCCATGCCTGCCAGCGGATTCCAGCCAGTCGGCCAGTTTGCGAAGATCCGACTGATAGGCCGCCAGGGTATTGCGACTCAGTCCACGCTCCATCCAGAGCGCATCCGCAAATGCTTCAATCAACTCCCCGTCTGTCTGCATATCGCCTGCAACTTGATACCGCATGTTCGGCGTGAGGCAAAGGAGGTATTTGCCCTCGCGCTGATGTTTCTTGTCTAGCCTGATCCCTGACCCGGAATTCCGTTGGCTAACCGCAGCGACCTGTTCCTGCCGGGATGACCCTCGCAACAGCACAGTCTCGGCCCATTGGCGGGCCTTGAGATAGATAATAGGAAAAAATGACCACAATCAATCCCTCGAAAGCGAAAAACATTTCCACAGATCCTGTGGATAACTTTGTGAGTAACGTCCTTGAAAACGCTCCCAGCCCTTGAAGCGTCTGCACCCCATTTAGATTGTGCAATTTCTATACAATATGTTGTTTTCTATTAATTACAATTAGTTATTTATCTTTTTTAATAATTGAGATTAAATCACTACATTAAATTATCATTAAAGTCCCAGCTCCCTGAGAAATGTGCATAAGAGGTATTGACAGCGCCCATGCAGCGTGATTTCTGGCTTTCTCTATCCACCCGGCCCAATCCAGTACTGAACATTGCTCAACTTAAAATAGGGTTTGCACCCCATTGACCCAGGCATCGTTTTGCCCCCTCACCCTCAACCTTGAGGCCGGATCGGGTTAAAATAGGGATCGGCCCACCCATGACAACCCGACACACCGATACAATGACCCAATCATCAGACCCATTTTGGAAACGGCTTTCACTGGATGAAATGACCCGTGAGCAATGGGAATCCTTGTGCGACGGCTGTGCAAAGTGCTGTCTGCAGAAACTGGAAGATGAAGATACCAGTGAGATTTTTTTCACAAATATCGTCTGCGACCTGTTGGATCTGGAGCATTGTCGCTGCACCCACTATGAAGATCGCTCTATCCGGGTTCCAAACTGTGTCACCCTGACCACTGACGACTTGCGCGACCCTTACTGGCTGCCTCCCAGTTGTGCCTATCGGCTCCTGGCGGAGCACAAGGATCTGCCTGACTGGCATCCCCTGAATCACCAGGGCGATACGCAGCCGATGATCCTCGGAGGCCATACCATCCGCGGCCGGGTGGTGCGTGAGGAGGACGCGGATGATTGGGAGCATCACCTCATCGACTGGGTGTAATAAGATTTGATTTATTTATAGTATTTTCAATTAATTAAATCTTTTTTCTAGATTTTATCTTATCATGATTGAAGTCTCAGCGACGGGCCAATCAATCATCCAACCCAAGCAGAACAAATGAGCATACATGAGCGGCCTTTCGACACACTTGTGCAACTGCTGGAATCGGGCGGATTAAAGCTCGACATCTATGACATGGGGCGTCGGGTTTGCCCCATACCCCAGGAGCGGTTCCTGGCATTCGAACGTACCGAGGCACCCTACCCCTATCCACTTCAGCAGCAGGCCTGGTTTGCCCTGACACTGCATGACCCGGTCAGGCCGGACATCGACCCGATCATCTGGTTTATCCGTTTTCCCCTGGATGAACTGGCCAAACTTTTGCAATCAGCTCGAGACGATTTCCTGCATCGCCTGATCGACAATCTTGCAGACAACCGTCTCGAATCAGCCGAGGCCTCCGCACTGGACAAGGCTCTGCAGGATAACCCCTACCTGTTCCAACCCCGCAAGGAGCGTTTGGCCGTGTTACATGCGCGACTGACCGCTACCCTGGGTAAACCCGCATCCCGATACTACGAACACGCCCGCTCTTACCTGAATGGGGACCTGAGTTGGGACCAATGGGCATTCATCGGCTATCAGGGCATCGCTGATGTGGCCGCCCGTCTGGACTCTGATCCGGGTCTGGAATCGCTCAGCGTCGCGATCAGCAACCTCCCTCCCGCCCCATTGGAGGCGCTCTGCCATTGCCTGGAAAACAGCCCCGTCCCGGATGACATTTCACAGGCACTGATACGGCGGCTGGAGGTGGAGCTGGAGCAACCCGCCGCCAATCCCCAGGTGCTGACATCAACCCTCAGAGGAATATCTCATTCAACATCAGAAATGCTTCGTAATGAACTGATAAATAGAGCCTTACTGAGTGAACTTTCGACTCGAACCGACCTTCTGACATGCATTGCCGGGCGTGCCTGGGAATCCCTGCATGATGCCCACCTGCGTGATCTGTTTCTGGAGCGACTGGCGCAAAATGAGGCGGGACAGGAGTTTTTCAATGCGATCCTCAGCGATCTGCTGTATCTGCCCGATACCCGCTCTTCCATGCAGGCATCGCTGCGTCAGACGCAACGCAGTGAACAGCTCACCCAGGCCATAGGCCGGTTTTTCAACCACGTCATGTCAACCCAATCCGACCCCGGGAATTGATCACAGGCACCTGACGGACTGGCGTTGGTTGAGTCTGATGGAGTCGAATCGACAAGCAACCTATAATTGAAGTAGAACAAGCCAAACGAGGCTAAAGAGTTCATGGAAAGCGTAAAAAATCTGGTCGTGGCGCTTGACCTTTCCCCGGCTTCCTGGGAAATCATCGAACAAGCCTCAGCCCTCTACTCTCCTCCCGAGGGACGTCACATCTGGCTCTTGCATATTGCCCAGCCTGATGCGGATTTCATCGGATACGAGCCAAGCCCCCGCAGCGAACGGGACGTACAGGCAAGCACCCTTCATCATGAGCATCAGACACTGCAGACACTGGCGGAACGAGTACGCGAAACCGGCGCCCAGTGCACGGCACTGCAGATCCAGGGGGCGTACGTCGACAAGATTCTGGAGGAAGCCGAGAAACTCAATGCGGACCTGATCGCAGTGGGATCACATGGTAAAGGTGTGATCAAACAACTGCTGCTGGGCAGCACCAGCAACACTCTGGTGAGACTGTCCCAGATACCGATTCTGGTAATCCCGACTCATGACTGATCTGCATTCGAAACCGGGCCGGCATGTCATTTCAACATGCCGGTCCGGGCCACAGGATTGAGTCTCACCCCTGCGGCCCGGGGCCTGATCACATGTTGGCGATCATGGCGTCACCAAACGCTGAGCAACTCAGCTCGGTGGGATCATCCATCAAGCGCGCCAGATCATAGGTTACCGTCTTGGCCGAAATGGTGGCACCGAGACTCTCGATGATCATGTCTGCGGCCTCAAACCAACCCATATGACGCAGCATCATCTCAGCGGAAAGAATCAGTGAGCCGGGATTGACCTTGTCCTGTCCGGCATATTTCGGCGCGGTGCCGTGGGTCGCCTCGAACATCGCCACGGTGTCGGAGAGATTGGCGCCCGGCGCAATACCGATACCGCCGACCTGAGCCGCCAGGGCGTCGGAGATGTAGTCACCGTTCAGGTTGAGCGTGGCAATCACGCTGTATTCCGCGGGACGCAGCAGAATCTGCTGCAAAAAGGCATCCGCAATCACATCCTTGATGATGATCTGTTTGCCGGTTTTGGGATTTTTCAGGGTACACCAGGGGCCGCCGTCCAGTTCCTCAGCACCAAATTCCGATTTGGCAAGCTCGTAGCCCCAGCTCTTGAAGGCACCTTCGGTGAATTTCATGATGTTGCCCTTGTGCACCAGGGTCACGGAGTCACGATCATTGTCGATGGCATACTGGATCGCCTTGCGTACCAGTCGCTGGGTGCCCTCACTGGAGACCGGTTTGATACCGATACCCGAGGTAGCCGGGAAGCGGATCTTGGTCACACCCATCTCGTTCTGCAGAAAATCGATCAGTTTCTTGACTTCCGCTGTGCCCGACTCCCATTCGATTCCCGCATAGATGTCTTCCGAGTTTTCGCGAAAGATCACCATGTTGGTCTTTTCCGGTTCCTTGAGAGGGCTGGGGGTGCCGTCGAAGTAACGCACCGGACGCAGGCAGACGTACAGGTCGAGCTGTTGACGCAACGCCACATTGAGAGAGCGGATACCGCCGCCGACCGGGGTGGTCAGTGGGCCTTTGATGGAAACCACGAATTCCTTGACCGCCTCCAGGGTCTCAGCGGGGAGCCAGGTATCGCCGTCGTAGACCCGGGTAGCCTTCTCACCCGCGTAGACTTCCATCCAGGCGATCTTACGCTCGCCACCGTAGGCCTTCTCAACCGCGGCATCGATGACCTTGCACATCACCGGGGTGATATCCACGCCGATCCCGTCCCCCTCGATGTAGGGGATGATTGGGTTGTTGGGCACCTGCAGTGCGCCACTGGCGTCTACGCTTATCTTCTCACCCTCGGAAGGGATCTCAATCTTGTCATATGCCATGGATGTATCCTGTGTAGCGATGATGTAAGGCAGTTCACCGAAACCGCGCAAACCCAACCGTGGACCCAATTCAGGGCTACAGGGCCTGGGATTGACCGGTGAGGGAATAATGGGCAATTGTAGCGATGTATCGGTGCGTTTTATAGGATATTTGGCCCGCCGGGAGGCTGTTGGTCAAGAATCGCACAATACGACCGCTAAAATTACGGATATTCATACCCTACGAACGAATGAGCACGGCATAAAATCAGTCCCAGGGCAGTCAGTGGCAGTTTCAGTCAGTCAGGCTGATCCGCGGAAACTCCAGGCTTAGCCTGTCTCGATTCACACCACGCTCAGCCAGTTCAGGCTTACACTGCAGAAGATCGACCTCGCAGGACCGCATAGGAAGACAGGATGAAAACATTGGACAGCCCGGCGGATCACGCACTACTCGATACCCTCCTCCAGACCTGGCAGAAGGTCATCATTGGAAAACCCGAGACCCTTAAGACGGTCCTGATCAGTTTATTGTGTCGTGGGCACATACTGTTGGAGGATCTGCCTGGACTGGGGAAAACGACCCTGGCGAAAACCCTGGCAAAAAGTCTGGATATGGGGTTCAAGAGGATCCAATGCACCCCCGACCTGTTGCCGGCGGACATCACCGGGGTCTCCCTGTTCGACCAGAAGGCACAGGCCTTTCGCTTTCTTCCAGGTCCGATTTTCACCAACATCCTGCTGGCAGACGAAATCAATCGCACCTCCCCCCGAACCCAATCGGCACTCCTGGAAGCGATGGCCGAGCGCACTGTGAGCGTGGACCGCAAGACCCGCAAACTACCCGCCACCTTCCTGGTGATCGCCACCCAGAACCCAATCGAGTTCAGTGGCACCTTTCCCCTGCCTGAGGCACAGCTGGACCGATTCTTCATGCGTCTGTCCCTGGGATACCCTCTGGCGGAGGAAGAATCACGTATCCTCAAGATGCATCGGGAAAGCGACCCCCTGGAACCGATCACCCCGGTGATCGATGAGGCACAACTGCTTGGCCTGCAACAACAGGTCACGCGAATCCACCTGGAGCAAAAGCTGGTGGACTACATCACGGCACTGGTACACGCCACCCGCGTGCACAAAAAGGTGCGACTCGGAGTCAGCCCGAGAGGCTCGATCGCCTTGATGAAGGCCGCTCAGGCAAACGCACTGCTGCATGGCGAGACCTATGTCACCCCCCTGCGGATCCAGCAGATGGTGATTCCGGTCATGGCGCATCGGATGCTGTTGAGCAGCCAAAGTACATCCGACACTGCGATTCTGCAGCAGATCCTGGAGCAGGTTCCGGTACCGGCCATGCCCAACGATACCGCTCACCAGACCACTCAACCGGTGCATGATTGAGTGAGATGAAGATTCAGAGCGGATCGTCCAGCATCTTCTCCCCGCAGACCCTGGATTCGCTGCAGCGCTGGATCAATCTTCACCGGGTTCTGTGGGTACTGACTCTGGCCTGTTTTTTCGTTGCCTGGAATCGGGGACTGGCCCTGTTGTACGGGGTTTTCTCACTCAGCCTGGCGCTGCTGCTGATCTCTCAGGTGATGCCCAGATGGCAACTCAGAGGCATTCAGGTGGAACGAAACTTCCCGCCGATGATGAGCGCCGGTGAAGAAATCGAGGTGGTATACCGCCTGAGTGGCAGCGGACATCGATATCACACCCGGTTGATTGACGACATTCCTTTTGCCGATGGGCCGGCGAGCGGATTCCTCCCGGTTTGGGAGACATCCGATGAAATAACCAGCCGGGTACGCTGCGAACATCGGGGATTATTCACCCTGGACCCGCTCAGACTCACATCGGCATACCCATTCGGTATTCTGAGTCATGAACGTTGTCTGAGCAGTCCTGGTGAACCGGTTCGGGTGTTGCCGAGGCTCTATGAACTCGGTGAACTTCCAACCCCGCAGCATGCCAATCAGAACAGTGACGGTGATTTACCCATAGCGCAACGGGGTGGTCAGGATCAGTTTCTCTCGATTCGGGAATATGTTCATGGTGACAGCCTGCGTCATATCCATTGGCGTGCATCAGCGAGACTGCAACGTCTGGTCGTGAAAGAGTATCAGCGCGACGACCGACCCATGCTGCTTTTGGCGCTCGACAGCCGGGCCGTCTTTAATAAGGGTGAAGGCAACCGCACCACATTTGAGTTTGCGATCTCCCTGGCGGCCTCGATGATTCGCCAGGCAACCCGGGAAGGGATGTCCAGTGTGCTCATTGCTGAGCACGGAAAACGCCTCGAAACTGCGATACCTGCTTATCAGTCAGATCTCTATGAGGTATTGGCACAACTTGCGGAACTCCAGGACAGCGGAAACCTGAGCAGTCGCGAATTGCTCGAAGAAGCCATACATCGTTACCCGCAAGCCAACCTGGTGGTTGGTTTCAGGTTACGTGACGATCCGCTGATCCCGGCACTTCCACCCCATGTGACGCATATCGATTTCGAAATGGATGGTGAGAGTTTTCACTTCCCTTTGCGTCATACCAAAGCCCCACGCATGAACCGATTCGGCAACCGCCTGAGCTATCCGGTCAGTTCAGGCCACTCAATGGAAGGACTTTTACAGTGAAGCCGGGATCCAACCCGGTGGTCGTCTGGTACAGCCTGGTTTCCTCAGTGGCAGCAAGTGCCCTGCTGTATGCCCATCTTGGTCTGTTGGCCGCCGGCATCTGTCTCCTGGTAATGCTTCCTGTATGCCTCTGGGTGTTGCAGCGGGTGCGTCACACCGATGAGGCTTCCAGCCCATTTCGCAAGTACTCAGAGCAGACTGCCGTAGTCGGTCTGGCTCTGTTTCCACCGTTGATACTCGTCACCAACCTGCTCACCGCGTTGCTCATATTTCTCGGCTTCGGTTTTGTCAGCCTGTTGCTGCAAACCCATGATGACCGCAGACTCTATCTGGGACTTGGCGTGGGATTCACCGCACTCATGGCGGGTGCCGTGGTTGCAAAAAGCGGCTATTACCTGGTGTTTCTCATCGCATATGCCGTCAGTGTCAGCATCACCCTTGGGCATATACATCTCGAACCGTTGCGCAATCCCGCACAACCCTGGCGGCAACGGGATCAGCTGCGCTCAGCTGTATGGTTGGTCGCGTCCGCTGTACTGATCTACCTGATACTGCCCCGCTTTCCGGCGGGCAACCTGGGATCCCGTCCCGGATCGGATCACTTCTACCAGAGTCATGCCTGGGAACAGGAAGCCAGACAGACCCGGGCGTTGGGCGACCCGGAGGAACGAATCCAATCCATGCTCGAGAACCTGTCTGAGCATCTGCCTGAATCAAGGGAGCCGTCATCCCAGTCAGATTCGGATGCGAATCAGACCGGTTATGGCTATGGAGGATTCGGAGAGACGTTTGACATGCAGAATCCGGACGCGCGAGGAGACCGCTTCAATAACACCATTGTGGCCCGTATGCGCGCCGACCGTCCCCTCTATCTGCGTGCACGGATCTTCGACGTTTTCGATGGCATAAGCTGGCACAGCTCTGCCACGACACTCAGCAAGCTGGAGCTTGAGCGGGGAGAGATCAGCCTGATGCAGACGCCTCCAGGGCTTGAACCCTTCATCGAAACCTATGAAGTCATTCTGGAGCAGGATCTGGTGAACAATATCATGGCCGCAGCGGTACCGGTAAAACTCCGCTTCCCGGGCACTGTGATCGGTATTGACGCATTTCATCAACTCCAGGCACCGGGTCTGTTGCGCAAGGACACCGCCTACGTAGTGGAATCCCTGCGGCTCCAACTCAGGCAAAGAAGCTTTGCAGAACGCAGCTATTACGAAGTGCCTGGCTACCGGCAGTTACCCGACGATCTCGATACCCGCATACCCGAGTTGGCCCGCCAGATCACCCAGGGATTGGATTCCCCTTTCGATCGTGCATTAGCCCTCGAGGGGTACCTGAGAAGTCACTATGCCTATGACTTCGAATCGGTGTTTCTCTCCCAGCACCAGACGCCCTTGAGCCGCTTCCTGTTTGAGACGCAGCGTGGTCATTGTGAATATTTTGCCAGTGCTCTGGCCATCATGCTGCGCACTCTGGAGATACCCAGTCGTCTGGTCACAGGTTTCTCAGCCACCGACCTGAATCCTTTAACGGGCTATTACGAGATCCACGCCCTGGACGGGCATGCCTGGGTCGAAGCTTACATTGAAGGCATGGGCTGGCTGGAACTGGAGCCTACCGCCTACTACGACGTGCCATCACAGGAGCGTCAAACCCTCTCTGCGGAGCAGATAAACCGTTATGTCGAGCGACAACTGCGCCTCGATGAAACACTGGATTCAAGCCACTTGAGCCCAGATGCCATCATCGGCTCGCTATGGCAGATTCTGTATCTGTCCACGGTCTGGGTTGGCGCCCACCTGAAACTGATGTTCCTGTATGCCTGGCCATGGCTGGCGGGTCTGACTGTGATCATGCTCATTGCCGGCCTGAGTTGGCCATGGCTGGCACCCCGCTGGCGTGCCAGAAGAATTCGCGATGAGGTGTATCGCAGAATCCGGGAAACGGATTGTCCTGTGGTGAATGAGTATCTCGCAGGCATCGACCGATTGTTGCGAAATGCAGGCATGGAGATATCAAAAGGAACAACGATCGAAAGTTACCTGCAGCGAATCCCGGACCTGGGTTTCAGCCTGGATCCCGCTGAACTCGCGAGCACCTTCAACATGCAGAATTACGCAACCACCGGTTCCAACCAGGGAATTGAAAACTATCAGCGACTGTTTGATGCGGTTTACGCCTTGGGATACGGCGAGTTGTCGAACCGCACCCGGTCTCAAAGGGTTTGAAAAAACCGATCGCTTCTTGGCAGATAGTGGTTATCGTAATTCAATGACATCACGACCCGATCGGTTTTCCCGACGATCTCCGCTCTGGGTACAAATCCGATGACCCGGGAATCTGCGCTGTTGTCCCGATTGTCGCCCAGCACCAGGTAGTGTCCAGGAGGAACCCTGACCGGCGGGAAACTGGCCATGGGACTCCCGCCCCGCAGAACGCGAACCCGATGAGTCACCGGCCCAAGCTGCTCAATACGATCCGAAAATCCCACTCCACTCTGGTCCGATGCATCCGGGTCAGACACATAGCCCAGAGACTCACCGTTGATTGAGAGTTTATTGTCGACCATGGAGACCACATCCCCCGGCACCCCAATCACCCGTTTGACCAGACGTTTATCCGCGGCCGCGGAGTCGAATATCACAACATCACCCCGTTCAGGATCGGCAAACCGATGCAGTGACAGGTGGGTGAAGGGAACTCTGAGATCGTAGGCTATCTTATCCACCCATACCCGGTCACCTTCCAGGATCGTGGGTTTCATGGAACCGGTAGGGACCGTGTTCCAATCCGCAATGCTGCTGCGAAAAACCAGCATGCAGAACACAAACAGTAAAAAAGAACGGTTGGCTCTAAAGGCCTGGAGGATCCTGCTTTTCATGTCATTGCTTCCTGATAGTCATCGGATTGTCTTTTCCGGACGATAAGCTTGAGCCCCATAGGCCAATGCCTGAAGTCTGATCGGTATCCAATCCGTTCGGCGCCACTGATGTGGTTCGACCTCGAGCAGGCGCAAATGTTCGGCGATCATGCCTGTGGCTGTTGCTCGTCTGTCGAGGGTGGCTGATCACGATAGGCAGAATCACTTAAGTAATTAATTAAATTAATAATTATTCTTAGCTTCCTGCATAGAGTGTGGCCTATACTTTGCTAGGATGAATTTGCAGGAAGGTTGTCAATCTCGGATAAGGTTTCTGAATTTCACACTCAGGCGGACATACAGCTATGGCATGCAACGTCGGTAAACTGGTATCGGAAGCAGTCGCTTCCATGGATAGCGAGACTGATGTGCAGTCTGCGGCACAATATATGGCGCAACATAACCTCGGCTCCCTGGTTGTTACGGAGCACGGAAGGGTGATCGGTCTGTTCACAGAAAGAGACCTGTTGGTGCGCGTTGTTGGTGCCGGAAAGGATCCCGGCGCACTAAAACTGGGCGAAGTCAGCACCCGAAATCTGATCTCGGTGGCCTATAACAGCTCCTGTAAAAATGCGATTCGGCTGATGCGAAGCCACAAATGCCGCCGCCTTCTGATTTACCGTAAGGACGAACTACAAGGCCTGGTCAACATATCGGACGTCGCTCATGCCCTGGCTGACCACAATCCCGCCAAAAACCTCCTTGTTAATTTTGTGGGGGGTGTGACGCTGGTCGTAGCGCTGATGGTCATTGGAGTGTTGATCTCCCACATCCCGGATGTGCTGGCGTTGATCAATCATTCACTCAACTGAATCTCTGAACAAAACTGACCACCAGGCTGATGATAGTCGCTGATCTGCGTTTCGAGCCAAGGTGAAATGCGCCTGAACCGCTCAGATCCATCGTGCCGAGAGTATTGTTTCGCCAGGCATTGAATCTGAACAGCATTTCAGGGCCGCCTATGCCACCTTGAATCGCCCGACAAGACGGGTGATCTGTGATGCGATGCTGCGCAATTCCTGGCCGGCGCCCTCGGTCAAAACCGTCGATTCCTTGCTCTGTTGAGACAGTTCTCCCACGCTCAGGGTGTTGCGATGAATTTCATCGGATACCGATTGCTGCTCCTCTGCCGCACTGGCGATATTCACGTTCATGTCACGAATCTCGGCGACTGCCTCAGTAATCGTGGTCAAGGCGTTACCGGCCTGGGATGCCTGATCCAGAGTCTGCTGCACGCTGTTGCGGCTCTCTTCCATCATCGTCGCAGTGCGGTGTGCACCTTCCTGTAATCGCTCGATAATCTCGATGATTTCCCGGGTCGAACTCTGGGTGCGACTGGCCAATGTGCGAACCTCATCCGCAACCACGGCAAATCCGCGGCCCATCTCTCCGGCCCGGGCGGCCTCGATCGCTGCATTCAATGCCAACAGATTGGTTTGCTCCGCGATGCCTTTGATGACCGAGACGACCATCTCGACCTGGTTGGTTTCCTGCTCCAGAGCACGCATGTCATCCGATGCCTTCTCCACATCGCTCGAGAGGGTCCGGATCGCCTGAATGGTACGACTGACTACCTGGTTTCCATCCTTTGCCTGGCTATCCGCAGTCTCTGCCAGGGATGCCGCATGGGCGGCGCTTTCCGCCACACTCTTCACCGCCACGGCCATCTGGGTCATCGCGGTTGCCACCTGTTGCATTGCCTCGTCCTGTTGGTCCGCGGTGGATCGCGACGACCGTGCAACCTCGGAAAGTTCCGATGAACACTCGTTCATTTGTTGGGTTGATGCGGCGACCTGGGTCATGAGGTCCTGGGTTTTTGCCACGAATTGATTGAACCCTGAAGCCAGGCGTACGAGTTCGATACCTCCCTCAGCGGGAAGTCGGCAGGTTAAATCCCCTCCTTCGGAGCCAATCTTTTCCAAAGCACTTGCAACATTGTTGATGCTGCGGACGATGCTTCGACTACCCAGCAGATTCATCGCCAGGGCACTGAGCAGAGCGAGCACCCCCAGTCCCACACCCGCCTGGAAGGTCCTTTTCACCTGTTGACTCACAGTCGTCTGGGTCTCCGCCACACGTTCCGCTTCGCGTGCCATGAGCGGTTGCAGTTGCTTACGGATGCTACCCCAGGCTTTTTGCACCTTTTCATTGAACAGGACCTGAGCCTCATCGTTCCTGGCTTCATCGATCAGGCGTATCACTGCAAGGGTATCCGGGCGGCATTCCGACCAGAGTTCTGAGATCCGTTTGATTCCCTCCTGACCTTGTGTCTCTCCAGAGTAGAGAAGCTGAGCCTGCTGCAAGGCTTTGTCGAACTCTTGAGCGGCCTTTGCGGCCACATCGGCAGGCGGTTTGAGAGCTGGCACCATGATCTTTTTCGCCGCTGCGATAATCGCCTGGGATCCTTCCGCCTGCATCACCTGCAGGGTACCCAATCGCTTCTGGTCCTGATTGATGAAATCGGTGAATTGCTGGCTGACCTCGTCGGTCCCGCGCAAGGTGAAGAAGATCGCCGACATAAACAACAGTGAGGTGGCGATCGCTATCAACAGCAATCTCATCTTGATCGATAATCCCGAACCAAACATGGTATCTTTCTCCCAATTACTGCGGTCAGAGGTCCATTGAAAACAGTTGTGAGAAAATAACGACCAACAGCGTTAATTCTTAACCGGCGTCGATAAATCCAAGACACATTTCGTGATTGAGATTTCTCAATGCATACAGGACACTATCTGCCCGTCCGGCTCGATTGAAGCGGGTATGGGCAGGGCTCCCAGTGACGCCCCTGACAGACCACTACCCAGCATGATTTTCCGTTTCTATAGCCCGGTGAGAGCGTGATACTCCAGGATCTCCATTGCATCGACACGCACCTGGGGAATGCGGCCAAAGTATCCAATTACCACAACAATCCTGCCTCATTTGGCTCGCTTCAGAATGCACGAAATGCGAAGATAGCCACTATTTTGAACACTTTGCGAACCGCTTTTTTGATGAGGAGCGCGCTGACCCATGAATGAGCAAGAGTTGATCAAACGCATTCAAAATCTCTATCCGGACGCCGACATCCAGGTGGCGGGAGAAAGTTGCAGTTTCGAGGTGAATGTAACCACGCCCGCCTTCACCGACATGAAACTCCTGCAAAGGCAACGCTCCATACTGAGCCTGTTCCACGATGAAATCACCTCCGGTGAACTGCATGCATTAACCGTCAGGGCCAAAACTCCGGAAGAACTCAAAACCTCCTGAGGGTTCTCGGCATCTCCTGCATCGGCATGGCATCCGAATCATGACATCCAGCGACCTGCTCGAACGGATAATTGCGTACCACGAACGCACCAAACACCGATTCGAGAGATATGCGGCCGGTCCGGATTTTCTCGACTGGGATCAGCAACCCGATCCGTTCCGCACATACAGCGAAGCCCCGCGGGTTCCCCTGCCCCATGAGTTCGATTTCCTCCCTGATCCCACGATCCCGGAACTGGACCGCATGCATCCGCTCAAGCCATTATCGGCCTGGGGACCCCGGGAACTCGCCGGTTTGATGCGGTTTGGACTCGGCTTGTCGGCCTGGAAATCCTTCGGGCCGGATCGCTGGTCCCTTCGATGCAACCCTTCCAGCGGTAACCTGCACCCGACCGAGTGCTATCTGGTACTGCAGGGCATCACCGGCTTTCAGGACGGTGTCTACCATTACCATCCCTATCAGCATGCCCTGGAGTTGCGTTGCGGGTTTCAGACACCGGCTCAATCCAGTGAACAACCCGCCCGGATATGGCTGGCATTGAGCAGTATTGCATGGCGTGAAGCCTGGAAATACGGTGAACGGGCATTTCGATATGTACAACTCGATCTGGGGCATGCGGTGGGTGCACTCGCCTACTCCGCAGCAATCCAGGGTTATCGTCTGCAACGCCTGCCAATGGAACGACAGGATCTCGCCCGTCTGATTGGACTGGACCGGGCGGCGGATTTCCAATCGGTGGAGCCCGAGGTTCCGGATCTGTTGCTGAATCTGGTGGCATTGGATGACACCGACACACCCCCAATTCCACCCTCGAAGATATCGATACCGGCCGTCAACGACTGGCACGGCCAACCGAATCGTCTGAGCAGCCAATCACGCCATCCCTGGCCGGTCATCGACCGGTTGGAACAGAGTCTGCTGGGAGCACCCTTGCCGGCTGACGTACAAGCACTCATACCCGACTGGGCGGACCCTCTCGGACACAAAACGGTGTCTGCGCGGGAGATGATTCTGCAACGCCGCAGCGCCCAGGCCTTCAACTCGAAGGTGAGTTGTGACGCCGGGGATTTCTTCAATCTCCTCGATCAGACCCTGTCACGCAGGGATCGGGTTCCCTGGAGCAGTTGGCAAATTGATCCCTGTGTGCACCTGCTGATCTTCGTGCACAAGGTTCGTGAACTCGATCCCGGCCTGTACCTGCTGTGCCGCAATCCATCCCATCTGGAGTCTCTCAAGACTGCGATGGACTCCCGCTTCGATTGGAATCCGCTGCCTTCCGCTCCTGCACACCTGCCCTTGTACAAGTTGCTGAGCACTGAGGCGAAACGTGCGGCCCGTGCCCTCTCCTGTCATCAGGACATCGCCGCAAGCAGTTACTTCAGTCTCGGAATGCTTTCATATTTCGAACCGGTGCTGCATGAGCGTGGTCCGCAAATTTATCCGGAGTTGTTCTGGGAAGCAGGCCTGATCGGTCAGGTGCTTTATCTGCAGGCCGAAGCCCTGAACATGCGGGGTACCGGAATCGGCTGCTTTTTCGATGACGGCGTACATGAGATTCTGGGTCTTCAGGATCGCCAGTTCCAAAGCCTCTACCATTTCACCGTCGGCCAGCCCAAGCAGGACGATCGTCTCCAGACACATCCGCCCTATCAGCATCTCGAATCCTGAGTCAGACCCCCTTTCAGTATGGCTTGGCCCGTGTGCGGAACAACTGGGCTTGTGTCTCATTGGGAGGTCCTAGTCAAGCGCACACTAATGCTCCGATGCCATTCACAGGCCAACCAACCTAGCACTGTGGATGACAGCTACAGCAAAGCGTTTTTTCCTGTCGCACAAACCTGTTCAGGCCCATCACAACCCTGTATTGTTAGGGATTCAGGTAGCTATGAAGCCGGCACCTGAACATGCCATGTTCCAGTGCCGGTTAATTTCAATGATACCCAGATGTTTCGGGTAACCCTTAACCTCACGGGAGGACCCAACCGAGATGAAGCCCGCAATCAAAGTCACCCTTACCGGCGCTGCCGGTCATATAGGATACGCCCTGGCATTCCGCATCGCTTCCGGTGCCATGTTCGGTCAGGAGCAACCGGTCATTCTGAGATTGCTTGAAATACCCCAGGCCCTGTCATCACTCCACGGCGTCGGTATGGAGTTGGAGGACTGTGCCTTTCCCCTGCTGCACGACATCGTGCTGACCGATGATCCTAAAATCGGTTTCCGGGGCGCCGACTACGCCATACTCATCGGCGCCAAACCCCGGGGTAAAGGCATGGAGCGCAAAGATCTCATCACCGAGAATGCGAAGATCTTCTCCAGCCAGGGTCGGACCATCAATGACTTTGCCTCTGAGAATATACGTGTCCTGGTGGTCGGCAATCCGGCCAATACCAACGCGTTGATCGCAGCGGCTAACGCCCCTGACCTGAGTCCCAGCCAGTTCTCCGCAATGACCCGTCTAGACCACAACCGGGCCCTGGGTCAACTGGCCAACCGGACCAACAACCGGGTCGCCGATATCATCCGCATGACCATCTGGGGCAATCATTCCATGACCCAGTATCCGCATATCGACAACTGTATGATTGATGGCAAACCGGTGTTCGACATGGTCACCCGGGATTGGGCCATCGATCACTTTATCCCCCGCATCCAGCGTCGGGGGGCGGAAATCATCGAGGCCCGCGGACTCTCTTCCGCCGCTTCCGCCGCAGATGCGGTCGTTGATCATGTCCATGATTGGGCACTCGGTACCAGAGACGGGGACTGGGTGAGCATGGCGGTGCATTCCGACGGCAGTTATGGCATCGAGGAAGGCGTGGTATTTTCCTACCCGGTAACCTGTCGGGACGGGAACTATGAGATCGTTCAAGGACTCGAACTGGATGACTTCAGCATCTCCCGTCTCAAGGCATCTGAAAAAGAGTTGCGTGAAGAACGCAACATCATCGAGGAATTACTGCCCAAACGATGAAATAACGCTAAACCATGTGACGGCAGGAGGCTGCCCTTGATAATCAACGCCACGATTCCCCGGGTCCGTTCCTCGAACCCGGGGTCATGGCGGATCGCTGCACCACCCTGCATTCAGTCAATCACTCCAGTTCAATCAAGGCCGTTTTGAAACAGACACCCAGTAAACTCAGCGCCTCGGTGCGTCCCGAAGGCAGTCTAGAAATCCTCTCCCAACTCGAGGTCAATGCCCTGCTGGACACCAGCGCCAGGGGACTCTATGGCCTGTTCCGGCGCTGTGCCCTTGCAGTACTCAACTGCGGCAGCGAAACCGATGATGCGCGGGTGATCTTCGAGACCTACCGTGACTTTGGCATACACCTGACCCAAACCAACCGAGGTATTCAACTGCGCCTGGAGAATGCGCCGGCGAGCGCCTTCGTTGACGGACGTATGGTACGCGGCATCCAGGAACACCTGTTCGCGGTCTTGCGCGACATCATCTATGTTCACAACGAGATCCAGCACAACCCGAATTACAACCTGAAACAGCCGGCGCACATCACCTCCGCGGTGTTTCATATCCTGAGAAATGCGCGGGTACTACCGACCGGCCACAACCCCAAACTGATCGTCTGCTGGGGTGGACATTCGATTGGACGGTGTGAATACGACTACTCGAAAGAGGTGGGATACGAACTCGGTTTGAGAGGCTTGAACGTCTGTACCGGCTGCGGACCCGGCGCCATGAAGGGTCCCATGAAAGGCGCCACCATCGGGCATGCCAAACAGCGTATCGGCGACGGTCGTTACCTTGGCATCACCGAACCCGGCATCATTGCCTCGGAACCCCCCAATCCCATTGTCAACGAACTGGTGATCATGCCGGATATCGAGAAGCGCCTCGAAGCCTTTGTGCGCACCGGCCACGGCGTGGTGATTTTCCCCGGTGGAGCCGGCACCATGGAGGAACTGCTCTACCTGCTGGGGATCCTGATGCACCCCGACAACCAGGATCACACCTTTCCTCTGATTCTTACCGGCCCGAAAGAGAGCGCCGACTACTTCAAACAGATCGACCGCTTCATCGGCGCCACCCTGGGTGAGGCCGCGCAACATCACTACAAAGTGATTATCGACGACCCCGCCGCGGTGGCGAAAACCCTCAAGGAGGCCATGGAGCAGGTGCGTGCCTTTCGTTACGACCGTAACGACGCCTTCTATTTCAACTGGCGTCTGCATATCGACAAAGACTTGCAGCAACCCTTCAAACCCACCCATAAGGCAATGGCAGGCCTCGACCTGACGCGCCAACAACAGGGTCACATGATGGCCGCGAATCTGCGGCGCGCCTTTTCCGGGATCGTCGCGGGCAACGTCAAGGAGGAAGGCATTCGCGCGGTGGAACGCCATGGACCTTTTCTGTTACAGGGTGAAACCGAGGTGATGAGCGCCATGGACCAGTTGCTGATCTCGTTCGCGGAACAGAAACGCATGAAACTGCAAGGCGACTACACACCGTGTTATCAACTCGATCTTTGAGCCATGGCGCCCCCCGATCCCGGCACCCTGCCCCGCTGATACGGAGAATGAATCCTGACATGACCAAAGCGACCTCCCCCCTGATCAACCGGTTCCTGCTCCTGCTGATCATCGGCACCCTGCTACCAACCTTGGTGAATGGCGCTCAGGTGCGCGAGTGGTTCGAAAACGAGTCGGTCTTCGGCGGTGAGGTCTATCTGAAGTCTGCCGGTAATCCGGACAACCCTGCCGTGGTCCTGGTACACGGTCTGGGTGACGAGGCCTCTACCTGCTGGGATGACCTGTTCCAACGTCTGCCCGGGGATTATTTCGTGCTCGCATTCGATCTGCCCGGGTTCGGCCGTTCGAGCAAGGCCAACGTGGTGTATTCACCCGCAAACTATTCGCGCCTGATCCGCCAACTGACACGCAAGCACGTTGGCAAAGCCTTCCACCTGGTGGGTCACTCCATGGGCGGAGCGATCAGTCTGCAGTACACCCACGATTATCCTGACACGGTCAAAACCCTGACCCTGGTTGATCCTGCGGGGATCCTCCACCGGCAGGCCTACACCAAGTACCTGGCACCCCTGGGCATTGACCGGGTGCTCAACCAGTACAATATGTTCGACGACCGTAAGGTCACCAATCTCGCCGGCGCCCTGATGAGCGCATTGGAGAAACGCGCCCCGGTCAACATGGATCTGCTGATCAACCTGGAACCGTTCCGGACCAAGGTGCTGCGTGGAGAACCCAGTGCCATCGCCGGTCTGGCATTGGTACAGAACGACTTCAGTCGGGTTCCAGAAACCATTCATCAACCGACTTTGATCGTGTGGGGCGAGCAGGACAAGATTGCACCGGTGCGTACCGGATACATGCTGGAATCCCTGATTCCGAATGCCCGGCTGGAACTCATACCCGGTGGCCATGTGGCGTTTATCGAGCAACCGCAGCGTTTTTATGATCTTCTCAAACCCCAGCTGGAACAAACCTGGAAGCCTGCTCCGGAACGGGGTATGAAACCCGCACAAAGCGCCTATCGCGCCACAGTGGAGTGCCGTGGCGAATCCGACCGGGTGTTCTCCGGCCGGATAGGAAGCCTGCTGATCGAAAACTGCCACAACATTCTGGTCCAGGATGCAGAGATCAACAGCGTGGTGGTGATCGACTCCAGCGTCACGCTACGTAACAGCCGGATCATCTCCCTGGGCACGGCCCTGACGGCACACAATTCCACCCTCACTCTGACAGCAGGTCATGTCGAAGGCAGCATTGCGATCGAAAGCTACAACAGCCGGCTGGATATCGCGGGTACCCAGTTGGTTGGTCAGGAAGCTGCGGTCGCGGCCCCGGTTGACTCAACCCTGGTGTTTTCACTGGTGCGCATCGACTCGCCACTCTACCCGGATCTGGTTATCCACGGCATGAAGATCGTTTCGCCGGGCACAAGCCTTTAGCAGGTAGACGCTTGCCTGGAAGGATGGGAGACCGAAACGCTGAACCTTAGTCACTTCGCATCAAGACATACTGTCAGGGTTGATTAGAACAAACCCTAGCTAGGGTGATCCCCAGCTTACAACTTTCCTATATGTGTGTTTAATTCACCAGAGAACCACCATTCTCACTGGGAACAGGAATATACACACACAAGGAGACCGTCATGGGAATTTTCAATCTGCACAGATTCACCAACCCCAACGCAACCCAGGTCGATCGGGGTCCGAAAATATTCGGCATGCGACTGAGTGATAAAACCGTACTGGATGCCCGCGGCGGTAACGATAAAATCCATGTACATCAGAATTGCGATGGCTCGGTAAAAGTCACGGTCAATGGCAAAGAGGAGTACAACTTCTCCGCTCAAGAAGCCAAGAACCTGGTCATCCGGGGTGGTAAAGGCAACGACACCATCACCATGTCCGGCCACCAGCTCTACGGTCCCAAAACCCATATCACCATCGATGGCGGCAAAGGCAACGATACCATTTACGGTGGCTGTGGCGACGACACCCTGATCGGCGGCAAAGGCAACGACACCATCTACGGAGGTGGCGGCAATGACACCATCAGTGGCGGTAAGGGTAACGACACCCTGATTGGTGGCTGCGGAGACGACAAGATCGATGGCGGCAATGGCAATGACCGGATTTATGGCGGCTTCGGAAACGACAGCATCAATGGTGGGAAAGGCGATGACCGGCTCTACGGAATGTTCGGTAACGACACCATTCACGGTGGAAAAGGCAATGACTTCATTGATGGGGGCTCAGGAAACGACTGCCTGTACGGAGACAAAGGCAACGACCATCTGCTGGGCGGTCTGGGAAACGACCTGATTCGAGGTGGCCGGGGAAATGACACGCTGGTGGGTGGTCCCGGTTGTGACGATCTGAACGGGGGTCGTGGCAGAGACCATCTGAATTACGGAAATGATGGCATGATCAGGATCAGTCCGATCGAAATGATCGGCATCCCGCTATGTAACATCTCTGCCCGATAACAGAATCCGGCCCATTGGATCCGACAGGTTGCGAGTCATTACTCGCTTCCGGATCCAATGCGGGCACTGATCAAGCCGCGGGTTTATCCATCACCACGATGCCATCCTCATCGGCATAGAGCCATTCACCGGGATGAAAGTCAACGCCGTGAAATGCCAGACTGCCACCCACTTCACCGGCTCCTCGTTTGACACTCTTACGTGGATTCGTTGCCAGGGCCATGACCCCAAGCGGCATCTGTGAAATCTCCCGGGAATCCCTGATGCAGCCATGCACGACCACTCCGGCCCAACCATGATCAACCGCCATCTGTGCCAACAGATCACCCAGCAAAGCACATCGCAGTGAGCCACCACCATCCACCACAAGCACCCTGCCTGCCCCGGGTTGCTCCAGCTGCTCCCTGACCAGTGAGTTATCTTCAAAACATTTCAGGGTGGCAACCGGGCCATGGAAGGCTTGATGTCCGCCAAAGTGGCGCAGGCCCGGTTCACAGATCTGTAGCATCTCTTCGTGGATATCATACAGATCCGCAGTTTTCAGTTCGTTCTGACTCAGGCTCATCTAACCACTCCTTAATCGATCACTATCGAAAAGCTTGTGACACAGCCATTCCAGCGGCACAAACTGCCTGTAATACCGTGGTTGTATTCGCACAGTGCAGACAATCACTGACACTGAACAACCTGCATTCAACTAAGATAGCGCAAAAAAATGGCCGTGCCGAAGCACGGCCAAAGGGCAGAAATCAATCAAACGGAAAAGATTACATCCCGGCCGCGCTATCGAACTGAGCCTCTTCCGTGGATCCGGTCAGTGCGGTGACCGAAGAGGCACCTCCCTGAATCACGGTTGTGACATCATCGAAGTAACCGGCACCCACCTCCTGCTGGTGGGACACGAAGGTATAGCCCCGATCCCGAGCTGCGAATTCAGGCTGTTGCACCTTTTCAACATAGTGCTTCATGCCTTCACCGCGGGCATAGTCATAGGCCAGGTCAAACATGTTGAACCACATGTTATGAATACCTGCGAGAGTTATGAACTGGTACTTGTATCCCATGTCCGAAAGCTCATCCTGGAATCGCGCAATGGTCCTGTCGTCCAGGTTTTTCTTCCAGTTGAACGAGGGAGAGCAGTTATAGGCCAGCAGTTTGTTGGGATTTTCAGCCAGCACCGCCTGCGCGAACTCACGCGCGAATCCCAAGTCGGGAGTCCCGGTCTCGCACCACACCAGGTCCGCATAGGGGGCGTAGGCCACACCCCGTGAAATCGCCTGTTCGAGACCGTTCTTCACACGATAGAACCCCTCACCGGTACGTTCGCCCGTGAGGAAGGGTTGATCGTTCGGATCCACATCCGAAGTCAGCAGGTTTGCGGCTTCAGAATCGGTGCGCGCCAAAACCAGGGTGGGTACACCCATCACGTCCGCGGCGAGTCTTGCAGCGATGAGTTTCTGCACCGCCTCCTGGGTGGGCACCAGAACCTTGCCACCCATGTGGCCACACTTCTTCACCGCGGCCAGCTGATCCTCAAAATGCACACCGGCGGCACCCGCGGTGATCATGTTCTTCATCAGCTCGAAGGCGTTCAGCACACCACCGAAACCGGCCTCCGCATCCGCCACGATCGGCAGAAAATAATCCGTGTAACCCTCATCACCGGGTTCCAGTCCACGGGACCACTGGATCTCGTCGGCACGTTTGAAGGAGTTGTTGATCCGGCGCACCATGGTGGGTACCGAATCATAGGCGTACAGGGACTGATCCGGATACATGGTTTCAGAGGTGTTGCCGTCGGCAGCCACCTGCCAGCCGGACAGATAGATGGCCTCGATGCCCGCTTTGGCCTGCTGCATGGCCTGACCGCCGGTAATCGCGCCCATGCAGTTCACATAGCCTTTCTTCGCCTCACCGTGTACCAGATTCCAGAGTTTCTCCGCACCCCGCTGGGCGTAGGTGTATTCCGGCTGAACCGAGCCGCGCAGACGCACCACGTCTTCCGCGGAGTAACCACGCTGCACATCGGTCCAGCGGGGGTTTTCTGCCCAATCCCGGTTCAGGGCGTCGATCTGTTGTTGTCTTGTCATCATCTTCTCCGTCTCTTTGTGGTATGGCTCAGTTGAGCGCTTCGTAAGCAGGCAGTGTCAGGAAGGTCTCGAACTCATCGTTGGCCACGATCTGCCTAAGTAATTCCGCAGCCTGCTCGTAGTGGCCCGTTTCATAGGCCAGTTCGCCGACCTCTTTGCGAATCAGGGCGAGTTCGTCCTCAAGCATCTGGTCGAACAGCCGGTAGGTCACCTTGACTCCGGTGTCGAACACCCCTTTGGGGTAGCGAATCCATTGCCAGATCTGGGAGCGGGCGATCTCAGCCGTGGCGGCATCCTCCATCAGGTGGTGGATCGGCACCGCACCCCGGCCACCCAACCAGGCGGCCATGTATCTCACCGCGGCACTGATGTTGTTGTTAAGTCCGGTTTGGGTGATCTCGCCCTGGGGAACCTCCAGCAGATCGCTGGGACGAATCTTCAGGTCAGGATCGATGCGGTGCTGTTGGTGGGGATTTGGCATGTAGCGGTCGAAAACCGACAACGCCACCGCTACCAGACCGGGATGGGCCACCCAGGTGCCGTCATGGCCGTCCCGCGCTTCCCGCTCCTTGTCCAGCCGCACCTTCTCCTTCGCCTCGGCATCCGCCTGGGGGTCGTCACGGATCGGTATCTGCGCCGCCATGCCACCCATGGCATGGGCGCCACGCCGATGGCAGGTGTTGATCAGCAGCTTCGAATAGGCATGCAGGAAGGGCACGTTCATGGTGACCTGACTGCGATCGGGCAGTACATACCCGGGGTCGGCATGGAAACTTTTGATGAAGCTGAAGATGTAATCCCAGCGGCCGCAATTGAGGCCGCAGATCGAGTCCCGCAGTTCGTACAGGATCTCTTCCATTTCGAAGGCAGCGGTGATGGTCTCGATCAGCACCGTGCACCGGATGGTGCCCTGGGTAAGCCCCAACTGTTCTTCCGCCCATACGAACACCTCACGCCACAACCGCGCCTCGTGGTAACTCTCCATCTTTGGCAAATAGAAGTAGGGACCGCTACCGAGTTCCAGCAGTGAGCGGGCGTTATGGAACAGGTACAAACCGAAGTCGAACAGGGATGCAGAGACCCTCTGCCCATCGACCAGCATGTGCTTCTCTTCGAGGTGCCAGCCCCTGGGACGTACGATCAGGGTCGCCAAACTGTCATTGAGCCTGTACTCCTTACCCTCTGGCGAGGTGTAGGTCAGGCTGCGATTGACCGCCTCGCGCAGGTTGATCTGCCCTTCCACTGTGGCTACCCAGTCCGGGGAATGGGCGTCCTCCAGGTCCGCCATGAAGCAGCGGGCACTGGAATTCAGGGCGTTGATGAGCATCTTGCGATCCACCGGGCCGGTGATTTCCACCCGGCGGTCCTGAAGATCCGCGGGTGCCGGACGAACTCGCCATTCGGATTGCCGGATGCCGGTGGTCTCTTCCAGAAAGCGGGGTTTCTCACCGGCATTGAAACGCTGCTGACGTTTTTCACGCTGTTCCAGAAGTTCGCGCCGCAGTGCGCCGAACTGTCGTTCCATTTCTGCCACGAAATGCAAGGCTTCCTGGGTCAGCACCGAATGGAACTCCGGCTGCATGGAGCCGGTGATTCGAACCTCCTGCGCGGGATGACGCAGGCTCGATGACGTATTGGACATGGTCGTCTATCTCCTCAATCTTTTGATCTGTCGCACCTCACGGGTGCAACTCCAGAGGTGTGGCCTTGGTGCTGCCTTGCTTTGAGGCAGACTGTTTTTTTGTGCACTGCGTTAAAGCATAGTGAAAAGATCAAGAATTTTTTCTAAAAAATATCAATAGATAGATTTGATAAAAAAAATAGTGCAGTGCAGAAAAATCAGCTAAACCTTACTAAACAGATCAGGTTTTTCCTTCAACCAGAGACCTTTGTGCCCCAAAATGATGCATTTACTTCAGCAACAGCCCCTCTACCCCATGCCTTCAAGACCTGAGCATCCCGCGCTCTCACAGAATCGGGAGGTGGCCGATGCAGGTTGAGAAGGCAAGACAGATCGCCCAATCGATCCTGACCGGATTCGAACGACATTTTTCGTTTTTTCAGGAGATCAGCAGCTCGGCTAGACAACGCTTCGAGCTGGCAGATTGGCGTGCGGTCCGGGAGGCATCCGCCAAACGGGTCAACTTTTACGACCTGCGGGTCAAGGAGGCGATACAGAAGCTCAAGGGGAATTTTGACATTGCGACCCTGGACGAGAACCTCTGGCAACGGGTCAAGCAGATCTACGCTGAATTGCTGAAGACCCACAGCCGTCCGGAACTCGCCGAAACCTTTTATAACTCAGTGTTCTGCCGGCTGTTCGACCGGCGCTACTATGACAATGACAAGATCTTCATCGAGTCAGAGGTCGACCGCAACGAGATGGCGCGCCGCTACCGGGTGTACATGTCCTTCCACGTGGCGGACAGCGGACTCAAAGGCTGCATCTGGGATATGCTTTCGGCGTTCTACTTCTCTCTGCCCTACGAGGATATCCAGCGGGATTGCCAGCGGGTTACCGAGTCACTCATACAGCAGTGTCGATTCGAAAGTCTGCCTGAGGATCTTCGATTCGACCTGCTCGAGTCCCCGTTCTACCGCAACAAGGCGGCCTACCTGATCGGAAGAATGGTGTACGGTGACCAGATACGGCCGTTCATCATTCCTCTCATTAACAACGAACAAGGCGCACTCTTGGTCGATACCCTACTGGTTCGATCGCGGGAAGTGGAAGCCGTTTTCAGCTTCGCGCGCGCGTATTTCATGGCCAAGACCCCGGTACCGGCTGCTACCGTGACATTCCTGCAGAGCATCATGCCCTACAAGACCCTGTCGGAACTCTACATGAGCATCGGCCTGCACAAACAGGCAAAGAACGAATTCTACCGGGATCTGTTAGAGCATCTGCAGGAAAGCGATGACCAGTTCGTCACCGCTCCCGGCACCCCGGGACTGGTCATGGAGGTGTTTACCCTGCCCTCCTTCCCCTATGTGTTCAAGGTGATTCGCGATCATTTTCCGCCGCAGAAGGAAGTCACTCATGACCTGATCAAGGAACGCTACCTGCAGGTTAAGAAACACGACCGTATCGGGCGCATGGCCGACACCCTGGAGTTCGCAGATGTCGCCCTGCCCCTGGAACGAATCGAGCCATCACTGCTGGCATCGATTCAACGCAGCATCCCCTCTCAACTGGAAATCGACGGTGATCACCTGGTGATTCGGCATCTCTACATCGAACGGCGCATGACCCCGCTGAACGTCTATCTTCAGGAGTGCAGCGAGACCGAAACCTGGGAAATTCTCGATGACTGGGGTCTGGCACTGAAACAGTTGATGGGCGTGAACATCTTTCCGGGTGACCTGCTGTTTAAAAACTTCGGAGTGAACTGTCAACACAAAGTGGTGTTCTACGACTACGACGAGATCTCCTATCTCACTGAATGCAATTTTCGCCGTATACCACCGCCGCGCAGTTCACTCGACCTGTTTCGAGACGAACCCTGGTACAGCGTCGGTCCGCGAGATGTGTTTCCCGAAGAGTTCATCACCTTCGTGACCACGGACCCCAAGTTGCGACAGATTCTCAAAAAACTTCACCCGGATCTGTTCGATGAGGCCACCTGGCGCCTGGCTCAGGAACAGTTGGCACACGGAATTCAAACTGATGTGTTTCCCTATCCGGAAAAGTTACGTTTTTCCAGCGCGGGTGAAGCCTCCCCGAACTGGCAAGCGGAACCGGGGGATGCCCCGCTTCGTTACGCACACGAGTAATCCAGAGTCCCGCTTAAGTCAGCGGATGATGATTGTTCATCCGCTGACGCCGACAATCGCAATTCAACATCCATACAAATCATGGTTCAGGCTAATCCGAACCGTGCTCGCCCGGTTGACAAACCATCACCACCTTGAGATTGCCGCATTCATTAAGAAACCGGCACCTGTGGCCGAAACAGTGGTCAGAGGGTGAATTCAGGCATCCTCCCAAGGTGTATACTCACACCACAGGATTCTCATTCCTGCTTCTGAAAGCAGCATGCGGCAGGCACTTTTACCAACCACACAGGGTTTCGAGACGAACCCCAGATCTGTCAAATGCATACGAGCGAACCGGATCTCTTCAAGTCACTGAACACGGCGATCCTTGATCAGTTGCCGGTGAGTATCGCCCTTTTCAACAAGGACATGATGTGTCTGGCCTGCAGCCGTGTTTGGCGCGAAACCTTTGAAATCGCCGATCCGACAATGATCGGGAAATCCTTCTACGAGCTATTCCCGGACACGACCCGGTCGTGGAAATCCACTCATCAACGCTGCCTGAACGGCGAAGCCGTTCACATCGACACGGAGCGCCACGAATCGTCCGATGGCACAGTCCACTACCTCGACTGGGACATTAACCCCTGGCGTGACGACGCCGGTGCAGTCATGGGTGTCTGCATCATGACTCGGAATGTCACCGATAGAGTGGAGAAGCAACACCGACTTCGGAATGACGAACTCCGCTGGAAATATGCATTGGAAGGGAGTGGTGACGGTTTGTGGGATTGGAACATGACCACTGACGAGGTCTATTTTTCAACCCAGTGGAAGGCGATGCTCGGTTTCAGCGATGACGAGATATCGGGATCGCTGCATGAGTGGGAAAGGCGGGTCCATCCGCAACAACTCGAGCGGGTACACGCCGAGATCCAGGCCTACCTTCAAGGCGATACCGAAATTTATCGTAGTGAACACCAGGTACTGTGCAACGACGGCAGCTACAAATGGATTCTCGATCGCGGAGTGATCGCCGAACGGGATGCGCACGGAAATCCGATACGGATGATCGGAACTCATACAGACATCGACAGCGGTAAAAAAAGTATTGAACAGGCAAGCCTGCTGAGCAACCGCTACACCAGCATGTTTCGGGACCATGATGCCATCATGTTCATGTTCGATGCACAGAGTGGCCGGATCATCGATGCCAACACCAGTGCCGAGAGGTTTTATGGCTATTCCCATGATGAGTTTCTGAATCTCTCGATTGATCGGATCAATACCTTGCCGAGCACAGAGATCCGCAAGCGGATGAAGGCAGCAGCAACCAACCGAACCAACGCCTTTGTATTTCAGCACCGTCTGAAAAACGGGTCTCTTAGAAATGTCGAAGTCCACTCCTCGCCGATTACCACAGAAAACGGTGTGGTGTTGTACTCCATCATTAAAGACATCACACAGGAGCATGAAAACGAACAACGCCTGCATAAGACCTTGGAACAACTCAACCAGGCAAAGAAAATTGCACATTTGGGCGTATGGGAGCATGACCTGATCAGCAACCGGCTTACCTGGTCAGATGAGATCTTCGAGATTTTCGAGTTGGATAAAAAGGGTTTCAACCCCTCATATGAGACGTTTGTTGAAGTCATTCACCCGGATGATCGGCAACGGGTTCATAATGCCTACCAGCACTCCCTGGAAACGCGCAAAGAGTACCGTATTACCCACCGATTGCTGATGCCTGACGGGCGCATCAAGCATGTTCAAGAACAATGCGCAACCGATTTCGATAACAATGGAAAGCCACTGCGTTCCATAGGTACAGTTTACGACATCACCCAAATTCAAGCGCTTTCCGATACCATGCGCAGGGATAAAGAGCGCTACGAAAATCTGATGAAGTACTCATCGGACGGCATCATCATCATGGACAGCAGCGGCAAGGTTCAAGAGGTCAACTTAACCCAGGCGCGCATGCTCGGCTATACCCCTGATGAGTTCCTATCGTTGTCGATTCTCGATTGGGATGCGAAATTCGATCCTGCATCATTGGACGAACTGCTCACCAACATCTCCCACAAGGCCATCAGTTTTGAAACCATTCACCGGCGCAAAGACGGTACGACCTATGATGCTGCTGTAACCGCAGTAAGGATCAGGATCGATGATAAAGAGTACCTTTACGCCGCGACCCGGGATATCACCGAACAAAAGCGTGCCGAGGATAAGTTTCGAAAACTCCTTGAATTCGCCTCCGATGGAATACACATACTTGATGAGTCCGGCAATCTTGTCTATTACAGCCGCTCGTTCGCCGAGATGCTGGGATACGCCTACGAGGACCTGGCCTCATTGAATGTATCCGACTGGGATGCGAGCATTTCCGAAAGCGAACTTCTCAAAACCGTCAAAACACTCATCCATGAACCCAGTATCTTAGAGACCCGTCACCGGAGAAGGGACGGCAGTTGCTATGATGCGCAGATCAATGCCAAGGGTATTGAACTCGATGGCAACCGCTATCTCTATGCCTCGGCGAGAGACATTTCCGTCGAAAAACAACTCGAGCAGGAGATCATCGCCGAACGCAACTTTGTCTCCACCATCGTCGACACCGCAAATGCGGTGATTGCGGTCATACGCATGGATGGCGTCATGAGCCGGGTCAATCGTTACGCGGAACAATTCACCGGCTACACCAAAGAGGAGATCGCCTCGGAACCCTACTTCTGGTCACGCTTTCTCAATCCCCTGATGCGTGACAAGGTTACCGATATCATCGCCAAGGCGCGAAAGGGTGAAATTGTTTCGAGCTTCCAGAACAGCTGGCTTTCCAAAACCGGCATGGAACGCATGTTCGAGTGGTCCAACACCCTGGTATGTCAGGCGGACGGCAGCATCGACTACTTAGTCACTATCGGCATCGACATCACTGACAAGGTCGAGGCCCAACTGAAGCTTCTCAATCAGAAAGAGGAGTTCGAAACCATCTTCGAGTACTCCAAGGACGGCCTTGCCATCCTTGATCAGGAAAGCCGATTCCTGAAATTCAATGATGCCTTTCTGCACATGACAGGCTACGATCGGCAGACCCTGCGCAGCCTCAGTCTCATCGAACTGAGTACTCCGGATGACATGCAACGAACCCGGGAGGCCTTCAGGGAGGTCAGAAAACATGGCTTCATCACCCATTTCGAAGTCTCAGGCCAGCGCAAGGACGGCATCCCCATCACCATCAATATGAGCGTGGTGCTGATGCCCGACAGAGTGCGTCTTCTGGTCAGCGCGAAGGACATGACCCAGGACAAGGCACTGCGGGAAGAGTTGATCGCAGCCAAACAGAAAGGCGACAGTCTGCTGCACGAACAGGATTCCCTGTTATCTTTGTTCGACAAGGGTGACTCGGTGCTGTTCAAGTGGAAGAACGATGCCGAGTGGCATGTAGAGTATGTATCTGACAATGTTCAGCGCTTACTCGGATATTACAAGGAAAGTTTCCAGCGTGGCGACATTTCCTATGCAGAGTGCATCCATCCCCATGATATGACACATGTCTATGACGAGGTGCAGAATGCCAAACAGAACAATCTGGACTTTTTCAATCACGAAGCCTACCGGATCATCACTTCAGAGGGAAAGGTGAAGTGGATTCTCGACCACACGGTTACGCAAAAGAATTCCGCAGGCGAGATCACCCACTTCATCGGCTATATCACCGATATTTCCTCCCAAAAAGCTGCTGAAACGGATCTCATCCGCGCTCGTGATGAAGCTCAGCGCCTGTTCAACTACACCCCGATCCCCCTTGTTTATGTCGCTAATAACGGCCGGGTCATCAACATCAATCAGAAATTCACCGAGGAACTTGGATATGTAATCGAAGATATACCTGACACCCAGGTCTGGTTTACCCTCGCTTACCCTGATATGAAATATCGGCAACGGGTCATGGAGACCTGGACTCAAGAAGTGATTAAAGCCAATGAGGAACACCGGGCCATCCCCCCACAGGAATACCGGGTGCGCTGTAAAAATGGAGACTACCGGACGCTATTGATCTCAGGAATCTTCGTTGGTCAGGATATGATTGTCTCGTTTTTCGACATGACCGAGGTAAAACGCTCGCGAAAGGCGTTGGAGCAAGCGAAAATCGCCGCCGAAAAGGCAAACCATGCCAAGTCGGCCTTCCTCGCGAACATGTCCCACGAAATGCGCACCCCCCTGAACGGTATCATCGGTTTGACCGACATCGTGCTGAACAGCGATCTGCAACCCGTTCAGCGGGGTTATCTGGAGAAGGCCCAACAGGCATCTCATGCGCTGTTAACCATCATCAATGACATACTTGACTACTCCAAGATTGAAGCGGGCAAGATGGACATCGTGCCTACCCGATTTGAACTTCATTCGGTCACCAAGAACATCTCCAGCCTGTTTGGTTACCGGATTCATGCCAAGAACCTTTCATTTAGGGTCGACATCGATGCATCGATTCCTCCTGTCCTGATTGGTGACGCTCTGCGATTGACCCAGATCCTCAACAATCTGGTTGGCAACAGTGTAAAATTCACAGAATCGGGACACATTCACATCGACATTACCACGTTGGAAAAGACCGCTGGCGCAATCATCCTTGGATTCAGCATCGAGGATACCGGTATAGGCATCAGTTCGGAACACATCAATAAACTCTTCCAGGCATTTGAGCAGGGAGACCAGTCCACCACCCGTCGCTTCGGAGGCAGTGGTCTGGGATTGATGATTACCAAACAGTTGCTGAACCTGATGGGGGGTGAAATCACGGTTGCCAGTGAAGTCGGCAGCGGAACCGTGTTCAGCTTCACCCTTCCCTTGCACTATGAGGAAACTTCAAATCCGGACTTTCAGCAATCTCAGGAGCCCAGGCAAGTGCATCGTAAGCGCCTGACTGAAGTAAAAGCAGCGCTCCTGATTGAAGATAACGAGACCAACCAGCTGGTGGCCTCCTTGCTGCTTGAAGAGATGGGGTTCCAGGTTACGATTGCCCGTGACGGAAAACAAGGTATCGAACTATGCAGACAGAATCCTTATGACATCATTTTCATGGACATCCAGATGCCGGTCATGGATGGGTATGAGGCAAGCCGCCGGATCCGCGAATTCAACACCCGAATACCTATCATTGCGCTCAGCGCAGCGGCCATGCAAAGTGACCGGATACTCTCCGAATCGGCTGGCATGAATCAACATATCGCAAAGCCGATCGATCTTAGAGAGTTGACCCGGGTGATCTGTGAATATTTCGAACTGTTGGATGTGACACATGAACTCATGGCGTTCCCACAGCAAAGCGTCCATCTCGATTGCGCCGACCTTGAAGGTGTCATGAGTATGATCAACAAAGGCGTATACACCGTCTATGACATGTACGATAACTTTAAGAACAACTACCGGGACACCCTTGACACACTGGACTTGCCCCGCGAGTCGAAAGCATTTGGTAACTACATTCATCGCCTCAAAGGGGTGAGTGGAAATCTGCGCATTCACAAAATCCACAATCTGACCCGCAGCATTGAAAGCGGCGTCACCGTTGAGGCGGATATCGCGGCACTCAAAACTGAAATGCGCAGGGTACTGGATGAGATCGAAGAGAAGCTCAGCCCTGAATTGCAAACTATTGTCGATACTGCAAATGACGCCCCACCCGAGATACTACTTGCACAAATACTGGCAGATGTTCGTCAGACCAGCTACATTCCCTCGGAAAAGATCACCTCACTGGTTCATTCCCTGGAAACAGTGATTGACCAAGAGACTCGCGAAAAGCTGTTAAAATTCTACGATAGTTTCGATTACGCCGGGATGGAAACCACTTTGAATGCCATTGACAGGGCGATGCATGGAGAATAAACCCACAATCCTCATCGTCGATGACGAACCTGTGAATATCAAGCTGGTCGCAGACCTGCTTGCTGATCAATACACCCTGAAAGTCGCTTTGAATGGGGAGCAGGCAATCCATCTGTTCGAGACCTACGACATCGAACTGATACTACTGGACATTCAACTGCCGGATCTCGACGGATATGAAGTGGCCAGCCGCATCCGCAGTGATGAGCAGAGCTCTGATGTTCCTATTATCTTTCTCACCTCCCGCAGCGATGAAAACTCCATCGTTGAAGGGTTTGAAGCGGGTGGCAACGACTATCTCACCAAACCCTTCAATGCCCGGGAACTCGATGTCCGGGTTGCCAATCATCTAAACACTTACCGACTGCAGAAGAAGGTACGCCAACAGGAGGAGTTCCTGAGTATCCTGTTGGATGCGCAACCTACCATGGTCATCGTTACGAACGCCACAGAGGTACAGTTTGCCAATCGCCCACTGCTCGAGTTCTTTCGCTGTGAGGATATCGACATCTTCCGAAAGCGTTATAAGTGTGTGTGTCACTCTTTTGTCCAGAGTGACAATTTCTTCCATATGGGCAAGGTGGGTGAACATGAGAACTGGATTGCCGCAATCCAGGAACTCCCCCGCGACAAGCGGGTGGTTTCCATGATTTCCCATCAGGACTTTACCGAAAAGGCCTTCAGTGTCTCGGTCAACGGATTCGAGGATCACTATGTTGTTGATTTTCACGACATCAGTGAGACCATGCTCAAGCAGCTCGAATTAATCCGGCGAGTCGAGCATGATGCCCTGACCCAGGCGTACACCCGGGAATACTTCTACCGAAGTATCGGGGTCATCAGCAAACAACATACGGCGGTCAATCTGCTGACTGCCCTGACCATGCTCGACATCGATCACTTCAAACGAATCAACGATACCTACGGACATGACATGGGCGATGATGTGCTCAAGGCGCTCGTCAACCACATACAGAACACCCTGCGCAGCAGTGATGTTCTGATTCGTTGGGGCGGCGAGGAGTTCCTGCTGGTGCTGGGTGTCAAGGATGAAGAGGCTCTGAGCACTGTGCTTAATAATCTATGCGAGCGTATCGCCGTAACAAAAATGCCGATCGTGGGCGCTATCACATGCAGTTTCGGTGCAACCCTGCTTAACCAGGGGGAAAGTATCGATACGGCGATCAAGCGTTCGGATATTGCCCTTTACGAATCAAAAGGCGCTGGTAGAAACCAGGTCAGATTACTGAGCTGAAGGTGCGTTGAAACGGCAACACAGGGTTACTGTGACGCAGCGCCGATGCCACCCTGTTGCAGGGTAAAAAACCCTCTACTGTGCGCCTTTACCCAACAGCACCACTTCAATCGTTTGCAGAAGAATCACAAAATCCAGCATGGTGCTGGCATTCTTGACGTAGTAGAGATCGTATTCCAGCTTGCGTTTGGCATCCTCTTCCGAGGCTCCGTAGGGATAGAGCATCTGTGCCCATCCGGTGAGTCCCGGCTTGACCCAGTGACGCTGTGGATAGTAAGGAATGTCGTTGGACAGCTGCATGACGAATTCGGGACGCTCCGGCCGCGGCCCCACCAGACTCATATCCCCGTTCAGAATGTTGTAGATCTGCGGCAATTCATCCAGCCGGGTCTTTCTCAGAAAACCACCCAACCGGGTGATCCGGGAATCGTTTTTTGTCGCCCAGCGCGCCACACCATCCGCCTCGGCGTCTGTGCGCATGCTGCGGAACTTGTACACCTTGAACAGTTTTCCGTTCTTACCCACCCGAACCTGACTGTAGAGGATAGGATCCCGCCCCCGGGACTCGATCACGCTGGCCAGAGTCACCAGCAACATCAGGGGCGCGGCGAAGAGAAAAATGATAATCCCGACGGTCATGTCGAATGACTTCTTGATCGTCCGGTTCAGCGGGCGTTGATTGTATCCGTCAGCATAGAGCATCCAGCTGGGATAGAGCAGATCGATGTTGATGATCGAGAGCTCCTTTTCAAAAAAGGTCAACAGGTCGAGGATCTTGATGCCCTTGATCTTGCATTCCAGCAATTCATGGTTGGGTAATTTCTTTCTCCGGTCATCCACCGCAACCACGATCTCGTCCACTGCCAGACGATTCGCGATTTCCAGCAGGGTCTGGTCTTTCTGGATCTGGCGGTCTGCATCCACCAGCTCGATCCGGTCCCCCAGATTGACATACCCCACCACCACGATGCCGACGGTGTCCTTGCTTTTGGTGGACTCCTCGATACGATCGGCATTGATTCCGACCCCCAAAACCAACACCCGCCGCTTGAGGGTTTTGTCGGAGGTGACCCGGACGAAAACGGTCCGCGCGACAAGTACCCCGAGCAAGGAGCAGATCAAACTGAGGGTCAGTATGGAGTTACCATCCGGGGTCAGATCGGGAAATATCAGATTCACCAGTTCCATGGCCACGCCACCCACCACGAAAGCCAGGATAATGCGCAGCAGGAATCCGGATGAGGTGGCCATCGAGCCCTTTTGATAGAGCCCGAGCGCTGTCATGGCGGAGAACATCACGATGGAATAGAACACCGGAAAATTACCACCCAGCAGATCGTTTGCCAGGGGTGCGGAGGCATCCAGGTGTCGGGCAATCAGAATGGCTCCGTGCATGGCGGAGAAGAAGATCAGAATTTCGACCACGCCCAGCAGCACGACCGCTTTAGAGATGTAGATACCAAAAAGCTTGATCATAACTGCACTGATGCGGTCTCACGGCAAAGTCTGGAACAATCAGGTTTGTACCGGCTTCCTGATCCGGTCCCTGCCCGATGTGGGAATCACCCCGATGAGCCAATATTACAATTTCATGACAAGGTTATCGACTGAAATCGGAAGCCTGACGGGTCATAGTTTAACCCATCGGTCGCGCTTGTCAGAATCTTTGAGTTCCTGGAATCCGCCTGAAGATGTCCGGGCACCGGCTGATGGCCGTATGGCCGGAGCCGCCAGCAACCACTTTGGCAGCGGCAATCGGTTCAATCATTCAGAGCAGTAGGCGTAGTAGTCTTCCTTGGTGGCCAGTACGAACTCGACACCGGCAACCCCGTCGATTTCCGGGATCGCCTGAAACGTGATGGGCGCCTCCAGGTCGCTGTCTTCCACCTCAATGGTAAAATCCCCATCCCAGATCAGGATGGAGTAGACCGAGTGATCCTCGGCATTGTAGCTGGCTTCCGCGAAAACTTC
Source organism: Candidatus Thiodiazotropha sp. (assembly GCA_040506775.1). GTDB lineage: Bacteria > Pseudomonadota > Gammaproteobacteria > Chromatiales > Chromatiaceae > Thiodiazotropha. Next base: position 56,018 of record JBEVWC010000013.1, read on the forward strand.
CGAATCCTTGACGTTCAACAGGATCTTGGCGTGGTTGTGATCCGGAGTCAGGTTACTGCTGTTGAGTATGGGGGTCAGATACTGCTTGTCCGGATCGATTCGATCATGCACAGCCCATACCAGGATCGGGTGCTGCTTCAGATCCTCAAGGGTGTACTCTTCCAAAACATAAGGATCGCCGAGTTCGGGTTTCATTTCCTATCTCTCTGAACACATTGACTAGGGTTAGTATGTATAGAATTCTAACTCAAAAAACAGGGTATTCCTCCCGATCCCGAAAGAAAAATCAGCCCCACGTGCTGACCGGATCACGCAAATAGACTTTTCCCGTCAGCATCCCATCCTGATTTAGGGACTTGCACATGGCGGACCACCCTGCCGGATGATCACCTCCTTCGTCCTGTCGCTGTCCATCCTTATGGCATGGTCACAGCAATTCTGGGTCAAGTACGTTTTTGTGCAATAAAAAACCCGCTCGATAATCGAGCGGGTTGCAGGTTCCGACTGGAAAACCGGATCAGAATCAGCCCTTGAGACGTTCCTGAATGGCGTTCACTACGGCTTCACTGGAGGTTGCGCTGACGGTCAGCAGCATCTCCTTGTTCTTATAGAAATCCACCAGCGGAGCGGTCTTCTCCTGGTACACGTCCAGACGGTTGGAGATCGCCTCCTCGGTCTCGTCATCACGCTGAACCACCTTGCCGCCACACTTGTCGCACACGCCTTCGACCTTGGTCGGCATGCTCTTGACGTTGTAGATGGCGCCGCAGTCGACGCAGGTACGGCGGGTGGTCAGTCGATCCAGGATCACATCACGGGGTACATCGATCTCAACCGCGAAATCGAGTTGCACGCCAATTCTGTTCAGCAGCACATCCAGGGCCTCGGCCTGGGGGATGGTGCGGGGGAAACCGTCGAGCAGAAAGCCGTTCGCGCAATCCGGCTCCTGCAGGCGCTGTTCCATGATGCCCATGATCAGATCGTCCGGGACCAGGTCTCCGGCCTTCATGAACGCCTCGGCCTGTTTACCCAGCTCCGTACCGGCCTGTACCGCGCCGCGCAGGATATCACCGGTGGAGATCTGTACCGATCCATCCAGTTTGGTCAGTTGCTTGGCCACCGTACCCTTGCCCGCGCCGGGGGCACCCAACAGAATCAGCTTCATTGATCGCTCCTAATAATTCAAAGAGTTGTTTATTGTGTCGTATTGTTCAGTAATTCGAGGTCTGCCAGGGGTCTGTGCCGCAGAACCGAACACGTCAGATCCGGGTCGAATGGGCATCGAGGTCCCTTTGGTGCGGATCAGACGACCCGGTCCTCGGTTAAAACCGGCGCTATTATACTGAAAAGCCATCACAAGTCGTCCCTGATCTGGCCACTCTGTGGCGCCGCATGATTGATTCCACCCGCCGGTCCGCCCTTGGAAGATGGGAAAGTACCGCGAAGGATTGTACCTGCTTCAACCTCATGTAAACTTTAGTCATGACAAAACCGACAGGAAACTGGCGGGTTAGCGCACTCTTCTCATGTATATTGTTGATCATGACAGGGTGCAGCAGCTCACCACCCAAGAATACTGCCAACGCCTGTTCAATCTTTGAAGAGAAGGATGATTGGTACGAGGCGGCACAGGACAGCTTCGAAAAATGGGGCGTGCCGATCCATGTCCAGTTGGCGATCATTCACCAGGAGTCCCGTTTCAAACATGATGCCAAACCTCCGCGGGAAAAACTCTTCTGGTTCATTCCCTGGTTTCGCAAATCATCCGCCTACGGCTATGCCCAGGTGAAGGACTCGACCTGGGACTGGTACCGCAGCGACACCGGTAACCGCTGGGCCGACCGGGACGATTTCGACGATGCGGTGGATTTCATCGGCTGGTACGTGTACCAGACCCATCGCAAGACCGGTGTCTCCAAATGGGACGCCTACAACCAGTATCTCGCCTATCACGAAGGTCAGGGGGGCTATCAACGAGGCAGCTACAAGAAGAAGGCCTGGCTGATGGAAGTGGCCCGCAAGGTGGACCAGAACGCCAAACGCTATCGGGCGCAGATTGCCGAGTGCCGGGACGAACTCGAGCGGGGTTGGAGTCTCTGGCCCTTTTGACCGGGGCGGGACCCGCAGGCCCCGCCCTTTAAAGAGACTGTTACTGACGAACGATGGCCTCGTAGCTGGCGGCATCAAGAAGCTGGGGAACATAGGCCCCTTCGCCAATGATCGCCTCGATCGCGCTCACATAGCCCCGCAGATGGTTTGCGGACCCTTCCAGCAGGGATTCGTAAAGTCGCTGGATATCCTGCTCATCGGTGTAATCCAGACCGCATAGCGCCTCGCTGTCGATTCCGTTGTCCTGAGACAGGATCACTTCGGGACAGCGATGGATATCCAGCATGTCGAGCTCCTCGATCAACGCCCCGACATACAGCGCGCTGAGTTCACCTGAGGCGGCTTGGGAGACCAGTTCGGTGTATTTCTCCTCGAAGTAGGTTCCGTAGTCCTCGCCCGTGAACACCCCGTTGTTGTCATTGGTGCTGGGATCCTCGATGCCATAGTTCTCCAGCATCTCCCGCACTGCTTCGGTATGGCGTTGTTCGGAGTCATCGATTCGGCCGAACACGCTGGAGTCGGGATACATCATCCCCAGGGTGGTGTAGACATCCCGGGCAAGTTTTTCCTCCTCGCGCATGAACACCAGATGGGTCTCCTCGTTGAAATCGAGAGCATCTCCGACCTGGCTGCGATTGTTGACCTCCTGACGTTGACGCTGTGGGGCTCCCTGGCCGGCAGCGACCTCCTGGGCGAGCAGGGTGAATGCGATAAAAATCAGAGCCAGGGTGGCCGTGAAGCGCCAGTTCATGATGAATTCTCCAGTATCAGGGGTTGGACCGGACCCGGTGCGCGGGAAGGGTCAGCAGGTGTTGCGGGACATATGCCCGATACAGGGAATGATACTCAGTGGTTGGCGAGATGCTGTTTCAAGGGGTTTCCCTTCCGTACGGATCTGAAACAATTGAAACAAATCCCCCGAATCCCCCTTGCGATTGATCCGGAAAGAAACCTGAATAAGAATTCATCTTACTGTTTTTAATGTATTTTTTTCATATGCCCGAAAAAATTGAACGGGCATCACATTTTCCGGAATGAGTCGCCCTGCATTCAGGAAATGTACAGTTGCGCCACTGTCCCGCCAGCCTCGGCATCTTCAAAAACCAGACGCCAGTCATTCATCCGGCAAAGCTGATCGACGATGGCCAGTCCCAGTCCACTCCCACCGGAAATTCGGCTGCGAGACTCCTCAAGTCTCTTGAACGGCTGGAGTATGGTGTCCCGTTGCTCTTCAGGAATCCCGGGGCCCCGATCGATCACTGATATGCGCAGCCCGTGCGGGGTGACATCACAGACCACCCGCACCGGCTGTGCATCGCTGTAGCGCAGCGCGTTCTCGATCAGATTTCGCAGCACGCGCCGCAATGCCACCACCGCCAGGTCCCGATGGTGTGGCTCACACGCCTCCAGGGTCACCGGTTCTGCTTGGCGCTGAAACTCTGCCAGGATCGATGACAACAGTTCACACAGTTCGACCTGCTCCGTCACCTCGTCGGAAATACCCTGGGAGAGCTGTAGCGTGGCGGTGATGATATCGTTCATCTCCAGCAGATCTTCGCGCAGACCGCTGCGCAAGCTCTCGTCCACCTCATCGGACAGCAGTTCCAGTTCCAGCTGCATGCGCGCGATGGGGGTGCGCAGATCATGTGAGATCCCGGCCAGCAACACGGTGCGGTTCTCCATCAGCGCATGCAGGCGCTGTTCCATCTGGTTGAACGCCCGGGTCAGGTCCCGCAATTCCCGGGCCCCCTGCTCCACCAGGGGTGATCCGGGACGCCCCTCCCCGATGCGTGCGGAGGCCTGAGCCAGGGCCGCGATGGGCTGGGTGATGCGCTTCACGATCAGCAGGGAGGTCAACACCGCGATCAGGGTCCCCGCCACCACCATCAGGATCAGGGTCAGGGGAATCCGGGACATGAAACGCTGCTTGTCAAAGCCAACCTTCAGCATCCGACCCCCCATGCGAATATCCACCCAGCGCCACTCTGGCATGGCCGGATCGACGAATAACTGGTGTGCCTCGCCGGTGCGTTCCTCGAGTGCCTGCAGGAAGTCCCGCAGGGGGAACGCAGGATTCTTCTCCTCGCTCAGCCCCCCCTGGGACAGACCGATGATCATATCGTGATGGGTGCGCATCTCCCGTTCAAAATCGGGACGCGTTCCCGGGGGCAGCTCGACCCAGATCTGCGCAGTCAGCACGGCCAGGGCGGAAAGATCATTGGCGACCCGCTGGGTCAATGGCAGGGTGACGAAGGCCACCACCAGTCCCAGGGAAAACACCGAGAACAACAGGAACGCGAGGGTGAAGGCAGTCGCTGTGCGCCCGAACAGCGTGGTACCGGACAACCGATCGGTCACACCTGATTACCCTGCGGGGTGAAAATGTAACCGCGTCCCCAGACCGTGCGGATGAATTGGGGCTGGTCCGGATTGATTTCCAGTTTTCGGCGTAACCGGGTGACCCGGACATCGATACTGCGATCAAAAGGTGAGCGTTCATAGCCCTTGATCAGCTCGATCAGGTGGTCCCGGCTCAACACCCGGTTGGGATGCTTGACGAAGGCTTCCAGGAGCGAGAATTCCCCTGCGGTGAGGCTGACGGGCTCTCCGTCCCTGGACAGGGACTGAGTGGTCAGGTTGACTTGGTAGTCACCGAACCGGTACTGGCCCTGTGTGGTGGCCGAGCTTCCAGTTCCTGGATTCAACTCCTGGGTTCGGCGCAGTATCGCCTTTACCCTCGCCGACAGCTCGCGGGGATTGAACGGTTTGGCCAGATAGTCATCTGCCCCGACTTCGAGACCGATGATGCGATCGATGTCCTCTCCACGGGCCGACAGCATCAGGATCGGGATGCTTCCATTGGCCCTGAGCCGACGTGCGATGGACAGGCCATCCTCTCCCGGCAGCATCAGATCCAGCACAATGAGTTGCACCGGGTGCTGAACCAGGTAGCTGTCCATCGCCTGTCCGCTGCCGACGCCGTCTACCTGGAACCCCTCCCGGGTGAGGAATTTGATCACCAGGTCGAGCAGCTTGGGATCGTCGTCCACGACCAGTATCTTCTGTTTATCCATATCGGCTTGGCCGGCAGTCTCTTCGTAATTAGAGGTATCAGGTTATGCGTCCCAGCGGAATCTCTGCAAGACACCTGAAACACCCTGTAACACTTGGCCCCTTCGCGGAAATCTCTCGGAAATAGCCAACCACTAGGCTGTAAGTGAGGCAACAAGAAAGACTCACACAGGAGATACATCATGAAAACCACACGCAAAGTATTGCACCTTTCCATGGCACTCGCCATGACACTGCCACTGGTCAGCGCACAGGCCTGGTCGGATGAAACCGACGTCACCGACACCCCGGACGAAACCGTGGTCGAATCACCGGAATCACCCGTCAGCGGAACCCAGCAGATGTTCCGCAACGCAGGTGAATCGGACCGTCTCAGACACCGGGTGGGGGAAAATGACAACGGAGAGGCCCGACGCACCCGTCTGGAGTCTTCTGCCGAATCCTCCATCGGAGAGGATGACTCAACGGTTGATGGCGACCCGACGGTAAGCTCTGATCAGACACCCAGACAGGATCGGGACCGCACCCGGGATCAGGATCAGGTGCAGGATGAAAGTCCCGACTATGATCAGATCCGTCAACGCGACCGGGATCGTCTCTCCGCAGAGGACCGTGAGGACTCCGGATTCGAGGATCCTTACCAGTTTGGCAACCGCTCGGCTGGACAGGGTTTCAGCACCAGTGGTTCAATGTATCGCAGCATGGGCGCCAACAGTCGCGGCAGCGGCGGCTCGTCCAGTGCCGGGATGAGCCAGGGCGGTGCCCAGAGCGGTGGGCATGGCAGTGGCAACGGGAACGGTCGACGTTAACAGGAAGGTTGAGTTCCTAGACTGGAGCCATTCGGAACGATTCGGGTATGAACAGCAGTCTCTATAAAGTCATATTGATGGGAACCCTGCTGGTGCATGTCGGTAGCCTGTGGGCTGCCGACATACCCGAAAACCCGGTTGAGGAAGAACCGCCAAGCGAAACCTCGGACAACATGCAGAGCTGGCAGGAAGACTGGCAACGGGATGAGGACAGACGCGGCGATTGGACCTGGTTCGGCATGGGTTACGAGTCTCGTCACCAGGCCACCCAAAACCGGGGTTCCAACTCCGCTGGTGGTGGTGCTTCCCAGGGACCGGGCGGCGGCAATGGACCCGGCGGTGGTGGTAATGGCCCGGGCGGCCGTAATCGCTGATCGACCCAAAGCAGGATCCGCCGCATGAGATCGGCAGTCAGATCATCCACGCTTGATTCAGGTTCTGTTCTGCATCACCCCCCTCACCTTTCGGCACTCCCCTTTACGCCCCAATACATCATCTTCAGTGGCTAACCACCGGTTAGCCGGGATGCTCGCCCAGGGCAGATTGGCCTGTTATCCGGAGCCTTTCAGGATAGAGAAAAAGAACCCGCCTGAGATTGCGCAATGGAAAAGAAAGGGAACGATTATCGCTCCCCTTCTCAGCACTGAAGGTTTCAGAAGCCGTTACGGAGACAATCAGGCCCCGGGCGACTCAACAGATGGATCCGGTGTTCCAACCCTTCGGGACGGGTGAAAGCGGATCGTTCAATCCTTGCGTGTGTTTATACTCAAGGCGCCTTGGGCGCCAGCCGCACATGCAGGTTCAGGAACACCAGGTTCTGTTTGAAATCGTAACTCTCCTGCACGGGAGAGACATGATTGACATCGTTCGAATCGTTATCGACCCGGCGCAACCCACCACTCAGCATGACCCAGGGATTGGCATAGTATTTCACACCCAGGCTGAGGGACCGGGTCTCATCCTCCCGCCCCACATCCTGGAACTCGGCAAAACCATAGTTGAATCCGACATAACCGACCGTATCGGCACCGAGTTTCTGGTCAATCTGCAGATCCCAGTCGGTATAGAGATAGCTCGAGGAGCCGATCTCCGTGGTTTCATTCTGGGTGCGTTCGAGTTGCGCTTTGAGTTGGGTCTTCGGGGTGGGATACCAGCGCAGATCCAAGCCGAAATTCCAGTCGTTGACCTCTTCGAAGCGCGGGTCCTCGTAGTCCTGATAAAAACGTCCCACATAGACATCGATACGATTGCCTTTGGTCAGGCGCCGGGTCATCCCGATCAGGCCGTTGTACCCCTCGGAGTCCTTGGCGTATCCGTACTGGTCCCGCGAATCCACATAATCCCGCTGATTCAGCACGCCCTGGGCATAAAGCTGCAGGTCCGGAGAAAAATCATGACTCAGGCGTAACCCAAGGCCGGTCACATCCCGATCCCGATCATCGTTATACAGGCTCCCCACATTGTCGTAGTCGAGCTGTTCGTAAGTGATGCCGATCTTTACGGACGATTGATCCACCTGCCGTTGCCAGCCCAGCTGTCCCTCAAGCACATCGTAGGTGGTGGGCTCGTCGATCTGCAGGCTGCCTGACTCCTTGGAATCCCGGCCCTCGTGATTTCGGCTGTAACCCGCACCGGCATAGACCTTGTGTGCTTCATCGAATTCGTAATCTCCCTCGCCGTTGAGCCAGAAGTCGTCATAATCTTCCGATGTGGCGTCGGCATAGCGTCCCAGGCGAGCCCCGGTATCCAGTGCCAGTCTGTGAACGTCCCACAGTGAGTCGATGCTGAGACTGGGGGAAAGCTGGATGATGTAATCGGATTCCCGTGACTGGCGGGTCGCGTAGATGTTGTCGTCGTAGTACCCCATCAACTCGATTTCCGGCAACAGACGGAAATTATCCATGTAAAAACCAGGTTTTTTAAATGTGCTCCCAGTCGCATCGGCGGCCATCAGGGGCGAGACATTGAGTATCAGGCTCGCCAGCGCAACCTGCATCAGGGCGCGCGGCAGTGGACGCAATTTTGGCTTCATGACGGTTCTACTCCCTTATATCACCCGATGCGAATGCCGGATGCTGTACCTATTATACGTGTTCAAACCAGCCGATTGCGTCATTTGGAAACAGCTTGAAACAACTCGTAAATGATTGTTGTTAATCGAGACGCACAGATCGGTTCGGTGAGAATGCCGCACAGCTGAGGACTGCCGGAACATCGGGCGCAGAGGAAAATTGCGAGGCAAGGTAACGCGACCCTCCCATCGGAGAGACTTGAAGCTTGGCCAGGATCGTCTATTCCTGTTTTAATGAACCCCGAGAGAATGAAGGTCCCGGTCCCTGAGTGACATGAGGCATACGAAGCCACTTCCTTTTCCTTACAAACTTCAATACTTTCTATTGGCTCCATTCCGTAGATCAATACTACCGCCAACATTACACTTAGTGAGGTTTCACTTTCGTGAAGTGATTATGAATCTCAGGTGACGGAATGGATATAGATATCGCTCTCAATGTATCAAGCGCCATCGTCTTCATGGGCGTGCTCGGTCTGTTGCTTTCCTCCCTGTTGGCCTTCGCCAACAAGAAACTGTGGGTCTTCGAGGACCCGCGAATCGACGCCATAGAAAGCATGCTGCCCGCCACCAACTGTGGTGCCTGCGGCAATGCGGGTTGCCGGCCATTCGCCGAAGCCCTGATTGCCGGCCGGGTCTCCCCCGCCCAGTGCACCGTCAGCAGTTCTGATGCGATCAGTGAAATCGCCGACTATCTCGGCGTGGACAGCGGCAGTGTCATCAAACGGGTTGCCCGCCTGGCCTGTGCCGGTGGCAGCCATGTGGCGCGCATGAAGGCCCACTACGACGGTCTCGCCACTTGCCGGGCCGCCTCCGTGGTCTCCGGCGGACCGAAAGGTTGCACCTGGGGCTGCATCGGTCTGGCCGATTGCGCCGAGGTGTGCGAATTCGACGCCATCAGCATGGACAAACACGGCCTCCCCGTGGTGGACGCGACGAAATGCACCGCCTGCGAAGATTGTGTGGACATCTGTCCCAAGGGCCTGTTTTCCATCCAGCCGGTGGATCACAGGCTTTGGATCGCGTGCAAAAACCTGGAGCATGGCGATACCGCGGAGAAGGATTGCGAGGTGGCCTGCACGGCCTGTGAGCGTTGTGCCAAGGACTCTCCCGAGGGCCTGATCACAATTCAAAACAATCTCGCGGTTATCGACTACAGTAAGAATGGATTGGCCTCGCGGGTCGCCACCGAACGTTGTCCGACCGGCGCCATCGTCTGGCTCGACGACACCCAAGGCGTGCTCAAAGGATCCCAGGCCAAGCGAATCATTCGCAGCGAAGCCCTGCCCATGTAGGGTCGATCCCGGCGATCGACCCGGAGGGGTTCGCGCTGACCGAAGTTTGTCAGCCGAGCCCCTTCTGACTGTTTACACCCTAGCAAAGCAAGAGAAGTGTTCCATGTTCGGTAAGAAAGACGAGAAGACCTTCAAGTATCCCGGCATCCGCATGGCAATGGACGGCAATGGCGCGGTAATCATGTGTGAGCGCGAGGCCTCTGACGCCGCCGGCGCCTACCCCATAACCCCCTCCACCCAGATGGGTGAATACTGGGCCGAGGAGACCGCCAAGGGTCACGTCAACATCTCCGACCGCTCCCTGATCTTCATCGAGCCGGAGTCCGAGCACGCCGCCGCGGCGGTCACCGCCGGCATGTCCATGACCGGTCTTCGCGCCACCAACTTCTCCTCTGCACAGGGCGTGGCCTTCATGCACGAGTCGCTGTATGCCGCCGTTGGCAAGCGCCTGCCCTACGTACTGAACATCGGTTGCCGCGCCATCACCAAGGCGTCGCTCAACGTGCACTGCGGTCATGACGACTTCCATTGCATCGATGACACCGGTTTCTTCCAGGTCTTCGCCAACAATGCCCAGGGCGCTGCGGACCTCAACCTGATCGGACGCAAGATTGCCGAACTCTCCCTGACCCCCGCGGCGGTGGCCCAGGACGGATTCCTCACCACCCATCTGATCGAGCCGCTCCAGGTGCCGGAGCGCGAGATGATCGCTGAGTTCCTCGGCCGTCCCGATGACGAGATCGAGTGCCCCACCCCGGCGCAGAAACTGCTGTTCGGCGAGACCCGCCGCCGCGTACCCGCGATCTGGGATGTGGACAACCCGATGCTTTCCGGCTCGGTGCAGAACCAGGACGCCTACATGCAGACCACCGCGGCGCAGCGTCCCTACTTCTTCCAGCACATTGCGGAAATCACCGACCGGGTGATGGACGAGTTCTACGAACTGACCGGACGCCGCTACAACCGTATCGGCGCCTACAAGGCGGAAAAGGCCGACTACCTGATCGTTGGCATGGGCTCCATGGTGGTCCAGGCTCACGGCGTGGCGGACTATCTGGAGAAGACCCGCAAGCTGAAAGTCGGCGTCATCGACCTGACCATGTTCCGCCCCTTCCCCGGCGACCTGCTGGGCAGGATCCTCAAAGGCAAGAAAGGCGTGGTGGTGCTGGAGCGTACCGATCAGCCCCTGGCGGAAGATCTGCCGCTGATGCGTGAGGCCCGCGCTGCGATCACCAAGTGCATCGAGAACGGCCAGGCGGTCGCCAACAAGCAGGCACTGCCTTACCCGCAATACGATACCTACGAGCGCTTGAGCGAGGTGCCCAATCTCTACTCCGGCGCCTATGGCCTGGGTTCCCGTGACCTGCAGCCCGAGGCGCTGATCGGCGCGGTGGAGAATATGCTCCCGGAGGGTCCGCACCATAAGTTCTTCTACCTGGGCATCGACTTCGTACGCGACGCCGCCACCCCCAAGCAGGAGATTCACATCCAGAAACTGCTGGAGGCCTATCCCAAGATCGGCGAGATGGCGGTGCACGGCTCCGAGAATCCCAACCTGATGCCGGAAGGCTCGATTACCGTGCGCATGCACTCGGTGGGTGGCTGGGGCGCCATCACCACCGGCAAGAACCTGGTCATGACCCTCTACGATCTGCTGGGTTACGAGATCAAGGCCAACCCGAAATACGGTTCCGAGAAGAAGGGTCAGCCGACCACCTACTACCTGGCGGCTGCGCCGACCCCGATACCGCTGAACTGCGAATACCACTATGTGGACGTGGTGCTGAGCCCGGATCCCAATGTTTTTGGTCACTCCAATCCCCTGAGCGGTCTGAAGAAGGGCGGAACCCTGATCATCCAGTCCAATCTGGGCAGTGCCGACGAGGTGTGGCAGAGCTTCCCCCGCTGGATGCAGCAGCAGGTGGTGGATAACGAGATCCATGTGTTCTACGTGGACGGTTTCAAGATCGCCCGCGAAGAGGCCTCCAATCCGGAACTGCAACTGCGCATGCAGGGCAACGCCTTCCAGGGCGCCTTCTTCGCCGGCTCGCCGCTGATGGAGATGGCCGGTCTGGACGAGAAGAAGCTGTTCACCGCCATCGAGGATCAGTTGGAGCACAAGTTCGGCAGCAAGGGCCGTCGCGTGGTGGAGGACAACCTGCGCGTGGTGCGTCGCGGCTTCGACGAGATTCACGAGATCACCGACAAGGTGGTGGGCGCGGTTGCCGCACAACCGGAGAAAAAGGCCCCGGCCCTGCCGATCATGCTCAAACAACTGCCCCAGGCGGACGGTGGCATCTCCGACGTGCACCGTTTCTGGGAGCAGACCGGCAGCTTCTATGCCACCGGCAAGGGTTCCGACAATCTGGCGGACCCCTACCAGGCCCTTTCCCTGATGCCCGCCTCCACCGGCGTGTTCCGCGACATGACCCAGATCCGCTTCGACTATCCGAAGTGGGTGGCGGAGAACTGTACCGCCTGCGGCGACTGCTACTCCATCTGTCCGGACAGCGCCATCCCGGGACTGGTCAACAAGGTGAGCGATGTCTTCAACACCGCCATCAACCGGATCGAGACCGGGGGCCGTCCGACCCAGCATCTGCGGCGCGAGAGCCGTAACGTGGAGAAACGTCTGCGTGAGCTGCTGAATGAGGCCGGTGAAGCGGCGAATGTAAGAACCCTGCTCGACCAGGCGGTCCTCGAGACCCTCTCGAGTGCGGAACTGGAAGAGGCACAGCGGCCGATTCTCGAGGAGGAATTCGGTCTGTTCCTGCAGGCCCTGGTGGATTTCGACTTCTCCATCACCAAACCCTACTGGAACAATCTGGAGAAGAAGAACAAGGGCAGCGGCGGCCTGTTCTCGATCACCCTCAATCCCTACACCTGCAAAGGCTGTATGGAGTGCGTGGATGTGTGTGAGGACCAGGCTCTGGTCGCCACCCATCAGGACGAAGCCGCGATCGATAAGATGCGCAGCGACTGGTCCCTGTGGCTCGACCTGCCCACCACGGACGCCAGCTTCAACCGCATCGACGATCTGGACGAAAAGATCGGCGCCCTGCACACCCTGTTGCTGGACAAGGACAACTACAACGCGATGGTCTGCGGCGACGGCGCCTGCCTGGGCTGCGGTGAGAAGACCATCATTCACCTGTTCACCAGTACCGTTACCGCTCTGATGCAGCCCCGGGTCATGACCCAGGTGGCGCATATCGAGAAACTGATCGAACAGCTCGAACAGCATGTGCGTCTGAAACTGGCCTCCGGGGTCGACCTGAGCAGCGCCAGCGCCATCGCCCAGGCCACCGACAGCGACGGCGACCTGACCCTGTCCGGGCTCAGTGACCGTCTGGATGCCGGGCATGAGAAGACCGTCATCGATCGCGAATGGCTGCAGTGGGTCACCCAGCTTCTGGACCAGCTGCGCGACCTGAAGTGGCGCTACCTGGAAGGCGTGACCAACAACGGCCGTGCGGAGATGGGTATCGTCAACTCCACCGGCTGTACCTCGGTGTGGGGTTCCACTTTCCCCTACAACCCCTACCCCTTCCCCTGGGCCAGTCACCTGTTCCAGGACAGCCCCTCCATGGCGATGGGTCTGTTCGAAGGCCACATGCTCAAGATGGCCAATGGCTTTTCCGCCATCCGCAAAGCGGAGCTGGAGTTGGCCGGCAAGTACAACCCGGCAGAGCATGAAGCCTTCTTCAAACAGTTCAACTGGAAGCAGTTCACCGATGACGAATGGTTGCTGTGTCCTCCGGTGGTCTCCATCGGCGGTGACGGCGCGATGTACGACATCGGCTTCCAGAACCTCTCCCGCGCCCTGGCCTCCGGCCATCCGATCAAGGTGCTGGTGCTCGACACCCAGGTCTACTCCAACACCGGTGGCCAGGCCTGTACCTCGGGCTATATCGGCCAGGTGGCCGACATGAGCCCCTACGGCAAGGTCATGAAAGGCAAGGAGGAGATCCGCAAGGAGGTCTCCCTGATCGGCATCGCCCACCGCACCACCTATGTGCTGCAGAGCGCGATCAGCAACGCCACTCACCTGATCGAGGGCTACATCGACGGCCTCAACAGTCGCCGCCCGGCACTGTTCAACATCTATGCGGTCTGCCCCCCGGAACACGGCGTGGGTGATGACCGGGCCTACGAGCAATCCAAGCTGGCGGTGGAAGGCCGCGCCTACCCACTGATCAAGTACGATCCGGACGCGGGCGAGACCATCGAAGCCTGTATCGACCTGGAAGGCAATCCGTCACTGGACGAAGACTGGCCGGTCTACAGCCTCTCTTACCAGAACGAGAAAGGCGAGGAGCAGAAGCTCGAGGTACCCATGACCTTCGCCGATTTCGCACTCACCGAGGGCCGTTTCCGCAAGCAGTTCCGCAAGGCCCCGCCGGAGACCTGGAACGATGACATGGTGCCCATGCATGAGTTCCTGGATCTGGACGAGGATGAACGGGACGGCAAGTTCCCCTACATCTGGGCCGTCGACGGCAAGAACCGCCTGATGCGGGTCATCTGCGCCGAGGAGATCGCCCGTTCCTGTGATGAGCGCCGTCAGTTCTGGCGTCAGCTCAAGGGTATTGCCGGTGAACTCGACAAGGTCGACGTGAACGCCCTGGTGGACCAGGCCAAGATCGACATGGCCAACCGCCTCAGTTCCACCCTGCTGTCCCTGGCCGCGAGCGGCAATGCGAATGCCCTGGCAGGCTCCCTCTCCGCCAACGGCAACGGTGCCTCTGCGGCCGCCGCTGGTGGCAACGGCAGCACCGCCATGGGCGATTACGAGCCGGTATGGATCGAGACCCCGGAATGCACCGCGTGTGACGAATGCATCGAGATCAATCCCAAGATCTTCGCCTACAACAGCGACAAGAAGGTGGAGATCGTCGATCCCAAGGCGGGTGCCTACAAGGACGTCGTCAAGGCGGCGGAGAAATGCACCGCCGGCTGCATCCACCCCGGTACACCGTGGAATCCCTCGGAAAAGGATCTGGACAAACTGGTGAAACGGGCGGCGAAGTTCCAGTAATGCCCGAGCCCGTCGTTCGCCGTATCGATAACCTGTGTGCAACAGGCGGAGCCCTGGCTCCGCCTGACATCCGGATCTGAGACTTATGGGATTGTTCAATCTGCTGTTTGGGCAAAAAAGCTTTACCCACGGGATCCATCCGCCCTATCACAAGGATACGGCGGACAAACCGATCCGTCGCCTGCCCTTCCCCGCGCAACTGGTTCTGCCGCTGGATCAGCACATCGGCAAGCCCGCGCTGCCCCTGGTCAAAAAGGGTCAGGAAGTGGTGCGTGGCGAACCCATTGCCGCGGCGGACGGCAATTTTTCGGTACCCCTGCACGCCCCGGCCACCGGACGGATCAAGGACATCGAGTTGATGCCCTCCGCCAAGGGGCCGAAAACCCGTGCGATCGTGATCGATGTCTACGAAGGCTCGACCCAGGAAGTGCTCTGGTCCCATCCCCGGGATATGAGTGAACTGACGCCGCAGGAGATCATTCAGGCGATTCAGGATTGCGGCATGGTCGGACTGGGTGGCGCCGCCTTTCCCTCCCACATGAAGCTCACCCTGCCCCCCGACAAGCGGGTCGACACCCTGGTGGTCAACGGCTGCGAGTGCGAACCCTACCTGACCTGCGATCACCGCATGATGCTCGAGTATCCCAAGGCACTGATCCGTGGCATCCGCTATGCCATGCGCGCCACCGGCACCCAGCAGGCGATCATCGGCATCGAAGACAACAAGATGAACGCGGTCGAGTTGCTACGCGGTGAGCTCTCAGAGGGGAGTTCGATTCGTGTCGCAGTGGTTGAGACCAAGTATCCCCAGGGTTCCGAGAAGATGCTCATCAAATCGGTGCTGAACCGGGAGGTTCCCACCGGCGGGCTGCCCGCGGATGTGGGTGTGGTGGTCAACAACGTGGGTACCCTGGCGGCCCTGGGGGACCTGCTGCCCGCGGGCCAGGGTTTGATTGAGCGGGTCATCACCGTGGCCGGTCCCGGGATTCTCAAACCGGGCAACTACCTGGTGCCCCTGGGCACGCCGATCCGCCACATCCTGGATCAGGTGGGTTACGAGGGCGCGCGTACCGAATTCATTCTCGGCGGCCCGATGATGGGGGCTGCGGTCTCCGCCATGGAGACACCGGTCACCAAGGGCACCTCCGGACTCCTGGTACTCAGCGAACCCTCGATCGAGGATGAGAGCCACAGGATCTGGCCCTGCATCCGCTGCTCCCGTTGCGTCCAGGCCTGCCCGATGCATCTCAATCCGTCGATGCTGGGGCAACTCGCGGCCAAGCGCCGTTATGAGGAGATGGCGGACAACTACAGCCTCAACAACTGCTTCGAGTGCGGCTGCTGCTCCTATGTCTGTCCGTCCAATATTCCCCTGGTGCAATATTTTCGCATTGCCAAGGCGATCAACCGGGAGCAGAAGACATGAGAGTTTTTAGTTTTGAGTGCTTAGTTTTTAGTTGGATGTATTCGCTTTGCTCATGGCTTTTTGTCTTGTTCCCACGCTCTGCGTCGGAACGAAAGAACTCCGGCCAACTACCGACTCGTTCCCACGCTCTGTGTGGGAATGCCTATCATGCTGGGAGTACTGACCAACTACCTATTCCCACCTTATCGTGGTGTATGCATTCCCACGCGGAGCGTGGGAACGAGAATTCATCCGGGAGCAGGCTTTTTAGATGTTGAGAAAGAAACCCACCATAGAGCTGCGTACCTCACCTCATGCCCATGCCGGGGACGACGTGGTGCGGATCATGCGCAATGTGGTCTATGCCATGGCGCCCATCTGTGCCTTCACCGTGTGGCAGTTCGGCCTCAGCGCATTGGCACTGATGCTGGTCGTCACTGCAACCTGCCTGGGCAGCGAGCGCCTGTTCAACCGTCTCAGCGAACAGCCCAGTTCCATCGGTGACTGGTCTGCGGTGATCACCGGGCTGTTGCTCGCCCTGACCCTGCCGCCCGGCTTCCCCCTGTGGATGGGCGCAGTGGCGGGTTTTGTGGGTATTGCCATGGGCAAGGCCCTGTTCGGCGGTCTGGGCATGAATGCCATGAATCCGGCGCTGATCGGCCGTGCCTTCGTTCAGGCCGCATTCCCGGTCGCGATCACCACCTGGACACCGGCCTTCTTCGAAGGCCGCTTCAGCAGTTTTGTCCCCACCACCCTGACGCCTCCGTTCCTCCAGGCACCGGTCATCACCGACTGGGTGGCTTCGGTCAAGGTGGATGCCTTCAGCGGCGCCACACCCCTGGCGCTGCAGAAATTTGAGGGTATCCAGACCGATAGCCTGGACCTGCTGCTCGGCCTGACCGCCGGATCCGCGGGTGAGACCTCCGCCCTGCTGATCCTGCTGTGCGGGCTCTACCTGGCATTCCGTCGCATGCTCGACTGGCGGATTCCGGTGACGGTGATGGTTGGCGCGGCCGCCACTGCCGGCATCTTCTACCTGATCGACCCGGGCCATTACCCCGATCCCCTGTTCGTACTCTGCTCCGGAGGCCTGATGCTGGGCGCCTGGTTCATGGCCAGTGACATGGTGGGCTCTCCGGTCACGCCCCTGGGGGTGATCATCTACGGCCTCCTGATCGGCATTCTGACGGTTGTCATCCGCCTGTTCGGCGGCCTCACCGAAGGGGTGATGTACGCGATCCTGCTGGGCAATGCCGCCACGCCGCTGATTGACCAGTTGACCCAGCCCCGTGTCTTCGGTGCGCAGAGGACGGGAAAATGAACAGTAGTGAAGCCATGCGCCAACCGGCCACTCCCGCGGGCCCGATGATTCGCACCCTGATGGGTATTGCGATGCTCTCGGGTTTTCTGGTGGTGCTGACCTACCAGCTGACCAAGCCGATCATTGCGGAGAATCAGCGCCGCGCCATCGAGGCCGCGGTATTCCAGGTCATCCCCGGAGCCGTGAGCAAAAAAAATTACATCATCAGTGAACAGGGCCTGAGTGAAGCCGGTGCTGAGTCGGCCGCCGATGGCATCCCGATCTATGCGGGATACGATGCGGAAGGTCGCTTGCTCGGTGTCGCGACCAACGCCTCTGCGCAAGGCTACGCGGATCTGGTGCACCTGCTCTACGGATATGATCCTTCCTGCCAATGCATCCGCGGCATCAAGGTGCTGAAACTGGCCGAAACGCCCGGACTCGGAGACAAGATCCTGCATGACCCGGGCTTCATCGCCAACTTCGACCAACTCGACGCCCGGCTCAATGATGCGGGCAGCGATCTGGAGCACGACATCGTCACGGTCAAGCACGGGACCAAGCACAATCCCTGGGAGATCGATGCCATCTCGGGGGCCACCATCTCCTCCAAGGCGGTGGGCAAAGCCTTGAATCTGTCGACCAAGCATGTGCTGCCAATGCTGTTTCCCGAAATAGAGAAGCTGCAGACAGGTACCTCCGATGCCAATCCCTGAGGACAGAAATTCCCCATCATTGGGATTCGCAACGGATCGATTGACCCGGCTCAAAGCGTCTTTGACGCAACATTGTTATTAATCTCGTTTCCAGGCGGACGATCGCGATATGGCCAAGAAAAACAATGACAACATAACCTGGGAGACCTTCAGCGAGGGGCTCTGGCGGGAGAATCCGGTGTTCGTCATGCTGCTCGGCATGTGCCCGGTGCTGGCCGTTACCAACTCGGCGATCAATGCCCTGGCGATGGGCCTGGCCACCACCTTCGTACTGGTCACTTCAGGCACCCTGATATCCCTGTTGCGCAGCAGCATTCCCAAGCAGGTGCGTATTGCCACCTACATCGTCATCATCGCCACCTTCGTCACCATCGTCGACTACACCATCCAGGCGATCTCCCTGGATCTCTACAATGCACTCGGCGCCTTCATCCAGCTGATCGTGGTCAACTGCATCATCCTCGGCCGCGCCGAAGCCTACGCCTCGCGCAACCGCCCGCTCAAGGCGGTCACCAACGCCCTGGGCATGGGCATAGGTTTCACCTTCGCCCTGCTCTGCCTGGGCGTGGTACGCGAAGTACTGGGTGCCGGCAGCCTGTTTGGCATCGACCTGTTCGGTCCCCGCTTCGAACCCTGGGTGGTGATGGTTCTTCCGGCGGGTGGCTTCATCGTGCTGGGCGTCTGGCTGTTGTTGTTTGAATGGATGAAACAGCGGAAAGAACGGACGGCGCTGCAGACGGCGGAGGAAGCACGATGACTGCGAGTTTTGAGTTTTTAGTGTTGAGTTTTGAGTTGAGGCAAGCGCTTGACGAGCCGTCTTCAAATCAAAATCCAGGCGTGCGCACAGCGCACACCAAAACTAAAAACTCAAAACTCATAACTCAAAACTTGTAAATCCCATGGCAACAGAATCACTAAGCTTCATATTTTTAAACGCAGTCCTGGCCAACAACTTCGTTCTGGCTCTGTTCTTGGGTCTGTGTCCCTTCCTGGGAGTCTCCGGCAAGCTCAACACCGCTCTGCCCATGGGACTGGCCACCATGTTCGTGATGCTGGTCAGTTCGGTATGCGCTTATCTGATCAACCTGGTTCTGGTGAGCTTCGAAATCGAATTCCTGCGACTCATCGCTTACATCGCGGTGATCGCCAGCGCGGTGCAACTGGTGGAGATGACCCTGAAGAAATTCAGTCCTGGACTGTTTCGCTCCCTGGGTATCTTTCTACCTCTGATCACCACCAATTGCGCGATCCTCGGCCTGGCTCTGTTCCAGACCTTCAAGGATTACAACTTTCTCCAATCCCTGGTTTATGCATTGGGCGCCGGCACCGGATTTATCCTCGCAATCGTGCTGATGGCTGGCCTGCGGGAAAAGCTCGAACTTTCCAATCTGCCCAGTGTTACCCAGGGTGCGGCCGTGAGTCTGATCCTGGGTGGATTACTTTCTCTTTCATTCATGGGGTTTGCCGGATTGGGAGGTTGAGCCCTTTGCCAAACCAGGCGGATCGCAAACAAAAATCTGGCATGAAAGCATTTGACAACATCATTCGAGACGAGGCAGCGAAACAGCATTCTGTCCTGTTTTGTTTCTGCATCGATACTGGAGAGAATTGAGGGCCCACTATGCTCGACTATCTCATCGCCATGACACTGATTCCCCTGTTGCTGCTCGGTTGGCTGATCGTTCAGTCGATTGCGCGGCGCTTTTCCAAGCTGCATCCCGAATTCGGCCCTCACAGGGAAGAGGGCGGCGGTTGCGGATCGAGCTGTCTTTGCAGTAGTGGCAGCTGCCAACGTCAAGGAGACCACCTCAGAGGTTAACAACAATGAATGAGCCATCCAATCAATCCCAGAACCGAGGGCAAGCGGTGAATGAACTAATTATCTGGTTCGAAAACCTGAACATGAACGATGTGGAACAGGTGGGCGGCAAAAACGCCTCCCTGGGCGAGATGATCAGCGGGTTGGCTGACGCGGGTGTCAGCGTGCCCGGCGGCTTTGCCACCACCGCCTATGCCTTTCGAGAGTTTCTGCGCCACAATCGCCTGGCGGAACGGATTGATCCCCTGCTGAAGCAGCTTGACGTTGAAGATGTCACCGCCTTGGCCGCCGCCGGTAAGACCGTGCGCGAGTGGGTGGTTGAAGCGCCCTTCCCCGAGGAACTGGAAAACGCCGTCACCGCGGCTTATAAGAAACTCACCGGTGATGCTGAGAATCCCCCTTCGGTCGCCGTCCGCTCATCGGCCACCGCAGAAGACCTGCCGGATGCCTCCTTCGCCGGACAGCAGGAGACCTTCCTCAATGTGCAGGGACTGGATGACGTGCTGATCGCGATCAAGGAGGTTTTCGCCTCGCTGTACAACGATCGCGCCATCTCCTACCGGGTGCATCAGGGTTTCGCCCATGAAGAGGTCGCCCTCTCTGCCGGTATTCAACGCATGGTGCGTTCCGACATCGGTTCCGCCGGAGTCATGTTCACCCTCGACACCGAATCCGGGTTCAAGGATGCGGTGTTCATCACCAGTTCCTACGGGCTGGGCGAAACCGTGGTACAGGGCGCGGTCAATCCCGACGAGTTCTACGTCCACAAGGGCAACGTGGAAGCCGGACGGCCCGCAATCCTGCGGCGCAATCTGGGCAGCAAGATGATCAAGATGATCTACGGTAAAGCGGATGAACCCCGGGTGGTCACCGTCGACGTGGACAAGGGCGATCGGCAGCGTTTCTCCCTGACCAGCGAGCAGGTGGAGAGCCTGGCGCAGATGGCGATCACCATCGAAAAGCACTATGGACGTCCGATGGACATCGAGTGGGGTCTGGACGGTAACGACGGCCAGCTCTACATTCTGCAGGCCCGTCCCGAAACGGTCGAGAGCCGGGTCGACAGCGCCACCGTGGAGCGTTTCCAGCTCGAAGAGCGCGGCAAGGTGCTGGCCCAGGGCCGCGCCATCGGTCAGCGTATCGGCAGCGGTGTGGCCAAGATCATTCACAACGCCAGCGAAATGGCCAAGGTCGAGGCCGGCGATGTCCTCATCACCGACATGACCGATCCGGATTGGGAGCCGGTGATGAAGCGCGCTTCCGCCATCGTCACCAACCGGGGCGGACGCACCTGTCACGCAGCCATCATTGCCCGCGAACTGGGCATACCGGCGGTTGTTGGTTGTCACGACGCCACCGAAACCCTGCAGGACGGCCAGCAGGTTACCGTCTCCTGTTCCGAAGGTGACGACGGCTTCATCTATGAAGGCCTGTTGAAATACACTGTCAGCCAGGGTGATGTGATCGAACTGCCCGATCCCCCGGCCAAGATCATGATGAACGTGGCCAACCCGAGCCGAGCCTTCGCCTTCAGCCGCATCCCCAATTCCGGCATCGGCCTGGCGCGCCTGGAGTTCATCATCAACACCACCATTGGCGTACATCCCCGCGCCCTGATGGAGTTCGACCGCCTGCCCGATGACATCAAAGCCAGCGTCTCCCAGCAGATGGCCGGCTACGATGATCCGGTGGGTTTTTACGTGGAAAAACTGGTCGAGGGCATCTCGACCCTGGCCGCAGCCTTCAATGGCAAGCCGGTGATCGTGCGCATGTCCGACTTCAAGTCGAACGAATACGCCAATCTGATCGGCGGCAGACTCTACGAGCCTGAGGAAGAGAACCCGATGATCGGCTTCCGCGGTGCCTCCCGATATATCTCAGAGACCTTCCGCCCCTGCTTCGAGCTGGAGTGCCAGGCCCTGAAGCGGGTACGCAACGAGATGGGATTCACCAATGTGGAGATCATGATTCCTTTCGTGCGAACCCTCGAGGAAGCATCCGGAGTCATCAAACTGCTGGAACAGAATGGCCTCAAGCGGGGTGAAAACGGACTGCGGGTGATCATGATGTGCGAACTGCCCTCGAATGCGGTGCTCGCGAATGAGTTCCTGGAGTACTTCGACGGCTTCTCCATCGGTTCCAATGACATGACCCAGTTGACCCTCGGGCTCGACCGCGATTCCGGCCTGGTGGCCGGTAGTTTCGATGAACGCAATCCCGCGGTGAAGAAGATGCTCAGCATGGCCATCCAGGCCTGTCGGGACGCAGGCAAGTATGTCGGTATCTGCGGACAGGGACCTTCGGATTATCCGGATCTCGCGGAATGGCTGGTGGAGCAGAAAATCACCAGTGTATCCCTGAACCCGGACACGGTGGTGGAAACCTGGCGTCTGCTGACCGGGTTGCAGAAATAGCAGCCTCAGGCATGGCCACAAACGAACGCAAATGGTGAATCAGTAACCCAGTAACCCACTGAAGCACGCAGGTCTCGGGGAAAAACGTCATCCCCGTTCCGGTGTGCCGCAGCGGGTTGCTGGCAACTGATTATCAAGCACCCAATGCGGAATCCTTACAGACCTCTCAAAGCCACCGCTCGAATGAGTGACAACCGATGAAGCGCACCATCTATTTCCTGGCCGATCATACCGGCATCACGGTTGAGGCCATGGGACGATCCCTGCTGGCTCAGTTCGACGGATTTGAATACGAAAGCGTCCATTGGCCGTTTATCGACAGCCTCGAGAAAGCCCGCCGGGTCGCCGAAAGGATCAACCAGACGACCATGGAATCCGGGGAAAAACCGATTGTCTTCACGACCCTGGTCGATCCCACCATCCGCGACTATTTCAAGAATCTGGACGTACCGGTGATGGACTTCTTCGAATCATTCACCAGCCGTCTCGAAGAGGAACTGGATCTGCCCTCCTCCCATGCGCTCGGACGATTCCACACCACTGCCAACAACCGGGCCTACGACCGACGCATTCATGCGGTGAACTTTGCCCTGAACAATGATGACGGCGCGATCACCAAGAACTACGAGACCTCCGATCTGATCCTGATCGGCGTCTCCCGCAGTGGAAAAACCCCGACCTGCCTGTTTCTCGGACTGCAGCACAGCGTGATGGCCGCCAACTACCCACTGACCGATGACGATCTGATCAGTGACATGCTGCCCAGACCCCTGCGGCCCTACCGCAACAAGCTGTTCGGGCTGACCATCGATCCACAGCAACTCCAGCGGATCCGCCAGGAGCGCCGGCCGGACCGCCGCTACTCTTCACTTGAACAGTGTCAGAAAGAGGTCAAACTCGCGGAAGACCTGTTCAAGCACTACAAGATCCCCTATCTGGACACCACGTCCATGTCCATCGAGGAGATTTCGGCAAGATTGCTGCAGCATCTGAAGAGTATGAACTGACTCGTCTCCCTGCACTGCCTGCCAGGGTCTGTCAGCTTCAAACCTCCACCTTGTAGTTCAAAGTCAATTCATCGCCCGTCACGCCACGGATACCCCAATGTTCCCTTGGGGTCTCGAAGAGCGTGATCTCAACATCCTGATCCTGAATGGCGCAGGCTGCCGCGATATTCCGGTACAGCGCCCGGATCAGCGCATTTTTCGCCGACAGGCTGCGCCCCTGAAACAGAGATATCTCGATGATCGTGTACTCATGGCTGCGGTCGTCAGGATAGATGAAGTCCGCGGCATCAAGTGGAATGAAACGTTGAAAGCGTTTTTCGGGAGGATAGTCCAGGGCCTCGACCAAACTGGCCTGAATCGCTTCTGACAGCTTGTCGCGGTGGATTTCAATATGCTCTTTACGTGCATAGATTTTGACTTGAGCCATGTCCCTGTGCCTCCTTCTCTAGGGCCTGTCAACACTTATCCGATATGCCCTGATACGGGCGCTCGTATCATCGGGTTTGAGAAATCACATCCAGCGGATTCGTGCACTTGCCAGTGCCACTGCTTAGAATCCGCCCGCCGTCCAGCTTACCACTCAATCCCGTCAATCTGCCGGTAGTCGGGATGGAATACGATTCCTCCCGATATTCGGTTTATAATTTACAAATATTGGATTACTGGCTATATCCGCTGTAGTTTCAATCCTGCCGATAACAATCAGGATCACAATCCTGTAAAGGGAACGGAACAGTGGACATGAAATCTTGTCCTACCTCGGATGGTGGCAGGCCAAGTGGGCCATATAACTATAATCAACCTTAGATTTTCTATCTTACTTATTGATTATCCAGATATTAATGAGATCATTCATAACCAGTCCGGCGAAGCCCGATCAGCAACAGTCGCGCCAAGCGGTGACTCTTCGATGTGCCTGTCGCAGATACCCTGAATGAACTGGCTGGTCAGACTCTTTCGCAACGCCCCGGTCCCCATAGCGATCAAATGGACCATCTATATCGGAACCCTGATCACCCTGGTCATGGGTCTGCTCGGCTGGTTTCTGATCACCCAACAGACCAACTTCCACCTTCGCGAGGTGCGGGGATTTGGCAAGGTACTGGTCGAGCAGCTGGCGCACTCCGCCAGCGAACCCCTGCTCGCGGATGACCAGTTCAACCTGCTGGGTCTGGTGAGCCGGCAGACTCAGAACGACAATGTGGTGGGTGCCGCGATTGTTCCTGCCGACAAACCCTGGGTGATCTCCGGCAACGTGCCTCATCAACTGCCCACCAACAAGGATCTCAGCCCCATGGTCTGGGCCTGGCGGGATGAGGAAAACCGCAGACACGCGGCGATCACGTTTTTCAGTCCCATCACCTTCCGGGACGTGTCCGCCGGTTTTGCCATGATCACACTGGACCGGGAATTTCTCGACCGTAATCAGAAGCGCACCTTCCGGATCGTCAGTTTCGCCACCATTGGCATGATCCTCATCGCCGCCATACTCTCCTATATCCTGAGCCGACGCCTGAGCCGTCCCATCACCCTGCTGGCTCAGGCGGGTTCCCTGCCGGAGGGTGGACTGCTGATCAGCTACAATGATGAGGGTCGTCAGGACGAAATCGGTCAGGTGTATGCCCATTTCGAGCGTATGTCCGCGGGCATGCTCGAAAAACGCCAGGTGGAGGACGCCCTGTCCCGTTACGTCTCGCCTGTGGTCGCGGAGAAAATCCTCTCCAATCTGTCCCAGCCCAGGCTCGCCAACCAGGAGATGGAAGGCAGTGTGCTGTTCTGCGACATCGTGGGGTTCACCCAGTTATCAGAGGATCTGCCTGCGGATGAAGTCGCGGCGCTGCTCAATCTCTACCTGGGGTCCATCGCTGATGCCGCGCACCAATGCCGGGGTGTGGTCGATAAATTTATCGGCGACAGTGCTATGATCCTGTTCGGAGTACCCGAGGCCGACCAGGAACACGGCCGACAGGCCATTCGCTGCGCCTGGCTGATCCAGGCCATGGTCCGTCATATCAATAAACAGCGCAGGCAGGTGGGCAAGGAGCCGATCATGCTGCGCATCGGCGTTAACAGTGGAATCATGCTGGCAGGCAATATCGGCATTCCGGACCGTTTGGAATACACGGTGGTGGGCGATACGGTGAATCTCGCCTCACGCCTGTGTGGTGCAGCGCCCGCGGACGGTATCATGATGAGCCAGTCCACCGCGGAGTTTCCCGGGGTCTCGGAGATGGTGGAACTGCATCATCAACCCGCCCTGAAAATAAAAGGAAAACGCAATCTGGTCACCCCCTCCATCGCAGGAACACCTTCACGGGAATTCGGTCAATGGTTGCTGCGAACCATGGCCCTGATGCTCCACAAGCGACCAGAATGACACGTCTGAGCACCCTGATCGCCGCCTGTCTCTGCCCGTTGCTGATCGGGGGCTGCACCCTGTTCGAAACCCGCAAGACCCCCGCCCCCGTGGATGAGGAAACCCTCAGTTACAGCCGTGAACTTGTTTCCAAGGGTCGCTACCAGGAGGCCATTCAACTGCTCAATGAAGCGGGGATGGAGAAAAACCGTAATCCCGCCTATGTCGAGGAGTTGAAGTCCCTGAAGCAGGAACAGAAAATTATCGAGGAGGAACTCACCGATCAGTTGCTGATCAGCAACACCTCCGCCCTGCAGAAGCAGCTGCCGATCCTGGAAAAACTGGCCCAATCCAGCCCCAACGGGCAGTACCGGGTACTCCTGGAGCAAACCAAGACTCAGCTGCAGGACATGCGCCTGGCCCTTTCCGAATGCGGCTGGCGTCACTTCAAACGCAATAACGAACTGGCCAAGGAGTGTCTGAACATCGCCTTGTCGCTGCGTGAGGAGGCGTCGGACAAAAACCTCATGGAGCACCTTCTGCTTGAGCAGCGACGCAGCGAAGTGGCCAAGCAGAAGAAGGTCAAAGCGGAACGTGAAAAGAGCTTCAGCAAACGGATCAATTCTCAACTCAGCGAGGCCGACCGTCTCTCTGAAAGCGGCCAGCTCAGGGAGGCCAAACGCATCCTGAATGCAATCCTCAAAGAGTCTCCTGACAATGAAAAGGCCAAAAAAATGCTCTCAGGAGTCAACAATCAGTTGCAGGGCTATATCGAGAACCTGCTGGCGGCGGGCGACCGGCTCTACCGGGACGGTGAAATCGAGGGGGCCAAGGCAACCTGGCGGGCAGTGCTTTCCCTGGACCCCCAGGACAGTCGGGCCCGGGAGAAGATTCAACGGGCGCAAAGGGTCCTGGATAATCTGGAAAACCTGCGCCGTACACGCTGAGGTTGAAGCCGGACACAGTCACGCATTTCCCCGGCGGGTCCACATAACCGGTCACATTCTCACCGACTATCCGTTATAATCCCGCGCTGCGGCGATACACGGAAGTCAATCGATCAAGGTTCACTGACATCCTGAGAGATCCTGAAACCCCTATCCGCATGCGCGATCCATGCCGGACAGGAACTTCAGCACGCCTTATTTTTTATATTACTTACCGGCAGTTACCAGTAATAATGAAGGACGAACATCAACTGACATCACGATCACCGGGGCGCCTGTCGGTGTATCTACCCATCGTGTTGTTACTCTCAAGCCTGTTATCCAGCGTATGCCAGGCGGATGAATGGCTTCCTTTGGGTCATCTTGCAGTCAGTGAACCGGAATCCCAACGTTATCTGAGCGGTTACGACATTTCCCGTGCCTACCGCATGGCGCTGACCACAGACCTGGAGCTGGATACCACGACCCCGCCTGCAGCGGAGCGTCCTTACGGCTTCGGACGGGAACTCGACGACGACAGCCCTGCCGATTACGACGGCCTGAAGCGCGATGCCGCTTACTTCTTTGGCTACCAGTTCTTCATTGTCGGCATCCTGTATGTGCTGCCTGAGGAGATCTCTGCCTGGAGTGACGAACAGAAATCGGACTATAAAGTCAGCAAATGGTGGGACAATGTCACCAATCCCCGCTGGGATCCCGACCTGTGGTACATCAACTATGTCCTGCACCCCTACTGGGGCATGACCTACTACACCCGGGGACGTGAACGGGGTCTGGATGAAACCGGAGCGTTCTGGTTCTCCTTCACCCTTTCCGCCATCTACGAATTCGGCCTTGAGGCCCTGTTCGAACCGGTGTCGATCCAGGATCTGATTTTCACCCCGGGTCTCGGTTCACTGCTCGGCTGGTATCTGGAAGACACCCGCCGGGAGATCAAGAGCCAGAGGAGTTTCGGATTCTGGGACAAAACCTTCCTCATCGTCACCGATCCGCTGGGTACCCTCAACACCATGGTCGACAGTCTCATCGACACGGAGAGTGAACTGGAGCTGCGCACCTTCTATCAAAGCCCGGATTTCTCCCATGTTCAGGGATGGGACGGGCTCGATTCCGATCTGGCCCATTCAGACCCTCTGGTAGGGGATTATCTGGGTCTCCAGCTCACCATTCGCTGGTAGCTCCAGCCGCCGATCAGCCCGGCGTTTCATAGTGTCCCTCGCGGCGGCTTAGTGCGGATCAACGGATTCTGCGGAACATCCACATGGCAGTACCCAGGAACAGCAACAGGGGCAGCAGCGTGGCCACCAGGGCATTCATGGAGTAGACCACCGCAATGTAGGAAAAGGCCCGGTTGAGCAGGTAAAAGACAATCCCCAGCATGGCCCCGACAAACACCCTCTGGCCAACGCTGACACTGCGCAGGGAGCCGAACACGAAGGGAATGCTGAGCAGCAGCATCACCAGGGTCACCAGGGGCGCGGCCAGCTTGCCCCAGAACGCCACTTCATAGCTCACCGCCGCCTGTCCGTTACGCTTCAGGTAATCGACATATCGCCACAGATCCCAGGCCGCCAGCATGTGCGGCTTGACCGTGAGAACATCCAGCGACTTGGGTTCCAGTTGGGTTTTCCAGGGCATTTCCGGTAGGGTTTTCACCTGGATACGATCGTCTGAAAAATCACTCAGCGTGACGTCCTGCATGATCCAGCCCTTCGCCCCATGCGAGGCCCTCTGTGCATGTATCGCCCGCTTGAGGCGATCCTGGTCATCGTATTCATACAGCGAGAGGTCGGCCAACTGGGTATCCGGCAGTACCTGGCGGATATTGACGAAGGCACGGCCGTCCCGGGACCAGAAACCGTAGCGGGTATTCAGGCTGACCTGATCGGACAGCGCCTCCGTCTTCATGCGCTGCGCCTGTTGCTCCGCCAACGGCGCCAGGTATTCCCCCAGCCACACCACCAGGCACAACACCACCAGTCCCGCTTTCAGAACGGAGAGGACAATACTCCCAATGGATACACCGGCAGCCCGCATCGCCATCAGTTCGGAATTTCCCGCCAGCATGCCCAGTCCGATAAGACTGCCCAGCAGTGTCGCCACCGGGAACAGTTCGTAACAGTAACGGGGCAGACCGAGCAGTACATAGGTATAGGCCATGGCCGCCGTATACCCTCGCTCCACATCCTCGAGTTCCGTAACCACCTCGAAAAACCCGATCAAGACCAGCAGCAGTGCCATCACCCCGAGAATCGGCAGCAGCACCGCCCGTCCGATGTAGCGATCGAATATCGAGATCATGCCCAACGTGTCCTGAGTTGCCGCCGGGCGTGCCGAAATGGCTGGGTGTCGGGCAACAGCAGTGCCAATGCGACCACCGCCAGCAACACATGCACCCACCATATCCCCGCCCATTCGGGGGTCACTCCTCGAAGCATCCAGTTCTCCGCCACGCCCTGCAGGCTCAGATACACGGTGTATAGAACGAATGCCAGTACCAGGCGTCCGAAGGGTCCCTGGCGCGGCAGGGTTCGGCTCAGAGGCAGACTCAGCAGGGCGAAGACCACCAGCGCGAAGATATTCGATAATCGCAACTGGAATTCCACCCGGTCACGAAGAATCGGCGAGTTCATCAGTGCGGCACTGGATAGTGCCCGCCGGGTCATCTTGGTCTCCCCTGCGGAGGTGGTTTTGATACGCAATCCGTAGCGGTCGAACCGGCTGACCTGGTAATTGGCCTGTCCGGGGCTGCCTTCGTAGCGTAAACCCTCCTCCAGGACCAGGAACAGACCGCCATATTCCTGGTCCACCCGCTGATAACCCCGCTGGGCGGTGATCAGGCTCAGCACACCGTTGTTGCGCTGCTGAATGAAGACATTTTTCATCCGCCGCTCATCCTTGGCGATGGACTCCACAAAAAGAACCAGGTCTCCCTGGCTGTACTCATTGAAACGTCCCGCGGAAACCCCGGCCAATTCCATGGCCTGGCCGCCTTGATTGCTCCAGATCTGCTCGATCAGGCGGCCGGCCCAGGGGGTGGCGTAAAGCGTCATCGCACCGGTCAGCACGGCCACCGGCAGCACCACCAGTCCGAGTGAACGATAGACCCGTAATCCGCCCACCCCACAGGATTCAAGAGCGACAATCTCACTGTCCCGATACATGCGTCCGATCACGAATAACACGGCAAAGAAGAAGGTCGGCGGAATCAGCCGCCCAAGGAATACCACCATCTGCAGGAACAGCGCCTGGAGCAGAACTTCCCCGTTCAAATCACCGGAAGCCACCTCCTGCAGCAGCTTGATGAAGTTGTTGCTCAGCAGAATCAGGCTCAGCACCAGCAGGATCGCAAACATCGCCTTGAGGACTTCTTTCAGCAGATAGCGGTCTATCAACGAAATCAAATGCGACTCCTGAATCGCTCACACATCGGTCGAAAATATGAGAAACTGCTCTCAATCGGTGTTTCAAAAACAGCTGCAGGCCAGAGCGGTCGGGGAGTGACGTTCACCTGCGCCAAACCCATGTAGTGTCTCACATCGGCTGGCATTATGAGACACTGAAATTTTTCAGCCACAAGAGGTCAAGGCTTTCATGGAATACAGTATCAAAACCGGCGATCCCTCCAAACAGCGCAGCGCCTGTCTGATCCTCGGAGTGTTCGCCAAGCGCAAACTCTCGCCCCTGGCCGACTCCGTGGACAAGGTCAGCAAGGGTCATCTCCAGGCCATTCTCAAGCGGGGTGACATGGATGGTGAGAGCGGGCAGTCTCTGATGCTGTACGATGTACCCGGGGTTGCCGCGGAGCGTGTGCTGCTGGTCGGCCTGGGCAAACCCGGTGAGTTGAAGCGTAAAAACTATGCCAAAACCCTCACCAGCGTTATCAAGGGGCTCGACTCAGGCCACGCCACGGATGCCCTGTGGGGGCTCTGCGAAACCGAGATGAGCGATCTGTCGGGTCTGGCAGAGGTGGTCCGTGAAACCGTGATGCTGGCTGAGGAGAGTCTCTACCAGTACACCGAGACCAAGAAGCCGGCGAAGAAAAACCCCCGTCCCCTGAAGCATCTGTCCCTGTTGCTGCACGACAAGCGTCATCTGAAAGTGGCGCAGAAGAGCCTCGCCCAGGGCCAGGCCATTGCCCAGGGCATGCACCTGACCAGGCAGCTGGGCAACCTCCCAGGCAATATCTGCACCCCCTCCTATCTGGCAGACCAGGCGCGCAAGCTGGGTCGTGACTATTCCGCATCACTCAAGGTCCAGGTGCTCGAAGAGAAACAGATGGAGAAGCTCGGTATGGGCGCCCTGCTCTCGGTATCCCGGGGCAGCCGTCAACCAGCCAAGCTGATTGTAATGAACTACCAGGGCGGCAAGCCGGATGCCAAGCCGGTGGTGCTGGTGGGCAAGGGACTGACCTTCGATGCCGGCGGCATCTCGATCAAGCCAGGGCCGGGCATGGATGAGATGAAATACGACATGTGCGGCGGCGCCACGGTATTCGGCACCCTGCTTGCCTGCCTGGAGATGCAGCTGCCGATCAATCTGATCGGGGTGGTGCCCAGTTCCGAAAACCTCCCGGACGGGGACGCCAACAAGCCGGGTGACGTGGTCACAAGCATGTCAGGCCAGACCATCGAAGTGCTCAACACCGACGCGGAGGGTCGCCTGATCCTGTGCGACGCCCTGACCTACAGCGAGCGTTTCAACCCGGCCACGGTGATCGACATCGCGACCCTCACCGGGGCCTGTATCGTGGCCCTGGGCGACCAGGCATCCGGGCTGATGGCCAACCACCAGCCCCTGGCCGATGAACTGCTCAAGGCGGGCAGCGAGACCGGTGACCGGGCCTGGCAACTGCCCCTCTGGGACGAGTACCAGGAACAGCTCGACAGCAACTTCGCCGACATGGCGAACATTGGCGGCAAGGGCGC
Source organism: Candidatus Thiodiazotropha sp. (assembly GCA_040506775.1). Lineage (GTDB taxonomy): Bacteria > Pseudomonadota > Gammaproteobacteria > Chromatiales > Chromatiaceae > Thiodiazotropha. The sequence goes on from JBEVWC010000013.1 coordinate 87,304, forward strand.
CGGCACCATCACCGCGGCCTGCTTCCTCTCCCGCTATACGAAAAAATTCAAATGGGCCCACCTGGACATCGCCGGTACTGCCTGGAAGTCCGGTGCCGCCAAGGGCGCAACGGCCCGCCCGGTACCCCTGTTGACCCGCTTCCTCATGGGTCGCTGCGGACAGTGATCGGAACGGGAACCGGGGCATGACGCAGGTCGACTTCTACGTACTCACTGAGGGTTCGCGGAACAACCGCTTCTCCCTGGCCTGCCGGTTGTGTGAAAAGATCTATCATCAGGGACGTCGGGTGCTGATTCACACCGGTTCGGAGGAAGAGACCCGCCACATGGACCGCCTGCTGTGGACCTTTCGCCAACCCAGTTTCATCCCCCATGCCACGGCCGGGGCGTTCGACCCGGCCACCACACCGGTGCTGATCACCGACCAGGCCGATGTGGGCAGTGAGAACGATGTGTTGATCAACCTCAGCCTGGAAGTGCCGAACTTTTTCAGCCGTTTCGAACGGGTCGCGGAGATCATCGACCAGGAACCCCGGGTGGTCGATGCCGGACGGGAGCGGTTCCGCTTCTACCGCGACCGGGGCTACCCACTGAACAAACACGATATCACCTGAATGAACCACGACGAATACAATCCGGATCCCGAGGAACCGTCGGTTCCGCTGCTTCAGGATGTGGTCACCGAAGAGGAGCTCGCATCCGAATTCATCAGCTTCGAGGAAAACGACCTGGAGGCCGCCTCCAGCGGCATACCGGAGTATGACGAGGTGCTGCTGGCGATGCGTGACGACATTGCCCGGCAACTCCATGAGGACCTCTGGCTGATGGTTTCCAAGGCTCTCGACCGGGCCATCGAGGAGGCCAGCCACCGGGTGGCCAGAACCCTGCACAAGGAACTCGACACCACCCTCGAGCACCGTATCCGCGATCTGATCGAGCAGCGTCTCGAAGCCGACTTTGGACCCAGACCCCGGGAGGATGGGGACGACAGTCCCTACTGATTCAGGGTAAACCCATGCGATTGCAGCAACTCGACCATCTGGTACTCACGGTACGGGACCTCGAAGTCAGCTGCGATTTCTACAGCCGGGTACTGGGGATGGAGGTCATCACCTTCGCGGGCGGACGCAAGGCGCTGAAATTCGGCCAGCAGAAAATCAACCTGCATGTCTTCGGCCGGGAATTCGAACCCAAGGCGGCCCAGCCGACACCGGGTTCCGCGGATCTCTGCTTCCTCACCGACCTGCCCCTCGTCCAAGTCCAGTCTCATCTGCACGGCTGCGGAGTTTCGGTTTGTGAAGGTCCCGTCGAGCGCACGGGTGCGAACGGACCGATCCTTTCGATCTATCTTAGGGATCCCGATAACAATTTGTTGGAGATTGCGAACCCGCTGTAGGATCGGTCATGAGTAAGGTGTTGGGAATAGCATTAGGCGTACTTCTTGTGGTTTCGAATGGCGCCTGGATTTACGCGGCCATCGATCTTGCTGTTACGGAAAAATACCAGCAACAGCTTGGATATGAACAGGAAAACAGCTTGCTGGCTTATCAGAAATTATCCCGTTACTTGGTAGATGGTATGCCCAAAGCAGACGTCATAGCAGTGCTCACTGACACGTTTCCAGAAATATCGCCTTTCGAGAAGGATGGGTGCCTGGTGGCAGGTTGGATCGAACTGCCGATTGACCAAGACGGACGTGTTATGACGGGAGTATGCGAACCTTGATGCACCCTCTCCCTAGCCCTCTTCCGCGAGGGGAGAGGAAGATTACCTGGAGAGTGTTGCGTAGTTCTCTCGTTCCCACGCTCCGCGTGGGAATGCAGACCGGACTTGGGCAAACCTGACCGGCTCGGGCAATGCGGCGTGATATCGGTAGGCATTCCCACGCAGAGCATGGGAACGAGATACAGTCAACTCCGGAACTCCGGAGGGTTGTTCCCGGGTTCCGCTTCGCTGCACCCGGGCTACGTTACTTTTCTTTTGGCGAAAAAAGAAAAGTGACTCGCCCAGGAGGGCGAAACCGGCGATACACGCAACGAGAAAAACAACGACTGGCAACAAGCCGACCCATTGATATACCCCCCTTTTCCCTGCCCTCTCCCGCGAGAGGAAGAGGGATATTAGCTGGAAAATGTCTCTCTCGTTCCCACGCTCCGCGTGGGAATGCAGACCGGACCTGAGCACGCCTGACCGGCTTGGGCAATGCGACGCGATATCGATAGGCATTCCCACGCAGAGCGTGGGAGCGAAGACGTAATTCCCGGGTTTCAGTTCGTTTCACACCTCTACTCATTCGCCAAATCCTGGATTCCACCCGGAATCGATCGATCCAAGACTGAAACGCTCATCCGACCGAGCGACCGCGTCATAAATCGTTCAAAAAAAACCAGAAGACAAGCCGGGGCCGATTTGTCTAGAATTTCGGTTTTGTTCTCCTTATCAGAGTAAATGCCAATGAGTCGAGTTTTGATCATCGGCGCCGGTGGCGTCGGCCGTGTGGTCACCCACAAATGCGCACAACTGCCCGAGACCTTCAGTGATATCTGGCTGGCCAGCCGGACCCTCTCCAAGTGCGATCAGATCGCCTCCGAGATCGGCGGTGGCAAGGTGAAAACCGCCCAGGTCGACGCGGACAACGTGGACGAACTGGTAGCGCTGATCAAGAAGATCGAGCCGAAGATGGTGATCAATGTGGCCCTGCCCTATCAGGATCTGACCATCATGGACGCCTGTCTGGCCACCGGCATCGACTACCTCGACACCGCCAACTACGAGCCGCCGGACGAGGCCAAGTTCGAATACAAGTGGCAGTGGGCCTACCAGGACAAATTCAAGGAGGCCGGACTGATGGCGCTGCTCGGCTCCGGCTTCGACCCCGGTGTGACCAATGTTTTCACCGCCTACGCCAAGAAGCACCATTTCGACCGCATCGATACCGTCGACATCCTCGACTGCAACGCGGGCGACCACGGCTACGCCTTCGCCACCAACTTCAACCCGGAGATCAACATCCGCGAAGTGACCGCCAACGGACGCTACTGGGAGAACGGCGACTGGGTCACCACCAAGCCGATGGAGATCTCCCGGGTCTTCGACTTCCCTGAGGTCGGGCCGAAGAAGATGTTCCTGCTCTACCACGAAGAGATGGAGTCGCTCAGCAAGCACCTGCCCGAGGTGAAGCGCTGGCGCTTCTGGATGACCTTCGGCGAGAGCTATCTGAAGCATCTCGAAGTGATCCAGAACCTGGGCCTCGACAGCATTGAGCCGATGGAATTCCAGGGCCAGCAGATCGTGCCTCTGCAGTTCCTCAAGGCGCTGCTGCCCGACCCGGCGAGCCTGGGTCCGCGCACCAAGGGCAAGACCAACATCGGCATCATCGCGCATGGCGTCAAGGACGGTAAACCGGTCTCGCGCTACATCTACAATGTCTGCGACCACGAGGAGTGCTTCAAGGAGACCTGCGCCCAGGGCGTCTCCTACACAACCGGTGTGCCGGCCATGATCGGCGCCAAGATGATGCTCGAAGGCCAGTGGAAACAGCCCGGCGTGTGGAACATGGAGCAGTTCGATCCCGATCCGTTCATGGAGGCTCTCAACCGTTACGGTCTGCCCTGGCACGATATCGCCTGTGATATCGACGTCGACAGTCTGCCCGAAACATGACCGGCCTGAACGCCGCACCGTCTCCCTGCTATGTGCTGGAGGCGGCGAAACTGCGCGCCAATCTGGCACTGATCGACCGGGTGCAGAAAGCCAGCGGCTGCACCATCATTCTGGCCCTGAAGGGATTCGCCATGTGGTCGAGTTTCCCGATCGTACGCGAATACCTGTCGGGCTGTTCCGCCAGTTCCTATAACGAGGCGCGCCTGGCCCGGGAGCGGTTTGGCGGACACGTGCACCTGTATGCCCCGGCCTATACGGATGCGGAGTTTGCCGATCTGATCGCCCTCTCCGACCGCATCTCCTTCAACTCACTGAGCCAGTGGCAACGCCTCGGTGAACAAGCCCTGGCTTCCGGCATCTCCTGCGGCTTGCGGGTCAATCCCCGGGTGGATGAAGTGGAAACCGCGCTGTACAACCCGAGCGGTGAACAGTCCCGCCTGGGCATCCCCCGGGAGGAACTCCTCGACGGGGTCCCCGAGGGCATCGAAGGCCTGCATGTCCACGCCCTGTGCGAATGCGGCGCGGATTCCACGGAACGTCTGATCCAGGCGGTGGAGGAGCGCTTCGGCCACCTGTTGCCGCAGATGAAGTGGTGCAACCTGGGGGGTGGTCACCTGATGACCCGGGCCGGCTACGACGTTGAGAAGCTGATCCGCGTGCTCAGCGAATTCCGTCAGCGCCATCCCCATCTGGAAGTTATCCTGGAACCCGGCTCCGCCATCGCCTGGCGCACCGGCCCCCTGGTATCCAGCGTACTCGATCTGATTCATCGCGGCGGTCTCGACATCGCCATCCTCGACACCTCCGCCACCGCCCACATGCCGGATGTGCTGGAGATGCCCTACCGCCCGGAGGTTCGCGGCGCGGACCATCCGGGGGCCAAACCGCATACCTACCGGCTCGGTGGCATGACCTGTCTGGCCGGCGACATCATCGGCGACTACGCCTTCGATCAACCTCTGCAGATCGGTGACCAAGTGATCTTCGAGGACATGATCCACTACACCATGGTCAAGACGACGATGTTCAATGGGGTCGCACATCCTGCGATCGCCATTCAGCATGAGAACGGTGACCTCGAGGTGGTGCGACGTTTCGGTTTTGAGGATTACCAATCCCGGTTGTCATGAAGGATCCCAAGTCAGCGCCTATTTCTCTCAAAGAGGTTATCAAAGCAAGACAGGTTGTCGCGGCCCATCTGCAGCAAACGCCGCTGACACACTACAAAAATCTATCGTCGCTGATTGGTGCTGAAATCCATATCAAGCACGAAAACCACAATCCGACCGGCTCATTCAAGATCCGCGGCGGTATCAATCTGATGCACCACTTGAAGGATGTCGGCATACCCGGCGTAATGACGTTTTCGACCGGCAATCACGGCGTCTCCATTGCGCAATCCGCAGCCTGGCTGGGCATCGATGCGACCGTAGTCGTACCGCTCAACAACAACCCGGCAAAAAACAGAAATATCGAATCAACCGGGGCCAGACTGATCGAAGCCGGGAGCAATTTCGAAGAGGCTTCCCAGGTTGTCGCCGAGTTGTCCGAGCAACAAAACCTCTATTTCGCCCACCCCGCCAATGAACCGCATATCATCAATGGTGTGGGAACCGAATTTCTTGAAATCATCGAGGCGCTCCCGGACCTGGATGCGGTGATTCTGCCCATAGGCGCGGGAAGTGAAGCCGCCGCTGCGATCACCGTGCTCAAGGCAATCAATCCCGGCATTCAGGTATTCGCCGTTCAGGCAGCCGCATCGAGTGCCGCATTTCAATCCTGGAAAGCAGGGAACATAGTCTCAGCACCGAACACCAGCTTTGCCGGTGGATTCGCCACCGGTATTGGGTATGAACTCCCGTTCGAAATCTACAAAGACAATCTCGAGGACTTCGTTGTATTGTCGGAACAGGAGATCTACCAGGGTATCGCCCTGGCAGGATACTACACACACGATTTCCTGGAAGGTGCAGGGGCCGCCACCCTCATGGCGGCTCTCAAACTGAAGCACAGACTACAAGGCAAAAAGGTGGTGCTTCAATACAGCGGATGCAACGCCTCACCCGATGAGATCAACACAGCTTATTGCCTGCCATCCTTCAGGGATGGATGGACAGAAGGATAACTGACCGCAGAGATCACCTGGCTCCATAGAATGAACGCTCAGCGCGATCGCAGAGACCAGTAGCCCGCTAGAAGCTGTCTGGATCCCTGTACTCAGAGCGAAGGGATACGTCTGGAAGGTTTTGTATGATCCCGCAGTGCTTCGCATTCTGCCGGATCCCGGGTTCCACTTCGTTTCACCCGGGCTACGGGTGACACTCGCTCTCCTTGAGTTTCCCGTGTATCCGTAGCCCGGGTGCAGCGAAGCGGAACCCGGGAACAACCCTCCGGAATCCCGGCGCTGGCTGTTTGAGCGTAGCGAGTTCCAACCCCGCCGGTTTTTGTGGGCATCGCAGCGGTCCCCGCAAGGGCGTGAGAGTCGGGCGCCGTACGTTTTTATCTCGTTCCCACGCTCCGCGTGGGAATGCAGACCCGGGCTTGCACATGCCTAACAGATTTGGGTAATGCAGCGTGACATCAATAGGCATTCCCACGCAGAGCGTGGGAACGAGGAACAGTAACAGAATAACTGACCGCAGGGTTCACCAGGCTCCGTTATATGGCTCGTTCAGCGCGATCGCCGGGACCAGTATCCCGCCAGCATCGATCCAGACAGGTTGTGCCAGATCGAAAAGATGGCGCCCGGCAATGCCGCCGCCACTGAGAAATACTTCACCGCCAGGGCAACCCCCAGCCCGGAGTTCTGCATCCCGACCTCGATGGCCAGGGTTCGGCACAGCTGTTCGGAGAGACCCAGCCCCCGGGGGATCCAGTAGCCCAGCAGCAGACCCAGGCTGTTGTGCAGAACCACTGCAGCAGCTACCGCGATGCCGAGGCTGCCCAGGTTGGAGTGGTTCAGAGCCACGATGATGGCGATGATCAGCACGATGGCCAGCACCGAAATCAGCGGAAACACCGGCTTGAAACGAGCCAGGCGCGCACCGGCCAGGCTGTTGACCACAACCCCCAGGGTGACCGGCAGCAGCACGATCTTGAAGATCGACCAGAGCATGCTCTGCACCGGTACCGGCACCTTCTGACCCACATAGAGATCGGTGAGCAGCGGTGTCATAACGATGGCCAGAAGGGTCGATACCGTTGTCAGGGTGATCGACAGGGCCACATCCCCCTTTGCCAGGAAACAGACCACATTGGAAGCGGTGCCCCCGGGACAGGCCCCCACCAGCACCAGCCCCGCCATCAGGGCAGGCGGCAGACCCAGACCCTCGGCAATCAACCAGGCGGCGAGAGGCATCACCAGATATTGCAGGGCCACCCCGAGCGCGACCACGGCCGGACGTTGCAGGACCGCACGGAAGTGATCCCAGGTCAGGGTCATACCCATGCCGAACATGACAATACCCAGCAGAGGCAGAATGGCCGGCTTGAGGACCACGAACAGCCCGGGCTGCAGGTAGGCAATGAAGGATAGCAGCAGCGCCCACAGGGGAAACAACGCGGTCATACGATCGATCAAGGATCTTGCGGATTCAGGCACGTAAGCCTCGGGAAGAGAGAAAGTAGTCCTTGGTATTCTGATGCACCCGGGAATCCTTTAACAGTGTGTCCACGGTCATCCACTGGTACTGGGCATGTTGCTGACAGGGCATCTCAGTGAGTGCCCGCTTTACCTGTAATTGCATACCGATGACAATGTAGTGGGTGCCAAACGCATCATTGGCCACATTATCCGGGTAGTGATGTTCAAAGACACCGATCAAGCGGGCACTTTCAATCTTCAAGGGCTCTCCCAATTCAGCGTGGGCGATGCGGGCAAATGCCTGCTCCAGGGACTCTGACTTGAGAATCCGTCCACCGGGCACGAACCAATAGCCCTTTGCCGGGGCGTTGTTGCGTTCTCCCAGTAACACCTCGTCCCGGGGGTTGCGCACAATCAGATCGATGGACACCAGGGGCGTTGCTTGAATAACCTTGAGAAACTCCGTGCGATCGAGCATCTGAACTCCTGACTCTGACCTGTCCTTTGTCTATGCCGCATCGGCAAACCGGGATGACTCACACTGCCCTGGATCATTTGCGGGTATGACGCAGATGCTGAGCAACCTGTCTCGAACCGACTGCCGGTCTCAAGATAACAGTTTCAAATTGCAGCGGCCAACCGCGCTTGGTGAAATGGCATCAACCGCAGGATCGTTCCCTCCACAGTCCGACGCCGTACTTTTTTCTGCGCGCGCACCCAGCCGGTTAACCGCCGACACCGAACCAGAAGGCCATATTCTTGTTCAGGAACTCGTCATAGCGCATGTAGTGGGAGCCGTCACAGGAAAAGGTCAGGCTGACCATGCCATTGAACAGGTTGATCGATGACACCCGCAGGTAGATGTTCTCATCCACGGTTCGCAGGGCCTTCAGGGTCGCCAATACTTCAGGCACCACCTGCTGAGGCATCAGCGCATGGGCATCATAGGGTCGTGGCGGGTAAGCCAGACAGATATCCGGGTCGCTCAGGGCCTCATGATCCAGAATGCGGTAGCGGTAGGGATCCGCCACGGTCCAGAGAATGACCTGGCTGCTGGAAAAATGGATCTGGCACTGAAACACATCCCTTTGGGTCATCAATTCTTCGAGGATCGCCAGCGCCGGTTCCAGGTTGCGGTCCAGCGGGCTTTCCACTCGGCATTGTTGGAACAGCTGGCCGCGTATCGCGGGATCGCCCTTCACCTGGCGCCAGTTGCCCGGCTCCACATACAGCTCCGAGGTGACCGGCAGGTCCCGCAGGTCAAAATCCGCGCCCAGATACCCAAGCAGATCGCCGTTCAGGTTCCTCACCACCTGCAGTGCGGTGAGTGAAGGCCGATGGTTCATCAGACCGATATAGGCATCCGAAAGCAGAAAGCCCCAGCCCGGCATGGCTTCCTGCATGTAGGGTCTCTGGGAACGGTCGCGTCCGAAGTGCTCGGGCGCGATCCCCCCGGCCACCACATTGTCGCTGATCTGCATACCGTCCCGGCTCAGACAGTAGAGACAGGCGCAGTGGGGAATGCTGGCAAAGTGCTCGCCCAGCAGGTTGTTGAGGGTCTCCCGGGTGCCCCAGTTTTCCACACAGCGCTCCGCCAACTGAGCCAGAGGCTGGTGTAAAAGTTCCGCCAGTTCAGCACGTTGTCTGAAGATACTGTCCTGCCAAGTGGATGGCAGTCCACCGCCACCGGCACTGTCCGATTCATCCAGCCAGCTCATAGGAGACCCCTTTGAACGAGTAAGACAAGACTCACTCTATCTTGGATGGGACGTGTTTGGATAGGTTCCTGGTTCGAAGATGGAACGATTAACCCCGCTTCAGGCAGGCGCCACTACCTGATGAGCGTTGATCAGTGAGCGGGGCGCACCTGTCAGGCGCATACGTCGGGTCTTCTCCAGCATGCGGTGGGTGGAGCGGTTGCGGTTGTATTGGGCGACCTGCCAGAGTGGTACCCACAGCACCTGGTGCGACTCGTTGTTGCCGGGAATCTCGATGTCATCATCCATTTCGACCAGAAAACGGCAATCGATATGTTCATGTTCCGGACCCCGGACACTGGCGGGAATCCGGTGGATATCCACATCGAACAGCTTTGCGTCGACGAGGCGGATATGGGAAGGGTCCAGACCGGTTTCCTCAGAGGTTTCCCGCAGCGCCACCCTCAGGATGTCGGAATCCCCGTCGGCATGCCCCCCGGGCTGGAACCACTGATCATGCTTACGATGATGCAGCAGCAGCACATGGTCCCGGGCCGGATTGACCACCCAAACGGATCCGGTGACATGGGCGGGCCACAGGTCGCAGTGAAAACAGTCTTCATGGGCCATGATGAAGGCCCGGGCCTTGTCCATGTAAGCGGCCTCCTCCATGAAACTGGTGCGGTGGTTGTCGAGCAGTTTGAGGAGTTCCTGTCGATGCATGATTCAGCTCCGTCCAGCAGGCTGTTGAAATGCGCTCAGACGAGTGCGAGACAAGACGAAAACCGCCGAAAAAGCGCAGTTTACTGGAGTAAATGAGCATTTTAAGGGAGTTTTCAACGCAGGATCGTGCCGTCTGAGTAGCATTTCAACAGCCTGTCAGGTCCAGGATGGATTTTGTACAGCATGTATCGCGGCAGCGGCCGCCTCGTCCACATCGCCCTCTTTCCCGGAGATGATCAGCCGCCCGAACGCGCCCACGGCACGACAGTCGATCAGGGTGATGTTGGCCGCCTTCTCGGCCTGGTTGGCGGCGTAGATGATGTAACCGGCGGGCTCGGTCTCGAGGATGAACATGCTTTGTCCGGGCAGGATCATCGAACCGCGGCGATCCTGGCGATTGATCAGAACCGCATGATCCGGGGTCATGCCGCGGATGATCTCCTGCCAGGCGATGCGGCAGGTTTCACGATCCTGGGGACCCGCTCCCATGCTGTTGAGGATGACGCGTCCGGCCTCGAGCACATCGCTCTGATCGCGTCGGTGCAGCACCACGGAACCGTAGGAGCGTTCTACCACCTGCTGGGCGAGATGCACCCGGGTGGCCTTGAGCGCACTGTCTGTAAGACGGTGCACAGCCATACCCGGTGATACCTCCACCCAAAGGCAGGCATCTCCAGGCACGGGAAGAAATCCTTGCGAAGCCGTTGCCACATAGGCAGCGAGTTGCGGCTGCAACGAATCGATATAGACATATGTCCTGAGTTTGATCATCCGACCTCTTGCCCCTGTCAACGATTGAGCGTCTACTGCAACCCGCGTTGCCAGACTGATGGATCCAATGCCACCATCGGCCTGCCAAAGCGTGTCTCTGACGATCGCTGAACCGGCTGAAAATCCGGACGATCACACCACTTGGTCAGGCAACCGCGGCGATAGGATTGTGAACCACGAATGCAAAGCTGCTGTGACAGCTGAAATCCTCCATCACCAGTCTGATGAACTGATCGCAATTGGCCTCTCGGCAACGCTCGATCTCATCGAAAACCCGCTCTGGCTGCCCATCGTACATGCATGACTGACACCAGTCCTGCCATGGGGAGAAGCGCGGCGCCACCGATGAGGTGTACTGGATACGCACGACGCAGCCGACACGTAAACACTTCTCGATCTGGTTGAAAATTCTGTGAGTGCCGATGTTCTGCAGGTCTGCGAATTTCCGATTGCTGTTGTGCATTTGATTACCTCGTGACAAATGGATCGCCGGGCATGTTCTGGCGCGTGACCAAGTGTAGCGAAGATAATCCTGTGATTCGCAAAACGAAAATTGCAATTCGTCTGCATCAACATTGACCTCAGTCTATGCTCTATGCAAACACCGACACTCATCGATGATTCACTCTAGGTTGCAGTTTTACAATCCTGTGGTACCTTCTGTCGGTTTGGTCACAGGGCGTGAACGGAAAATCCAACCACATCAATGCATGCTTGAAGATTAACCTCTGGCAGACATTTTAGATAAGTGAAGATTTTGATACGACTCATCTACGATAAGCTATGTATCAAGCCTGAATACCACAATTTCGCAGTGTATTTGAGGATTCAGGCGTCAAACAATGCCTGCCATTTTAGAGGGTAATAGATTTGCCTTCGCCTGCGCTGCAACGCGTCCTCATAGTCTTTTATCTATCCTTCCCATTAAAACTATCGAATTTTTTTTAGTCCTCATCTCCGTAAGACTGAAACCCTGCCGGTAAAAACCGGATCTTGCATAGAACGGTCAGACGCTGACCGGGCCTTTCGCAGCGAGCGCAGGCACTGTGCAGTGTGACAGCCACAGTCGTGAGGTGAGAACAAATATGGAACGCTTGATACTGGCAGTGATTGCCCTGCCATTGATGACAGCGCTGCTGACCCATTTGCTTGCCAACCGTCTGGGCCGAAACGTCGCACGCATCAGCATCACCGGTCTGACAGCAACCTTCGTGGTTGCCGCAGTACTGCTCTGGCATGCGATCAGCAAACCGGGCACACACGAAATCATCCTGGGTCAAACCTGGGGTCATCTGTTGTACGATCCACTCAGTGCGGTCATGGGACTCCTGGTTTCCGGCATCAGCCTGATCGTGCATCTGTACTCGCGACGATACATGGCCGAGGAAGCGGGATATGCACGCTTCTTTGTACTGCTCGGTCTGATGACCGCCAACCTGTTGATTCTGGTCGCCGCGGGGGACCTGATCACTCTGATGATCGCGTGGCACCTGATCGGTGTGCTTCTCTACCTGTTGCTCGGCCAGGATACCCGCAGCCCATCAGCCTACCGGTTTGGCTTCTGGACCCTGTTTACCCATCGCATCGGAGATCTGCCCCTGGTTTTGGCGGCAGTGCTGCTCTACAACGCCTACGGTACCTGGTCGCTGTCAGAGATCTTTCAAGCACTCTCGACCGACACATCCGCAAAGACCTACCTGGGCATGTCCCTGCCGGATCTGACTGCAGGGCTTGTCGCCCTCTCCGCCTTCATCCGCTCCGCACAATTCTTTGCCCATACCTGGTTGCCATACACCATGAGCGGACCCACCCCGGTATCCGCGCTGATGCATGCCGGAATCGTCAACTCGGGGGGCTTCCTGATCAATCGCTTTGCCCCGCTGTTCGTCGAATCCGGTGATGTGCTGCACGCTGTGTTCGTGGTGGGACTGGTGACCGCGATCATCGGTTCGGTATTGATGCTCACCCAGCATGACGTCAAAAAGGCCCTGGGCTATTCCACCATGGGTCAAATGGGTTTCATGATCATGGAGTGCGGTGTCGGTGCGTTTTCACTCGCGGTTTATCATCTGATTGCGCACGGTCTGTTCAAGGGCACCCTGTTCCTGAGTGCGGGGGGCATCATCGGCGAGGCGCGCAAGGACGATGGGGTACCCAAGGAGGATCTCTACACCTTCGTGGTCGAGCGCAAGCCGGCACGCCAACGCCGACCCTGGCTGTTGATGGCGGCCATCACCCTGGCGGTACCCGGGATCATACTGTTTCTTGCCCACTACCTGGTTGAACAGGCGTTTTTCGAGAAACAGGGTGCGGTCGTGCTGCTGTTCTTCGGCTGGATCACCGGCGCGCAACTGATCTTCGCCACGCATCGCATGCGCACTGAGAATCTTACCCGCCTGTTCACCCTGATCCTGGTCTCCTTCACCGTGGTGGTGCTCGGCTATACCCTGATCGCGCATGCCTTTGACCTGTTCCTCTACCCCGACCCGGCGTTCCGCGCCCGCATCTATGAAGCGGCCGGTATCGACCTGATCTTTTTCGACCTGCTGGTGGTACTGGTCACCGGAGTGATCGTGCTCGGCTGGCTGTTCACCTACTACGCGGAACAGCAGCGCCTGACTGAGCGCAGCTGGTACCACGAACTGCGCCGGCGCTTCTACCGGGCGATCTCCCGGGAACTCTATGTATCCGATGCCTATGTCTGGCTGTCCCGGCAGCTGATCACCGGGGCCAACCGGGTGAACACAATCATGAGGTGGCACTGATATGTCCCTGACTCTGTACCTGATCGCCGGGCTGTTCCTCCCCCTGTTTCCCCTCAGCATGCTGTTCAACCAGATGTTTGCGCGATTGCGTCATCCCTGGTTGCGGGTGCTGCTGTTGCTGGCCTGGCCGCAAATTGGCGTGCTCCTACTATCCCAGGCCGCAGACCCAGTACCGGACTGGTTTGCGGGTTGGGCCCTGTTGAGCGCCGCCTTCTATGCCTACCGGGCGATTGCCCTGCGGGAAGTCGGCCTGTGGATCGGTTACATCGCCACCTCGGCCTGGGCGCTGCTGTGGATCGGCGTGGTTGAACCCGGCCTGCATCACCTGCTGGCCCTGGGTTTCAGTCTGCCACTGGCGTTTACCGCGCTTTTGACCGGTTTCCTCGAACAACGACTGGGGGCGGCGCATACCGCGCTCGGCGGTGGCATGGCGATCGCCGCACCACGTTTCGCCGGGTTATTCGTGGTCGCCGTGCTGGCGGCGGTTGCCACACCCCTGTTTCCCAATTTCTTCAGCCTCCTGGCCACCCTGTTGAACCCGGCCGCGCTATCACCCTTGTTCGCATTGGGACTGGTTCTGATCTGGCTGCTCTGGACCTGGTCCGGAATACGCCTGCTGCAGGGCATTGTCGTGGGCTCCCCGGTGAGAAACGGTCTTCAGGACCTGAGCATGACCGCGACCTGGGTCTACTCGGCCGGGTTCGTGGGGTTGCTCCTGATCGGCATCAACATGGGAGGGGTTCTGTTATGAGTCCAGCGATGGGACAACATCTGCGTATACGCGCCATGATCTACGTGGCCGGGGAACCGGTACCCTTTTTCTGGCCCATGCGCTCCTTCATCCATCACAACCCGCTGCATGGTCTGGAACACCTGCCCTTCGCGGAAGCGGTCGACAAAGGCGCGAAGCTGTTCCACGCCAGACCGTTCCTGCCTCGCTCCCAGTATCAGGCCTACCTCAGCGACGCTCGCCTGGACAAGGCGGCGCTGATTTCCCAGTTACAGTCATTCGCCTGCTCCAGGGAACCCCTGCCTGGCATAGACCTGGCCAGCTGGGCTCTGACACTGCTGCAAGCAACGGAGGAGCCTCTAATCCCGCTTCACATGCCCCCGCAACCTGAACAGGTATATGCCGCGCTACAGGGGCAGCCCGTGAATATCAGCACGGATGCCTTATCCAGCCAGGTTATTCCACAACTCCGCAGCGAACTGCTCAAAGGCCGGCCACTGTATGAGTCCCTGGATGCCCTGTATGGGACGAGTATCGGTGAGGAACTGGACGAACTGGTGATCCGCGCCTGTCTGGATTTCTTTGATGAAGGCCAGTCCGTGTGGGTCATGCCTGACCGCCAGGAGGGATTTTTCAACGCCTGGCGCAAAGTGGCTGGCGGACCGGTACAGGCACTCCTGAAACAGATCGAATCCAGCCAGCCGTCCCCTGCGCGTGGATTGATCCCCGAACAGGTCATCGACCATGTCATGCGTGCATTGGAAGTTCCGGAGGAACAGTGGGTCGACTATTTCACCCGTGAGATCGTACACCTGCACGGATGGTCCGGTTATATCCGCTGGCGCTCCAACAGCAGCCGCTATTACTGGGCGGATCGCTATCCGGGTGACCTGGTGGATCTGCTGGCGATACGCCTGACCCTGGCCTGGATGCTGATCAGGCAGCATGCAAACGGACAACGGCCAAACACCGCGCGAGCAGTGGAGCAACTGATCGAGTCCCGGCCGGAGGAGACCTATCTGCGCTCGGAGTTTTACACTGGCCAGGTACTGCCTTCTATGGTTCAGCGGGTCGATAGCTGTCTCTCGACCGGTCACGCACAAGCCATCCAGAAAACCTTCCATGACTACCTGCATGCCCGCCAGAGCGATCAGGCACAGCGCCTGGCGCATGCCTTGAGTGAACTCGCAGGCAAGTCCGGTCAGCAGGACGGTTTCAAGCGGTTGGACGCAGCTGGCCTGGCAAGGTTGATTCAGGCGTTGACGGACCTGGAAGCCGGCGAAGGGATGCTCTGGCTGCGCGCCATGGAGAGCCGTGCCCTGGACCAACTGCTCGATGGGATCAGTCTCGATGCCGCGGAACCCCGGGAGAAACGTCCCTTCGTTCAGGCGGCATTCTGTATCGATACCCGCTCCGAACGCATCCGCAGGCATCTCGAGAGTGTCGGGGACTACCAGACCTACGGCATCGCGGGTTTCTTTGGCGTTCCGGTCAGCCTGATGGAACTGGGCAAGGGCAGCGAAATGCATCTCTGCCCGGTGCTGTTGACGCCGAAAAACCTGGTCCTGGAGATGTCCTCCTCGGTGCGCACGGACGAAGCCGCAGTCACCACCCTCGAGCGCGCCATGCACAAACTCAAGGAGTCGGTGTTGTCGCCCTTTGTCACGGTGGAGGCCATCGGTCTGCTGTTCGGCTTCGACATGATCGGCAAAACCGTGGCGCCGGACATCTACAACCACTGGCGCAAACATCTGCACACCCACAAACCGAACACTCACCTGCTGCTCGATAAGCTGAGCCGCGAGCAGGCGGACTCCATCGTACGCGCGGTGCAGCGGGCGGTGATCGTGGAAGCGGCGGAACAGGAGCTGGGAATGGCGCCGGAAGCGATCACCGATGACATGGTCAAGGAGCTGCGCGAGGCCGCACTCGGCAATGCGGACTGGGATCCGGGTCTGGCGGCAGACATGAATCTGGACGACGCGAAGCTGACGAAATTCGTGCTGCGACTCAGGACCGCGTACCGCATCAATACCCCCTTTGCGCGGATGCAGCTGGAACAACTGGCGCGCATTGGCTACAGCCAGGAGGAACAGGTTGGATTCGTCCGCCAGGCGTTGAGCTCGATCGGTCTGACAGAGGAATTCTCACGCTTCGTCCTGCTGGTCGGACATGGCAGCAGTTCGGAAAACAACCCCTACGAGTCGGCCCTGGACTGCGGGGCCTGCGGTGGTAACCACGGTCTGGTGAATGCCCGCCTGCTGGCACAGATGGCCAACAAGGCCTCGGTCCGCCGGCGCCTGGCGGAGCACGGTATCCGGATCCCGGACGATGCCTGGTTCATCCCTGCATTGCACAACACCACCACCGATGAGATCACCCTGCACGACCTGGAACTGCTGCCGACCTCACACCTGGTCTACCTGGACCGGTTGCGTAACGGCCTCACCTCCGCGGCCCGCCTGTGCGCCCAGGAACGACTGCCATCGCTGCAGATCGATGCCGCGCGACTCGATCCCGCGTCAGCCTTCCTGGCCGCACGGCGCAATTCCCTGGACTGGTCCCAGGTGCGTCCTGAATGGGGCTTGTCGCGCAACGCCTACTTCATCATCGGGCGGCGATCCCTGAGCCGCTCGATGGCCCTGGACGGGCGCGCATTCCTGCACTCCTACGACTACCGGGTCGATCCGAAGCGGCGCCTGCTGGAGAACATCCTCACCGGTCCCCTGGTGGTGGGCCAATGGATCAACATGGAGCACTACTTTTCCGCAGTCGACAACGAACGGTTCGGCAGCGGCAGCAAGGTGTATCACAACGTGGCCGGACGCTTCGGAGTGATGACCGGAAATCTCAGTGACCTGCGTACCGGGCTGCCGGCGCAAACCGTGCTCGACAAAGGCCGGCCGTACCACGAACCGTTGCGTCTGATCACCGTGATCGAAGCACCGTTCGAGCAGGCACAGGCGGCGATCGACAGCGTCGTGGCGGTCAAACGGCTGGTGCGAAACGGTTGGATCCGCCTGGTGGTGATCGATCCGCAAACCACCCGGACACATATCTATGACGAAGGCGAATGGGTGCAGAGACCGGCCCTTCAAAATACTCAAGAGGCATTGATCGCATCATGAAAAACCTGAAATTCAGTCCCCTGAAAAAACTCGAAATCATCCTCGGCGGTGAGCACCGCAGTTTCGCCACGGATCTGCTCGATCGCGCCGGAGTCAAGGGCTACACCATCATCAACAATCTGTCCGGCAAGGGCAGCCACGGATTTCACGAGGGACACCTCATGTTCAACGAGGATGATGTCCTGATCATGATCATCGCCGCGGTCCCCGGTGAGCTGGTGAACCCGTTGCTGCAGGGTCTGGCCCCGTTCTACAGCGAACACTCCGGGGTGGTGTTCATCTCCGACATTCAAGTGACCCGGCTGGTGAAGTTCAGTGCTGACGGGTGAGGCTTGATTCCGCTCTGGCCAGGACAACCGGCCAGGCCATCTATACATAGACCGGATGGGCAAATCGCCCCATCAATTCAGCCACAAAACTGATCGGTTATTTTCTTTTATATATTTTTCAACAAGTTAATACATAGATAATCATATATCGAAGTCGCTCGTAATATCGATTGGATAGCGGTTTAGGGGTTCTCTAAGCTTCAGAACCATAGACGAACGACAAGCAGATCTCGCAAACCGACAACCGAATAGGAGTTGATCAATGAGTGTAAAGAGCTATGACGCGGGCGTAAAAGAATACCGCGAAATGTATTGGACTCCGGAATACGTTCCGCTGGATACCGACCTCCTCGCCTGCTTCAAGTGCACGGGTCAACCGGGCGTGCCCCGCGAGGAAGTGGCAGCGGCCGTGGCGGCAGAATCCTCCACCGGTACCTGGAGCACGGTGTGGTCGGAACTGCTGACCGACCTGGAATACTACAAGGGTCGCGCCTATCGCATCGAAGACGTGCCCGGCGACCCGGAATCGTTCTACGCCTTCATTGCGTACCCGATCGATCTGTTCGAAGAGGGCTCGGTTGTGAACGTGCTGACCTCCCTGGTGGGTAACGTGTTCGGCTTCAAGGCGCTGCGTCACCTGCGTCTGGAGGACATCCGCTTCCCGATCGCCTACATCAAAACCTGCGGCGGTCCGCCGGCCGGCATCCAGCTGGAGCGCGATCGTCTCAACAAGTACGGCCGTCCGATGCTGGGCGCCACCATCAAGCCGAAGCTGGGCCTGTCCGCGAAGAACTACGGGCGTGCCGTTTACGAGTGTCTGCGCGGCGGCCTGGACATGACCAAGGATGACGAGAACGTCAACTCGCAGCCTTTCATGCGCTGGCGTGACCGCTTCGAGTTCGTCGGTGAGGCGATCCAGAAGGCCGAGCAGGAAACCGGCGAGAAGAAGGGTCACTACCTCAACGTCACCGCGCCGGATCCGGAGCAGATGTACGAGCGTGCCGAATTCGCCAAGGAAGTCGGCTCTCCGATCATCATGCACGACTTCCTCACCGGCGGCTTCACCGCGAATACCGGTCTGGCCAAATGGTGTCGCAAGAACGGCATGCTGCTGCATATCCACCGCGCCATGCATGCAGTAATCGACCGTCATCCCAAGCACGGCATTCACTTCCGGGTCCTGGCCAAGTGCCTGCGTCTGTCCGGTGGCGATCATCTGCACACCGGTACCGTGGTCGGCAAGCTGGAAGGCGACCGTCAGTCCACCCTGGGCTTCGTTGACCAGCTGCGTGAGTCCTTCGTTCCGGAAGACCGTTCACGGGGTGTGTTCTTCGATCAGGACTGGGGTTCGCTGCCAGGCGTCATGGCGGTGGCATCCGGTGGTATCCATGTCTGGCACATGCCGGCCCTGGTGACCATCTTCGGCGACGATTCCATGCTTCAGTTCGGTGGTGGTACTCAGGGTCATCCCTGGGGCAACGCCGCTGGCGCCGCCGCCAACCGTGTGGCGCTCGAAGCCAGCGTCAAGGCGCGCAACGAAGGCCGCGAAATCGAAAAAGAGGCTCGCGACATTCTTACCGAGGCCGCCCGGCACAGTCCGGAACTGGCCATCGCCATGGAGACCTGGAAAGAGATCAAGTTCGAGTTCGATACCGTGGACAAGCTCGACGTCGGCTGATTGCCGCCATTGAATCCGAACCCAACGCACTGACTTATACAGGATATCGAAAATGCCAAATTCACAACTCGGTGACTTTCAGACTGCACAGACATTGGAAACCTTCGGCTTTCTGCCCAAGCTGACCCAGGAGGAGATCTACGACCAGATCGCCTACCTGATCGCCCAGGGCTGGACACCGGCCATCGAACACGAGCATCCAAGCCGCTCCACCAATCACTACTGGACCATGTGGAAACTGCCCATGTTCGGCGAACAGGATCTGACCAATGTGGCGGCTGAAATCGACGCCTGCCACCGTGCCTATCCCGACCATCACGTACGGCTGCTCGGCTACGACAACTATACCCAGAGTCAGGGTGTGGCCTTCGTCGTCCATGAAGGACGCGCTTGAGCGAAATGGCCAGAGTGACAGCAGGCGGCGTTCGCGCCGCCGGTTTCCAACGACTGATGCAAAACGGGTGAAAGCATGACACAGCAGGTTAATGCAAAAGGGTTGAGCGGTCGCGCCTTGGCGATGGCCAGACGCAAGGCCATGTCAGGAGCGGGTAAAGAGGCATTGAGCCCATCGGGGTCCAGTGCAACCTCCACCTCTGCTGTGCCACCAGCACCGCCCGCCATTGACGCGGCCACTCCCGCAGCCCGGGCAAAACCCCGTGCACGAACCCGAACCGTGCCCGCCAACAGTTCACGCTCCTCATCCCTGGCCCGTCGCAAGGCCCTCTCCTCCCGCGGCAAGGTGGCGGTGGAGAACAAGGACCGTACGCGGAACGCGAATATGAAAAACAAACCGGCCCCCGTTGCACGGAATGAGGCATCGCCCGTGGCGCAAGGCAAGAGCTGCGGTTGTGGCTGCAAGGACAAACCGGCCGATGCTCCGAGCAAGCCGGCAGGCATGAGCGGCCGCTCGAGCACCCGCAGCACGCCCCGCCCTCGGCGTAACAACGCCAAGCTCAATCAGAGCCGGGCGGTCTCCCTGGCACGCCGTCAGGCCCAGTCCTCACGGGGCAAGGCCGGACTGAGCGCCAGTGGCATGAGTGCTGCCCAGACCGCACGCGCCACCAATCCGGGCCTGTCAGGCCGGGAGCTGGCGCGCGCCCTGAGGAGTCAGCGCAGTGTGCGCGGCAGTGCGGGTATGAAGAAAGCCGCCCCCAGCGGACGCCAACGCCCGAACCGCAATGCCAGCAAGGGACCCGCCCAGGACCAGCCGTGGAAGGTTGGCGCCAGTGAGACCAGTCACGGCCAAACCGTCACCGGCACCCAGGTGGGCCGCAGCAACCCCGTCACAGGTGACGAGGCAAGCACCTGCCGGACCGTCACCGGTACCGAATACATGGGTGCGGACATCTTCCGCAGTTTCTGCCAGGCAGAGCCCTCCAAAGGTACGGTACGGAGCGGTCAAACAACCACCGCCCAGGGCAGCCCGGTGACGGGAAACAAGGTGAGCCGCAGCAGCAAGGTCACGGGGAATGAACCGGGCACCTGCAAGAATGTCACCGGCACGGAATATGTCAGCGCAGAACAGGCCGAAGCCTACTGCGGTGAAAAACCGCAACCACGTCCCACCAAGGGCGGATCGTCTGAGACCCGTAAGGGCAAGGCTGTCACCGGCAATCAGGTGGGTCGTTCGAAACGGGTCACTGGTGATGAGACCGGTGCGGACCGTCAGCTCACCGGCACCCAGTACACCCAGATCGGCGATGCGGGTGCACCCGCTAAAGTCGGCAGCAGTGCCACCCTGCGGGGTGGTTCGGTGACCGGCACCCTGGTGGGGCGTCGGGAAAAGATGACCGGCGACGAACCGGGAAGCTGTACTCACATCACCGGCGATGACTATGTGGGCAAAGAGCAGTACCAGAAATTTTGCCAGACAGAACCGAAACCCAGCGACCGCAAGGTGGGTGCCTCACACACCCTGAGTGGTGAAACGGTGACCGGCACCATGACCGGCCGATCCACCCGGGTCACCGGCGACGAGCCCGGCACTTGCAAGGCGATTACCGGCACACCCTATGCGGGAGCGGAACAGTACAGCGACTACTGCGATAGCGAACAGGTTCGCACAGCCACCGCCCGGATGCCGCTCTCCCGCCGCGAGGCCGGCGCCCCGATGACCGGCATCCAGCCCTCCGTGGGAGGCAAGATGAGCGGCGATGCGCGGGGTGCCTGCGAAACCGTCAGCGGCACCCCCTACCTGGGGTCCGATCAGCAGGGCGAGGTCTGTGCGGCGCTGCCTGCAGACATGGGCAGCCCGGATTTTCCCCAGCCACTGGGTGAAACCCCCTGGGGAGCGTTCAGTGTGACCCCACCCGTGCATGCCGCGAGCGCCGCTCCGGTCAAAGGCATGGTGACCGGCACCGGCTATGAGCAGGGACAGATCACCGGTCCCTTCGGCATGGCGACCGGCAAGGTGACCGGAACCGAGGAGGCGCGTTTTGGACGCTCCGCGGCACCGGCCTCGCACAATGAACCCCTACCGGAGGTCGCAGGACGGGTCAAGTCCCGGATCACTGGAGAAGGCATCGATGCGGGTTCCAAGATCACCGGTGATGACTGGGAGCGCGGTGACCGGGTCACGGGCACCGAAGGGACTTCGGCCAAAGGCCGCAACCCCACCCGTCGCGGTGGACAGATGAACAATATGATGACACCGCGCGCGGAAAGCCGCAGTGACGACCTGCCCACCCCGGTCAGCAAGGTGACCGGCGGCAGTGGCAATACCGAGCGGGGCGCCTTGGTGACCTACTCGGGTGGGGCTCGCGGCTAACCCTTAAGCAGATATCGGGAAACAACAACGATGCAACGCACAGGTCAAACATCCAGGCGCATACGGGTCGGTCAATCCGGCACCGCGCCGCTGCGCCGGCCCGGCGCAGTCGGGTATGCCGCGGAGGCGCAGCGCTCGCCCGCCCCGCGGGGAACCCGGGTGGCTGCCGTGCGTACCGCCGTGGGCGGCCATACCCTGGTCCGTGAACTAGACAACGACCGGCTGCATCAGTACGAGCGCAGTGTAAAGAGCGCCTTCGACAGCATCGTTCCGACCCTGCGAAGGATCTCCGCCCTGCAGCACGAGACGGACTTCGAGACCCAGGCTCAACAGATCGCGCACAAGGAACTCGGTTTCGAACTGCCGGAAAGCATCCTTACCGATGCCTGGATCGAACAGCTCGACATGAAGCGCCTGTTTGCCTGGTGTGTTTTCGCCACCTACCGGCGCTTCTGCGACGATTTCTTTACCCGTGACCCCCTGGCCACGGAGGATGCACACAGTTTCGAGGGATTCCTCCAGACCTGTGGCTTTCATACCCTGGATATCTCGCCCTGCGCGGACGGACGCCTGGCACATCTGATCCGCTACGTGCTGCGCCTACCGCACCGTTCGGTACGCCGTAAATCCTATGCCGGCGCGATGTTCGATATCGATGACAGTATTCAAAAGTGGGTGGAAACCGAGATGCTGCGTTTCCGGGAAGGACGTCCCAACACCGCAGATGCGCCCACCCGTTACCTGAAGCTGGTCGCCTACCACTTCAGCTCCGTGGATCCGCAGCATGAGGGTTGCGCGGCACACGGTTCGGATACCGCAAAAGCAGCCGCCGCCGGCCTGGAGCGCCTGGTCGCTTTCCAACGCGCCATCGAGAACAGCTACTGTTGCGGCGCTTCCATCGATCTGCTGCTGATTGGCCTGGACACGGACACGGATGCGATCCGGGTGCACGTCCCGGACAACGACGGGGAGATCGATCTGAACCGCCATGTGGATGCCCTGGAACTCTACGAAGCCACCCAGCGCGTGGACGAGTCCCGTGCACGGCATGACATTCACGATGCGGTTCGCCAGACCTCCCCGGGCGTGACCCAGGGTATGGCCCGCCTGATCGAGCGGCTGATCGAGAACAACTTTTCCCAGATCGCCTACGTTCGCGGCTATCACGGCGCTCACTACCAGGATATCGGTCATGCCGAGCGTTTCATTGGCGCCGGGGTGGGTTTCGAGGAGATTCAACTGCGCAACCTGATGTATTTCGCCTACCTGGATACGGTGGAAGAGGCGACCCAGGACCTGGATGTCGGTATCAAGATTTTTACCGGGCTCAACGTCAATCACAGGCTTCCGATACCCGTGGTGGTCCGCTTCGACTATCACGGCCATGTGCCTGGCGCCAGGGAGCGCGCCGTCGAACATTGCGCACGGGTCACCCAGGCCCTGCAGAACCGCTACCCGGATCTGCACAACCAGGGATTGCTGCACGTGATGCAGGCGACCCGGGATTGCAGTATCGACGCACCGATCGAATTGCTGGCCTGTTCCGTGATGCCTGAAACCGGTAAGGGAGCGCACTGATGAAAATTTGCCAAGTGGAAAGACCCCTGGTCTCTACCAATCGCATCGCCGGATTGGAGCACAAACACCTTCAGGTGGTGCGCGATGGGAGCAGCAGCGCAGTTGCGGTTGACGCGGTGGGCTGTATTCCCGGTGACTGGGTCATCTGTGTCGGCAGCTCCGCGGCCCGCGAGGCCGCCGGCAGCAAAGAGTATCCCAGCGACCTGACGATCGTCGGGATCATCGATCACTGGCCGCCGGAAGGAGAACGCTGATGGAGATTTTCCAGGTGGAATCCTCGCTGGTGGTTACCCGTCGTATCCCCGGTCTGCAGCACATCAGTTTACGCGTGCTGCGGGGCCTCAACGGGAAACAGCAGGTAGCCGTTGATCCGGTCGGCACCAGGGAAGGCAACTATGTGTTTACCTCAAGCGGCTCCGCGGCGCGCTACGCAGCGGGCGACTACAAGATTCTGACCGACCTGACGATCTGCGGAATCATCGATCGTTGGGAAGAAAAGACAACCGAGGCCGGTGTGGCGCAAGCAACTCCGGTCAACCAGTAACAACCCGGGTAAGTATTGAACTCAATCAGGAGAACAACGATGGCAACAGATAATTACGGTGTCGCATTGGGCATGATCGAAACGCGAGGGCTGGTACCCGCCATCGAAGCTGCTGATGCAATGACCAAGGCAGCGGAGGTTCGCCTGATCAGCCGCGAATTCGTCGGTGGCGGTTATGTCACCGTCATGGTCCGCGGTGAAACCGGTGCGGTCAATGCGGCCGTTCGTGCGGGCGCGGATGCCTGCGAACGGGTCGGTGACGGTTTGGTAGCGGCGCACATCATTGCGCGTCCGCATCGTGAAGTCGAGCCGGTGCTCGACAAACAATGAAGTCAGGGCAAGTGCCCAATTTTTCCCTTCTCACATCTTGGAGATCAGATAATGGCTAATGAAAACTATGGGATTGCTCTCGGCATGATTGAAACCCGCGGCCTGGTGCCCGCAATCGAGGCGGCTGACGCCATGACCAAGGCCGCAGAAGTGCGCCTGATCGGTCGTGAATTCGTCGGTGGCGGTTACGTGACCGTGCTGGTGCGTGGTGAAACAGGCGCGGTCAATGCCGCCGTGAGAGCCGGCGCCGACGCCTGCGAGCGGGTAGGCGATGGTCTGGTTGCCGCGCACATCATTGCACGTCCGCACCGTGAGGTTGAACCGGTGCTTCCGACCGGTGGCAGCGCCGAGTCCGCCAGAGCGGCCTGAGGCATCGGGACGACGGGCTGAGTGATGCATACGGATCCGCAAATCCTAGGCTACCTGGGCCGCGCGCTGAGCCTGGAGCTCTCGGCGGTGCAGATGTACAGCACCCAGGCTCGCATGACAGCGACCTGGGGGCTGGACAAGCCATCGGCCCGGTTTCGTGAGGAAGCGCTGGAGGAGATGCAGCATGTGGAGCGGATCATTGCCCGCATGCTGGCTCTTGGCGCCGCACCCAACGCCTCGCAACTGCGTCCCGCCAGGATCGGAGCGGACCTACTGACCCTGTTGCGTGCGGATCTGGAATTCGAACTGGAGTTGATCCAGTTATATGCCAACGCCGCCCAGCACGGCAGACGCATCGGCAGTAATGATGACTGGGTGTTTTTCAACAACCTGCTCGAAGAGGAGCGGGAACATGCACAGGCCTTGAACGAATGGATCGATCAGCTCACGCAACCCACGGAATCCCGTGGGGGCATGGTCTACCGCCGCTGATTCAGCTATTCACAATCCTTTCAATGGAGACAAGCTCATGAGCAACCAACAATGGCGTGAACGCCCCCGTCCGACACGACTTGAGAGGCGTTATGAATTTGAAAGTTACGATGCATTACGTAATTTTCTCGACGATGCCGCAGACCTTTCGGACCGGGAAGGTCTGTACCCTGACATGGGCTTCGCGAGAGACTATGTCAACATCACGATCTATCCCGAAGAAGGCAGTGTTCAACTGACTGACAAGCAGCACCGCTTTGCACGCTTGCTCGACGACCTGCAGTAGGCAACAAGGCCATGCCGATCGTGGCGCTGGTAGGTAACAAGGGAGGGACTGGCAAGACCACCCTGTGCGTCAATCTTGCCGTCGCCCTGAGCGCCCGGGGTCCGACGATCGTCCTGGACAGTGATCCGCAAAAATCCTCTCTGCAGTGGTATAATCTGGCCGAGGGTGCCCATGGCATACCCGTCGTCGATGCGGTTTCGGACCTGACCGGTATGCTGGATGAAGCGAAGAAATCCCACGATTTCATTCTGCTCGACTGTCCCCCATCGGTACACAGCGAGCAAACCGCTCAAGCCCTGGAACGGGCGGACCTGGCCCTGATACCGGTCCAGCCTTCCCCGTTCGATCTCTGGGCGAGTGTACATATCGAGGAAAAAATCGACATCGCAAGGACGAGTAATCCCGGTTTGCGAGCCTACCTGGTGATCAACCAGCTCGAACCTCGCACCAAGCTTTCCCAGATCATGGACCTGGCCGTTCAGGAGTTGAGCGTGCCGGCCGCGAGCACCGCAATACGTCGACGCATGGTATACCGCAGGGCTGCGCTGGAAGGCAAAGCGGTCAATAACATGGGGAGCCGTGGCGCTGATGCGGCGGCTGAAATCGAAGCCCTTATCAATGAGGTAGTGATAGCGTGACTAGCAATGACAAAACCGGCGATCAACTCGTTTCATCGATCCGCCGCACCAAGGCAGGCACGGCGAAAAAGGCGCCTGTGACCAAGAAGAGAGTCAGTCCGGCCTCAAACCTGAAAGCGGCACCAAAAACTCAGCAGGTGCCTCGCAAAAGCAATGATAGCGTGGATGCATACCAGTCAAGTCGAAGGGTCTGGCCGGACTGATTGAGCCAACCACCCGGAGTCAACGACCCGAACTTGCGCGCGCCATAGACGAGAACAGCGATGCCCTACAGTGAGCCGACCTATACACCGCCTGCGATGATGCCCGACTACCTGATGCGTTATGCCACCTTGCGGCAGCTTCAGGTATTCGAGGCGATTGTAAGACTGGGCAGCTTTACCCGAGCGGCTGAAGAGCTGTTTCTGACTCAACCCACGGTCTCGATGCAGACCAAGAAACTGGCCGATTCCATTGGCATGCCCCTGTTTGAGCAGGTTGGGCGTAACGTGCGGCCCACCGAAGCGGGCAACGAGCTGTATCAGTCCTGCCGCACCATCTTCGAATCCCTGGCGAATTTCGAAATGAAGGTGGCCGAGATCAAGGGCATTCGCCGCGGACGTCTGCGTCTCGGGGTCATCACCACCGCCAAATATTTTGCTCCGGAGGTCCTGGGTGAATTCTGTCAGGAGTACCCCGGCATCGATGTGGCGCTCAAGGTTTCGAACCGTGACCGTATCATCGAGCGGATCAACCGCAACGAGGACGACCTCTACATCATGGGTCACACCCCGTCCGACCTGTCCGATGTACATGCCTTCCCCTTCGCCCCCAATCCCCTGGTGGTCATGGCGCCCCGAAGTCACCCCCTGGTGGGTGAAGCCAATGTTCCGATCGAACGTATCGCGGAAGAACCCTTCATTCTGCGCGAACCCGGTTCCGGAATCCGCGACGCCACGCTGCAGATGTTCGCAAAAAATGAATTGCGGCCCAAGGTACGTATGGAACTGGGCAGCAATGAAGCCATCAAGCACGCGATCGTGGGTGGACTCGGTCTGTCGGTACTCTCCCTGCACACCCTGGCCCTGGAAGGGGCGCAAGGACCGGTTGCCCTGCTGGATGTACAGGGTTTCCCCCTCCTCCGCCAATGGTACATCGTCTACCCGAAAGGCAAGGAACTCTCTCCGGTGGCCAAGGAGTTCCTGGAATTCGCTCTCAAGATCGAGCCGAAGATCACCCAGAAGATGCGCGAGTCCTGGCCGCAACTCGAATCCTATCTGGCAAAGCCGAACGCTTCAGAGTGACCCGGACAGGCCGGGTCAGGCTCAGAAGTGAATCACATCAATAACCTCTGATTCTTACCACGCCATTGGCCTGCCTGTATGATCAGAGATCGGGTATTCTCGATTGACGGGTACGCTAGGCGGGATCTGTCTGATTCGACACAAACCCGGATCCTGAGAAGAGCCTTGGCAAGAGTAGACACTCCTGATCGATAGCACCTGATCTTCTGCCCTCTCGCGATGTCATAATCTGTATCCGTCTACAGTAGGAGAATCCCCAGGCTCAGTGATTCAAAATCCTGGAAGTCTTAGGGCACTCCACTGAAGAGTCTCTTAAATCTATCATCCGGCCAGCCGATATCATGATTTAGAGAATCGAGGTCCGTGGCATCGGAAGCCCATCAGGGAAATTCACGCCTATGCCCGAACCGCACAGCAGTAATGCACGGCTTGTCTTCCGTAGCCAGCGTTTGTTCCCCCTGCCCGCCTGGGCCGGGTATCTGTTTGCCATCATGGTCACCCTTGGCGGTCTGTTCCTGCGCATGCATATCGCGGGAATCTTCATACACCGGCCACTGCTGATTGTGCTGGTGCTTCCGGTAATCGCCTCCGCCTTCGTCGGAGGTCTTGGACCCGGACTGCTTTCCACACTGATCGTGGCTCTGAGCAGCGCCTACGTCAGCCTGCAACCCTATGACAGCTTCGCCATTGAACACCATTATGATCGTCTGCTGTGGGGCTTTCTGGTGCTTGACGGGGTGCTCATGAGCAGTCTGGCCTACCTGGTGCACCGATCCTGGCGGGATGCCTCCGGAATTCTTGCGGAGCAGTTACGTGACTCCCACCGGCTGGAAGCTATCGTCGACACCTCCAACGATGCCATTATCAGCAAGGACCTGGATGGCATCATTACCAGTTGGAACGCCGGTGCGGAGTACATCTTCGGCTACACCGCCCGGGAAGCCATCGGTCAACCGGTATCGATGCTGTTCGTGCCAGGCACCGAGGACCAGGAACAGGGACTGCTGGAGCGACTCCGCCGGGGTGAACGGGTACCCGACTTCGAGGCACAGCGTGTGCGCAAGGACGGGAGTCTGATCACTGTTTCAATTGCGATCTCTCCAGTCCTCGACGAACTTGGACAGGTAGTCGGCGCCTCAAAGATTGCCCGGGACATCACCGTGCGCAAACGCATGGAACAGGAAATTCGCCAGTTGGCCTTCTATGACCCACTCACTGGCTTGCCAAACAGACGCTTGCTCAATGACCGGCTGCACCAGGCCATGGCAGCCAGCAGGCGCAGCAACAAACATACCGCGCTGATATTCCTGGATCTGGATAATTTCAAGGAACTCAATGATCAGCACGGCCACGAC
The DNA here is from genome assembly GCA_040506775.1 of Candidatus Thiodiazotropha sp. Taxonomy (GTDB): domain Bacteria; phylum Pseudomonadota; class Gammaproteobacteria; order Chromatiales; family Chromatiaceae; genus Thiodiazotropha. The sequence goes on from JBEVWC010000013.1 coordinate 116,013, forward strand.
CTCGGTGATCTGTTACTGATCGAGGCGGCCACGAGGATTCAGGCATGCCTGCGGGAAACCGATACGGTGGCCCGTTTCGGTGGCGACGAATTTGTCGTGATCCTCTCGGGTCTCGCCGAGACTGCGCATCCGGCCACTGACCAGGCCCTGCACCTGGCGGAACAATTGCGCCATAGCATCGCCGAACCCTTCCACTTGTCATCCCAGCGGAATGGACAGGATGATTCGTCCATGTTGTGGCACTGTACAGCCAGCATCGGGATATCGCTGTACCGGTCTGATCATCATACGGCCGAGGATTTGCTCAAGCAGGCGGATACCGCGATGTACGATGCCAAGGCTGCGGGGCGGGACAGGATTCGGATATTCGACCCTGCGAGCAAGGATTGATGCTCAATTGACACTCGGCAGGCCCTGTCCATGAGGCCTGCGCTTTGCTGCATCATCCGCCGCGCCGCTGTTCCTGATCGGTAGAAAGGATATCTCGTTGCCACGCTCTGCGTGGGAATGCAGACCAAGCCAAGTCACACTAACCAGTCCTTGAGTGATTGCCTGACCCGGGTATGCAAGCAAAAAAAAGGGCCCATGAGGGACTCTCTGATTTGGGTGCCAACTGATGGGAGGGATTGATTCGCTGCGCTCACCCCTTCGGGGCGCCTGCGCTGCGCTGCGGCGTCCTGCGTCGCTTCGCTCCTTGTCGAACGAAGGGTTCGAATCAAATCCTCTCTCTCCGCCAAGCAAAAAAAAGGGCCCTTGCGGGGCCCCTTTTTTTTGCTTGGCGGAGAGAGAGGGATTCGAACCCTCGATACGCTATTAACGTATACACACTTTCCAGGCGTGCTCCTTCAGCCACTCGGACATCTCTCCGGATTTTGGAGGCGCAAGATTAAACTAGTTTTACATTGGAATCAAATGACTGAGGGAATTACGCCGGAATGCAGTTCCCGTGGCGCGAAATTCACCCACATCGGCTGACCTTAATCCAGTCAGGTGCCATCCTCTTGGTCAGGCAAAACAACATAACTGACTGTATGTACAGGTATTTAACTACCATGCAGCACCTGGAATCAGTACTCGGGGCTGCACCCCCGGTCACAAATGCTGACTGAATACCCCGATTTGGGATTCGTCCTCCAGCGCTTTAAAAGCCTCTCCACTCATGTGAATCAGCTTGCAGTGATCCCCGGATTCGAAATAGAGCTCCTTTTGTTGAAACAAGCGGGCTTCCACCAGGGTCTCGATGCCATACGGGGTCCCCACGGGAGGAAGGGCACCCAGTTCACAATCGGCGAATGCCTGGCCCAGTTCATTTTCGTTGATGAATGAGAGGCGGCGTCCGGTCAGTCTGGCCAGGTCCTGCAGGCGCACACTGTGGGTAGCCGGGATCACGGCCAACAGATAGCTTTGATCGTCACCCAACAATACCGACTTGACCATCTGATCACCGGGTATATGGACAGCTTCGGCGGTACGCAGCGCTGAGTCAGTGCGAAGATGTTCGATGACCTCGAATTGCGAGTGATGATTGTGCAGGTATTCCTCAAGCGTGATTGCAATAGCCATGATCCACCTCGTATTGTTTTTCTGTGTTAAGTATAGTTTGCACTTTGCACAACAGATGGATCGATCCGCTGCGACGGATTCGGGCATACGGGTTGTTGAAATCACTCAGGCGTGTACGAGACAGGAAAATTTCGTCGAACAAACGCAGTTCCCGTATAACTATGCATTTTAAGGCGGTTTCGGACCGGAAATGTATCGACCGAGCAGTATATCGACAGACCTCCGTGTCTCTGTTGATCAGGTTTTCATTGCAGTATGAAGTCAACTCACAAAATGTCTAAAAGAAAGAAAAAATCCCCCAGCCTTGCTGATCAGGCAGACCGTCATCGCCTCTATGAGCTCTCGGTACAGTGTTCCGAGGCGGAGATCGATTTTATCGATGACACCTTCAAATCACTGCGCAAACGCCGTCCCACCCGGTTGCGCGAGGATTTCTGCGGTACCGCCAATGTGTGCTGCGAATGGGTACGCCGCCGAAAGAGCAATCACGCCATTGGCGTAGACCTGGATGCCGAGGTGCTGCAGTGGGGCCGGGAGCATCAACTGGCGGAGCTGAAGCCTTCAGAACGCAAGCGGGTCACCCTGCTTGAGGAAAATGTGCTTTCCGTGAAGACCGAGCCCATGGAAATCATCTCCGCGATGAATTTCAGCTACTGGCTGTTCAAGGAGCGCAAACAGCTGAAACGCTATTTCAAACGGGTTCATGAACAGCTTGCCGACGACGGGGTTTTCTTCATGGATGCCTATGGCGGCTACGACTCCTACAAGGAGATCGAGGAGGAGCGCGAGATTGAAGATGGGGATCGCAGCTTCACCTATGTCTGGGAGCAGGAAAAATATGATCCGATCACCGGCAACCTGATCTGCCATATCCACTTCGATTTTGAAGACGGTTCCCGGCTGGAGCGCGCGTTTACCTATGATTGGCGGCTGTGGAGCCTTCCTGAAGTCCGCGAACTGCTGGAGGAAGCCGGGTTCGGCAAAATCACCTTTTACTGGCAAGGCTTCGATGATGACGGTGAAGCCGACGGGATCTTTGTTCCGGTGACCCAGGGCGAGGCGGATGCAGGCTGGATCTGTTACATCACCGCAGAAAAATCCTGATCCGCATTGCCGATACGGGATTATCGGGACCGGGATACAGGATCACGACAAGCTCGGCGCAGCGAGAAAATCATTCAATATGAAGTGCAGCACGGACTGAGCGTCATTCAGATCCAGGCACGGCAACCCGCCTGCCCCGCGCAAGGGTTCGTCGCACGCGATCGCGATCACGCTGGGATCCTGCGGGTGGATCAGGGGTTTGCCCAGGGAGGGCCTGTGCAGCTCGATTTTCGGGAATTCCAGGTGTCGAAAGCCTTCCACGAGGACCAGGTCCAGGCTGCGCAGATCGAGACGATCCAGCAGCAGGGGCAGAGTCGGTTCCCGCTCTTGCGGCTCATCCGCCATCAGCGCCCAGTTGCGGGATGAGGCCAGCAGCACTCTTGCGGCCCCGGACTTGCGCAGTTCGTAACTGTCCTTGCCCGGCTGATCCACTTCGACCTGGTGATGGGTATGCTTGATCACCCCGACCCGAAGACCGCGTGCGCGCAAGCCGGGAATCAGCTGTTTCAGGAGAGTTGTTTTACCGGTGCCGCTGTAAGCGGCGAATCCCAGTAGCGGAACCGGGGCAGAGAACATCAGACCTCTTCGTGCTTGCTTCCACCATGAATCATCAGGATCAGATCTGCCGCGTCACGGCTGATTCCCAATTCCTCGACCAGTTGCTGCGGCGTGGCGCCTGCCTGAACCATGCGAATCGCATCACTGTAGGGTGGCTCGCCCTGTTGTGAGGTCTGCTCCATATTCTCCTGTCGTTCCTCGAGGTCCCTACCCTGTCTTTCCAGGCGATTGACCCGCCGGTCGACACCCACCGCACTGGAGCAGAGTGCGGCCACGGTCTGTTTCAGGGTGGCAACTTCCTTGTTCTGTTGTGCGAGTTGTTCACGGGACTGTTTGAGTGCCCGAAACATGACCACCAGTCCAACGATGAGAAGCAGCGTCAATAGGGGCAGAATCCCCTGGATCAAGGACTCAGCCATGGGGTACAACCTCGGTTAGGAATGAGATTTCAGGCGTATTCGTCGATATGCGGCTTGTTGTCATCTTTGTTGTTCGGATTCTTCTTTTTTTCCTGGCGAGTCTGTTCATCCGGTTTTCTGGGTCGTTCACGGCGCATCGGCGGCTTCGGTGGATTCACCGGGTACAACGGATTGAGCGGATTCTGTCCTCCGATTTCAGCCATGTCCTCTGGTCCCTTCTGCTCAGATCAACCTCTCACTTCTGTAAAGATAGCTCGAAATTTCATCCCGATGTCACGTTCAACCCCAATCCTCGGGGGGAATCCGTGATCTTCATCTCAACCGGCGACCTTGAACTCACCAGGAAATATTACTGAAAGACAGAGTATTACATAGCATACCTGAACCAGGATCGACCTTGACGAGTCGAACCATGGGCTCAGTACATGCTGATTTCCTGCCACTCCTCGTCGGTCAGCAACTTGTTCAGATCGACCAGAATCAACAGCCGATCCTCCTGGGTGGCCACGCCCTGAATGTAACGGGAACTCTCTTCCGTACCCACGTTCGGCGCGGCATCAATCTCGTTCTCGCGCAACTCAACGACTTCGGCTACCGCATCCACCAGGATACCCACCACCTGGCGTTCGGACTCGATAACAATAATACGGCTGTTGTCATCCACTTCCGCGGACGCCAGGCCGAACCGCTTGCGGGTATCGATGACGGTCACCACATTACCGCGCAGGTTGACGATACCCAGCACATAGCTGGGCGCGCCGGGTACCGGTGCGATCTCGGTGACACGCAGAACCTCCTGAACCTGCATGACATTGATGCCATACACTTCATCCATGAGGATGAATGTCACAAACTGAATCAGCGGGCCGCCACCACCTTCGTCGTCGTCTTCAAAACCCATGTTCTTATACCTCTATCGTTTTTGCGTCTTCGTGTTCTTTGACCCGCACAATCTGCTCAGGCCGCGAGCAGGGACAGCACGCCATCCACATCGAGCAACACACTCAACTCCTGAATGATGATACCGGCGTACCAGGGACGGGTCTGATCACCCCGGCGCCAACGAATCTGCTCTTTCTCGATCTGCCGTGTCTCGCAGATCGCATCCACCGCCAGTGCCCGGTCCCCCTGCCCGATCAACAGCAGATGTTTAGGGGCCGCCAGGTACTGCGGATCAATCCGTTCCGGCATCAGCAGGCGAGCCGTGTCGATCACCACCACCTTGTCCTCACGATTCAGGACGATACCCAGCGACCAGGTCGGCTGACCGGGCAACTGCTTGGTCTGACCCGTATGGCTGAGAATACCCATCAGTGCATTCAGGGGTATGCCCATGGTGATGCCGTTGACCTTGAACAGCAGCACCTGAAATGGCTTGTCGGCCCACTCAGGCTGTCGCTCGGTGCGGCTCGGCTCCGGCGTCGCCTGAGGTGCGGCCGCGGTCTGTTCCTTTACCTGAATATCGGCATCCGCCAAAGGCTCTTTAACCTTTGGCGTGGATACCGGTTCGACCCGTGCCTGGGGTTGGGCAGGCGCGGGGGTCTCCAGCTTAGTCTCGCTGGCTGTCTCGGTCTGAACCTCGACCCGGCTGCGCACCCTGCGTTTGGCTGGTGCGGGGCTGGCAGGCACATCGATTTCAGACAGCAGCGTATCGAGATAACTTTTCAACGCATCGTCCGGTTCCTCGATGCGGGTCCTGATATCCCGCTTCGGCGGTTTATCGGGTTGAACACTCATGCTCCGGCCCCGGCCGCTGACATGGGTTCGTGTTCGTTGAGCAGATCCTGCAGCAGCCGGCCGTAGGCCGCCACGCCCCGGCTCTGGGGTGCGAAAATCGCCGGAGGAATTCCCGCCTTGCTGGCCTCTCGAAACAGGGTGTCGACGGGAATCAGACTGTCCCAGATGTGCTCCGGATAACTTTCACGCAACACCCTCAGGCTGTCGATGGAGGCCCGGGTGCGCCGGTCGAACATGGTGGGCACGATCTTGTACGGCAGCGGTTGTTTACGCGACTTGGTCACCATGTGCAGGGTATGCAGCATGCGTTCGAGACCCTTGAGGGCGAGAAACTCGGTCTGAACCGGCATCAGCAGGTATTCACAGGCCGCCAGGGCGTTGATCATCAGCACCCCGAGTATCGGTGGGCAGTCGAGTATCACATGATCGTAGCGGGACTCCAGTTGCGCCATCGCCTGTTTGATCACCAGGCCCAACCCGTCGAGCTTGCCCGACTGACGGTCCAGGGTGGCCAGGGCCATCTCCGCGGGCATCAGATCCAGGCCTTCAGTACCGGTGGGGTGTATCAGGCTCATGGGATCGACCGGCTGCCCCTGGGCAACCCCACGAAACAGGCTGTAAACACTGGCCTCGAGACCGTCCGGATCATAGCGGAAATAGCTGGTCAGGGAGGCGTGTGGATCGATGTCGACCAGCAGCGTGCGAAGTCCCCATGTGCTGAGCAGTCCACCCAGCGAAACCGAAGTGGTGGTTTTGCCAACCCCGCCCTTTTGATTTGCCACGGTCCAGATCTTCATTGACCGCCTCCCGGCAGGTCGATCACCCGGTCGGGCTGACCGGACATGCCGAGGATCACCAGACTGACCCGACGGTTCCTGGCCTGGCCTTCCGGAGTGTCATTCCCCGCCACGGGCCGGTGTTCGGCGTATCCCACCGCGGAGAGGCGTCCGGGATCGATGCCATAGCGGGTCATCAGGTGCACCACGCTTGCGGCACGGGCTGCGGAAAGCTCCCAGTTGGAGGGAAACTCCTCGGTGTTGATCGGACGGTTGTCCGTATTTCCCTCCACCTGTATGGCATTGGGTACCGCAGCCAGCACTTCACTGATTTGCCGCAGGGCATTCGCCGCAGTCCTGGAGAGATGCGCACTGGCGCTGGCGAACAGCATCTTATCCTTCATGTTCACCACCACCCGGTCCGGCGAGTAGTCGACGTCGACGAGTTCCTCGTCCACGTATTCGCTGAGCATGTCCTCGATGGTGGCGGCGAGAAAGCGTAAGCGTTGTTTGTCATTCGCCGGCATGGCGGACAGCGCATCCTGCTGTCCGGCCCCGGGCCGATCCTCATCACCCACGCCCTGGCGCTGGTCCCCCTTGATCATGACGCTCTCCTGCCCCATTCCCGGGGTATCCCCGGAGGTACGCGCGAGCTCGCCGACCTGAATCGGATCGAGACTGCGCTGGGACTCCTGAAAGGCGTTGGTCAGGGTCTGTGACAATACCCGGTATTTACCTTCATTGACCGATGACACCGAGTACATGACCACGAAAAAGGCGAACAGCAGGGTTACGAAATCCGCGTAGGAGACAATCCAACGCTCGTGATTGACATGGGCTTCCTGACGTTTGCGTCTTCTGGCCATGGCTCAGCCTCCGCACACGTTACAAGGGGCGCTGATCGGCGTTTTCACTGCACGAAGCCTCTCAGCTTGTTTTCGATACTGCGCGGATTGTCACCTTCCGCGATACCGATGACCCCTTCAATCACCATCTCGCGAAACTTGACGATGTGTTCCGACTGGGTGCGCAGTTTTGCCGCGATCGGCAGCAGAAACAGGTTGGCCAGACCTACACCGTAAATGGTGGCGACGAAGGCAGTGGCGATACCGCTGCCGAGCTTGCTCGGGTCCGCCAGATTCTGCATGACATGGATCAGGCCCATCACCGCACCGATGATGCCGATGGTCGGCGAGTAGCCACCCATGCCTTCGAACACCTTGGCGGCCTGGATATCGAACTGCTCACTGGCATCGACCTCCATCTCCAGGATACTGCGCAGGGAGTCCGGCTCACTGCCGTCGACCAGCAGTTGCATGCCCTTGCGGATGAACGGATCGGGTTCCTCGTCCGCAATGGCTTCGAGTCCGAGCAGGCCCTCTTTACGGGCGATGTTGCTCCAGGCGACGAGTTTCTCGATGGTGGTGCGCATATCCAGCCGGGCAGGCAGAAACACCCGTCCCGACAACCTCAGGGCATGCCAGAAAACCGGTACCGGAGTCTGCAGCAGAATCGCACCGATGGTGCCGCCAATGACGATCACCATGGCCGGGCCATTGGCCAGGGAGTCGATATGTCCGCCTTCGAGCCAATTGCCTCCCAGGACCGCCAGAAAGGCGATCAGGATTCCGATGAAACTCAGAAAATCGACTCTCATTTCAGTTTCGCCATCAGGGAACCCATCTCCTCTAGGTTCATCACCCGGTCGGACAATCCGGCCTTTTCAACCGCCTGCGGCATGCCATAGACGACACAACTCTTCTCGTCCTGGCTCCACAGGCTGGCACCCGCCCGCTTGAGCTGTTTCGCACCCTGCAGACCGTCAGAGCCCATGCCGGTGAGCACCACGGCCAGGGCCCGGGACTGGGCACTCTCCGCGACCGACTCGAACATCAGGTCCACACTGGGGTGGTAAATCTGTCCCGGCAACGGATCGGTGATACGCACCTGATAGCCCCCCGCGGCGCGTTCCACACGCATCTGCTTGCCACCTGGCGCCAGCAGCGCCTGCCCCGGCATCAGCCGGTCCCGGTCCACCGCTTCGCGAATCGAAATTGCGCAGGTCGCATTGAGTCGATCCGCGTAGGCCGTGGTAAAGCTTCCCGGCATGTGTACTGCCGCAACCATCGGCAGTGGAAAATTGCGTGGCAAGGCACTCAACACCTGGCGCAGCGCCACCGGCCCGCCGGTGGAAGCGCCGATTGCCACCAGATCTGCGCGCACTGCGGAAACCGAGGCCGCGGAACCCGCCGCCATCGGGGCCGTTCTGGGCGTTGAACGCAGATAATCCGTCATCCCGGAACGCGTCAGGCTCAGACGCGATTTACCCAGATCCCGTACCCGGTCCAGCAACTGTTTCTCAGTTGAATCGTTACCCGTCGCCCGCTGCCCTGTGTCTTTCGGCAGGAAGTCCATGGCCCCGGCATCCAGGGCATCCAGGGTCTCCCTGGCGCCTTCCCGGGTGAGTGCGGAGAACATCAGAATCCGGGTAGGCGATTCAGCCATGATGCGGCGTACCGCGGTGATGCCATCCACCACCGGCATCTCCACATCCATGGTGATGACATCCGGTTTCAGGGCTTTTGCCTGGGTGATCGCTTCCTGGCCGTTGGCTGCGGTTCCCACCACTTCAATATCCGGCGCAGGCGCGAGCGCTGCCATGACCCGGTTCCGGAAAAAGGCGGAGTCGTCAACAATCAGTACACGCAACTTGGCGCCCATAGTCCCTCTTCAACACATACCGTTGTCTTTGAATCGGGCAGCGACCCCTGTCTTGATCCTCTTTCAAGCGCCACACCGCCAATGACTGGTGATTTAATATTTCTTTGCGTATTTCCGCATCAGTCCCGGCACGTCCATGATGAGCGCGATCTTGCCGTCGCCGGTGATCGTGGCGCCGGCCATGCCGTCGAGTCCCTGCAGGAGTGCCCCCAGTGGTTTGATGACCACCTCTTCCTGGCCGATCAGATGATCCACTACAAGACCGACCTGGATATTACCCACATTGACAATGACCACATGTCCCTTGGTCCGGTCCTCCTGGGTCATGGGACTGTTTGGAATCAGCCATTTTCTCAGGTAGAAAAGCGGTAGCGCACGTTCCCTGACCATGATGGTCAGCTGCCCGTCCACCGTATTGGTGCGTTTCAGATCCAGGTTGAAGATCTCCACCACGCTGGCCAGCGGCAGGGCAAAGGGTTGCGATCCCAGCAGCACCATCAGGGTTGGCAGGATCGCCAGGGTCAGTGGCAGCTTGATGGTGATCAGGGTGCCCTGCCCCAGCTCCGAGTTGATCTCGACCGAACCGTTCATCTGTGCGATGCGGGTCTTGACCACGTCCATGCCGACCCCCCGTCCCGAGACATCGGAGATCTCAGTCTTGGTGGAGAAGCCGGGCGCAAAGATCAGGTTGAAGCAGTCCTTGTCATCCAGACGACTCGCGGCTTCGGCATCCATCATGCCCTTTTCCACAGCCTTCTTGCGCAGCGCCTCCGGATCCATGCCTTTACCGTCATCAGCAATCGAAAGCAGGATATGGTCGCCTTCCTGGGCGGCGGACAGCACCACGGTACCGCGTCGGGGCTTGCTCCGCTCTTCCCGTTCGTCCGGCAGCTCAATGCCATGATCCACGGAGTTACGTACCAGATGGACCAGTGGGTCGGCCAGGGCCTCGACCAGATTCTTGTCCAGATCGGTTTCCTCACCGACCATCTCCAGATCGATCTCTTTCTTCAGGCTGCGGGCCAGATCGCGCACCACCCGGGGAAACCGTCCAAAGACCTTCTTGATCGGCTGCATGCGGGTTTTCATCACCGCCAGTTGCAGATCCGAGGTCACCACATCCAGGTTGCTGACCGCGTTGGAGACCTCCTCGTCATTCAGGGTGGCCTTGAGGGTCGCGAGCCGGTTACGTACCAGTACCAGCTCACCCACCATGTTCATGATGTCGTCGAGCCGCTGGGTATCCACCCGTACCGTGGTTTCCGCAGGGGCCTTTGCGGCGGCGGTGGCGGCGGCCATGGCCGCGGCCGGTTCCGCTGCTGCGTGGGGAGCAGCCGGCGCCTTGGCGGCAGGGGGTGCCGCGGGTTTCGGCTTTTCAACCGGTTTGGGTTTTTCAGCAGGCTTGCTCTTCGCTTCGGGCTTTGCCTTTGCCGCGGGCTTGGGCTTCGCTGGCTCTGTCTTGGGCTTAGCGGGCGCAGGCTTTTTCGCGGCAGCGGGCTTCTCCGCCTCTGCCTGTTTCAGCTTTGTCGGATCGAACTTGCCCTCGCCATGGATCTGGTCGAGCAGTTGTTCGAACTCATCCTCAGTAATCTCGTCGGAGGCCACCGCCGCTTTAGGTTCCGGCTTGGCCGCAGCCGGTTCGGCATGGGGCGCGCCAGTGAACTTTCCCTTGCCGTGCAGTTCGTCGAGCAGCGCCTCGAATTCATCCTCAGTGATGTCGTCGCTCGACGCCGCAGCTGACGTGGGTTCATGGATGGCATCCAGCAGCTCTTCGAATTCGTTTTCGGTCAAATCGTCATGCGCGGAGGTTTCAGCCTCAACCTCAGGTTCGCTCTCATCGACAACCGCCTCGCTCTCTTCCTCGACAGCGGTCTCTTCCTCTTCGACTTCCGGCTCCTCTTCCTCATCACCACCGGGAACCGCAAACTGGTTCAGGCGCTGAATCAGATCCGGTGAGGCATGATCCGGCATCACCCCGTTGCGCACCTCCTGGAACATCACATTGACCACATCCAGGACCTGCAGCACGGAATCCATCAGGTCGGGGGTGACCTGGCGCTGGCCCTGGCGGAGGATATTGAAGACGTCTTCGGCCCGGTGGCAAACCTCGACCAATGGCTCGATGGCGAGAAACCCCGCTCCGCCCTTGATCGTGTGAAAACCGCGGAATACCGCGTTGAGCAGATCGAAATCGTTCGGCTGTTGTTCCAGATCCACCAACTGCTCGCTGAGCAGTTCCAGAATCTCGCCCGCCTCAACCAGAAAATCCTGGAGGATTTCGTCGTTGACATCGATGGTCATGTATCGCTCCCGGTACCAATATCAAACTACTTCGTAGTCACTGACAGATATATCGGTCTGTGCCCGAATAACTAAAATCCGAGGCTGGAGAGCAGATCGTCCACATCGTCTTGGCTGGTCATCTGCTCCCCCTGGTCGAGACCCGGGATCGCCGGACCGGCGAGTTCTTCATCCTTGTGCTTCTGCTTTTCACCCCCATCCTCGAGTTTTTGCCCGGTGATCCGTACCAGCATCACCAGTTTCTCTTCGACGTCGTGAACCAGCGTAATGACCTTGCTGATGATCTGACCGGTCAGATCCTGGAAGTCCTGAGCCATCAGGACTTCGGACAGGTTCTTGTGCAACATCGCGCTGTCTTCCTGGGCTTTGGTAAAAAACTCAGTCAGCGATTCACTCAAACCCTTGAAGTCATCCTTGTTCATCAGCCGGGAGCGCAGTTTGTTCCATTGATCGAGCAGTTCGGACGAACGCTGTTCCAGATACTCGACCAGTGGCAGGCTCTGTTCGACCGCGTTCAGAGTGCGGTCGGCGGATTGTTGGGTCATGGTGATGACGTAGCTCAAACGCTGCTTGGCGTCGGGGATCTCGATATTGGTCATGTCACTGATCCGGGCATCCAGCAGAAAACCATTAATGGCGTCGTGCAGTTCCCGGGTCAGTCGACCGACTTCGAGAAATAAATCATCTTTGTTCTTGGGTGGGCTTAATTTGGCAATCAGACGATCACTTTCCGCTTCATCACCGGCCTCGAGGCAGGTAACCAGCGCTTTGGCGATCTCGATGCGCTCTTGAATGTCCCGTTTTTCCCCCATCTGGCAGACTCCTGACGATGTTTGATTCAACCCACACGTTCGAAGATCTTGTTGATCTTCTCTTCGAGGGTTGTCGCAGTGAATGGCTTGACGACATAGCCATTGACGCCCGCCTGGGCCGCCTCGATGATCTGTTCACGCTTGGATTCAGCCGTCACCATGAGAACCGGAAGCTTGGCCAGTTTTTCATCGGCCCGCACCGCTTTGAGCAGATCGATGCCGGTCATGCCCGGCATGTTCCAGTCTGATACCAGGAAGTCGAAATTCCCGTTCTGCAGCATGGGCAACGCGGTTAACCCATCATCGGCCTCCTGGGTATTGTTGAAACCAAGATCTCGGAGCAGATTCTTGATAATTCTCCGCATAGTGGAAAAGTCATCCACAATGAGGATCTTCATGTTTTTGTCCAATGCTGTCTCCCTTATGTGGCTTGCCGGTTACACGACCACCGGCCCACACATGCCAACCGTTACTCTTCGTCGTGCAAAAGTGAAAGCCAGTCATTGAGCCGCGAACGCAGGCGCAAGGTTGCCTGGCTGTGAATTTGACAGACCCGGGATTCGCTGACACCGAGCACATGCCCGATCTCCCGCAGGTTCATCTCGTCGTCGTAGTACATGGCGATCACCAATCGCTCACGTTCGGGCAGACCTGCAATGGCATCCGCCAGTGCTTTCTTGAACGCATCCTTTTGCAACCCTTCGAACGGAGCATCCATGGGACCTTCCCGGACAGCGGGAAAACCGTCACTCACCGCGGTCAATTCATCCAGACTGAAGATGCGGCAACCGGTCGAGTCCTGGAGGATCTGATGGTAGTCATCCAGGCTCATCCCCAGGGCCTGGGCCACCTCCACATCACGCGCGTCGCGTCCCTCGTTGTTCTCAATCTCGCGCATCGCCTCGGCCACCATGCGCGCCTTGCGATGCACCGACCGGGGCGTCCAGTCGCTGCGACGGATCTCGTCGAGCATGGCGCCACGAATGCGAATCCCCGCATAGGTTTCGAAACTCGCACCCTGAGTCGGATCGTAATTCTTGCTCGCCTCGAGCAGGCCCAGCATGCCGGCCTGGATCAGATCGTCCGACTGCACATTGGGCGGCAACCGGTTCATGAGATGGTAGGCGATTCTCTTTACCAGTCCGGCATGTTGATCAACCAGATCGCTGTAGCCCTGCTGTTTCTGCATGGCGGTGTATGTCGCTAGGCCGTTCACCGTCATAACTCCCCGTATTGGCTTGAAAATTGGATCAGGCGTTCGACGAAAAATTGGAGATCTCCACTGACACCGGTTGGTATAGGCCAGTTATCGGCCTTCTTGGCCAAATTCTTGAATGCCTGGGCCACCCGGGATCTGGGATAGGCCTCTACGACCGGTTTCTGGCTTTTCACCGCTTTGCGGAGTTGTTCGTCGTATGGAATGCTTCCCATATAGCTAAGCATAACGTCCAGGTACTGATCCGTAACCCGGCACATCTTATTGTATAGATCTCGTCCTTCCTGAACAGTCTTTACCATGTTCGCCAGGATCCGGAAACGGCTGATGCCGTGATCGCGATTGAGCAGCTTGATAATCGCATAGGCGTCCGTAATCGAGGCCGGCTCGTCACAGACTACCACGATCTGCTCCTGCGCGGCGCGACTGAAACTGATCACCGCATCGGAGATCCCTGCGGCGGTATCGATCAGCAGGATGTCCACGTCGTTTGAGATTTCACTGAAGGCGTGGATCAGACCGGCGTTTTCCGCCGGTGACATCTCCGCCATGTGCTGTATGCCGGAAGCCCCGGGCACCACCTTCATGCCCTTGGGTCCGGTGACGATGATCTCCTCCAGGGTCGACTCACCGCGCATCACATGGGAGAGATTCTTATGCGCATGCAGCCCCAGCACCACATCCAGATTGGCCAGTCCCATATCCGCATCCAGCAGCATCACCCGACGCCCCATTTCCGCCAGGGCGACTCCCAGGTTGGCGGAGATATTGGTCTTTCCAACTCCCCCTTTACCGCCGGTGACGGCGATCACCCGTACCGGTTCCGGATGAATCATGCGGCGCAGACCGGTGGCCTGGTCTTCAAAATGTTCAGACATGGGCGTGTTCACTTGTTCCTCCGAAGGCCATCGCCAGATACTCCTCATCCGGTGTCTCGTCCTGTTGGGTCAACTCCACTGCCAGGCGTGCCAGGGTGTCCGCCCGGGCCTGGCGCAGGTCCTCCGGTACACGCTGTCCATCGGTGGTGTAAGCCAGGGGAAGCCCTGACTCCAGCAGTGTCGACAGCGCCCCACCCAGGGAGGCGGTCTCATCCATCTTGGTCAGCACCACCGCTACCGGATTGACCTGACTGAAGGCGCGGATGGCGTGGCTCAGGGCACTGCGCTGGGTGGTGGCGGAGAGGGTCAGCAGGGGCTGTACCGGGTGGTTGCCATGGCTCAGCAGGGCCAGGCGCTGGGTCAGTTTGATGTCCCGCTGGCCCATGCCCGCGGTATCGATCAGCACCAGGCGTTTTTCCGCGAACGCGTGCAGGGCGCTGTTGAGTTCATCGGTGGAGGTCACGCTGCGGACCGGCACATCGAGTATCCGCCCATAGTTCTGCAGCTGTTCCTGGGCTCCGATGCGGTAGCTGTCCGCGGAGATCAGGGCCAGGTGGCGGTTACCATGTCGCAGACAGAATTTGGCGGCGAGTTTGGCGATCGTGGTGGTCTTGCCCACCCCGGTCGGGCCGATCAGGGCAAACACCCCGCCCCGGGAGATCAGGTCGTCTTCAACAACCGGCAGTTCCCGGCACAGGTGGTTCAGAGCCTGTTGCCAGGCCTGGTCCAGCGATTCCGCATCCTCCACCCGGTAGGCCAGTTCCCTGCAATGGGCGGCATCCAGTCCGAGTCCCATCAACTGACGCATCAGCTCCTGGGTCTGAGGACGGCGTTGCCCCAGATCCCGCCAGGTCAATTCGGAGAGTTCGTTCTCCATCATGCGGCGCAGGGCCTGCATCTCCTGGCGCATCTCCCGCAGGATCGGATCCTGACTCCATTCCACCCGACGCTTATCCGCCTTGGATTCGAAGGCCGCTGATTTTCGGGCGGGAATCTCAGGCTCGGCTTCCGGCTTCGCTTCACTGACTGAGGCGTAGGTGGATGCGGCAACCGAACCGGGTGTCCGGGCAGCCTTCGGCTTGGGCATCGGTGTGTCGATCGGGGTCGGAGTGCTGCTGGTGAACGCCGACTCGTCATAATCGATGGCCGCGACCAGTTCCACCCCACCTTCCACTGTCTTGTTGGAAAGAATGACGGCATCCGCCCCCAGGGCATCTCTGACCTGGCGAAGCGCCTGGCGCATGTCAGAGGCAAAAAAACGTCGAATCTTCATAATCCGTAACTCTCCGGTTCCGGTCCCGTCAGGACCCTCGCCTGTCAGCCTGTCAGTTCAGTACACCCTGGTGTCACTGCCGTGTCGGTGCTTTGACCCGGGACGTCGAAACGCTCCCGATCAACCCTGACACGGAATTCCGAAGAGAGTTATGCAACAAATGTTCCAGACTGTTTACAGATTAAAAATGTAGTTTTTTATTCTTTTATAACAGCAAGATAGAGTGCTAGTGTAGAATCTTGCCGGACACCTTCCGTCATCAGAATGCCGGGCTATTGACTCCTGGCATGATGCCCCGCCAAGGAACCGGCGGAGCGAACGACGGCCCCTCAGGGTGGATGCATTCGGCGCGTTGCAGGCTTCACTGGCATCGGCATCGCCCGCCTGACGGGTCGATATCACCCCACAGGCATTTTCAGGTCTATGATTGGTAAAGCGCTCACCCTGAGCCCGGTTTCAATCGGTCACATGGACAAAAATTCCCGCTTCAAGGCAAAACTTCTGCGACCTTCGAATGCCACTGAAGAACCCTGCTGGGCCTTCATCCTGCTGCCCGCGGAAGCGAGCCAACGGCTTCCAAGGCGGGGCCGCACCAGCGTGGAAGGCACTCTCAATGGACATCCCTTCCAGGCCACCCTGGAACCGGATGGTCAACTGAGTCATTGGCTGCGGGTAACCGAGGAATTGATGCGGGCGGCAGGCGTCACTATCGGTGACACGGTAACTCTGGACATCATGCCTGTCGCGCAAGAACCCGAACCTGACATTCCGCTGGAATTCCGGGAGGCACTGGCCGCCACTCCCGAAGCCTTACGGGTCTGGAATGAAACCACCACCCTCGCCCGGGTGGATTGGATCCATTGGATCACTTCGGCCAAGCAGTCCAAAACCCGTACCAAGCGGCAGGCCGACGCATGCCGGATGCTCGCGTCCGGAAAAAAGCGGGTCTGCTGCTTTGACCCCTCGGGGCACTACAGCAAGGCCTTCTGCGCGCCTGACGCGGCGGAGGAGTAGCCATCCCTGCGCCCCGGACGGCCCTCTGGTTCAGGGTACAGGCAAATTACCCCCCCTGTCCCAGGGACCCGTTGGAATCCGAACCTCAACCCCCGCCACATCGGTATGGTTGCAGGCGTCCGCTTACTGTACCGCGTACAGGGTACCGTCCACCTGACAGGGCTCTTCACCTTCATTGCGGATCTGAATGAACATGTTTCTGGGACTGAAGATGTCAAAACGGGCACGGTAGTTCAATGTGCCCTTCGGCCCGATCACCCCGCTGCCCACGTCAAACCTGACTTGATCGATGGATCCGGCAGGACCGCACACTTCGGAAATACTGAACGGGGTACCGGCGGTGCCGGCCATATGCAGAGTAAGGCGATATTCCCCATATCCGGTCAGGTCGATGCCCCCCAGCGGGCCGATCAGGGTACTGCCCGGAGAGACCTCCCGAGCCTCAAACAGGGTCACCAGGCAGGGTTTGGCGGTAACCCCCACGTTCAAGCTGTCATTGACGACTTTTACTTTTGTTGCTTTTTTCTTATCCGACTTGAGTTTATTTTTCATTCAGGTGACCTCTTGGTGCATGTGTGTGGTGTGTTGTTGGATTGTCGATACACCACGGGACATTGCTCGCTTTGAATGCCTCGCGATCTGCGAAACCGGAGTTGTTGCCCCGCATGGAATCCGCTGAGGCTAGTATAGACTGGATGGCATCCGGTTGATTACGTAGTAATCGTATGCTTGCGTTCTCTCAACCCACACTTTTCTCGTTCCCACGCTCCGCGTGGGAATGCATACCTGACTTTGATCACCCGGAGAGAGCAGATTCGTGATTCCCAGCCATGATATGCGTTCCCACGCAAAGCGTGGGAACGAGGCCGCTCACAAAGTCGTGAGCAAAGCAAACTCATCAACTCAAAACTCAAAACCCAACCTGACAACCCAATCAGCTTCCTCCACCAATGGTGGACACCACTTTGATCTGCCGGTTGTCCGGTACCTCGTTGTACGACAGGATGTTCATCCCCGGCGCCGCATGCTTGGCGAACCGGGCCATCCAGGAGCGGATCGGCGCGGCCACCAGCAGTACACTCTGCTGCCCTCTCGACTCCATCGCCTGATGAGTCTGCGCCAGCGCCGTCTGCAGGCGTTCGGCCAGACCGGGTTCAAAGCCCGCCTGGCCCTCCTCAGAGGCCTGCAGGGTGCGTTGCAGCAGCTGTTCCAGGGCAGGATCGAGCACCGCAACCGGTATTTCCCCGGTGGTGCCGATAAGTTGCTGAACGATGCCGCGGGACAGGGCCACACGCACGGCCGCGGTCAGGGCAGCTGGATCCTGGGTGCGGTTCGACTGTTCCGCCAGGGTCTCGGCGATGGTACGGAAATCCCGGATCGGCACATGCTCCGCAAGCAGGTTCTGCAGGATCCGGGTTACCACGCTCAGGGACAGACACTTGGGTACCAGATCCTCCACCAGCTTGGGTGCACTGCGCGCCAGCATATCCAGAAGTTGCTGGGTCTCTTCATGACCGAGCAGTTCATTCGCCTGGTTCTGCAGAATCTCGCTGAGGTGGGTGGCCACCACGGTGCTCGCATCCACCACGGTATAACCCAGGGTCTGGGCATGATCCTTCTGCTCGGGATCGATCCAAACCGCGTCCAGTCCAAAGGTCGGGTCCTTGGTCGGTGTGCCGGGCAGTGCGCCGAACACCTGGCCCGGATTGATCGCCAGCTCCCGATCCGGGTAGATCTCCGCCTCGGCGGCCGCCACCCCGTTCAATGAGATGCGGTAGGTATTGGGCGACAGGTCCAGGTTATCCCGGATATGCACGGATGGAATCAGGAAACCGAGCTCCTGGGAGAGCTTGCGCCGTACGCCTTTGATCCGGTTCATCAGCTGACCGCCCTGGTTGCGATCCACCAGGGGAATCAGCCGGTAACCAACCTCGAGCCCGATCAGGTCCACCGGCTGGACATCGTCCCAGCTCAGTTCCCGATGTTCCGGCTGTTCCACCGGTTCTTCGATCACTGTCGGTTCCGCCGGTTGCATCTGACGCTGCCAGATCATCCAGGCGCCTCCGGCAGCAGCAGCGGCCAACGTCAGAAAGGCGAAGTTGGGCATCCCCGGAATCACACCCATGAGGAACAGCACCGCGGAGGTCACGGCCAGGGCCTTGGGACTGGTGAACAGCTGACTCATGATCTGTCCGCCTACATCCTGGCTGCTCGCAACGCGGGTGACAATGATCGCCGCAGAGGTGGACAGCAACAGGGAGGGGATCTGCGCCACCAGACCGTCACCGATGGTCAGCAGGACGTAGTTCTGCAGCGCGGTACTGAAATCAAGACCGTGCTGAGACATACCGATCGAAAGTCCACCGATGATGTTGATGAACAGAATCAGGATACCGGCGATGGCGTCGCCGCGGACGAATTTGCTGGCACCGTCCATGGCTCCGTAGAAGTCCGCCTCGCGAGCCACGTCTTCACGGCGTGAGCGGGCCTCGTCCTGGTCGATCAATCCGGAGTTGAGATCCGCGTCGATCGCCATCTGCTTGCCGGGCATGGCGTCCAGGGTGAACCGGGCGCTCACCTCGGAGACGCGTCCCGCGCCCTTGGTGACCACCACGAAGTTGATGATCACCAGGATCAGGAATACCACCAGACCGACCGCGTAGTTACCGCCGATAACGAAGGCGCCAAAGGCCTCGATCACCTTACCCGCCGCATCACCGCCGGTATGCCCTTCCAGCAACACCACCCGGGTGGAGGCCACGTTCAGGGCCAGGCGCAGTAAGGTGGCGATCAGCAGCATGCTGGGAAACACCGAGAACTCCAGGGGACGACGGGTGTAGACCACCACCAGCATCACCACCAGGGAAAGCGTGATGTTGAAGGTGAAAAACATGTCCAGGGCGATCGGCGGCAGCGGGATCACCAGCATGGACAGGAGCATCACCAGCACCAAAGGCGCGCCGAGCCCGCGGGCGCCGAGCTGTTTCACATTGTTGAGGATGAGTGCGCTGTCCATCGTTTGGCCTTCGGCTATTTTTTAATTTTGAATGGTTAATTTTGAATTTTTAATTAGATGAGTGCGCTGCGCGCAAGACTGATCAAATAACCAGCGTGAGCGAAGCAAACACAACAATTCAAAATTCAAAATTAACCATTCAAAATTACTCATGTTGATACTCTTCCGGAACAAACAGATTTTCCGGCATCTCGGGATACACCCCGCCTTCGGTCCGATAGGTCCGCAGCTGAAACACATAGGCGAGCAGACGGGCCACCGCCAGGTAGAGCCCGGCGGGGATGAAAGTATTTATTTCGGTATGGAAGTAAATGGCGCGCGCCAGGACCGGTGATTCGACCACCTGCACATTCGCCTCCTGCGCCACTTTGCGGATATTCTGCGCAACCAGGTCTGCACCCTTGGCCACCAGCTTGGGCGCATGCATGGACTCCGGGTCGTACTTCAGGGCCACCGCGTAGTGCGTCGGGTTGGTGACGATCACATCGGCCTTGGGCACTTCCTGCATCATGCGCTTGTGCGCCATCTCCCGCTGCAACTGGCGGATGCGTCCCTTGACCTCGGGGCGTCCCTCGGTCTCTTTCATCTCATCGCGCAGTTCCTGACGGGTCATCTTCAGCTGGCGTTTGTGATCCCACACCTGGAATGGTACGTCGATGGCGGCAATCAGAATCATGGTCGAAGCCAACAGAATCACCGACCAGCCAATCAGTGTGCTCATGTGACTCAGGGCCTGGGCGATATCCATGGCATGCATGGCGAGGTAGTCGTCGAGGGTCATGTCGAGCAGCAGCACCGTGGTGCCGCCGATGAGGAAAAATTTCGCCATCGCCTTGAGCATCTCCACCAGTCCCCGGGGTGAGAAGACGCGCTTCAGGCCTTTCAGCGGATTGAGCTTTTCCAGCTTGGGGGTCATGCTCTCACCGCTGATGGAGAATCCCCCCAGGGCCACAGAACTGAGAATCGCGGCCAGCACCACCAGCCCAAAGAACGGGGTCAATACGTAGAACACCTGGACGATACCCGTGCCCAGTCCGCTGAGCATGGCATTCACATCGAAGATCTGCTCCCGGGTCAGATGAAAACCGCTGCTCATCATGGCCGAGAACTGATCGCTGATCGGCCGGCTCATGACCATCAATGCGATCACACCGCCAAGAGTCACCGCCATGCTGTTGAGTTCCCGGGAACGCGGTACCTGACCCTTGCGCTTGGCATCATCCAATCGTTTCGCTGAGGGTTGTTCTGTTTTTTCCTGGCCGTTTTCGTTGTCAGCCATGATTCACCTCGTCACTCTCAGGATCTGCATCATCACCTGAAAGACCTCATCGAGCAGTTCATTGAACACGCCAAACACGTTTGGCACGGTTACCCACATCAAAACGAATCCCAGCATCATGGTGACCGGAAATCCCACAGAGAAGATATTCAGTTGCGGAGCGGCCCGCATCACCACACCCATGCCCATGTTGACCATCAGCATCGCGCCGACGATCGGCAGTGCAATGATCAGGCCGCCGGCAAACATGCGGCTGCCCCAGGCGACGATATCCAGCATACCGTTTCGGCTGACCCCGTCCACCGCCACCGGCAGGGTGACAAAGCTGTCCGCGACCAGTTCGATCGCCAGCAGGTGACCGTTGAAAATAAGAAACAGCAGGGTTGCGAAGATCACGTAGAACTGGGAGATCACCGGTACCTGGACACCGTTCGCGGGATCAACCATCGAAGCGAAACCCAGGCCCATACCGTAGGCGATCACCTGCCCGCCGAACACCAGTGCGCCAAATACCAGTTGCAACAGGAACCCCATCAGCACGCCGATCAGGATCTGCTGCAGCAGGATCACAAAGCCGGTCTGACTCAACACGTCGGGAGGCGGCATCTCGGGCAGTGTGGGGGCGATCAGGAAACTGATCACCAGGGTCAGAAGCAGGCGCAGGCGCACCGGTACCTGTCGGGAACTGAACAGGGGTGCCGCCATGACCATGGCGCCGATCCGTACCGTGGGCCAGAAGTAGGTGGCGATCAGGGCATTGAGTTGGGCTTCGCTGAAGTTCATGGTCACACAGGGTCATATCCCGCCCGTTCAGTGAAGCAATTCCGGAATGCTCTCGATCAGGTCGATCGAGAAGGTCATCAGCAGCCGCAGCATCCAGTGTCCAGCCACCATCAGGACCAGGCCCGCCACCACCAGCTTCGGGATAAAGGTCAGGGTCATCTCGTTGATCTGGGTGGCGGCCTGGAACATGGCGATGATCAAACCCACGATCAGCGCCGGCAGGAGCACGATCCCGGACAGCAGGCCAATCAGCTCCAGGGTGTTCTGGGCGATGCTCATGACGGTATCCGGACTCATCTCTCACACCTCCCCTAAATCTGGAAACTCGACGCCAGGGTGCCGAACACCAGCGCCCAACCGTCGATCAGTACGAACAGCATGATCTTGAATGGCAGCGAAATGATCATCGGAGAAAGCATCATCATGCCCATGGACATGAGTATGCTGGCCACCACCAGGTCGATGATCAGAAAGGGGATGAACAACAGGAAGCCGATCTGGAAGCCGGTCTTCAGTTCGCTGGTGGCAAACGACGGCAGCAGCAGACTGAAAGGCACATCCTTTGGTTCGTTGAATTCGCCAAAATCGCCGATTCTCGCAAACAGGGCCAGATCGTCTTCACGGGTCTGGGCCAGCATGAATGACTTCACCGGCTCCGCTCCGCGCTGCAGGGCTTCCAGGATTTCCATATCGCCGGCCAGATAGGGTTGCACCGCCACCTCGTTCACTTCGGTCAGAACCGGCATCATGATGTACAGGGTGAGAAACAGGGCCAGGCCGATGAGAATCTGGTTGGAAGGTGTGTTCTGGGTGCCCAGTGCCTGGCGCAGGATCGCCAGCACAATGATGATTCGCGCGAACGAGGTCATCATCATCAGCGCACCGGGCAGCAGAGTCAGGGCCGTCATGAACAACAGCACCTGGATGGTCAGGGTGTAGGTCTGTGCGCCCTGCCCGTCCGTGGTCACACTGAAGGCGTCCACACCGGGGGCGGCCTGCACCCAGCTGCTGACCAGTATGCCAAGCAACAGAATAACGATCCTCATGACGCTGTCCCAGTCGAGGCCGGCTGCGCCTCATCCGCCTTGACCGTCTCATCCAACTGCTGACGGAAGGGTTCGTTGCGGGGCTCGAAGGTGTGCAGGGTACGCACCTGTCCGGGGGAAACACCCAGCACCAGGCGGGTCTCGTCCACTTCCACCACCACCACCCGCTCCCGGCTGCCGACCGAGGCACCCCCGAGCACCCGTACCATGCCTTTACCGCCGACCGGCAGTTGGGTGTAGCGCCTGAACAACCAGGCTGCAGCGAAGATCACCGCAAGCACCAGGATCAGGCCGCCAAAGGTGCTGAGCAGACTCTCCGTGCCCATCGGCGAAACCTTGACGCCCACGGATTTCTGTGTCGTCTCGGTGGCCAGCGCAATACCGCTGGCAAACACACCGGTGAGCACCCAGAGTCTCTTCATTTCAGCCTCTTCACCCGTTCGGAGGGGCTGATGATGTCGGTAAGGCGTAAACCGAACTTCTCGTTCACCACCACCACTTCGCCCTGGGCGATCAGGGTACCGTTGACCAGCACATCCATGGGTTCACCGGCAAGCCGGTCGAGTTCCACCACCGAACCCTGGTTGAGCTGCAGCAGGTTGCGGATATTGATCTTGGTGCGTCCGATCTCCATGGAGATGGTGACCGGCACATCCAGAATCGCATCCAGGTTCACACTGCCCGCCGAACCCTCGTCTTCCAGTTCGTCGAAGGTAGCTGCCTCGGTCTGCCCCTTGGCGCCCGCCTCTCCCTCTGCCTGATCCTCCAGTGCCGCGGCCCATTCGTCTGCCAGCGCTTCATTCGGATCGACGTCTTTATCTTCACTCATCTTCACACCCTCTGTGGATAGACCGGCCCGCACGCGACCCGACCATCAAATCTGTTCCATGCGGTTTACGCCCGCTACTCCTCACCCGGTGACTGGGCTTCCATCTCCAGATAATCCCGCAGACCTTTACGCCGGTTGGTCTTCATCCAGTCACTGATCTTCAAGGCGTAGTTGCCATCGGAGATACCCAAACGCGCCTTGAAAACCGGAACCTCTGCAGCCTCGACAACCACCTCTTCCGGCATCTCGATGGGTATCACATCACCCTTCTTCAGATTGGCCAGCTTGCGCAACGACATCTGTACTTCGGTGAGGGTGCTGCTCAATTCAACCTGGGCGCCCATGATCTCTTCCTTGAGGGATCTTTCCCAACGCTCATCCCGTTCACCCCGGTCACTCTGCACGCCGGCGTCGAGCAGTTCGCGGATCGGTTCGACCATCGAATAGGGCATGCAGATGTGGAAGTCGCCGCCACCGTTCTCGAGGTCCACGTGAAAAGAGGTCACCACCACCACTTCCGATGGACTCACAATGTTCGCGAACTGGGGGTTCACCTCCGAGCCACTGTATTCGAAGCTGACCCGAAAGACCGGCTTCCAAGCGGCTTCAAGATCCAGGAACGCGTTCTTCAGCAACAGCTGAATGACCCGGTTCTCGGTCGGAGTGAAATCACGCCCCTCGATCTTGGTGTGGAAGCGACCCGAGCCACCGAAATAGTTGTCCACCACACTGAACACCAGCTTCGGATCGAGCACGAACAGGCCCTTTCCACGTAACGGCGGAACCCGGATCATGTTCAGGCTGGTGGGCACGAACAGGCTGTGCACAAACTCGGAAAACTTCTGCATCTGGATACTGGATACGGACAGGTCCGCGGTCCGCCGCAACATGTTGAAAAGGCTGGTGCGGAACAAACGGGCGAACCGCTCGTTGATCATCTCCAGGGTCGGCAGGCGACCCCGGACGATCCGGTCCTGACTGGTAAAATCGTAGGTAACCGTCCCGCCTTCGGCGGATGCGTCCGATTCGGTCGCAACATCGCCGCTGTCGACGCCATGCAGCAGGGCATCGATCTCTTCTTGTGAAAGCAGATCACTGGCACTCATGACTCATTCCTTCTCCGCGCTACTGCATCACGAAACTGGTAAAAAACACCCCGTCCACCTCACCGGGTCCCTCGAGTTCCTTCACCACCTTGTTCAATTCCTGCAGCATCTCCTCCTGCAACGCCTCTTTGGCCTCACGGGTTTTCAGGGATGCGGCATCTTTCGAGGAGAGCAGATTGAGAAGCTGGTGACGGATCATCGGGTCGTTGTGACGGATGAACTCCGCCAGGGGCTCGGAGTAGACCCGGACACTCACCCCCACCTGCAGCAGGCTTGGCTTGCCCGGCAGATTGACCACGAACGGGGGTTTGAAATCGAGATACTGGGCCGGTCCTTTTTCGACGACCTCTTCGGCCTCCTTCTGGGCTTCATCGGTCGACTCGTCATCGCCGCTGAGGAGTAAAAACGCCGCAACGCCACCGCCGACCAGCAACAACACGGCCAAAGCTATGATAATGATGAGTTTGGACTTGCCTTTTTTCTCTTCGCCGAGATCGAGATCTTCAGCCGGTTCTTTTGCCATGATGCATCCCTCGAGGTTTTCATAGCCATAGGATGCAAATAAAGTGCCATGAAAGAATTTATCGTTTTATTCTTTTTATTCAGTATGTTAATAACTTCGCAAGTATCAAAGACAAAATATTGACTCGCAAATACCGGCTGACCAGGCAAAATCCCGACGTTTGCAAGCACCCGTCCGTTGCACCACGTCATCGATCTGACGGACAGCCCGGGTGGGGAACCCGTCCTTCCAACCGCCGTGGCGGGATGCGGTTAACACCTTACCAGGCCTCAGCATGGCTGCTTGACCAAATGGGGGATCATCCGCGTCGACAGGACCACCGACGACGCTACTACATTTCGGCAGCGATTGTATGCCCTGCTGCAGACTGATCGGACCAACGTTCAAGGTCGCCCTGTAATCCAGGAACCCGGCCGCTCTGGAGCTTGCACCGCCGGAGATATCCCGGGTCCGATAAGCCTCCACAACCCTTGCGGTGAAACTCCCAGAGGGTCGCTTCGTTCATCCGCTCACAATCAGGGACATCTTCCCCAAGCACCTCACTGACCCGATGACCGGCTTCAAGCGCGTTCGCTAACCCGTTGTTACGCATCTATACAAGTCGGAATTTTGCAGCTGCAGCTTTCCCGGCCTGGACGATCCACCGTGAAGATATCCATTGATACATCCCAGCGGGTATCGCCAGGTTCCGCTTAAGCCGTTTTGATCCACTTTGCCATGGTGATGAATATCTCCTTGGGATCAAAAGGCTTGGGGATGTGATCATTCATGCCCACTTCCAATACTTTTTCCCTATCCCCTTTCATCGCATTGGCGGTCATCGCAATGATGGGCAAATCCTTGAATTGCGGGTGCTGACGTATGATTCTGGTTGCCGTATAGCCATCCATGACGGGCATCTGGCAATCCATCAAAACACCGTCATAGGTGGATTTTTCCAGCATTTCGACCGCCTCTTTTCCATTATTGGCCGTCTCAACAATCAAACCCTTCATGGTCAACACTTCATTGGCGAGTTCCTGGTTGAATTCATTATCCTCCACCAACAGGATCCGGGCACCCGCGAGTTGTTTGATCGCATGACTGGACAACTCTTCCAGCTGACGGGGTGGCTGACGATGCCGTTCAGGCGCTCCCTGAGGGTATTCCAACTGCGCGGTAAAATGAAAAGTACTGCCGACACCTTGTGTACTTTCAACCCAGATCTTCCCGCCCATCAATTCAACCAGCTTTTTGGAAATCGCCAGCCCCAGTCCTGTGCCGCCGAATTGACGGGTTGTAGAGGCATCGGCCTGGGAAAATGGCTGAAAAAGACTCTTCTGCTGCTCTTCTGAGATACCAATGCCGTTATCGGTAACAGAACAGTGCAGCACCACAGCTGTTTCCGTCTCCTCCTGAAGTTCACAGGTCGCACGAACCTCGCCACCCTCCGGAGTAAATTTTATCGCATTGTTACATAGGTTGATTAACACCTGGTTCAATCGTAGCGGGTCTCCCCGTAACACATCAGGGACATCTGGTGCGAACTGCATTTGGAAATGGATGTTCGTTTCCTGACTCTTTACGGACACAATACTCCTGATGTTTTCCTTGACATCGTCCAGATAAAAATCGACCCGCTCAATATCTAGCTTCCCGGACTCAATCTTGGAAAGATCGAGAATATCATTGAGAATGGAAAGTAGACCTTTGGCGGACTGATGCGCCTTCTCGATATAATTCCTCTGCTTGTCATCCAGTTGGGTCTTTAACGCTAAATTCGTCATACCTATGATTGCATTCATCGGCGTGCGAATTTCGTGAGACATGTTTGCCAGGAATTGGCTTTTGGCCATGGTTGCCAGCTCCGCCTTCCTTTTGGCATCAATGAGAACTGATTCAATCTCTTTTCGTTCGGTAATATCAACAAACGCCCCAAGAATACCTGAGACATTTTCCGACTCATCGTATAAGACGTTTTTTACGTATATCACATCCCTGATTTCACCATCCTTGTTTTTGATTTCGAACTCATATTCCTGCACTTCAGGATTTTCCATCAGTTCCAAATCCTTTTGATGGTAAATTTTCGCCTGTTCGCTTGGCCAGAGTTCAAAAACCTTTTTTCCGGATATTTCTTCCGATGTCACGCCCATCGTTTGTTCAAATACACGGTTACATCCGAGGTAACGCCCTTCACGATCTTTATAAAAGACAGCAATAGGCAACGTATCAAGCAGGGTCTTTTGAAAGCGATTCAGCTGTTCGGCCTTGTCTCGCGCCTTATTGAGAAGTAGCTCAGTCTGTTTACGCTTTTCATTTTCTGCTCTCTCTTTTTTCGCCAGTTCTTCAAGCGCATATCGCTGATGGATGGTACTGGTGAGTAAATATCGGACTTTACTCGACAAAATGATCACAAACAGGGTAAATAGAACAATGGATCCCGCCAGAAAAACGTTCACCTGTCCTTCAATAAGCAGCGTACTTATGCTCAACGCCAGCATCGGCGGGATAATCAAAGCAAGAAACGCCGCCCTGACGATTGAAAGTGTGGCGATCGCTCCAGCAATGTAGCCAGCCATGATCACGGTTATCAGCATCTGCTCGCCTGTGTGACCATCCTGAATAAACAAAGGCGGCGCAATCGCCCATCCCAACCCTGTCAAGGCCGAGAAATATACAAAGACCCTTCGCCAACCCTGAATGGAAAGCTTTTTGTAGAGGCGTCGATAAAGCAGAAGATTGAGCAGTCTGAACACCGCAATCACCGCCATGCCTGCAGCCCAAATCAGGGATTCCTGGTGGTGGTTCTCATAAGTGAAATAGGCGATTAGCAGGGACAGCACAACGATCGCAACTGATGCCACAGGGATCGATGAGTAGATCTCATCTGTGATCTTGATCGCTTCTTTGGATTGCATACTGGCTTCGTCAGTGTGTTCTTGTTTCAGCATGCCATCCATTATATATCCCAGTGTTTCAAAGTGCGTACTTGCCGACAGGTTTCAACCGATTTTTCCTGCGCAGCGAATCATCATCCCGGCGAATAGGATGATTAATACAATCACTGCAGGCTCCTGGACAGACAATCGTCAACTTTCGTTTTTTACACTTGATGCGGATGAGGTCTTTCAGATAACCAGGCAAATGAATTTTCGGAGTCTGCTCGAGGACAAGCCGTGCCCACTATTCAGTGGTTTGAACCAACCAAGTCACGGACCGAAAATCCCCGTACAGGCGGATTGGGCTAAGGATCAATTCAAGGTTTTGAATGATCAATCGCTGAGTCATTTTCATTACGACTTTCGTTCTCGCGTGATGTGCAAATATCCACGAAGTCAGGCATCAACCGTCGGACGCTCATGCCGCCAGTTTATTCTTTTTGTTTCCAGGGTATATAAGGTAAAGTTCCGCAATCATGTACATCTGCCGGATATTTGACGATGACATACAAGTTGCACAATATGATTTTGTGTCATTTACATCATTGATTTAAAAGGAAAATAATATGGCACAATACATCTACACCATGAACCGGGTGGGCAAGGTCGTCCCTCCCAAAAAACAGATCCTTCGCGATATCTCCCTCTCCTTCTTCCCCGGCGCCAAAATCGGTGTGCTCGGCCTCAACGGCTCGGGTAAGTCGACCCTGCTGCGCATCATGGCCGGCGTCGATACCGACATCGAGGGTGAAGCCCGTCCCCAGACCGGCATCCGTGTCGGCTACCTGCCCCAGGAGCCGCAACTCGACGAAACCCTCGATGTGCGCGGCAATGTGGAATCCGCTCTCGCGGAGATCAAGCAGGCGCTGGCGCGACTCGACCAGGTCTATGCCGCCTATGCGGAGCCGGACGCGGATTTCGACGCCCTGGCCAAGGAACAGGCGAAGCTGGAGGACATCATCCAGGCCAGCGACGGTCACAACCTGGAGCGGCAACTCGAAATTGCCGCGGACGCCCTGCGACTGCCCCCCTGGGACACGGACGTAAAGACCCTCTCCGGTGGTGAGCGGCGCCGGGTGGCCCTGTGCCGTCTGTTGCTGGAAAAACCCGATATGCTGCTGCTTGACGAACCCACCAACCATCTGGACGCGGAATCGGTGGCCTGGCTGGAGCGGTTTCTGCACGAATACACGGGCACCGTGGTGGCGGTCACCCATGACCGCTACTTCCTCGACAATGTGGCGGGCTGGATTCTCGAACTCGACCGGGGCTATGGCATTCCCTGGGAGGGCAACTACTCCTCCTGGCTGGAGCAGAAAGAGCAGCGCCTGGAACAGGAAGCCCGTGAGGAGGCCGCTCATATCAAGACCATGAAGGCGGAACTGGATTGGGTACGCACCAACCCCAAGGGACGCCACGCGAAGAGCAAGGCGCGTCTGCAGCGCTTTGAGGAACTGCAGTCCCAGGAGTTCCAGAAGCGCAACGAGACCAACGAGCTCTACATCCCACCCGGTCCCCGTCTCGGCGACCTGGTGATCGAGGCCAAGGACCTGAAGAAATCCTTCGGTGACCGGGTGCTCTACGACGACATCACATTCAACCTGCCCAAGGGTGGGATTGTCGGAATCATCGGCCCCAACGGTGCGGGTAAGACCACCCTGTTCCGCATCATCACCGGCCAGGAGCAACCCAACGGCGGTGAGATGCGTGTCGGCGACACGGTGAAGATCGCCTATGTGGACCAGAGCCGCGACGCCCTGGACGGGAAAAAGACCGTTTGGGAGGAGATCTCGGACGGACAGGACATCCTTACCGTGGACCGATTCCAGATGCCATCACGGGCCTATGTGAGCCATTTCAACTTCAAAGGCTCGGACCAGCAGAAACGCATCGGCGATCTGTCCGGTGGTGAACGCAACCGGGTGCACCTGGCCAAGCTTCTGAAAAGCGGTGGGAATCTGCTGCTTTTGGATGAACCGACCAACGATCTGGACGTGGAGACCCTGCGCGCCCTGGAAGAGGCCCTGCTCACCTTCCCCGGTTGTGCCGTGGTGATCAGCCATGACCGCTGGTTCCTGGACCGGGTCGCCACTCATATCCTCGCCTTCGAGGGGGATTCCGGAGTGGTCTGGTTCGAAGGTAACTATGCCGATTACGAGGCCGATCGCAAACGGCGTCTTGGGTCGGAAGCGGATCAGCCGCATCGCATCAAGTACAAGCGGCTGAGCAACTGACGGTCAGTCTCGAAAAGCAGGGGGTGCTGCCACCCCCTGCCTGAACCTCTCAATCAATACCGGCGACCGCAGCCCCGCTCCATGGGAGTATCCACGATGGCGTCCACTTCATCCTGGGGGAGCGCCTGAGCCTGGTAGACCACGCCCCGATTCTCGATCTGGCGAACGAACGCACGCAGGTGATTTCTCGAGCCGCAGGCCAATCGGTCGTAGAGCGAAATCAGATCGTCACGGGCGGTACTCGCACGCATCGACTGGATATCCTGCATATCCACTTCCTCGATCATCGCACCGGTCTGCAAGGCCTCGATCGGACTCACCGCGCCACGGTTGAGCAGACTGTCGTAAAGTGACTGCAGACTTGCGTCACTGAAGACACCTGGCTGCAGAACGGGATCCTCAAGGCCATACTTGTTCAGTTGCACCAGCACCGCATCCATGTGGTTCTGCTCGGCATTGGAGATGTTATCGAAAACGTAGATCCCCCAGATCTCATAAAGACGATCGTACACATCCCGGGCCACCTTCTCCTCTTCCCGAAGAAAAACCAGTTGGCGCGCCTCAGTCACATTAAGATCCGAGCTATCACCAGTCTGACCACCGCCGCCATTGCCTCGGCCGCCCCCATAGCCCCACCCGGCCTGTGCCACGGATGTGGCCAACACAAACGACAGGACGATCCAACTCAATCTTTTCAACATGCTACTGCTCCATTGCTACAACAATCCAAATGAAGCGCGTATTAAGCCAGGAGTGACGGGGCAGGACAAAACGATTCAGCGGTTTTTCGGATTCGTTCACCAAATCAGCGGTAAAACCGGGCAAATCACTGGCAAACTGCGCGAAATAACCTGTAAATCGAAATGATCTGATGGCTCAGGTAAAGGAGAGGCTGGACTGATTTTTGTGGGGCGGAGGGGGAATCTGGGGAGGAATCTGGCCGGTCTCCAGCCAATGAATCAGGGCACCCCACTGCTGCTGGTCCTTCTTCAGGGCAGCATTGTCCATCTCCACCACGGCACAGCCGGACTCGGCGGCATGAACATAATTCTGGGTATCCCTGAGAATCGCGACCATGGGAATATCGAACTCCTCAAAGGTCTGCTTCAGCTGCTTGAAGGCCCGGGAATTGATGCGTACCCGGTTGGCGACGATCCCCACCGGGATGGTGATCCTCATCTGGCGACACAGGGTGGTGAGTTCACGCAGAAAATCCACGGTGACATGCCGATCGATCGCTGACGGCAGCACCGGAACGATAACCGCCGAGGCGCTGCGCAGCATGTCCATCATCTCCATGCGCTTCATCGAGGCCGGGGTGTCCACCACGATACGTTTGGTCTCGCCGGGAACCCGTTGGGCAAAAGATCGGGTTACCGCGCCCTGAACCGTTTTGGCGGCGAACACGCCATGAATATTGGAAAGTTTCTCTGAGCGCAGCTCCAGCCAACGCTTGCTGGAACCCTGGGGATCGTAATCGAGCAGCGCTGTCGGAGTGCCGGATGCCGCATAGTAACCTGCCAGATTGGTCGCTATGGTCGTCTTACCGCATCCTCCCTTGCTGTTCAGTATCAAAAGCCTTTTCATCGCACGGAACCCGTTCCAGTGGTGATGTCATTCACCCGCAAAAAACTCTGGCCGGCAGAATCTGCAGCACCGGCTATCCGGGTCGATTAGCGGCATGTTCCTCCTATTTGCATCAGGACTCAAGCCGCAATTTGTGAGTTTTTGTCCAAATCCGGCCCGTCTCAGACGGGCCGGCAAAGCGGGAATTATCTGCAAGTGGCGGTCAGTCACCGGAAATTCTTCATCGAAACCGGACCCATTGTGGCGTCCATACACAAGCATGCCTGCGGGTCAGGTCTCACCTTGAAATCACCCGACTCCAAGTCCATTCGCGCGCGCCCCTAAGTCAGTGAGCGCTGGATCGTGAGACCGATCTCAGCCGCATTCTGCACCACGCTCACACCCAGTTCAGCCAGTCGCTGCATCTTCGCCTGAGCCGTATCCGCCTCACCCGATATGATCGCCCCGGCATGCCCCATGGTGCGGCCTGGAGGCGCGGTCGCCCCTGCGATGAAGCCGATCAGCGGTTTGTTCAGGTGCTCCCTGGCCCAACTGGCGGCTTCCACTTCCTGGGCGCCGCCGATCTCGCCGATCATCAGTACCGCATCGGTTTGCGGATCATCGGCGAACTGCTTCAGCAGGGTCAGGAAATCGCAGCCGTTGACCGGGTCACCGCCGATGCTGATGCTGGTGGATACCCCAAGCCCCCGCTCGCTCATCTGCTCTACCGCCTCGTAGTTGAGAGTGCCTGAGCGGGAGATCACACCGATCCGCCCCTTCTCGTAGATATGCGCTGGCATGATGCCGACCTTGCACTCTCCCGGCGTGATCACCCCGGCGGTATTCGGACCGATAATGATCGCCTCATGACCGATCAGGTAGCGTTTGACCCGCACCATGTCCTGCACCGGAACGCCATCGGTGATCACCACGATGACTTTGATCCCGGCATCGATCGCCTCCATGATCGCGTCCGCACTGAACGCAGGGGGTACGAACACCACACTCACATCCGCACCGGTTTCCTGCACCGCCGCCTTGACCGTGTCGAATACCGGGCGATCAATGTGCGTCTGTCCGCCCTTGCCAGGGGTCACCCCACCCACCACCTGGGTGCCCATACGCATCGCCTCCTGGGCGTGAAAGGTGGCATGCTGGCCCGTAAAGCCCTGAAAAATGACCCGGGAGTCCTTGTTAACCAGAATACTCATGCCACGCCTCCTGTTACCGCCTGAACCGCTTTCTCCGCCGCATCGCTGAGCCGATCGGCATGGATGTAAACCAACCCGGATTGCGCCAGGATCCTGCGCCCCTCCTCAAGGTTGGTACCTGCCAGGCGGACCACGATCGGCACCTTGACCTGCAGATCCGCCATCGCCTTGACGATTCCCTCGGCAATCCAGTCACAGCGGTTGATCCCGGCATAGATGTTGAGTAACAACACCTTGACGTTGGGGTCCTCGAGGACGATGCGGAAGGCATTGGCGATCTTCTCCGGGGATGCTCCGCCACCCACATCCAGAAAATTGGCTGGACGGCCCCCATAGAGGCTGATCGCGTCCATGGTGGCCATGGCCAGGCCGGCGCCGTTGACGATGCAGCCGACACTGCCGTCCAGGGCGATGTAGTTCAGATCGTGACCGGAGGCCTCCACCTCCTTGGGATCCTCCTCGTCGAAATCCCTCTGGTCCGCGATCTCCGGCTGGCGAAACAGGGCGTTTCCATCGAAGGACATCTTCGCGTCCAGGGCGAGAAACCGGGCATCACCGGTCAGCACCAGCGGATTGATCTCCGCCATCAGGGCGTCCTTGTCGCGAAAACAGCGGTACAGGGACTTCATGATCCGTCCCGCGCTGACGATCTGCTTGCCGCTGAGCCCGATCCCGGCCGCCACCTTGCGGCACTGGAAGTCCTGCAGCCCCACGGCCGGGTCCACCACCTCGCGAATCACCTTTTCCGGGGTCGAGGCGGCCACCTCTTCGATATCCATGCCACCGGCGGCTGAGGCAATGAGAGTGATGCGCTGAGTGATACGGTCGATCACCAGACCCAGGTAAAACTCGGATTGGATATCCTGCATCTGTTCCACCAGCACCCGGTTGACCAGGCGGCCGGCCTCCCCGGTCTGTTTGGTCACCAGACGGCGACCAATCAGGTGTTCCGCATGCTGCTGCACCTCATCCAGGGTCTGCGCCAACAGCACGCCACCGGCCTTGCCTCGTCCTCCGGCATGGATCTGTGCCTTGACCACCCAGCCTTCGCCGCCGAGTTGCTCGGCCGCGCCCAGGGCCTGGTTGGCGGAGTGGGCCATACGTCCCTCCGGGACCGGAATCTGATAGTGGCGAAACAGGTCCTTGGTCTGGTATTCATGGATATTCATGCCACCACCTCGGAAGCGGTTCTGCGCTCCACCTGCTCCATCTTCTGCAGCAGCACCTCCGCCTGGCGAATCGAGGCGGCATCGATCATGCGCCCGTCCAGACTGACCGCGCCCTGCCCTTCGGCCTCTGCCTGCTGCATGGCGGCGATCACCCGTCTGGCCCGCTCGACTTCTGCCCCACCCGGCGTGAACACCTGGTTCGCCAGTTCGATCTGAGCCGGGTGGATCGCCCATTTCCCCTCGCCACCCAATGCAGCAAAGGACTTGGCTACCGCCAGATACCCTTGCGGATCGCTGTAATCGCCAAACGGGCCGTCGATCGGCCTCAGGCCATTGGCCCGGCAGGCAACGATCATGCGTGACATGGCGAAATGCCACTGATTGCCAAGAAAGGCCTGACGATGCCCCTGGGCATCCGGATCGGCCAGAACGTAGTAATCGGGGTTGATCCCACCCATGCTGACCGTCCTCGCCTGAACCGAAGCGGCGTAGTCCGCGACTCCGAACACCAATGCTTCCAGGCGTTCCGGACAGGTCGCCGCGATGGCCTCCACGTTGGCCATGCCCATGGCGGTTTCGATCAGCGCGTGAAGATTGATGGGTTTGAGCCCCCGGGCCATCTCGATCTGCGACATCAGCATCGCCACAAACTCCAGATCCGAGGGCTTGCCCACCTTGGGGACCAGAAGCGTGTCGAGTTTGTCACCGGCCTGCTCCACAACATCGACGATGTCGCGGTAGCAGAAGTGGGAATCCAGACCGTTGATCCGAACCGATACGGAGCATTGGGACCAGTCGTAATGATTCAGTGCATGGATGGCGTTTTTGCGCGCCTGTTCCTTATCAGGAGGGGCCACCGCATCTTCGAGATCGATGAACACCAGATCGGCTCCGGCATGGGGTGCCTTCTCCAGCATACGTAGATTGCTGCCCGGCACGGCCAGTTCGCTTCTATGCAGGCGAGTCTTGTTGGCCATAGTTATGATACCTCCGTGGTTTTGTATTGTTATTTAACCCGGTGTGCATCGGCCGATCCGCCGCATCCCTGCGCTGACGTGAAATTATAAGATGTGTGTGATGAAGGCCGGGCGACTACCAGGAACGATTCTGCCCAAAAGTGGAGTACTTCCATTCCCACAAACAGGGCAAGTATTTACCACAAGCGCCCGAAAAATGACAGGGAAAAGCATTGATCTGGATTAACTAAACCACGTAACGCTCTGTTTTAAATCAGTTTAACCAATGCGCATACCGACCTTGTTTCTTGACACCCG
Source organism: Candidatus Thiodiazotropha sp. (assembly GCA_040506775.1). Taxonomy (GTDB): domain Bacteria; phylum Pseudomonadota; class Gammaproteobacteria; order Chromatiales; family Chromatiaceae; genus Thiodiazotropha. The sequence continues at coordinate 151,342 of JBEVWC010000013.1, forward strand.
TCACAAGTCCATGGTCAGCGTTTCGCTGCTCATCACGATTCAGGCAGCGGAACGCCCGGCCTCACCGTGATGAAACGATAGGGGACGGAGACCAATCCCTGTGAGGTGGAAATCAGTACCCGGGCCTCCCACTCCATGGCATCACGAACACACACTGGCAACATGCCGCCACTTGCATAGACACCCGGATCGGAGGATGGACTGAGCGTCACCCGGTTAAACCCCATGTTCATGTCCGTACCCGCGAAATCGACTTCCACCTTGTCAGCAACCAGATCCTCCAACACCACCTTGAACTGTAATGGCTTGACGACCGGGATGCTCCGGGGTTCTATGGAAAAGCTGACCTGTGCACCATTCGGTAAGCGGGAGGTACAGGGACCTTGGCGCAGATCACACTGCGGATCCACTGCGGCTGACAGGCTGATCGGGGGAAAAAGAATCGGCCAGGCTTTATAGAGTGCAACGCCGAAGATCGCCAATACCAAGACGGCGATGATTGACCAGAAGAAACGCTTATCTTGAATCATACCTTTCCGATTATTGCACACGTAAGGTAGATTGAATTCGAATACTGATGATTTGCCGGAAAGAATGGCTATGCACGCTACCGCTGCGTCTGATCAGTATGTGCTTCATTTGCAGAAACGCTGAGATGAACGCCGAGGCAGAATATGGATGGCGTCCCCAAGGGGAGTCGAACCCCTGTTACCGGCGTGAAAGGCCAGTGTCCTAGGCCTCTAGACGATGGGGACAGGTCACTTGCGAATCAACCTGTAACGCAGGTCACACGCAAAGTGGAGGGCGAAATCTACGGCACTTTAATCACGCTGTCAAGACCTCCGTCATCCGCGCAGCTGCGAGCGTGTGAAAACCGGATCCCTGAGCCTGTGATTCAAGCCCTTCAAATGATAGTCACGACTTCAACCAACAAGCCGTTTGCAAGACCTGCGGTCAGGAAAATTTGTCATCTTCCTCACGATCTTCAGATTGACTGGGAGAGCCGATCAGATAGCCCTGTATGAAATCGCAATTTTGCAATCTCAAGTACTCCCTTTGTTCTATGGTCTCCACGCCTTCTGCCACCACCTCGATTCTGAACGCATGCGCCAGTTGGATCATCGCCGTAACCAGACTGGCGTCATTGCTGTCCACACTGACATTGCGAATAAAATCGCTGTCGATCTTGAGCAGGTCGAAGGGGAACTGGCGTAAATGGCTGAGCGAGGTATGTCCGGTTCCGAAATCGTCCAGTGCGATGCGTGTGCCCAACGCCCTCGCCTGTTGAAGAAAGATTTTCGCCTCCGGGTATTTTTCCGTGAGGATCTCTTCCCGTATCTCAAGAATCAGGCTGCCAGGCGGGATCTCCCCGGAAACCATTGACTGGAGCAGTCTTCGACAGAGATTCTGATCGTTCAACAGTCGGGTCGACAGATTGATGGCCAGGGCGGCATTCTGTCCATTCTTTGCGCTTTGCTGTTTCTGAAACGCCAATGCCTGTTCCAGCATCGGGATGAACAGAGTATTGATCAAGCCGGTTTCATTCAGTACCGAAAGAAAATACTCCGGTTCAAGAATCCCCCGCTCGGGATGTTGCCAGCGCAGCAGGGCCTCGTAGCAGAACAATTCACCACTCTGAGTCGTGACGATCGGTTGAAAATGGTAGAGGAACTGCCCCGCCTCAACCGCATGACGGATCTCGTTCTGAAAGCGCAGGGTAGCGGGCGAGTGGGTATCCATTTTACCGGTAAAAAACCGGTAACCTGCCCTGCCCTGTCGTTTCGCTTCGTACATCGCAGTATCCGCATCCCGCAACAGATACTCGACCGAAACATCATCGAAAGGCGCCACCGCGATGCCAATCGATGCGCTGATCCGCAATTCGTTGCCGGCAATCTCCATCGGTTCTGAGATTGCATTGAGAATTTTTTCCGCCAGGGGTTCCAGAGACTCGCGACTGCTGATGCCCTCGATGAGAATGGCAAATTCATCCCCGCTGAGGCGCGCCACCGTGTCCGAACTGCGCATCAACGAGGTCAGCCGTTGAGCGATGTTTTTCAGGAGTTCATCACCCACCAGATGTCCCAGGCTGTCGTTCACCTGCTTGAACCGGTCAAGATCGATAAACATCAGGCCGACCAGAACATCGCCACGCATGGCAATTGCCAGGGCGTGTTCGAGGCGATCCCGAAACAGGATCCGGTTGGGCAGTTGCGTCAATGCGTCATGATGCACCAGATGATCAAGATGGCTCTGCCGGTTGTGCACCTGACGTCGCATCTCGCTGAAGGCGGTGATCAAATCCTGGGTCTCACGCAGGTTGCTGGTGACTAGATGCGGGCGGTCATCGGAAATGCCGCTTGCTTCCTGCTTGAGCGCCTGGGCGGTCTGGGCAATCGGCTGAAGCAGGTTGCGTTTGATGAACTGGTAAGCAAGAAACAGCATGATCATGCCCAGTGCGGCGATGACCAGGATCGATGAGGACAATTGCTGGGCGGTATGGGTCAACTGGGTGATGTCTTCCGCTGACTGGCTTTCCAGGGTCAGATCGATACTGGCAAGATGCTGATGCATGCGTTCAAAGATCGGTGTCACATGCTGCTGCATGAACTGCAGGTCCATGCGCCAGGTTGAACGATCAAAGAACTCCCGGACCTGCTTGAAACTCTCCATCCAGCCGACGTAGTTGACCTCCATTTCCCGTAGCACCTCGGACATGATGAAATTGGGGTTCTCATGTTCGAAGTGATTTTGCATCTGCCTCAATCGCTCGAAAAACCGGTTTGCGAGTTCCAGGACATTCTCATAGCGTGACTGGGGCTCGATATCATCCTGGGACGAAAACAATCCAAAGCGGTTGGCCACCATCAAGCGCAGCTCTCCGGTCATGCCAAACCAGAGGCGCTGCAGGTAGGCCAGATCGGAAACCACACGGATCTTTTCCTCATTGCTGAGATCGGTCTCCACCTCCAGAAACAGAATCTGCAGGTCTCCCAGCAACCCCTGGTTATGCGGATACATCTCCTCCAGCATCAGTTTCATGGCTGGAAACCAATCCTGTACATCATGACGCACCGCAATCAGTTGCTCGATTTTATCCTGAAGGGTTTCCCGGTCCCTGGACAGTGCCTCGACACTGTCCGTTTGAATCCAGCGCACCTGACTCATCACCTTTCTGAGTCCCTCCAGGGAAGCATCCAGGTCATCCAGGGATTTATGCAGTGTGTTGAGATTGTCCTGATCAGGCTCGATGAGAATCCGCTGTGTCTGATTTTCAATCAGATTCAATTCAGACTGCACATCCGCAAGGATGCCAGCCGTCTGGATGCGGGAGGTGATGCTGGTGATTTGGGTACCGGCGGTGGTACGGACAAGATTCCAGCCAAGATAGGAAAAGGTGATCAGGGCCATCCCGACCAGAATGGCGAAATAGGCGTAACGACCCCGGTAAGAATCCAAACCAGGGATCAGGGCCTTATATCGATCCAACCATTCCAAACCAATATCCGTTAATTTTCTTGAAGTTATTGCTATTATGGCTTGTAGCACGAACCCTGCCAGCCAGACCCAGGGCCGGCAGTTTCATCCGTGAATTCAGGGATCAATACGGCACTCCGGCCAATCAGACGGAATGCTCCCACGCTCAATCAGCCACCCGAGTATTGCATGGGTTATGGCAGCCTGCATCCCTAACCTATAACCTCTCCTGGCGTCCCCGTACAGAGCTGGATTGTTACGAATCAAGGCGCGACACAATACAGGATTTGAACATTCAAGGATTGACCCAGCGCATCTAATCAAAAGAAAAGGAGAAATATTCTTATATTTCAATCAATTTAGTGCACATACCAGAAACCCTGGCATGACCCTGTGCGGTCTCCTGCCATCCGCTTTAAGGTGATGAATAAGGCTTCTGTCGACGAAGTCGGTCGACCAGTAATCCGCAGAGCGCACCTGGCCATGGCTCTGCCAAGGCGAGGATGAGACTTATCTTTGCGGGTCAGATTTCAGCATTTCACATCTTCGTACCAGTTCCGACACCAAGGAGGATGTCGCTTCGGGCTGTGACTGTAACAGCAGATGCGGACCGTCCACCGGGAAACATTCCGCGGCGGGGAAGCGTCGCTTGAAATCATACCAACTGTCTCTGCCGATCAGCCGATCCTGCTGAGCCTGAAGATAGAACACCGGTATATCAATCTCGAATGCCGGTGCCTGGAGGCTTTTCAGTACCCGCAGGCGCTGTTTCAGCAACCCGGCTGGTAGCTCGGCGATCACCTGCAGGAAATCCCTGATCAATGCGTCGGGGGCCTGCTTTCCCAGAATCAAGGCACGATAGAGGATGTTGGGTATGTGTCCGCCTGGGGGTCTTTCAAGTGGCAGAACCGACCCCAGTCTCAACAACCAGGGATTCGGTGAATTAAGAAATGAGGCAACAAAGATCACGCCCTTGAGATGAATCAGTCCCATGGCCATCAGGTGCATGGCAATCAGCCCTGAGTAGGATTCTGCCAGGAGAACAAAATCCTCCTCGGGGAGTTGGGTGAAAATTCGCAGTGCGAGTGCGTGATGATCCTGCGGACCATCCATGGGTAGAGGAACAACCCGGGTTTCTCCCGGATAGCACTGCAAGAATCCCTGAAACAGTCGTCCGGTACCATCGAGCCCCGGAAGCATGATCAATTTCATCAAAACGTCACCATATCGCAACAAAAGATTCACCTGCCTGAAACCCGGGTTTGTCATGCTTAATGTGAGGTTCTCCCTTTACCCTGGTAGCAGACAATGCGTGCAAGTTTTATTGATTATCTGGTCGGCTGGCGATTTCTGTTGAACAGAAATTACCGGGTTCATGTACTCGATCGCTGGGAGGCGCAACCCTGGTTCATCACCGGCGCCGAGATCATATCAGGCATCGGCAGTGTCCTGTTTTCTGCCCTGCTGGTGGCCATTCTGGTGTTCGTAGTACTCGATTCCTGGTTTCTCTGAGGCTGATTTTCAGTCCATTCTGACATCTTGCGGCAATCAAGAGCCTGCCCGCAATTCGGATGACGCTCGGCGCAATCCGGGACCGGTCATAACTACGAACCTCCCGGGTTACGCTTTGCTCCACCTGGGCTGTACGTGATTGACTGATCTCATGATTGGCTCTGAGTCGTGTTTCCAGAGGCAAAAAAAAGGGCCAGTAAACTGGCCCTTTTCTCATTCACCGGATCGAAACGATCAGGCTTCGTCCACCGCCTTCATGCTCAGACGAATACGTCCCTGCTTGTCGACTTCCAGCACCTTGACCCGAACCACGTCCCCTTCCGCCAGCTTGTCGCTGACCTTTTCGACCCGCTCATTGGAGATCTGGGAGATGTGAACCAGGCCGTCCTTGCCCGGCAGGATGGTGACAAACGCACCGAAGTCCATCAGTTTCGCGACCTTGCCTTCGTAGATGGTACCGACTTCCACGTCCGCGGTGATCAGTTCCACACGCTTCTTGGCTTCCTCACCGGCCGCCTTGTCCACGGAGAAGATCTTGACCACGCCGTCGTCGGTGATATCCACCGTCGCGCCGGTCTCTTCGGTAATCCCACGGATGGTGACGCCGCCCTTGCCGATGACATCGCGAATCTTGTCCGGATGGATCTTGAACTCGATGATACGGGGGGCGTGCTCGGACATCTGGCTGCGATGGGTATCGATGACCTTGTTCATTTCACCCAGGATATGGATGCGGCCCTCTTTGGCCTGATCCAGGGCGATCTCCATGATCTCCTTGGTGATGCCGTTGATCTTGATGTCCATCTGCAGGGCGTTGATGCCCGCCTGGGTACCCGCCACTTTGAAATCCATGTCGCCGAGATGATCTTCGTCACCCATGATGTCGGTCAGAACCGCAAACTTGTCACCTTCCTTAATCAGACCCATGGCCACGCCGGCAACCGGTGCCTTGATCGGCACACCCGCATCCATCAGGGACAGACTGGTGCCACACACGGAAGCCATCGAGGAGGAGCCGTTGGATTCGGTGATCTCGGAGACCACACGGATCGCATAGGGAAAGTCACCAATGGTCGGCATGCAGGCCAGCACACCGCGCTTGGCCAGACGGCCATGGCCGATTTCACGCCGCTTCGGACTGCCGACACGACCAATCTCGCCCACGCAGAACGGAGGGAAGTTGTAGTGCAGCATGAAGTGCTCACGACGCGAGCCTTCCAGGGCATCGATGATCTGCGAGTCCCGTTCGGTACCCAGGGTCGTCACAACCAGGGCCTGGGTCTCACCACGGGTGAACAAGGCCGATCCGTGAGTCCGCGGCAGTACGCCGGTACGCACACTGATGGGCCGCACGGTACGCGTGTCGCGACCGTCGATACGTGGCTCGCCATCCAGGATGCGGCTGCGCACGACGCGCTTTTTCAGCTTTTCCAGAGCGCCTTTGATCTGATCCGCACTCCAGCGGGGTTCACCGTCCTGCTCCACGGCGCCGAGTTTCTCGACGGTGGCATCAACCACCTTGTCGATAGCTGCGTAGCGATCGAGCTTGTCGGCGATCCGATAGGCGTCGCCGATACCCTGAGCCGCTTCAGCCTCGACGGCCGAGGTCAGCTCTTCATCAACCACGGGAGGAGTGAATTCTTCCTGGGCCTTGTTGACTTCGGCGGCCAGTTCCTTGATGGCCTGAATCGTGACCTGGAACTGCTCGTGACCGAACAGCACCGCACCCAGCATGATCTCTTCGGAAAGCTGGTTGGCTTCGGATTCCACCATCAGCACGGCTTCTTCCGTACCGGCCACCACCAGATCCAGATCGGAGTGTTCGCTCAATCCCGTCTTGGGGGAGTTGAGCATGTACGTGCCGTCTTTGTAGCTGACCCGAGCCGCACCCACCGGACCCTGGAACGGCAATCCGGAGATGGCCAGCGCCGCGGAGGTACCGATCAGGGAGGGAATTTCGGGATCAACCGCCGGGTTCAGGGACATCACAGTGATGATGACCTGGACCTCGCTGGTAAAGCCCTTGGGGAACAGCGGACGAATCGGACGATCGATCAGGCGAGCGGTGAGGATCTCTTTCTCACTGGGACGCCCTTCGCGACGAAAAAAACCGCCGGGAATCATACCGGCGGCATAGGTCTTTTCCTGATAATCCACGGTGAGCGGGAAGAAATCCCGCGGCGTGCTGTTGGTGTCAGCCACAACGGTCACCTGGACCACGGTGTCGTCCATGTTCACCATGACGGCACCGTCAGCCTGCCTTGCGATTTCACCTGTCTCGATGGAGACCTTGTTGTCTCCCCATTGGAATTCTTTCTTTATTAAAGTCACGGTTGAATCCTTGGCTTATTTCGTTTTTGGCAGGATGATTTAGCGGCGCAGACCGAGTCGGGCGATCAGGTCTTTGTAACGCTGAAGGTCTTTGTCCTTCAGATAATCCAGCAGTTTGCGGCGGGAGTTGACCAGGCGCACCAGACCCTGACGGGAGTGATGATCCTGTTTGTGCTGTTTGAAGTGTTCGGTGAGCTGGGTGATGCGGCCGGTCATCAGGGCAATCTGCACTTCCGGTGAACCGGTGTCGCCCGGGGCGCGCTGATACTCTTCAACAATCGTTTTCTTCTCTGTCGCACTCATTGACATGACGTGTCTCCTGTAGGTTACGTCGATAAAAATGGCCACTTGAAAGGTCGACCCGACAATGAGTTCAGGCCGTCCGGACCGGTTAAATCTGGTTGTTTTGTTCAGGCACTGCCTGGAAGACCGCGTAGTATGCGCGTTCTGGGCGGATACGGCAACCGCCCCGGAGGGTTTCCCTCAACCCGCCTGCATCAGGCGCTTGGGCGCCACCCGTCCGTCATCCAGGATCTGGCCGACGCCGAGAAACTCTGTTTTGTTGGCATACAGCCTGACCCAGCCACTGGTCGGCGCATTCGGCACCTGAATGGGCTGTCCCTGCTTCATGTAAAACGCGGCATCCGCGGTGAGCGCGACCTCGGGCCAATTGGCCAGGGCGCTCTCCAGGGGCAGCAGCCACTGGTCCATCTCTTCGAAACGCTTGTCACCGAACGCGGCCTGCACCTGTTCCAGAGTCAGCATCGCATCATCGCTGTAGGGGCCGACACCGGTGCGCCGCAGGGCACTGACATAGGCGCCGCAACCGAGCCGCTTGCCGATATCCTCGGCCAGGGTGCGCACATAGGTTCCCTTGGAACAGTGCACATCCATTTCAAATTCAGGCAATTCAAAGCCCAGCAGGTCGAGGGCATAGATCTGGATGGTTCGCGGTTCACGTTCCACCTCGATACCCTGCCGGGCCAGCTTGTAGAGGCGCTCGCCCTGGTGTTTGACGGCGGAATACATGGGTGGCAGTTGCTGCTGTTCGCCCATGAACTCGGCCAGGACGGCCCTGAGGCTCTCCTCGGTTACGCCGCTGGGATCGGCCCGTTCGATCACCTCGCCCTCGGCGTCGGCGGTGGTGGTGGTCTCTCCCAGTTTGACCCGCACCCGGTAGCGCTTGTCCGCATCGAGAAGGAATGCAGACAACTTGGTCGCCTCTCCCAGGCAGATCGGCAGCAGTCCGGTGGCAAGGGGATCCAGGCTTCCGGTGTGACCCGCCTTGGCGGCCTTGTAGAGAAATTTAATCTCCTGCAGCGCCTTGTTCGAGGTCATGCCTTCCGGTTTATCAAGCAGCAATACCCCATTGATATTGCGCCCTCTGTTACGACGACGTCCCATAGTTGTGCTCTAAATCGAATTGGAGGAGTTCTGTTCGGTTTGATCAGGATGGTTTTTCAGTCACGGCGCGCTCGATCAGATGGGTGAGATGCTCCCCATGCTCGACCGATTCATCGTAGACAAAATGCAGTTTGGGGACACTCCGCAGCTTCATGCTCTTGCCCAGCAACCAGCGCAGATGACCCGCAACCTGGTTGAGGTGGGATGCGCTGGCTTCCCGGCTTAACTGGGCGCCCAGAGTGGTGAAAAAGACCTTGGCCTGGGAAAGATCGCGTACCACGCGTACCGCCTGTACGGTGACCATGCCCAACCCGGGATCCTTGACCTCATCCCGGATGATCATCGCCAGTTCACGCTGCATCTCGGCCCCGACCCGGTCGGTACGCTGGTAATCCTTCGACATGCAGGCTTAGACCGTTCTCGCCACTTCGGTGCGCTCGAAGACTTCGATCTGGTCACCCGGCTTGACGTCGTTGTAGTTCTTCACGCCGATACCGCATTCCATACCGCTCTTCACCTCGTTGACGTCGTCCTTGAAACGACGCAGGGATTCGAGGGCACCTTCGAAAATCACCACGTTCTCACGCAGCACGCGGATCGGGCTGTTGCGCCTCACCACACCTTCGAGCACCATGCAGCCGGCAATCGCACCGAGCTTGGAGTTGCGGAACACATCGCGGACTTCCGCCAATCCGATGATCTCCTCGCGGATCTCCGGTGAGAGCATGCCGGATATGGCCTTTTTCACATCATCGATGATTTCATAGATGATGCTGTAGTAGCGCATATCGATGCCCTGCTCCTCGACCACCCGGCGTGCGCCCGCATCGGCACGTACGTTGAAACCGATAATGATCGCATTCGAGGTGACCGCCAGGTTGGCGTCGGATTCGTTGATACCACCCACGCCGGAGGCTACCACCCGCACCTTGACCTCGTCGTTGGAGGTCTTGATCAGGGAATCCTTGAGCGCTTCCACGGAGCCCTGCACGTCGGCCTTGACGATAATGTTCAGGGTCTGGGTCTCGCCCTCGGTCATCTGGGTGAACATCTCTTCCAGCTTCGCCGCTTTCTGTGCCGCCAGACGGGTATCGCGTTGACGGTCGTGACGCAGCTCCGCCAGTTCGCGGGCGCGCCGCTCATCGCTCACCGCACGCACATCGTCACCCGCTTCCGGGGTACCGGACAGACCCAGCACCACCACCGGGATGGACGGGCCGGCCTTCTTGATGGAACGGCCATTCTCATCGAACATGGCGCGTACACGGCCGTATTCCTTACCCGATACGATCATGTCGCCCCGGTTCAGGGTACCGGACTGAACCAGTACGGTGGCCACCGGACCACGCCCCTTGTCCAGGGAGGATTCGACGATCGAACCGGTCGCGGGACCGTCCTCGACCGCCTTCAGCTCCAGAACTTCGGCCTGCAGCAGAATCGCATCGAGCAGTTCATCGATACCGGCACCGGTCTTGGCCGAAACCCGCACGAACATGGTATCGCCGCCCCAGTCTTCCGGAATGACCTCTTGCTGTGACAGCTCCTGGATCACCCGATCCGGATTGGCGTCCTCTTTATCGATCTTGTTGATCGCCACGATCAGCGGTACGTCCGCCGCACGGGCATGCTGGATCGCCTCCTTGGTCTGCGGCATGACCCCGTCATCCGCCGCCACCACCAGGATGACGATGTCGGTGACCTTGGCGCCACGGGCGCGCATCGCGGTGAATGCCGCGTGGCCCGGAGTATCCAGAAAGGACACAGTGCCTTTGTCCGTATCCACATGGTAGGCGCCGATGTGCTGAGTGATGCCACCCGCCTCACCCGCGGCCACGCGACTGGTACGGATATAGTCGAGCAGGGAGGTTTTGCCGTGATCGACATGGCCCATGATGGTGACCACCGGCGGACGGGACACCAGATCGCCCTGGGTTGCCGCCTCGTCCTCCTGGCTCAACAGATCGGCCTCGATATCCTCTTCCCGCTGTACAACCGGAACATGGCCCATCTCTTCGACCACCAGGGTGGCGGTATCCCGGTCCAGGACCTGGTTGATGGTAACCATCATGCCCATTTTCATGAGCACCTTGATCACTTCGGCCGCCTTGACTGTCATGCGCTGGGCCAGATCGGCCACGGTGATGTTGTCGGGAACCTTCACCTCATGCACCACAGGAGCGGTGGGACGCTGGAAACCGTGTTGTGCTTCGCTGGGAGCACTGACGGAGCGGCGCTGTTTACCGCCGGGTTTCTTTTTACGACGTCCCCGCAGTTCCTCGGAGACATGCAGTTCCTTGCGCTCGGAACGATTGTCATCTTCTTTCCCTTCAAAAGCTTTTTCGGTGCGGCGGCCCTCTTTGCGGCCTCCTTTCTTGGCACGTGCCGGATCAGCCTTTGCTTTCGCCTCGATCTCTTCGCCAGCCTGTTCGGCCGGAGTACTCGCTTCCTCTTCCATGAGTTTCTTGGCAGCCTCCTCTGCCATGCGTTTCGCCTCTTCCTCTGCGGCTTGCTTCGCGGCCTCTTCCTGCTCCCGCTTGATGGCATCTTCCGCCGCCCGCTTGGCCGCCTCGGCAGCCTTGCGCGCCTCGATCTCGGCATCGATTGCCGCCCGCTCCTTGGCTTGTTCATCCAGCGCTTTGCGAGCCTCTTCGGCTTCACGAATCTTGGATTCGTCCGATTCAACATTTCCGCGTTTTACATAGGTGCGCTTCTTGCGGACTTCGACGCTCACGGTTTTTGCCGGCACCGCCGAGGCACGGCTGGTGCTGCGCCCGCTACCTGTCGGCTGTCGCAGTTCGCTTACGGTCTTGCGGCGCAAGGTCACCTTGCTGGGCGCAGTAACCGTGGTGGTCTTTTTCTTGCCGTGACTTTCGCGCAGATGCAGCAACAGCTTCGCCTTCTCTTCGTCGGAGATTCTGTCCTCTGGGCTCTTGGCCTGGATTCCGGCATCCGCCAACTGTTCCATCAACAGGTCGGCAGGAATGCCTACGACGTTTGCAAGTTGTGCTACCGTTACTTCACTCATTCATCAGGCCTCTCGAATTTGCCTTATCCATCTCTTGCCATGCTTCGCATACGCGCTGAGCAGGGTATACCCAACCGTTCGCTGCCGTGAGCTATTTCGCCTCTTCGAACCAGGGCGCCCGAGCGGTCATGATCAGCTGACCCGCCCGCTCCTCATCCATGTCATCGATCTCCATCAAATCATCGATGGACTGTTCCGCCAGGTCTTCCATGGTGACCACACCGCGTCCCGCCAGGGTGAAAGCCAGCTGTTGATCCATGCCTTCCATGTTGAGCAGATCTTCCGCAGGCTCTTTAAACGCCTCTTCGTTGGCGATGGCCCGGGTCAGCAGGAAGTCCTTGGCCCGGCTGCGCAGTTCATCGACCAGTTCCTCGTCAAATTCCTCAACTGCGTACATCTCTTCGATGGGCACATAAGCCACCTCGTCGACGCTGGTAAAACCCTCCTGCACCAGGATCGCCGCCACGTCCTCGTCCACATCCAGCTGTTCCATGAAGGTTTCCATGAAACCGCGGGCTTCAGACTCGCTCTTCTCACTCGCCTGGGCCTCATCCATGACGTTGAGCTCCCATCCGGTCAACTGGCTGGCCAGACGTACATTCTGTCCGCCACGCCCGATGGCCTGGGAAAGGTTCTCTTCGCTCACCGCCACGTCCATGGTGTGGGTATCCTCATCGACGACGATGGATACCACATCCGCGGGAGACATGGCGTTGATCACGTACTGGGCCGGGTTGTCGTTCCACAGAATGATGTCGACCCGCTCACCGTTGAGTTCGTTGGAGACCGCCTGTACCCGGGAACCCCGCATACCGACGCAGGCACCGACCGGGTCGATGCGCTGATCCATGGCCTTGACCGCGATCTTGGCGCGCAGACCCGGATCCCGGGCCGCGCTCTTGATCTGAATCAGACCCTCGCCAACCTCCGGCACCTCAAGCTTGAACAGCTCGATCAGCAGTTCCGGCATGGTGCGGCTGATGAACAGCTGCGGACCCCGGGGCTCGGAACGGATTTCGTAGAGATATCCGCGTACCCGGTCACCCACCCGAACCGACTCCTTGGGAATCATGTGTTCGCGACCGATGAAGGCTTCCGCATTGCCGCCGAGATCGAGGAAAACGTTACCCCGGTCGATGCGTTTCACTACACCGGTGACCAGTTCACCTTCACGGCCCTTGTAGGCTTCGACCACTTTGGCCCGTTCCGCTTCCCTGACTTTCTGTACGATGACCTGCTTGGCTGCCTGCGCGGCTATGCGGCCGAATTCGATGGACTCGATCGGCTCTTCGACGAAATCGCCCACCTGGATCTCGGGATCGTCCTCACGGGCCACGTCGATGATCACCTGGCGGAGAGGCGCATCCGGTTCATCCTCCGAGTAGGCTTCCACGACCTCCCAGCGACGATAGGTTTCGTAGTCGCCGGTGGCGCGATCGATGGCAACCCGTACCAGGATGTCGTCGCCGTTGCGTTTCCGGGTGGCGGAGGCCAATGCGGCTTCTATGGCCTCGAAAATGATGCCTTTCTCAACATCTTTTTCGTTGGAAACCGCATCTACGACCAGCAAGATCTCTTTACTCATCAATTGCTTCCTAAATTCAAAATTCGGGTATCACACGCGCCGAATCGATCATATCGACCGGAATCCGATAGAGTGTCCCATCGTCTTCTACTAATACCTGATTGTCTTCCACGCCACCGAGCTCACCCGTGAACCGGTGACGGCCCTCAATCTTTTCATGAGTCTTGACTCGTACACGACTGCCTTTGAAGCGTTCAAAGTGGGCCTTTTCAAACAGCGGCCGGTCCATCCCGGGAGAGGACACTTCCAATTGGTAACGCTCCTTGATCGGATCCTCCACATCCAGCACGCCACTGACCTGATGACTGACCTGTACGCAGTCATCCAGAACGATGCCATCGGGATGGTCGATATAGATCCGCAACAACATCCCGGACTTTCCCTGGCCGGTCAGCTCGATACCCAGCAACTCATAGCCCAGCAGTTCAACCTCCTGGCGAACAAGGGTTTTCAGTTTTTCCGGGGCAGTCCGCATTTTTTCCACCGCAATAAAAAATGGGCGCTCGGCCCATCCATTCAGTTCCGCGAACAGTATTCGGCAGTGGCTCTGCCGATGGCGCCAAGCACCTGTTCACGAAAACAAAAAAACCCCGCTGTCGGGGCTTTTATTATAGTTCACTGCATCATTTGCAGCCTTATAAATCTGCAAATTCGGCGCGAATTCTAGCATAGGCACCTAGTTGACGCAATTTGTCCCGAACGTCCGGTAAAAGTTCCGGATTCAGACTTTCAGGAGGTGTTTCAGCGCTCTTTTGTCTCACCAGGCGGAGTCATGTTGAGGCGGTGAAATCATCCCGCCAGGGGTAGGGTGAAAAGGAAACTGGCGCCACCCTGGGGATTGTTTTCAGCCCTGATGCTTCCCCCCTGCAGCTCCAGCATTCGCCGCGCGATGGCCAGCCCCAGTCCCGCGTGTCCCCGCTCCTCCCCGGTCCTGCTGCCCCGGTAGAAGGGGTCAAACAGATGCTGCAAATCGTCCGCGGGGATCCCCTGCCCGGTATCCGAGACGCTGACGCAGACCTGGGACGCCTCCCGTTCAAAGGAGAGCCGGATCTGCCCCCCGGGCGGAGTATGATCCAGGGCATTGCCGATCAGGTTGTCCAGTACTCGTTCGATCATCGCAAAATCGGCATTCACGAAGGGGGGATTTTGCGGAATCTGCCAATCCAGGGTGATCCCGCTCTGCTGGGCCTTTAGCTGAAACTTCTGGATCACGTCCTGGACCAGTTCCGCCAGAGGCATGGGTTCGCACACAGGCTGGGTCTCCCGGGCCTCCAGCTGGGCCAGCTCGAACAGGTCCTCGACCATGCGTTTCAGGCGGGTGCTCTGATCCAGGGCAATCCTCAGGTAGTCCTGCTCCCGGTCCTCACTGAGTTCCCCCCGCTTCATCTGCAGGGTTTCCAGATAGCCGTGCAGCGCGGCCAGGGGAGTACGCAGATCGTGGGATACCTGGGCCACCAGTTCCCGCCGCAGGCGGTCCTGATCCTTCAACTGGCCCCACTGGTCAGCGATAGTGCGGGCCATCTCCTCGAACGCGGCTCCCAGCCGGTCCACTTCATCCCCTTCGGCGCGAAAACGCTCCGACAGGGGCTCATGACGGGTGAATCCACTCTGCTGGAACGAGGCCATGGTTCGGGAGAGTCGCTGCAGGCGACGGGTCAGCCAGTGGAACAGCAGCAGACCGGTGATCAGTCCGAAACCGAGACTCAGGGCAACCGCACTGGCGCTGTATCTCAGTGCATAGCTCTCCTGCACCGCCTGCTTGGCATTGTCGTATTCCTCTCCCCGCAGAACCACGTAGAGATACCCCTCGGCCCCTTCCCCGGCGGGGACCTGGGTCACAGAAAAGGCCTTGCGACGTTCCAGGGAGCGTGGATCGTCACCCAACAGGGGGAAACCCTCACCGCGCATGAATGCGTGGATCGGAGCAGTATCCACATGAGTTCGTTTGACCTTACCCGGATCCGCGGAGAACGCCAGGATATTACCCTCGGCATCCAGCAGGTAGATCTCGATGCTGGGATTGATCTGCATGTAGGTGTCGAAGGTGCGCTTGAGCGCCTTTTCATTCATCTCGCCATCGATGACCAGATTACGGTCGGTCACGATGCGCTGCGCCAGGTTCTTATTGAAGTGCTGGGTGATCTCCTGCAGATAGCGGTCTGTATTGGAGACGGTGATCAGGGCGTACACCAGGCCGGTCACCAGGAACAGTCCGATCAGGGCCAGTGAGAGACGGGCGTAGAGTGAATGGAACATCGGGTCAGTGCCTTGCAGAGGTCATGATCATCCCTCGTGCTGATCGTTGAACTTGTAGCCCACACCCCACACCGTCAGGACATATCGGGGCTGTGCGGGGTCGGTTTCGATCTTCGCCCGCAACCGGTTGATATGGGAATTCACGGTGTGTTCATAACCATCGTGCTGATACCCCCAGACCTTGTCGAGCAACTGGATGCGGCTGAACACCCGTCCCGGATGGCGGGCGAAGAACAACAGCAGGTCGAACTCCCGGGCTGTGAGATCCACCGTACGTCCCGCCACGGAAACGCTGCGTCGGGTCACATCGATGCGCAGGTCGTCCCATTCGATCAACTCGTCCCGGGTAACATCGGCCGCAGAGCCGTTCATCGCATCCATCCGCCGAAACAGCGCCTTGATCCGCGCCATCAGTTCCGGAACGCTGAAGGGCTTGGTCAGATAATCGTCGGCCCCCATCTCCAGCCCGACCACCCGGTCGAGTTCCGTGGATTTTGCAGTCAGCATGAGAATCGCCTTGTAGTCGCCGGAGGCGCGGATATTTCGGCAGAGGGTCAAACCGTCCGTATCCGGCAGCATCAGGTCAAGCACCACCAGCTGGTAACGGCCTTTCTTCAGCAGGGACATGGCGGCTGCCCCGTTGGCCGCGATATCCGCCGTATATCCGGCATCGGTCAAATGAGTCTGTACCAGATGGGCAATATCCGGCTCGTCCTCGACGATGAGTATGTTGCGCTGCATGGATGGCTCTCCGGATGCTCGATTCTGACCATTTCAACAGATAGAGATAGCACAGTCCTCACGAAATTATCACGAAATCGTCACCAGAACAGTCAGCCGGAGAGGTACTGAGCTCTGGTGCCTCAAGTATTCCGAGATGCCACGAGGTGATTCTGACTCTGATATGGGGAATGAGGGCAAGGTGCAATTGCACCGCAACAGACCCATGCAACAGATTCTGCATGATCAGATTGGAAAATGGGTCCCTGAATCTTCGATCGAAAGTCAGCAGACAATCTGTAGGTCGGGTTAGCGCAGCGTAACCCGACATTGGGTGTGTATTAGATACATCACGTCAGGTTACGCTCCGCTAACCCGACCTACGATTACGAGACATTTTTGATGCAGCACAACTTAAAAGTCACCATTCCATAATACCGACCAAAACTGCCAGATAGTAAATAACAATACACAGCGTGAAAACTATCCAACTATAGACAGTTACTGTGGCAATAATCCTTTCTAGCCGTGTTGCATGATGCGAGATCTTGAATTCATCGTTATAAATTGGATCTCGTATGTAGGCAGGAAATATACAGGCGAGATCAATTCGTATTGTTCTGGAAACACCGAGAATACGGCACTTGTGAATACTTCGAAATGAATAATCCTTCAGAAGTTCGCAAACATGTCGGTAGATAGTAAACCGTGAAATAAATGTAAATACTATTGCCAATAGGACAGAGCCGACGGTTAAAAATGAAAAGTAAATATCCAACATGCTAAATTAATTAGTCGGTAGGTCGGGTTAGCGGAGCGTAACCCGACCTACGGTACTCAAATAGTCCATTCAAGGATACTGAGCCATTTCGTAAGATAGTAAAAAATTACGCATAAATAAAATAGTGACATACTGAAAACAAAAATATAGGCCACGCCTTTTTCAAAGGGTGTCGCGTATCGTGAGATCTTAAATTCACTATTGTATATAGGGTCCTTAAAGTAACTTGGTAGAGCACAGGAGAGAAGAAGTCTAATATTTCTTGAGAATCCAATAATCCTACACTTATGTATTTTACCTAATGAGTGATATTTCAGAAGTTTGCAAGTGTGTAGATACAAGGTAAAACGAGAAATTAATAGACTCAGTATTACCAGCACAACACAGAGCGCTGAAAATAATGAATAGTACAATTCCCACATTGATAGATCGTTATTCGAATAAGCTGAAGATTTTACCGGCAATTATTTGAACGCCTTGATCAGCGCCAATTGCCGCAGCACCGCCAACAACCACCCCTGCCAAAAGCCCGATAGGTGACAGTGCAATTACCCCACCAATCACCACTCCCGCTGCTATCCCAAGGGTGAAACCCGCTGACTGCACCACAGCCTCCCGCTTCCAGGTCGGATCATTCGCATGATATTTATCGATAACTGATTTCGTCCGAAAAAAACCATCCAGCGCGACAAACGCCGGGCCTGCAATTTTGCCAAACTTTGCATATTTCAGCAGCCTTTGTGCATCATCGCAGCTACTCACGGGTATCGATTCCCTTACGCGTCGGCCATTCAGGTTGACACCCTCAGTCGTGCCAAAGCTGTTCCTCTCGAACAGGGGCAATTTTTTATGTTCCAGCGTATCACTCAATTCTTCAAAGGCACGGACCAGTTCCTTTTCCTTTCTTGCAAGGGTTGCGGGCGCTGCTTTGTGATTGTTTAAATCATCGTACTCCTTGAGGTAGTTGTCATACTTCTCGATCTTGTCGATCACCTGTTCCGATGCGTTGAAGAGTCCGGCTCCGGCACCCCCATTGAAGGTATTCACCTCGCCCATCAGAGTGAACAATTGCTGTTCAGGTGACCGGGTTCCGGACTCATCCCGGGTATAGTCAACTGCCGTATTGCCCTGCTCCTCATGCACCTCGCGCATGAGTTCCCTGCCTTGACCAGCGGCATGGTCATACACCACCGCCAGGGCATGTTGACCGGATGGGGTTGCCGCCAGCTTGTTGATCCCTTCCCAACCTGCGGAGGCGATGAATTCATTGGCGAGTTGGGCTTGCTGGTCCCGTGTTCTCTGCTCGAACTGCCGTTTGACCAGCACTTCCGGCTGTTGGCTTTGACAGGACTGTTGATAGAGGGCCTGCCCCTCTGTTTGCCCGGCGTTGGGCGTGCGGGTGCTGGCATCCGATTGTGGTCGTGCCGTCACTCCGTTGCTGACTGGATTGGCTGAAGTCACGGGTCCCTCCGCTGTTTCTTGGTGCTCCCCGGATCCTATGCCATGTAACCCGCGCTCCGATACTGGGAATATCCCCTATCGGCTTACCCAGTTCCTGAAGGGTTCAGAAACTCGCTTCAGGTCGCTGATCGGTGAGCCAGTAGAAATGATAAGGGGGAATCACCAGCTGCTGCTTGAACAACCGGGGGGATTCCCCGGAACAGAGGTCCCTCAGGTTGCCATGCACGAACATGCCCCGATTTCCGAGGGCACTCAACTCGAGATATTGGGGGGTATCCTTGAAATTGCATACCACGAGTACGGATCCCAGGGGCATGAAGGGATCGCTGCGCAGGAATACGAACAGATGGGGATTGTCCACATCGATCAGTTCCCGGTTGTTGAAGTCGGCAAATGCGGGAATGCCTTTGCGGGCCGCAATGAGCTTCTTCAGCCCGTCGAAGATACGTTGCTCGGGAGTACCATGCTGGTGTCGCCTTTCCGCACGCTCCCAATCGATTCTCGGGCGCTGCATCCAGCGGTTGTCCCCCTTCTTGTTCTCATCGTCGAGGAAGCTGGAATCATTGAGCGTGCCGAGTTCATCACCGTAGTAGATCAGAGGGATGCCGCCGAATGAGCAGATCAGGCTGTGCAGCAGCAGGATCTGCTTCACCGCATGATCGATTTTCAAATCATCATTCGATTCAATCGCCGCTTCCAGCCCCACCAGAGAAGCCAGCGATCCGGAGATTCTGGCGTCTCCGGTTTTACTGTTGACGCCGAAGGGTTGGCCGCGTGCGGGTGAGTCGTCAAACCTTCCGGTGAAGTAATCCACCAGGAAGCGCCGATGGGCATAGGGTTCGTAACCGGCACGTACGATATCCGCGTCGTCGAAGCCCAGACCGATGTCGTCATGACAGCGCAGGTAGTTCAACCAGGTGGCGCGATCGAGTTTGGTGGGCAGGCTCTGAATGCCCTGCCACAAAAGTTTGGTGTTCTTGGTGGCCACCGCATCCCATAGCAGGGCCATGAAGGTGGCGTTGTAGGCGATCTCGCACTCTTTGGCGATCACCGCGTCCTCGCCAAAATATTTGATGATCTCCACAGGCGCGACGATCGCCTCGGCGATGAACAACACACCGGGTGCTGTCACCTGACAGCAATCCTTCATCAGCTGCAAAATCAGGTGTGCTTCACGCTCGTTCTGGGACGTGGTACCGATCTTCTTCCACAGGAAGGCCACGGCATCCAGGCGCAGAACATCCGCACCCTGGTTGGCCCAGAACAGGATATGGTCCAGCATTTCGATGAACACGGCTGGATTGCTGTAGTTGAGATCCCACTGGTAACTGTTGAAGACCGTCATCACCCACTTCTGCATCTCCTCGTCCCAGGTGAAATTGCCGGGAGAGGTTTCAGGGAAGATTTCCGGCATCACCTCTTCAAACATGTCGGGAATATCCCGGTTGTCGAAGATGTAGTAGTAATCCTGATGCTTCTGTTCTCCGGCACGGGCTCGCTGGGCCCACTCATGCTCATCCGAGGTATGGTTGAGCACCATGTCCATGACCAGCAGCATGCCCCGTTTACGACATGAGGAAGACAGGGCGTTGATATCCTCCAGGCTGCCGAAGCGGGGGTCCACATTACGAAAATCACTGACCGCATAACCGCCGTCACTGGCCCCCTCAGGACAGAGCATTACGGGCATCACATGCACCATGTTGACACCCAGCTCCTGCAGGTAGGGCAGCTTGTCACACACACCCTCCAGATTTCCGGCGAAGCCATCCGCGTAGAGCGCCATGGCCACCCACTCCTGGCTGAGAAACCAGTTGTGATGCTTTTCCCGCTCACTGTCGAGTTGTTTCAGGGCGACATGGCGCTGCACATAGCGGATCGCCATGACCTCGACCAGATGGATCATCTGCTCCTTGAAATCCTCCCGTTTGCCGTAGAGATGATGAAACAGCAGATGGATTCCGTAGAAGTTGGCGCCCAGACGGGTATAGAAATGCCGCAGATCCCGTTTGCGGATCTCGGTCTTCAGCTCGTCGAGGATCTGATTCAGCAGTGAATGGGATACCTGTTCGTACATGTACTGTGGCTACCTTGATCTGTGGTACTGACCGCTCATGGGTGGCTTCAGGTTGTGTGCACGTCGGATCGAATCATGTACCGGCGCCGATTCATTGTAGCATCCCCCAACTTTGCAGAAACGGTCGGTAGAACCCGGGATCCCTGACCGTGGCGCCACGCTGTCCGACGATGGCCGAGGCAAAGGTCTGAGCCCGTTCGAGGCTCTGGCTCAGAGGCCAGTTTTGATAAAGCCCCATCAACAGGACTGAGGTGAACGCATCCCCCGCCCCCACCGTATCCACTGGGTTGGTGACCGCCTGAGGGACCACCGAAAGGGGTGGCTGATGATCGGTGAACACCATCGCACCCTGAGCACCCCGGGTCAGAATCAATCCCTCCAGCCTATATTTCTTACGGAACGCCTCGGCGGCTGCTTCCAACTCACCGGCGACATCCTGCAGTTCCACCAGCTCATCCTGATTCAGCTTGACCCAGTCCGCCTGGGACGCCCATTCCAGCACCTCCTCCTTGCGGAACCAGGGAGGCCGTAGGTTGACATCCAGGAACACCCGTTCAGCGCCCATCTGCCTGAGTGTCGACAGCGCCTGTCGGGAAACCGGTTGCCGCAGCGCAAGGCTGCCGTGGTAGAGCATCGCGCCTTGCGGAGGGTTCAGGTCCTGCTGGTCGATGAAATCATAGGCCACACCGGACAGGATATCGTAACTCGGCTCCCCATCCTGGAGACGGATCACCACCTTTCCGGTGACATGCTCGGGATCCCGTTGCAGTCCCCCGGTGTCCATGCCCCAGTCGTGCATGGCCTGGCCGATCTGCCGTCCCTCTTCATCCTGACCCACCCGACTGATGAAGTAAGGAGCCTGACCGAACGCCTGCAGATGCCAGGAGACGTTGAACGGTGCCCCACCGAGTACCTGACTGCCATCGGGAAAACAGTCATAGAGCACCTCTCCAAAAATGATCAGCTTGTTGTTTGTCATAGTCAGAGATCTGTTTGTTGTTAGTGTGTTCAGCGAATCCAGTCACCTGAACGCCATACGCCCGGCAGTGAGGATGACATTTTCAGCCGGAGAAACCAGCTTCCGCTTCCAGCACCCTGCGGGTCAACTCAGGATGGTAGTGGTGTACCCCTTCGAGGATACCAGCACTGTAATTGCCGTTCATCCCCAGATAACCCCCCATCGCCTGGTAAAACCGACCCTCGGTGCCCTGCCCCGCAACCCGCTCAAGGGCCTCGGCTTGCACCTCCGGCAGGGCGTTGGCCACCAGCACCGCGGGAATCGGGCTGACCAGGACATCCAGATCATTGCCGCTGTCACCTGAAAAAAGCACCTCGTCCACGTACAGACCGAGATGCTGGCGGAGAAATTCGATGGCCGGATATTTACCCGCAGCCGCGGGCAGCAGGTCGAGCAGTCCGGTTGCCGTGGTTTCATCGATGCTCCAGATCAGATGCGCCGACACACCCAATGAGCGCAACCGGTTATGCATCCGCTGACGCAGTTCCTGCGCATCCAGATCCGGCGAGGCATAGTAGCTGAGCTTATAGCGATTCTGTTTCTCCGGTTCCTGCAGATCCAGCTCCGGCCACTCCTCAAACAGCTGTTGCAGGGCGGCATGGTCGTAGCCTGCCCAGTCCGGTGCAATCAGATCAAACCAGGCCTGCATGGCAACCCAGCGGCTTTGCTCGTCAAGGGCATAAACGGTGGAACCGACATCGGCGATCACATAATCCGGCCGGGGCAGTGCATACTCGGCCATGGCCTGCTCCACCAGGCGTTGATCACGGCCGCTGACATAGGCCAGACGCACCCTCTCGTCCTGACACAGCCGGGCGAATCCCTCCCGGGCACCGTTTGACTCGGGTTGCGGACCATTGGGCAACAGAGTGCGGTCGAGATCCGTACAGATCAGCAGCTTACTCATCGCGTTCCAACGGCACCTGGCAGCTGTGGAAGAAATCGTAATGATCGATAGCCTCGAGAATCCCCAGGGCATGGGACTGCTGCGCAAAGTAGATCCGTTCATGATCGATCATGTGCGACAACTCTTCATGGTGCCGATTGGCCACCACCACGGCGAGGGTATTGCCGCGCATCATGTCCTCATCCGATCCAGACCCTCCCGCGACAAGAATCCGCTCGAGGGGTATGTCCAGGCGCTGGGCAACGTATCTCAAGGCCTGCCCCTTGGAAGCCCGGGATGGCAGGATATCCAGGAACTGACCAAATGCATGGATAACATTGCAGGTGAGTTCCTCCTTGTGCAGCAGCACATTGATCTCGTCCACAGACGGGGCCTTGCTGGGATCGTAGTGATAGGCGATCTTGAAGAAGCTCTGTTCATGCCGGGACTGCGGGGTGATTCCGGGTAACCCGGCAAGCACCCGGCGGATGCTTTTCGGCTGCCACAGATGGTCGATGTGCTCGACCCAGTAATCATCGATGGCGAGGCTCTTGGTATAGTGAATCTTGGTACCCAGCCCGGTAATCAGAACGTCGGGGATGGGTATCGAGAACTTCTTCATCACCGACAGGGCATCATCCAGGCGACGCCCGGTAGCGATACCGAAGCTGGTGCATTTTCGATTGTCGCGCACCACTTCGATGAAGCGCTTGAGACCGGAGGTATTGCCCAGCAGGTTTTGATCGAGGTCGGTGAAGATGGCCCGGTCGCGGTCGCGCCGGGTGATGTGTTTCAACGGCTTGGTCGGCAGGCGTTCATGGGCTGCAGGCAAGGGCGATATCGAAGCGATGTACTTGCGCGCGTGTGCCTGCCAGGAATAGTGTTTGCGCACCCCGGTGAGACCGTTGCGAGAGTAGGTGCGCCAGAGCTGGTCGTCATGCAGTAACTTGAGCAGGCTGATGCGAATCGCCTTTTTGTCCAGTGGATCGATCAGCAGTCCGTTGTCGCAGTTACCGATGATGTCCACCGGACCACCGTTTTCCGTGGCAATCAGCGGTAGACCGCTGGCCGCGGCCTCCAACAGGGTCAGGCCGAAGGGTTCGGTCAAGGCAGGATTGATGAACACACCCTTGGATTGAGTCACCAACCGATAGATGTCCGGCACTTCCTGGGCCAGGTGACGCTTGGGGATGGCGACATGCCCATACAGATCGTAATAATCGATCAACATCAGCAGTTCGGTCATGACCGATTGCGGACCACTCTCCATCTCCCGGATGTCATCCCGGTTGCCCGCCACGATCACCAGGTTGGCTGCGTTCTGCAATTCGGTCGATTCACCATAGACCTCGAGCAGGGTTTGAATGTTCTTGCGTTCATCCGGACGGGACAGGGCCAGGATCATCGGCTTGTCCGGTTTCTGCAGGAACCGGGCGAGGCTCTTGGTGAAATGTATCTCTTCGTTTTCCTTCCTTGGTGGGTAGAACTGGGTCAGATCGGTTCCCGGCGGGATGACCGCCATGCTGTCGGGCCGGTAGTAGTCGTAGAGACTGTACTGCTCCTCGATCTCCTGGTGGGTACTGGTGATCACCAGATCCGCATTGGCCAGCAACTCCTCCTCGGCCTCGATCCGGCGCTCCATGTTGTAGCGTTCGTTGATCAACTGGCGCGACAATCCCTTGGCCAACAGGCGTTGCTGCTTGTCGCGACCCAGGGAGTGTCCGGTATGTACGAGTGGAATTCCCAGCAGGTGCGAGAGCTTGACCCCGACGTACCCCGCATCGGCATAGTGGGTGTGGACGATATCCGGCATGCGCGGCTGCGCATTCAGCCACACCAGGAGATTGTCCATGAAGCTGTCAAGATAATCCCAAAGACTCTCTTTGGGCAGGTAGGCTTCGGGGCCGGCATCGATGCGCACGATACGCGCCTTGGGCGATAGGATCTCCAGGGGTTCGGCATAGTCATCGCTGATGTCCGTACCCATGACCCTCCGGGTCACCAGATCCACCCGGCTCACCTCGTCGCATTCCGCAAGGGCCCGCGCCAGATCGACCACATATTTGGTTTGGCCGCCGGTATCCGCGTCACGTCCGAGTTCCAGATCGTGGCCGCGAATCAGTCCGTGTATGCTGATCAGGCAAATGTACATAGTCCGGTCAACTGGGGCGTGGTTTCCGGCAGGATCCCATGCCGCCATTCCTCCGTCAGTCGATGGTGATCACGCAGGCATCCCACCGATAGTCTCGTTGACCATGCCGATTCGACCGAGCGCCTGCGTCACCGCATGTCAAGGCATGGCCTATTGCAACTTCTGGGTTTCCATTACCTTAACATGATTAGGACCTTGTTAGGGCCTGTCGATGCGAAACCACATGTTCTGGCAGGACATATTTGACTGACACCGGGAAGAACAGGCGTGCTCAATCAGGATGGATGCGCGGCGAATTCACCAGGGATTTGTCAACATTTTACAAAAAATAACTCGATTACCCGCGACTCTCAGCCATACACAAGAACCCAGCAGGCCCCTCTCCCGCGAGGGAGAGGGAATCCAATAGACAAGAGCAGAAGTGAACGGCCAGGGTAATCCCTCACACGCATTTGAACGATCGTAGCC
Source organism: Candidatus Thiodiazotropha sp. (assembly GCA_040506775.1). Classification (GTDB taxonomy): domain Bacteria; phylum Pseudomonadota; class Gammaproteobacteria; order Chromatiales; family Chromatiaceae; genus Thiodiazotropha. Next base: position 176,495 of record JBEVWC010000013.1, read on the forward strand.
CGGGTGAAGCAACGCGTACCCCGGGACAGGTCGAAGCCCGAACCCCGTATTCCTCTGCACGCATCCATACGACAGGAGCATCATGCTCAGAAAGGCGGTAGCGAGTGAACCTCTCCTTCACGGCCCTCCCCCGAGGAAAGAGGAATTGTTCGGATCAATCTCAACCGCCAGGTCGGGTTAGCGCAGCGTAACCCGACACAGAGTATGCGGTTGGATGCATTGCGTCGGGTTACGCTGCGCTAACCCGACCTACGAATTGCCGGTCATTCGCCCAGCAAGGTGCGCATGACCGGGTTTCACAACTGTGCTTCCACACCCGCCATACATCCATCGACTGATGAGACACTCTGAGGAGGCCTTATTTGAAAACCCCATGATCCAGGTTTTCCAGTAACTCGAGTGTCACATCTGCGTAACGCAGGATAGCAACCCCCTGGTGGTCCTTGAGAAACTCCTCCGCATCAGCCTGGGTTTCCAACGGTATCAACTCATGACCCATGGGGCCCAATACATCAGAGCCGATCACGTACCAGGCTTGCCGGGCATCGATCTTCTGCAAGCCGTAATACTCGGTCACCCCGATGGTTTCAATCTCATTCAGCTGATGATCCGGCGCCCACTTGCCAAGATCCAGGAGGTATTTGAACAGGTCCTTGGCGCCATCGAAGTGATGTGCATGACCGTCTTTATACTGTGCCGTCGCGACCCACTCCGGGTATTTCGCCACAAACATGCCACACACCGGGCAGGTATCCTTGGGACCGGGCGACGGCAGGTCCACAGGTTCTGCAAACAGCGGTACCGCCATCAGGGTGCCCAGCATCAACAATCCGCTGAGCAGCGTCTTGAAGGGTCTGTCTAATTGCTTCATCATTTATTGAGTGCTCTGGTCAAAAGCGTTCACCCGGCGAACCACGGTCCGCCGGGTGAGGCCTGCATCAACCTTGTTTCTGCTTCATCTTTTCCATCATGTGCTGACGCCGCTCGAGGCGTTTCTTGCGTACCATCATGGTGTCCTTCGCCATACCCAGGTAGGCGTCGCTCAGGGCTGAATCGAAATTGACCAGTTCCCCGCCGTTTTCAGCCATGGCCTGCTTAGCCGCCGCTTCCGAGGAGAACGCCATCTTGCTGTGTGCGGTCATGGTGCCTTTGAGTTTGGAACCCATGAGGTATTGGGCCTTGTCCACGTTCACCAGGGGCTTGATCGCCTCGCTGGAACCGAAATCCGCTGCATAGATGGCCTTCGGACCCCGATCGATATTCAACGAAAGGCTGATCGCCAGACAGTGGATGGAACAGGTTCCGTCCACCAGTCCGTCATCATAGTGAACCAGGTGACGGCTGTGGTGCCACTTGGTGCGGTCCATACCGCAATAGGGACAGGCCGCATACTTCTCCAGCTCATTCTCCAGGGGCTTGTCATCCGGCGCGGTCTTGGGGATGAACTGCAACGGGGTGCCGTCACCCTCGCAGGCGGCGCCCGAGGATTTCACCCAACCCTTGCCCGGTACCATGACCCCGACACCGGGACCCGCCAGGGCGGTACCCGACACGCCTGCCAGACCCGCAGCCGAGAGTACCTTCAGCATTTTTCTTCGATCCATTTTGTGATCATCACACATCGTGTTTTTCTCCTGTTGTTTACCACTGTAAATTCTGTAAATTGAATTTTGAATTCTAAATTTTTAATTGAGGTGTTCGCTGTGCTCACGATTTTTTGTTTACAGCGGGAGTGAGGTGATAAACAACGTGAGCGTAGCGAACACCTCAATTCAAAATTCAAAACTCAAAATTAAAAACTAAAAAAATCACCAGTTAGCCAGTCCCCGCATGACATCGTAGAAAATCAGGCCCTCATAAACTGTCCACATACCCAGCAGCACCACACCGGCGCCTGCGGCACGGGTCAACCAACCCCGTACACCGGAACCGATCCAGGCACCGAGTAAAGACACCATCACCATGGACGGCAGGGTTCCCGCCCCGAAGCTCAGCATCAGCCATCCGGCGCGCCACGGATCTGCCGTGGCCGCTGCCTTCACCGCCACTGAAAACACCAGGCTGCAGGGCACCAGGCCATTGAATGCACCCGCCAGATAGGCACTCCATCCGGGTAGCGGTTGGGTCAGTGACGAGACGGGCACTTCAAGACGTTGTGGCGCCTCAGCCCTGCGAAGTCCCTTGAAGGCGCCGAGCATCTGCAGCCCCAGCAGAGTGACCAGCACCCCGGCGACGATCATCAGAATGCCCTGGGTTTTCCCGATGAAACCGCTTTGCACCAGCACATGACCAAGTGCCGCTCCGCTGACTCCGAGCAGGGTGTAGATCACCACTCGGGTGCCATGAAATGCGAGAAGGGACTTGAGGCGATCCTGTGGCCGGGCATGAATGAAATACCCCCCATTGATACCGCCACACATGCCCAGACAGTGGAAGCTGCCAAAAATGCCGGTGGAAAAGGCGATACTCAGGGAGATCTCGTTCAAAGCTGCTCGCTCACCAGTTGTTCAAACAACTCCGCGGAGGACTCACCCAGAATGCGCGTAGCCAGATGCCCTTGCCTATCGAGTATGAAGGTGGTCGGCAAACCGATGACCCCATAGGCCCTCGCCACAGCACCCTCCTGATCGAGCAGGGTGTCGTAGCTGATACCCAGTTTCTGAATGAATGCCGCTGCCGTTTTCTGGTTCTGCCTGACGTTGAGGGCGAGTATCCTCAGCCCCTTGTCCCGGTACTTGCGATACACCGGTTCGATCGCCTTCATCTCGCTCTCACAAAACGGACACCAGTCTGCCCAGAAACGGATCACCACGACCTGACCGGCGAAATCCTCGGGAAAACGGCTCACCCCGCCCTCCAGGCGTTGCAGTTCAAAGCGGGGAGTCGCCTCCCCTTTCACCAGACCCGAGGCATCGGAACCACCACACCCTGACACCAGGGTCAGCCCGACCATCAGTAACAGTCCCACTATGCGGCGCACTACCACCAGACACCCTCCATCGTGAGATTGGACCGCCAAACCACGAACACCGAAAGCAGATAAAAGATCAGAAAAAACAGCAGCGCCAGCCCCCCCAACCGGGGCGCCATGCGAATCACCGTGGATCGCAGACTCGGCAGTTCCCGCCAGGGTGTCACCACCCCCGCACTCAATGCCAGAGCGGCCCCGAGAAACAGGGGCAGATAGAGCATATAGCCGACATAGTCATATCCCGACTTGAGGATACAGAACGGGCAGTGATGATGTGGATGCTCATAGATATAGAGCGCCAGGAAGGAGACGATGCTCACCAGTGCCACCACGAATGCGAGGGTTCCGCAGAGTGACAGCAACCAGCCCGTGCGCCCACGCAGCAACACCCATAAACCGCTGCCGATCACCAGCACCCCGGAGAGGCTCAACAGGATCAGCGCGCGGTCCGGCGCGAGACCGGACACCTCGGCGGCCACCCCTTCAGCATCCGCCGAGAACAGGGTGCCGCAGCAGGAGGTGATCACCTGGGGATCCATGCCGAGAAAGAACTGGCCCTGGACGAACAACTCCGCGACCACCAGAGGCAGCGCCAGCAACAGCAAACCGTATTTGTAGCGGATCAGGGGATAATCGTAGCCCCGATTGTCGATGTAGTTGAGGGTCAACCACAGAGCGCCGAAGAAAAACACTCCAATCTTGATGAACAGGGTCGGCCAACCCCAGGCATTGACGTTCAACACACCGGTGGCGCACATCGCCCCGACAAACTGCCCCGACAGGGATTCCGCATTGTAGACAAACAGCAGCAGGGAGAGCAGTTCAAAGGTGAAGGTCCAGATCAGCAAGGTGGAGATCAGATAGGTCCGACGCTCGAGACGCAGTTGCCTTTCCGTACCGCTGTCGATATCCCAGTGCAGCAACACCTGCACGGCGAACACAGACGCCATCAGCACCATCAGGGTGTCGACTATCGACACCAGCACCAGGGCCATGATCGCGGGATTCAGCAGCACCCCTAACCCTCCCCTGTCGTGATAGCACCATCACGCATGCGCACGATCTGATCCACCACCGGGGAGTCGAACACCTCGGGATCGTGACTGGAGATCAACACGGTCTTTCCGGAGCTGCGCAGATCCGCCATCAGCCCCATGAATTCCACCGACAAGCGGCTGTCGAGGTTAGCGGTGGGCTCATCGGCGATCAGCACCTGGGGGTCGTTGATCAATGCGCGACAGATCGCCACCCGCTGGGCCTCTCCACCGGACAGCCACTCCACCGGGTTATCCGACTTCGACAACAGGTCGAAGCGCTCCAGCAGTTGACGAGCAGTGGCCAGCAGCTTCGGGTAAGGCAGCCCCAGAGGGTATGCGGGCAGCATGACGTTTTCCAGCACGCTCAGGCCCGGAATCAGGTTGAAGCGCTGAAAGATGAAGCCAAAGGTATGACGCCTGACATCAGTAAGGAAACGCTCAGGAAGTCCGGAGATCACCCGCCCGTCGAGCAGGATACGTCCCCGGGTGGGTCGGGACAGGCATCCCACCATGGATAGCAGCGTGGTTTTACCGGATCCACTGGCCCCTTTCAGGCAGGTGATGCGGTTCGCCTCGAAGTTCACCGAAACACCGCGCACCGCCCAGAACTCATTGGGCCGACCCTGGTTGAACGCCTTATGCACATCGTCGAGTTCAATCAGCATGGGATCACCGCATTACCGCATCAGGGTCAGTGATCGAAGTACGCCAGACCGGGATGATGGTCGCCACCACATAGGGCAACACCGTGAAGAACAGCAAGGTCGCCACCTGCAGGCCGTCCACGGTGGGCAGCAGTTGAAATTTCGGATAGAGCACCGCCCAACCCTTGAGAACTGGTTCGAACAGGGTTGCAGAGGCGTAAAAGACGTGAATATAGGCAGCCAGGTAGCCGAGCAGAAAGGCACTCAGGGAGATGATGGCACCCTCCCAGAACTTCATCCGCATCACATCAGCCGTTTCCCAACCCACGGCCTTGAGAATGCCGATTTCCCGCTTCTCCTCTGCACTCAGGCCAGAGGCCTTGTCCCAGGCAAAGATCACGAACGCAAGCACCGCGCCAACCAGCAACACGAAGACAACCCCCTGTCGCCAGGAGAAGACACTGTCATAAGTACGCAGGATCTCCTCCTTCAGCACCGGGCGACTGTCAGGCAGCAACTCGGTGAGTTTTTCCGCAACCTTGCGCACCTCTCTGGGATTTCGCACCGACAGCACCAGATCCGTATAAACCCCCTCCTGAATGCCAAACAGACGGCGAAACGCCTGCGGTGACATGAGCAAAAGGTCGGCACTCATGAACTCCGTATCCGGATTGAGGATCTCAGCCACCTGAAAACTGTAGGCGCCGCCTTGAGAATCCCGCAATGTGAGATAGTCCCCGAGTCCCAGTCCCCGGGTACGGGCAATCCCAGAGCCGATGAGAATCCGGTTCAAGGGCAAGGCCTCCTGCCCGCCCGTCATGATCGTATAATTCGCCTTCACGGCAGGGTCGTAGTAGTAGCCCCACAGACGCCCCTCCTTCTTTGTGACCCCGCGCAAACGGCCGATTTTGTCCAAATACTGTTCTGGGACCAGGGCCTGACGACCCGCAAGGATCCGCTGCACGATAATCTCAGGGGATGAATCGAGCAGGGACTTAGCCTGTGAACGCAGAGCATGGGTGAACAAAGTCACGGACGCGAGCATGAAGACGATCAGGGTATAGACCAGCAACAGACCAAAACTCTTGCCCTTGCGTCGCAACAAGGACGAAAGGGTGTACTCGATCAGATACTTCTGACGCCTCAACAACTGCATCATGGTGCGAGGCTCCTGGGCGGCTGCAGGAGAGAGCCGCTGGGAAAATGCTCAAGCGCGCCGGGGTGATCCTGGAATGCCGAATTCAGATCCGCAAGACTGGGATGCCGGGTATACCGCGCCTCAGTAAACAACGCCGGATCACTCAGACCCAAACGAAAGACCAGATCACGGGTGGAGCGTTGTTTTTCTGCGAGGGCTACCTGGACTCGGCCAGCATCTATCCATGTTGCTAAAAATCCGATGCCCAGGAAGGCAAAACAGGCAAGGAACAGATTGGATCTTCTCATCAGGCTGGCGGGTGACCCACGCGAACTCAGGGAATGGGGTAGTCTAGCTACGTATAGACGCCATTCTCATTGACATGAATCATTCTGTAAAACAGATAGTTGCGTGTTGCGGCAAATCACCCGAAAATTTTCAAGCGAGTGTGTGATTTGGCGCAATTTTCAGTCTCTTCTCCTGGTCGTATGAACTACCATCTGGCCATGGCTGAGGCACTGATACCTGGGATAGTTAAGAATCCCTATGAGGAGTATCGGATCGTTATTGTATTCGATGAGTGTTGAACGGATCTGCTGACATCTCCCTCTCTCCTGCCCTCTCCCGCGAGGGGAAAGGGAGAGTTTATTGTTTCATCTTGCTTTGTTTAGATTCTGCAGGTTTCACGAATTTAGCTTTGCTGCATATGGCCAACCCTTAGGGATTATACCAATCTACTATTTTGCGCCATGTGGAGCTGAAGATTTTTTTAGTCTATACATGCGGTTGGAAGTAGCTGTGTTTTATCATATGCATTACACCGCAGAGCTATTGAACGAGAAAGTCCCTACGGCTGAGGAACTGGCGTGGTTTCTCATTTGCTCTCGTTAACGTGGGTGTCCCGATAAGCACGAGAAAGTCCCTATGGCCGAGGTACTGGCGTGATTTCTGATTTGCTATAGTTAATTAGGTGTCCCGATATGCACCTCTGACCAAGGGACTGGCGGGGATTCTTCTTTGCTCTCGTTGTTGTAGGTGCTGAATAGCGCGAGGTATGATTCTTATAACTCGTCAAACTCTAGCTGATCATAAAACTGCATTTCTGGAAAATTTGAATCACTATCAAATACAAGAGCATGCCCCTGGTGTTTTTGTAGAAAGGCTTGGATAGCTAACCAAGCTCGATCTCCTTCTATCCATTTTCTATCTTCTTCTGAAAACATCCCCTGCATAATGAACACATCACCTTTGGAAATTTTCTTTCCAAGATTCAAAGAGATTTTGCAATCTTTACAGCAAAGATTGAAATAGTCACTCATTGTGGATTCCTCACTACTGGCACTTGAATAACACCATTATTTGTTACCGCAAATATCTGCTGTAAATTCGGTCTCTTCTGTGCAACATTACCTAATGCTCGATTAATAAAACCTTGTATTTTTTCATCAGACAAAGACAAAGCTCTAGTATCTAGCGCTACCGCACTTGGAAAATCGACTACCTGAGCGCTACCATCATTTATATTTCTTTCAAAGATTCGCTTTATCCTATTATCAGAGAGTTCAGAAATAGGTACCCCTGGATCTTCGAATGTCTTAAATTCCGCTCTTAACCTTGTTCCATCCAATAACATAATCGTTGCATCACCATTTGGAGTATTTGCACCTCTCAGTAAAACATTTATTTCTTTATTTTCGGCAAGGGCATTTGCAATATCGATTTCTTTCTGAAGAGGCAGTTTATTCTTTAGTAGATTTTGAGCAATGGCCACCTTACCTTGATATAGACCGCCAGGAAGTTTACCCTTCTTCAATCCCAGTATGGCACCACCAAAAAGATAACCCGCCTTCTCTGAGTCACCAGCGACTACTTCTACTGAATTAGCAAGGTTGATCAGCGACTCACCACGTTCCTGATTACGCGCCATCGAGTTTGGATCACCCAGAAAACCATTCGTACCAAGGTAGAAAGCGGTCTCTATTTGATCATAGGCCAGCGTTAACGGATCTCGTATGATGCTGAACGGGTCAGCCATAAGCTCCTGCCAACCATCGCTGAGTTGTTCTCCAAATCCTTTGGCAAACAAGACACTGGATTCTATTCCATCAGTATTGGTATTGGGGGCGCCGTAATAAGCAGCGTCGAAGGCATTACCGAGGCGTTCGGTCAAGGACTGATCCACGATTACACTGCCCTTCAACCCACTACCGATTCGCTCGAAATACCCTCTTCTATCAGGCTCTGCCGCAATATCATCAAACGTATATTTTGAGCCAAGACCTTCGTTCAAAATGACACTGCCTTGATTATTGCTATCAGCTCCCTCTGGCACTGGCCCAAGCACAGCCTGCAAATCAGCATCTGACGCATCACCCACCGGTATTGTCTGGCTCAACTGACCACTATTTACACCAACAGTGCCACTACGCATCATAGCACCACTCTCACCAGTACGTGGATACCTTAGGGTATAGTCAACCGCCGTATTTCCCTGCTCCTCATGTACCTGCCTCATCAGATCACGGGCTTCATGACCGGCATGGTCATAGACCACCGCCAAAGCGTGCTGGCCACTCGGGGTCAGTGCAAGATGATCGATCCCTTCCCTGCCTGCCGATTCAATGAATTCGTTGGCAAGTTGGGCCTTCTGTTTCTGATTTCTTTGTTCGAACCGGCCTTTGATAACAACTTCCGGTTCGAGGCTTTGGCTGGCCTGGCTGTAGAGAGCCTGGCCCTCTGTTTGTTGGGCACTATCGTTGTTTACGCGGTCGGCGGTTTGTGACCGGGATGAGGTGCTGTTGGTGATAGGCGTAAATGAAGTCACGGGTCCCTCCGTTCCTGTATTCAGGGTTTAGTTTTGATCGTATGTCATGTGACATGTGTCTGAATACTGGGGATTACCCATATTTCCTTCACTTTGCGTCGACTTGCCAGTGCTGACACTCTATTGCTAATGGGTTGATTTGCAGAACTTTAAATGGAATAGTGAATTGTCCTCCCTCCCCTTCGGTTCCAATCATGAAAACTGGCTATCTGGTCCTGATTACCCACCCTGACCACCCGGATATGATGCGGGTTTTGATCCGTGATGACTTGCCGAACACCCAGGAGAGCGAGGATGGCTCGCATATTCGCTATATCGCCCGGTTTACTGATGTCGAGGCGGCGCAAATGCACTTGCATGAACGGCTGGGGCATACCCTGGTGGACGTGGATACTCACCTCTATCACGCGGATCTGATTCGCGCGATTTCCGCTGCGGAGTCTGACATGCTGGATCATCAGCGGGTATGGATTGATCCTGAATTGGATGAGGGTGCTCGATCGGCTATTCGAAAGCAAACTGAAGCCTTTGTCCTGAGGAATCGTCGATGGGATCGGTTTTGGACCTTTGTTGGCGGGTTTTTTGTTGTTTTGTTTATTTTGCTGAATTTGTTGACGGTTTGATTGGGGCTGTTTTGTCATTGTGTCGTGCCAAAGTAATTGGGGTTTGCTTTGCACTGCTCGCTTGACTGGAAGTATCGATTAGGGGTTGTCTGATGTGTTGATACACCTCCTCCCCGGCCTTACCAGTGCCCCCTCCCAAATGATTGGTTTTATGGGGCTCCAATTACTGGAGTCATGTCAGCATCGCCATTGAGCTACATTGATCTCTGCAACAAGGGCGAAGGGAGCTGTCTGGAGGGTTTTACATTGTCACTCAGCGCTTCGCATTCTGCTGGATCCCGGGTTCCACTTCGTTTCACCCGGGCTACGGTTGGTGTTAGGTCTTGGGGCGCAGTTGGTAGATTTCGTCGAACAGGGCTTCCAGACGGGAGTGGGTACCGCGGATTCCCTGGATGACATCCCTGGCCCAGTCGAAGTAGGCCTGGCGGCGCTCCAGTTCCCAGCCTACTGGTGGGCTGCGGTGGACATCCCGCAGGTTGGCGATCTTGTCCGCCAGTTTGACCAGCCGGGCCTTGTCGGATAGGTGGGGTGCGTGATGGATCTGCATGGCTTTGCGTTCCAGTTTGTTCAGGGTCTTGTCGTCGGTGACCTCCATGACCAGACTGGCAATGACCAGCCCGAATTCTTTTTCGATCTCCTCCACGCGGGTTTCCGTATCTTCGATCGTGTCGTGCAGCAGCGCGGCAGCGAGGGTTTCTGTGTCTTCCACCCCGGCTTCGTTGACCAGTATATTCACCAATTCGATGGGGTGATTGACGTAGGGGGTGCCTTCCGCGTCTTTGCGCCGTTGATCGCGATGCTTGCGCGCGGAAAAGGTCAGGGCTTTGATGGTGAGTGACAGGTTAGTGTTTTTCATGGATCAGTGGCTAATCCTTAAATTGATTGGATAGAGACTGTCAGTAATTCTCGACATCAGCAGTAACGGACTTCAGGCAGCCGAGGTCGATTTGGTATCCGCCCTGCTGCGACTCTGAGCCTTGAGCTGTTCCACATGGGCGATCAGCGTGTCGACGGTCTCTTTGAGTAAATCGAGTTCTTCGAGGGTCAGGTCATTGAGCTGTTCCAGATTGTACTCGATGGTATCGATGATCTTCTTGTGAGGCCGTTGCATCGGGCGCATGAAATAGCCGGTGATGGTGGCGACAATCGCACCGAAGAACAACGCCGATCCGATCACGATCCAGGTGCCGCCGATGAGTTTTGCCCAGCCGGAACTGGGCGTATCGGCGATTCCCGCAGTGGAAAACGCCGCGATGCCCCAGTAGAGGGCTTCACCGTAGCTGGTCAGGGTCGGCTGGACGCTGGTCTGTTCCGCGAGGTAGACCCCGGCGGAAAACAGCAACCACAGGACAATGAGCAACACCACCATTTTGCTGAACGGGGTGTGATTGGATATGTCATGGTAGAACCGTTTGAGTCGGGTGTGATTTTTTCCAGGCCGCTTCATGATTGCTCTCCTGTGATCCCCGATTGCCGGGAATAGGTGCTGAGTGACAGCTTTTCACCGACTGGGTTAATGGGTGAGTCGTCACACCGTATACCCGTTTGTTCAGTAGTACCCGAGAAAATTCAAAAGCCAGGGCAGAATGATGGCGGTTGTGAAAGTGGCCAGGGCCATCGCCAAGCCGGAAAAGGCACCCATCTCCTGGCTGATTTGAAAGGCGCGCGCGGTTCCGATGCCATGCGCGGTGATGCCCATGGCGAACCCCTTGATGCTGTCATCCTGAATACGCATGAGTGCAAATATCCGGGTGCCGACCGCGGCGCCCAGGATGCCGGTGATCACCACGAACACGGCGGTCAATGAGGGCAGGCCGCCGATCTTTTCCGCGATGCCCATGGCGACCGGAGCTGTCACCGACTTGGGCGCCAGTGAGAGCAGCGTCTGGTCGCCGATCCCGAACAACTCGGCCAGCAGTATCGAACTCATGGCGCCGACCACCACGCCCGACACCAGGGTAATGCCCAGTGGCAGCCAGAGACGCTTGAGTTTGGGCCATTGATGATAGAGGGGGATGGCGAGTGCGACCGTCGCGGGTCCGAGCAGGAAGTGGACGAACTGACCGCCTTCGAAGTAGGCGCTGTAGGGTGTCCCGGTGAGCAGCAGAAGTGCGATCAACAGGCTCACGGAGAGGAACACGGGGTGCAACAGGGGGTTGGCCTTGAACCGCATATAGACCCGATAGGCCAGTCCGTAGGCAATCAGGGTGATCGTCAGCCCCAGCAGCGGCGTGGTTGAGAGGTAGACCCAGATCGCGGCGAGATTCTTTTCCGGCATGCTCAGGATCTCCCAGAGCGCAGGCGCAGGGTCAGCCAGAAGATTCCGGCGGTGGCAGCCAGAGTGATCAGGGTGCTGAGCACCAACGTCAGGAGGATCGGCAACCAGGCATCGGCGATGAGGTTGAGGTGTACCACCAGGCCGACGCCCGCCGGAACGAAGAGCAGGGAGAGGTGACTCAGCAGCGTGCTGCTGGCCTGGTTCAGGGGTTCAGTCGAGTGTCCCCGAATCAGCAGGGTCAGAAACAGCAGGATCATCCCCACGACCGGACCCGGAACCGGGAGTTCCAGCCACAGGACCGTCACCTCGCCGATGAGTTGATAGATGAGAAGAAGGGTGATGCCGTTGATGAAGCCCATGCTGCCTGCCCCGTACAAATGCCTTTGCACATCCTCGGTCTATGGCGGGCGGTTTGTCAACGCGGTTGGTCTAGCTGGTGTGTGACTTGAATGAGATGTGTGGGTGGGTTGTCGTGCCGGTTTATCGATCAAGCGGGGGTTCCCGGATTCCGCTTTGCTGCATCCGGGCTACGTTGGGGCGGGTGATGTTGGATCATTGGGGTGGTCTTTTGCTCTGAAACTGCTATGTTTTCGGCTTTTCACTGGTGGATTTCATGTCGGATGCCATTGCCCGCCTCAAGGTGCTCAGCGCCGGGATCGTCAGCCTGATCCTGACCTTGGGGATTGCGCGTTTTGCCTATACCCCGATGCTGCCATTGATGCAGCAGCAGGCGGGATTGGGTATCGCCGAGGGCGGCTGGCTGGCTTCGATCAACTATGCGGGTTATCTGTGCGGAGCGATCATCGCCTCTCTGATCAGCGACCTGGTGCTGAAGGACCGGCTCTACCGTCTGGGCCTGGTGTTTGCCGTGCTCTCCACCGTAGTAATGGGCATGACCGATCACCTCTGGGTGTGGGCGGCCTCGCGCTTCGTCGCCGGCTTGAGCAGTGCGGCGGGACTGCTGTTCGGCTCCGGGCTGATTCTCAACTGGTTGATCCGCCATGATCACCGCAGCGAGCTGGGCATTCACTTTGCCGGGGTGGGTGCCGGAATCGTGGTCTGCTCCGCCCTGGTGGAGTTTCTCAGCGGATGGTTCGACTGGCATGAACAGTGGTGGATCCTGAGCCTGACCGGAGTGGTACTGCTGATTCCCGCCTGGGCCTGGCTGCCCCCACCGGATACCACCAGCACCACCCGCGGTGGCGCCAGCATGCACGACAATCCGCCGAGCCGGGATTTTCTGCGCCTGTTTATCCTGATCTATTTCTGCGCCGGAGTCGGCTACGTGGTCAGCACCACCTTCATTGTAGCGATCGTCGAGCAGACTCCCGGACTCTCAGGCAGCGGCACCTGGACCTTTCTGCTGCTGGGCCTGGGCGCCACCCCGGCCTGCATCATCTGGGATCTGATTGCACGACGGGTGGGTGATCTGAATGCCCTGACCCTGGCGTTCGTACTTCAGGTGGTGGGGATCCTGTTGCCGGCACTTCTGCCCAATCTGCTCATGACTCTGCTGGGCGCATTGCTGTTTGGCGGCACCTTCATCGGCATCGTCAGCCTGGTACTGACCATGGCGGGTCGCTACTACCCTACCCGTCCGGCCAAGATGATGGGCAAGATGACCATCTCATACGGTGTTGCGCAGATCGCCGCACCCGCGGTGACGGGCCTCATAGCACGTAACAGCGGCAGCTATGAGCAGGGACTCTACCTGGCGGCCGGGGTCATGTTCATCGGCTGTCTGTTGATGCTGCGACTCAAGCTGATCGCGAGACGGGATGCCTCACTGAGCTGACAGCTACCAGGCTACGGTTGCCTGCCAGCAACCCTTGTATCCATAGTGCAGACAAGCGGAAGCCCGTCGTCGGGTGTTCACTTTCCCAGGCATCCGAGTTTGATGGTTGGAGGCAAATAAATTGCCTGCTGGCGGGGTTCACAAGAACCTTATTTGGGTGGACTGAAGCAGTGCCCCGGCAACCTCAGGATCGTATTGAGAACGACTGAGAATCAGAGCTGGAATCGGTTTGTGGGTTTTCGCGGGACAGCACCGGGATCCGGTCGGGTGACCGGATCCCGGTGAGGATCAGAATTCCATCCTGATACCTACGCTGACGTTGTTGCTGCTCCAGCGACTGTTGGCGAACAGAGTGCCGAAGTCGAAGAAGCCCACCAGGCCGTTCTGGAACTGGGCCGAGGTGCCGAGACGCAAGCGCATGTAGTCACGATCCGGATCTTCGGTGGAGATTTCGATCGCCTGGGGAGACGGATCGTCCACGAAGTAGGCGTTGACGGTCTGCGAGTCATCCTTGAACTCGTGCAGCCAGTCGAGGCGTGCATAGGGAATCAGCACGCCCCAGTCGGTGCTGTGGGTGTAGCTCACACGACCGCCCAGGTTCATGGTCAGCCAGGTCTGATCCATGTCCTCCACACGGGTCGCCCAGCCACCCCCGTCGGCGTTGGCATTGGAGACCTGCTCGGTGAATCCATCCACGTTCGAGCGTACGTACTCCAGATCGACCCGCGGGCCAAAGCTCCAGGCGCCGCGGCTGAAGTCGTAACCGGAACCGACGAACAGGCTGTACATGTCACCGTCGTAGTCCGCATCGAGTTTCTGGTTGACGTTGGCCAGACCATCGAGCTGATAGACGATGTTGCGGGTCTGTTCGAAGTTGTTCACTCCGTAGGAACCGGCAAAGTCGATGAAGTAGTTCTGCTCGCTGTAGTAGGTGCCGTAGAGACTCAGGCTGTAGCCCTGGGTATCCAGATCACCCGCATTGTCGTTCAGATCCGCCTGGGTGTTGATGACACCGAAGGCGCCACCCAGGATGAACTGGTTGTTGATGCGGTAGTCGGCACCCACGGTCAGACCATAGGTGTCAAAGTCGAGTCCCGTTTCCAGGTCGGTTTCATCCTTGCTGCCGCTGGCGATGTCGCCGGTGACAAACACACCGAGTCGGGATTCGAGCAGTTGATTATCCGCGCTGGCGCCGCCTCCCTGACTTTGGCGATAGGCCTCGGCCATGAGTTGCAGCGGCAGGTCCTCCCCGTCAATGCGCCAATCCAGGCCATTGAAGGACAGGCCCCGGGCTCCCGCACGCAGCGCGGAGATCCGTGAACCGAGGTTGCGTACCTGGGTCTCACCGCCCTGGCGCGATACGTTGTTGGCCTTGGTGGCGGACTCCGGCACCACCTGCTGCAGTGCCCGGGCGGTGTTCGGATCGCCGCCGAAGGCCGCACCCACCACAGCGTTACAATCTGCCTGCAACTGGTCACCAAGCCGGCCAGCAGGACAGGCTTCAGCAATCACCCGGGAGAGAGATTCCAGATTGGGGTTGCCGCCTGTGTAAGGATCCAATGCATCGACAATCTGATCATTTATGGAAGGTGACGGGGACGGCGTGCCTGCGGTCGCGGTGCCCGAGAGGGTGATGCGGCTGATGCCACTGCTGGTATCCACGACCAATGCACCGCTCTGTGTCCCTTCCGTCTGAGGCGCGAAGGTAACCTGAATGTCGCAACTGGCGCCGGCATCCAGGGAACTGCCACAGGTGTTGGTCTGGGTGAAGTCCCCTTCCGTGGTGATGCCGTTGATGGTCACCGCAGTACTGCCCGGGTTGGTAAGAGTTAAGGTTTGCGGCTGGGATTCCGAGTCCGTCATGGTATCGGTGAATTCCAGGGAGGAGACCGAAGGCACCAGATCGGATGCGGCGGCAGGTTCCGTCCCTGTGACGCT
Organism: Candidatus Thiodiazotropha sp.; assembly: GCA_040506775.1. Lineage (GTDB taxonomy): Bacteria > Pseudomonadota > Gammaproteobacteria > Chromatiales > Chromatiaceae > Thiodiazotropha. The sequence goes on from JBEVWC010000013.1 coordinate 191,743, forward strand.
CAAAACCACAGTCTCGGAGACCGGTGAACTACCGCTCATGGCCGAGATCAGCAATGCCCCGGAGATATTCCCCGCGACGGTGGGGGCTGCGGATACCATGACATCGCAGCTCGCACCGGCGCCCAGGGTCGCCGGACAGTTGTTGGTCTCGGTGAAATCGCCTTCCAGCATGAGGGTGAATTCCGTGAGGGAGACATTACCTGTATTGGTGAAGGTAATGGTCTGACTGGCACTGCTGCTACCGACTTCGGTGTCGGGAAAACTCAGGCTGCCATCGGAAACCGACAGGAACGCCCCCTGGACCGAGGCGGTCAGCGGGATGATGTCGCTGATAGCCCCCTGCGGACCGGAGCCTGACACGGACAAGGTGCCACTGATATCGCCCAGGGTTGAGGAATCCACACTCACCTGAACGGTACAGGACTGATTGGGTTCCAGGAAACCGGGGCAGTTGCTGGTTTGCGTGAAAGGCGCGGTGGCACTGAGCGTGCTGATACTGGCGGTCGAGTTGCCCGTGTTGATCAGGGTAACCGGAACCGGTGTGGCGGGGGTACCCGGCAACACCGCTCCGAAATCCACACCATTGCTCTGAAAGGAGAGTTCTCCGAGCTGCAGGTCGATGGCGGTGCCACTCAGATCCAGCACTTCATTGATCGGCAGGTAGCCCGAGCCAAACACCACCGATCGGTCGGCACCAAGGATGGTGAGCGTGCCGCTGTCATTACCTACGGCGGTAGGCGAATAGACTACCGTGATGGTACAGCTAGCCGTGGGCGCGAGCAGCAGGTCGTTGGAAATCAGGGGGCAGTCGTGAGTCACACTGAACGGGGCAGTCGCTGTGATCGAATCGATTTCGATATTGGCCCCGGTATTCTCATTGGTGAAGGTGACCGTTACCGGTGTGCTGGTTGTGTTTACCACCACGTCACCAAACGCGGCCGAAGTCGGACTTACGGTCCAGAAGGCTGCTGCATTTACTGAATACAATGTCAGCAGAATCAGGATGAGATATTGAAGCGGTGTGTACCGGCGCACGAACTCGTGGCGGATCTTACTTCCACGTGACATAAGGTTTCTCCCCCATTTGTAATTACATTGTCATTACCCCACGCCTGAACTGCTGACGTATCGGTACGATGGCAAAAAAACTTGGACTCCCTGCCCCGATACTGCTTGGATGTCCCCTGACATCACCCATGTTATGTAGATTCGTCGAGATATGCGAATTCTCGACAGGTAGCACCCAATCTCACAACATTACCCCATGAAGCGAGATTGGGAAACCATCAGAATCAGAACTCCATTCTGATACCCACACTGACGTTGTTGTTGTTCCAGCGACTGTTGGCGAACAGCGTGCCGAAGTCGAAGAAGCCCACCAGGCCGTTCTGGAACTGGGCCGAGGTGCCGAGACGCAAGCGCATGTAGTCACGATCCGGATCTTCGGTGGAGATTTCGATCGCCTGGGGAGACGGATCGTCCACGAAGTAGGCGTTGACGGTCTGCGAGTCATCCTTGAACTCGTGCAGCCAGTCGAGGCGTGCATAGGGAATCAGCACGCCCCAGTCGGTGCTGTGGGTGTAGCTCACACGACCGCCCAGGTTCATGGTCAGCCAGGTCTGATCCATGTCCTCCACACGGGTCGCCCAGCCACCCCCGTCGGCGTTGGCATTGGAGACCTGCTCGGTGAATCCATCCACGTTCGAGCGTACGTACTCCAGATCGACCCGCGGGCCAAAGCTCCAGGCGCCGCGGCTGAAGTCGTAACCGGAACCGACGAACAGGCTGTACATGTCACCGTCGTAGTCCGCATCGAGTTTCTGGTTGACGTTGGCCAGACCATCGAGCTGATAGACGATGTTGCGGGTCTGTTCGAAGTTGTTCACTCCGTAGGAACCGGCAAAGTCGATGAAGTAGTTCTGCTCGCTGTAGTAGGTGCCGTAGAGACTCAGGCTGTAGCCCTGGGTATCCAGATCACCCGCATTGTCGTTCAGATCCGCCTGGGTGTTGATGACACCGAAGGCGCCACCCAGGATGAACTGGTTGTTGATGCGGTAGTCGGCACCCACGGTCAGACCATAGGTGTCAAAGTCGAGTCCCGTTTCCAGGTCGGTTTCATCCTTGCTGCCGCTGGCGATGTCGCCGGTGACAAACACACCGAGTCGGGATTCGAGCAGTTGATTATCCGCGCTGGCGCCGCCTCCCTGACTTTGGCGATAGGCCTCGGCCATGAGTTGCAGCGGCAGGTCCTCCCCGTCAATGCGCCAATCCAGGCCATTGAAGGACAGGCCCCGGGCTCCCGCACGCAGCGCGGAGATCCGTGAACCGAGGTTGCGTACCTGGGTCTCACCGCCCTGGCGCGATACGTTGTTGGCCTTGGTGGCGGACTCCGGCAGCACCTGCTGCAGTGCACTGGCGGTGTTCGGGTCACCGCCGATGGCCGCACCGACCACCGCATTACAGTCGGCCTGGAGCTGATCGCCGAGCCGGCCACTGGGACAGGCCTCTCCGATGACCCCGGCCAGGGATCGCAGATTCGGGTTTCCGCCGGTGTAGGGGTCCAGAAGATCGGCCACCGGGTTGCTCGAGGCGGCTATGGCGGCGTTGCCCGACAGCGCTATGCGGTTGATACCCGTGTTGGTGTCGATGTTCAGGGTACCCGAGAGGGTTCCCTCAGACCTGGGCAGGAAGGTGATCTGAATCTCGCAACTGGCACCGGCCGCAAGGGTGGCACCACAAGTATTGGTTTGGGTGAAATCCCCTTCCGTGGTAATGCCGTTGAGAGTCACCGCCACACTACCAGGATTGGTCAGGATCAAGGTTTGAGGCTGGGATTCCGCATCGACCGTGGTATCCGGGAAATCCAGGATTGACACCGATGGCACCAGATCGGATCCATTCGCGGGATCGACAGCATGGACACTCAACATTACAGATTCGGAAACCGGGGCACCGCCGCTCATGGCCGAGACCGATAAGGCTCCAGTGAGATCACCGGGCGTGGTCGGTAGCGCCGCAATCGTGACCGTACAGCTGGCGCCTGCACCCAGGCTCGCCGGGCAGTTGTTGGTCGATGAAAAATCCCCGCCTTCCAGCAGGATAGCCAAATCGGTCAGGGAAACGTTTCCGGGGTTGGAGATCGTCAGAGTCCGGCTGGAACTGCTCTCACCCACCACCGTGTCATCGAATGCAAGGGTGGTATCCGAAACCACAAGCATACCGGCCTGGACGACTGCGCTCAGTGCGACACTGTCCGACAAACTACCTAGAGAATCAGCACCGGTTACCGACAAGGTTCCGGTGACATCCCCCAGGGTATCTGAGGTGACGCTCAACTGTACGGTACAGCTCTGCCCCGCAGCCAGGGTACTCGGGCAGTCGTTAGTCTGGGTAAACGGCGCCGTGGCGCTGATGGCGCTGATCGATGCGGTGACCGTCCCCGAGTTGCTTAAGATCACGTCCACCGGTGAACTGGGGGTATTCAAACTCACGTCACCCAGATCGACCTCAGCACTGCCGAATTCAAGGGCCGCCCGGGGTGGCATGACACCCGAACCGCTCAGACTGATCTGTTCGTTAAAGGCGCCCCCGCCGACGTCGAGACCGGCGACGGTCAGGGTACCGCTAGAGATACCGTAGGTCTGGGGTGAATAGCTGATATCAATGGTACAGGTGGTCATTGCATTCAAGATCAGATCATTCACCAGCATCGGACAGTTGTTGGTCACAGTGAACGGCCCGGTTGCGCTGACCGTGGTGAACTCGACCGCATCGGTGGTGTTGAGATTACTGAAGGTGACAGTCCTGGTACCGCTGGTAGTGCCCACCACGACACTGCCGAACGCGATGGAAGCCGGGTCGATGCTATAGACCGCCGATGCACTCATTGAAAACAGTGCCAGACCGGCGACAACCAGATACCGGATCAATCCGGACATACCGCGATCCGAAGACCATGGGCGACTGTGCTGAGACATATCACTTTCCCCTTTTGTTTTAAGTTTCAATCCCTTCCCAGCCACCGAGAAAACCAGAATCCAGGCACAAGGGCGGGATTAAGATTCGCCCATTTCCCTGGCGTTTTCAAGACTTGAGAAAGTGACAAATTACCACTTTCATTCCTGAAGGCTGAGGAATTGCCAACTTGGAAAAGCGCTGACCCGATGCAGGTGACATGAGTCCGCTCACAGGACCCGGCGGAAAACCGAAGGCCCCCTATCCTGCCCCATCTGGCGATGACTCCTGAATAGAAACCCGGGAATCTGAAAGGATGTGGTGGGTGGCTTGAGGCTGGCAGGCGGTTGAAGTTCGCTCAGACGCGTGCGAGACAGGGCAAAAACCGCCGAAAAAGCCCAGTTACCGGAGTCAGTGAGTATTTTGAGGCGGTTATCAACCCAGGATCGTACCGCGTGACTGGAAATTCCACAGCCTGTCAGGCCAGGGTGGCGAGATAGTCCGAAAACTTGCTTTGATTCATGGGCTTGGCAATATGAAAACCTTGCGCGTATTCCACATTGAGGTTACGCAGGTAGTCCAGTTGCACCTGATTCTCCACGCCTTCCGCGATGATCTTGATGCCCAACCTGTGCCCCATCAGGACAATCGCCTCTGTCAGGGATTGGTCGTCGGGATCTTCCGGCAGACCGTCGACAAATGTCTGATCGATCTTGAGAAAGTCCAGGGGGAACTGTTTCAGATAGGCCAGCGAGGAGTAGCCGGTACCGAAATCATCGACCGCCGAGGCCACACCGAGTGATTTCAGGTCCTGGAAGACGCTCAACGCGGTCTTGTCATTCTGCAGAAACAGATTTTCCGTGATCTCGACGCACAGGGTGATGCCCTGTCCAACCGCCTTCTGCAGGGCTTGGCTCAGGGACTCCCTGAAGCTGTCTTCACAAAAATAGATCGGAGGCACATTGACCGCCAACCAGAACTCGTCGGGCCGGGCTGACCACTCACGGGCATCGATCATGATGCGTTGCAGCAGCCAATCGGTGATCGGCCGAATCAGGCCGAACTGTTCGGCAATGGGGATGAATTCACCGGGGGTTATCTCCCCCAGTTCCGGATTGCGCCAGCGCAGCAGGGTCTCGGCGCCGACCACCATCCCGTCAGACAGGCGGATCACCGGCTGGTAGACCGGATAGAGTTCGCCCTCGTCCAGGGCATGCCTGAGACGGCTCTCGAGGGCCATCTTTTCCCTCACCTGCTCATTCATCTCCCGGGTGAAGAAGCGGAAGGTGTTTCGCCCCGAACGTTTGGCCTCGTACATCGCGATGTCCGCATGGCTCATGAGCGTTCCGACACTCTCGCCATCGTCAGGGAAAAGCGAAATGCCCATGCTGGAGGTTACATTGATCTCGCTTTCGTAGACCTCGAAGGGAACCTTCACGGACGCGACCAGGCGGTCCAGGATGATCTGCAGATCCTCAGCGGGACGTTTCAGATTCGGCACCAGGGCCATGAACTCGTCACCGCCCAATCGACTCAGGGTATCCTCATCGCGCAACTGCTCCCAGATCCGGTTGGCGACCTGCACCAGCAAGCCGTCACCGGTTGCGTGACCGAGACTGTCATTGACCATCTTGAAGTTGTCGAGATCGATGTAGATCACACCGATCTTGGTCTTTTCCCGCATTGCGTGCTGCATCAGTTGTTGCAGACGGTCCATGGCGAGAAAACGGTTGGGCAGCCCGGTCAACTGGTCGTGAGTGGCCTGCTCCACCAGGGTTTCCTCGAAGGCCTTGCGCTCACTGATGTCCTCTTTGACCGCAAGGTAGTGGGTGATCGTGCCCTGTTCATCACGAATCGGCGCCAGCACCACCGATTCCCAGTACTCGTTACCATTCTTGCGGTGATTACGGAACTCGCCCCGCCACAGATCACCCTGACTCAATTTCTTGATAATCCGTTGCCGTTCCTCAGGATCGTTGGTCTCGTTGCCAAACATGGGAATCTGTTTGCCAATCACCTCGTCCCGGTAATAACCGCTCACTTCGCAGAATTTTGGATTCACATACTCAACGTGTCCCTTGAGATCGGTAATCACCACGGACGCCGGACTCTGCTCCACCGCCAGAGACAGCTTGGTGAGTTCCAGATTGGCGAGTTGACGTTGATGGATCTCCTCGGCCAATCGCTGGTTGCTGGAGATCAGCGCCTCGCGATCGATATTGATCTCATCCATCATGGAATTGAAGCACTTGGCCAGGTGACCGAGTTCATCCTGTTGCTGCACCTCGACCTGGTGCGTGAAATCCCCTTCAGAGACCCGCATCGCCGCGGTTTTGAGCCTGCCCACGGGATCGAGCACATGCCATTTGAAGATCATGAAGATCAAGGCCCCCAGCGCAACCACGATGGCACTGAATATTTTGATCAGATCTGCCAGTACCTGGCGGGTGTGGGCCTGCATCGGCTGGGTGTCCAGCCCCACCAGCACCTGACCGAGTTCCTCTCCGTTCGCAACAATCGAAAAACTGTAAAAGATGACTTTATCGACATTCAAACGCTGGGGGTCCTGGGTTTCATCGATAGTGGTGATCCAGGTTTTTACCTGCTCCCGGGTGATGCCCGGTGGCAGGTATGTGGTCATGGGAGTGCCGCTGGGTGAGCGGATCTGGGCAAACAACACATCTTCGTCTTCGGTGATCTGTTTGACATAACGATCCAGCATGGTGATGTCGAAGGTGTAAATGGCATCAGGACTGATCAGCGCGATGAACCGGCCGAGCGCCACCACTTTAGTTTGCAGGCTGTTAGCCAGCAGGGTCTGCTGGGCGGAGTAGACATAGTAGGCCGCGCCACCCAGGGTGAGCAGCAACACGATGCCGATCCAGAAGATGAAACGGGCACGCAGACTTCGGCTGAAGACGATCCCATTCGAGCGAGACTCAGAACCCATGGTTCAGGCACCCATCCCAAGGCCCGGCTGTGTTTTGCCAGTCCTCCGCTCAGCAGGCAAGGAGCCCATTGGGAATTCCCCTTGGGTATCATGCTGACACCAGAGCGTTATCGGAATACTCAGGACAGTACCATTCGGACTTGAGTCATAGCCCTGGAGCGAAACCCCATCCTTCAGCATCAGCATCTGACGTCTCACTCCGAGCCTGTAACAAACATGTGATTGACTTGAACATAACAACCGGGGGCAGAATCGTATCCGACGTACGTTACATCCGGATCCTGTTGTCCCGTCAGATTAATTCTCGACTCAGTGCTCATTGATGTAATCAATGATCAGCCGGTGGGCATCGTAATCCTTGTCGGTAACCGGATTGAGGGCCGTCAACCGGGCCTTTTTCAAAATCCTAGCCCCTTCCTCAGTCGCTTTCAAATCCACCAATAGTGTTTGGATACGCGCCTTCAGATCAGCATTCATCTCGGACTTCACCGCCCAGGGCAGATGCGGCAGAGGATCGCTGATAGCGATGAGATCGAGTTGATTCACATCGATTTTCGAAGTCACCAGAGGCAGACGCCTGACCACTTCACCGGCTCCGCCCGCATCGGCACGACCAAGATAGGTTGCGAGCACTGCATTCGGCGGATTGATGGCATAGACCTCTTCATAGTCGCCGGCCACCAGCCCCGCCCTGCGCAGCAGATAGGTCGGGACCACATAACTCATCATCGCCCTAGGGCCTCCTCCGAAGAGGATCTTCTTGCCTTTGAGCTCATCGAGCCGGGTCAAGCCGGAATCCTTGCGCACGTAGACCGCACCTTTGATGGTCTTTTCACCGAACTCCTCGTTCTGCACCAGAGCGTCGTATTTCAACTCGTCATGAGCCATGACGTAATCAAACTGATTGAGGTGCACCAGGTCATAGCGACGCTGCCTGAGGTTACTGATGAAAACATCGAAATCCGCAGACAGCTCCAGGGTCACCGGTCTTTGCAGGGACGCCTCAAGATAATCGGCCAGGGGCTGGAACAACTGGGCACTGGTCGCCGCATCACGTCGTGGAAACACCCCCAGGATAAGCGGATCCGCCGCTGACAGGGGCAGTTGCCAAGCCAGCAGCACGAGTAGCAGAAACAGCGTCGTCAAATGCAGCCAGCTGCCTGGCTTACGCCGCGCGGGGTGAAGCGCGATACAAGAAGCGGTGCCCATAGGTGTGTCCCGGGTTCTTAGGTTTTTCTGTGATCTTATAATTGATCGGCCGTTACCAACAACTCTTGAATGGTCACCTGGAGGATATGGCTCAGACCTTGGGAGTCTCCTGTACCCCGGATGCGTATCTCCACAAAAGAGCCGGAACAGTCTGAGCCGAGCATAACGACAGATTCTCGAAATATTCTTTTAGTTATTGATATTGATATACTTTATCACATACTTCTCATGCTGGTTCGAGGCTGTGTATCAAGCTGCAGGACCTCAAGTCCCCGACCTGCCAGCGGCATCGGCGATCCAGTTGCAGCATACCGGTCGTACTCTGATGGCCGCCTGTCGACCGGGTACTCATGATAATCCTGAACAACGTTTTGGACTTAAAAGAATTGCAAAATCGTACCCAGTAAAACACATCACAGGGAGTGATCAGGCCCGTTTCAGTCTTGGGTGAAGAGGACTCCAGGCGGCGATTAATCGACGGATAAGCGCCTCATGGAGATACTTTCGATGACCCTTTGCGGGCTTCGTGTCCTTGGTGGTTTATTGGATCAATGATGGGAATTCGAGCACTCGGGGGGAACTGACCAGGAAACACTATTCTCATGACCTGAGCCGGTGATATATGGAGATCGCTGCGCTCAGTATGTTTTTTGATTCCCCCTCTCCCTGGCCCTCTCCCGCTGTATAGACCGGAGTCAAAGGTAGAGGGGACGCTTGGATCAGGCTCCTGAGTGAACGAACAGTTTGAGTGCCCGATCTTGCCAGGCAGTGCGCGAAACGCTTGGTCAGCGCTCCATCCGACAGCCATTGATGTATTCGGATAGGAATCTCGCCTCTCCCTTTGCGGGAGAGGTGCAGACTACCGCATCACCGACCATGCGCCTGTAGCCCGGATGTGGCGCAGCGGGATCCGGGGTTCTGGCTTCGACTCTTGCCGGGTTACGCGTTGCTTCACCCGAACTACAATCTGAGGGTAATAACTGCCTGTTTGCTGCTTCTCCTGATCATTGGGTCCCTGACCTGCAACATCCGCATACAGCCCTTGTCTGATTCTATGATTACGCCGACAGGACGCACTGGAAACGGGTGTGGTAGCATCCCGCAAGTTCGCAACCACAGGGAAAACGCCCACAGACATGGGGCTACCGACATGACAGGTTATCAACAGTTGCTCTCGAGCACAGCCGTTTGAGTGGCTGTAAAGGATATCGAGTAAGCGTCCCCAACTTCCCCACGAGGCAGCATGAGAACATCCTCTTCCAAGCGTATCCATCACGCACTCACGGTGATTGCCGTGGTCATTGGTCTGATTGGGCTGACCGCACTGGGCTGGTATCTCCATTCCACCCGTCCTGATTACTATCAGCCCGAGCGCTCCGCGCTGGTGCTGGCCAAACAGCGCCTGTATGCCTCGTTTGGCGAGGAGACCGATCTGCTGGAAAGGATTCAAGAGATGCACCGGGACATGCAGGCTGCCATCGAGATCCTCGAACAGGCGGAGATCGAGCCTCAATACCGTTCGGAACTGGAGCGCCTGCTGAGTCAATTACACGAACTGGATGATCTCAACCGGTTGCAGAACACCTCCCGGGAGGAGTTACAACGAATCTTCACGGATGTTGAAATCAAGCTCAATCAACTGATTGAAAAGGTCGAGGCACAGACTTCGAAGTAACAGGATTGCGACACCACGGTCGCAACCGCTCACCCGCTTCCGATCAGCCTTTTGGCTTCTCCTCGTGGCCACCAAACCCCCAGCGCATGGCCGATAACAGGCGATGAGCAGGATCCGACTCGCCCCGGGAGTCGAAACGCGCGAACAGGGCTGAGCTGAGTACCGGTGCGGGGGTGCCGGTTTCAATCGCGGCCAGGGCTGTCCAGCGCCCTTCCCCGGAGTCCGAAACCCGCCCGGCAAAGTCCTCGAGTTGTGGATCCCTGTGCAGTGCTTCCGCGGTGAGATCCAGCAACCAGGAAGCGATCACGCTGCCCCTTCGCCAGACCTCACTGACCTGAGCGACGTCGATGTCATACTGATAGAAGGCCTCGTTGGCCAGCGGTGCGGTCTCCGCATCCGTCTCCCGGGCGTGTCGTCCGATGCCTGCATGGCGAAGTATATTGAAGCCTTCCGCATAGGCGGCCATCAGTCCGTACTCGATTCCGTTGTGAACCATCTTAACGAAGTGACCGGCACCAGCGGGTCCGCAGTGCAGCCATCCCTCCTCGGCGGGCGTATGGTCACCCGAGTTGCCGGGGGTACGCGGCTCCTGAAAACCGGGAGCCAGCGATCGGAACACGGGTGACAGGGCGTCGACGATCTGCGGTTCGCCACCGATCATCAGGCAATAGCCGCGGTCACGTCCGTGCACACCGCCACTGGTCCCTACATCCAGGTAGTGAATACCATCCCGGTCGAGCCTCTGGGCCCGTGCGATATCGTCTTTGTAGTAGCTGTTTCCCCCATCGATGAGCACGTCCCCCGGCTGCAGTCCTGGCACCAGATCCGCCAGCAGATCATCCACCACACCGGCCGGGATCATCATCCAGATCATCCGTGGAGATTCGAGGGATTGAACAAATTCATCCAGGGAACTGCACCCCTGCACCGACTCACCCGCCACGGCTTCGACTGCCTTGGCTGAGTGATCGTATACCACACACCGATGGCCGTCCGCGACCAGCCGCTGAACCATGTTGGCGCCCATGCGCCCCAATCCAATCATGCCCAGTTGCATTCTCATCTCCTTGTTAAATGTAGACACGCCCTTACGGGTTGTTTACGCAATCAAGTCAAACCCATGCGGAGTTGCGGGATCACACCTGAATCGCCTGCTGTTCATCAACCAATAGCTGTTCCATCAATCGACGAGCGGTTTCTATCTGGGTCTCATCTCCCTGTGCCATCAACAGGAAGCGGTCGGCTTTGACCGACCCCTGGTAGCGGATCACGGCTCGCCGGGGAAGCAGCAGACCGAACAGAGCCGCCCCCAGGGCGGTGATCAACCCCACGGCGATGGCGCCTTCCGCAGAAGCGGCGAACAGATCCAAAACCGGATCGGCAAATCCGACAGCGGTGAATTCGGGAAACCAGAAGAACGCCGCACCAAACATCAATCCCCACACAGCGCCTACGATCAACCCGGTGCCTCCCCAGGCCTTGACCCGATCGCCGATGGTGTAGAGACCGAGGGGGCGTTCTTCTGAATGGTAGCCTTTACCGACCAGGGTCAGGGCTTCGATGGGATAACCCTGTTCCTGCAGTTTCAGGATGCTTCCCTCTGCCTGGGCATGGGTATCGAATACGCCGATCACGGCCTGATGCTGACTGCGTGAATCCGTTCGCCTGGGTTCATCCGTCTCAGCGACGGAGTCGTGTTGTGATAGCGTGTTCATCTTCGCCTCCTCCGACTGCGCGGGTCTGATGCTGCTGATAGCTGTAACTCTTAATGAGTAACTGAGCATCACTCGTGCCAAACACGCAGCAGGTTGAAATCACAATGGATGTTGGGCGTACTTGGAGATGAACGGGAGTCTCTGGTGTGTATCAACCGGGTGAAATGAACCGGCACGGCACAAATCACCCGACTTGGCGCAGTCAGCGATCGATCGCGGTTTGAATGGATTTACGGGTTTGCAGATAGCGGCGGGAACCCCAGAACGCCACCCAGATACTCAACGGTATGAGCAGTCCGCCCAGCAGTTCCATGGCCAGCAAGCCTTCGAACAGCTTTAACAGGGTGATACCCGAAACCAACATCATCAGGGCCGTGCGGTACCAGGACAGGAGGGTCCGTTCATTGGCCAGGCGGGTTCGATCGATGGCCAGGTGATCCCTGAGGATCAACTGTTTACCCACTCCGGTGTAGGGTGGAGCAACCGGTTTAGACTTCTGACTTCTCACTGCAACAACCTTTGTTTGTTCATCGATTCACAGGCTGACGGGGCAACCCCTTCAATCCTCGGCAATCAAGCCGTATTTCTGTACCCGGTAACGAAGCTTTTCCCGGGTCGTGCCCAGCACCCGGGCTGTCAGACTGACATTGTCGTCATTACGTGACAAGGCTTCGGTCAGGATACTGCGCTCCATGTCATCCAGGCTGATGCTGCCATCCAGGGGCAGACAGATCCGATCCCCGTCGGCGAGTCCGGGTGCAGGGTGGCTGTGATTCATCGATTCGGTTTCGCCCAGATGCAGCCAGCGCTCGGGAAACACAGGTCCATCCGCGAGCAACACGCAGCGTTCCACCAGGTTGCGCAGTTCCCGCACGTTACCCGGCCAGTCATAGCCCTCCAGCCGCCGCCAGACCGAGTCCGGGACGGAGGACACCTTCTGTCCGGAACGGGCATTGAACTCGTCGATGAACACCGGCAACAGATCCTCTAGATCCTGTTTGCGTTCACGCAGGGGCGGAACCTCGAGACGAAACACCGCGAGACGATGATAGAGATCGGCACGAAACTCCCCTGCAGCGATGCGTGACTGCAAATCCTGGTTGGTGGCCGCAACCACCTGCACATCCACCTGCAGTTCTCGGTCGCCACCGACCCGGCGCACCCGGCGGTCTTCGATGGCTTTCAACAGTTTTGCCTGCAGGTCGAGATCGAGTTCGCCCAGTTCATCCAGAAACAGGGTGCCGCCATTGGCCTGTTCAATAAGTCCCCTACGGCGTCCCTTGGCGCCGGTGAAGGCACCCGCTTCATGGCCGAAGAGTTCGGATTCCAGGAGTTCTCTGGGCAGCGCGGCACAGTTGACTTCTATGAGCGGTCCCGCAGCCCGTGGACCGGCATAGTGGAGGATTCGCGCCACCAGGCCTTTGCCGGTTCCGGTCTCACCGGTGATGAGTACTGCCGAAAACGGCACCCGGGCGAGGCGGCTCAGCAATTCCCGCACTTCCCGGGCCCCATCACTGCGGCCGAGAAACGCCTCGGCTGAAAAGTGACTGCCACGCTCCCTGCCCTCGTCACGCAAACGCCGTTGTGCAATGGCGCTGCGTGCGGCACCCGCCACCACCAGTTGCAGACGTTCCTGATCACAGGGTTTTTCGAGAAAATCGTAGGCCCCGAGTTTCAGCGCGCGCACCGATTCGGGTACCCCGCCATAGGCGGTGAGAAAGATCCATTCCCCAGGAATCGCCCGGGTCCGTACCCTTTCCAACAGGTCCAGCGCATTGCCGTCCGGAAGATTCATATCGGACAGCACCACCAGGGGTTCGATGTTCTGCTCGAACAGGATGCGTTCCGCCTGGGCCAGATCCGCAGCCAGCCGGGTTTCCCAACCGGCGCTGGCGAATTCATCGCACAATTCGGCACCCAGCAGCGCTTCATCCTCAATCACCAGCAAGGTATCAGGCATTCGTAGTTTCTCCGTGATTCTGTTTCGGCAGACGGCAGGGCAGACGCAGGCTCACACAGCCCCCCCCATCCGTTGGATTATCGAGGCTGAGATCACCGTCATGATCGCGCACGAAACGCCGCACCATGGCGAGTCCCAGGCCGGTACCCCCTTCCCGTCCGGTTGCGAAGGGACGTACCCCCATGCGCAGCATCTCTTCAGGAAACCCGGGGCCCGCGTCCCGGACCTGAATCAGCAACTGTCCCTGCTGGTGTTCCGCAGTGATGGTCACGTGACCCTCCTGGCCCTGAATCTGCACCGCATTCAACACCAGATTGAGGAGTGCCTGGCGCAACCCCGCGATGGGCAGCAGGCACACCAGTTCGTCACCGACCTGAGAACTGAGTGTCATGCCTTCCGGCACCTGGTAGCGAATCAGACCGAGCAGTTCATTGACGCTGGGAGCGATTGCGGTTTCCACGTAGGGTTCCGGCGCATGCCGGGCCATATCCACCTGCTGGGTAAGCAGATGGTTGATGCGTTTGAGTTCGTTGATGACCGCGGCGATGCGGTTGCCCTGTTCCCCCTCGCCGACGAATTGATGGACCTTGGAACAGGCCAGTTGGATACCTGCCAGGGGATTGCGCAGCTCATGGGCGAATCCGGCGGAGACAGCGCCCACTGCCGCGAGGCGCTCGGCACGGGACAATTCCCGGCTCTGGGCCAGCAGTGCCGTGGTGGCTTCCCGCACCCGCTGTTCCAGCAGCCGTTCCCGGTCGAGATGTTCCGCTTCGAGCTCCTGCAAGCGCGATACCAGGGCGTTGTAGCTGTTGAATGCGGGACGGGCCAGTCGGGCGGTCTGGTTGAGCTGTGCTTCAGGAACGGGTTTGAACTCCCGCCCGCCCAGCCGGTTGAGCAGGTCCTGAAGATCCTTGAGGGGTTGCCTGGTGCGATGCAGCAGCAACATCAGGGCAATGCCCCCCACCAGGGGCAGGCCCACCATCAATCCCATGGCCAGGCGGAATTCCAGATGAGTGCTCTTTACCACATCCGACAGCAGGCTGTTATGCATGCTGCGTTCGTTGCTGAGCACGTCGCGCAGCTGTCCCAGGGCATTGAGCAACATCTGCATTCGATTCGGTGAATCGGTCTGCAGGCTATCAACGATGGCGTTGAGCCGCTGCGAGGTTTGCGGATGCAGAGTGCCTTCCATCTGTGAGATCTGCACCACCTGCTGTTTCAGTGCTTGCAGTTCAGCAGGGTCGAGGGTCACCCCACGCAGCGCTTTCAGCAGAGTCTGTTCCAGGCTCAACCCCACTTCCTCGATCTGCCCCATGTTGAGCATGTGAGCCTGCACCGGATGCAGGCGATCGAGACTGCGCCAGGACATTGCCACCAGACCGGTCAGGGCGAACGCAACCAGCAGCACGGAGAATCCGAGCGGTAGCCAAATAAAACGCTGCATGGCACTACGCCCGAACGGCATCTGATGGTCCTCTTGCATGGGTTGTATTGCTCCTGTCGATCCCGAATGCCAAGCGCCGTTTGTGATTGCAAACACCATGAAACGGCCACCCCTGCAGATTCCGTTTGCAAACCACATGCCGGGCTCGTAAACAGCATTCTGTGAAGCAAAAATGTCATTTTCGGGTCTTCGACTGGTTCAATATACCCACAAGCTGGTGCAAATTCACCAGGACCTGCCACACCGGGTGTGGGTTCAGTCCACACCTGACCCCTGTGAGCGGAGTGCCGTGTAGCCCGGATGCAGCAGCGCGGAATCCGGGTCGGTCGGAGTAACGCCCATCCCGGTTGACCTGTCAGGCTGAAGGATCAAGGCGATTTTGAATCGGTGCGCGACGTAGCAGCCAACTCAGTGAACCGCCCTGCAGCAACAAGCCGAACACCACCACCCCATAGGTCGCCGCCACCAGCAGGTCGCGGGGTGTCTGGGTTGGTAACGACAGGGCCATGGCCACGGAGAGCCCACCCCGGAGTCCGCCCCAGACCATCACGCCGAAGGCGACATGTGAGACTTTGCCGCGCCGCCTCAGCAACAGGAAAGGCACACCGACACTCAGCAGACGGGCCGCGAGCACCACCGGAATCAATACCAGGATGACCGCAATATCGGGTCGCTGAAAGTGCATCACCAGAACTTCCAGCCCAATCATTACGAAGAGTATGCTGTTGAAGATCTCGTCCAGCAGATGCCAGAACAGATCCAGGTGATGACGGGTGATCTGCGACATTGCACTACGCCCATGGTGGCCGATGATCAGCCCTGCGACCACCACCGCCAGGGGTGCTGAGACACCCAACTCATCCGCCAGGGTGAAACCCCCGCTGACCAATGCCAGGGTCAACAGGATCTCCACCGTATACTGATCGACGCCGCGCAATAACCGGGCAACCAATCCACCCGCGAGGATACCGAACAGAATCCCACCCAGGGTCTCCCTCAAGAGCAGCATCAGGGCACTCAAGGGCTGTATCGAGTCGGACTGGTCATGCATCGAGAGCAGCAGTAGAAACAGGGTGACGCCGACCCCGTCATTGAACAGGGATTCACCGGCCATCCGCGCTTTTAAACCCTGGGCCGCTCCGAGGCGCTTGAGCAGTGCCAGCACCGCGATCGGGTCAGTGGGTGAGATCAGTGCGCCAAACAGCAGGCAATCGATAAACGGCTGGGGCTGACCGATCCCACGCAGCATTTCGTAGGCGCCGCCACCCACCGCCAGGGTGGAGATAAGCACCCCCAGCGTGGAGAGAAATGCAATCACGATGGACTCGCGGCGCAGCTCCATAAGATCCACCGATAACGCACCGGCGAACAGCAGAAAACCCAGTAAGCCGTGCAGTACCGTGGTATCGAAGGACACCCGGTAGAGCAGTGCGCGCATGGGTGTGGCAAGGTCGAAGCCCAGGCCTTGCAACAGCAGCAGACCCAGGGAAAACACCAGCGCCATGCTCATCACGCCGATACTCGAAGGCAGCCGCAGCCAACGATGATTCATATAGGCGAAGACGGCTGTGAGACTGAGCAGGCCCGCAACCGCTTTCCATAAATCCATGTACCCTCCCAGGTCGTTGCTTAGTAACGTGAGAACTGCCGGACATAGCGAAACATCCGGCAGTCCTCACAGTGGATCATTCCCCGATCCGGTTCAGAGGATCATGAGGTCGCCTTGGGGATGGTGATCGTCAGGCTGTTATCCTGGAACTGGGTCTTCATGCCGGAAGCCTTGACCGGCCCAGGCAGTGTGAAGGCCTGTTGATAACTACTGACATACTGTTCCTGCTGCGACATCTTGCCCTGGTCCGAAGTCAATTGCTCGGTACCCCGGGTCTGTGACGACAGGCTCAGCAGACGACCGTTGAGATTGATGTTGATGTTGTTCTCATTCACACCCGGGATGTCCGCCTTGACCACATAGTTGTCACCCTGATCTTCAAGGGTCACCTGGGAATGGTCAGCGGGATTGTTCCATCCCATCATCGGCATCTGGCGCATATTGGCGCTCATCAACTGATCCATCTGTGCCTGCATTCGCATCATGTCTGCGTGCAGAGCAATCCAGGGATCCGTCGCCTCGGTGATCACCACGGTCTCTTCCGTGGTGTTGGCAGCGGAGGGATCCTGAGTGGCTTGCTGTTTTTCGGCACTGTAGGCCTCAGCGCCCACCACACCAATCACCGCAAGTACTGCGGCGGCTGCGAGACTGCGTTTTACGATCCGTTTGTTCATAACGACTCTCCTCTTGTTGAGGCGTTCGCAAGACCTGTCTGGATTCAACCGGCAGGCATGTTCACGACGCCTGTTTCACTGACATGGTGACTTGAATCAACTCAAGCCACCGCCAAAACCCGTTGCTATACAAGACCCGCCATGCGGTCATCACACGTGCTGTTGTTCCAACTGTTGTGCCTCAGTGCTGACTGGCATATAAGGTTCCTCCTGATGGGTCGGTGCCAACCAGCTGCGTCCGTCGCGACTGATCAGACCCTCAGCGGATTCCGGTCCCCAACTGCCTGCGGGATAGTTGGGGAAATCCACCGCCGGATAGGCCGCCCATACGTCGAGTACCGGTTGCAGCAGTGACCAGGCTGCCTCGATCTGGTCTGCACGCATGAACAGGGTCTGGTCACCGGACATGACTTCGTACAACAGGGTTTCGTAAGCCGTGGGCACCGGTTTACGAAAGGCGCTCTGATAGGAGAAGCGCATGTCCACCGGTGTCAGGGTAAAGTGAGCCCCCGGCACTTTGACATTCAGCTTCAGATCGATCCCCTCCTCGGGCTTGAGCCGCAATACCAGACGCGCAGGCTGTTGATCCTCGGCGGCGCTGTAGGGATAGGCCTGGTGCGGTACCGGCCTGAAGCGGATCGACACCTCGGAGATACTTTTACCCAGGCGCTTGCCGGTCCGCAGGTAGAATGGCACGTCCTGCCAGCGCCAGTTATCGACGAACAGTTTCAGAGCCGCAAAGGTCTCTATCGGTGAGTTGGGATCCACCCCGGGCTCATCCCGGTAGGCAGGCGCGTGCTCACCCTCGATCCAGCCCGTACCATACTGGCCCCGGGAGGCATAACGGGATACCGCATCCTCGGGTATCGGACGCAGTGCCCGCATCACATCCATCTTACGATCGCGCAGTCGGTCAGCATCGAAACTCGCCGGGGGTTCCATGGCGATCAGGCAGAGCAGCTGCATCAGGTGGTTCTGCACCATATCGCGCAGGGCGCCCGCATGTTCGTAGTAGCCACCGCGATGCTCCACACCGAGGCTTTCCGCAACAGTAATCGTGACATGATCGATGTAGCGGCGATCCCAGATGGGTTCAAAAATCGGGTTGGCAAAGCGCAGCGCGAGTATGTTCTGCACCGTCTCCTTACCCAGGTAGTGATCGATGCGATACAGCTGTGACTCGTCAAAGGCCTGTTTGAGTTGCGCATCGATCGCGCGAAAACTTTCCAGGTCGTAGCCGATGGGCTTCTCCACCACCAGCCGGGTGCGCTGACGGTCAGCGGCCAGACCGGCGTTGCCCAGGCCCTTCGCGGCCGCCGCGAAAATCGAGGACGGTGTGGCCAGGTAGAAGATGCGCTGGGCCGGAGCACTGAAACCGGACGCGAGGGTTTCAAGTCGTGGCGTCAGGATCTGATAAGAGGCGGTATCCAGAAGATCCAGTGATTGGTAATCAAGCAGTTCACTGAAGCGTTGCCAATCCGCATCGGAGGGTTTGCCTGACCGGGCATGCAAGTCACAACCCGCACGCAGCCGTTCAGACAATTCAGAAACACTCAGGTCTCCCCGGTCCACACCCAGTATGCGCATCTCAGTTGGCAAGGCATGATTCAGGTGTAGCTCGTAGAGGGCCGGAACCACCAGACGCTGTGCCAGGTCGCCGGCAGCGCCCAGCAGGATGAATAGGGTTGGCTGTTCTGTCGCCACCAGGTTGTGATTTGCATTCATGGAAACACCTGCTCCTGTTTTTCAGTCGTCCTGTAAGGCACCGGTCCGGTACCTGCCAACCCTGTTGCATCCAACGTGCCAATGGTTGGTATGCCGTCAAAACACCATGCACAGACAGTATTTCAGGAGTGACTGACCGGAATTGGTGGAAGACCACCACCCTGATCTGGGTGATTCCAACCAGAGCGCGCAATGAACTGAGGGATAATGGACCGGATGGCTTGTTAAGGATTCGTACAGATGGCCTGCCAGAACACCACCATAGGTGACTCGTTCCCACGCTCTGCGTGGGAACGCATACCTGAGCCGAGGCGATCTCGTGGATCTGATCGTTGGTTATGCATTCCCACGCAGAGCGTGGGAACGAGATCGTCCTCTCACCTGGTTGCCGGGATTTGCAGGTCTGGCATGGGAGATGCACAGCCCAAGTCATGAAGATGAAAAAACAATGGAGGGCAGTACCATGAAAAGAATCCTGTTATTCCTTGCCACCAATGCCGCCGTGCTGGTGGTGTTGTCCGTGGTGTTTCGTATTTTCGGCATCGAGCAATGGCTGTATCAGAACGGCACGGATATCAATCTCCAAGGCCTGCTGCTGTTCTCCGCCCTGTTTGGCATGGGCGGCTCGCTGATCTCCCTGGCACTCTCCAAGTGGATGGCGAAAAACACCATGGGTGTGGCAGTCATCGAACAACCAACCGATTCACAACAGCGTTGGTTACTGGCTACCGTACAGCGCCTGTCTGGCAAAGCGGGTATCGGAATGCCGGAGGTCGGCATCTTTCAATCCGACTCGCCGAATGCCTTTGCAACCGGTATGCACCGGGATCAGGCCCTGGTCGCGGTAAGCAGCGGACTGCTCCAGCGCATGCCCAGGGATCAGGTCGAAGCGGTGCTCGGTCACGAGATCACTCATGTGGCCAACGGCGACATGGTGACCCTCGGACTGCTTCAAGGCGTGATCAACACCTTCGTAATATTTCTTGCCCGACTGGTGGGCCTGGTGGTGGATCGGGTAGTATTCCGGGACGACCGGGGCATGGGTATCGGCTATTTCATCACCACCCTGGTGGCGCAGATGTTTCTCTCGTTTCTCGCCAGCTTCATTGTCATGGCCTTTTCCCGGTGGCGGGAGTACCGGGCTGATGCGGGAGGCGCGCGATTGGCCGGTCGCAACCCGATGATCAGCGCCCTGCGCACCCTGCAACGACTGCAAAACGCCGAACCACTACCCGGCAATCTGGCCGCATTCGGCATACAGGCGCCACTCGGGGAGACCCTGACGCGGCTGTTGATGAGCCATCCCCCGTTGGAGGACCGCATTGCCGCACTTGAGCAGGCAGGTCGCACCGAGTGGATCGGCCATACCGGATAATAGTCTGGGTTGAAATCACCGGTTTGTCGGGGAGCCGGACCGGTGACACACGCGAGTCGGGAGGACAGCGATGTTTTTATTGGGGTTACATCTCGCCACTCTGTTTGGCGGTCTGCTGGCGGTACTTCTGATCGCGGACATCCTGCGCATCCGTCGCACACCCGCCTCGACCCTGGGCTGGTTGCTGTTCATGATCACCCTTCCCTGGCTGGCCATACCGATCTATCTCGGACTCGGCCGACGCAAGCATGCCGTTGCACAACCGCGTCCCTCCCAGGATGCCGTACCCGTCGTGGAGGCCTGTCCCTGGGATTCCATCGACCGGTTGATGGCCCGGGAAGGGGTATCCCCCTCCAGCCATGGTAATCGCCTGGTGTTTCACAAGGATGGAACGGATGCCTTGTCCGCCCTCACTGATCTGCTCTCCGGGGCTCGCAGGGAACTCAACATCTCCATGTTTCTGCTGGCAGACGACTCCCTGGGCAGGGGCATCAGCCAGGCTTTGCGGGACGCCGTACAACGAGGCGTGCAGGTGCGCCTGTTGCTCGATGGCGTGGGTTCCTTTCTGCTACCCAAACGTATGGTCAGGGATCTGCTGCGCGCCGGGATCCAGGTCGCCTGGTTCACTCCCCTGCTTCACCGTCCGTTTCGTGGTTACAACAATCTGCGCAATCATCGCAAGCTGGTTATCGCGGATGGAAACCGGGCCTGGCTCGGCGGGCGAAACCTGGCCGATGAGTATTTTTCAGAATCCGAACATTGGATCGATTTGAGTTTCGAACTGGAAGGTCCCGCAATTGAACATCTGACACAGATTTTCATTGCGGACTGGTCGTTTGCAACCCGGGAAAACCTGAAGATGACGTCCGCACCGGAGCCGACCGGTGAAGCCTGTGTGCAGGTTCTGGCGTCCGGGCCGGACCGGCCCGATGAACCACTGCGGGATATGCTTTTGACCTCGCTATACCAGGCTCACAGCCGAATCATCGCAGTCACACCCTACTATGTCCCTGATGAAAACCTGCAACGGGCGCTCTGCCTGGCGGCAAAACGGGGCATTTCGGTAAAACTCATCCTGCCCCTGCGTTCCAATCACCGTCTCGCCGACTACACGCGCACCCGCTACCTGCGTGAGTTGACCGAGTCCGGTGTCGAGGTCCGCCTGGTCCCTGGGGCTATGGTGCATGCCAAGGCGCTTGTCATCGATGACAACCTGGGCATGGCCGGTTCAGCCAACCTGGACCTGCGCAGCCTGTTCCTCAACTATGAACTGGTTTGTCTGTTCCGTTCCAATGCGGAGATCACCGCCCTTTCAACCTGGATCGAGGGGTTGTCCCGGCACACCCTGCACTACTCGCCCAAACCGGCAGGTCGTTTGCGTGACATGGCGGAAGGTGTGGTGCAACTTTTCGCCTTCCAACTTTGAGATAGCAGATAATCCCGCAATCATCCTGTACCGAGTAGCTGGGACAGGCTGCGCATGAATTGTCCCACCCCCTGGTCGATATAAAGACCGAACTGGGCAATACAGGAATAGGCGATCGCGAACTGGGCAATCGCAAAGCCCGAGATCGTGAACTGACTCAGACTGAACAGCCCGATCCCGAACTGTGACAGGTTGATGATGCCCACACCGAACTGTCCGATGGCAATGACCCCCTTGGCCACCACCGGAACCTTGTTAGGGCGATACTTGAATGACACATGCAGCAGAGGCAGACCCAACAGGGTGGCTTTTGATTTGTACTCATAGCCCCAGCCGTTCCAGTCCGCTTGTGCCGGGTATGGCGCCCCGCAGTTGGGGCAGGCGATCGCGTCCTCGCTGACAGGGTGTTGGCATTGACGACAGGATTTCATCAGGTAGGCCCCACACAAGATGGACTTATGGGATGCCAGGATCAGCGAATACTGAATCACTGGACCCTGCCATGTTTCAATCACTATTGTTACTCGATACCCTCAGCATAGTTCCTGTCATCGGCCAGGACCAGCCAGTCGTTGAAATTGCCCACGAAGGCTGTTCCCTGGATGCTATTAACCCGCCACATCAGGGTGCCAGGCGTTTTACACGGGAAAACTGAAACATGTCGTGCAGAGTGGAATCCCCTTTCCACTGATGCCAGATGGCCATGGCGCCATGCCCACCCCAGTAGGTCCACATCAGATTGGCTAACAGGCGATGCCCACTCAAACTGAGTTGCGCCCACTCCGTCAGTTCACCCTGTGGGTTGAGTCCCAACCAGACCACAAAGCCGCTCACTGCCATTCCCAGTGCGCACAAAGCACCCAATCCATGAACCGCGCGAGCGATCCTTTCATTGTCCAGGGGATCCGGTGACTCGCCCGCCTTCCACGCAGTGAGTACACGTTTCAAGGATGCGTACCAGATCTTGATCGTCGACCGCCGGAACCATGGAAAGAGCGCCTCGGGACCTGCTTCCTTTTTACGCACAAACAACCAGACAAACCATAACAGCAAAATCGGCAGGGACAGGATACCCACCGCCTCATGTGCATCGAAACCCAGTGACGCCCAAAGGGACAGGGTATGACCCGGTTTGGGTTTATCCATGAAGGTGGAGATCAGAAGTTGCAGGGTGATTGTGACAGACATACCGAGATGCAATGCCCGGGTGGTCCAGGATGGTTGTGAATTCATCTTACGTCTCCTTTGGCCTGCCGACAGGCCACGATGATGGGTGGACTTGCTTCAAGCCAGGCCGGGCAACAGTGATTGCAAGCCATGCGTCATGAACTGCACCGCGATTGCCGCGAGCAGCAGCCCCATGATTCGGGTCGCCACGTTGACACCGGTTTGCCCCACCCTGCGGATCAACCGGTCACCGAGATACAACGCCAGCCAGACCAGCCCAGCGACCAACCAGATTTCGCCCACGAGCAAAGCTGACCACAGCCAGTCAGACTGCCTGTGTGCGTAGATGATCACGGTACTGATTGCGCCGGGACCGGCGAGTAGCGGGATACCCAAAGGCACCACTCCGATCTGCTGACTCTGCATCGCCTCATGTGCCTCGTCCTGGGTATGACGCGCGCCACTCATGCGCGCATGCAGCATGGCTATGGCCATGAGCAGGATGAGTATCCCGCCTCCGACCTGGAAAGCCGGCAATCCGATTCCCAGAAGACGCAGCAAGGGGCGACCGACCAGTGCCGCCAGACTTAACACGATACCCACGGTAAGGGCGGTACGCTGTGCAGTGGCATGGCGTTGGGATGGATCATCGGCCTGGGTCAGGGTTGCAAAGGCCGGCACGGCCAACAGCGGATTTACTATCACGATCAACCCAACCAGGGTCTGCAGATCATGCATGGGAAAAGACATCACCGGCTCCTGTATCAAACTTGTGGTTTGTTTCAACGATGCAGGATGCGGGCCATGCCCTGATAAGGCCTGTATCACTGATACAACCGCGATTCACCGGGGAAAACCCTGCCAAGGTTGACATGACGGGTGGCTCATAACACGGAGTGGTTGATAACCACCGGTGAATAACACCCAAACGTCCACTCATTCAGAACCAACCGCCGCTCCAAGCCTTGTCATTGGCCTGGATATGCACTCTGGCATTCTGTTTGCAATACAGATGACAAGCCCATTCACACGGGTTACCGATCAGCAGAAACACACAGGAGACGACTCATGAAACTGAAACACAAAACCATACTGGGCAGTGTATTCGCAGGTGCCTTGACCCTCGCCAATCCGGTATTGGCCAGCGAAGTTCCCGGCTACCTGTACGATATTGCCGGGCAGCCAGTAACCTCTGGCAGTGGCGAATGCGTGCACACCGGCGCATGGAATGATGCCATGCCCACATGTCCCGAACCGAACGTGGTATTCGAAGAGAGCAAAGGCCTGATCCAGTACACTCTCGACGATTCTGAGTTTTTCGGTTTCGACAAAGTGACCCTCAGTGATCATGTGAAGGCAGACCTGGACAGCCTGGTCAGCAGTGTTGAAGACACCGACCTGATTCATGGCATCACCATCACAGGTCATGCAGATGCCATTGGCCCGGCTCCCTACAATGCGCAGCTGGCACAACGGCGTGCCGATGCAGTCAAGAGCTACCTGGTTGACAAGGGAGTTCCGGCCGATCGTATCAATACCCAGAGCGATGGCAGTTCCGATCCCCTGGTCACCTGCACCGGCACCAAGGACAAGAACCAGCTGATCAGTTGTCTGGCTCCCAACCGGCGTGTGGATATCCAGGCTCTGGTCGCGGATAACGTGGACATCAGCACTTTCCTGGTGGTGCCTCCCGGCCAATAAACCGTTCCTCTAAGCGATCTTGGATCTCAGTCAGCTCCAAGGCCCTTGCCCCGATCGGTATCCTCACCATCGGGGCATTTTTTTGCGCGCTTGAAAATACGACACAGAAAATACAATACCGATATAGCTACCGAAGGTTACATATTAAAATTGAGTAATGGTGGGGTTAGTTTTAAGTGATGAGTTTTGAGTTTTGAGTTGAGGTGTTCGCTATGCTCACGGGTTTTTCATTCACCCTCTCCCCGGCTCTCTCCTGCGAGGGGAGAGGGAGTATGCTTATCGAGTCCATCGCAGATTGCCGATCAGTGTCGATCCCCAACCAGTCATATACTCCTGTATCAGATTCCAGCGCAATCTCACCTTTGTGTTGTGCTCACCTGCTTTGGATTCTTACTCGTTCCCACGCTCTGCGTGGGAATGCAGACTTGGTTTGTGTGAATACTGAGGCTGGGGTTTGCTGCGCAGTATCGGTATGCATTCCCACGCAGAGCGTGGGAACGAGTAAAACCGAATGCACAATATCGTCTGTTACACGATATACAACGGTACCTCGATACTCACACTTGCCAGAAAAATGATAACGATCGGCCTCTACTCAATGCTTATGAGAAGACCTGAGCAACAGCAACAACGGCGCCATCAGCAGAAAACTCATGGCGATCAGTTCGAACACCTGGGTAAAGGCCAGCATGGAAGCCTGTTCACTCAAGGTCTGTGCCAGACGGGACACCGCCATGGGGTGATTGAGCGTCAACCCCTGGGCTGCAAGCCAGTTGTGCAACGCAGGATTGAAAGGTTGGATGTGACTCCCCAGTTGATGCCAGTCGATCTGGGTGTATCGGGTATATTCTGTCGCTGCGATGGAGACACCTACCGCACTGCCGATGGTCCGCGCCAGGTTGAATAATCCGGCGCCCGCATCCGCCTGCTCGCGGCGCAGGGTTGTATAGGCCATGCTCGACAAGGGGACGAACACGGCACCCATGCCCAGGCCCTGCACCACTCCGGGCCAGATCATCCAGGCCGGGCTGGCATCCAGGTTATAGCGCGCCATCAGGCTCGTTCCCAGAGCGGCCAGCAGCATACCGCTGCCCACCAGCCAACGGTGATCCACGCGGGAGGTCAGCTTAGCCATCAGTGCCATGGACAGAGCCGACCCCAAAGCACGCGGCGCCATCACCAGACCGGTGGTTTCGACCGGATAACCGAACAGTCGTTCAAGCATGATCGGTTGAATTGCAATGGTTCCGAACAGGCCCAGGCCGAATACCAGCATCATGCCCGAAGCCACCGCCAGGTTGCGGTCACGAAACAGGCGCAGATCCACAATGGGCTGTTCCACACTCAGGCTGCGCAGGATGAACAGACCGATTCCCATGACCGCAGCCAGGCTCAACAGATCGATGAATCCCGATTGCCACCATCCCTCCTGATTACCCCGGTCCAGCAGAGTCTGTAAGCTGCCGATACCGATCACCATCAGGATGGCACCTAACAGATCGGTACCCACCACGCGTCGGGGAGTTTCCTGGATCACGCGCGCCACCAGCATCAGGTTGATCAGGCCGATCGGCAGGTTGATGTAAAACACCCAGCGCCAGTTCAGATGTTCGGTGACAAATCCGCCTACCGTAGGGCCGAGCACCGGCCCCAGCATGATACCGATACCCCAGATCGCCATCGCCTTGCCGCGCTCCTCGGCCGCAAAGGCATCCACCAGAACCGCTTGAGACAGGGGGATCAGCGGCGCACCCGCAATACCCTGCAACAGGCGAAAGCCGACGATTTCGGCCAGTGAGGTGCTTTGACCACAGAGTGCCGAAGCCAATACAAAACCGCCAATACCGAACAGCAGAACCCGGCGACGTCCAAACCGCCCGGCCAGGTATCCGGTCAATGGAATGGTTACCGCTTCGGAAACGATGTATCCGGTCAGCACCCAGGTCACCTGATCTGCGGTCGCACCCAACGCCCCCATCATGTGTGGCAGGGTCACATTGACGATGGTCATATCCATGATCACCATCACCGTCGTGAGCATCAATGCCAACCCGGAGATCAGACGACTGGACTGGGCGTCCGATTGTCTGTTCGCGTCCATCATGCACCCCGGTTATTGGCTCAGGGTGGTGTCGATCGAGACTTCACTGCTGGCCCCAAGACGCAGATCCGGTAGCGGATCGAGCAGACGGATACGGACCGGAAAGCGCTGAGTCACCTTGACCCAGTTTCCGGTGGCATTCTCCGGCGGCATCAGGGAGAAGGCACTGCCCGATGCGGGACTCAGACTCTCGACCTGGCCCTTGAAGGTTTTATCCGGTTTGAGATCCACCTGAATACGGGCTGACTGTCCGGGATGAATCCTCAGCAGGTCGGTTTCCTTGAAGTTGGCATCCACCCAGACCTCTTGGGTTTCAACCAAGGCAAACAAACTCTCACCGACATCCACAAAGCTGCCCTGACGAAGATCCACCTCACCAAGGGTCCCCTCGCCGGGTGACATGACCCGGGTATGCTGCAGATCCAGCAACGCCTGGGATAAACTCGCCTGCGCTACCCTGATCGCCGCATTTTCATCACCGGGAGCACCTCTGCGTGCCTTGGCCGCAGTGAGTTCCGCCTGGGCTGCAGCCAAACCCTCCTGAGCATCCTTGAGTGAACGGGAGGCGGTATCGCCCTCGTCGCGGGACAATGTACCTTTGGCCACCAGATCGAGCACACGATCGGAATGTCTCCGGACCTCCTCCCAGTTTGCCCGGGCTGAATTGACCTGGGCCTGGGCGGCACTCACCTGTGCTTCTGATGCGGCGAGTGACTGGCGTGCCTGCTGCAGGTCGGCACGGGCCTTGTCCACCGCCAGTTGATAGGGCTGGGAATCGATCTGGAACAACAGGTCACCCCTGTGAACGTGCTGGTGACTGTGTACGGCGACCGATGCGATGGAACCGCTGACCTGGGGTGAAATCTCAACCACATGCATGCCCAGATAGGCATCTGAGGTGGATGGATGGGCCTCCTGGTATTCATAGTAGTAAACAGAGGCCGTACCACCCAGCAGAATTACCAGCCCCAGTATCACGATGCGACGAATATTCACTGTTATTACTCCCTTATCCGACCAATGACCGGCTCCTGTAACAATCAGAAACCCGTGTTATTAGTGATAGGGATTGCAAATGCCCTGCCAAGCACTGAGTGTCCTCGGCAAACCACCGATGGGATGCCGTGCGACAGGTAGTATTTACCTTATCTGCTGCATGTCCAAGGAAATCGAATGGCCGGCAACACTGGTTCATCTCCCCCAATAACTGGTGCTAGAGAACCACACAGAGTGAGTTGACCGTCCTGCAGGCTCTGAACAGCCTGACGGCATGGATCCTGCGTAAACAACTGTGAACCTTTATGGAAACCAGACTCTGAAGATGTTATTGGATGACTGTTTCCACCACTCACATCCCTACTGGAGGACTCAACATGGACATCACCCTGTTTTCACCCCTGATCTCGATACTTTCGGGTATCGCAATCCTGATCTGGCCAAGGCTGCTCAGCTACATCGTGGCCTTTTACCTGATCCTGTTCGGCCTGATGGCATTGCTGCCGAGGCTTTCCATGGGTATGTAGTCCAGATTCACGCACACCAAATTCGGATTGCGCAAAGCTTCTCCAGTCTGCAGGTCGAGTTAGCTTTGCGTAACCCGACATTGAAGACGCATTTCAACACACCGCATCGGGTGACGATTCGCTGACCCGACCGACTTCTCGAATAACAAAACCATCACCTCGATCACCAGTGCTTGGGCATGAGCACCAATGACCCGGTTGATATCGACCACCAGGCCTGGGGTCAAGCATGCAGGCCAACAGATTTATCCTAGATATTCAATAAGTTGCAATCTTGGCAAAGTATTTGCGATGAGACTGATCAAGGTTTGACAAACAACAACAAGGAGTCACACAAATGAGCAGTCAACAAAACCCCATCATCGCCATCAACCAGGCCCGGATCGTCAATCGCCCGGAGAGTTTTGAAACCATGATGCATGTCGGACCCAAGGTGTGCATCACCACCGCATCCCATCCCGGCTTTCTTGGCTTCGAACAACTGTTGCAGATCGGCATCCATCCGATGGCTGGACGCTACGGTGGTGGCGCGATGGACATGCGTAACGCCGAACCGCCGCTGAATCCCATGGGCATGTACCAGTACACAGTGTGGAAAGACGTACACGCCCACGAAGAGATGCACCACGACAACTTCGACACCATCTATGAACTGTGTGGCCATTGCCTCGACATGGTGGTGGAAGGTCCCTGGGAACCCTACTACGAAATCGTCGCATCGGATCTGCCGCAACTGATGAGCATGACGGATGTGCCTGCAGTGCTCGGCGCCTCCTTCGCAGCCCAGCAACCGGTGCCCAAGGTGGCCCTGTCAGGTCAGCGGGTGGTGGTGGTCGGCGATCACTGGATCATGCACGGGCATGAGCACGAATTCGAAGAGGGCGCAAAGGCGACCCTGGAATGGATGAAGGCCCAGGTACCGGGAATGGTCGGATGGATGATCCTGAAACAGTTCGGGGTCTCTGCGATCGGATCCTTCCAACTGGATCCTGAGGGCATGCTGAAGGCCACCCTGGGGGCCAATCCCCCCAACTACAACACCAACTATGGCGCAGAGGTTCACGACAAGCCTCCAATTCCGGCGCAAACCCCCGCCCAGTATCTGGTTCACATGGAATGGGAAAGCCCGGATCACGCCCATATGGGACTGGGTCACGCCATGGTGGATTACGAATTACGACAGATCCATAACGACGGTGTGCTGCGCCATCTGGATCGGGGCCCCTATTACCAGGTCTTTGCTCCGATGATGGAACAGGGCCTGTGGCGGCGTCATCTGGTGAAGTAAACGACACAAAGAACAATGCGAGGAGATCATCATGAACACCAAACCCCATATCTTGATACTCGGCGGAAACTTTGCCGGTCTGGGCAGTGCACAAAAGATTCGTGAATACGCCGGTGATGCGGTCAGGATCACCCTGGTCGACCGAAAACCCTATCTGCTTTATGTGCCCAACATCCCGAGCGAGGTTTTCGAAGGCCGAAACCCATCGCGCACGATGCTTATGGATATCGTCTCACCCCTGACCGATGACGGAGTCAATTTCGTGCAGGCTGAGGTCACTGCAATTGATCCGGATAACAAGCAGGTCCACTGTCTGCCCTCGGAACGACCGGGATCCGCGCCAATTCGCCTCGACTACGACTATCTGGTGATTGCCCTGGGTAACCGGCTGGCCTTTGACAAGATCGAGGGATTCTCCCGCTACGGTCATACGGTGACGGATACCTACCAGGGCGAGCGTCTGCGTCAGTATCTGTTCAATGAGTACAAGGGCGGACCCATTGCCATCGGCTCGGCACGTTTCAATCAGGGTGACGGCGCCAAGGGTCTGGCCCCCTACCCCGGCGGTACGATTCCTCATGCACTTGCCGCCTGCGAAGGTCCGCCGGTGGAAACCATGCTCTCCGCGGCCACCTGGCTCAAGACACATGGCAGTGGCGGTCCGGAGAAGATCACCGTGTTCACACCCGCGAAACTGATCGCGGAAGATGCCGGTGAGCAGGTGGTTGGAGAACTCCTGGGGATTGCCTCCAAGATGGGTTTCAACTATCTCAATGATCTGCAGGACATTCGCCGACTCACCGCCGAGGGGATTGAATTTGCCAACGGTGATTCTGTTGAGGCGGAACTCAAGATCATCTTCCCTGATTGGGAACCCCATGAATTCCTCAAGGGACTGCCAATCAGCGACAACCGGGGTTTCATCATCACCGACCTGCTGATGCGCAACCCGGATTACCCGGAGATACTCGCTGCCGGGGACTGCGCTGCTGTCACGGTACCGAAACTGGGTGCGATTGGTCATGCGGAGTCCGACATCGTCGGGCGTCAGATCGCCAAGGACGTGGGGCGGATGAATCCTCAGGATGCGGATACCCCTTTGCAGCCGGTCGTTCACTGTATCGGCGACATGGGTGACAACCAGGCCTTCTATATCCGATCCAACAGTTGGTTTGGCGGCGATACCCAGATATTGAAGATGGGACATGTACCCTACCTGCTGAAGATGCAGTACAAGAACCTGTTTTTCAAAACCCGTGGCAAGATGCCACCCTGGGGCCTGGATGCCGCGGAGCTGCTGGCCGAGAAACTGTTCGCCTAGGAGTGTAGAAGATGAACGAAGCACTGAACAATCGCGCAATCCAGGCATCGTCACCCATACTGAGCCCGGCACAGTGGCAGGGTCTGGCCCGTCTGGCGGATTGGGTGAATGCCCTGTCAGGCCCCCTTGCCGAGCCGGCAAGCGGTTCAATCACCCGGTTTATGAACCTGGCCACGCAACACGACCTCCCGGAAATAACAGAGTCACTGGTCGAAACCCTGGAGGCTCTGCATCACAGTGGACTGCTGAAAGTGATTGCGCAAAATGCGGATCTGATCGCCGGGTCGATTCAGCTGCTTGTACCGCTGATCGGCACACTGACAGAACAGATCGATCGTCAACCCTGGCAACAGATCAAACAGGATCAGCAACGTCTGCATGAACTGCTCGACAAGGTCGAAATTCTGCAAACGACCATGCGTCAACAGTTTGCCGGACCGGCGGTACGCTGGAGTGTGGATGCGGTGAATTTCGCGCAACAGGAGACACTCGGCGAAAGCATCAAGGATCTTCTCCAGACACTGGGGCATCTGCACCGTAACGGCAGTCTGGCCTGGCTGAGAAACACCAGTGACTACCTGGACAGGGACACCCAGGCGCAGCTCCTGGCAGAACTCACATCACCGCAGGTGGCCGACCGGGCGGCAGGTATTCCGGCCAAGGCCCGAAGGTTGTTGCAACAGCTACAGGCTGCGGTTGACGATGCCTCACAGGACACGCCTAACCTGGGTGGTATCAAGGGCCTGATACATCTGCTGCGTGACCCGGAAGTACAGCGTGGACTGCGTGTGCTGGCGGTGTTGCCCGGTTTTCTCGATGGGAATACGCAGCCACCAAAAACCCATGATTGAGCAAGACCGGTGGAATCGGATTGTGAATGGATCTGTCCCGGGTTCCGCTTCGCCGCACCCGGGCTACATTGTGATGGGTGCTAAATGTGTTTGATCAGGTTTCGATGACGCCCTGTGGACAGGGGCCTGGAAACGGACTCAACCTGTCTATGACAGGCTGTTAGGTGGGGAGCAGATCTGGTGAGAGGATGTTCGCTGTTTGCCTGCACGGATCGATGCGGCTGATATCCCTGGAATTGGATATGTAGTGCCCCTGTACATAATCCACCCTGGATTCATGCAGGAACTGTAATATCTGTGCATTCTCCACATACTCTGCGATCGTCTTTTTCCCCAGTGAATGGGCGATATCGTTGATGGAATTGACAATCGCCCGGTCGCTGGGATCGGAAGTCACCCCCCGCACAAACAGACCATCAATCTTGATAAAGTCCACCGGCAGGTGCTTGAGGTGGGAAAACGAGGAAAAACCACTGCCGAAATCATCCAGGGCAAATCGGCAACCCAGTGCATTCAGTCGGGTAATCAGGTCGTGCGCGGAGACGAGATTCGATACTGCCGAAGTCTCCGTGATTTCGAAAATCAGACGACTGGAGTCGATATTCAACTGCGCGATCAATGACTCGATTGCTTCTATCAGCTGGGTGTTGCCAATACTCTGCCCCGACAGATTGATTGAGAAGCTGCCCTGATACCCGGATTGCTGCAGCAATGCCAATCGCTGCAACGCGGCACCCACCACCCAGCCATCCAGCTTGTCCATCATGTTGAACCGCTCCGCAGTGGGCAGAAAGGCGCCAGGATAGACCAGTCCCCAGGAGGGATCGATTAGCCGTAATAACACCTCATTGATCTGCCGGTCCTGTGGTACTGACTCGAGCAGTTCGTCCAGGATTGGACCCTCGCCACAATTCATCAGGGCCTCTGGAATATGCTCCAGTGGAATAATCGGGTGGAAATGCAACAGAAGGTGATCATTTTCGAGGGCGTCATGCAAACGTGACGACCAACCCAGATCCTGGTCCATGGCCTGCTTACTGTCATTTTCAGGGATAAACAGATGAGTGCGGTTGCGTCCCTCTCCCTTTGCGATATGGCAGGCAATATCAGCATTTGCGAGTATTTCACTTGCAGATTCGGAATCCCGGTCGATCAAGGCGATCCCGATGGTGCCATTGACCTTGTACTGCTTGCCGTTATAACTGAACATGTAGTGGTCGAGCATCTCACGGTAACCCTCGGCCACCTGATGTACGGTTGATGCGTTGACGTTGCGCAGGATGATGGCAAACTCGTCACCCCCCAAACGGGCCAGCAGATCGGTCTTTCTCTGACGCAAAGTCATCTTATGGGCAATTTCAATCAACAGTTGATCCCCCGCCGCATGACCCGCCGTGTCATTGATATACTTGAACCGATCCAGGTCGATGTAGAGCAGAGCACTGGTCTCACTACTGCGTTTCAAGCGATCAGTTTCAATATTTAACTGATCTTCGAAATAGCGCCGGTTATAAATCTTGGTCAGGGCGTCGTGACTGGCCTGCCAGCGGAGTTCCTCCTCCAGCAGTTTACGCTCCGAGATGTCCCGGAATGCCACCACTGAGCCTTCACACCGGTCATTGATCGTCAGTGGGTATACGGTACACTCAACCGGTATCGAAACCCCAGTCTTGTGCCAGAACAAGGTTTCCCAGCCCTGGATCGATTCACCCTCTTCATAGGTGTGCTGCAGAAAGCAGTGCGCCTCATCGATCGGCTGTCCTTCCTTGTCCGCATAGTGGAAAATCTCGAGCGCAGAGCGTCCGATTAAGGGTTCATCCGGATCATATCCGAGAATCCTGCGGCAGGCAGGGTTGATGAAGGAGATACAGCCATCAGAATCAACCCCATAGACCCCCTCGCCGACCGACCTCAGGATGCCACCCAGACGTTCACGCTCCTTTTCGATCGATTTATGCGCCCGTATGTGTCGACTCATGGCATCGATGCGGGTCAGGAACAGATCATCACTCTCATTTTTGAACAGGCATTCCACTGCTCCGGCTTCCAGTGAATTCTTGATCGCCTTGTCCAGGTAGTTGGCGGTGATGATAGCCGTTGTAATCCCAGTCGTCCTGGGATGCTCGCGCAAACGCCGGCATAGAATATCTCCCGTGGCCTGGGGCATGAAATAGTCGATAATGGCGATATCGAAGGGCGATTCCATCGCCTTTTGAAATCCCTCTTCGACACAATTCGCGGTTTCAGCCTCGTAACCATTGGTAGTCAGGAGTTTTCGGTATTTGTAGCGCACCGTCGTCGAGTCGTCGACAAACAGCACCCGAATCGGTTGCAGCGAGGATAGCGCGTCTGACTGCTTGCGATAGCGACGTTGAGTAAGACCCAGGAGCAAGGCAAGGATATCCGGGGTTCGATGATATTCCTTCCATAGCAGAAACACCGCATTCGGCCTGAGCTTGGTCATCGCGGCCAGCGCGGGTTCCAGCTCATGATTGAAGATAATCAGGGGGAGCGTGAGTATGCTGGGCTGATGCAGATAGTCATAGAGTTCATCCTTACCGGGCAGGAAATGCTCCGACCAGCCCACCAGGACCGCATTGAAACCACTGCCATCGCTGTTACCCATACGTATCCGTTGCAAAGCTGACGGATAATCGAGCTCAACCTCGACCTCGTAACCCGCCCGGATCAGAAGGTTCTTTTCGATATGGCGTATAGTGGTTGAATGTTCTATCAGCAGTACTCTTGGCAAAACTGCTCACTCCAAGAAGTCCAATAGACAAGTGAATACATATCCCTGTGCATTGTTCCAGTAACGGACGATAACCCGTAATTCTTTAATTTCCAGCCTCACAGGCATTTAATTCGTGCATTCCATGCAAGAGATCACCCGGAGAACAGGATAGATACACATTCAGACTTTATGTCCCTGTATCCGGTTCGGCATTCATCCGCCGGTCCGGATGATAACATCCCGCAAACCCGCGATTATCGCTCAGAATCAGACCGCCTACCGTGCTTGGCATCTCAATACGGAAAGCGGACTATGGTCTATGTGTCTGAATAATCGAAGACTGTTTCAGACACGGGGGGGAACTCATTGGGTACTGTCTTCACTTTCCGAGTCGGCCATTTCTATTCGATTACGACCCAGGTTTTTACTCCGATAGAGTGCATTATCAGCGCGTTTGATCAGGTGATTCTGGCTGCTGTAGTCACGAAAATCCGTCGCTACCCCGATACTCATTGTTATGAAGGTTGAGACCGGTGAATCCGGGTGAGGTATGTTCAACTCAGCGATGACCTCCTGGATCTTCCGCGCCACCCTTTCCCCCCCTGCCAGGTCCGTATTCGGCAGAATCAGAATAAACTCTTCACCGCCATAACGGGCGCAGAGGTCACCACTGCGATGCAACAGGGAATTGATTTTGTTGGCGACCCTGATCAAGCATTCATCACCCTCCAGATGACCTAATCGATCGTTGTAACGCTTGAAGTAGTCAATATCACAAAGAATGATTGTCAAGGGCGTCGACAAGCGACTGGCACGTCGATATTCCGCCAGTAGATGTTCGAAAAAATGGCGCCGATTGGGAATGCCGGTCAGTGCATCCATGATGGACTGCTGATGAATACGATGATAGGTGGCAGAAAGTCGCATTGTGAGCAGCAGTATCAGCAAAAACCCAATCATCCCGATCACGCTATGGCCGATGATCACACCTTGAACCGGCGCCGGGCCGATATCTGGAATACGAATACTGATTCCGCCTCGCAAATCACCCAACTCATAGCCTTGTTGGTTATGGCATTTCAGGCATGCGCTCGTCGTGACCAGTGGTGCCATATAGAAGAACTCACCATTGCCAGCCTCCTTCAGCAGTCTCGTATACTCATCCGAACCTGATTCGAACGAAAGCAGAGCCTCCCGTTCGATCTCAGTAGGTTTGTTTTTCTCACGCAGCGGTTCGAGACTCGTGATACGAAACTTGATCCCGTTTTTCTGCTCGGCTAATGCTGAAATCTGCCGGGTCATATATGCCGGATTGATCAAGGTCAGGGTTAATTGATCATTTATCGAAAGATCACGATTGTTGCCCGGGAGGTATTCGTTGGGCTGGGTATCCTCGGTCACTGGAACATAAACACCGCCATGCCGGGCGTTCCAGTTCCTGACGATCTGGATATGCTGAAACATGAGTCGGGCCGTATCCTTAAGAAACTTTAAACGGCTCTCTTGGATGTGATGAATATTCCAAACGAGGGAAATGATCACTACCGAAGTCCATGTGATCAAAAGCATGGCTACCAATTTTTTTACTTGTTTATCCAGGGACATACTTATTCCACAAGTCGCGGGCTGTGTACCATCCACACACCACGACGACGATCCGGAGCAAGCTCACTCCGGGTCTATCCAACCACTTCCCTGAAGCAAATTAATCATAGTGCCTGAATCAGGCCTATCTGAGGCACAACCCTATGCCCGTTGATTTCATAGCACAATCGATCAAGGAAATTCTATGTTGTGAATCAATAACAGGTTCATTCTTGGCCGACTCACAGCACCACCCTGAGAGTTGCGATACCTTAGAGATGGATCCTATGGATTGTGTTGAATTCCAAAAATATCGGATACAACTGGAAATACTTTAATTATTTTAGGTACTTGAAAAACCCAATCCGGATAAACGGGAAGAAGATTCACGTTCCCTTATGGGATTTATATCCCTTGTCCCGGTACTACTGCTGACTATGGGGGTGATCGGCAGTTCTACGCGCGTGATGTGCAGCGACGGGTTGCGAGCAACCCGCCAACCATGCTTGTTAAAAAATGATCATCAGGCATTCGCTTCAATACGCTTGAGTTCCGTACGTACCCGTTCAATGATCAGTTTGCGCGCACGGGGTTCGTCGGATTCCGGAATATCCCATTCGAATATTCGCAGGTAACGTTCAACCAGATGATCCACATCATCTCGCAGTTCACGGTCCATCTTTGTCATTTCGATGTCTTCATAGGTATTCATGATGGTTCTCCATGGTTATCCAGGTTAATCAGCGGTTACCTGTGAAGCAGCAACATACATACCATGTCTCGCAAAATCCCTGCTGGATTATGTTTTTCTCATTAATTCATGTAGTTAGATGATATTAAGGTGGCACCCGGGTGCGTCGAAAAAGGCCATGGGAATCATTTGGTTCAGAGGTGGGACCAGCTGGTTTGAATCAACCAGCAGGTTTGATGT
Source organism: Candidatus Thiodiazotropha sp. (assembly GCA_040506775.1). Lineage (GTDB taxonomy): Bacteria > Pseudomonadota > Gammaproteobacteria > Chromatiales > Chromatiaceae > Thiodiazotropha. The sequence continues at coordinate 228,660 of JBEVWC010000013.1, forward strand.
GACATGTTTCGACAACTACAAGTCTGATATTCCTTGAGTTGATCTGACACTGAGAGTACAGAGTCTCATTTGTGCAGTTTGATGATCTGATCTGCAATTTTTGTAAGCGGAAGGCTGATATCGACTGCGCCAAGCTTAACGGCTTCCTTCGGCATACCGTAAACAACACAGGTGTGTTCATCCTGGGCAATGGTATAGGCTCCTGCCTCATGCATTTCCCGTAATCCCTTGGCTCCATCATCCCCCATCCCTGTCATGATGATGCCCACAGCATTTCTTCCAGCCGAATTGGCCACTGAGCGGAAAAGCACATCAACGGAGGGTCTGTGCCGACTGACAAGCGGGCCATCCTTGATTTCAACACGGTACTGCGCCCCGCTACGCCTGAGCAACATGTGCTTTCCACCATTGGCGATCAAGACATGTCCGGGGATAACCCGGTCATTGTTTTCTGCTTCTTTGACGTTAACCTGACAGACACTATCAAGACGCTTGGCAAATGCGGAGGTAAAATGTTCTGGCATATGTTGGACGACCACAATGCCAGGAACGGTGCGAGGCAAATCGATCAATACGCGTTCCAGCGCCTGAGTCCCACCCGTAGAGGTACCAATCGCCACGACGCGGTCTGTGGTCTCGTTCATCGGTTTTGTCGCTGCGGGGATAACCGCATCAGCACTGAGTTTTGGCGCTGAGGTTGGCCTTGAGGCCGGCTGATATTGCCGGGTACTGATATTTCCGACCTTCGCGTGTCCCGCACCCTTGATGGCATTTACCAGAAGCGTGTGATTTTCCTGCAAGAACCCCTTCAAACCCGCTTTTGGCTTGGTAATGATATCGACCGCTCCCGATGCCATTGCCTGCATCGTGACATCCGCACCTTTGTCCGTCAGAGTGGAACAGATAACGACCGGTGTAGGCCTTTCACTCATGATCTTCTTGAGGAAGGTAATGCCATCCATTCTTGGCATCTCAATGTCTAAAATGATGACATCAGGCCAGACGTCATTCATTTTTTTCATGGCAAACAACGGGTCAGCAGCACTGCCTATGACTTGTAATCCCGGCACTCCTGACAACTGCTGTGTCAGCACCTGTCTTACAACGGCGGAATCATCCACAATAAGAACATTGATGGTCATACGTTTCGATCCATGCCTGTGAGAATCATTAAGCTCGCTCTACCAAATCGTCATCTTTTCTGAGGGTTTTTCGAGTAATCGTGATTGTTCCTCAAGTTGATTGACAAAGAATTTCTTTTCTGCGACGACCAGTTGTTTCTCGGAATCCTTCTGTTTTATGCGCTTCACATAGACAGAATAGTCCGTCCCTACAAAATTGATTACCCGACCTTGATTACCTCCAAGATCTGACGCTATCAGAGGTATTCTTTCGTTCTTCAGAAATTCAACAATGAAACGGTTATTGATATCTCCGATCGGGTAGAGACTGCGCTCCTGGAACAGGTTGTAAAGCACGTTCCCACCGCCAAACACCTTGGCTTTGAGACGGGATTTATTGGCCCCTTTCTTCAACATTTCATTGATGAGCAGTTCCATGGCATGAATTCCGTAACGCCCCACTTCACTGACGATGACAGGTAGCTCCCTGGCATAACGGTTGTTTGCCAGAAGAAAATGATTCATACCATAGATACCACTATGCTCGTCCCACAAACATGCAGAAACACAGGACCCCAGGAGTGTAGTAATGATACCTTTACCCTTGGTAACGCAGTATTCCCCCGGATCGATATGGAAACGCTGCATTCCATGATAATTTGAAACCCTCATGAAACATCAGGCCTTGAGCCGATATATCGAAGGTCGAACCATGCTAAATCTATCACTCAGGCCGTGTAACGTTTCCGAGTGACTGACAATCAGATAACCTCCGGGTTTAAGGTGTCTGGCCAGGTTGGCCACGACCTTCTTTTTTGTCTGAGCATCGAAGTAAATCATCACATTGCGGATAAATATTACCTCGAACAAGCCTACATCCGGCAGATGTTCCATCAGATTGATTTGTTGAAACCGACAGTGTGTACGAAGGTTTCGGTCAATCAGGATCATGCCTTCATTTTTACGAACTCCCTTGAGACAATATTTCTTCAATTGAGATTCAGGCATGTTTTGCAGCCGGCTTACCGGATAGACCGCGCTGTTGCATTTTTCCAGCATTCTTGTGCTGATATCAGATCCGAAAACCTCCCAACCGTTGGTTGAGAGGGTTTCAGACAATACCATGGAGAGTGTATAAACCTCCTCTCCCGACGAACACCCAGCGCTCCAGACCCTGAACTTCTGACCTCGCCATTGCTTCAAAACAACCTGCTGCAGAAACTCAAAGTGCTGCGGTTCCCTGTAAAAATAGGTTTCATTGGTCGTCAACAGATCAACAAGAATCTGGAATTCACCAGCTTCCTGACGCGAAGTGACCAGTTTGAAATATTCCCCGAAAGTTTCGAGCCCAAAGTGCAGTACCCGCTTACCCAGGCGACTGGCAACCAGCAGTTTTTTCTCGGGCGCCATGGAGATGCCCGCCACCTCATAGATAAGGCGGCGGAACTGTTCAAATTCTTCATCCCTGATCGGGGTGATACCGTTCATTGACTACAACTGCTGAATTATTCGCCTGTTTGATCCGTGAGCTTGGCTGTCGCGCGATGCTGTAAGGCGAGTTGTTCATTGGTTGAGAGCTCGTCCAGTGACAATACCCGGTCAATATTGAGGAGTATGATGAAGCGGTTATCGACTCGGCCGATATTCTCGATGAAATCCTGGCGTATATCTGTGCCAAAATCGGGTGTCTTTTGTATGGCATCGGGTGATATTTCCAGGATCTCATTGACTTCATCGACCAGAAGCCCCATCGCCTGATGTTCATCCTCGTAGGTAAAATTCACGAGTATGATACAGGTGCGCTTTGTGACCTTCGTGGCACCGTGTCCGAGCCTGTGTGACAGGTCGATCACGGGAACCACATTACCACGAAGGTTGATCACTCCACGGATACTCCGGTTTGACATCGGCACCCTGGTCATGTCGCCAATTTCTATAATCTCGTCGACATCCAGTATGCAGACTGCCATCTCCTCTTTACTGACGGAAAAAGTCAGGTATTGACTGGCATCATCGTGCGTATGACCGCTGATTTGTAATGCTTGAGTCATGGGAGCAGCACCTAGAACCGTTCAAAATCCTGCTCATCAAATACCGGAGCGTCCGTTTTCGATGGGCCCTTTGTGCCCTGCCCGGCCTGTGACGTTGAGCGTCGATTGCCACCACCAGAGGAAGCTCTGGACCTGGAGGTCTTGAGTCTGAAGAATGACACGGCTTCCTGCAGGTTGCTGGCCTGTGCATTCAACTCCTCTGCCGTCGCAGCCAACTCCTCGGAAGACGAGGCATTCTGTTGCGTTGCCGTATCGAGCTGGGTCATCGCGCCATTGATCTGTCCCACACCAGCCGTCTGTTCTTCTGACGCTGCCGTGATCTCCTGAACCAGATCCGCGGTTTTACTGATACTCGGTACGATCTCTTCAAGCAGATGCCCGGCCTCTTCAGCTATGGAGACGCTGTTGGTAGCCAATTCATTGATTTCCTGAGCGGTTACCCGGCTATTCTCGGCCAGTTTGCGAACTTCAGCGGCGACAACGGTAAAACCCTTGCCATGCTCGCCTGCTCTCGCAGCCTCGATCGCGGCATTCAATGACAACAGGTTGGTCTTGTATGCGATGTCTTCGATCAAACCGATCTTGTCGGCGATCTGTTTCATTGCAAGAACGGTTCGGTTGACTGCCTCACCACCTTCCTTCGCTTCACCCGCGGCCTTGGTGGCCATGCCATCCGTAACCCGGGCATTCTCACTATTCTGCTGAATGGACGAGTTGAGCTGTTCGACTGAAGCCGTGGTTTCCTCAACGCTGGCTGCCTGCTCTGTGGCACCCTGGCTGATGGATTGCGCGGTAGCGCTCACCTGACCAGAAGCACTGACCAGATTGTCCGCATTCTCCCTGACCTGCTGGATGACATCGGTCAAACGCTCGACCATCTCCATCATAGCGGCATAGACACCGGTGGCTTTTCCACTGTTGTCGAAGTCTATATCGAGATTTCCCTCGGCCAGTTTACGGGCGATTGCTTCCATGTCACGGGGTTCACCACCCAGCGGTTTCTTGATGATGCGCACCAGGAACCAGGAGAGGATCACGCTGAATATGATCGCGGCGACAGAGATCCAGATGACAACGGAAACCGTTGTTTCGTTGTTTTTCTTGACCTCTGGTCCCAAAACATCCTGTTCCTTGACCACAGACAGTTTCACTTCTTCAGTGGCATCTGCAACTTTTGGCCCGAGCACATCAAGTTCTTCCTGAATGACCTCGTTCCGATCACGGATAATCTCATTGATGGAGTCCAATGCCTTGGCATAATTCTCTTTAGCAGTGTAGAACTCTGCCAAGAGTGCTCTGCGGCGCGGATTCTGCAGGCTTTCTTCGAGTAACTTTGCCCGTTCTGTCAGGCTCTCATCGAGTTCCTTATGGGCACGATCTGCATCTTCCTGATCATTCGTATTCAAATACTTCACTGCATAGAGCCGTGCCAGCAATAAGGATTCCTGCACGTCCGCGGCATAAAAGGTCGCATAGGAATCGTTATCTTCATGCGCGGTATCCATGATTTCCGACATGGCCTTACGCATCGCAAGACCATTTGGATCTAACATGTTCGTTACAACATCGTCCCTGCGATCCATAAACTTGACGACTTTACGAAATGCCTTTTCGTAATCGGTAATGTGTTCTTCAACGAATTTTATCTTTTCAGCACGTTCAGGATGAGTGATATCCTTTTTTGCCTCTTCCACCAACTCCTTGAGCACAGTGTAGCGGCTATCGAAATTCTCTATTGCTTCATCGCTTTTCTTGAGAATATAGTCTTTGACGGCCATTCGTACGATCAGCATGTTTGCCTGAACCCGACCGGCAAGATTGGCATGACGAGCCAGGGTACGATAATCGTTGAACCCGTTGATGGCTTTTTCCAGACCGATGTAGGCCGCCGTGGAAACCACGATCAGCAATACCATGACCATGGCATACCCAAGACTGACCTGCACACCCAATTTTAAGTTCTTAAACATTGTTATCTCCTGGTATCAATTACCCAGAAACCTAGTCATGATGTCATTCGGACACTGAAGACTGCCAATCCTGTTCGGAAAACGCCTCGATCTTCCCTAACTGATCACGGGTAAGAATATGATCGATCGAAAGCAGAATTATGAAACGTTCATCGACACGCCCCATGGCTTCGATGAAACGTGTGTCTATGCCTTCTCCCACCTGGGGAGGTGGCATGATATGGTCTTGTTGTATTTCGACGATTTCGTTCACGGAGTCCACCAGCAATCCAACAGCCTGCCGCTGAGATCCTGTTATCGGCACAGTTACAAGCACGATACAACTGCGTTTGGTGACCTCGACAGATCCACGCTGCATTCGACAAGCCAGATCGATGACCGGAACCACTTCACCCCTCAGATTGATCACGCCCCTGAGAAATTCCGGCATCATCGGCACATCGGTCATTTCGCTGACTTCGATGATTTCATTGACTTCGAGGATGCCTACAGCATAAGTTTTGTCATCGATGAGAAACGTCAGATATTGACGCACCTCCTCTTCAACATGCTCGAGATGCTGCTCTCGTTCTACGCCATACCCTGTAATCAGTTCAGCCATTGCCATCCCCGGTATAAAAAGATGTATTGTTGTCAGGCATGTCTGACTGCGCCGTGCTCATGCACATCATGTTGACTGGCCAGTCCGATCAGACCCTGAACATCCAGAATCAGGGCAATCTCTCCACTGCCCAGCACCGTGGCCCCGCTGATGCCCTTAAGGTCTCTGAAAACCTTGCCCAAAGGTTTGATTACGGTTTGCAGTTCACCATGGAGATGATCCACCACCAGGCCTGCTCGGGTTCTACCGAAACGCACCACTACGAGACTTTCCCTGATACGACGCGTCTCTTTTGCCGGGATCTTGAAAAAATCACTGAGCCTGAGATAAGGCATCACATCGCCACGCAGATTGACATAATGTCGGGTTTCGTCGAGTTCCCACTCGGATTGGTCCATCTCGACACACTCCTCGACCATGCTGAGGGGTATGACATATCTTTCATCCGAGGCGCCAACCATGAAACCATCAATGATCGCCAGGGTCAGGGGCAGATGAATGGTGACCAGAGTACCCTTTCCCCGTTCGCTGTCGATCTCGACAGTCCCGCGCAGGGCTTCGATATTGCGCTTGACCACATCCATGCCGACGCCACGTCCTGACAGGTTAGAGGCCTGGTCTTTGGTGCTGAGACCCGGCTCGAAGATCAGACGCAAGGTTTCCCGATGAGACAGGGTCTGGTCAGGCTGCACGAGACCCAGCGCTTCCGCTTTCTTACGGATTTTGTCGGTGTCGAGACCGGCTCCGTCATCTGCGATCTGAATAACGATGTGACCGGAATCGTGGAGTGCATTCAGCCTTAGCGTGCCTTTCGCGGGTTTACCCTTTGCGACACGCTCTTCAGGTAACTCGATGCCATGATCAAGGGAATTTCTCACCAGGTGTGTAAGCGGGTCGTTGATTTTCTCGACAACCGTCTTATCCAGTTCCGCTTCTCCTCCTGTGATCACCAGATCGATATCTTTGTTCAGATCCTTACTGACATCTCTGACCACTCTGCGAAAGCGTGAAAACGTCTCTCCGATCTGCACCATACGCAACTGCAGCGCATTGTCACGAATCTCTTCTACGAGATTTTCGACGCCTGCCACCACTTCGTTGGCATCCTGCATGGCATAGCGCTCGACCATCAGTTTTACAGCGGCGTTGGAGATGACCAATTCGCCCACAAGATTGATCAACTGACCCAGTCTATTGGCGTCGACCCGGATGAATTGGGAGTCTCGGGACGCCTTTTCACGGGAGGTTTCCTGTTTTTTCAGTGCCTCTTCGACAATAGGCTTTGTCACCACCTGGCGATCAAGCAGGATCTCACCCAATTGCTTGACATTGCTGTCACCCCGGGCGGTTGCCTGGTCAATGATGCTGTCCTGTTCACCCAATGCCCTGTCCAGTTCCTGCTGAGTGATGGCATCGATGGCAACCAGCATCTCGCCCAACCTTAGCACCTGATCTTCCGGTAACTCACCCAACAGTTTGATGTAGTGGTCATGCATGGAGTTGGGTGCGAGGATGCGGATATCGCAATCGTCCTGCGCAAACTCGAACACATTTTCGATTTCCGTCTTGCTGACATCGCCGCAAAACGCGATACGAAATCCCAGATAGCAACTCTCAGGATCAAAGTCGGTCGACCCGGAAATCTTGTTGGTAAGGGTGAAAATATCGACGATTTCACCGAGCCTTGCTAGATAACGAATAAAGGACAGGGGATCGAGTCCGTTGCGGAGCGCATCAGAGCCAAAATCCAGTGCGATGATCCAGTTGTCTCGTTTGTTACTATCAGGCGCATGTTTTTCAACCAATGCGTCCGATGCAGTAACCGATTTACTCGCAGTACTCGTACCGGTCAGTCTCAGGAGTATATCCTGACCCTGTTTTTCCAGATCGTCATCCAGCGACTCTTCCGCACCATCCGCAACGGCTTGTACCAGTGCCGCGGTATGGTCTTTACATTCCAGCAACATGGCTATCAGATCGGAATCTACCTCGCGTTGCTCGGATCGCACCTGATCCATGACCGTTTCTACGGGATGAGTAAAACTGACAATAAAGTCAAAACCGAAAATACCTGCCGCACCCTTGATCGTATGCATGGCACGAAAGACACTGTTGATGTACTCAGGATCATCGGGCGATTCCTCCATCGCGAGCAAAGCATCCTCCATGTTGCGTAACAGCTCTTCGGACTCCTGAACAAAGGTTAATTTGGCATCATCGGTCATGACTTGCCCCCTTGCGCCGGAATCACGATGGGATCTGCGAAGTGCGCTGCAAGATTGAATGTCTCCAGCACATCGACCACTGCAGCGCTATGGCTGCTGAAATGAATTTCATGGCCCTGTTTTTTTGCATCTGCAAAAAGCATCAGCATGATCTGAACACCGGCAGTGTCCATCTCTGTGACCTTTTCGAGAATCACCTCGATACTGCGACAGTCTGATATCTTTTCGAGAAGGTCTTTTTTCAGGCTAGCGGCGGTGTATATCGTCATTTCATCATCAATGACAACCACACAGCCATCTTCGTTGGTACTGATTTCTATGGACATGATACTGATCACTCCCCTTGATTAAGGAAGAACCAGTTTGGCTACCGCATCCAGCATTTGTGGTGGTTGAAACGGCTTAACCACCCACGCCTTGGCGCCTGCAGCACGGCCTTCGGCCATTTTGTCCTGGCCTGCCTCGGTAGTCAGCATGATTACTGGTGTGAATTTATAGGAAGCGTTGGCCTTGACCTGTTTCAGGAATGATATGCCATCCATGTTAGGCATGTTCACATCGCTGATGATCAAGTGAATCTTCTGACCCGACATTTTTGACAACGCATCCTTGCCATCACAGGCCTCCAGAACATCGTAGCCCGCACCCCGTAACGCGATACCCACCACTTGCCTGATCGAAGCAGAATCGTCAACAACCATTATAGTTTTAGCCATTGCTGTATACCGTTAACAGTTTGCGTTAGAAGAAACTTATCGAACCCGCTTCCGCATTGTTCGATACACTTTCGTCGCCTTCATGATTTCGCAATTGTTCCGTTGTGGTATAGGTCTGCTTGACCGCATCAAGAAGCTCAGTGATGTTCAGAGGCTCGACTGGTTGACCGTTGACTCGCTGTGTCTGTCGGCGTTCTATGAGACTTACGGTATGTTCAAAACTGTCAGTCACCTGGTGAAGAATTTGACTGACTCTGTCCTGGAATTGAAACGAAACCAGCATCTGCTGAATTTCATCCTGAATAAGCTGCGCATGTGCTAAGAGCACTCGCTCATTCTCCTCTGCAGACTGCGTGCGTTTATTCAGATCTTCGATGACCGACTCGACGATATCCTCACCCGATTCGATTGCATGATTGACTGAACCGCTGGTTTTAGCGGAAAACGCGGATAACTCCTGCACGATGGTACTGACTTCTGCAGTTTTGGAAGTAATTCGATTACCGGTATTTCCCGATTGACCGGAAAGGGTTCTTACCTCGTCTGCGACGACAGCGAAGCCCCGTCCTGATTCACCGGCTCTGGCTGCTTCGATCGCTGCATTCAGGGCAAGCAGGTTGGTTTGTTCCGCGATCGCCCGGACCTCGATCGCCATTTTATCCAACTGAGTGGTAAACTCGTTCAGATGGGTAATCTTTTCAGCGAGCTGTTCATTTGACGTACTGATGTTTTGAAATGCACTGAACAGGTTCAGTAACTTGTTCCTGTCATCCGTAATTGAACGCACTAAATCCACGTGTTCAGATTCATTCTTCGCGGATGTGGTCACCTCGGCCAGATCCGTCACGAGCCTGGAGAATCGATTGGTCAGTTCACTGATACTCGTATCAGTCTGACTGACAGAGGATTCGAGGTGCCTTTTCCATATCGGAACAATACTCGTAGCCAGCCCCTCAGCTTCTGCCACTTGACGCTCAAGGTCAGTGATCTGTTCCTGCTGACGCTGAAGCTCATCACTCGTATTCTGCTGTTCCGCTGTCAGGCGCTTGACCTGTAGAACAGAAAGATAACTCAGAAGCGAGGTAAGGATGAGAAGGATTGCAACTTGAAGCATAGGGGACCCCACCAGGAGAATCACCGGAATGACACTCAAGGGGACACCGATTTGAAGTGCTGGTATGAAAGGAATTGTCATGTTTTTTTTGTGCATTTCGAACAAGTATATGTGCTGTTTGAGACTTTGCCAGGATCAAGTACCGCAATGTCTTCAACGCGTGAAATCATGGGATTTCAATTTGCATGCATTTTGTAGGATGTCATGCCAAGTTGCCCATGAGTCCATGATGTTCGACTTCCTTTCGTAAGACTCGAGTATAGTGAACTATACAGGTATGCTTAACTCGACCTTCAGAGTTGATAGCGGCTGCAACGAGAGGAAAGTATAAGATTTAAATTCTCCGAATTAGGGTTTATTGCCACCCTCTCCATTCGGGATATACCTGTTATTCAATAAGAAATATTGAATGTCGTTTTTATCTGTATCTCTCTCTTAGCTCAGAGGTATCAAACGTGGTGGACACAATTTTTTCTTATTTAGGATTCGGCTCTGATGGAGCTCCACCACCCTTATCTTGACACGCGTCATCATGTTATGACGGCGCATCATAACATTTCTCATCTCACTGTATTTATTAATTATTTTGCTTTTATCAAGCTTGCATAAAGAGACTGCTCAAGGTGTCTTGAACACCAGACAATCCTCTTATCCTGATCCTCAATCGACTTTCATACAGGGAATCATACACTCCGCAATAATAGCTTTTGGTTATAATCTAAATCCTCACCATGGACACTTAACATTCGTCTTGATCATGCATACCATCGATACTTTACACAGTAGAAGAAACCATATATCTACCTGAATCTATAGATCTCAATAATCCATGCTCTGGGCCGCTAATATTTCATTACCCCACAATTAATATTGTTTAATTAATCGGTTCCACTCACTCATCATGTTTCGTCCAATTACAGCGTTGTTATCCCTCTTTTTAAGCGTATCGATGTCTAATGTGCAGGGTCGTGAACTACGCTTTGCGCCTTTACCTCTTGAAAATAAGAATGTGATCCATGAGCAGTATCAGGGACTGGTCAGCTACCTCTCCAAGAAGTCCGGCTACCGGCTGAAAATGCGGTTCTATAAGGACTATGCAAAGATCATAGAAGCATTCTCGAACGATCAGATCGACATTGCGTACCTGGGACCCCTACCCTATGTCATTCTAAAGAAGCAGTTCAGCGCCCAGGAACCCATTGTTTGCTTTCGCGATACACAGGGCGAAGCGAGTTATACCTGCTCTCTGGTTGTATTCGGAGACAGCGGACTCACCCTTGATAAGTTAAAAGGTGTACAAATCGGTTTAACCCAGCCTTACTCCACCTGTGGATATCTCGCTGTTTCTCAAATGTTGGATGAAGCAGGTCTTTCAATTGAAAACGATGACAATACAGCCCACTACGCTGGCAGTCATTCTCAGGCCGCACTGGGGGTCATCAGAGGAGAATATGACGTAGCCGGGATCAAGACAGCGATTTCAAAACGATATGCCCATCTTGGACTCCAGACCATCGCGGAAAGTCAGCCCTATCCGGGATTCGCCCTGATCGCCAATACCAACACCATGAGTCGCGAAGAGATCACCACCTTGCGCAATATCCTGTTGGATCTTGATCCTGCGCACTCAATAAGTGATCGGGAACTCACAGAGCGCTGGGGCAGCCAGTTCAGAAATGGCGCCGTGACTCCAGAGCATTGCAACTATGAAACAGTGTTTGACGCACTGAATAGGCTACCCTGGCCCATACCCGGTACCGGTCAGTGAAGCACTCCGCAGTATTGACCAGCCTGATTTTCCTCCTTTTCGAGAGTATTTTCGGGTTTGCCATCTATTACAGCTTTTCCACTGAACTCAACTACCATCTGAAATTCCGTGAAACACAGTTGGCAACGGCTGTTGATAGCATCACGACCAGTTATAGCCGTCTGGTGGAAGCAATCTACGAGAAGGAAATCAATACACCTGATGTCATACAGCTCATTGCGAATGCCGATAACGCGAACGACGCCTCTCGAAGCTTACTCAGGGGAAGACTTTACCGAAGCATGTATCCTACCTATAAATTGCTGAAGGCGCGTAAAATCAGGGTATTACAATTCCTCCTCGATGATGGCCAATCATTTCTCAGAATGCATCGACCGGATCTCTATGCAGACAATATCGCTGATGACCGCCCGATCCTTCAGCGTGTTCTGAATTCGGGAGAGACCTCTCAAGGATTTGAACACGGACGGGTGTATCCGGGATTTCGCACCGCATTTCCGTTGATTAAAGATGGCAAGACAGTAGGCGTCGCTGATTTCAGTGTCGCCTTCGATGCCTATTACGACATCCTCGCTGACAACAGTTCGAACTCCAACTCATTTTCCCAACTGCTATTAAGAAAAGACCTTGTTGAGGCAATCAGTCATCCCAGTGTCAAATCGCTTTTTCGCCCCACACCTGTTCATTCCGATTTCATCATGGAGGACGAAAATTCCCCATTGAGGGATGTCATTAACAGCGCAAAACCACCGCGTTACCTTACCCGCCTGGACAAGGCACTCGGATCTGACCGGAATGTGGATGCCGCCATGAGGGAGGGACGCACGTTGAGCCTTTTCAAGTGCATGGCGGACTTTGAGTGCTATCAGGTCGTCCTTCTCGCAGTAAAAGACAGTTCAAAACGGACAAGCGCCTATATCGTCGGCAGCTTCTCCGGTGATGAATATCCCGTGATACTGCGTAACCACGTACTCGCATTCAGCCTGGGTAGTTTGCTGTTTTTTCTCGCATTTCGTTATTACCGGAACTGGCTAAGGTCTCAACAGCAACTGCAGACGATCAGCGCCAACATGGCGGAAGGCATGTATGTCATGAATAAACAGGGAGAGATCGTATTTGCCAACAAGGCCGCCGAGGACATCCTTGGGTTCACACGAAGGGAGATGCTGGGCAAAAACGCACACAGCCTGTTTCACCATCATTCCAGTGAAGAGCGCGTTACAGAGCGAAACTGCCAGATTCGCAGTATACCGCTGACAGGGGAGATATTCCGAAGCAGTGAAGAGACGTTTACAGATCGTGATGGCAACCTGATTCGGGCTGATATAACAAGTTCTCCACTTCGCAGTAACTCGAATATTACCGGTGCAGTCGTACTGTTTCGCGACATCACACAGGATTATGAAAATCGAATACGACAGAAACAGACCGACACTGCCTTTCAGAACATGTCAGAAGCAGTTGTGGTGACAGATGCGGATGTCCGCATCGTGGCTGTCAACCAGGCCTTTACTGAAATTACGGGGTACAGCGAAGCGTTTGTCATAGGTAAGAACCCAAGCATCCTCGCATCAGGTATGCATGATCGCGCATTCTATCAGAGCCTGTGGCACAGCATCGAAGAGACTGGGGCCTGGGAGGGTGAAGTGTTTAATCGCCGAAAAAACGGCGAAGTCTATCCCGAGTGGATTAATATCAGCGTTGTACGTGACCATCAAAATCAGGTGCTCAGCTATGTAGCCGTATTCAGCGACATCACTGAGAAGCAGAAAAAAGAACAGCGCCTCCAGGAGCTTGCCTATACCGATCAATTGACGAACTTACCCAATCGCACTTCATTCATGCGCTTGCTTGAACAGTCAATCCGACATTCCAACCGTGTTCACACACGCCTGGCACTACTCTACCTCGACCTTGATCACTTCAAACAGATCAATGACACCCTGGGACACCTCATGGGTGACAAGTTACTGTCAGAAGCCGCAAAAAGACTCAAAGACATTGTGCGCGAGGATGATGTTCTTGCAAGACTTGGAGGGGACGAATTTATCTTCATGATCGAAACATTTGATAGTGATGATGATCCTGCCCGGGTTGCCAAGAAACTCCTGGAATCCCTGGGTAAACCTTTTCACATTGAAGATCGATCACTGTACGTTTCCGCAAGTATAGGCATCAGTCTATACCCTGATGATGGTGATGATTCAATCTCTCTTCTGAAGAATGCGGACGCCGCCATGTACCGCGCAAAGCACCTGGGCCGGGGGAATTACAGCTATTTCACTGAGGATATGGCACGCGAAGCCGAGGTACGCTTTCATATCGAATCAGATCTGAGAAATGCCTTGCGCGAGGACAAGCATTTGCGCATGGCCTACCAGCCGAAATTCTCCCTCAAAGCGCAGAAACTCATTGGTTGTGAAGCCTTGATTCGATGGGAACATTTCACAAAAGGTCTGATATGCCCTGCAGACTTTCTGCCAATCGCACAGGATTCAGGCTTGATGCCAGCTGTTACGGAGTTTGTTATCCGACAGGTTTCAAGACAGATACATAGCTGGAACCAAAGTGGCATTGACCCTGGCAAAGTCTCAATTAATCTTGACAGTCAGTCTTTAAAGCGCAGTGATTTCACCACTCAACTGTTGCGTATCGTTCAACAGGAAGAGGTAAATCCGGAGCAAATTGAAATTGAAATTACTGAAACCGTGATCCTGGAACATTCAGATTACATTGACACCTACACCGAACTGGTTGCATCAGGATTTTCGATTTCCATCGATGACTTTGGAACAGGTGAATCTTCGCTTTTCAGACTCAAACAGATTCCTGCAAACACTCTCAAAGTTGATCGCACATTTATCATGGATATTGCGCATAACAACAGCGATCAGGCAATATTACGCTCGATAATCGGTATGGCCAAAACTCTGGGTAAGAGTGTTCTTTGCGAAGGCGTTGAAGATTCGGAACAACTGAGTGTTCTCAAGGAGATCGGCTGTGATGAAGTACAGGGTTATTACCTCGCTAAACCGATGTATGCGGACAGTCTGCAACAATTCTATGCTTCATTCAAAACAGAAGCGTTCATATGATCATTCATTATCAACTGAAACTTGGGTTGAACTTAGATAGTTCATTAAAATTGATTACGAGCCTTCTTCTGGCTTCACTGCGCATATCGTTCATTATTCGGTGTAAATGATCATCAACATTGCATCTGATGCCCTCAGATTTTTTCATACTGTTCTTCGAATACTTTCTTTTCAACCGCATACTGATCATCCGGATCATCAGTATTGAATACAATATAATCACCCGACTTGTAGTGCGTTTCCCCCTCCTTGGTTCGTATCACGCCATCACGGTCGGCGACCTCCGCCCAAATCTCGGCATGCTTGCGATAGACACCAGGAGTCACCTCCCGATAGGTCGTTGTGAAGGTCTGCGCATCCACCGTGTAAGTGTCACCCTGGTTGTCGACCAACCAGTCGCCTGGCTTACAGGTTTGCAAACTACCCCATTTCCGATATGTGAAACCCTCTGTTTCGAGATTCACTCTCACAGCAATAACGGTGGCATCTGCCCTTTTCTTATATCGTGATTTTTGATTCACATGCTTCACTCATAATTGATTTAAACCACACTGGCTGGCTGTAGAGGATAAATCTGATCGCCTCCCACCGATTCTCCTGCTCCTGACAGACGCATCGAGTCAATCAATCCGGCGATAACAACCCCCTCAGCGGTTTTGTAACATTCAAAGCCAATCCGGTCAAAATCTTGCGCTTGCTCTCTGAGCAGAACATGCGCGCCACGGAACTGCACCTATTCCTGTTTCTCCGGAATCCGACTGATCTTTACGAGGGATATTCGCGCTAAAGTGCCTCCCTGATCTTTATCAGATCCTCTTGCAAGGGTGAACCGCCCTCAATCAGATCAATCAGGAAATCGATATTCTCAATGATCGAAGCCCGCTCCCTGGGACTCGCCCCCCTCTGCACCGCCTTTTGGTATATGTCGGTTATTCCATCAACCAGCACCTGACAAGCCGAACCGTCCCGCCTGTCGTCGTGACTGCTGATGAGCAACAGCACCAGATCAATATCCGCAAGGCTGGCACTGTCCCAGAAATTGGGTTTGCGATCATTCCTGATCTTCAGTGCCTGCCTGAGACGAGTGGCATCCTCAACGAGTCCATGCTCATCCAGCAGTTTTTCAGCCAGGCCCTGACGACGCAACAACATCAGAGCGCTCGCCCAGTTGGTATAGGCGTAGGTACTCTTTCGGCCACTGAGTTCATAACCCTCATGATAGTAGTTGGCCATCTTCTGCAGGGACTCCTTACGCAGTGCTTTATTATTCTGTACCTGCGCCAGGCGTTTGCAGGCTGAACCGAGCAGATTCAAGCGCTCTATGGTTGGCGCCCGTTGACACAGTGTGTCGATCTCAACAATCGCGGCTTCGATGATCGGGATGATCTCCTTACGCTTCGACGCCTGTTCTCTGCCATTGGCACCTCTCACCTGCATCCACGCTTCCACAGCCTGACGCACCCGGTAATTGGCACACTGCTCCACTGCGCGCACAGGGCAATCTCCTGACTCCCCTCGTAGAGCCTTTTCCAACCACTCGATGGCCTCGTCCCAACGCCTGGCTTCGCCCCAGGTCAGTCCGATCGCAGCCGCGACATCAGCCCGCTTCGTCCAGGACCCGCTCTTTTCAGCAGGAATACGCTTGAGAATTCCTACAAGCGTTTCCTCAAGTTTCTGCTCCTTATATTCACCCCCCACCTTCAATCCACTCGTCAGGTTTTCGAGTTCGATGATCAGTTCGCTGGGCGAGCTGAATGGCTTGGGTTTCCTGTTGTGGCTGCGGCTGTCACGATGCAGACGGAAGCTGTGATCTCCATAACACTGGTAGGCGCCCCAGGTATTTGTATCTGGATATCTCAACAGGGTCTCCTCACGGGACCTCCTGACGGCTTCGCCAAACTCTTCTCCTTGAAGCATGTGTTGGTAGAATGTCTCGGCAAAGGTTCGTGCCGCATCATCATGAACCGCCCACCCTGCCGCCACCACAGCCCGAACCCCCATACGGATAAATGCCACGCCAAGATTCGCCGCCAGTCCGCCGCGGTCGAACTCACGCTCACTGCCCGTCTTGCCCAGATGACAACAGTTGATGAAAACCAGTTCAGGCACCCAACGCATCTGCTCCACATCACCCGGGGTAAGCAGCATGTCACGCCCAATGACCATTCCCGAGATCGCGGAGTCGTAGTGTGATGGTTGTGTCGATTGGTAGAGATCATGAACAAACGATGAGTCGTCTGTGTTCCGCGGGAACTGATGGACACCATGTCCGGACAGATGCAGGATTCGCCAGGCATCACTGTGCAAGGCTTCAAGTATGCTGTCCGCAGGCTGATCGATAGAGTCCTTGACCTCATATCCGCCCAACGAGAGCTTCTGTGCGACACTCAGTGCCTCCTGCCGCGCCCCGGGAAGCTCGCTGAACAGTTCCCATCCGTTCAGATCGGGGTGACCTATGACCAGTGCGGTTGCGCCACTGCCGTGCCGTGGCCGTTCACGAAAGACCTGGGTTTTCAACTGCCGGATCATCCCCGCCCGCACCGAAGGCGGCCGCCGGTCCCTGCCCCATCGATCCTCCAGCAGTTCCCAGGGGAAACGAGCGGACAATTCGTCCACCAGCAACACCAGGTCGGTCTGTCTTGGCGCCTGCTCACGGATGCGCACCGGCAGCAGAATCTCGTAGAGTGTCATGGCGACATCCTGGTTGGATCGTGCGGATGACGATGCCTTGCGGACAAAATTTTCCGCCAGTTTCAATTGCCCCCGGGACAATGTCTCTTCGGCGCGAGCCCGGTCGGTGGTGAAATTGAAACACAGGGTGTCCGGCTGATGCTCGTCTTCGATGATCTCCAGACGGTGCCACCAACCCGGTGACTCGTCAAAGTAGGCGCGTTTACGTCCTGCCTGTCCGCGATTCAGCGTCTGATCGGTCCAGCGAACCGCCTGGGCCAACTCACCATCTGTAAGAATCGTGCGCATGGCATCCACCGCCATCAGGGCCATGTCCTCATACAGTTCAATGAACTCCAACTGATCGATGGTGACCCGATTATCCAGATGGGCATGCATCAATTTCTGATTCGCATCCCTGGCCCCCCGCAGGATGGCTTCCATCGAATCGCTGGTTGTCATGCCACCTGCGCTGGTCCCGATCAGCAGACAGGTTACCGAGGCATTGCGGGGTGCTCCGGGTTCACCGAAACGGCTGTCCGGCCACTGGGAGAGTTGCAGCGCGTACTCCAGCAGTGTATTGGTCACTCCAGCCTGCAGTAGACCCGGCGTCAACTCACCCACCTGTCCCAGTCCGACCACCAGCGCACCGGCAGGCTTGGCCTGTGCATCGTGGTTGAAAAACACCCTGTGGGTATTCAGCCGCCCCGGGTAGAGCCCCATATCGAGACTGCTCTTGAGCGCTCCGTCGAGGGCACTGTCCAGCACCGCCTCGGCACTGAGTATTGAGTCATCCATATAGTGACCGACCATCACCGGATAGCAGGCATAGCTGAGATCGCCATGGCTGATGGTGACCTCGACAACCGGTGCCGCAGGCTGGACATCGGTTTCGTCGATTCGCACACCACCACCAAAGCCGAAACCCGGCAAATCACCGGGTCCGGGAATGCTGTCGGCCGGAGGTAACGCGGGGAGTACGAATATCCGCTCTGCCCCCATTGCCTCCCGGCTGGTTCTCGGTGGTGATTCGGGTAAACGCCTGGTGGTACCGGTCATGAGTAACTCCAGATACCCGGAGAAGGCCTTTTGTCGGGCACAAAGCTCATCATGTGCCGTATCTTCCACATACCAGGTCCCGATGTCGGGCAATCTCCCGGATGCCCATGAGACCGTACCATCACCATCAGGGGTTGCCAGGAATTCCAGGCGTTTGCGCCCAACCAACCAGGGTTCCTCATATTCCGCGAACCTGTAACCGATCACCGTGGCCGGCTGGCATCCCGCGACATAGCACATGTGCCCGGGATCCAGTGGCGATTGTCGCAGACGATCCCAGGTCTCGCTCACTGCGCGCAGATCAGCCGCCCGGGCGGTCTTCCAACGTGCGTTGAGGGTCTTGGTGATGGTTCGCCATTGCTGAGTGTCGCTGAAATCCACATCCTGGGGCCCGAATGGCAGCAGTTCCAGCAGGCCGGGGAACTCCCTGACCAGATTGACTATGGCGACTGTACTCTGCGTGATATCCAGCAACGAAA
Organism: Candidatus Thiodiazotropha sp.; assembly: GCA_040506775.1. Taxonomy (GTDB): domain Bacteria; phylum Pseudomonadota; class Gammaproteobacteria; order Chromatiales; family Chromatiaceae; genus Thiodiazotropha. Next base: position 247,529 of record JBEVWC010000013.1, read on the forward strand.
GCTTGGCCTGAGTGGGATTGTTGCCGGTCAACCAGCGCACCGCTTCGTAGGAGCCCAGGTTGGGCGTGCCCAACATCAGCAGCCGGCTGTTGGGCAGGCGGGTGATGCGCCGCCACAGCGCATTACCGCGTTTTGTATCGGCAATCAGCGCCCGCACCACCAATCCCCCCATGGAATGGGCGACCAGGTGAACCGGCTGACCTTCCTTCTCCGCCCTCGGCAGCAGCATCTCGAGCCTGTCAGCAAGGCGTTCCGCGGCATCGCGTACAGAACGCCGCCAGTCATAGGCAAAGACCTCCACACGGTGTGTGCGGGCGAGGAATTCCAGCAAAGGGCCGTAAAAGTCATCCAGTATCCTGTTTGTGGTGGATACCGGTTCGCGGCCGTTGATATCGAGCTTCTTCAGCCCACCCAGGAACAGCTTTAAGTAATCGAGCCAGATCCGTTCATCGTTGACCGCCAGTTCACTGCCCATTGTCCCCGGAAGCACTACAGCCAATGGCTGAGGCCGGGTGCTGGCCTGACTGCGCAGCACCGCATCACGCCATCTTGGAGACTCCTTCTGAGCCTCTTCAATAGGTCGAAAACCGCCATCATCTGCATCTCCCCGGCTGAGCCCCGAGACCAGCCACTGGATGCTCTCCCGATTACCGAAATAGCTGAAGTGATCCACTTCCGGGCCCTGCGCCTTACGATAGCGCGCCCCGCTGCCGATTCGCTTAAGGCCGCCCGACATGGATCCTGTATTCACCACCAGGTCATTGTCAGCACTGTAGAACCAGTTGCTGACCAGGCGTTTCAGACTCAGGCGCTCAAACAACGAACCACCATCCATATCCCCGGAAATAACCGACAGATCAGCCCGCGTCTCGAGCTGTGGATAGTGCAGCAGGCGGGTCAGTGCCGATCCCGGCATCATGGCTTCGAGTCCAGGCAGGGTTCGCGGATCCGTACGCTGCTTGATCACGGACAGAAGAAAATCCGCCCCATCGCCGAGCAACCCGCCACCGGTGGCCTTGTCGAGCAGAAAACTGATCATCGAAAGCCAACGGTCGAGCCGACCGGATGCCAGGGTCGTTCCACGCGCGGGGCAGGCCACGCGCACGAAACGCTTGACCTTAAATCGGCCATTCAGCTGGCTTACCAAATCAACCAGATGTTTCCGGTCGTTTTCGTAGGCCGCCTTGCGCAGTTCCATTGCCTTGTCATCCAGCGGCGAGAGACCCAGTTGTTCCCAGATGGTGTTGTCTCCATCGAAAAGTCGCGTGATGCCTTCATTGTCGAGGAGTTTTTCCAGCTGATCGCAGCCGCTTAGACATAACAGCTCACCTACCAGCCCTCCCCTTGAGTGACTGACCAGGTGAATCTCGCCACCCTTGGGCAGACGCTTTGCCAGTTCCAGGGCATTGATAACCGGGCTTTGGGTCAAGCTAAGATGTTCCAAGGCAAATACCCGATCATCATAGATCTGGGTAAAACGCTGACGCGCCTCCAGCCCTGCCCGGTTCTTGGGGTCCCAAAGTTTGCCGAAGCTTCCTTCGCAACTCGATGCGGTACCATGAATAAATACCAGAATTGGCCCTTTGTTTACCGGTATTCTGGTGTTCTTTGCCACCGGCTGGAGACTGAACTCATCTTTGAGTGAACAACGGTAGAAACCTGGTTTATTGCCCTTCAGAAGTTTGTGCTCGGCAAGACTACCGAGTCCCTCTGCAATCTTCTTGTCGAGTGAGATACCGAAAAAGTCGAGCACCTTGATCGCAATACCCAGGAAACCGCGTTCACCATCCGAATCCTGGCGAGCCAGTCGCGGCATCAGACTCTCCACCTCCCACACATCGACACCGTCCCGGGAGACACTGTGTTCACCGTATTCGCGCACAAGATCGTCTGCGCGTATCCAGTGTACAAAGCCATTCTGCAGTTCCACTCTGACAACCTCGTCAGCACTCACATCTAGTTCGTCGGTTACCCCATCTCGGGCCCGGCCAGGTATCAGGCGTTTATGTGACTCAATGGTGACCTGGGATGTCATCGGCACATTTTCGACAGTGCCTCTTGTACCCCGAATCCGGTAGGTTCTTGATTTCATGTCTGGATCCTTCCGCGTTATTTGGATGATCAGGTTTTAGTGTGTTCAACAGCGGGAGGCAGATCCCACCAAGCCAGGCACGGCACAGACAGCAGGTTCCTTTCAACCGAGCATGGAACAGCAAAGGAGGGCTCGGCCAGGAATGCCATTCCAGTATAGATGATCCGGCGCGAGATGTGGCTGATGTTCAAATTGCCTGTCAGAATGTCACCAACAAAGAACCTGGATACCGCATTTAGCAGGACAGTGTGACCGGACCAGCGTCGAAATCCACTACAACAGATCTGCGCAGCATTTACATCGGTTGGTAACAAGCCTGAAACAATCTCTTTTCCATTTGATCAGAAGCCATTGAACTCGAAGCAGGAAGAATCAACACATTGACTTGCGCAGCCTGTTCGCTCAGATTCGGGGAACTGACCGGCACCTGCCTCCAAAGGGTCTGGAACATCTGTTTCAAATAATCCTGGTCTGTTGTGTCATCGATCACGAACAAGACACGTTTCAGGGATATGCCTGCCAATAATTGGCCCAGCTCCCAGAGACAGCCCTGATTGCTGGGGCCAAAACTGCGTAAATCCATCAACACCACGTCAGACTCTTTCGCGAGACGCTGCATACACATCTGCCAGGTGTCATTTCGACAGAAAAACTCATTGGTTCTGAAACGTCCGTCCGGGTCGGGCTGCGTATCTCTCAACGCTAATCTACTGTTGAGATCTTCAGAATTGTTGATAAAACTTCGTGACAGATGCCCCCCTACGAAATCCAGAAATTCATGGGGTTCAACCGTGGATGTCGCCAGATCGGGACCAGCGATCATATCGATGCTACCCAGTTGTAACCAACGCTTTGCAAGATGATCGAAGAGTGCTTCACTTCTGCGTCCAAGAGCGAAGACACGCAACAATAGCAACGACGGGGATCGATCGTTTTTATTCATCGGCATAAAGTGCCCGAAACCATAACCTGTAATCAGTTTATAAATAATAAAGGCAACCGGGCCGGTGAAAATCCACAGCCAATCTTCAAACACCAGGGTAATCGACTGAAAAATCGCGAACATGAGCCACAGCGCATCGATCTGCAGTGACTGGTCACTCATACCTTTCAAGTGATAGGCATGGCCCAGACGACCGAGTAACCTCCAACCCCAATAGCCTAAAGCAACAAATCCCAGCAGTACTATCAATAAAAAGACCGTGTTCACATCAAGGCCAAGCATATACCCAAAGGCAGCGAACGCACGCACCACCCCGTCGTTATTTCCGGTTATCGATAAGAATACTTCTGCACCGGTCACACCGGCCACCATGAAGATGAGCACCAATGGTCCGACCGCGCGTATTCGACGCCAGAGAAAAGTGGTGAGCAACAGGGTCGGCGCCGCATTGACATAAAACCAGAAAAACAGCAGTTGACCTATAGAGGAATCCGGATTTCTTGCAATTACAGTTCCGCCAACCACGACCACCAGAGATATGTAACCGATCAATAACCAACGCTTATCATGCCTACTCGATGCAGCCACCATGATAACCACGATCACGGTCGGCCACGCATAGCAGATGAACAACCAGATCAGACGCATCAATGGAAAACCACCCTCGGCCGTGAGCATCCACGGCATACTGAGTATCAGGGCATACACGATTCCGGCAATCCCATAAACGAGACCTCGACACCGAAGCGCATTTGATGACTGATCGTATGCTGATTTCGCACGCCCTCCCAGACCGACGCCGCTGTTCAGGAAGTTAACCGAGAGGGGTGGTGGATTTGAAGGGACTTCGGATGCATCAACTGACGCAACCTGCTCCACAGCTCCCCCGGTTCCCATGGAGCGGATAACCGCACGACGATAGAGTTTCAATAAAACAACCGACAGTGCTGCGGTGAGTACTGCGCTGATCAGAATGATCGCGGGAAGTGCGCCGGTTAATGTAGTGGTCAGATCCATATCTACCCCCGTCCAACGTACCCGCAATGATCGAGTACACTATGATGGAATATTTTTCGGCCTGCCTGCTTATGGTTGTGCCAGGAATTCAGCACACCATCCTACTGGTACACAGTGCATCACAGTTGTTTCTGCCCGCCAATGTAAATAAGTCACAGATGAGTCCAGGGAAAATTCCTCACCCTTGGATATACTTCTGTTACGCAGGCAATGAATTGCACAATACTCCCATGACACCTGGACTACCCCTGGAGGCATCATGAAAACCCGAGTCGAAATGCTGATGGAGATGGGCGTATCTCAAGCAGATGCGCAACAATACATTGATGACCTGGAGCGGATATTGCCAAAATACGGCATCGCCGATTCCAAAATCCGCCTGGCGCACTTTTTCTCACAAGTCCTGCACGAATCCGGATTTCTGCGCTATGACATGGAGAATCTGAATTACTCCGCAAAGGCACTGCGCGCGGTTTTCGGCAAATATTTCAAAACCAATAACGCCGCCGACGCTTATGCCCGGCAACCAGAGAAGATCGCCAACAAGGTCTACTCAAACCGCATGGGTAATGGCGGCGAAGCATCCGGAGATGGGTGGAAATACCGGGGTCGAGGCCTGATCCAACTGACCGGCAAGAACAATTACAAGGCTTTTGCAAAGTGGATAGAGGACCCGAGGATTGTCGATGACCCGGATCTGGTGGCATCCGAATATGCCGTACAATCGGCAGTCTTCTATTGGGACCGGAACAATCTCAACAAGATCGCCGACAAGGATGATGTGACAAAGATGACCAAACGGATTACCGGGGGATCCAACGGACTGGCCCACCGTACTGAGCTACTGACAAAAGCGAAGGGTTTGCTGACCATGCTGGATCTGAAAACGATACGCCGCGCCTGATCAGCACTCAGAGTGGACAAACCCCGGTATGCATCGACACCGCTGACTGTTTGGTGAAGTGAGGTGACATCGCGCTAAATCCCCTGCTTGATTTGCTCCAGCAGAACTCCTTCATTGACTTTCAGGGCTTCCCGGGTCTTGTGGTGCAGGGCGAAGGTTTTCAAGCTTCGGTTGAGTACGGGAGATCCGGAGCTACCGCCCTCGGTAGGACTCTTGTAGTGTACATAGGGCATTTCATATCCCACCAGGTCATTGCCATACATTGAAATAGCCAGATCGCCACCCTTGGGATGCCCGATCACGTAGATACGCTGAGGTCGATCCCCCGACGCGGGCACCAGGGGATTGTAGAAGGTGGTACCCAGTCGGGGTGTACTGTCCGGCAAAACAATCCGGCAGATCCAGCAATCCAGCTTGACTTTGGGCGAATGAAACAGCTTTTCACCCAATGCCGCTTTTGGTCGCCCGGGCATCCGGGTGAATTCCGCAGATGCATCCCCCGGCCCCAGGGGTGACTCATCGGCAGCCTGATCACTCACCACGTGAGCATTGGTGACGAACACGGGTGCATCGCCCCAGGCGGGACAGAGATCCGATCCCCTCACGACAAACCCGGTACCGAAAGGCTCGCCGGTTGTTGTATTGTGAACCCTGGCGACCCCTTGCGTGATACCTGACAGACTCTGTAACCACTCGATACGGACATAGGCTTCCGATCCATAAATGGCTTCAAAGGCGTCCTTCTTTATCTCCAGCATCGCATTGGCCGACACCCTGCCGCCATCCCGCTGAAGCAACTCGTATTGAAACACCGGGATCAACTGTCGGCCGAGGTCGGAATCATCGATCTCCCACACTTCCTGCAATTGCCTGAGGGTACCCCCCAATTCAAACGCATCCGCTCCGGGATGACGGACATACTGGCTGGCCCACTTCACCGCATCCTGCTCCTGACCCAATGCGAACGATGCCTCCATCGCCGTACCATAATCCCAGACTGTCAATTCCATGTTTCGGCGCTTGCGTTGAATTTCAGTGAGAATTTCAGCTGCGATTGTTGATGCCGGGACAGGCGCATCCACGTTGACATGATCCCGCTCGGCCCGCTTGAGTAATGCGGCCAGATTGATTCCGTGCCAACGGTAGTCGCCCTGCCGGCGTTCCCAACCGCTTTGGTAGGCTGAAACCGCCTTTTGCAAGTCCGCTGCCTCGCCGCCCTCCACATACTTCTGCTTGAATGTGCGTCCGATGAGTCCGGTTATCTCCGGACGCTCCGGGTCATCATCAGCCGCCTGTCGATCGGATACCTGAAGGACCCGCCACGCCATATCCAGTCGGTGCTGATCGATCAGGGCCTGGGCCAGCTGGCGCCTGAAGACCGGCGCATCGAATCCGGACGCGATGAACGCATTGGCCATGCCCCCCAATTCACAGAATCGCCGTTTCCGGCGCAGCATGTTCAATGCAACGGTTGCCTGATCGACCGAAAACAACCCCGGGTCGATGGACGCAGTCATCTCTCCAACCCGATCAAACTCGCAGGCTTGCAAGGCATCATCCAACTGGTCGAGAAAAATCTCGGGTGACGGATCTTCACTCATTGCCGCTAGTCCCTGTCTGCAAGTCGACGTAGATGCTCGCGTAATCCGTTCCCTTTCAGATATTTTGTGGCGGAATGGCGCCAGGTACCCCAGTTCTCCTCCTTGAGATCAATAACTGCCGGTTCACCCTGTCTTTTGAAATCGTTCGCCAGTTTTGGATCCAGTCGCGCCACCACATCGAACGGGTCGTAGACGTTGACCCAGTCTCCAGTTACTTTTTCCGGGAAACCGTTATCCCGCGTCCACACCAACCGATCCTGCACCTCGTCGATACCCAGGGGACTGCCAAAGGTCATGAAACCATCGATCTGGGGACAATCGGGAACACCCGTCAACACGTCATAAGCGATAAACGTACCCTGACTGTGTCCGACCAGCACCACCGGACCGCCAGCATTTTTCGCAGTGGTCAGGGCATCCATGACACGCTGACGAATGGTGTCGCGCATACCATCCTTGTTATAGAGGTAGTCATGGGCCTCCTGCAGAAAGTGCTTCATGATTTTCTTCTTCGCGAAACCCGGCAGTGGGATTCGCTCGTAAGGCTGAACAGTAGCCTCGACAGGGGCATTATCGAAGGGTTCATCCTCGTCCAGGTCAAACTTCTCGCGCATGATGCGCATCCATTCGTCTTCAGACAGATCGACCTGATCCGACACACTGTCCTGAAGTTCATTACTGCGACTTTCATAATCGGCAGCGGCGAGCGGTTGCTTGTAAAACAGGTCAGCCCAGTACACGAAGTAATCACGAACACCTACCGCCCCGAGATCAAATCCTTCATCTCCATCATGGGGTTCCGCAAGGGCCTCCAACCAGATTCGGCGAAGATCCTCGACCGGGGGTTTATTGGCCAGACCGTGAACAAAAATGAGATGACTTTCGGACATGGTACGACTCCCTCCTGTGTACGTTGTCTGCTTATGGCACGCGACATGCCAATTGGTCCGGATTGGATATCGCGATCAGAAACCAGATACCACCCACAGACTAATCTTATATCCAGTAAGCAATACGGCCTTTCCCTGACAGCCTGCTGGGGTTACCTTTATAATCCAACTGCTTGGATTTGCTTAAGCAACAGGGTAACTTCTCTCCAGAACCTCATCGAAGGAATTGCTCAATTTCAGTATAGAAGATCTGTATGTCAGATGCTTCGCATATGGGTCTCAACGGAACAGATCCGCCTTTGCCGCTTGTGTGATGAGATTGATGGCCGGATGTTTGATGTGCCGCTCGGGGGATATGACAAAGAAACTTTCCGTTATATCATCCGTCCTGCCAATGACCTCTACACCATACTTATCGATTACATCCTGTTCCACGGCAGTTGGCGAGGTAAAAATACCGGTACCCCGCTCACCAAAGGTCTTCATCAGCGCCCGGTCTTCGAATTCGGCGACCACTGCCGGTTCGATCTTCTGTTTTTGAAACCAGATCTCCAGGTTTCGCCGCAAACTGCTTCCCCCACTGGGCATCAGCATGTTGGCCCCATCCAGGCTGGCGGGAAAATTACGGCGAAGTTTTCTGGCTTCCTTGGGGGCCGCAAAAAATGAAATACCACTGTTACCCAAGGCATGGTTGTAGGCACGGATATTCAGTGTTGGGTTGATGGGACTGTCCGCGAGCACCATGTCGAGTTTGTGCACCGACAGATCAGCCAGCAGGTCGACCAGGGGCGCCTCATGGCAGATCAACTTGACCGGTTCCTGCATCTTCAATACGGGTTCGAGGACCCGGTATGCGAGCAACTTGGGCACCACCATGGCGACACCCACCTTAAGCGTGATGGATGTGCCCTGGGTTCTGCCGGAGAGCACATCCTGGAGTTCGATCCCGATGCGGAACATCTCATCCGCATAGGAAAAAACCAGGCGGCCGGTTTCCGTCAAACCCAGGCGTCTGCCCTCTTTACGAAACAACTCGGAACCGATTTGTGTTTCAAGCTCTTTCAACTGTCCGCTAATCGTCTGCGGTGTGACAAACAGGGCCTCGGATGCCTCTGCAATGGTCCCATGACTTGCCACCGCCCAAAAATAGCGTAAATGCTTCAGGTTTAGCTTGAGGTTTTGCATGCCTTCTCCAAACGGCGACTCGTCATGACTTCCGTCAACTGGACTCTGATATGAAGTGAACAGTCACATTTCACCCATCTAGACAGAGTTAAGCCGACCTGCCCGGTCTGTGCAACTCATTCTGCATGTAATGAATGATCAGCACCTGTGCAGGAAATGGTGCCTGGATTCTCAGCGGATTGCCCTCGTCAGTTGCGGGGCGCTAATTGAATATCAGCACTACCGGCGTTCACGAACCTGATAGCAGAACAGGCGGTACCACTCTGAGCAGAGTCAGGTGCAGTCCGTTGTACTGACTTACCCGATTCATGGAGATAGACATGATGGGTGAATCCTCATCACCCACCATATCGGGTTGTCAATCAACGGCTGATCGAGTCAACGGCACCCATAGGCAAGGCGCGGATGGCAGGTTTCCACCGCCTTCGGATACTGATTACGATGAATGCCTCCAACTCCGTCTTTCAGCACCCTCTGAGTTGCGTGAGTGACCAGAACAGGTACCTGCAACTGACAGGCCAATCTGCTCAGTTCGATTTCAGCATGCCAAATCCCGGTATTTCCACTGAGTCGTCCTGACCGTGTACTCAGGCCAGCGCGTTTCGATTTCCCAGACGAAGATTTCCTGCTGGACAGAAAACGTTTCTCTCCGGATATGAACAGGAGTTCCAACGATCGGGAACACAAGGCCGATAGCGTTTTGTTCGCACCGGACACGCAGGAGCGGCTGAGATGCGGAAACCGCAGACAGGCATTGGCAAAGGCATCTACCGCATCCCGAACCCCCGACGCCGCATGATCGGCAATTTGTCTCAGGGCCTTGTGTCGCGACAGGTATGGCGAGACAGGTATCCGTTGCCTGACCGATGACAGCATGCTTCCCGGCAGCCATTTACCCAGTTGCTCAAGCCTTGCCGGATCACCCGCAAGGACCAAATGAAGGCCTCTCACCGGCCGCAACACACGACTCAGGGTGTTACGCGCAAGCGTGTGAAACCGCCGGTGTCCGGCTCCAATGATCGGCTTCAGTACCGGGCTTTCAAGCGCCTCCACCTCAGGTCGTTGCATTTGCGACTCAGCCATCCAGGCGAGGGTTCGGGAACTCCCTCCCCCGAAGCGCAGCAACTCCACACCGCCAGAGGTGGACCAAACCACAAACTGTTCATTGCAGACATCCCTGAGAGACAGCAGAGGTCTCACGTCCGGAACCCGGTAGTAGGTCAACTGATTTCTAAACGGCAGGCTGGTCGGTATTACCTGCCAGAACCTGCCACCGATCATACTCCGGGAGAATATCGCCAACCCACGAACCTCAGGTTCCTGTTCCTCACAAACTGCAACTTTGATCCGCGACAGCGCATCGTCGAGTTCGTAACGGGCGGTTTCATCGAGATCGGACCCTATGCTTTTCGCCTCAGCTGTAATTTCCTCAAGGCTGGCATCAATGCCTGATTCGATATCGATATAACAACTTGTAATGCCAACATCTGTCGGCTCTATCGATGTCAAAAGTTCAATAGCGGCATCCAGCGAGTCTTCACATGGGTCATAGAGCGATTGACTGATCGTCATGGAAATCTCCATAGGTAGTGTGGTTTTGATTATCACCCACAATGATTCGTTCATCCCTCGGATAACTGCCCTTGAATATTCAGATTTTTCGAATCTTCCAGGCAGTCAGTGAGTCTGCTGTGACGAGGAACAGGGGGAGACGGAAGGATTCAAGCCTCCGTCCAGCTCCAGAATTGGGCTTCTCATCAAGAAGCCCATCATCTATTCGCGGTCCATGACCCATGCGTCAGGTCATCTGCTGGCGATTGACCCTCGCACCTTGTGCCATGGACCTTTCCTGCCAGTCCGGGTCCATGGCGCCAGGATGACGTGCACGCATTGATCCTCGCACCAACAGCATGATGGCGAACACCATCAGACCAAGCTTCATCAGGATCAAACTCCCGGTAAGTGTCATGGTAAGAAACGTTGCGACAGTCATGATCAGTCTCCTATACAGCCGAATTAGTCCCACATTGTTCAAGCAACCGATTTCAATCCACAGTTTCGGTTAGCCGGTACCGCGATATCCATCAACTTCGGATTATCGAGTTTCAAGCCATTCATCAAATCGATATAGGCACGCTTGTCACTCACCTGCAGCCGGGGATTGTGGCATTGCTCCTCCTTGATCGTACTCACACTCATCCCGTGATAGTCGTGGGCGGGATAGACAAGGGTCTGCTCAGGCAACTTCAGCAGCTTGCCGAACAGACTGTCGTACTGCGCGCCCGGATCACCGTTCTGGAAATCGGTTCGACCGGTACCACGAATCAACAGGGTATCTCCGGTAAACACCCGATCCGGCAGGACGAAACTGTAGGAATCATCCGTATGCCCCGGGGTGTACAGAACATCGAGTTGGATATCCCCCACTTTGAGCTTCTCGCCCTCCCTGAAACGCAGGGAGACACACTCCGCTTTGGACATCTCACCCATGGCACTGGCGCAACCGGTGCTTTCTCTGAGCATGCCAAGGCCTGTCACATGGTCCGCATGGATATGGGTATCCACGGCCAGGACCAGTTTCAGATCCAGTTCCTCGATCAGCTGGATATACTGCGACACATTGGCTTCCACCGGATCGATCAGTAAGGCCTCACCACCGTCACGCGGTGCAATCAGATAGGTGTAGGTTGAAGATTCCCGGTCAAAGAGTTGGCGGAATATCATGGCATTGTCTCCTCTAGATTTACCCAAACCACCCGTCAAGCGGGTTCATTCCCGTCACAGCCCAACCGACGATTCCAAGGCATCGCCGCGATAAGCCGGGCCAGTCCGCACCAGCGGGTCACCCCCGCAACGATCAGCCCGGCACCGATCACGGCGCCTGCCAGGAAAAACATCTCGTGTACCGTGAAGCCGAACAACACTTTCAACAGCAGCAGACTGCCGATGGCAATCTGTACCTGGCGTTCCAGTGACACCACATGCGAACAGCGTTTCAGTGGATAACCGGCGTTTTCCCAGGCTTCGTTCCCGCCTTCCAGCAGCATCAGGTTGCTGTATCCTGCTGTACGCATACGCTCATAGGCCTGCTGTGCACGAAAACCACTGTGGCAGGTAAATACGATGGGTATATCGCGGTCAGTCTGCTGATGATCAAGTTCCTGGCGCAGGGCCTCTTCAGTGAGTTCGTTGAGGGGTACCAGCTTCGCCGAGGGAATGTGCCCCTCCCGGTATTCCGTGGTACTACGCACATCTATGAGTGTGATTGGATCACCCTCGCCTATTCGCTGAAGGTATTCCTGGGCTGAAATGTTCGGAATATTCGCCTGAGACATCTGTATTTACCTCTGAATGGATCATTTCATCCTGTTGAGGTTTATATTAGGGTCCGGCGATTTCCTTTTAAATTCGAATGATGCTTCATTTTACTTCGGTTTTTTCGAAGTATTTGCGTTTCCTCGGAGGGTAAAAAAAATTACACCTTGATTGGAATAAGACACTGAGGAAGAAGGATAGGTCCTGAGCCGCAGCCGCATGGCTGAACCACTCACAGCTGGGTGAGACTTAGAGGGAAAACACCTGATACAGGCAGCCGCAGGAAATGCAGCTGTAAACAAAAAAGCCAATCACCGCTAAGTGATTGGCTTTTTGTTTTTGATTGGTAGCGGGGGCAGGATTTGAACCTACGACCTTCGGGTTATGAGCCCGACGAGCTACCAGACTGCTCCACCCCGCATCAAGGTGCGCAATACTACATAGGTTGCATCAGGATGACAACCCCTCCGGTAAAATAATTGTTATGTTGTTGAAGTTCAGGCGTTGAAGTCCTGAAAAGCCAAAGGACTTTACTGATAACCGGAACCAGAGAGACGTTTGCAGCGGAGGGTTTCAGCCTGTCCACCCCCTGCGGGGTGGTTTGTTATACAGGCTTTGGATTGGGGAGGTTTGAGAGAGATTCAACCGCCGATGGCGTTGGCGCAGAGTGCAAACAGACCCGCCGGGAACAGGCCGAGGATCAGCATGGCCAGACCGTTGATGGAGAGCATCACCTGGGTGTCGATACCGACACTGAGGGGCGATTCATCCACCGGCGGATCGAAGTACATCAGTTTGACGATGCGGATGTAGTAGAAGGCGCCAATGATCGAGAAGGCCACACCGACCAGGGCCAGCCATGTGAGGTTCACGGAGACCACGGCCTCCAGGACGAACAGCTTGGCGAAAAAGCCCACTGTGGGCGGCACACCGGCCATGGAGAACATCAACAGCAACATCATGCCCGCAAACCAGGGGTTGCGCTGGTTGAGACCCTTGAAGTCCTCCAGGTTCTCCGCTTCGAAGCCTTTGCGGCTCAGGGCGATGACGATGCCGAAACCGCCCGCCGACATCAGCGCGTAGACCAGGGTATAGAACATGGCCGCGGTATAGCCGGCCTGATTACCCGCGAGAATACCCAGCATGATGAAACCGACATGGGAGATGGTCGAGTAGGCCAGCATGCGCTTGATATTGGTCTGAGCGATCGCAACCAGGTTGCCGATACCCATGGAGAGCACCGCGAGGATGATGAGCATCCCCTGCCAGCCCTGCCAGGGCCCGTTGACACCACCATGCAGACCGGAGAGTCCGTCTACCAGCAAGCGCATGGCCAGGGCGAATGCGGCGATCTTGGGCACACTGCTGAGGAACAGGGTCACCGCGGTGGGCGCACCCTGGTAGACGTCCGGCGCCCACATGTGAAACGGCACCGCACCCAGCTTGAAGGCCAGACCAATCACCAGGAACACGATACCGAAGATCATCACCATCTGGTTCAGGTCGCCGGCACTGACCACCTGGGCCAGTTCATCGAATCGCAGGGTGCCGGTGGCTCCATAGATCATGGAGATGCCGTACAGCAGCATGCCCGAGGCCAGGGCGCCCAGCACGAAATACTTCATCGCCGCCTCAGCGCCCTGGGGGGAATCCCGGTTGAACGCCACCAGGGCGTACAGGCACAACGCCAGGAGTTCCAGACCCAGATAGATGGTAAGGAAGCTGTTGGCGGAGGTCATGATGCACATCCCCAGCACCGCGAACAGGCCCAGGGTATAGAACTCGCCCTTGAACAGCCCCCGCTCCTTCAGGTAATCCTTGGCATACAGAAAGACCATGAAACTGACCACCAGGATGCCGATCTTCAGGACATCGCTCATCGGGTCGCGGATGTAGGAGCCGTCGAACACGATCTGCGCCTCGGGGTGGGAAACCGCCAGGGTGATCGCCAGGGTCACCAACAACCCGACCTGGCTGATCACATAGCTGACGATGCGACGCTCTTCACGGATGAACAGGTCGACCACCAGGACCAGACAGGCCAGGATCAGCAGTGAGATTTCCGGCAGGACCGGGATAAGTTGTGTTGCGTCGAATTGCATGTGTTTGCTACCGGTTCGGCTCCGTCAGGTTATAACTTGGAAACAGCGATGTGCTGCAGCAGGTTATTCACGGAGGCATCCATCACTTCCACCAGGGGCGCCGGCCACAGACCCAGCAGCAGCACGGCGACTGCCAGGGTACCCAGCACGATGAGTTCACGTTGATTCATATCCTGCAGTGAGGCCACGCCCTCATTGGCGACCTCACCGAACACCACCCGCTTGACCATCCACAGGGTGTAGGCGGCACCAATGATCAGGGTGGTGGCGGCCAGGAAGGCATACCAGAAGTCGGCGCGGAAGCTGGCCAGGATGACCATGAACTCGCCGACGAATCCGGAGGTGCCGGGCAGGCCCGCATTGGCCATGGCGAAGAACACCATGAACGCGGCGAACACCGGCATGGTGTTGACCACCCCGCCGTAGGCGCCGATCTCACGACTGTGCAGGCGATCATAGAGAACCCCCACACAGAGGAACATGGCGGCGGAGATGAAACCGTGGGAGACCATCTGCACCATTCCGCCCTGCATGCCCAGGGCCGCACCGCTGCCTGCATTCTCCTGGCTGATGATGAAGACGATGAAGAAGCCCAGGGTGACAAAGCCCATGTGGGCGATGGATGAATAGGCGATGAGCTTTTTCATGTCCTGCTGGATCAGCGCGACGAAGCCGATGTAGACCACCGCGATCAGGGACATGCCGATGATCAGCCAGTCCAGGCTGTGGCTGGCGTCCGGGGTGATCGGCAGGCTGAAACGCAGGAACCCGTAACCGCCGATCTTCAGCATGATCGCCGCCAGGATCACCGAACCACCGGTGGGCGCCTCCACGTGGGCGTCCGGCAACCAGGTGTGTACCGGCCACATGGGCACCTTGACCGCGAAGGCCATGAGGAAGGCGATGAAGATCAGGGTCTGCTCGGTCAGGTTCAGCTTGAGGGTATGGAAACCGAGAATATCGAAGCTGCCCGACTGGAAGTACATGTAGATCAGCGCGACCAGCATGAACACCGAGCCGAAAAAGGTGTAGAGGAAAAACTTGATCGTGGCGTAGACCCGTTTCGGCCCGCCCCATACACCGATGATCAGGAACATCGGGATCAGCATCGCCTCCCAGAAGACGTAGAACAGCATCGCATCGAGGGCGCAGAAGACACCGACCATCACCCCTTCCATGATCAGGAACGCGGCCATGTACTGGGAGGGACGCACCTTGATGACTTCCCACCCGGCGATCACCACCAGGGGAGTAATGAAGGTGGTGAGCACGATCAGGGGCATGGAGATGCCGTCGATGCCCAGGTAGTACTCAATATTGAATCCCGGAATCCAGGGCACCCGCTCCACAAACTGCATCTCGGCGGTGCCGGTGTCGAAGGCGAACCACAGGGGCAGACTGACGATGAAGGTCAGGATGGCGATGATCAGGGCGGTCCACTTGGTTGCGTTCACATCACGCTCACCACTGGCAAGCACCATGAAGCCGCCGACGATGGGGAGCCAGATCGTTAGGGTCAGAAGGGGCCAATCGGCAATCATGCGCAACGTCCTTTAAACAAAGATGAACCAGGTCAGCAACAGCAGCAGACCCAGAATCATGGCAATGGCGTAGTGATACAGGTAACCGGTCTGCACATGGCGCACCAGAGCAGCCAGTTTGCCGACCGTGAAGGCGGAACCATTGACCGCCAGGCCGTCGATCAGGCCCCGGTCACCCGCCAGCCACAGAAACTTGCCCAGACCCCGGCTACCGGCGCCGAACACCGCCTGGTAGACCTCGTCAAACCAGTATTTCTTGTCCAGCAGCCGGTACACCGGCGCGAGGGCGGTCTTGACCGTATCCGCAATGGCCGGGTTCTTCATGTAGATGTACCAGGCCACGAACAGGCCGCCCATGGCCAGGTAGAAAGGCAGTCCCATCATGCCGTGCAGGACAAAGCCTGTGGCGCCGTGGAAATGGGCACCGATCTCACCCAGGGTATCGTGCTCGGGCAACACATACAGCACCCCTTTGAACCAGTCACCAAACAGCATCGGGCCGATGGTCAGGTAACCGAGGAACACCGAGGGAATCGCCAGCAGCACCAGAGGAATGGTCACCACCTTGGGAGACTCGTGGATGTGGTGCTTGGCATGCTCATCCCGGGGACCCTCTCCGTGAAACACCAGGAAGAACATGCGGAAGCTGTACAACGCGGTGACGAACACGCCGGCCACCACCAGAATGTAGGCATAGCTGGCACCGGCGATCTCGGAGTGATGCACCGCCTCGATGATCGCGTCCTTGGAGAAGAAACCGGAGAACCCGGGGAAACCGATCAGCGCCAGGGAACCCACCAGGGAGGTCCAGTAGGTCCAGGGCATATATTTGCGCACCCCACCCATGTTGCGGATGTCCTGATCGTGGTGCATGCCGATGATCACCGAACCGGCGGCGAGGAACAGCAGCGCCTTGAAGAAGGCATGGGTCATCAGGTGGAAGATGCCGGCGGCGTAGGCCGAGGCGCCCAGGGCGACCATCATGTAGCCGAGCTGGGAGAGGGTCGAATAGGCGACCACCCGCTTGATGTCGTTCTGCACGATACCGATCAGGCCGGTGAAGAAGGCGGTGGTGGCGCCGATCACCAGGACGAAGCTGAGTGCGGTCTCGGAGAGTTCATACAGGGGCGACATGCGCGCCACCATGAAGATACCGGCGGTGACCATGGTGGCGGCGTGGATCAGCGCGGAGATCGGGGTCGGGCCCTCCATGGAGTCCGGCAGCCACACATGCAGCGGCACCTGGGCCGACTTGCCCATCGCACCGATGAACAGCAGGATGCCGATCACCGACATCAGCGACCAGCTGGCATCGCCCCAGATCTGAATCTGGGTATCGGCCAGGGACGGGGCCATGGCGAACACCTCGGCATAATCCAGGCTGTTGGTGTACATGGCCACCGCGGCGATGCCGAGAATGAAACCGAAGTCCCCCACCCGGTTGACCAGGAAGGCCTTCAGGTTGGCGAAGATCGCGGTGGGACGCACCGACCAGAAACCGATCAGCAGATAGGAGACCAGGCCCACTGCCTCCCAGCCGAAGAACAGCTGCAGGAAGTTGTTGGACATGACCAGCATCAGCATGGAAAAGGTGAACAGGGAGATGTAGCTGAAGAAACGCTGGTAGGAGTTGACCCCGGCGAGGCTGGTCTTGGGCCAGTTGTGCTCGTCATCGGCCATATAACCTATGGTGTAGATGTGTACGCAGAACGAGACGAAGGTGACCACGCTGATCATCACCGCGGTGAGCTGATCAACCAGGAAACCCACCTCCATATGCAGACCGTCGCTGACCATCCAAGTGTAAACGGGACCGTTGAACACCTCCAGGCTGCCGTTGATAAAGCGGTACAGCACATACAGGGAGAGCAACGCCGAGACACCGACACCCGTACTGGTCACCCAGTGCGCGCCCTTGCGACCCAGTTTCGCGCCGAAAAAGCCGGCCAGTATCGCCCCGATCAGCGGTGCCAGTACAATTGTCAGATAGATATTTTCCATAACCGTTTTCTTTTATTTGGTCAGCCGCTCAGAGCCTGTAAACGCCCGTCTGAGGCTTGTGTTACAGCCCTGATTCGCCGACCCGGTTTACCGAAGTCTCTGTTAATTCCGAGTTCCGCAAACACACCGCACAGTAAACCACCGGGGTCACAGGCAATCATTTGCGAACTGTTTGTCCCTACCCTTTCAGCGCATCCATATCCTGCACGTTGATGCTCTGCTTGCTGCGGAACAGCACCACCAGGATCGCCAGGCCGATGGCCGCCTCAGCCGCCGCAACGGTGAGGATGAAAAACACGAACACCTGTCCCGCCGTATCCCCGAGAAAATGGGAGAAGGCGATGAAGTTGATGTTCACTGCCAGCAACATCAACTCGACGCACATCAACAGGATGATGACGTTCTTGCGGTTGATGAAGATACCCGCCACGCTGATGGCGAAGAGGATGGCGCCCAGGGTCAGATAATCTGAAAGTGCGATCATTAGTGCTTATCCTTTATCCGCGTCCATGGAGACGAGGCGAACCCGGTCATTGCGTTTCACCAGCACCTGCTTGGAGGGGTCGAGGTATTTGGTATCCGTGCGCCGGCGCATGGTCAAACCAATCGCGGCGATGATGGCGACCAGCAGAATCACCGCGGCCACTTCGAAGGGATACATGTAAACGGTATAGAGCACGCTGCCGAGCGCCTCGGTGTTGCTGTAATCCGCAGCCTGCCGGGCGGGTGCCGCATACACGTCCAGGCCGAAGTTTTTCGGCCCCACCACCAGAATCAGTTCCGCCGCCATGGCCAGCGCCATGATGATGCCCAACGGCAGCATCTTGATGAAACCGGCCCGCAGCACCGCCAGATCGATGTCCAGCATCATCAGCACGAACAGGAACAGCACCATCACCGCGCCGACATACACCAGCACCAGGGCGATGGCGAGGAATTCCGCCTCGGCGAGCAGCCACACGCCGCTGCTGGCGACGAAGGTGAGGATCAGGAACAGCGCCGAGTGCACCGGGTTACGCCGGGTCACCACCATGGTTGCGGAAACCACGATCACCGCTGCGAGCACGTAGAAGATCAGCTTTTCAAGTGTCATAGAGGGTTGCCTGGGTTACTCATGGTTGGCCGATGATCAGCGTACATTCGCCTGTGCCTCGATATCCGCTGCCAACTGGGACTCATACTTGTCGCCCACCGCCAGCAGTTTCTCTTTGGTCATGATGTTCTCGCCCCGGTTTTCGAAGTGGTATTCGTAGACCCGGGTCTCGACGATCGCATCCACCGGGCAGGCCTCCTGGCAGTAGCCGCAATAGATGCACTTGAACAGATCGATATCGTACCGGGTGGTGCGGCGCGAGCCGTCCGCCCGGGGTTCCGCCTCGATGGTGATCGCGAGGGCCGGACAGGTCGCTTCGCAAAGCTTGCAGGCGATGCAGCGTTCCTCGCCGTTCGGATAACGGCGCAGCGCATGCAGCCCACGGAAGCGGGGCGATACCGGAGCCTTCTCCTCCGGGTACATGATGGTGAATTTCTTGCGGAACAGGTAACGTCCGGTGACGCTCAGACCACGGAACAGTTCCAGCAGGAAAAGACTCTTGAAGTAATTGACGAATACGTTCATGGGTGACCTCAATCGAACCACCAGGGCATCTTATAGACCACGGCAAGTCCGACGACCGCGATCCAGACGATAGTGATCGGGATAAAAACCTTCCAGCCCAGGCGCATGATCTGGTCATAGCGGTATCGGGGGAAGGTGGCACGCAGCCAGAGGAACAGGAACATGAAAAAGGCGGTCTTGATTACCAGCCAGATGAAACCGGGCACCCAGTCGGTGAGGGCGCCAAGCACCGGCCAACCCTGAAAAGGTGAGAGCCAGCCGCCGAAAAACATCACCGCGGTCAGCGCGGAGATCAGAATCATATTGGCGTATTCCGCAAGGAAGAACACGGCGAAGGTCATGCCGGAGTACTCCACGTGGAAGCCTGCGACGATCTCGGATTCACCCTCGGCCACATCGAACGGGGCGCGGTTGGTTTCCGCCACACCGGAGATCACATAGACCACGAACAGGGGCAGCAGAGGCAGCCAGAACCAGGAAAACAGCCCGCCCTCCTGAGCCTTGATGATCTCCCCAAGATTGAGACTGCCGGCGGCGACCAGCACCCCCACCAGGGCGAAGCCCATGGCGATTTCGTAAGCCACGATCTGCGCAGCGGAGCGCATGGCGCCGAGAAAGGCGTATTTGGAGTTGGATGCCCAGCCGCCGATGATCACCCCGTAGACACCCACCGAGGTCAAAGCGAGGATGTACAGCAACCCGGCATTGATGTCCGCCAACACCAGTTTTTCATTGAACGGGAACACTGCCCAGGCGGCGAGCGCCGGTCCCAGGGTGATCGCCGGGGCCATGAGAAACAGGAACTTGTTGGCCCGGGACGGGATGACGATCTCCTTGAACATCAGCTTCAGCGCATCTGCGATGGGCTGCAGCCAACCCTTGGGTCCCACCCGGTTGGGCCCGACACGCACCTGCATATAACCGATGATCTTGCGCTCGGCATAGGTGAAATAGGCGACCGCCAACATCATCGGAGCCACGATCACGATGATCTTGATCAGGGTCCAGATCAGATATTGAAGTTCGGAGGGAAGCGCTTCCCATAGGCTGCTGAAGAGTTCCATCGGTTATGCTTTCTCCACGGTCACTTCGCCATAGGGCTGCCCAAGCAAGGCGGTGCGTTTCAGCCCGGCGGAAATCCAGGCACACCCTTCGGGTATGGTCTCATCCAACTCGAGGGGCAGATCCACCTGATTGCCGTTCTGTTTCACCCGAACCTGGCCGATCCCCTCAAGTCCCAGCTTCCGCGCCTCCTGGGGATGCAGACGAATCGTCTCCTGCCCCGCATCCCGGGTCTGCTGCAGGGCAGCCGCCCGGCGCACCAGGGCATCGCTGGCATACAGGGGAATATCGCCGCCCCGTTGCAGAGTGCCGGAAACGAGCTGCTGTTCAAGTCCCGCCGGTTCAGCCTGATGGTTATCCAGCTTGGCCGACTCGCACAACCCGCGAACCTCGTCGAGGATCTGGGTCGAATCGGTATAGTCGAAACCGGGCTGGTCCAGCAGATTGCCCAATACCCGCAGGATCTTCCAGGCGGGCCGGCTCTCACCCTGGGGACGCACGGCCCCCCGGCTCTGTTGCCAGCACCCCGCGGCGTTGACGTAGCTACCCGAGGTTTCGGCAAAGCTGGCCATGGGCAGCAGGATATCGGCGCACTCTTCGAGTTCGGCACTGCGGAAGGCGCTCAGCGCCACCACCAGATCGGCGCTCTGCAGGGCGCTGGTGGACAGCGCGCCGTTCCAGAAATCGATTCCGGGCTCGACACCCATCAGCAGGTAACCCCGGCGTGGCAGCTTGAGCATGCTCAGAGCGTTGAGCCCGCGCGCACCCTCCTCCGCAGGCGTTCCGCCGCAGCTCAGGTGAGGCACCGCTCCGACCAACTGAGCACCCACACTGTTGGCCGCGCTGGGCAGGATGGAGAACACCGCGCCGGTAGCCTGCGCGAGTTTCTCCCCGAGCACCGCCAGGGTGGCAAAGTCAGGATGCGCCTGGGCCAGATCGCCCAGCATGATCATCGCCTTGTCCGAGTTTTTCAGACTCTCCGCGGCCTGCTTGGCGAAATCGTCCGGCTTGGCGGACTTCAACCATGCGGCGGCAGCACCACTGGCTTTGACGCCCGCCGCCTTGGCCACCCCGGCCAGCCGGGAGACCCACTCGCTGGGGAGACAGGCCGACTGGGAAGCCGCATGGTTCAGGGGTACCTGCAAAGGATTCAGGTAATGCACCGCGGCACCGGCCAACGCGGCCTTGCGTACCCGGTGGGCAAGAATCGGCTGCTCCTTGCGCAGATTGCCACCGATCACCAGCACGGACTGCAGCTGATCGATGTCGCTCAGGTCGAGGCCCAGCCAGTGGACGCCCTGCTGGGTCTCATCGAGACGGAAATCCCCCTGACGGGTGCGGGTGTCGACATTCGCACAGCCCATACCGCGCATCAGTTTCTGCAGCAGGTAGAGCTCTTCCAGGGTCGCCGTGGGTGTCGCAAGGGCACCGAGCTGTTCCCCGTCACCTATTTCCTTGAACTTCCTGGCCACCGCTTCCAAGGCCTGATCCCAGGCTACGGTTTTCCATTCGCCACCCTGCTTGATCATCGGCCGGGTCAGGCGCTCCTCACTGTAGAGCCCCTCGTAGCTGAAACGGTCCCGGTCCGAGATCCAGGTCTCGTTGATCGACTCGTTGTCCCGGGGATGCACACGCATCACCGTGTTGCCACGCAGATGCAGATTCAGATTGGAACCCAGGCTGTCATGGGGCGCCACCGAATCGACCTGGGTCAGTTCCCAGGCGCGGGCGCTGAAACGATAGGGTTTGGAGGTCAAAGCCCCCACCGGGCAGAGATCGATCACATTGCCCGAGAGTTCCGAGCCGACGCTCTTCTCCACATAGGTGCCGATCAGGGTGTGTTCGCCGCGACCGGTTGCACCGAGTTCCCGCAGGCCTGCGATCTCTTCACCGAAGCGCACGCAACGGGTGCAGTGGATGCAGCGGGTCATATCGGTGGCGATCAGCGGTCCCAGGTTCTTGTCGGCCACCACCCGCTTGCCTTCGCCGTAACGGGTCACGTCCCGGCCGTAACCCATGGCCACGTCCTGAAGTTCACACTCACCGCCCTGATCGCAGATGGGGCAGTCGAGTGGATGGTTGATCAGCAGAAACTCCATGGTCCCCTTCTGTGCCGCCAGGGCTTTGGGGGAGCGGGTATGGACCTTCATTCCGTCGCTCACGGGGGTCGCACAGGCCGGTAATGGCTTGGGCGCCTTCTCCACTTCCACCAGGCACATGCGGCAGTTGGCGGCCACCGAGAGCTTCTTGTGATAACAGAAACGGGGAATCTTGATGCCGGCCGCGTCGGTGACTTCAATCAGCATGGTCCCTGCCGTAGCCTGCAGCACCTGCCCGTTTACTTCGATGGTGACTGTGTTATCTGTCATCGTGGTTTGTGTCTCTAGCCAACCCCGACCATGCAGCGCTTGTGGTCGATGTGATATTGGAACTCATCCCGGTAGTGGCGCAACATGCCCTGTACCGGCATGGCGGCGGCATCGCCCAGCGCACAGATGGTTTTACCGCTGATCTTGTCAGCGATGTCGTCGAGCAGGTCCAGATCCTCCTGGCGGCCCTGGCCGGTCTCGATCCGGTGAACGATCCGATAGAGCCAGCCGGTGCCCTCCCGGCAGGGTGTGCACTGACCGCAGGACTCCTCATGATAGAAGTAGGACATGCGTTCCAGGATCTTCACCATGCAGTTGGTGTCGTCGAGTACGATGACCGCACCGGACCCCAGCATGGAACCGGCTCCGGCAATCGAATCGTAGTCCATACTCAGGTCCATCATCTGATCCCCCGGAATCACCGGTGCGGAGGAACCACCCGGGATCACCGCCTTGATCTTGCGCCCGTCCTTCATGCCTCCCGCCATCTCCAGCAGGGTCGAGAAAGGCGTGCCCATGGGGATCTCGAACACCCCCGGGTTGTTGATGTTCCCGGAGATGGAAAAGAGCTTCGATCCGCCGCTGTTCTTCACGCCCAGGTCGGAAAACCACTCACCGCCTTTCTCAAGAATCACCGGTATGGAGGCGAGACTCTCGGTGTTGTTGATGATCGTGGGACGGCCATAAAGTCCGAAGTGGGCGGGAAACGGCGGCTTGTAGCGGGGCTGCCCTTTCTTTCCTTCGATGGACTCGAGCAGCGCGGTCTCTTCACCGCAGATGTAAGCCCCGGCACCCAGATGGGTGTGGAGTTCGAAATCGAACCCGGAGCCGAGCAGATTCTCCCCCAGGTAACCCGCTTCACGGGCCTCTTTCAGGGCATGCTCGAAGCGTTCGTAGGGTTCCCAGAATTCGCCGCGGATATAGTTGTAACCCCGGGTCGCGCCGATCGCGTAACCCGCCAGGATCATGCCCTCGATCAGTTGATGAGGGTTGTAGCGCAGGATATCCCGGTCCTTGAAGGTGCCCGGTTCGCCCTCATCCGAGTTGCATACCACATATTTCTGACCTGGCGCGTTGCGGGAGATGAAACTCCACTTCAGCCCGGTGGGGAATCCCGCCCCGCCGCGACCGCGCAGTCCGGATTTCTTGACCTCTTCGATGATCGCCTCGGGCGCGCGTTTCTCGCTCAGCACCTGCTTGAGCATCTGATAGCCGCCCCGGCTTTCATACTGTTCCAGCAGCCAGGGACGTTCCAGATCCAGGGTACGCAGACAGACTTCGTTGACCATGGGGTTTACTCCAGCCCGTCCAGAATCGCGTCGACGATTTCCGGAGTCAGGTTCTCATAATACTGTTTGCCGATCTGCATCATCGGGGCCCCGCCGCAGGCGCCCAGACACTCCACCTCTTTGAGGGAGTAAAGACCGTCTTCGGTCACCTCGCCGAAGCCGATGCCGAGACGTTTCTCCAGGTGTTCGACGATGACATCCGCCTTGTTGGTCATGCACGATACGTTGGTGCAGACACAGATCTTGTGTTTGCCCACCGGCTTGAGTTCGTACATGGAGTAGAAGGTCGCCACCTCATAGACCGCAATCGGCGGCATATCCAGATAGGCGGCCACCTGGTCCATCAGTTCGGTGGTGAGCCAACCGCCGTTGTCGTCCTGGACCACCATCAG
>JBEVWC010000020.1:0-226295 GCA_040506775.1 Candidatus Thiodiazotropha sp.
GCAAAGGGAGAGGACGTTTACCCGGAAAGGTTTGTGTTGTTTCCATCTGGATCAGTTTCTGCAGGATCCCGGGTTACACTTCGTTTCACCCGGGCTACATTTGAGCAGTTACGCCACACACTTGAATCGTGATTCCCCTCTCCCCTTGCGGGAGAGGGGTATCAATCAAACTGTGAGCGAAGCGAACGCCACAACTCAAAACTAAAAACTAATAACTAAAAACTCACCCAAGTGTGTCACTGCCGGATGCCTTCAATCGACAACACCAACTCCACATCCCGGGAAGCGGGCCCCAAATCAAACGGGATACCGAAATCCGCCAGGGAGATGGTGGTGGTTCCCAGGAACCCCCGACGGTAGCCGCCCCAGGGATCATTGCCATGGCCAATCGATTCCACATCGATCACCACCGGCTTGGTCACCCCCCTCAAGGTCAGATCACCTTTGAGTACCGCCTTGCCGCCCGCGCTCTCTTCATAGGAAGTGGAGACGAATTTCGCGGTGGGGTATTTGTCCACGTAGAGGAACTCCTCGCTGCGCAGATGTTTGTCCCGTTCGGCGTGATTGGAATCGACACTGGCCGGAACGATATCCACGCTGACCTTGGAGGCGGCGGGATTCTTTTCGTCATAACTGAAGTTACCGCTGAAATCATTGAAGCGGCCATACAGCCAGCTGTATCCCAGATGCTGGATACGGAACTGGATAAAGGCATGGGTACCCTGCCGGTCAATGGTGTAGTCTTCGGCATTCACGGACGGCACCCACAGGGTGGCAAGTAATAACAGAACAAGGGTTTTGCGAATCATTGGATATTCCTCCAAGTGGTTGAGAAAAACGTGTAACCCGATGTGGGTCATGCGGCCTCACGACCGCGCTTGAATTGCTGGGTAATGGTGGCAACCCGGGCGCCATAGGACTCCGCGGTCGCCAGGTCACCGCTCGACGGTGCAGCGGACGGATCCACCTGGAAACTGGCGGCCATGGGACCGATATAGGAACCCACCCGGTTGGTGACCTCGGGTCCGGGACCCTCAAGACTGTTCATGCTGTCCGGATTACTGGCCGCGGGATGCAGGCCCAGACTGACAAAGATCATGCCCTGCTGCATGGCGTTGATCATCAGACCCACCAGGGTGTTGAGTTTGTCTCCGGAGAAGGAACTCGAGTTGGTGAAGGCACCCGCCACCTTGTCCTTCCAGGCCTGGGTAAACCACTTGCCCGCCGCCGCCTCGAGGAAGGTTTTCATACCGGCGGACATGCTGCCCATGTAGGTGGGCGCACCGAATATGATGGCATCCGCGGCATCCAGCCGGTCGAGATCGGCCCCGGCCTCCTCGACCGTGAGTAACAGGGCTTCCACCCCGGAGACAGACTTGGCGCCGGCCCATACGGCCTCGGCCTGGCGCTTGGTGTGGCCATAGCCACTGTGATAAACAATTGCGACGGTAGTCATAACGACGTCTCCTTCGGTTGTGAATTCTTCAACGTAAATGCAGGTTCCGACCGGTTAGCGCCCGAACATGCGCATCAGGGTACGGTCACGGTCGATCCAGTGATGTTTCAATGCCGCCAGGGCATGCAGCACTGAGAGCACCACCACGCTCCAGGCGAGATACAGATGCACCTTGCCCGCAATTTCCTCCTGTTGTTCGCGTCCGCTGATCAGCGCGGGCACTTCAAACCAGTCGAATACCTCCAGTCCGCGTCCATCCGCGGTCGATATGAGATAACCGCTGAACATGATGGCGAACAGAATCAGGTAGAGCAGTGCATGGGCCGATACCGCCGCCAGCCGTTCGTAGGGGCGGTGGGTCTGCAGATGCTCCGGGCGGGGATTGACCAGGCGCCATACCAGACGGAATGCCAGCACCATGAACAACATCACACCGATCCCCTTGTGCCACCAGGGCCCCAACCGGTACCAGGTGTCGTAATAGCCGAGACTGCGCATCCACAGACCCAGTCCGAACATGCCGTAGACGGTCAGGGCGACCCCCCAGTGCAGCGCGATGGCCACCGCGCCATAGCCTTGTCGATGATTGAAGACGTGCATCAGAAACGACCCTCCTGGTAGTCCTGAAAAGCCTGCCTGAGCTCCGCTTCGTTGTTCATCACAAACGGACCACGGCGTGCCACGGGTTCACGTAACGGCATACCCGCGATGAGCAGAAAACGGCTGGTTTCATCGGCCTTGACTTCAATACGTTCCCCCTCGCCCATGACGGCCAGATGATGGGGTTTGATACTCACCCCGTCGACCCGGATCAGACCGTCCACCGGATACAGGAAACCCTGAAAATCCGCGCTGACCGGTTCAATCAGTTCCTCTCCGGCGGGCAGTGTCACGTCAAAGAAGATCACCGGGGTCACCAGTTCCCGAACCGGCCCCTGGGTACCCAGGGAGGTCTCACCCGCAACGACCCGGATCTCGGTGCCGTTGTCGCGGGATTCCAGGGCCACCTCGTCCCGCTCGAACTCCTGATAACGGGGAGCGTTCATCTTGTGCGTCGAGGGCAGATTCACCCACAGCTGAAATCCGGCCAGCAGCCCCTCCCGCTGACGCGGCATCTCGGAATGCACGATGCCCCGGCCCGCGGTCATCCACTGCACGCCTCCTGCCGAAAGTGTGCCGCTGTGCCCCGCGTTGTCCTTGTGCGCCATCTCCCCGGCGAGCAGGTAGGTGACGGTCTCGAATCCCCGGTGGGGATGCGGCGGAAAACCGGCGATATAATCATCCGGGTCATCGGAGCGGAAATGATCCAGCATCAGGAAGGGATCCAGCTGGGGCAGTTGCGGACCACCGATGAGACGGGTCAAACGCACCCCGGCGCCATCCGAGGTCTCGAGTCCGGGCAGAATCCGGATCACGTTTCGATTCAGTTGCGTCACGGCCTGCATGTCAGCCTCCTGTGCCCAAAGGCAGTAATTCATGAGTAGTTAAGTAGGATTTTAGATTGCATATTTCAGGGATAAAGACCAATATTCAGGAATCACTATTGCAATTTCAGCAACAATCAACCCGTCATGAACCGTCTGGAATCCTTGGAAAGCTTTGTTGCCGTGGTCGAATCGGGCCGCTTCAGCACCGCGGCTGAGCGACTGGGCATTGGCAAGTCGGTAATCAGCCGACGGGTCTCCGAACTCGAGGATCACCTGGGCGCCCTGCTGCTGCATCGCACCACGCGCCAGCTGTCCTTGACCGAGGCGGGTCGCGCCTTCTACCCCCGTGCGGTACAGGTCCTGGAAGATCTGTCAGACGCGGAACAGTCAGTCTCCCAGGCGCAACAGGAGCTCAGCGGGCGGATCCGCCTCGCCGCCCCGCTGACGTTCGGTCAGCTGCATCTGGCTCCCGCATTGACGGCCTTCATGGAGCAGCACCCCAAGGTGATACTGGATGCGGATTTCAACGACAGTGAGGTCAATCTGATACAGGAGGGCATCGATCTGGCCCTGCGCATCGGGGAATTGGCCGACTCCAGTATGGTGGCGCGCCCGTTGGCGCCGATCCGCCTGCTGGCCTGCGCCAGCCCCGGCTATCTGGCAAAACACGGTATTCCGCAAACCCCCCAGGATCTGGAGCAGCACCAGGGACTTTGCTACAGCAACATGCCGGAACCCCAGAAGTGGCGTTTTATCGACAGCACAGGACGTGGCCTGAACATACGCATCCCATTACGCATGCAGGCGAACAATGGTCAGATTCTGCTGGAGGCCGCGGCCGCGGGACACGGCATCTGTCTGACACCCACCTTCATCGCCTATCAGGCGATTCTCGAGGGACGCCTGGTACGAATCCTCGAGGATTACCAGAGTCCGGCCGCAACCGCTTATGCCATCTATCCCAATCGCCGCTTCATTCCACAGCGGGTACGGGCGTTCGCGGACTACCTTCGCGATCTGTACGGCGACCAGCCCTACTGGGACGAAGGCATCTTTTGATCAAACCTCACCACACGCACCCAGGGTTTTCTCACCCGCCTCGACGCATTGATAAATGAGCGTATTGATAGTCATGGGACCCACACCGCCGGGCACCGGCGTATAGGCACTGACACGATCGATAAGCGGGGCCATCTCGATATCCCCAACGCCTCCCGGGTGATAACCCGCATCCACAACCACTGCGCCATCCTTGACCCACTCTGCTTTGATATATTCCCGTCTACCCAGTGCACCTACCACGACATCCGCTGTTTTGATGATGCCCGGTAGGTCTTTGGTTTTCGAATGACACACGGTTACCGTCGCATTGGCATTCAGCAGCATCATGGCCATGGGTTTCCCCAGGATCGGGCTCCGACCCACAATCACCGCATGCCTGCCCTCAAGGGGAATCTCATAGGCCTGCAGGAGACGCATGATCCCTTTGGGCGTTGCGCAGCCATAAGCCGGTTCATTCATCGACATCCGGCCGAATCCCAGGCAGGTCACTCCATCAACATCCTTGCCAATATCGATTGCATCAAAACAGCTTCTCTCATCGATCTGTGAAGGTACGGGATGTTGCAGAAGAATGCCGTGAACATCAGGATCCCTGTTCAAACGCTCAATTTCATCCTTAAGCCTCTGGGTGGTCGTATCCTGGGGCAGAACCACACTCAGAGAACCCATGCCAACACGCTGACAGGCATTGGCTTTCATCTTCACGTAGGTCGCAGACGCAGGGTCGTCTCCGACAAGGATCGTGGCCAGTGTGGGTGGCTCACCACCACGGCCTTTTGCCTTGAGAGCGGCAACTCTTCCGGATAATTCCTGTTCGAACTTTTTCGCGAGTGCTTTACCATCGAGCAATATTGTTGTCATAGCATTTTATCCAGCGCTTTGATTTTTCAGTTGCAGAACAGAGTGGTTTTTAACGATGCCGAATCAAGCAATGGGCCAGGGAATGAATCAGCCTCGATCAGGCATCACAGGACCTAACTCACGTGACCCGGCCCAACCAAACCTCAATCGGCCGAGGCGTCTTCACTGACTCCGTCAAACAACTCCTGCAGAAATTGTTCATCGATCACATCCCGCTTGAGCAGGTCCTGCGCATCCTGCCAGGAATCCGCCCCGGCTTGCATCTTAGCCAACAGCCTTTGCCGATAACCTTGCAGTATCGACAGCACTTCATCGCGGGAGAAATCCTGCTTGAGCTGAACACGCGGTTTTCCGCTCTCATCCTGTAGGGTTACTTCAGCAGACCGGCGGATCATGCAACTTCGTCCCGTGCCCTCTTCAGAGGCGGTCATGATTCCGGTTTTGGTGTAACGCCGGCCTTCGAAGAAAAAACTCTGACCTATGGGTACCTGGGGAAAACGCATGCCCGCCTCAATGGTGATCTGATTATTATGAACCCGGCATCTGGATGCGCCATGTTAAGCCGAATCCTGTCCTTTAAAATTACCTGATTACCCTTGAGACACGGCTATTGAATGCGCCTCAAGGAGTCGTTTTAAGTGTTGAGTTTTTTCGACCCATGCTCTGCATGGGAACGCCTATCGACATCACATTGCATTACCCAAACCTGTCAGGCATGCGCAGACCCGGTATTGAGCCCCCTCTCCCTTGCGGGAGAGGACCAGGGAGAGGGGGTAGTGAATCCGTGAGCGCAGCGAACACATAAACTCAAAACTCATCACTCACAACTCAACACTTTTCATACCACGATCCAATTCTCGAATCGAGTGTCAGCCTGGCTGATCATGCTGGATAATCTGGTGAGATTCTATTGATGGGGATTCAAGGATGGAGATCCCGGTCAGCCTGCATGAATCGTTGCAGCAGCGTGGCCATGAAGCCCTGGGGTGGAAAGGATTCGGTCTCGACCCGGACCACCCGGGACTGTTCTTCCGGGTTCAGCTGTTCACAACTTCGGCGCTGCAATTCAAGCACTGAGAGATCCGCTTCGGATGCATCCTCACCGGCCTGACTGCGTCTGAGTACACGCGCCTCGAGGGTTTCATCCCGGGCATGACAATCCACGATCAACACCGGGACACCGAGACGTCTGGCCATCTCCAGGAAGAGTGTCCGCTGCCACTGTTTCAGAAACGCCGCATCCACGATGACCGAATAACCCGCCTGTAGCAGATGCTTCGCCTGTCCGCTCAGATGCGCATAGGTGGTTCGGTTCGCGGCCTCGGAATAGCGCTGAGCGGAGTCCCCATCCTTCCCGTCCCGTGTGTTTGGGAAGAGACGTTTGCGTTCCACATCTGAGCGCAGGCGAATCGCCATCAGTTGCTCCGACATCCAGTCACTCACGGTGGTCTTGCCGGAACCGGACAGCCCGTGGGTCAGGGTCAGGGAAGCCGGTGGATGCCGGGTCAACTCCTCCGCCAGTTCGATGTACTGCTGATACTCCTCGAGTTGCGCCTTCTGTGACTGGGCTGAGAGTCCCGGCTGAAACGCCCGGATCGCATGCACCTTGGCCCGCACCATGGCGCGATAGCACTGGTAAAGACTCAGCAACGGCAACCCGGCATAGTCCCCGGTGCAGGCCAGATACTGGTTCAACAGGCGCGAGGAGGCTGCGTTCATGCCCCGGTACTGCAGATCCATGAGCAGGAAAGCGAGATCGTTGAGGGTGTCGATCCAACGCAGCTCGGGATTGAATTCAATACCGTCGAAGGGGGTGATACGCCCCTCGAAGCGGGTGATGTTGCCAAGGTGTAGATCACCATGACACTCCCGTATCCGGCCGCTCTCAGCCCGTTCCTCCAGCAGTGTCTGGTGTTGCAGCGCCTGTTGATCCAGCCAGGTCTGCAGGCGGTTGAGCCGCTCCACATGTAACAGCGGCTGTTTCAGCGCCCGCAGGGTCTGAAAGTTGTCCCGCATCGGCTTGAGGATGGTTTCGACGGCGGTGTATTCGGGATTCGAGCAGACCTCGGCCGTTTGATGAAAATCCGCGATCAGCCTTGCCAGTTCATCAATCGTATCCCGTTCCAGCATTTGCCGGTCAAGCAGATCCTCCTGACGGAAGCGGCGCATTTTCACCGCGTACTCCAGGGGTTCTCCGGATTCGATCACCTCCGGCTGATCCACGTCACCGCCAATCCCGACCACGCCAACATAGAGTGCAGGCGCCAGACGCCGATTCAGGCGAACCTCTTCCTCGCAACACAGGCGACGCTTTTCGAGGGTGGAGAAATCGAGAAACCCGAGATTCACCGGCTTCTTGATCTTGTAGACAAAGTCCCCGGCAAGCAGGAGATGGGAAATATGGGTCTCGATATGCTCGACAGAGTCCTGCCCCGCACCCAACCCCCCGGGATTCGCGATGAGCTGCCGGACCAGTGCGTTCTGCTGATCTGTCTCAACGACCTGGGAAAACATCAGCGTATTCCGGTCACAGACCATACCTCGACAAAGCACGGCACAGGCGGGAGGATCGTAGCTGTGTGATTCCCGTTGTACCGCGTGAGAACAGATCCTTCAGAATCTTCACCGGTCAGAGTGGCAATGAAGTCAATTAAGAGATACACCCGCGGTCCCTTGACTTAATATTAGATAGTGCTAATATACAGCGCACTTTCGATCGTAGGCAGTCTGTGGCGATCATTATGACCGTCAACCGAGCACGCTCGGATGACACCTTACGAACCTGATACTGATAGTTTAGAGGCAAATTCATGAATATCGACCGCATTGTCCTAGCCTTTGCCGGCTTTGCAATCCTGTTGAGCGTCACCCTTTCCCAGATCCATCACCCCTACTGGCTCTATTTCACCGCTTTCGTCGGCCTGAATCTGCTGCAGTCCGCCTTCACCGGCTTCTGCCCTCTGGCCACGATTCTCAAAAAGATGGGGAAAAACAGCGGTTCCGCGTTCTGATCACGCACATTTGACCGACTGAATCGATTACAGCCTTGGTTGGCAGGGCGCAGGGACGCGCCAAATTCAATCCGCCTACGGGTCTCGCAAAAAATGTCCCAAAATACGCCGGATTGGGATGATTGGTTTTTTCCGCGGCCCTAAGCCTCCTCGTACTCCACCGGAACCCCCTGCAGATCATGGGCGGTCGCACCGGTGATACGCACCCGAATGAAATCCCCGGGATCCAGATCCCAGCTACCCGGAATGAACACCTGACCATCGATCTCCGGTGCGTCCGCGGAACTGCGCGCCACGACCTGCTTGTCCCGCACTTCATCCACCAGTACCACCTGCTCAGTGCCTACCCGGCTGCCGAGACGTTCGCGGCTGATCTCCGCCTGTAGCTGCATGAAACGGGCGCGTCGCTCCTCCTTGACCGCTTCCGGCACGGCATCCGGTAAAGCATTCGCCGCCGCGCCTTCCACCGGGGAGTAGCTGAAACAGCCCACCCGGTCGAGACGCGCCTCTCGCAGGAAATCCAGCAACTCTTCGAACTCGGACTCGGTCTCGCCGGGGAATCCAACGATAAAGGTGCTGCGCAGGGTCAACTCAGGACACTCGGCACGCCAGCGGGCAATCCGCTTCAACACCTGTTCGGATGCCGCGGGACGGCGCATCGCCTTGAGCACCCGCAGGTTGGCGTGCTGCAGGGGCATGTCGAGATAAGGCAGGATATGTCCCTCGGCCATCAAAGGAATCAGGTCGTCCACATGGGGATAGGGATAGACATAGTGCAGTCTCACCCAGGCCTGCAGCTCTCCAAGGGCCGCCGCCAGATCGCGAATTCGGCTCTGCACGGGGCGTCCTCCCCAGAAATCGGGCCGGTAGCGGGTATCCACCCCGTAGGCGCTGGTATCCTGGGAGACCATCAGCAGTTCCCGCACTCCGGATTCCACCAGACGCTCGGCCTCCTGCATGATTTCATGAAAGGGGCGGCTGACCAGGGGTCCGCGCAGATCGGGAATGATGCAGAAGCTGCATTGGTGATTACAGCCCTCTGAGATCTTCAGATAGGCGTAGTGCCCGGGTGTCAGACGCACCCCCTGGGGCGGCACCAGACTGGTGAAGGGATCGTGGGGTGCCGGCAGGTGCTGGTGCACCGCTTCCATAACCGCCTCGTAGGCATGCGCTCCAGTCACGGCCAGCACCTGGGGGCAGACCTCGCGAATCTTAGCTTCGTCCTTGCCCAGGCAGCCGGTGACGATCACCCGGCCATTCTCCTGGAAGGCTTCGCTGATCGCCTCCAGGGACTCTTCGACCGCGGAATTGATGAACCCGCAGGTGTTGACGATGATCAGATCCGCATCCTGGTAGCTGGGTGAAATCGCGTAGCCCTCCGCCCGCAGACGGCTGAGGATACGCTCCGAGTCCACCAGGTTCTTCGGGCACCCCAGGGAAACGAAACCGATATTGCTGCTGTGTGACATGCGGATCAGTAGTTGAGGCGGAACAGTTCCCGCCGGTAACGGGCGACCTGGGGATCCTGACCATCCATACGGTCC
This sequence comes from Candidatus Thiodiazotropha sp., assembly GCA_040506775.1. Taxonomy (GTDB): domain Bacteria; phylum Pseudomonadota; class Gammaproteobacteria; order Chromatiales; family Chromatiaceae; genus Thiodiazotropha. The sequence continues at coordinate 9,362 of JBEVWC010000020.1, forward strand.
AGGATGACCTTCATCGCCTTGCGCGCAATCCCGTTGCGGTAGGCGCTGTGGCGCCGGGTCATCTCAAGGAGCAGGTCAAGAGCCTGGGTCGGCTGGTCGTCCATCAGTTCCACAGCCGCCAGCTGATATCTCAGTGAGGGGTCTTCGGGATCGCTGTCCAGCTTTGCCTTCAAGGCATCGGCCGCATCCGAGGACTGCGCGGTCACCACCAGGTCCACATGGGTCAGAAGGTCGCGGATCTCGTCCGATTCCCGGGCCGTTTCAGGCAGACTCATCAACAGGGCATGGGCCTCGGCATAGCGCTCCTGGCGGATCAGGATCTTGCCCATCAGCGCCGGGTGGCCAAGATTCTGCGGATCCTCCATGACCGCGTTGGCCAGAATCTGCAGGGCCTGATCCGGCTCTCCCGACTGCCAGGCTGCGATGGCCTGGCGATGGATCGGATCGAGCTGCCGCGAGACGTAGGTCTCGATGATTTTCGGGTAATCCGCTTCCGGCTGAACCCCGTGATACTCGCCCACGATCTGTCCGTTGAGGAACAGTTTGAACGACGGCAGACTGCGCACGCCAAAGCGCTGTGCGAGGGGCTTTTGCTCATCCGTGTTCACCGATACCAGCAGGAACCGTCCCTGGTACTGTTTCACCAGGCGGGCAAAGATTTCCTGCTGTTTCAGGGAAGGGCCCACCCAGGGAGCCCAGAAATCCACTACCACCAGGCCTCGTTTGGAATTCTCCACCACGAGCCGGTCGAAGTTTTCGAGGGTACCCTCCAGGACAGGGCTTGCCTGGCTCATGAATTGAGCAGGCCCATCAGCGAATCGCTGGTGTAGTCACGTCCCATCTCGACGATGATGGTCTCAGACAGTTCCAGTTCGCCATTGGCCAGGTGCGGCAGCAACTGCTCCGCAATCTGCTGGACGATCAGCATACCCGCGCGGTTCGGGTCGTCCTCAGACAGGGTGTCGATATTTTGTTCCAGGACTTGCAGATAACGGTTGAAGGTTTCGGTCTGGATTTCCGGTTCGAGCGCCTGAAATTCGGATGTGAAATCCATATGCAGTTCACGCCCGGGTTGTTGCGGATCGTCCAGTACACCAATCTTCAGAGGACCCTCGATCAACATGCTCACACTCCGTCACTGATAATGAGTAATCAGCACATAGTAATGGGTTCGGAGTGCACTTCAAACCAATGACCCAGAAAACACCGGGAAATCATGTGTCCTGGATCCGCTATTCTGCGGACCGGTGAACAGTCATTAAGCTACCGGTGACCGCCGTGAATCATCAGTGCCGGGTCATATCCCGTTTCGAGAGGGCATCCAGCCGCTCAAGGGCGCGCACCACGGTGGATTCCCGGGCAGGGGTTGCGGTGCGCTTCATGTAGGCAATCAGTTCCGCGGCCGACACCTCTTCCACATCGTACAGCGGGAGTTGTGTATCTGATAAAATTTCCTTTTTATTCATTGTGATATCCACCCTTGTTAAACCTATGGTTTAAATACATGTTAGCCCGTTATAAAAAATATGCAAATTCGCTATCATGAGCCATCCCAAATACCATCAAAACCTGAGCCTGGCCCCGGGTCGGAGCCGGATACTCAAGCATCGGACCCACAGCACAAACCATCATGAATCATGACATTGTTCTCATCGGCATCGGAGAGATCGGCGGCATTCTCGCCAAGGGGTTTCTGCGTGCGGGGTATGCGGTTCACCCGGTGGGCCGCGACACGGATATGCGACATCTCTGCGAAATGTTGCCGGCACCCCAGTTGGTGGTCATCGCGGTCGGGGAAAAGGACCTGAGCGGCGTTCTTGACGAGGTTCCCGAAGTCTGGCGCTCCCGGTTGTGTCTGCTGCAGAATGAACTGCTTCCAGAAGACTGGTCCGGCATACCGCAACCCACCGTGATATCCATCTGGTTCGAGAAAAAACCCGGCACTGATGCCAAGGTGATCATGGCCTCACCCGCCTACGGACCAGGCGCCAAACTGTTGAGTGATGCCCTGGAAGGCATCGGCATACCGGTCAGAGTCTTACAGGACGAGGCGGAACTGCTGTTTCAACTTGTGGTTAAGAATGTCTATATCCTCACCACGAATATCGCCGGTCTGCGCACCGGCGGCACTGTCATGCAACTCTGGAACGAGCACCGGGAGTTTGCGCAAAGCGTCGCGCGTGAGGTCATCCAATTACAGGAGGCCCTGACCCGTAACCCCCTGGATGCGACACGACTGATCGAAAGCCTGGTGGAAGCTTTTCACGGAGACCCGGAACATCGCTGCATGGGCCGCAGTGCACCGGCGCGCCTGCAAAGGGCCCTGGAACACGCCCATCGGCTGGGACTGGAACTTCCCACCCTGGAAAACGTAAACGAAACATCGGGAGTGGCTTGAAGCATGCCCAGATCCGCAGAAATCACGCCCGGCACACGGGTCAGCATGCATTTTTCCCTATCCCTCAAGGATGGTACGGAAGCCCTCTCCACCTACCAGGATGAGCCGCTGGAGTTCACCCTCGGCGACGGTACCCTGGAGCCGATGCTGGAATATGCCCTGCTGGGACTTCACGCGGGCGATGAACAGACCCTGGAGGTGTCCGGAGATGAGGTTTACGGCCCACCGGACGAGGAAAACATCCTCTGGTTGGAACGGCAGCTTTTCCCCCCGGACATGGCTTTGGCAGAGGCCCAGGTCATCGCCTTCGGCAACGATCAGGGCGAATCCATCCCGGGCGTGATCAAACAGCTCGAAGCTGAGCGGGTGCTCGTGGATTTCAATCATCCCCTGAGCGGCAAACCCATTCTCTACAGGGTCAGTATTATTAGTGTTGAAAACCAGGACTGAATCGATGCAGAAGATCTTACTCGCCAACCCCCGGGGATTCTGCGCCGGAGTCGACCGCGCCATTGAGATCGTCGAACGCGCCCTGGATCTGCTCGGCGCACCGATCTATGTCCGTCATGAGGTGGTGCACAACCGCTTCGTGGTCGAAACCCTCCGCGAACGCGGCGCCATCTTCGTCGACGAACTCGATCACGTACCCGACGGCTGCAGCGTGATCTTCAGCGCCCACGGGGTCTCCCAGGCCGTCCGGGAGGAGGCCGAAAAGCGCAAGCTGCAGGTGTTTGACGCAACCTGTCCGCTGGTCACCAAGGTTCACCTGGAGGTGGCCAGACGCTGCAGGGAAGGCTATGAGGTGATCCTGATCGGACACCGCGGCCACCCGGAGGTAGAGGGCACCATGGGACAGTGCACCCGGGACAACGAGCACTCCCATATTCACCTGGTGGTCACCACCGGGGACGTGGAAAGCCTGCAGATCGACAACCCGGAGAAGATTGCCTATGTCACCCAGACCACCCTCTCCATGGACGACACCCGCCTGATCATCGAGGCTTTGCGGCAGCGCTTTCCCAAGATCACCGGGCCGAAGAAAAATGATATCTGTTATGCCACGCAGAATCGTCAGGACGCGGTCAAGGAACTGGCCCGAAGCTGCGATCTGGTACTGGTGGTCGGATCACCCAACAGCTCCAACTCCAACCGACTCAGGGAGATCGCGGAAAAACATGGGCTGCCCGCCTACCTGATCGACGGGGCGGATGATATCGACCCTCAATGGCTCGCAGGTAAGCAACGTATTGGCGTCACGGCCGGCGCCTCGGCGCCTGAAGTGCTGGTCGAAAGTGTTATAAAGCAGTTACAGAGCTGGGGAGCTAAATCCGTGATTGAGACCCAGGGAAAACCGGAAAAAGTGGTTTTTGCTCTGCCCAAGAGCCTCATGGGCTAATCGCTCGAAGAAGCGGATTGCACTTCCCAAAACCCGTCGAAACCGCCTGTTCATCCGCGGGAATCCTTACCAGAACCCCCTCCTCCGACCCCTAAACAACCGATAAATGGTGTTTTTATGGATATCCGGGCCTGCTCGCCCGATGAGCGGTATGCCAACCGCTAAGCCACTCAACTAAGCTATTAGTCAGAATAATCGAGGTCACTCAATGAAACGAATAAAAGGATTCACCGTTATTGAAATGATGATCGCAGTGGTCATCCTCGCCGTTCTGGTCGCAATCGGCATTCCGAGTTTTCGGGACGCCATTGAACGTAACGCCGTCTCGACCTCGAGTAACGAGGTACTGAATGGCCTGCTGTTTGCCCGCGGCGAGGCGATCCGGACTGAAACGAACACGACATTCACTCCCCTGCCGAACGGTTGGCAGGTCACTTCGGGCGGCAACATGATCAGAGATCAACGCTCCACCCGGGCAAACATCAGCATCGCAGGTAACCCTGTCGCTTACAATGCCCGCGGCAGAGCCAACCTCGCCAACGAAGAAACCGTCACGATCCAATACGACGGCGAAGTAAAGGGTTATGTATGCATCAGCCTGACCGGTCGCCCGTACACCAAATCTGCAGACGATGGAAACTGCCCATGAGAACCGAAATCAAAGTTCCGAGATTCCGATACGCGCGAGGGATGACCCTTATCGAAGTGCTGATTGCAGCGATAGTGATCGCCGTCGGCCTGCTCGGCGTAGCGGCTATGCAGGTAACCGCCTTGCAAGGTTCGAGTAATGCCAATTTCAGAGCCCGGTCGGTCGATCTGGCCTCCACCTTGACCGATCGAATCAGGGCAAACCTCACAGCACTCAACACCTATGCCACTACCGATCCGACCGGCTGTGACAATCCTCCCAATCCGATCTGTGCAATGGTGCCGGACGGTAGTGCCGCGGCCGCATCGGACTGCACGCCCGATCAGATGGCGGTGTACGACGTATGGGATGTCAGTTGCAAAGTCGAAAATGAATATCCACCCGGCAGCACTTTGACCATTACCTGCCCGGGCGGGTGTCCGGCCTTGCAACAAATGACCATCGACATAAGTTGGCCGACACCGGAACTGGTAAACGACGTCCCAGTGATGCAGACCGTTTCCACACAGATCATACCGGGTGCGCCGATTTCCACTCCTGGAGGAGGGGCATAATGAGACCGATCAACACCTCTCAATCCGGTTTTTCCATCATCTCCCTGCTGGTGGCCAGCGCGATTGGTCTGTTTCTCATCAGTGGCATCATCACGGTCTACATTGACAGCAAAAACAGTTTCAATGCCAGAACCGCGATGTCCGCCACGACGGAAAACCTTCGCTTTGCCATACAGGACCTCAGACGCACGATCGTCATGACGGGTAGAGGCGTGCCTCAGAGGGATGACAACGTCGACGCTTACCCCTCCTCAGGGGCCGACAATGGTTTCAGAAGTTTTCCCGCGACCGGTGATTACATCAATATCGACAGCGATGCTAATGGCAACAGCGTCATTGCTATACGTTACGCAGACGGACCCGCACCCTGCGGTCTGGCGGGAACTCTCGGTGGCGGCACGGCCACAGTAAGATTTTACATCAATGACGACAATGAACTGGTTTGTGCTGCCACGGGACCTTTCCCGGATTATGAACAGCCCCTGGTATCCGACATCGTCGCGATGAGAGTTCTGTACGGAATGGACCGGGACGACGAGGATACAGCTGCTGACAAGTACCTCAGTGCATCGGCCATGGACAATGAAGAATGGAACTTCGTCGTCTCCATGCGAATCGGTCTGGTTGCCGGCTCCGGCGCAGCCAACCCGTTACCCAACAATTTCAGGGAAAACCAACCCCAGACCCTGGACCTGCTGGGCGCCGAGTATGACGCACCGGATACAGAGTTCTTCTACAAGGCCTCCAGCACCACGATCTCGCTCAGAAACCGGAACGGTATCGTTCAGAGACAGTAAACATGACAACGTATCGACACATGAACAGATCACATCCCTCGAAACAGCAAGGGGCCGCCCTGATCATTTCATTGATCATGCTGCTGATCATCACCTTGCTCAGCGTAAGTGCGATGCACAACATGAATCTTGACACCAGGATCACGGTCAATCATCAGTTCAAGGAACTGAGTTTTCAGGCCGCCGAGAGTGCCCTTGCCACGGTCACAGCGCCTAATCCTGTTGTGCAGGTTCCGGCACCCATCACCGATGCCGAGGCACTCAATGCGAATTTTTTCATTGCCCCGGAAATTGCGGATCACATGCCACAGTTAAGTGCGGATCTGACCATGCGGTTTCTCTACATGCTGGAGAAAGACGAACCCGCGGATGCAGACAAACCGGGTGTTAATGTATCCGGATTTCCGATGAACAGTGCGTTTGTTACCTATATGGCCACCGCCGAAGGACATGTCGGACAAAGCAACACCAGGACCACCAATCGGTCGCAAGTCATTCTCTTCACCCAGTGAAGCGATATTCAGGAGCACCTGACCATGAAGACCCAGAAACACATTTCATTGCCAAAGAAGGCCAGCGCGATCGCCCTGCTGATCAGCGCCACATACGGTTGTGCAGCACTTGCGGACGACGTTGAGATTTACCTGTATGAGCCACCCGATCCGGTACCGCCCAACGTACTGTTCGTGCTTGACGAATCCGGCAGTATGAGCACCCGGGATGCCCTGGACATCGATAACAACCGCGTATCCCGCCGCGATGCTCTGGTTGAAGCGATGAACAACATCTTCAGTCAGGACTCGATGCAGAGCGTGAATGCAGCAATGATGGGCTATACCACCGTCAGCGGAGAGAATACCGCATTGCGCTTCGTCGCCCATACCGGCGAATTTCAACTGGTGGAAGACAACCCCGCCCTGTTCCAATCCCGGATCGATGCCCTGCGCACCCTTAACTACACACCGACCGTGAAGGCCCTGGAAAGCGCCGTCGCCTGGTTCCGCAATGACCAGACCTTTACCGACTATTACAACCACACCATGACCTCGCCGATTGCCGGCGACCCTGCGGATAACTGGTGCAAACCGAACCACATCGTACTGCTGTCAGACGGTGAACCGAACTCCAACAGCCCCACATCCGGGTTGAGGTACGGCCTGACATCCTACGAAGGCACCAATTGCGCCAGCGACGCAGAATCCCGATATCAGGACGGCCGTTGCGCCCGTGAAATCGCGGGATGGGCCAACACGACCGATCTCGAAACCGGCGAAGGCTGGACCGATCAGCAGCACATCATTACCCACACCATCGGATTCGCCACCACTTCGTCAACCGAGGCGTTTCTCAGATCAATATCCCGCGAAGGCGGAGGCCAATTTTACCCCGCCAGAAGCGCGGGAGACCTGGTAACTGCCTTCGAATCGATCCTGACCGAAGCCCAGCAGTCGATCCCGTACACCTACACGGCCCCGGTCATCCCCTTCAACCAGGATAACGCTGCCGTGAGCGGTAACCTGATCTATGTGCCGATGTTCGAACCCACCGCAACACGCTTCTGGAAAGGTAATCTGAAAAGCTACACCATCCGTGCGGTTGATAACGGGGGTTCCACTGAGATTGAACTTCTCGACGCCAATGACCGACCGATCGTCAATGAACGCTACGAGTTCGTCAGTTCAACGGATCATTGGAGTACCTCCAATGACGGCGGCCAGCCACTTGTCAACGGCGCGGCGGCTCATATGGGCACAGATGGCAGCACCCGGATGCTGTTCACGAACATAGATGAGAGTCTTCCCTTATCCAGCGCAACCAACCGGGTCACCACCAACACCATCACCAACGAAATGCTGAATGTCGGTACCGACGTGCAGCGTGAAGACCTGATCAACTGGATGACCTGGAACTGGACCGCACCCGCACCGGTTGGCGATGAGGAACCTTTGGCCTCGCGGGAAGGTGTGATGGGCGCGCCCATCCATACCCAACCTGCCGTAGTGGATTACGGAAATAACGACTCCGTCATCTACATGCCGACCAGCGAGGGCGTACTCGAAGCCATTGACGCGGAAACCGGCGAGGAACTCTGGGCCTTCATGCCGCAGGATCTGCTTCCCGACATCGCCATCATCAAATCAAACAGTGAATCCGCGGTCCCCTACTACGGGCTCGATGGTCCGATGACCATCTACGAAACGCATGGTCAGAAAATGCTCATCGTCGGCATGCGCCGGGGTGGTAAAAGCTACTACATGCTGAACATCACCGACAGGCTCGAGCCGACCTTCGTCTCCCAGATCACCGATCCCGATACGTCCAATACCGGTGACAGTTTCGACGGCCTGGGTCAAACCTGGTCAAAACCCCTGTTGACACGCATGTATGTCGGCGGCAGCATCATGGATGTACTGGTATTTGGCGGTGGTTATGATACCGACCAGGATACCGCCACAACGAGAGCCGACGACGACGAAGGTAACGCAATCTTCATCGTCAATGCGCTGGATGGCACCCTGGTACGAAAGATCTCCAACAGCACCACCGGCGTATCCGGAATGGATAACGCCCTGGCCGCTACCGTACTGCCCTTCGATATCGACCGCAACGGCATTCTTGATCGCCTGTATGCGGCGGACGTCGGCGGACGTATCATCAGAATCGACATACCGGAAGACGCGACTTCATCCCTCACAGGTGGTGTCATTGCGGACATCTACGGAGGTTCGGCCACCCAGTACCGCCGCTTCTTCAACACGCCTGAAGTTGGCTATTACAACCGCAACGGTATCCAGTATCTCGCCATCCTGATTGGCACGGGCAATCGGCCTAATCCGCTGGACACCACGGTGACCGACCGCTTCTACATGATCAAGGATCCGAATGTCTGGGCAGCTCCGGCAACCTATGTCGCGGTAACCAACAGTGATCTGTACGATGTCACCGACAACCTGATCCAGGACGGCGGCGACAATGAAAGAACCACCGCGCTCAGCAACCTGGCGTCAGCACAAGGATGGTATCTGGACTTCAGAACCTCCGAAAAATCTTTCTCCAAGGCTGTGCTCTATAACTACGCAGTGTTGTTCACCACCTTCAGTGCCACCCGGGACGAGGAACTGGCGGTCTGCGAGGCACGCGGTGCAACCGGCATTTCACGCTTTTACGCCATCAACATGATCGATGGAACGGCCATGTTCGCCGGACTGGGCGGGGACAGCTCAACGCTCAGCGGCGGTGACCGTTCGAAAGTCCTGAACATGCTCGGAATGCCGCCGACTCCGACTCTGGTCTTCCCTGATGCCGGTCAAGGCATGCTGGGTTCGGTGGTCAAGGCCATGGTCGGCCTGGAAGAGGTAACCGAATGGCCGATGCAGCTGATACCCATCTGGTGGGAAGAGGTGATCGAATGAGCGTGCAACGCGTACGGCAATCAGGTTTCACCCTGGTCGAGCTCATGATCGTAGTAGCGATCGTCGGTATATTGGCGGCGATCGCGTTTCCAAGCTATCAGGACTATGTCCGAAAGGGCCATAGAAACGATGGCATGAAGACACTGATGCAAGCCGCGCAGAAGCTGGAAATCTACCGATCCACTCATGCGACGTACACCATAGACCCAGCTGAAGCGGGTATTGATACCGAAAGTCCAGAAAGGTACTACGACAACCTGCGGATCACCGCAGGACCCTGCCTGAACATCGGTAACTGTTACACACTTGAGATCACCCCCACCAACAGAGGCGGACAAAATCAGGATACCGTCACAGGCTACCGCCTCCACTCCACCGGCCTGAAAGAGCGTAATGAGGGCGGATGGGTTGAGGGCTGGAAATAGTGGCACCCGGTCGCCGGGTACAGGACGAAACCCGGCGATTATACTGCGGAATCCATGCCTGCTAAGATGAGGATCTTGATTAACAAATCCAGACGAACGAACGCCACATGACAGACTGCCTGATCGTCGGCGGCGGCCTCATGGGTATGCTCACTGCCAAAGAGCTGCACGATGCCGGCATGCACGTCACCCTGCTCGAAGCAGGCCGGGTCGGCCGCGAATCCTCCTGGGCCGGCGGGGGAATACTGTCCCCGCTCTACCCCTGGCGTTACCCGGACCCGGTCACCGCCCTCGCCCGCTGGAGCCAACAGGCCTATCCCGATCTCGCCGCCCGACTCACCCGGGAGAGCGGTATTGACCCGGAACTCACCCCAAGCGGACTGCTGGTGCTGAATCCCGATGATTCCGAGTGGGCACTGGACTGGTCTCGACGACACGATCAAACACTGGAGTTGATCGACTCTCAACATATCGAGACCTGTGAACCGGCACTCAGTCACGCTACTGGGGATGCCATCTGGATGCCCAAAGTCGGGCAGATTCGCAATCCCCGTCTGGTTAAATCCCTGTACGCCTCCCTCAGTGAGGGAGTAACCATCATTCAGGACCAAACCGTCACTGGCCTGATTACAGAGCACAACCGGGTTGCTGGCGTCACGACCCCAAGCGGGCAGTATCGTGCACAGAGGGTGATCATCTGCGCGGGCGCATGGAGCGGCAAACTGCTGAAGCAACTGGCAATGGCTCCGGCCATTGAACCTGTACTCGGTCAGATGATCATTTTTCGTCATCGTCCGGAGCGCATTAAACGCATCACCCTGCACAACAACCGCTATGTCATCCCCCGACGCGACGGACGCATCCTGATCGGCAGCACCCTGGAGCACCGGGGCTTTGACAAGCAGACCAGCGAACAGGCCAAGCAATCGCTGCGGGACTATGCGCTCAACCATTTTCCGGAACTCGCTGAGGCTGAGATCGAACACCACTGGGCGGGACTGCGCCCCGGGTCACCGGCGGGCATCCCATACATCGGGCCTGTTCCACAAATCCCGGGCCTGTACATCAATGCCGGTCATTTCCGTAACGGCGTGGTGCTCGGACCCGCGTCCTGCCGCCTCATCGCCGACCTGGTAGTGGAACGCGACCCGATCCTTCCCCCAGAACCCTACCGCCTGTCCGCCGACCGGGACGAGCTGCCTTCCGGGTGATTTCCCTGGCCACAAAATCGCCTCAAAAGGCGGTTCTCCCTGGTCCGGCAGGTGTAGACCCGGGCGTCTGGCCGCGTCTATAATGGCCGGCTTCCAGCCGATGTAGCTCAGTCGGTAGAGCAACTGATTCGTAATCAGTAGGTCAGCGGTTCGATTCCGCTCATCGGCTCCAATCCGCACCGAATCTTCATGCCTGTCACCATGCGCTTGTTCAAAATCGTTTTTCTGAATCAGGGAAAGGTCTACGAAATCTTTGCGCGAACGGTTCGCCAGGGTGAACTGTATGGTTTCGTCGAGGTCGAGGACCTGATCTTCCAGGAAACCAGTTCCCTGGTCGTCGACCCCTCCGCGGAAAAGCTCAAAGAGGAGTTTTCCGGCGTCCAGCGCACCCGCATTCCCATCCACGCGGTGATCCGTATCGACGAAGTGGAAAAAAAGGACCACGGACCCGGGAAAATCATCGAGATCGACTCGGATTCCAACATCACCCCTTTCCCCAACCACTTTCTGGGGCCCAAGCGCACGCCGGACAAAGAGTGATTGCGTTTCCGCATTGAGACCTCGAGCCGGTTATTGAGAATGGAGGGGTCATATTTTGGACCGCTCACATGAAATCGCTTATTACCTTGATCGGGCTGATGCTTATATTGCTCAGCGCATGCTCCGACCAACCGAACGATCAGGAGGCGGACGACAGCCTCTCTCCTCCCCTGCTCAGCGCAGCCGAGAGTGGTGATCTCCCCACCATCCGCAAGCTACTCGACGAAAACAGCCCCGTCGATGTCAAGGATGCCTGTCTCTGGACCCCTTTGATGAAAGCGGCCCTGAACGGCCATTTCGAGGCTGCCCAGCGCCTCCTTGAGGCAGGCGCGGATGTCAATCAACTGGACAAAGGGGGGTACTCGGCACTGATGCTGGCGGCGTCGAACAATCACGCGGAGATCGTGGAACTGCTGTTGCAGCACGGCGCGAACATTAACCAGATTGAGGTGACCGGAGGCTGGACTGCCCTCATATGGGCGGCCAAACAGGGTCATTCCGCTTCGGTCGAGGCACTCTTGAAATATCATCCGGACATGCAAATCCGGGATTTCGACGGTCTCACAGCCCGGGAATGGGCGCAGAAGGCGGATCACCCGGATACTGCCGCCCTGCTTAACCAACCCGGTTGAGCCCATCCACCCTGCACGGGCTCCTTGATAAGGACGGAACTGCCTGTCATACCCCTCCCGGGATTCCATGATCTGTTCATCCTGCGCTTGCCATCCAGGCACCCTCGGTGAGTTGGCAGATGCATCAATCCATCTATAATGATCTGGATCATCAGAAAAAAAATGAAGGGAATCTATGATGAATAGATCAACCCGTGCAGTGACTCAGTCCCGGCCCCGGAGTAAGACCTGAAGGACGCCTCACCGGATCAGTCACTGTTCAGGCCTGTTTCCCGACTTCCGCCTGGAGGTATCACATGCCGAGCCATATCAACAACGATCAGAGTTTTCGCGATGCCATCAACCAGCTGAAACCGGATCAGCAGCGCGAACTTGCAGGGAAATTCATCGCCAGCGTTGCCCACCTGAGTTCCGACCCGCGAATCTCCCGGGCTATCAAGGCCACCTCGGATACATCCCTATCCGCCCAGGAATTGGAGGATGTCTACAAGGCCGTCAAGGCCTTCGCCACCCAGACCTATACCGCCTGCGGTCAGGACGCGGACTGGGGCGCCCAGGCCGAGCATTTCGTCGCCTCTGCCGCTGCGGCCGCGCTCAGCTCAGAAGATGACCAAAGCGCAAAGGCCGCCTGGAAGACCGCGATGCAGGCGCGGATGGCTAAAAACTGTGAAATGATTCTGAAGGATGAGGGCGGTGTCGCGAATGAGGCGGAAAACCAGTACAAACTGACCGAGGAATTCCTCGCCTGAGCAGCCGATCCGATTTCCACGTGATCGGCGGGTACGGCAGGCGAACATCCTGCGTTCCAGGCGGGCCAAGCGGAATCACATGTAAACACTCTACCCTGGCGCTCTCTTGCACGATGACGGCCTGATGGGTGAGTTCCTTCACAGACGCTGACACATGTGCTTTCGCTCCCGTCCTGGGAATAAGAATCACCTATGAGCTGATTTCAGCCCTGACCAAGTCTGTCAGCTTCTGATGCTTGCGGATTTGCATAAAGAACGCCAGGATCCCAAACACAGTAAACCAAACCCTTTGGGTCATCCACGGACACCTGCGTTTGAGTCGGGTATCTGGCAGGCAATACGATACCGATCAGTTTTTTCCGTCCATCAACGTGATCCCATCCAGCCCGTCCACCAGAGAATCCTGGGCCCGGTTCGCACCCAGCTTGATCATCAGACGCACATCGTTTGCGGAGTCGGCATAGGCCAGCGCGTTTTCGTAGCTGATGACACCCTCTTCGTAGAGCTGGTAAAGGTGTTGATCGAAGGTGATCATGCCCATTTCCGTGGAGCGCTTCATTAGCTCCTTGAGCTTGTGAACCTCTCCCTTACGGATCATTTCAGCCGCCAGAGGACTGTTCAGCATCACCTCGATGGCCGCGCGACGCCCATTCCCATCGGATTTGGGGATCAGCTGCTGGGCGATGACGGCCTTGAGATTGAGTGACAGATCCATGAGGATCTGCTCGCGGTACTCTTCCGGGAAGAAATGGATGATCCGGTCGAGGGCCTGGTTGGCGTTGTTGGCATGCAGAGTGGACAGACACAGATGGCCGGTCTCGGCAAAGGTGATCGCATGTTCCATGGTTTCACGGGTGCGAATTTCGCCGATCAGGATCACATCCGGGGCCTGGCGCAGGGTGTTCTTCAAGGCGATTGGGTAAGACTCGGTATCGATGCCGACTTCACGCTGGGTGATGATGCAGCGATTGTGGTCATGCATGTACTCGATAGGGTCCTCGATACTGATGATATGACCGTCACCGTGATTGTTGCGATATCCGATCATGGCCGCCAGGGAGGTCGATTTACCGGTACCGGTCGCACCTACAAAGATCACCAGGCCACGCTTCGCCATGGACAGATCCTGAATGATGGGCGGCAGGTAAAGTGAATCCAGGGTGGGAATATTGGTTTCGATGCGGCGCAACACCATCCCCACCGCGTCACGCTGGATAAAGGCGCTCACGCGGAAGCGGCCGATGCGCTTGGCGCTGATCGCGAAGTTGCACTCCTTGGTCTCGTCAAACTCCCGTTGCTGGGCATCGGTCATGATGCTGTAGGCCAGGGATTTGGTCTGCTGCGCGGTGAGCGGATTCTTGTTGACGGAATGGATCTTTCCATTGACCTTGATCGACGGCTCACGACCCGCCGTGATGAAGAGATCCGAGGCCTTGTTCTTGACCATCATGGACAGGAGTGAATTCAGCTCCATTCGCGTTTCCTCTCAATATCTGTCGCAGGCATCTACCCGCATTGTCCAACGATCCGCCCTGCATGAACTGCCAGGCCGGAGAGGCGTGCATCCTGTCCTCTGTTAAAACTGGTCCTTGTTCTGCGCCTTCGCCTTGGCATCGAGCCGGCTGACCACACCCCGTTGCACCAACTCCTTGAGTGCCTGGTCCATGGTGGTCATACCCGCTGCCTGGCCGGTCTGAATCGCCGAATACATCTGCGCCACCTTGTCTTCGCGAATCAGGTTACGGATGGCCGGAGTACCGATCATGATCTCCCATCCGGCAATACGACCGCCGCCGATCTTTTTTAACAGGGTCTGGGCGATGACCGCGCGCAGGGACTCGGAAAGCATGGAACGGACCATCGACTTCTCGCCTGCGGGGAACACATCGATGATACGATCGATGGTCTTGGCGGCGGAACTGGTATGCAGGGTGCCGAATACCAGATGCCCGGTTTCCGCGGCGGTGAGTGCCAGGCGGATGGTTTCAAGGTCACGCAACTCGCCTACCAGAATGATGTCCGGGTCTTCACGCAACGCGGATCGCAGCGCCTCGGCAAAACCCAGGGTATCGCGGTGTACCTCGCGCTGATTGATCAGGCACTTCTTGCTGTTGTGAACAAACTCGATCGGATCTTCGATGGTGAGAATGTGGGAGTAGTCATTGTCGTTCTTGTAATCCATCATCGCGGCAAGGGTGGTGGACTTACCCGAACCCGTCGGTCCGGTGACCAGCACCAGACCACGCGGCACATCCACGATCTCCTTGAAGATCGGCGGACATCCCAGGTCATCCAGGGTCAGCACCTTTGAAGGGATGGTACGAAATACCGCTGAGGCACCGCGGGCCTGATTGAAGGCGTTGACACGGAAACGCGCCAGCCCCGGGATCTCGAAGGAGAAGTCGTTCTCCAGGAACTCCTCGAAGTCCTTGCGCTGCTTGTCGTTCATAATGTCGTACACCAGCGCATGCACCACCTTGTGTTCAAGCGCCGGCACGTTGATGCGTCGAATGTCACCGTCGACGCGAATCATCGGCGGCAGGCCGGCTGACAGGTGCAAGTCGGATGCGTTGTGTTTGACACTGAAAGCCAAGAGTTCAGCGATATCCATTCATTCCCCCAATTTCACCGGGCAACTCGTGCCCTAACGGATCCTGGCACAGCTGGGTGCGCTTACGGTTTTTACTGTCTTATGAGCCACTAAGGCTTGTTTCTGTATCGACGATCACACGGATAAGTTTAGTCACCCTGTCACCCGGTGCCCGGGTGGTCTGCCCCGGAACAGCGGGATGAGCTCCCGGGTGATCGAACCGCATCTTCGAAGCCCCGTATTCAACCGGGCTATGGTTTTCACAGAGATTACTGGAATATCATAGGCACCAGAGACTGCAATACATCAGGGACAATCCCGCAGTGTCGGGCTCCGATTCATCGATCAGCTCAACCGGCCTTGACCATTACTTGAAATGGCAACTGCCTGTCCTTACATGAGAAAATAATATACTACTAGCCGCGGAAAAAAACCGCTCTGCATCAATAAACCGCATCTGAACAACGTGACAAACAACCCACCCAGCCATGATCAGGATCCCACACAAGGGTATCGAGGGGTACTTCAACGCATCCGAGAGGCCGAAGCGGCCTGTGGACGTGAAACCGGCAGTGTAGAACTGCTGGCAGTGAGTAAGACCCGCTCTGCGCAGGAGATCCGCACTCTGGCCGAACTGGGTCAGGTGCAGTTCGGCGAGAACTATCTGCAGGAGGCGCTGGGCAAGATTGAGGAACTGCAGGCACTGAAACTCTGCTGGCACTTTATCGGTCGAATTCAGAGCAACAAGACCCGGCCGATCGCGGAACATTTCGACTGGGTACACAGTGTCGCCAGTCTGAAGCACGCAACCCGGCTCAACGAACAGCGGCCGGAAACCAGGACCCCGTTGAATGTCTGCCTGCAGGTCAACACCAGCGGCGAGGCAAGCAAAGACGGTCACGAACCCGAGGCGCTGGAGGAATTGCTGCCCGCCTACCAGGCATTGGAAAACCTGCGGATTCGGGGGCTGATGACCATACCGGCGCCCCTCCGGCCGGGAGACGATCCGCGTCAGCCGTTTCAACAGCTGAGCGCCCTCAGGGATCGCCTGAGCACCCGGTCGCTGCCCCTGGAGACGCTTTCCATGGGCATGTCTGACGACCTGGAAGCCGCTGTGTGCGAAGGTGCCACGATGGTCCGTATCGGTACCGCAATCTTTGGCCCGCGACAGTATAATAAGTGACAACTACAACCCGATGGCCCCAATAAGCGAATGAGCGA
Source organism: Candidatus Thiodiazotropha sp. (assembly GCA_040506775.1). Taxonomy (GTDB): domain Bacteria; phylum Pseudomonadota; class Gammaproteobacteria; order Chromatiales; family Chromatiaceae; genus Thiodiazotropha. The sequence goes on from JBEVWC010000020.1 coordinate 25,937, forward strand.
CAATAACATCACATTTCTAGGTGGCGGCAACATGGCAACCAGTCTGGTAGCCGGATTGATCGCCGACGGCTACGACCGCAACCGCATCACGGTCAGCGATCCGGACAGGGAAAAGCTGAGCCAGCTGGCTGCCAACTATGGCATTCATGCCGAAACGGATAACCACAAGGCCCTCGCGGGAGCGGACATACTGGTCCTGGCGGTCAAGCCCCAGGTGCTGGAAGCGGTTTGCCGGGAGATCGCGGAGCTTGTTCATCAGCAGAAACCTCTGATCATCTCCATCGCTGCGGGGATTCGCCTGGCCACTCTGAGCGAATGGCTCGGTGAGGACCTGTCACTGGTGCGCAGCATGCCGAACACGCCTGCCATGATCCAGTCGGGAGCCACCGGCCTGTACGCCTCGGACAACGTCAGCGAGGAACAGCGCAGCCAGGCGGAGAGCATCCTGCGGGCCGTAGGCCTGACCCGTTGGGTCGAAGAGGAATCCCTGATCGATGCGGTTACCGCGGTGTCCGGCAGCGGACCGGCCTACTATTTTCTCGTCATGGAGGCCATGGAGGAGGCCGCCATCAGCATGGGACTGGATCCGGAAACCGCACGCCTGCTGACCCTGCAGACCGCCCTGGGCGCCTCGCGCATGGCCATGGAAAGCAGCGACTCCCCGGCCACCCTGAGACAGAAAGTCACCTCACCCGGCGGCACCACCGAGCGGGCCCTGGGGATTCTCGAGGAGGGTGAATTGCGTTCCCTGTTCCGCAAGGCGCTGGAAGGCGCCCGGGACCGCTCCCGGGAACTGTCCGATATCCTGGGACAAAATTAACCATGGATAGCACCTACCTCACCAACCCCCTGGTCTTTCTGGTTCAGACCCTGTTCGGTCTCTACGTGCTGGCGATTCTGCTGCGCTTCCTGCTGCAGGTGGTGCGTGCCGATTTCTACAACCCGATCTCCCAGTTTCTGGTCAAGATCACCAATCCTCCGCTGAAAATTCTACGTCGGGTGGTCCCCGGCCTCGGCGGAATCGATCTCTCGTCCCTGCTGCTGGCCTGGCTGATCAAGACCCTGGAGGTGTTTCTGGTGATCACCATCCTCGGCCATCCGCTGAATCTGCTGGCGCCCTTCATCTGGGCCATTCCGGAATTGATCGAGCTGGTGATCAACATTTTCCTCTTCAGCGTGGTAATCCAGGCGATTCTCAGCTGGGTAAATCCCGGCAGCTACAACCCGGCCTCGGCACTGCTCTACAGCATCACCGCACCGGTGCTTCGTCCGGCGCAGAAACTGCTGCCGCCCATGGGTGGGCTGGACCTCTCCCCCATGCTGGTCATCATCGGGCTGATTCTGCTGAAGATGTTGTTCATGCCTCCCCTGTTGCAACTGACCGGCAGCCCCTTCCATTGAGCTGGTTCAGCTGGGAGGACGACGAACTGACCCTGCGGTTGCGGATCCAGCCCAAGGCGGCCAGGGACCGCTTCGTAGGTCCCTACGGGGAGGATCAGTTCAAGGTGACCCTCACCGCCCCGCCGGTGGATGGCGAGGCCAACAAGCACCTGATCAAATTCCTCTCTGACAGCTTCGGTCTGCCCCGCTCCCGCATCACCCTGGTGTCAGGCCAGACCTCCCGCAGCAAGTGCCTGAAACTAAAGTCTCCCTCCCGATTGCCGATACCTGTTGGGAAGTGAGACCGGGGTTCAAGTGCAGCATCTCATACGGATTGCCGCACTAGTAACCTAATTCCTACTTGAGTATGATTCCGCCAGACGCCGGCCGTGGGACCATCGCGCCTGCCGGGGATGCGGTATGAATGGGGCAAGCGCATGAGTGATATGGAAAAAGTACGATTCGAAGAACAACTGCAGGCCTACGAGCAGTGGAAAAAAGACATCGTTAACACGATCGATGAGTACGGCCCCTGGCTGGAGGACAACGACATGTCCTCGGATGACGTCAAGACGCGCATCGAACACACCCTGGACACCATCAAGAGCGACAAGCTGACCATCGCCTTCGTCGCCGAATTCTCACGTGGCAAAACCGAACTGATCAATGCCCTGTTCTTTGCTGACTACGGGCGTCGTCTGCTGCCATCGGACGCGGGCCGCACCACCATGTGTCCCACCGAGATTTTTTTCGATGAGGAGCGTCAGGAAGCCTATGTGCGCCTGCTGCCCATCGAAACCCGGCTCCAGGACACCACCCTGGCGCAACTGCGCCATGATGCGAAACAGTGGGTCCACTACCCCCTGGAAGTCGGCTCGGTCGAACAGATGCAGGCGGCACTCAACGAGGTGATTCAAACCAAGGAAGTGCCCCTGGAAGAGGCCAAACGACTCGGCCTCTACAGCCCGGACCTGCATCCTCACCAGACCCAGCCTCCGGAAACCATCGAGATTCCCAAGTGGCGTCACGCCCTGATCAGCTTCCCCAATCCGCTGCTGCAGAAGGGACTGACGATACTCGACACCCCCGGCCTGAATGCCCTGGGTACCGAACCGGAACTGACCCTCAACATGCTGCCCGCCGCCCAGGCGGTGCTGTTCGTGCTGGGTGCGGACACCGGTGTGACCCGCAGCGACATGGAGATCTGGCAGCACCATATCAAAGGTTTTCAGAGCGGCCGCAAGCGTGGCCTGATGGTGGTGCTGAACAAGATCGACACCCTGTGGGACGATCTTCGCGAACATGCCGACATCCATGAGGCGATTCAGGCGCAACAGGCCAACACGGCGGAAATGCTCGGCGTGGAGCCGCGGGTGGTATTTCCCATCTCGGCCCAGAAAGGCCTGCTGGCGAAGATCAAGAACGATACCACCCTGCTGGAAAAGAGCGCCCTGCTGGACCTGGAAAACTACCTGGGCCAGGACGTACTGAACATCAAGCAGCAGATCATCCTCGACACCATCAGTTCCGATGTGGGGCAGATGCTGGACAACAGCCGCAGCATCCTCTCCGGCAAGCTCAATGACACCAAGTATCAGCTCGAGGAACTCGAGGAGTTGAGCGACAAGAGCGATGACGTGATCAACAACCTCATGGAAAAGACCCGCAGCGAGCAGGCCCAGTATCTGCGGGATGTGGAGACTTTCCAGCAGAGCCGTAAACAGCTCAAACAGGAAGCTGATCTGCTGTCGAGCACCCTGGATCTGGATAAGCTCGACGCCGCTATCGAAAAATGTCGCAAGGACATGTCCAACAGCTGGACCACCAGCGGCATGAAAAACTCCATGAAGGGGCTGTTCGACGACATGCGCAGCAGCATGTTCAACATCGTCAGCCAGAGCGAGCAGACCCGCAAGCTGATCCGCAACATCTACCGCAAGTTTCAGAACGAACACGGCTTCGCGGTGGTGCAGCCGAAGATGTTCTCAATCGTGAAATACCGGGTCGAACTGGAGCTTCTGCATCAGGAGGCGGAGATCTTCCGCAACAGCCCGGTGACCGCGATGATGGAGCAGAATTTCGTGGTCAAGAAATTCTTTACCGCACTGGTAAAACGGGCCCGGGACATCTTTCAGCGGGCCGGCGATGAGATCTCTGGCTGGCTGCGCAGCACCCTGGAGCCCCTGGTGATCCAGATCAAGGATCACAAGGAGATGATGGAGAAACGCCTGACCAACCTGCAGAAGATCGGCCAGTCCCGCAACACCCTGCAATACCGTATTCTCGAACTGCAGGAGCAGTACACCGAACTGGCCCGCCAGCTGACCGCATTGCGCAACATGGCCAACCGCTTGAGCAACAGCCGCCCGCTGCATCAGGCGCATCGGCAGAAACCGACCCTGGTGACACAGAACGCTTCCTGAGCACTTCACCCTGACACCAAACTTAAAAACCGGCCCTTGTGGCCGGTTTTCGTTTGTGGAGTCCCTGCTTCACCCCTTCGCTCAGTTCGTCTAAACTTTGACCTACGGCATGGGCATCGATCATTCATCACATAACCAATACCGATCAAGTGTCGCTGCCTGGATGATGTCACTATAACCAAGACCGGTCCCCAGACCGGCATCTGAGGAGGCGTTTATGTCCCTGTTCAAATCCCTGTCCGCGTTGCTGATGATTGCCCTGTTCACCCTCCCGGCCTGGGCGGAAAACAGCACTGAGATCCCTGGCTACACCATTCATCATAATGCCATTCCGAGCGCTTCCCTGGAGCCAACGATCGCCAGAGAGTATGGCATCCAGCGCAGTAAATACCGGGGTATGCTCAACGTGAGTGTGATCAAGAATATCCCCGGCACCACCGGTGAGCCCACCGATGCCATCGTCATGGCCAAGGCCACCAACCTGCGGGGTCAGTTGATCAGCATCCCGATGCGCAAGATTACCGAGGGTGAAGCCATCTACTACATCGGGGAATTCCGCATCGCCAATCAGGAAACCCTGAATTTCGAGATCCAGGTCAAACCGAAAGGTGAAACCCGCTTCTACACGGCCACCCTGAGCCAGGATTTCTACATCGATTAAGAAGGAATAGCTCCCCCGGTCATTCAAACCGGGGGTTCGCTAAAGAGGCCTGTTCAGAAGGCACGGACCACCGTGACCAGTCCGAACAGGATGACCGTCAATCCCGCCAGGCGACGCACCCGGATGTCCTTGAGCCAGCGTGCGAGACTGCCCGCCACGATTCCCATGGCAAACAGATTGGGCAGGGTTCCCAGACCGAAGGCCAGCATCAGCCCTGCCCCCTGCAGCACGCCGCCGCTGGAGACCGTCATGATGAGCATGGTGTAGACCAGCCCACAGGGTATCCATCCCCACACGATGCCCAGCACGAAGGCCTGTCCCGGGGATTTCACCGGCAGGAGTTTTCGCGCCACCGGCTCGATGTGTTTCCACAGACGACTGCCCAGGTGCTCGATGCGCGACAGCCCCAGCCACCAGCCCCCCAGATAGAGCCCCAGCAGCACCATGAACAGACCGGCAATCACCAGCAACACCTGTTGGGTGGCCTGAACCGGCAGCAGTTCGGCGAGTAACAACCCCAGCCCCCCCATGATGCCGCCGGCCACCACATAACTGGAGATACGACCAAGGTTGTAGCCCAATTGATAGGGCAGCGTGAGCACCAGCCGGTTGCGAACCGTTTCCGGCAGACCGAAGGTCAGTGCTCCAACAATCCCCCCGCACATGCCGGCGCAGTGTCCGCCGCCGAGCAAACCGGCACCGAATGCCGCCAGATAACTGCTCTGTTCAAGCATCTTGTGATCTCCCGTAGGGATGAGGTTGCAGCGGTTGCCCGGTGATCACGAGCAAAACCGGTTTCATGGCATTCCAGGCGGATTGAGTCGCAGACATGCCGCACATTGTGAACTGCACCCCTTCCCCTTTCATTGTGATTTTCCCGGTGGTGGAAGATAGCGCATCGCCAGCACCACCAGAACCAGTACCGGCACACCCAGGGAGGCAGTGATGAGAAAGAAGGGGGCGTAGCCCAGGCTGTCCACCATGACCCCGGAGAAGCCTCCTAGAAACTTGGGCAGCAGCAGCATCACCGAGCTGAACAGGGCGTACTGGGTGGCGGAATAGGAGATGTTGGTGAGGCTCGAGAGGTAGGCAATGAAGGCGGAGGTAGCGAGTCCCGCACTCAGGTTGTCCGCCGAGATCACCACCACCAGACTGAGCACATCGTGCCCCACCCCGGAAAGCCAGGCGAACAGCAGGTTGGTGGCTGCCGCCAGGAGGGCGCCCAGCAACAGAATCGGCATTACCCCGAGGCGCACCACCATCACCCCGCCGAACACCGCACCGGTGAGGGTCATGATCACGCCGAACACGTTTGCCACCAGGGCCACTTCGTGCTTTGAAAAACCCAGGTCAACATAAAAAACACTGGAGATGACCCCCAGCACCACGTCCGAAATGCGGTAGGTTGCAATCAGGGCAAGGATCAACAGGGCCTTCCAGCGGTAGCGTCGAAAAAAGTCTGAGAAGGGGCTGATCACCGCATCGTAGAACCACTCGCTCAAGCGCCGGATACCCGCAGGAAGCCAGGCCTGGTTTTCGATCAGTCTTTCAACCCGCGCCTCGCGCTCCCGGGTGATTTGATCGGGATGTACCGCAGGTTCGCCAATCAGCAGCACGGTCGTCACCCCGACGAGCATCAACGTTGCCATAACCAGATAGGCCAGGCTATAGGCCGACAGCTGGTAGTCCATACCTTCCGGCGTCGCCCAGCCAGCCACCGCCAGGGCCCCGCCGCCGCTGACGATCATCGCCAGCCGATAGCCGATCATGTAGTTGGCCGCCATGATGCCCTGCCATTTCACCTCGGCGGATTCGATGCGATAGGCATCGATGGCGATATCCTGGGTCGCTGAGGCAAATGCCACCAGCAGCGCCAACATGGCAAACGAGGCCACACTCTCAGTTGGATCGGAGAAGGCCAGACCACACAACCCGATGATCACCGTCACCTGGGCCAGCAGCATCCAGCTGCGTCGACGGCCAAATCGGCGGGTCAGAAGCGGAATCGGCAGCCGATCGACCAGGGGCGCCCAAACCCATTTGAACCCGTAAGCCAGCGCCACCCAGCTGAGAAACCCGATGGTGGAGCGTTCAAGTCCCGCCTCCCGCAACCAGAAAGAGAGCGTGCCGAACACCAGCAACAGGGGCAACCCGGCGGAAAAGCCGAGGAAAAGCATGTTACGTACACCGGGTTGCCAGTAGTCGGCGATGACCCGGGGCCATTCGGTCAGCTTCACGTATACCTCAGATGATCAGGTTTAGAATCGGCCGCCAGCGGGCGGAGACAAACGCGCATTATAAGTGGCAGAAAAACCCAAAGCCCAGGAATCTCTACCGACGCCAGGCAAAATCTGCCGAATCCGCACACATTCGCGTTACAATGCGCCCCTCCTATCAAACCAGGTGACCGCTCATGCAGGACTATCAACGGGAATTTCTCGACTTCGCCCTCGATGTCGGGGTACTGAAATTCGGTGAATTCACCCTGAAATCGGGTCGCATCAGTCCCTACTTCTTCAATGCCGGGCTGTTCAACACCGGCGCCAGTCTGGCGCGGTTGGGACGCTACTACGCCCAGGCGATTGTCGATTCCGGGGTCGCCTTCGATGTCCTCTACGGCCCAGCGTACAAAGGCATCCCCCTGGCCGCGGTAACCGCCGCCGCACTCTATGATCAGCATGACCGGGACATACCCTACGCCTTCAATCGCAAAGAGGCGAAGGATCATGGTGAAGGCGGTGTGATCGTGGGTCACGCTCTGCAGGGCGGAGTGTTGATCATCGATGATGTCATCTCCGCGGGCACCTCGGTGCGGGAATCGATGGAGATCATCAAGGCCGAGCAGGCCACCCCGGCAGGGGTGGTGATTGCCCTGGACCGGCAGGAGCGGGGCAAGGGCGAGCGTTCGGCGATCCAGGAGGTGGAGCAGGACTACAACATGCCGGTCAGCGCCATCGTGAGGCTCGAGCAGCTGATCGAATACCTGCAGGAGCGGGACCCGGCCAGCGAAGACCTGGATCGAATTCATCGCTATCGGGAAACCTATGGGGTTTGAGTGCGGGTTGTAACCGACATCCATGGGTTCATCACGGCACATGATGTCATCAGGAGTAATGGATCGCTCAAAAGAGAAGGTTATTACCACGAAGGACACGAAGGATGAATCAATCGATTCGATCTATGATCCTTCGTGTCCTTCGTGTCCTTCGTGGTGAAAAAGACCGGCGATACAGATCACTCAGCAAGGCCGATCGTCGCAACAGGCTGAGTAGGATTTCCCACGCAGAGCGCAGGTCTGTAACGGTGTACACTAGAAAACCAGCTTAAAGCCAACCAGCAGGGTCACCACTTCGAAGCCCCGTTTGATCCATCGATTGCCTTTGGCAATCGCCAGGTGGGCGCCTAAGTAGCCCCCCAGCAGGGACCCCGCCAGCAACACCGGCAGCCATTGCCAGTGGATGCTGCCGAGCAGTCCCAGGGTGATCGCGCCGCTGCCGTTCCAGAACACCCCCACCAGCACCAGGGTGTGGGCCACCGCACGGCGGTAGTCCAGGCCAAACCAGCGGATCAGCCACAGGGTGACGAACAACCCGGTGCCCGAGGTCAATGAACCGTTCAACACCCCGATCAGGAACAATCCCAGTCCCCCGATCAACAGCCCCCTGCGATCCCGATGACGTGCCTGGTACTCCTGCCCCAGTTTGGGGCTGAGCAGGGAATAGATGCCGAGTCCCAGGGTCAGCAGGCCGAGCGCCACCTGGGCTACGCGGTCCGGTACATTGAGGATGACACTCGCCCCCAGCACCACTCCGGGGAGACCGCCGAGCAGCATGTAGATCACAAACTGCCGCTCCAATCCCCTCTCCCTCAGGTGACGGACCGTGGCGCCGACACCCAGGGCGACCGAGGCAACCTTATGGGTGGCCAGGGCCACACCAAAGGGCAAACCGAGAAAGATCAGGGCGGGCAGTTGCAGCAAGCCAGCGCCACCTCCGGAAAAGGCGGAGAACAGATTAGCCAGGAAAGAAACGATGAAAAGGGTGAACTGTTCCACAAAGGCGCTATCTTAATGTTTGAATCAGGCAGTATAATCGAAGGGTTATTGTTTCGGCAGAACATCTGCCATGGCGCGTGATTTACGATCAAAGAGGCGAGGAAATACACTCCGTGCAGGCCGCCAGCAGGTGTTGTTCCGTGAACTTGTACCCCGCATCGCGACGGATCAATAAACCACCGATCACTGTGAAAATCCATTAAGCATGTATTTCAGAATCATCACCTTAATTCTTCTTTTCGTCCTGTCCGGTTCCAGTCAGGCCGGCAGGCTCTATAAATGGGTCGATGACGAGGGCAATGTCCATTATTCGGACAAACTGCCTCCCACTGAAACCCATCGCGCACGCACCCAGCTGGATGAACACGGGATCACCGTGAAGCGGGTGGACGCCGCCAAAACCGCGGAAGAGCTGCAGCAGGAGGCGGAACAGGAACGTCTGCGTCTGGAACAACAGCGCCTGGTGGAAAAACAGCAGGCCCAGGATCGGGTGCTGCTCAGGACCTTCCGCAGCGAGGATGACATCCTGATGACCCGGAATGGCCAGATTCAGGCCGTCGACACCTCCATTCGAGTTACTGAATCGAACATCCGGCGTCTTAAATCCACTCTGGACGAAATGCAGCAAATGGCCGCCAAACGGGAACTCAGCGGAAAGCCGGTCACCTCAAAGATGCAGGAGGATATCGAGAGCAAACGGGTGGCCCTGACCGAGGCCTATCAGTCGATCATCTCCCGGGAACACGACAAGAACCGAATCCGCCAATCCTTTGCCCGTGACCTTCAGCGTTTCCGGGAGCTGAAGAAGCTCAGCCAGACCAACAACCCGGTGGTCGATGCGGACAACAGCTTTGCCCAGGCCTTGCAGAATGTCTTCGACTGCGGCCAGGATGAGGCCTGCACCCAGCCTTGGATACTCGCAAGAAAGTATCTGAAACAGCACAGTACCACACCCATCAAAATCGATGCAGAAGACATCATCATCAGCGGTGAGGCACTGCAGGAAGGGGATATCAGCATCTCCCTGTCGCGCATCCGTGATCCGAAGAAAGGCAGCACCGTAATCTTTATGGACTTAAGCTGTAAAAGTGATCCCCAGCGTAATACTTCCTGTCAAAACACCCCCGAGATAAAGCAAATCAAGGCAGGGTTCCAGGCGGCGCTCAAACCCTGACAAAAGGCTGATATGCACTCCGGCAAATACCCGTTGACAAGGCTATTCGAGCGGCGCTGAGTGTTGGATTGAAGAGTTCGCCAAAATCACTCCATATCATCCTCTTCTCTCGGGCCACACCTCCGAAAAGGGAGAGGGGAAACGCCGTGAGAGTTTTGTTGTCCCGCAGTTCTTGTATTCTGCCGGATCCCGGGTTCCACTTCGTTTCACCCGGGCTACTCGGGTGAGGTTCACTCCTCAGATTCCCGATCTGACTTGTGTTCTATTGGATACCCAACCCCTCTGGCCCGGATTTAACAAAGCTGAAGCCGCTCTCCCATCAAACCCGAACTTGGATGGAGTGTGACTTGGCGGTGGAATACACCTTCAGGCCCGAACCCTCAATGGTTGAACAGGCTCGATGAGAGCAGCTGCCACTGCTGTTCCCAGTGCTGCAACGGTGAACTTTTGAAACGACTGCGCAGGTATCGGTGCATCAGACCTTCCACCAGACTGGTCATGAGATGGGCGGCCAATGCGGCGTCCGTCGTCAGCACACCCTCACCCTGACGCATTCCGGCTTCTCGGAGCACCTGTTTCAGCTGGGTCTCGACCCGCTCAAAAAACTGCCCGACCCTGACCAGCAGACGTTCGGTTTCACCCACCAGGGCATCCCCCAGGAGCACCCGGGTGATACCCGGATTGCGTTCCGCGAACACCAGCAACAGGTAGAGAATCTGGCCACAGCGGATCTGCACCTGATCCTGCTCCTGGAGGATCTGGTTGATCCGCGCAAACACACTTTCCTCGGCGAAATCGATCAGCCCCTCGAACATCTTGGCCTTACTGGCAAAGTGCCGATACAGAGCCGCTTCGGAAATACCCACGGCCTTGCCTAATGAAGCGGTGGTAATGCGGCTTCCGGGATTCTGTTCGAGTTCCCGGGCCAGGGCCTCGAGAATCATTTGCCGACGGGAGACCTTCTGCTGAGTCATCAACGACGTCGAATCAGCGTGCCCACGCCTTCATCCGTAAAGAGTTCCAGCAGTACCGCATGAGGTACCCGGCCGTCGATGATGTGCGAAGCACCTACGCCGGCTTCCACGGCCTCCAGCGCGGTAGCGATCTTCGGCAGCATGCCACCGTAAATGGTGCCGTCCTCGATCAACTCGTGCACCCGCTCCGCAGTCAAACCGGTCAACAGACCACCGGACTTGTCCAACAGCCCCTGGGTGTTGGTCAGCAGTATCAGTTTTTCTGCCTGCATGACCTCGGCCACCTTGCCCGCCACCAGATCAGCATTGATGTTGTAGGAGTGACCGTCCTTACCGACCCCGATCGGCGCGATCACGGGAATGAAATCCCCCTGGATGAGCATGTTGACGACGCTCACGTCGATGCTCTCAACCTCACCTACGTGCCCGATATCAATGATTTCGGGTTCCTGTAGCTCCGGGCCGCGCCGGCTGATCACCAGTTTCTTGGCATGGATCAGGTCGCCGTCCTTGCCGGTCAGACCCACGGCAGATCCCCCCGCGCGGTTGATCAGGCTGACGATCTCCTTGTTCACCAGGCCGCCGAGCACCATTTCCACCACGTCCATGGTCTCGCTGTCGGTCACCCGCATACCTTCGATGAACTCTGAATTCTTGCCCAGTCTGGTCAGCAGGCTGCCGATCTGCGGGCCACCCCCGTGCACCACGACAGGATTGATACCCACCAGTTTCATCAGCACCACGTCCATGGCGAAACTGTTCTTCAACGCCTCGTCCACCATGGCGTTGCCGCCGTACTTGATGACCAGGGTTTTACCGGAGAAACGTTGAATATAAGGCAACGCCGAGGTCAGAACCTGGGCGACATTCTGTGCCTGTTCAGGGGATAAACTCATAGTGTCCGCACGACCGCTCAGTTGAGGTGTTGATTCAGAATGGGGCTTCCAGCTGGGGATCGACCTTCTTCAGGATTTCCCGGAACTGGGACTGCACCTGCTTCAGATCGTCTTCAGTCTCCGCCTCGAAGCGGAACAGAAGCGCCGGTATGGTATTCGATGCCCGCACCAAACCCCAACCCTTTTCGAACTCCGCGCGTACGCCGTCGATCTTCACCATCCGTGCACCCGGCAGATCCGGCATCTGATCGATTGCCTGCATCACCTTCTGTGCCTGCCCTTCTTCCAGGCGCAGACTGAATTCCGGTGTCGACAGGCTCTCCGGCAGTTCCGCAAACACCTCAGCGCTGGTGCGATAGTCCAGTGACAGGATCTCCAGCAGCCGGGCACCCGCATAGATACCATCATCAAATCCGTACCAGCGTTCCGCAAAGATGATGTGGCCGCTGAACTCACCGGCCAACAGGGCATGGGTCTCTTTCATCTTTGCCTTGAGCATGGAGTGACCGCTCTTCCACATCAGCGGACGGCCACCGTTGGACAGCACGATATTGGCCAGGTGGCGGGTACATTTGACGTCGTAGATGATGTCGCCACCCGGTTCACGGGTCAGCACGTCGATCGCCAGATACATCAGCAGCCGGTCCGGCCAGATGATCTTGCCCGAGGAGTCGACCACTCCCAGTCGGTCTCCATCTCCATCGAATGCCAATCCCAGTGCAGCCTCGTGTTCCACTACCGCCTTCTGCAGATCCCGCATGTTCCTGGGGTCGCCGGGATCCGGGTGGTGATTTGGAAAATCCCCATCCACGTCGCAATACAGCTCGATCACTTCACAGCCCAGCTGGCGGTAGAGTTCAGGGGCTACCACGGAGGCCGCTCCGTTACCGCAATCGACCACGATCTTGAGGTTTTGGCCCAGGCGCACATCCGAGAGCACCCGCTCGATGTAGTCCGCCACAATGTCCCTGGAATCGAAAGAACCTTCGGCCTGCAGCAGCTGATCCGCATCGATACGCCTGCGCAGTTGCTGTATGGCATCCGTCCCGGGACTGTCCCCACCGACGATCATCTTCAGGCCGTTGTACTGGGGAGGATTATGGCTGCCGGTGATCATCGCACCACACTCGGCATTCAGTTCATGAGCGGCAAAATGAACCAGTGGCGTAGGTACCAGCCCCAGGTCCACGACATCACGACCGCTGGCCTGCAGGCCTTCGATCAAAGCACGCTGCAGAGATTCACTGGAGTTGCGCGCATCCCGTCCGACCACTACCGTGTTGAAGCCACGCTCGTAGATTTCACTGCCAAATCCCTGCCCCAGCAGAGAAACAACATCCGCTGTGAGGGTCTCACCCACTACACCCCGGATGTCATAGGCGCGAAAGATGGATGGGGCAATCTCCACGGAGCGGGACTTGGTGGCAGGTTTTCTGTTCTCCACTTCGTCGTAGAGTTCTTCATCCACCAGGATGCCGGTATCCACATCATCAGACTCCTGAACCACCCGTTGCAGCTTGCTTTTATCCGCCTGCTTGGAGCGGAATTCCCGGATCTGATGTTCCATGACATCCAGGGTGGGCTGCAGATCACTGAGCTGAGCAGTCTGCGATTTGGGAGGGCGGCCCACGATCAGTGACTCGATGAGGGTCAGGATACTGTGCTGATCCTTTTTCAACGCTTTGGTCAGCTGTGCGGACAGGCGCATCAACAGCAGGGCCATAAGGAGGAATAACAGCACCCCGGGAGCAATCTCCATGCCCAGTTGCAGTGGATCGAACTGTTGAGCCGAACCTCCCCAGTAGGCGATCTGCCAGATGCTGCCCGGGATGGGCAGGACACCGTCAGGTTGAGCCCCACTCACAGCGGGCCCCTTGGACATTATCACGAGGGACGATTTGCCTGGCACAATCTGCTGCCACTCCAGGCGCCCGGCCAGCTGATCGACCGAATCGAGGAGTTTTCCCAACCCCTGCGTCGGCAGGGCCACATGCAGGACACCCAGAACATTACCCACCGAATCCCTGACCGCGGCCGCGATAGCGATGTGCTGATTGGGGGTGCCGAACTGATGCAGTTCAGTGGGGGGCAGCTGCTGGCTTTGTTCTGCCTGACGCAGCAGTTGCAGGGAGGCATAGCCCATGTTGGGCGCCTGCAGGGTGTCCGGGACATTGGAATCGGGCGGCAGCAGGCGAACGATCAGTGCACCGGGAATCAGGTTTGTCAGATGACGCTGCTCCACTTGCCATTCGGGGGACTCCCCGGCAGCGAACAGTTCTACAATTCGGGGCTGACGGGCCAATTCACCAACCAATGCGGCCTGTTGCTTCACGAGATCACTGTAGGCGCCCGCCACGACCTGGGCCATCATCCGAACCCCGGTTTTCTGTTCCGCCAGGGTGGACTTCTGGGACTGGAACCAGTTGGCATACCAGGCGGCTGCAACCAGCACCAAGAGACCCACCACAGCGGTCATCCAGTAGCTGCGGATCGAGCGCCCCTTTCCCTGCTTTGCCTTAGGGTCCCCATTCTTCTTTGCTAATCCCATAATAGTCCCTGATGCTTACACCGCGATCTGAAACTTGCCCAGTAACGCATTGGTTATTTTCTTCCGGCATCCCCCATCAGCGACGCCGCCCTTTGGAGTCTCAAGCGATGTCCCATTGACTGGAGGGTCACGGAACTCACTCATTTATTGTTTGCTACCTGGTAGCGCTCGGCGATCACCTCGGCGAGGCGTTGCGCCAACTCACGTTTGGGCATCATTGGCAACGCTTCCCGCCCACCGTCCCAAAGCAGTAACAGGGCATTGCGGTCTGACTCAAATCCACCTTCCCTGGTCCCTACCTGATTGGCTGCGATCAGGTCCAGGCTCTTCGCCTGGCGTTTGGCCTCGGCGTAAGTCTCAACCTGTTCTGTCTCTGCGGCAAAACCGACGCAGAAAGGCCGATCATCCCGGGCAGCCACTTCAGCGAGTATATCGGGATTCCGCACGAGTTCCAGTATCACTATGTCTCTATTTTTCTTGATTTTCTCATCTGCCACCTGGCGTGGCCGGTAGTCAGCCACCGCAGCCACACCGATAAAGATGTCCGCATTCCCTACCCGGTCCATAACTTCAGCATGCATTTCATGGGCGGTTTCGACCCAATGACAGGGGATATTGTCCGGCGCGGGCACACTGGCCGGCCCACTCACCAGGGTCACTTCTGCCCCCAGTGAGGTCAGCGCCTCGGCGAGGGCGAATCCCATCTTACCGGAACTCCGGTTGCCGACGTAACGAACCGGGTCGATGGGTTCCCGGGTGGAACCGGAAGTGAGCAGGACCTGAACACCCGACAAGGGACCCTGAGCGTAGAGTTGCCGCACCCGATCGACCAGTTGGTCTGGCTCGAGCATTCTGCCCGGACCGGTTTCTCCGCAGGCCTGCCCACCCTCGGCCGGTCCCCAGCAGTGACAACCCCGCTGTTTCAGCTTGAGGAGGTTTTCCCGGGTGGCCGAATTCAGCCACATTTGTTGATTCATTGCGGGCGCCACCGCGATGGGAGCGGTGGTGGCCAGACACAGGGTAGTCAGGAGATTATCTGCCAGTCCATGGGCCAGGCGGGCCAGGAAGTGCGCACTCGCCGGGGCCACCAGTACCAGGTCGGCCCAGCGGGCCAGGCTGATGTGATCCATCGCGGCCTCAGCCTGGGCATCCAGCAAATCGGAATGTACCGGCGAGCCGGACAGCGCCTGAAAGGTCAACGGGGTGACGAAAGCCTGGGCCGAGGGGGTCATGACCACCTTCACTTCGGCGCCCGCCTTACGCAGGCTCCGCACCAGCATGGCGGCCTTATAGGCGGCAATCCCCCCGGTCACACCCAGTAAGATCTTTCTGTTACTCAGTCCCGACACGACCCACACTCGATGGAATGGCTGTAAACCATCAAGATTAACCCAAGCCAAAGCAAATGTTTAGGTCATATTACCGCCGTCATGCCTGGACGAAACAAGACGACAGGAAGATCAAGGCCCTTCTCGCCGCAGGCATCACGAGTCAGTAGAATGGACGTTCTTCAACACCTGAGACAGGGAGGTCTCCATGCCGATCACAGACTGGCCCATTGACGAACGCCCCCGGGAAAAACTGCTCAAACGGGGCGCCGACGCACTCTCGGACGCGGAGTTGCTGGCGATCTTTCTGCGCACCGGTATTCCGGGCATGACCGCCGTCGATCTCGCCCGTTCACTGCTGAATGAACATGGCGGCCTGGACCCTCTGCTGAGTGCGGATCGGAAACGTTTCTGCCAGACCCGAGGGCTCGGATTGGCCAAATATGCCCAGTTGCAGGCCTCCCTGGAGATCTCACGGCGCTATCTGCATGAGAGGATCCGCCATGCCGACAGCCTCAACAGCCCAGAGCAAAGCCGTCAATACCTGCATACCAAGCTGCGCCACTACCGGCATGAGGTCTTCGCCTGCCTGTTCCTGGACAACCGCCACCGGGTGCTGGCCTATGAAGAGCTGTTCCGCGGCACCATCGACGGGGCCAGCGTGCATCCCCGTGAAGTGGTGAAGAGTGCCCTGCAGCACAATGCAGCAGCCCTGATTCTGGCACATAATCACCCATCCGGTGTGGCCGAGCCGAGCCAGGCCGACCAGGCGATCACCCATACCCTGAAAAGCGCCCTGGCCCTGGTGGATATCCGGGTGTTGGATCACATCATCATCGGCGAGGGAAACCCGGTCTCTCTGGCAGAGAGGGGGCTGATCTAGCAGACTGCTGAAATTGCTTCATACGCGCGCGGAACAAGGCAAAATTCGCTGAAAAGCGCAGTTTACTGGGGTGAATGAGCATTTTGAGGCGAATTTCATCGCAGGATCGTGCCGTCTGAGTGGAATTTCAACAGCCTGCCAGATCCCGAATGGGGGATTCCACTGCCATCCGAGCTTGCCTATCCCAGGCCACTCTGATATAAATACGCGCCTTTCGTCCCAGGGATAACTGAATTTCGAGGTTTTGACCATGTCTAGAGTCTGCCAGGTAACCGGCAAACGCCCGGTCACGGGAAACAATGTTTCCCATGCACACAATAAGACCAAACGCCGCTTTCTGCCGAACCTGCACACCCACCGGTTCTGGGTTGAGAGTGAAAACCGCTGGGTGCGTCTGCGCCTTTCGTCCAAAGGCATGCGTATAATCGACAAGAAAGGCATCGACGCCGTTCTGTCCGACATGCGCGCCCGTGGCGAAAAAATCTGATCCAGGAGCACTGAACCATGCGTGACAAAATCAAACTGATCTCCAGTGCCGGCACCGGTCACTTCTACACCACGACCAAGAACAAACGTAACCAACCGGGTAAGATGGAAATCAAAAAGTTCGACCCCAAGGTACGCAAGCACGTGATGTATAAGGAAGGCAAGATCAAATAGATCGGCCAACACAGTCCCGGGACCCGGAAACCCGCCTCTGGCGGGTTTCTGCATTTCTGGGCCCTCAATGGGGCTTAAACGACCCAAAGCCCTTTCCAACTTCACCGCGCCTCCCCTCTCGCGGTGCATTTCAGCCATCTGCTCCGGTTTATTTCCACCTCGACATCGGCTGAAGCGACACGATCCTGGCAAATCCCCCCCTGCTCTCCCATAAACCCACCATGGCATGGGAGTTGCTGCCTTGTAATCAACGCTATCCGGGTGCACCTGACCCGGACGGGTGGGAATACAAACAACATGTGGGGAGAATTGCCATGCAACCCAAAACCAATGCCAATGTGAGAACCGATGTGGATGGGTATCTGGTGGATGCCGAGGAGTGGAATGAGGAGTTAGCCGTCGAGATGGCCTGGGAAGCCGGCTTTTCCGCCCTCTCACCGGATCAGTGCCAGATCATTACGGCCCTGAGGCGCAACTACACGGCCGGTCACCCCAACACCTACCCCCTGGTGAGACACGTGTGCTCGGAACTGGGGCTGACCACAGGCTGCATCAAGACACTGTTCAACGATCCCTCGATCGCATGGCGAATCGCCGGACTGCCCCGTTCGGGCGAGATGCACGCCTACATGCCGAACAGCGCTCTGGAGTGACAGGATCCTGCTGGCCGCCGGTGAGAGCCAATCCTAATATCGGGTCAGTGTAGGGGGATCTTCACGGTAACGGGCATAGGCCCGTTTCCAGGTGAGGGATTGCCGGGTGGCGTGCAGCGGAAACTCGTAGAGACGCTTGAAATGCCCGCACAGGCGACAGAACACCTGCAGTTGCTCCAGCATGTCGTCCCTGCGATCCGGCAACTGCTTCATACCCAGATCGAACCCCATGATCCGGTCGATCCCTCCGGCGATGGGACAGGCGTACCAGCCATAGGGCGTGAATCCCATCCCGGTAAGGATCACCCGGCAACCGTTCCTGTAGTCGGCAAGGGTGTATTCGGGACAGTCCACGGGGGCGATATTGAAGCTACGAAAAGGCTGGACCCGAGTCGACTTTCGGGTGTTATTGATTACCACCCCCGTTGGCATGCTGTCGATCACCCGAGTCACCCGGGAGCCGAATCCATTGCTGGTCAGTTCGATCCGGGTATCCGGGCTGAACCGGTCACGCCAGCAGAGGAGTTCCTCGAGGATGGCATCGATATCGGGGTGTAGAGTGGGCTCTCCACCCAGAAGACGGATCCGTTCCCAGGATTGACCGGAACACATGGTCTCATTCAGAAACCTGCGGATCTGCTCTAGTTCAATGCGCTCGACAGTGGGTACCTGACTGCAGGATCGGTTGCAGTTATGACAGCGAAGATTGCACGACCAGGTCAGATCGATCTCCAGGTTGGTGCGACTGCGTGAGTACTGCGGCCCCATCAGCGCTGTGAGGGGAGCCTGCACCCTGAGGTAACTGTAGGGACTGAGCAGTCCACGCACCCAGCGTCCGGTGTTATCAGGCAGACGCGCGGCTACCCGTTGACGAAACGACACCGGACTAGGCGATACCCGGCCTCTTCATGCGTATCCCTGAATCCTTGTCACCCGACACTCCCTCAAACTCCCGGTTCATCCTGTCCATGTTCAACATCTCGCCTGATTCCCTGCTTGTCCTGATTGCAAAAATTGGCATTCTGCGGAGTTTGCCCACACATTCAAGGAATAAAACTTACCAGTGTTCAATGAGATGCCATCCCTCCCGTGACATGCACAGGTTGCTGGCAGGCCCTGCAGGAAGCACCCCCTCGAACAGCGCTTGATTTAGATCAAGGACCCGGGGCGGTTTTTTATCTTTCATTGCAACTGCATAACAAAGCTAAAAAGAAGAGGTTTTTGCGGCACAGTCCGCGAAGCCATGCAGTCCCCGAAGATCGTCAAGAATCAGGGGTTGGGGGAGTATAAGCAGTCATCCATCCTTTTCCTTGGCTTGTCACCAACCCGGGCGCGGCTCCCTGCCCCGGATCCGTGCAGGCATCACTGAACGGTCCCGGTCAGGGCATTCGCACCCGAAACATACCTTTTGGGAGGGCGCTATGAACTGGTTGACGAGAGGTCGATATCACGCGGCTGTCGGTACCGTCATCGGCATACTGATATGGGGAACGTTTTCACCGGCCGAAGCGGCCAGACCGTCGGGAGTCATCGGCAAGGACTGGGGTAATCCACGCGGACAGGAGTGTGTGGAGTGTCACTGGCAGGAGGATCCGGGACTCACCATGGAATGGAACAACAGCCAACATGGACAGAGCGGCGTCAACTGCCTCGACTGCCACGAGGCGAAGGCTGAGGACAAGGACGGCTTCGAACATGAAGGTTCACGGATTTCGATCATCGTCACCCCTAAGGACTGCTCCCGTTGCCACAACACCGAGTTCGAAGAGATGGACGGCTCCCATCACGCCAAGGGCGGCCAGATTCTTGCCTCCCTCGACAACCTGCTGGGTGAGGTCGTCGGCGGTCCGGCTGCGGTCAACGCGGGTTGCCGCCAATGCCACGGCGCGGTGGTAGAGATCGGTGAGGACGGCAAACCCTCCCCGACCACCTGGCCGAACACCGGCATCGGACGCATCAACCCGGACGGTTCATCCGGTTCCTGCACCGCCTGCCACGGACGCCACCGCTTCTCCAAGGCACAGGCGCGCACACCCGATACCTGCGGCAAGTGCCATGTGGGTCCGGACCATCCGCAGATCGAGGTCTACAACGAATCCAAGCACGGCATCATCTATCGGGCCAAGGTGGATGAGATGAACCTGGAATCCGACAAGTGGGTCGCCGGCATCGACTACTCGGCCGCTCCTACCTGCGCCACCTGCCACATGAGCGCCGGCGGCAAACAGGGCAAGACCCACAACGTGGGTGACCGCATCTCCTGGACCCTTCGCCCACCGGTCTCGCAGAAGATCAACCTGGTGCGTCTGGAAAATGGGCAGGAGTTCGATGTGAAGGAGGGTCAGAAGATCCCGAATGTGGGCGACAAGGAGAAAGGCTCCAGCGTGATCGAGGTCGTGACCTGGGAAGAACGGCGCAAGAAGATGCAGGATGTCTGTGCCGCCTGTCACAGCGACAGCGTGATCAACGGCCACTACAACCAGTTTGACAATGTCGTCGAACTCTACAACGAGAAGTTCGCCAAACCCATTGCCGCCATCATGGGTGAGTTGAAGGCCAATGGCTATATCACCAAGAGCCCCTTCGATGAAAAGATCGAATGGACCTGGTGGGAGATCTGGCATCACGAAGGTCGTCGTGCCCGTCACGGCGCGTCCATGAACGGTCCGGACTATACCTGGTGGCATGGCATCTATGATGTGGCGAAAAACACCTACTTCGAATGGATACCGGAACTCAAGGAAGTGGTGATGAAAAAAGACGGTAACGAGAAGTTTGCAGACGCCATGCTCGACAAGTATTTCCGTCCCATCGACGGCCACTCCTGGTACTTCGACGGCATGAGCAAGGAAGCCATCGATAAGGTCCGCAAGGGGTTTGAAGACCGCTACGGAAAAGGCGCCCTGAAGTAACCCACACCCCTCCGGGCGAGTGCCCGGAGGGGCTTCCCTCCATAACATCACATCACGAGGTCTTGAATGCACAGGTTATGGTTGCCTATCACCACCCTGCTTTTCACCCTGTTCATGGTGAACCACGCGCTTGCCCAGGAGAGCACAGAGGATTTGATCGCCCAGGCAGTAGCGGCCTCTGAAAAAGGCGAACTGAAACAGGCGCGCAGCCTGTTGCTGGAGGCCGTCGCCCAGTCACCCGACTCCTCCCTGGCCTACACCCGCCTGGGTGGCGTGCAGCTTCTGCAACAGGAGTACGGACCGGGTATCGAGAGCTTTCAGCAGGCCATCATGCTCGACAAGGGGAATGCGGATGCCTTCATCGGCCTGTCACTGGCTTACCTGCATCAGGGGCGCCATGCCCTGGCCCGGGAAGCACTCAAGGAAGCATCAAAGCTGGGAACCGCCAAGCAGCAGGAGATTGACAAGGTGCTGGTCTGGCTGGATCAGCGCGACACCGAAATGACTCACTGAAGCGCCCCGCGCACTTGAGGAGAACTCCGATGAAAAACCCAATCATACGACGTGCGCTACTGCTCGGCAGCGCACTCTGCCTGGCGACCCTTCCGGTCCTGGGCGATGACGGCGGTGGTGTTCGTTCACCCAGCATGCTCGCGGACACCTGCGCAGGATGCCATGGAACCGACGGAGCCAGCGCCGGTGAAATGATGCCGATCATTGGCGGTCTGGATAAACAGTTCATGATCACCGCGCTGATGGAATTCAAGAGCGGTGAGCGCGATTCCACCATTATGGGACGGATCGCCAAAGGCTACTCAGAGAATGAACTCAAGGCGATCGCCGCCTATTTCGCAGCCCAACCCTGGGTATCGAGTCCGGTCGAGGCCGATCCCAAACTGGCCGCACTGGGCCAGGTGATTCATGACAAACAATGCAAGACCTGTCACGAAGAGGGCGGCCGTGAACAGGAGGATGAAGCACCACGGCTGGCCGGGCAATGGCCGGACTACACCCTGCTCTACCTCCGGGAGTGTCACGCCAAGGGCAGCCGCTGTCACCCCCGCAAGATGGGTAAACGGGTCAGCAAACTCAGCGATGATGAGTTGAAGGCCATGGCCCACTACTACGCCAGTGAAAAATAGGGGAGCGCTGCAATGACAGGTTTCACACGCAGAAGATTCATACAGGTGACCGGCACCTGCGCCGCTGTCGGCACCTTGGGTTCAATCAGTCCTGCCGTCTTCGGCGCCGGAGCGAAGGCGCGAGTCATCGTGGTCGGTGGCGGCTACGGGGGCGCCATCGCCGCCAAGTATCTCAAACGCGCCGATCCGGGGATCGATGTCATGCTGATCGAGCGCAACCCGAACTACGTCTCGTGTCCCTTGAGCAACGAGGTTCTTTCCGGGGAACGGAGCCTCGACAGCCTGACCTTCGGCTACCAGGCGCTGGCCGATAAGCACGGGGTGAAGGTGGTTCACGACAGCGTGGTCGGGATCGATGCGAATGCGCACAAGCTCAAGGTGGCGGGTGGAAGCGAGTACACCTATGACAAACTGATCCTCTCCCCCGGCATCAATTTCCGCTATGACAAGATCGGCGGTTACAGTGCCGAGGTGGCCGAGCGGATCCCACACGCCTGGAAGGCAGGCCCCCAGACCCAGCTGCTGCGCAAACAGCTCGAGGGAATGAAGGATGGAGGCGTCTGCTATATCGTCGCACCGCCCAACCCGTTTCGCTGTCCGCCCGGACCCTATGAGCGGGCGGCGCAGATCGCGCTCTATTTTAAACATCACAAACCTAAATCGAAGGTGATCATCCTCGACGCCAAGGACCGCTTTTCGAAGCAGGGGCTGTTCATGCAGGGCTATGAGAAATTCTACCCCGGCATGGTGGAATGGGTCTCCGGAGCATCCGGCGGGATCATTGAAGCGGTGAATCCCGATGCCATGACCCTGGTCGGACAGGTGGACGAGTACAAGGGTGACGTTCTCAACATCATTCCGCCGCAGAAGGCCGGGCAGATCGCCCAGGATGCTGGTTTGACGAATGAAACCGGCTGGTGTCCCGTGGATCAAAGGACCTTCGAATCGACCCTGGCCAAGGATGTCTTTGTCATCGGCGATGCCAGCATCGCGGGCAAGATGCCCAAATCCGGCTATGCCGCCAACTCCCAGGCCAAGGTCTGTGCCGCTGCGGTAGCCGCAATGGTGAACGGTGAAGCCCCGGGGGAACCCTCCTACGTCAATACCTGCTACAGCATCATCAGCCCGGAGTGGGGAATCTCGGTGGCTGCTGTGTACCAACTGGTGAACGGCAGCATCGAGGGAGTCGAAGGCGCCGGGGGTCTCTCCCCCATGGATGCCTCCGAACACACCCGGGCAACCGAAGCCGAGTACGCCCGCAGCTGGTTCCGCAACATCACCGCGGACATGTTCACCTGACCCGGTTGCTCAGCCAGCCCAGGGCCGATGCCTGGCGCATCGGCCCGGCAAATTCCATGAACGATTATCCTCAGGCTTATCGCGCCGTCATCACGGCGCATTTTTTTGCCTGCCACAGCACCCGGCTCATCAATGACCGCCCCCGTAAAGTAAAGATGCGGTTCAGCCTGCCTGATCACTGGTCGGGTTAGTGCAGTCGGGTAGGTCGGGTTAGCGCAGCGTAACCCGACGACCCACTATGCCCGCTTCAAGTCGGGTTACGCTGCGCTCATTCTGCCTTGCTGGGCGCAAAACCAGCCCCAGGCGTGACTCAATCGGACGCAGGCTGCTCGTCGATGCGATTTTCCCGCCTCTGGCGCTCAGTGAAGCGTGTCTGGTTCAGGTTGGCCTTTTCGAACAGGCAACGGCTCAATTCCGCATGGGTGAAATCCACGCCGTAGAGATTCGCACCACTGAAATCCACCCCATCTAGCTTCGTCCCTTCGAAACGCGCCCCTTTCAGATTTGCCCCGGCCAGGGAACTGCGCTGGATCAGGGCGTTGCTGAAATCGGTGTCGATCATATTCCCCCCCAGTGCCACATTGACCAGCCGGGCGCCGCTGAGGCGAGCCTTGGCCATACGGGCGCCGATCAACCGCGCACCGCTCAGATCGGCGTCTCGCAGATCGGCTTCACGCAGGTCACTCTTTTTCAATTCTGCGGAAACCAGCCGGGCCCCCTGCAGTCGGGCACCGCGCAGGTCAGCACCGAGCAGCAGGGCATTGGACAGATCGATGCCTCGCATGTCGATTCCGGCAAGTCGACTGTGGCGCAGGTCAGCGGCGCTGAAATCACTGCCGGTCAGGGATCCAGCAACGGTCAGATCGGCACCACGCAGGTGCGCCCCGGACAACCGGGCCCGTTCCAGCCGGGCGCCGTTGAAGTTGACCTGGGTGAGCTGGGCATCGCCCAGGTTGGCGCCGCTCAAATCCGCCTGGGAGAGATCGGCACCCTGAAGATTGGCCTGCTGCAGGTTGGCGTCGTTGAGCCGTGCTCCATGCAAGCGGGCGTAACTCAACCGGCCGCGCAGCAGCGACTGGCCTTGAAGATCGACCCCGCTGAGATCCGCCCGGCTCAGGCTGGCCCGGTCCAGACGGGCATCCCTGAGCGTCGCACCTGCGAGGTTGGCCTGGTAGAGCAACGCCCCGTCCAGCCGGGAGGCACTCAGATTCGCCCCGGACAGATCCGCCCCACGCAGGTCGGCCCCTTGCAGATCCAGACCACTGAGATCCACTGAAGCCAGGGAACATTCGACACATCGGCCCTGCTGCATCAGTTCTACGCGGGGATCCGCGCCCGAGGACCCGGATAAAAGTGCAAGTCCGAGTAACAGAAAGGCCCGTGAAACACCCAGGACCTGGATTGATGGTCGCTTTGCCAGCATCGGAGATCAACGCATCCGTATTTGTTCAGATCATGCTCAGGGACTGGGCCTTCTGAATGTCCGAGAGATAGATGTGCTTGGCTTCATTGACGATCATCCCCTCCTTCTCCAGGGCCAGCAGGGCCCGGCTCAGTGACTCCGGCGCCAATCCAAGGTAGTTGGCGATGTCGGTCTTCAGCATGGGCAGGGGGATGGTGCGTAAATCCGAGGCATAACGCACCCGGGTACGCTTGAACAGATCGAAGATGAACCAGGCGACCTTCTGCTTCGCCTTCAGGTTACGCGCCAAAGCCCATTGGTAGACATCACTGTTGAGGGTGCGGCCCAGACGGGTCATCAAGCCTTGCTGAAAGTCCGTACAGGCATTGCACATGGCCTTGATCTGGTCATAGGACAGCTCGCACACCCAGCACTCCTCAAGGGCCATGGCGTCCGCCGGATAGGTATCGCAAGCAAAGGCATCCACCCCAAGCAACTCGCCGAACAGGTAGAATCCGGTGACCTCCATGACCCCGTTGACGGTGCAGATCTGAGTTTTCACCGATCCCCGCTGAATCATGTAAAGCGTGGTGAACGGCATCCCGGCGCGGTAGATCAGGTCGCCTTTCTGAAAAGGGCCCTTGGTGCGTATGGCGCGTTTGAAGGTGTTGCAAAGTTCACCGCTGCAAACGGATTGAAGACAGAATGGCTTGGCCTGACAGGTGCTGCATGAGGGCCCTTTGACGACGATGCGCAGGTCACGAGCGAGCATAAAGAAGGTGTTCTTTTTTAGGGAGTTCTAGTTGTAAGAATAGCTTTCCTGCGAGACCGGTGCCAGCCTCTGATGCAGGTTTTAAACCACCCGTTGCAACAGCAGGTTGCCGGACCCGTCCATGCGGCATTCCCAGCCCGGTTCCACCCACAGAGTGGCGGCCATTTCAGTGATCAATGCCGGACCGGACAGGGACTGACCGGCCGTCAGGCTGTCACGCGCATAGCGGGGCACGGCAGCGGTGACGCCAGGCAACTCGAGCCACTCCTGAACCTCACCAGGCTGCCCAGCCCGGAATTGGGGCAGGATCATGTCCGGCTGCGCACCCCGCAGGGCGACACGCAGATTCACCAGTTCCACCGGCGCCGCCATGCGATGACCATAGCGGGCCTGATGACGTTCGTGGAAATCCTGCTGTGCCTGCTTCGGGTTCTGCCACGGGACGTTGAGGGTATAGGACTGGCCAAGATAACGAAGATCCAGGGAGTAATCCCGCTCGATGGATGCCATGGGGATGCCTTCTTGCTGCATTTCCAGCAGACCCTCTTCGGCAAGATGATCCAGTTGCGAGACAATCTCCCGCTCATTCCGCTCACCCAGCAGACCCAGCCAGGTTCGCAGCAGTTGCCGGCCCGGCCGGGTGGCCAGCATACCCAGCGCCGAGAGGACGCCGGCGTTCACCGGCACCAGGGCCTGATGCAGTCCCAGGGCTCGGGCCAGGGCGCACACATGCAGGCCACCGGCGCCGCCGAAGGAGACCAGGGTATGGTTTCTCGGGTCGATGCCCCGTTGTACCGAGATCACCCTCAGGGCATGGGTCATGTGTTCGTTGGCAACCCGTACAATGCCCTCCGCGGCCGCCTGCAGACTCAGACCCATCTGCTGCGCAAGCTGCCCCACAGCCATCTCGGCGGCTGTCCGGTCGAGGCTCATGCGACCGCCGAGAAAGGCATCCGGGCGCAACCGGCCCAGCACCAGATTGGCATCGGTGACGGTCGGCTCGAGGCCGCCCCGGCCATAACAGGCCGGCCCGGGATCCGCTCCGGCGGACTCCGGCCCCACCTGCAGCATGCCCCCGCCATCCAGGCGCGCGATGGAGCCACCCCCTGCACCGATGGTGTGCATGTCCACCATGGGCACCGCCACCGGCCAGGGCCCGATCCGGCCTTCCCGGGTCAAACGGGGCTCCCCTTCGATCAGCGCCACATCGGTGGAGGTGCCCCCCATATCCAGGGTCAGGAGTTGATCGCGAGAGGAAGCGGAGGCCATGAACCCGGCCCCCACCAGTCCCCCGGCAGGTCCTGACAGGAGCATGCGTACCGCCTGGCGGGCGGCCTGCTGCGCGGCAATCGCCTCGCCGGAACTCTGCATCACAGCGATCCGGCTGCCGGGCAGCCCCTCTCGCAGACGCCGCAGATAACCGGCCACCAGTGGCCCGACCCAGCTGTTCAGCCAGGTCGCGATACCCCGTTCATACTCGCCGCTTGCCGGCAGCACCTCGGAGGAACGGGAGCAGAATACCGACTCGGGCATCAGCGCTTCGATGCGTCGCTCGTAACGGTCGTCCAGGTAACTGAACAAAAGGTTGATCGCCACTGCCTCGGGACGCTTTAGCGCAACCATCCGCGCGAGTGCTTCCAGATCAGCATCGGTCAGCGGCTCGACCGGCTCCCCATCCGCGCCCAGGCGCCCGCCGGTCTCGATGCAGTCCCCGGCGGGCACTGGAGGCTCAACCGCTTCAGGCTGCAGGTTGTAGAGCTCCCGGCGTGCCTGGCGTCCCAGGGTCAACAGGTCACCCAGTCCCCGGTTGGTGATGTACAGGGTGCGCACCCCCTTGCCTTCCAAAGCGGCATTGGTGGCGACGGTGGAACCGTGAATCAAGACCAGTCGTGAAGGATCGAGATCGAGTTCCCGAATGCCCTGGAGGATGGCCTGCTCCGGAGCCCGGGGGGTGGAGAGCACCTTGTGGGTCTGTAACCGGCCATCCTGGTAGAGGACAAAATCAGTGAAGGTGCCGCCGGTGTCGACTCCAAGCAGGGCAATACGGGTGTGCTCTTGATTCATGCGTGCGTTGCGGGTCAGCAAAGTCGAAACAATTCAATCCGCCCGCATCGGTAGAAACAGGCGCAGGCCCTATTATGCGTGGATGGCGTCTTGGATACACGGTCCCGTTGAAAGAATCCGTATACGGGAATGACACTCAAGCGCCGGACCGACTGTCTCAGTATCCGGGGGTTTTGCATGCACCCATAAGGGTGGTATGTTGAGCGGCGCTTTTCATCCGCACCGGAGCACCGGGCTGGACCCCGTATGGCACAGGAAGGCGACCCTTGGCGCCGAAGCATCCCAATTCATGACAGAACTTCTGATCACCCGGCAACTCAGCCGCCAGTTTCCCCCACGCGAGGTCGTGCAGCCCCTCGACCTGAGCCTGGCCCGGGGTGACATACTCGGACTGCTGGGACCCAACGGCGCGGGTAAATCCACCATTCTGCGCATGATCAGCGGCGATCTGGCCCCCAGCAGAGGATCGATACATGTCTGCGGTTTCGACCTGGTGCGCCAGCCCAGGGCAGCGAAACGGCATATCGGCTACCTGCCGGAACGCCCGCCCCTGCACCCGGATCAGCGGGTGGACGAATTCCTCTACGACTGCGCCCGTCTGCGGGGCCTGAGCCGTTCCGCGGCCATCGGGGCCCGCGCCCGGTCCCGCCAGCAGTGCGATCTCAATGAGGTGGGACAACGCCTGATCCGCAAGCTCTCCAAAGGCTATCAGCAGCGGGTCGGGCTGGCCCAGGCGATCCTCCACGACCCGGAAGTGGTGATCCTGGATGAACCCACGGACGGTCTCGACCCGGCGCAGATCCGCCAGGTTCGCACCTTGATCGGTCAACTCGCCCGGGACAAGGCGGTACTGCTCTCCAGCCACAACCTGGGGGAGATTCAGGCAGCCTGTAACCGGGTGGTGATCCTGCAGCAGGGCCGCTGTGTCTACCAGGGAGGCCTGACGCCCTCCGAACGGACGACTTACCGGCTGGTCCTGGAACAGAAGCTTGAGTCCTCCCTGATCGCGGAACTCCCCTCTCTGACATCCGTGGAGACCATGGAACCCGGAGTCTACCGCCTGACCCTGGCGAACGGAAAACGCCCGTCCGAGGTGCTCACCGAGCTGGTCGCCCGGAACTGGGGGGTGAGTGAATTCGCCCCGGAGACCCACAACCTGGAGCAGATCTTCCTCCAGGCCACCACGGGGGACACGGCATGAGCCTCACCCTGGCGTGGATGGAATGGCGCCGCTTCATGCGCACCCCACTGGCCTGGATCGCCCTGGCGCTGACCCTGGCCCTGCTCAGCTGGAGCTTTCTCGGCGCCCTGGAGAGCTTCAACAAGCTGCCTGCGGCCAGCCGCCGCCTGGGGTTGACCCACCACCTGGGCCTGCAGCTCTATGGTCTGGCCTCGGTGCTGATGCTGATCATCACACCGATCCTCACCCTGCGTGCGTTCAGCGATCCGCTGCGCAATGGCAGCTACGCGCTGTTCAGCAGCGCACCCTTGAACAATGCGCAGATCCTCATCGGCAAATTCCTCGGGATCCTGCTCTACCAGCTGTTGCTGGTGCTGTTGCCCCTGGGCCTGAGCCTGAGCCTGTGGAGCGGCACCCCCATTGACCCGGGTCTGCTGCTTTCAGCAACCCTGGGGCTGCTGCTGCTCAGCGCGGGTTTTTCCGCGATCGGGCTGGGCTTCTCCGCCCTCAGCGATCACCCTGGGGTCGCGGCTGCGGGCAGTTACGGCGTGCTGTTGCTGCTCTCACTGCTTGACCAGCACACCGAACGGGGCAGTTTTCTGCACTGGCTGGCCTGGCCCAGTCACTACCTGGACCTGCAGATGGGTCTGGTGCGACTCCATGACCTGGTCTACTTCCTGACCCTGGTCCTGTTCTTTCTCGCCTTCGCCTGGCAGCGCCTGGAAAGGAGACGCCAGGGATGAACCAGACACTGGCGAACCGTCTCAACACGCTCCTGTTCTACCTGCTGCTGCTGATCATCTGGATGCTCCTGGCCTGGCTCGGCAGCCGCTACGACCGGCAATGGGACTGGACCCGCCAGGGCAGTAACAGCCTCTCCCCCACCAGCGTGGAGATCCTCGCCCGCACCCCGGGACCACTGACCCTGACCGCCTATGTGCCGGAAACCCGCAGCCTGCGGGAGCGAATCCAGCGCTTCATTGCCCGCTACCAGTATCACAAACCGGACATCCGTCTGCAGTTCGTGGACCCCCTGCGCAACCCGGACGAGACCCGCCGGCTGGGCATCAGTCTCAGCGGGGAGATCCTGCTCGGTTACGATGAGCGGGAGGAACGGATCCAGCAACTCGACGAGGAGCATCTGAGCAACGCGATCCTGCGCCTGGGTCAGCGCAGCGAACGCTGGATCGTCGGCCTCACCGGACATGGTGAGCGGGACCTGCTCGGCCCGGCGAACCACGACCTGGGACGCTTTGGCGAACAGCTCGAGCAGCAGGGTTTCCGGGTCATCAGCCTCGACCTGGCAACCCTCCCTGAACTGCCGGAACGTACCGCCCTGCTGTTGATCGCCTCCCCCCAGCGGCCTCTTCTGAGCGGAGAACTGGAACGCCTGAAGGATTACCTGGCGCGGGGCGGCAACCTGTGGCTACTCAGCGATCCGGACAACCCGGTGGGAGCCAGCCTGGCTCACGACCTGGCGGGCGTCGATCAGCTGCCGGGTACCCTGGTGGATGCCAATGTGCGGGAACTGGGCATCGACAACCCGAGCATCGCCCTGGTGCCCCGCTACCCGGATCACGCGGCGACCCGGGGCTTCAACCTGCTGACCCTCTATCCCCAGGCCGCGGCACTCAACGCACCGGCATCGGCAGAGTGGCGGGTCACCCCACTGCTGCGCACCCTGGAGCGCAGCTGGAACGAAACCGGACCGCTCAGCGGGGAGATCGAACGCAATCCGGAGGCGGGTGAGCGACCCGGTCCCCTGAGTATCGGTCTGGCGCTGGTCCGGGATCTGGGGGGACGGGAGCAACGTTTGATGGTGATCGGCGACGGGGACTTCCTCTCCAACAGTTTCCTCGACAATGCGGGCAACCGGGACCTGGGACTGGCCCTGAGCCGCTGGCTGGCGGGCGATGACACACGAATCGGCATCCCCGCGAGCGAGGCGGACGACCGGGACCTGCAACTGTCCCGTAACGCCACCCTGATGATCAGCCTGGGACCGCTGATCGTGCTCCCCGCCCTGTTGCTGCTCCTGGGCGGATGGCTCGCCTGGCGGCGCAACCGGGCCTGACAGGGACCTGGTGTCGTGTCCTGATCAGATCCGATATTATTCGGGAAAGTAGCGCTTCAATAGATTGAAGGGTGGATTCAGATACGCTACCCGTCTTAAATGGATCGCGCGTCTATCGACGCGTTAGCATGCTCCGCGTGAGAATAACCGGTAAGCAAGATGTCCTCATCTGTAGCTTGATTCGCCTGGGCGATCTATCTCACCACGAAGGAACGACTCGAGCGTTCATCAAATTCTACCCTTCGTGTCCTTCGTGTCCTTCGTGGTAAAAAAATTTAACGCCATCGGGAACACTTCATGTTGTCCGTTGGACCGAGGTTCCATACAGTAAGAATCAGAGCATCAATCCAGGATCGCTCTAAAATGTAGGATTTATTTAGGACACAACACTAGCATGGGATACAAGGTAAACCTCGTCCTGATCTTGATCGCTGCACTCCTGGGCGCCCTGGTGTGGTGGTCACAACCCGCACCGACACCGCTGCTCAGCAACCTGGACCCGGCATCGGTGCAGCGCATCACGATCCAGCAACAGGGGGTTGAGCAACCCATACTGCTGAGCCGAAGTGGCAGTTCCTGGCGGGTTGACGGGCACCCCGCCGACGGCCACAGGGTGCAGCAGTTGCTAAGGCTGTTGCACACTCCCAGCCTGCACCGCTTCGAGGCGCCCGACGCGCGCCAGCCCTACGGCCTCGACCGGCCGACCTGGATTGTCGAGTTCGACTCTGACCGCTTCGAATTCGGCGCCACCGATCCAATCAACGGCTGGCGTTATGTCCTCTACCGGGGCACCGTGCACCTCATCGGGGACGGTTTCCGGCATCATCTCAGTGCACCGGCATACGCCTGGCGGGAGCCTCCCCATGCCTGAACTGCCGGAGGTGGAAACCACCCGACGGGGCGTGGCCCCGCATCTGGAGGGCCGCAAGGTGACCCAGGTCCTGGTGCGGGAACCCCGCCTGCGCTGGCCGATCCCGCAGACTCTGGCGGAACAGCTCACCGGGCAAACGCTCCGGCAGGTTTCGAGACGCGGCAAATACCTCCTGTTCGGATTTCCCCGTGGGACCCTGATCGTGCATCTCGGCATGTCCGGCAGTCTGCGCATCGTGACCCGCGACACCGCGCCGCAGAAACACGATCATTTCGACCTGCTGATGAGCGGTGGAAAATGCCTGCGGCTACGGGATCCGCGCCGATTCGGCGCGGTATTGTGGACCGATGCCCCGCCGCAAGCGCATCCCCTGCTCGCTCACCTGGGACCGGAACCTCTGGACGAGGGTTTCGACGGAGACTACCTGTATCAGCAGGGCCGGCACCGCAAGGTCAGCATCAAGCAGCTGATTATGGACAGTAAAATCGTGGTCGGAGTGGGCAACATCTACGCCAACGAATCCCTGTTCCGCGCGGGCATCCACCCGGCACGGGCGAGTAACCGCATCTCCGCCCCCCGTTACGAGAGACTCGTCGCCGAGATCAAGTCGGTACTCCTGGCCGCAATCGTCCAGGGCGGCACCACCCTGAGGGATTTTCAGCGGGAGGACGGCCAACCCGGCTACTTCGCCCAGGAGTTGCAGGTCTACGGCAAGGCCGGCGAACCCTGCCCGGTGTGCGGAACAACCCTCAAAGGCACCACCCTGGGACAGCGTTCCACCACCCACTGCCCCCGCTGTCAACGTTGACCCAATGCGACATCACATTGATTTATTGGGTGCTCTCCACTAGCATGCGCTGGTTTTTGCGAAACGTGACTCCCCATGGATATAACCCGGATTCGAGATCTCATTGCCGATGACATGGAGGCGGTCAACCGCCTGATCATCGAGCAGCTCAAGTCGGATGTGGTGCTGATCAACCAGATCGGCGCCTACATCGTGCACAGCGGGGGCAAGCGCCTGCGGCCGATGATCGTGCTGCTGGCCGCCCGGGCCTGCGGCTATGCCGAGCATCGGCACATCGACCTGGCCGCGATCATCGAATTCATCCATACCGCCACTCTACTGCATGACGACGTGGTCGACGGCTCCGATCTGCGTCGCAACCGGGAGACCGCCAACGCGGTATGGGGCAACGAGGCGAGCGTACTGGTGGGGGATTTTCTCTACTCCCGCTCCTTCGAAATGATGGTCTCGGTGGGCCGCATGCCGGTCATGGACATCCTCTCCCACGCCACCAACCGGATTGCGGAAGGGGAAGTCCTGCAACTGCTCAACGTGCACAACCCGGACGCCACGGAAGCCGAATACATGGAGGTCATCAAGCGTAAGACCGCCACCCTGTTCGAGGCCGGCGCCCGGCTTGGCGGGGTGATCGCCGATGCCCCGCAGAAGGTGCAGCAGGCATTGGCCGACTATGGCCTGCACCTTGGCATCGCGTTCCAGCTGGTCGACGACGCCCTGGACTACCAGTCCGACAACCAGGAGATCGGCAAGAACATCGGCGACGATCTGGCCGAAGGCAAGCCCACCCTGCCGCTGATCGAATCCCTGAAAAAGGCCGACCCGCAACAGCGGGCCCGCCTCAGTGATATCATCGAAAACGGCGGTCTGGAAGAGATCGACTTCGTCATGCAGATGATCCGCGAGAGCGGCGCCATCGAATACACCAAGCGCCTTGCACGCGAGGAAGCGGAAGCGGCCAAGCAGGCGCTGGAAAATCTCCCGGAAGGACCTTACCGGGAAGCCTTGTTGGAACTCGCCGACTTCTCCGTCGCCCGAACCCATTGAATCGGCCAGACGATTCCGATACTATTCACGGCTCGCTGCACCGGGCTCAGTTCCGGTCAGTCGACATTACGGGGTGTAGCTCAGCCTGGTAGAGCACTGTCTTCGGGAGGCAGGGGCCGGAGGTTCGAATCCTCTCACCCCGACCATTCACTGGTTGGGTCGATGAGCTCTGCAACAACCGTATACTTCCCAGATACCCCCTGATCCGAACACACCACTCCGTCGTCCAGAAGCACCTCTCAACATCCTGTCGACTCTTCTCACAATCGATCACGACAAAACCTCCTCACTCGCGATCCCTGTGTCACGCCTCTGAGTATTTCATATCCATGGAACAGCAGATTCCGACCACGATCGGATCATCGATTCACGCACAAGCCATGGGTAAATTCGTATTCTACAAGCGGTACAGTAGTAAGAAGGTTGGCAAGCCTTATGCCTGGACACTCAGGATTCCTGAATACGAACTAAATGTTTCGGATTTTAATGCCTGTCGTGAATGACTATGGAAGTGATATCCATCGTTAGCTGACGCGCTGTGCTCCACAATCCTGCAATTCCCAGGTTAGCCGGCTTCATGTGTTGACCGGAACAGATATGACATAATCAATTTCGACGACATCGCCCCTCGAGCGAAACATGCATGATTACAACGAAAAGAAAACTCAGCTCGACTCACTGTGTCAACGCACTTGCCGACCTCATCAGTCTGGGTGATCAAAAACTGATTTCCAGTCGGTTGCTTGAAATGCTAACCGAGATCGACGAGGGTAAAACCTACGCCTTGTACCAGGTACTCACCCATACACCGCAAATGACGATTGGCTTGGTCGCCTACACAACCCGTGACAAAATCGTCAGCATAGATCAGCCAGAAGTAGAGACTCTGTCGAGCGACATGAGTGCGGCCGTCACAAAGTCCGTCAACTCCGGAAAGATCGAATATGTAGCACCCCATGACTCTTCGGGTGAAACCTGCATCATCTACCCAGCTCTCGATCAAAAAAAAGAAGCATTCGCCATCCTTTTGCAAAGAACCACTGAAGTCGATTTCGGATTGAACAACCTGATTCTGGGATTCCTGAGAGTCTATTCAAACTTTTACCACACCCTCGATCAGGCGCGCCGGGACAAACTGACCGCATTGCTCAACCGGGAAACCCTGGAGCAGGAGATCTCCCAGGTCCTCACTCTGATCAATAAAAAGGCACCGGTCAACTCGGAAATCGAACCCTTTGTCGAACATAACAAAAGAAAGCAAAAACATGGCATGTCCTATTGGCTAGGGGTATTGGATATTGATCACTTCAAGTTGATCAATGACACCTTTGGCCATCTGTATGGTGATGAAATCCTCATCCTGGTCGCGCGACTGATGGAGAAGTGCGTGAGAAAATACGATCTGATCTTTCGATACGGCGGGGAGGAATTCGTAATCCTGATCAAGTCGGAGGATATCAATGAGGCCAAATGCATATTCGATCGTATCCGCAAGGTCATCGAGCGCCACCAGTACGCCAAGGTCAAAAGAGTCACCGTGAGTATCGGGGTTACCCAAATCGAAAAACAAACCGGCCCATCAGAAGCCTTCAGCGAAGCGGACACCGCGCTCTACTTTGCCAAAAGCCATGGACGCAACCGGGTATGCATGTACAAAGAACTGATCAGGAAAAAGCTGATTAAATCAAAAGGCGAGATCGAACCCGGCGGCGTCAATTATTTTTGAATGCGAACAGCTTTAGCGCCGTTTACCTAAGTATGGTTGAAGTGCTGAGTATCAAATTGCAGTAGGTGCTCTCAAAATTTCTCTGCGGGCACGGGTTTTCCGAACAGATATCCCTGCCCCAGATCGCACCCCCAGGCCAGCAGCATTTCACGTTGCTCAACCCGTTCGATACCCTCGGCGACCACTTTGAGCCCCAGGGCCTGGGCCATCCTGATGGTGGCACGAACCAGTTCCCGGTCATTGGGATCATCGATCAGGTCCCGTATAAACTCGCGGTCGACCTTCAGCACATCAAAGGGATAGCGGCGCAGGTAACTGAGTGATGAATAACCTGTACCAAAGTCATCCATCGACAGCCGCACGCCCACATCCGTTAACCGGGTAAGTGTTGCATTCACCCTGGGATCACCCTTGAGCAACACCCCCTCCGTGATTTCCAGGGTCAGTGCACTGCCAGGCAACCCTCGTTCCTGCAATTCAAACTCTATCCGCTGCGCCAACTGCTCATCCTGAAACTGCGGCGGTGACACATTGACCGAAATATAAAAGCCCTCACCATATTGAGCCCGGAAGGATACCAATTGGGCCATTGCCATCAGAAAGGTGTGCCAGCCGATTTCACTGATCAGATTACTCCGTTCCGCAACGGGTATGAATTCGTTGGGAGATATCTCACCGAGTTCCGCATCATTCCAGCGCAGCAGTGCCTCTGCGCCCATCAGCATTCCATTTTCGAGATTCACGATAGGCTGATAATGAAGCGTCAGATCATCCCGCACCACGGCACCGCGCAGGCGCGCTTCGATGGCGATACTGCGCAGCATGTCCCGATTCATGGATTCGGTGAAATAGCTGTAGGTGTTCCGCCCTTCCTGTTTTGACCGGTACATTGCAACGTCAGCATTTCTAAGCAGATCCTTGACGCTGCTACCATCCTGTGGAAATACCGCAATGCCAATACTGAGGGTCATCACGAGTTCCTGCTCATCAAGAAGGAACGGCTTATGGAATGATTCCACAATATGCTTTGCAACCGTGCTTGCGATGGTCGGATTCACACCGCCGAGTATGACCAGGAATTCGTCTCCACCCAAACGCGCCACGGTATCCTGCTGTCTGATGGTTGCACTCAGTCTCTCCGAGGCCTGGATAAGCATTTCATCACCCACATCATGACCCAGGGTGTCGTTGATCTTTTTAAAATCATCGATATCCAGAAACAGAATCGCAAGTTGCTGCTGTGTCCGCGAAGAGGCCTTGATCAACTGTTCCAACCGGTCGATGGCAAGAAACCGGTTGGGAAGGTTGGTCAGAAAATCATAGTGCGCCTGATGCAGTATCATCTCTTCATGGCTTTTCTCCAGACTGATGTCGTCCTTTACCGCCAGAAAGTGCCGGATCAAGCCCGCATCGTCCTTGACCGGCGAGATGAATGCCTGTTCCCAGTACAGCGACCCGTCCTTGCGACGATTTCTGAACTCCCCACGCCACGAATCCCCGGCGGAAATCGTTTTCCATAAATCATGGTAGATCTTCTCGGGAACCTCTCCCGACTTCAATATGCGTGGATTTTTACCAATCACCTCTTCAGCACTATAGCCTGTCACCTGCTCAAAGCCCCGGTTCACATATTCGATGTTTGCCTGAGGATCGGTGATCACCACCGATACCGGACTCTGTTCCACCGCAAGAGAGAGTGTTCGGATGGTTTCATGTGCTTTACGGGTCGCCGCATTGATACGAAGCTCGACGAGGGATTGTTCCTGATGAATCGAACGGGCAACAAACCAGGCACTGAGTGCAGCCATTACAATCGACAGCAGCAGGGGCGCCAAGGTCGCGGGTTCACGCAGAACCTCACCCACAGTGGGCTCGAGATGGCGACCCACGACATACCAGTGGTATCCGGAGTTCAAGTTTGTTTTCAGCCCGGAAGACGATGTGTTCGAAACCCCGGAAAACTCAGACAACGGAGAGATTTTCTGAAAGGTGAAGTGAAATCCCGATTCAACGCCCCGACCACTCTGTGAGTGGTTCATCTTTCGCCATATATCCGGGTATCTGTTGCCAAAGGTCAGACCGGCCTTTTGCGGGTACATGAAACCCCAATCGTCTTCAGGTTCCGGACTAGACAGCCAATATCCGTCGGTGTTTAACAGATACAACGCCGTTTCGGGATCATCATTGGCATCCCGAAAAATCTCCAACAACCTGGCGGCAAGAAAATTAAGCAGCAGTACGCCCTGCTTCCTACCCTGCGAATCAAACACCGGTGTCCCGAAACGCAGCATGGGTTTGAGTGGCTGCTCGATCTCACCATGTTCCACATTCAGATCGAGTGGCGATACAAAAACTTCGCCAGGCCCCAATTTTTCCGTATCCCGAAAATAGTAACGTTTACTTTTATCCTGTAGCGAGGCTTCCTCAACCAACTGGGGCTGCCCATTGCGGTAGTCCACACGCACTACTTCCATGCCGCTCAGATCCAGGTAACGAATCTGGTCATACCAGCGCTTGTGGGCAGACAGGGCCAGCAGGTCTCTCTCCAATTCCTGCCGCGCACCCGGCATGCGATCGGAGAAGCGTCTTACGGAGGACGCACCTGCCAGATAACTCAAATCAGAAAGCACACTGCTGAAGGTGATATGGACGCTTTGAGAGGCCAGGTGAGTTTGATTCTGGGTGCGCGACAGTTGGATCTGGTCGCGGTAAGAGAGGTCCGAACGAATGATCATTGCAGTGACTACTGCAATCACAATAACCAAGAGCGCGAACCAGAGGAAAAATCCAGGCGTAATGGAAGATACCGATGCCCCACCCGCCAGGGTGGTCAGAAGTTTCCCCCGAGCACGCGGGAGCGCCATGGTCTGGTACCGTGAACCCACAATAACCGCCTGCAGCTTGGATTTATGCCATCGGGATCGGCTGAATGCTCCGTGCTCTCAGCATCCTTCGCCATACATACAGTTAGCGGCTTCTTTTATAGCAACTTGACCGGGACCTATCACCCCGGCATGAACAGTGGTTTGCCACCCCAATGGGGGATAACCCAAGGAAATCATGACCCTTTATCGGGACCTTCCCAATGCCTCAATTATCGTTGAGTCGGTTCACCCGAAAATCTGCCAGGCAGGGACATTCCGGTTGTTGCGTCCCGTTGGCCATACCTCTAAGTTATTGGCCACCAAGGCCAGCTTGATTGCATACAATCCCACCATGCCCCCACGCCAGATCATGCATGTCGACCTGGACGCTTTCTTCGCGTCCATTGAGCAACGCGACCACCCCGAATACCAGGGTCGACCGCTGGTAGTCGGCGCGCAACCCGGCCAGCGGGGAGTGGTTGCCACCTGTTCCTACGAAGCCCGGCAATATGGGGTTCATTCGGCCATGCCGATCAGTGAGGCCGCCAGGCGCCTGCCCCCCGAAGCAGTCTATGTACGTCCGAGAATAAGCCGCTATCTGGCGGTCTCCCACAAAATCATGACCATCCTCAACCAGATCTCTCCGCTGGTGGAACCGGTCTCGGTGGATGAGGCGTTTCTCGACATCAGCGGCCTGCAGCGGCTCAGCGGCTCTCCTGAACAGATCGCCCTGCGGACCAAGCAACTGATTCTCGAGGCCACAGGACTGACTGCGTCTGTGGGCATAGGGCCCAACCGGCTGATCGCCAAACTGGCCTCAGACTTTAACAAACCCGATGGCCTCACCCTGGTGCCGCCGGACCGGGTGCAGGCCTTTCTCGACCCCCAGCCACTCAGCGTGCTGCGCGGCGTGGGAAGAAAAACCGCCCCACTGTTGCAGAAGCGGGGCTTGCGCAGCGTTTCTGACGTCAGGAGTTTGGGTTTGACGGAACTGCGCCGGCTACTCGGAGATCTGGCCGGGAGTCGCATCCACGACCAGGCCAGGGGCATCGCTTCGGATCGTATCGTTCCGGGACGGGCGCGCAAATCCATCTCCAAGGAGACCACCTTCTCTGAAGATGTGGTTGATCCCGAGGCGCTGCGGGATACCCTGCTGTGGGCTGCCCAGGAGGTTGGACATATCGCCCGTCAGGAGGGACTCAAAGGCCTCTGCATCACCTTGAAGATCCGCTTCCGGGACTTCGAGACCCACACACGCAGTTGGACATTATCCACCCCGACTGCAGCGGACCAGACCATTTTTCGCCAGGCCTGGGAAGGTTACCAGGGTGAATCCTGGGGTGGCCGGCCGGTGCGTCTCATCGGTGTGGGTCTGAGTGGCTGGGACTCGGAGGAAACCGCTGAGTCAGGACAAGCCGATCTGTTCGGCGATGAAACGAATGCGCAAGCCGATGATCGGGAGGAACGCCTTTATCAGACCCTCGACGAAGTGAGCGAAAAGTTCGGACGCTCATGCGTACGTTTTGGCCTGCAGCGCAACAAAAAGTAACCCGCCATCCATGATGACCTGAGACGAAACTTGGCGGGACGTAGCGTCGAAGTGACTCACCCAGGCAGACGAAACCGTTGATCACAGAAGACGTGGAACAACCGCAGCTTGCTTGGCTCACCGATCATCACTCGTCGACCCAGACCCTCTCCCTGGACTCGCCAAAAATCCAGGCAATCGCCAGACCGGCTGCGGCGAAACTCTGTTTCTCCACCAGGGGACTGTCCTCGAATACGGCGCCATTCAGGGTATCGTAACGCACGAAGGCGCCGATCCAGGTGTGATCAAAACGCTTCGAGAGGGACATCAGGAACTGACTGCCGCTGTAACCCCCATCGGCCTGGTAAGCAGGTCGGGTAGCAGTGGCGTACTCGGGTGCGACACTGTAGAAATAATCGTGCTGATCATCGGTGGCGTAGATGGGCCCTGCGAGGAAACCCAGGTTCCAGCCCGGCAGGGTCGGCAGATCGGTGATATCCAGATTGAGATTGGGTGAAAAGATCCAGCCCACATGCTCCGGCGAACCCTCCACCGTGAACGCCGCGCGCACCGGCATGCGCAGTTTGAGATAGCGTTTCTGGTTGTCGCTGCGCCACAAGGTCAGATCCAACTGCGGTCCGAACTCCAGGGTGGAATCCAGATCCGGCATGCCGTCCCGGACTTCCACGTCATCGCTCTCCGTTGGGGGAGAAGCGGAGAGACTGAGGTTCAATTCAATACGATCGGACTCGAACAGATTACCGCGTATGCCATGCCGATCGGACTTGAAGAAATCCCCGCGATAGACGAAGTAGGGTGTCGGCAGGAGGAAGTTATGGACCTTGTCCGATCCCCGGTAGGCGGGAAAACTCACGCCTCCGACCCCGAAACCGACCTCCCAGAGCGGTTTCTCTTCAGCGGCGGGAGACTGGGCAGCGGCTGATAGCAGGGTTAACAAAAGAACGGGGTGGACGGACTTGAATCGTATCATGTGACTTCCTTCTGGGGCTTCCAACCCCGGCGGCGATACCCAACACCCTCTCAGGTCATGACGGCTCGCTCGACTTCACCGGGGGAAGCAGGAAGAATAATGACCCGCAAGGTTCAGGTCCAGCCATCGACACCGGGTTAGCAATTCATGACGACCTCCCCACGGGGCGTACCCCATAGCGTTCATCGCCCACTCATGACACTCAGGACTTGAGCCCGGTGATTCCGACCGAGCAGCTGCTCAGCTTTATCCTGGCCTCAACCCTGCTCTGCCTCGCCCCGGGGCCGGACAACCTTTTCGTGCTCAGCCACTCCGCGCGCTTCGGCTACCGGGGGGGCTGGCTGGTGACCCTGGGACTGTGCACCGGTCTGGTGGTGCACACCACCCTGGTCGCCTGGGGTCTGGCGGCCCTGCTCCTAACCTACCCCATCGCACTCCAGCTGATCCAGTGGGCAGGCGCCCTGTATCTGCTCACACTGGCCTGGCAGGCATTTACCAGCGATCACCCGGGTGTTCGGCAACAGCAGCCCGAGATCCGGGGATTTCAGCTCTACCGCAGGGGCATCATCATGAACCTGAGCAATCCCAAGGTGAGCCTGTTCTTTCTCGCCTTCCTGCCCCAGTTCGTAAGCAACGATGCACAACCCATGAGCGGGCAGCTGATGTTCCTGG
The DNA here is from genome assembly GCA_040506775.1 of Candidatus Thiodiazotropha sp. Taxonomy (GTDB): domain Bacteria; phylum Pseudomonadota; class Gammaproteobacteria; order Chromatiales; family Chromatiaceae; genus Thiodiazotropha. The sequence continues at coordinate 66,920 of JBEVWC010000020.1, forward strand.
GCGGGGTGTTCATTCTGATCGCGCTGATCGTGTTCGCAGCCATTGCCTACCTGGCCGGTAACCTGGGACGCTGGCTGAACCGCTCCCCCGGGATAAGCCTGTGGCTGGAACGAATTACAGGGCTGGTGTTTGTCGCCATTGCCCTCAATCTGATGCTGGGGTCCGTGGGAATACCCGACTGAGTCTCACTCCGGGTGTCTAGACGATTTCCGGTATTTCAGTGAAGCGGCCGTTGTGCGTAATGACCCGGTTACGACCGCTGCGTTTCGCCTGATAGAGGGCCGCATCGGAGCGTGACAGGGCATCCTCAACCGAATCGCCCTCACAAAACTCGGTCAGGCCAATCGAGATGGTGATGACCTGGCCCGCCGGCAGCACCTCCCAGCGCACTTTTTCGATCTCGGCGCGGATCCGCTCGGACAGCCGCAGCGCATCCGGCAACGCCGTGGCGCTCATCACCAGGAGAAACTCCTCACCCCCGTAACGCACCAGATTGTCCGTGTCGCGCAGGGTCTGTTGCAGCTCGCGGACCAGCTGCTGGAGTATCCGGTCGCCGGTGGCGTGTCCGCAATCGTCATTGATCAGCTTGAAGTGATCGATATCGATCATCGCCAGGGAACAGGGCACTCCCTTTCGGGTATATAAACTGAGCTGCTTTTGCAGCAACACATCGAGACCCCGGCGGTTATGGATTCCGGTCAACGGATCGTGCGTCGCCTCGTTTTCCAGAGCCCGGCTGAGTTCGAAGATCCGCAGGCGCATCGCCTGGGCATAGTAGCCGAGTCCGATCACCCGCAGCAGGATCAGGGCGAAGCTGACCGTGACCAGCAAATACTCCACATGACCACCATGCAACAGGGTCAATTGCACGTGGGGTTTGAACAGAATGGTCACGGCAATCGCCAGAATACTCACAAACCAGACCCCGAGCGCCTCCTTGAAGCCGATCCTCAGGGTACCGAAGGAAAAGATCACGAACACCATGGCGAGAAAAAAGGGTGTGATCTGCGGTGCGAGGAACATCCCCATCATCTGTACCCCGAGAGCGTACAGCATCTGCCAGACCGTCATGTGCCGGTTGCGGTAACGCTCACTGAACCCGCTGATCTGCAGCGAACCGAACAGAATCACATGACCCAGACCACCGAGGCCATAGTACAGCGGCGCCTGAAAGGAAATCGCGTCCACCGCCGCGAACAGGGACAGCAACAGGGTATCGAGGAGATAGCTGATGCCCACGGTGATGACCACCGCCAGCCGGTAAAGGCGGCGTTTTTTGCGCTGTGGAAGGTGATTGAGACCTTTGATCGCATCCACCCAGACATCATCGGGATCGAGACTCATACAGCACTCATTCGGTCATGGGACCCACTCCGGGATGCGCGGCAACGGGTTCCAGGGGAAGAACGTCACGGCGGACGGATAAACTGCCCACCTCAGACAGCGGGGATGACGATGGGCCTCTTATCAGCTTAGCGGCGTTCAATTACCAGTCTTGAGACAGGGCGGGAATGAAAAGCGGGATACTCAGCAGTCTGAGAAAGGGCTTCCCGGTGCAGCTGGAGTCACTGCTCAGGTCCCAGGTAACCCTGAACCATACGCGGCCATTCCGATCCTTCGATGATACTCAGGATATCCCGGTTAAGGGTTTCACGCAGGCTGGAACCCGGCGGAAGGGCGATCCCGTAATCCTGGTGGAGAAAACGGTTCGGCAGAACTCTCAGGGACCCCGCAAACCGGTTGCTTGCCCAGTAGCGCAGAATGGGCAGATCGTAAACCACTGCATCCGCCTCACCCGCGGCAAGTCGCTGCAGAGCCTCCTCGACGCCGGGCACGGTTTGATAGCGCACCAGCTTTTCATCCAGGAAGGCGGCACTGGTACTGCCCTCGACCGTCAGCAGACGTTTTCCGTGAAAATCATCGATAGAGTTGATCGACTGTTCCAGTTGGCCAACAGTGAGGGACGTGGCGATGGCGGCGGTGAAACCGGAAATGATGATGATGCTGGCAAACATCCAGATCAGACCGAGCATTCGTCCAACCAGGGTAGCGGGCGCCTTGTCTCCATATCCCACGGTGGTCATGGTCACCGCCGACCACCAGATACCCGAACCCACGCCTTTGACAGGGTGAGCGGGAAACTGATCATTGCGTCGACGCTCTGCCAGCCACACCAGAATGCCCACCAGGGTCAAAACCCCCAGCAAGGCACCTGCGGATTGCAGAAAAGCCCCGGAACTGACACGTTTCAAGGCATCGAGCCAGCTCAGCGCGGGTTTGCGGGGAACCACAACACCAAGCCCCGAAGTGTAGAAAGGATGGGTGAAATCGACCTGCTTTTCCCGTTCCGCGGTCACCGTCAATGCCGCGGCGGCCATGTCCACCTGTCCCTTTGCCGTCAGTTGCAGCATCTCCCGCAATCCGGTTTCCCGAAATTCCAGGGTCCTTCCCTGTTCCTCGGCGATCCGCTCCAGCAACTCGATGGTGATGCCTTCCCAGCCATCATCGGTCTTGATGGCAAAGGGCGGCGCCATGCGGGTGGCCACCACCCAGGTCTGATCTGAAGTTGCCGCAGCGCTGTTCAGCGCGGTGAGTTGGCCGGTCAGGATCAGTAAAAACGGGATTAACAATGATCTCATCTCAGGGTCCTGTCATGTGCGGCAGATGCGCTCCAGGCCTGCCGGTGTGTGTCCCATGATTGCCCGGGCGATGCTTCACCCTAACACGAACCCCAGCAGGTTTCGAATCAACCCGCCCGGATATTCAGCTTGGTTTCATAGGGGATTGCTAGATTGGATTTCACCGCTGCACGAAACGGCATCGTCCGAAAAGTCTCAGCAACGGCCCGATCGATCACACATCGACATCCATTCCAGGAGGTGGAACATGTCACACAACCCTACCCTGCAGACCCTGATCCTTTCACTCGTCAGCATGATCCTGATCTGTCTGACGATCGCCTCATTCGGGGGGCTTATCGAATACCCGTTTCTGGTCCACTTCTGGTACCTGGCACTCTACGGCATCCTGGCCATGGGGTTGTTGACCCTGTGGTTGGGCGGCCTGTGGATCATCCAGCGTATGAGCCGGTTCTGGCACTATCCCCCCATCAGAGGGAATCACAGCGATTCAGAACCCGGACTCTCCTGAAATCACGGCTGGGGGCCCGTTGACAATGCCCCCACAGCCGATGCTCAGCCTGACACTCGAATCGAACACCGATTGGCTGGAACGATCAACCTTTTTCCATAATGGCCGCTAAACTTTCCAGGAAGTCATAATAGAAAAAAAGTCAGCCCCATGAGCAGAGTGTCCGCGACCACCACTCTTGTGCGGGTCATGTACCTGTCGGTACTCACCTGCTGCATTCTGCTTGCGCCTGGCGTAGAGGCAAAATCCTCCGACACACGACCGGTAACCCTGCAATTGAGCTGGCATCACCAGTATCAGTTCGCGGGCTACTATCTCGCTGAAATCCTCGGTTATTACGAACAGGAAAACCTCAAGGTCAACATTCTCGCAGGACGACCCCGGATCTCTACGGTGGACGAGGTGATTTCAGGGCGGGCGGACTTCGGCATCGGCAATTCCGACCTGCTGCTGCACTATGCGGAGGGAAAGAAGATTCTCGCCCTTGCCGCCATCAGCCAACACGCCCCGACGGTTTTGATTGCTCTGAAAAGCAGTGGAATCCAGAGCATTGGGGACATGAAAGGCAAACGGGTGATGCTGCAGCCGGGTTATGCCAGCCTGTCATTGATTGCGATGCTCAGACAGACCGGCGTGATGGACAAGGTGCAGAGAATCGATTCCAGCATGAACATCGATGACCTGGTCGAAGGTCGAACCGATCTGTTCAATGGGTACGTGAGCAACGAACCCTACTTGCTCGAGGAGCGCGGCATCGATTACAGCGTGTTCAATCCCTATGACTATGGCATTCAGTTCTACAGCGATGTGCTGTTCACCCGGCAAAACCTGAACCGGACAGAACCCAAAATGGTGGATGGCTTTGTCAGGGCCAGTCTGAAGGGCTGGCGCTATGCCATGGACAACCCGGAAAAGTCGATCAACCTGATCACCCAGTTTTATCCCATCGACAAGACCAAACCCTGGTTGCGATACGAAGCCAACAAACTGCGTGAGATGGTCGTCCCCGACCTGGTCGAAATCGGCCACATGAGCCGGTTGCGCTGGGAAAAAATCGCCGAACAGCTTCACCTCATGGGACTTCTGGATCAAAAGATCGATCTGGGCGACTTTACCAGCGCATCAGCCCAACGCCCGCTGATCGACTGGGAAGCCATTGCACCTTACGTCATCAGTGTACTGATTGTTTTGACCGCCGCCGCCGTCACGGTGATTCTGTTGATCAAATTGAACCGCAATCTGCGCAAGGAAGTGGATACCCGTATCAAGGCCGAGCATCAGGCCACCTACCTGGCCACACACGACCCGCTGACCGGACTGCCAAACCGGATCCTGTTCATGGACCGTCTCGAAAATACCCTGCAGCGTGCGCGACGGGAAGGCAACAGTCCAGGTCTGCTGTTCATCGATCTCGACAATTTCAAAATCATCAACGATACCTACGGCCACTATAAGGGGGATGAAGCACTCAAGCGGGTCGCGGACAGTGTCAACTCGGTGATCCGTGAGAGCGATACCTTTGCCCGCCTGGGGGGCGATGAATTTACCCTGTTGATCGAGCACTGCGAGGAGCATACTTTTCAGATACTTGCGCAGAAGGTCCTCAGCACCATCCAGGAAGCGCTTTACGAAATGCATACCGATATCGATCTGGGCGCCAGTATCGGCCTGTTGGTCATCGATGACCCGATGACGGATGCGGAAGCAATCCTGTCCCGTGCAGACAACCTTATGTACCGGGCCAAATTCAACGGTAAGAACCATATCGAAACAGGCAAGACATGACCGCCAGACCCGAGCACCCCGGCACCACCGCCCCTTCGACAACCCTGGCAAAAACCCGGGGCATCACCCTTGGGCGACTGATTTTCTGGATCTCCGTGGGTTATATCGTGATGGCGCTGGTGACGATCCTGGTCATCTCCTACGCAGCCGAACGCCAGGCCATCGACGATCTGGCGCGTAACGAGGCTCAGCACGCCTCCGAACTGGTGTTCCAGTCCATCTACACCGTAATGCGGGCCGGGACGGGGAAGAAAGGCATAGAAGACACCATTCGACGCCTGGGAGACACCCAGCATGCGATGAAGATCTCCAACATCCGCGGTGAAGCCGTGGCACGCCAGTTCGGGGAGCTGCTGATCAGTCAGAAACGCCGCGAGCAGGAACCGGAGGTCCGCCAGGCCTTCGACACCGGGGAGGAGTGGCGCGAGTACGCCCATGACCGGATCCGTTTTCTCTACCCCGTGAAATTCGTCGATGAATGCCTGAGCTGCCATACCCAGGCGCATACAAACGAAGTTGCCGGAGTCATCGACATCACCTATCCGATCGAGAATTTGAAGATCTCTCTGCAGCTGATCACGCGCATCATGATTGCCTACTTCCTGTTCGCCATCGTGCTGCTGTTTCTACTGTTGGGCTGGAAACTGCGCACCTCGGTGGCACAACCCATCGATCGCTTCGTCAACGTGATGCGCGAGATCACCCAGCACCCGGACGGTTCACGCCGAGCCCCGGTCGATGGCGGTATCGTGGAACTGCAGAATCTGGGCAGTTACTTCAACAACATGTTGCAGACGATCCAGGACTACCAGCGCAAGCTCGATGAATACTCCAACATCGATCCCCTGACCGGCCTGTTCAACCGCCGGCGTTTCCAGCAGATGCTCGGCTACGAGGTCTCCCGGGCGGAACATCACCAGCGCACCCTGCCACTGATCGGTATCGACCTGGACAATTTCCGGCATATCAACGACAGCTACGGTTACCCGGTGGGCGATCTGGTATTGAAAAAGTTCAGTTACCTGCTGCGCAATCTGACCCAGCATCGCGGGGTGGCCGCGCGTCGCGGCGCGGACGAATTCGCGATACTCCTGCCCGAGGCCAGCTACAGTGAAGCCGAACAGCTTGCCCGGGAGATTGCGCAGCAGCTCGAAACCACCGATTTCAAGGTCAACAACGATCATCTGCGGATCCCCGCCAGTCTGTGTATCGTGGCCTATCCCCAGCACGGCACCCAACCCAACAACCTGGAAGCGGCCATGGAACTGGGCCTGTACAAGGCCAAGCGGCTGGGCAAGAACCGAATCGTCACCCTCGATGAGAGTGACCGGGATCTCTACAAGGAATCCCTGCAGCGGGGCGAGTTCCTGCGCAAGGCAATCGCGGAGCAACGGGTGGAGCCCTTCTTCCAGCCGATCTTCAATCTGCGTGACGGCAGCCTCTATGGCCACGAAGTGCTGGCCCGCATCCGCGATGGGGATGCCTGGATCACCGCCGCCCATTTCATTCACGAGGTGGAGGAGCTGGGCATGGACGAGACCTTCGACAGCCTGATCTTCCACAAGGCTCTAAGCTATCGGCAGCAGCACAAGATCGAGGGGCGCCTGTTCATCAACCTCTCACCGAAAACCTTCTCCAGTCAGGAGACCCTGTGCGGACTGGCCGACAGCGTTGATCAGTACGGCATCGAGGGTAAGGACATCGTCTTCGAGATCACCGAACGGGAGGCCCTGCCCCGGCTCACCGAACTCAACCAGGTGATCTCGGATCTGCGCCAGAAAGGCTTCGGTTTTGCCCTGGACGACTTCGGTTCCGGGTTCTCCTCCTTCATCTACCTCAAGTACCTGGACGTGGATGTGATCAAGATCGAGGGGAGTTTCGTGCGCAAGATGGTCACCGATGAACGGGACAAGGTCATGGTGGAGCACATCGCCTCGATGGCGACCCGGTTCAACATCCTTACCCTGGCGGAAATGGTCGAAGACCCGCAGACCGATGCCATGCTGCGACGCATGGGCATCAAGCTGGGCCAGGGCTTCCACTATGGACGGCCCAAGAGCTGCGATGGCGCCTTCGAGGACCAGGAAGGTGAGAAGGAAAACTATTGATCCCGGCCAGGATCCACAATCACATCCAGCCTTTTGCACAACCCCCTGACCTCTGGGTAGCCCGGGTGAAGCGCAGCGTAACCCGGGAAACTCGCCGCAGCGCCCCAACCCGGGTTACGCGGTGCTTCACCCGGGCCACATGGAGAGATGCCCATGCCGATATCCCCGAGAGATATGCTGATCAAATCAACGAATCTGTTTTATTAACCTTGAATCCTTCAATAGATCCGGTGGCGAAACAACCACCCGGCACTCACCAGGGTCGTGAGGGCAATCACCACCAGGGGCCAGAGCTGATCCAGCAGCAGTTCCAGCGGCGTCCCCTCGAGAAATACCCCGCGCAGCAGGATCAGAAAATATCGCAACGGATCCCCATAGGTGAGCAGTTGCACAGCCTCGGGCATATTGGCGATCGGGGTGGCGAAACCGGACAGGATGACCGCCGGCACCATGAACAGAAAGGCCCCCAGCACCGCCTGCTGCAGGGTCTCGGCCAGGGAGGAGATCATCAGGCCGATGCCGATCGCCGCGAGGACGAACAGCACGATCCCGGCATACAGGGTGGTCAACTCCCCGATCAGCGGCACCCGGAACCAGAAATGGGCGATCAGGATCACCAGGCTCGCCTCCACCACTCCGATGACAAATGCCGGCGCGGCCTTGCCGATGAGGATCTCCAACGGGCGCAGGGGCGTCACCAGCAGCTGATCGAAGGTGCCGTGTTCCCGCTCCCGGGCTACCGACAGAGCCGTGACCACCAGGGTCACCACCAGGGTCAATACCCCCACCACCCCGGGAATGAAGAACCAGCGGCTCTCCAGGTTGGGATTGAACCAGGCGCGCATCACCAGTTGCGCCGGTGGACCGCTGACACCCTGTTCCCGGCTCCAGCGTTCATTGAAGGCCGCGACGATCTCACTGGCGTAGTTGAGGGCCACCTGGGCGGTGTTCGAGTTGCGCCCGTCGAGCAGCAGTTGAACCTGGGCGCTGCCCCCGGTCAGCAGGGCTTCGGAAAAGCGCGGATCGATTCGCAGCACCAGGATCACCTCCCGGGCGTCGAGCAGCGGGGCGATCTCCTCCTCGCTGTGGATCACCCGGGTCAGCTCCAGGGTGGGTGAGCCGTCGAAGGCCGCCACCAGTTCCCGCGCCGCCTGGCCCCGGTCCTGGTCGTACAGGGCAAAGGGCACATGATTGAGATCGTAAGAGGCGGCATAGCCGAACACCACCAGCTGGATCAGGGGCGGCACGAAAGTCACGACCCGGCTCTTGGGGTCCCGCAGCAGTGCCAGGAACTCCTTGATGATCAGGGCCAGAATCCGTTGCAACATGGATGGGTCACTCCAGACGCTTGTGCAGCTTCTTGCGCACCAGGCCAAAGAAGATCAATCCCATCACGCACAGCGCCAGGGCATTGGGCAGGATCACCGACCAGACATTGCCGGCGAGAAACAGGGATTGCAGAATGGCGATGAAATAGCGCGCCGCCACGATATGGGTGATGCCCTGCACCGGCAGTGGCATCGAATCGATATCGAAGAGAAACCCGGACAACAGGAACGCGGGCAGGAAGGTGGTGACGATGGCGATCATCCCGGCCACGAACTGGCTCTTGGCCACCACCGAAATCAACAGCCCCATGCCCAGGGCCACCAGCAGGAACAGGGCGGAGCAAAGCAGCAGCAGCCAGGGAGAACCGCGCAGCGGCACATCGAACTGCCAGATGGCCATCGAGACGGAGATCCCCATGCCGCCCATGCCGAGCATAAAATAGGGCAGGATCTTGCCGATCAGCAGCTCCTTGAGGGTCACCGGGGTGGCCATCAGGGCCTCCAGGGTGCCCCGCTCCCACTCCCGGGCCATCACCAGGGCGGTGAGCAGTGCGCCGACCAGGGTCATGTTGATCGCCACCAGACCCGGCACCAGGTAGTTGCGGCTGCGCAGTTCCGGGTTGAACCAGATTCGCGGCTGCATCGCCACCGGCTTGGAGAGGGTGCGGGCCCGGGCGGCCAGTTCCCGCTCCAGCCAGCGCTCCCAGGTGCCCCTCACATAGCCCTCCATGAGCCGCGCGGTGTTCGCGTCCACGCCGTTGACGATGAGCTGGATCGGGGCATTCTGCTCGCCCTTCAGACGCGCTGCGAAATCCCCGGGCAGCACCAGGAACCCGTCCAGCTGTTTTGCTGTGAGCGCGGTCTGGGCCTGTTGCCGGGTGCTGAACAGCCGCGATTTGAAATAGCTGCTGTGCTGGAAGGAGGCGGCAAAGCTGGCCGCCTCGGCGCTCGCCTGCTCGGTGACGATACCCAGGCGCAGGTCCTTGGCGTCCATGGAGACCCCGTAACCAAACAGCAACAGCAGGGCGGCCGGCAGCAGGAAGGCGATGGCGATACTGCTCGGATCCCGCAGCACCTGCAGGATCTCCTTGCGGATCAGGCCGCGCACCCGCCGGTTCATGCCGCGGTCCTCCCCTCCACCAGGGCCAGGAACGCCGCCTCGAGACTCTCCGCGTCACCCTGCTGGTGCTTGATCTCCCGGGGCGTGCCCATGGCCAGGAACTCCCCCAGGGCCATGATCGCGAGCCGGTCGCAGTATTCCGCCTCCTCCATGAAATGGGTGGTGATGAGGACCGTTACGCCGGCCTCGGCGAGGCGGTTGATACGTGCCCAGAACTCCCGCCGCGCCAGGGGATCCATGCCGGAGGTGGGTTCATCGAGAAACAGGATATCCGGCTCATGCATCATGGCGCAGGCCATGGCGAGACGCTGCTTGTAGCCCAGTGGCAGGTCGGAACTCTCGGTCCCCGCATAGTCTGCCAGTTCCAGGGACTCCAGGGCCCATTCGACCCGCTTGCGCCGCCGCTCCCCTGAGAGGCCATAGACCTTGGCGAAGAAATCCAGGTTCTGCTGCACCGTGAGATTGCCGTACAGGGAAAACTTCTGCGACATGTAGCCGATGCGTGCGCGCGCCCGGGCGGGCGCCTTGCGCAGGTCCTTGCCCGCCACCTCGAGATGGCCGCTGCTCGCGGGCAGCAGGCCGCAAAGCATGCGAAAGGTGGTGGTCTTGCCCGCCCCGTTGGCCCCCAGCAGACCGAACACCTCACCGGAACCGACGCGGAAATTCAGATCCTTGACCGCGATGAAATCGCCGAAGCGTCGGGTCAGGCCCTCCACCCGGATCGGGTCACCCTCACCCGCCGGGTGGGGGGCGCTGGCTGGGGGCCGGGCGGTTGTCTCCTGCCCACCGGACAGATGGGTGATGAAGGCGTCCTCGAAACGGGGCGCCACCGCGACCAGGTCCTCCGGGGCCACTCCCAGGTCCGCCGCCTGCAGTCCGCCCGGCTCCCGCAGCACCAGTCTCAAACCATCCCCCTGCAGGGTGGCATCGATCACCTGGGGGTGCTCCGCGAGACGAAACTGCCACTGGCGCCGTTCGCTGTCCGGCACCGAGAGCCGGTAGGTACGTCCCTCCAGGGGTTGGGAAAAACTTGCCGGGGTGCCTTGGCCGATGATCTCGCCCTTGTGCAGCAGCACCACCCGGGCGCAGCGCTCCGCCTCATCCAGATAGGCGGTGGAGAGCAGCACGCTCATACCCTCCTCATCCACCAGTCGGTAGACGATGGCCCAGAGCTCCCGCCGGGAGACCGGATCCACCCCCACGGTGGGTTCGTCGAGCAGCAGCAGTTGAGGAGAACGCACCAGGGTGCAGGCGAGCCCGAGCTTCTGTTTCATACCGCCGGAGAGCTGCCCGGCCAGGCGACGGGTGTAGGGAGCAAGACCGGTCATCGCCAGCAGTTCCCGGTAGCGCTCGGCCCGGGCCTGGGGGGCCACCCCCTGCAGGTCGGCATACAGATCAAGGTTTTCCTGTACCGAGAGATCCTCATACAGGCCGAACCGCTGGGGCATATAGCCGACCCGGTCATGCACCTGCTCCGGCTCACGGATCACGTCCACCCCCGCCACCGAGAGATCCCCCGCATCCGCCAGCAACAGTCCCGCCGCGAGCCGCATCAGGGTGGTCTTGCCGGCCCCGTCAGGACCGATCAGGCCGGTCACCTCGCCGGGTCTGATTTTCAGGCTGACCCCGTTGAGCGCCCTGACCTCGCGGCCTCCGACCCGGAACCCCTTGCTCAGTCCGGTGGCGGTCAGCACCGCCTGGGTCATGGCGTGTCCGGAGCTTTACAGTCCGGGCGTGGGCCCGTGCCCGCGGACAGATCCAGGGTTACGGTGACCGGCATGCCAAGCCGCAACTCCTCCCGGGGGTCGCAGACGAACACCCGGGCCTGGTAGACCAGATCGGTGCGGGTGTCTTCGGTCTGAACCGATTTGGGGGTGAATTCCGCGCTGGGAGAGATGTAGCCGATCCAGCCCGGGTATTCCCGGCCCGGAAAACTGTCGCTGCTGAGGCTGGCGGTCATCCCGGCGCGGACCTGTCCGAGACGGGATTCCGGCAGGTAGACCCGCGCCCATAACGGCTGGGTAAGCGCCAGGGTCAGTACCGGACGTTCCGGAGAAGCCATATCACCGGGCTCCAGGATACGGCTCTGGATGATTCCGTCCGCCGGGGCACTGAGTTCGGTATCCCGCAGGTTACGCTCCGCCAGGGCCGCTTCCGCCTGTAAGGCGGCAAGGGTCGCCCGGGCTGCGGCGATCTGCTCCTCCCTGGGCCCAGCCTGAGCCAGAGCCAGGCTGGCCTCGACCGCCCGTACGTTGTCCCGGGCCGCCTCCGCCGCGGTACGCGCGTCTTCCGACTGTTGCGCGGAGGCCAGACTGCGTTTCTCCAGATCGCGGATTCTCTGATAACTGCGCTCCAGGTTGTTCGCCTGGGTGTGCGCCGCCGCCAGTTCCGCCTCCAGCTTGCGGATCTCCTCCGGACGGGTCCCCGCCTCCATCTCCCGCAACACCTCCAGCTGGGCCCGCACCTGGGCCTGAGCCGCGTCGCGGGCCAGCTCTGAGCGCTGCTGGTCGAGTCGGGCGAGCAACTCACCCTGTTTGACCCGAGCCCCCTCGTTGACCGCAAGTGTGGCGATCCGGCCGCTGGCCTCGAAGGAGAGATTCACGAGCCTGACATCGATGTTGCCATAGACCCGAAGCTGGGAGCTGTCCTGCTCCGTGGTGTGGTTCTGCTTCCAGAACCAACCTGCTGCTCCGGCTACGCCCAGGAGCAGCACGATGGGAATCAATTTACGTTTGTCCATAGGCTGCAGTATACGTCTCCTGCTGATCGAATGCTTCAAGCACCCGCGGTGGGTTTTTTAGTTTTGAGTTTTGAGTTCTTAGTTTTTAGTTGAGGTGTTCGCTGCGCTCACGGTTTATTGGATTGCACCACTCTCCGGCTATCTATCCCCTCGTTCCCACGCTATGCGTGGGAGTGCAGATTGGCTTTGACGCCCCTATCAGAACCGGTAATTCGACATGGCTTAGATATTCATTCCCACGCGGAGCGTGAGAACAAGAAAAAGCCGTGAGCGCAGCGAACACCTCAACTCAACACTTGAGTCCTCTCATTTCCCCTCGTTCCCACGCTCTGCGTGGGAATGCAGACTACGCTTTGACGCCCCTATCAGAACCGGCAATACGACATGGCTTGGGTATTCATTCCCACGCGGAGCGTGGGAACAAGAAAAAGCCATGAGCGCAGCGAACACCTCAACTCAAAACTCAAAACTCAAAAGTAACAACTCAACACTTATGTCCTCTCAATTGTGATTTACTTGGCATTCGATCCTTAAGAATCCGCTATTGATTACCCCCCATGACAGGATTGTGATATACCCAAAAGAACGCTTCGTACTTTTGGGAAAAAAATGCCATGTTTGAATCACGCTTCAAATTCCAGGGCCTGTTGCCCTGCCTGGCCCTCGCCACCCTGCTGACCGCCTGTGGCGGCGGAAGCTCCTCATCCTCATCCACCTCGACTGACGACAGCGGAGGCGGCACCACCACCACTCAGGGTGACACCACCGGTTCCGTGAGCGTGATGCTGACCGATGCCCCCGCGGACCTGGATCTGTTCTCCGCGATCAACGCCTCGATCGAGCGCATTGAGCTGATCGGCGGCGACGAAAACCGCTTTCCCCTGTTCGAAGGACCGACCGAGACCATCGACCTGCTGTCCCTGCGAAACGAGGCCATGCCCTTCGCCTACCGTGACGATGTTCCGGCGGGCAGTTACTGTAAGATCCGCCTCACCCTGAGTCAGCCGGACGGCCTGGAACTGGTGCTGGCCGAGGACGGCTCCAGCGAATACCCGAACCTGCCGGGCAATGGCAAGATCGATCTGCTCGCCCGGGGCTGCTTCACCGTCGCCGAGGGCTCCCCCATCACCGTGCAGATCGACCTGGATGCGGGTAACTCCATACATGTGGTGCGCACCGGTAACCGCACCCGCTACAACTTCCGCCCGGTGGTGTTCATCGATGTGGTCGATGCGGAATTTGCCGCCAAGCTGGTGCGCATGGAAGGGGTGATCCGTGACAGCGATGCAGTCGCGCAGACCCTGCTGCTGTGCGATACCCTGCCCAATGCCCAGGTCAACGCAGCCGATTGCATCACCCTGCAACTGGGCCCTGACAGTGCCTATTTCGACAACCTGAACGCCCAGGGCGATGCCCAGCCCCTGAGCGATCTGCAGCTGCCGGAACTCCGGGGCACCTCCGCCACTGCGGTGGGCCTCACCAGCAGCCAGCCGGTACAGTTGACCCCGGTGGACGTGCCGGAAGATGCCTGGCCCGGTAGCGGATTGTGTCGTCTGTGGGAGCCCGGGGTGGACCCCAGTGCCCAGTCGAGCAGCGACGATCAGATCTGCAACGATCCGGATCTCTATATACCCAGCGGCTGGGTGCTGGTGGATGACCAGGGCCTGGTGGTGGTGGATCACCGTCCGCGCCTGACCCTGGACACCCTGGCGGTGGAGACCGGAACCTTCGGCAGTTACGCGGGCAACGTCACCGTGAGCGCCACCGCCTCCCAGTTCACTCTGCAGGAAGGCACCACCCCCCTGCTGATCAATCTGCAGAATCCCCAGGGCTACAACGGCACCCGGATCCTCAGCAACCTGGGCGAGGTGCTCGATTACACGGCGATCCAGGCGCCCCTGAGCCTGACCCTGGACGGAGTGGCGGAGTCGGACAGCGTGGTGAAGGCCGCAGTGGTGATCATCGATCCCGACCAGCTGGACCAGATCGCGGCCAGTGGCGAGATCGGATCGCTCAACACGGATGGATTCATCCTCGTTCCCGAGGCGGGCACCACCCCTTGTGATATCAGCGGTGATGTTGTGGTGACCACGTCTTCCGAGACCGTCTACACCACGGTCACCACCACTGCGGACCAGGTGGAAGTGACACCCGGCGGCGACCTGGAAGCGGGTCAGAGCGTCAACGTGAACGGCAGCTGCAGCGCAGCCGGACTGAGCGCCACCAGCGTGGTGATCCTCATCGACCAGACCCTCTGATCGGCTTTTCACCCGTCACCCGGACTGCTGCGGGTGACGGGTGGCGGCGCGAATTCTCCAACCCCACAGCAACAGCCCCAGGCATAACACGCCGGCCAGCACCCATCCGCCGAAACGCCCCATCAGCGCGAGCAATTCCGGCAGGTGGCGGCCAAAAAAGTAGCCCACCAGAATGAACTGACCGATACCCAGCGCCACCCCGAGGGCATTGAAGCGGGTGAAAGCCGCGTAATCGAGACGAAACACCCCGGCCAGGGCCGGCATCACCCAGGACAGGGGACCGCTGAAACGGGCCAGCAACACGGCCCAGGCACCCCGCCTGCGGAAAAACCGCTCACCCCGGCGATAGCCCTGGGGCTGAAACAGGCGCCCGAGCAAGGGCCAGCCGGACAGCTGTGTGAACAGCCCCTCGCCGTAGCGCCGCCCGATCCAGTAACTGGAGTGATCCCCCAGCAGTCCGCCCACCAGCAGCACCGCGTACACCCCCCAGATATTCAGCGCCCCCATCCCCGCCAGCATCGCACCCGAAAGAAAAAACACCTCCCCCAGAATGGCCAGGGAGAAAGGAATCAGGGTCTCGAAGAAGGCTCCAAGAAACAGCACTGCGTAGGCGCCATCCCGGTACTGGGTCAGCAGTTCGGTCAGACGTTGGGGCTGCAGCAGATCAGCGAATGACATCGTATTTCCGGTAGCGCTTGAATCGCACGGGCAGTAAGGCTTCGTAAAGCCAGTGCAGGGACTGGCGCAGATAACCCCGGGTATCGAAGCGCCGGGTGGAGGTGCTGACCTGGTCGGTGGGGACAAAGAAGAAACGTCCATAGCGCCGGCATTCGCGCAGGAACTGCAGGTCCTCGGAAAAGTTGAGATCCTCCCGGTAGCCGACCCCCCGGGCGATGGGCGCCCGGGCGATCTGGATCGAGAACGAGCTCTTGCTCAGCCGGTGCACCAGATCGAACAGACGGAACCAGATCCGGGCGTAGCGCCCCGCGGGCGGGTTGGGACGCACCCGGGTGGTCCCCACGCTCAACCCCTCCCCGCCATGCCGGTTGAGCCAGTTGTTGAGCTGCTTGAGAAACTGGGGTCCCAGGCGGGTGTCCGCATCGCACATCACCACCCATTCGGTCTCGGGTGAGAGTGCCGCCAGGCCGGTGTTTCGTGCCCGCGAGACTCCGGGTTCACAGCTCAGCACGCGCAACCCGATCCCCTCCTTCGAAGCCATTCGCGCATAGGTTTCCGCGATCGACCGGGTGTTGTCGGTGGAGCCGTTCTCGACCAGGATGATCTCCATCCGCTGCGCCGGATAGCGTTGCTGTAAAAGCGCGGAGAGGGTCGCCTCCAGTTCCCGTTCCTCGTTGTGCGCCGGGACCAGGACACTGATGAAATGCCGGTGCAGCCGATCATCGATTTCATCGACGATACGCGCCAGGGCGGCATCGGTACGCCAGGGCGGTTCGAACAGACGGGTCTGTTCACAGGCCTGCAGGGCCCCAGGCAGATCGAAAGCGCTGTCCTGCTCCCGGGTCACGAAATAGCTGTGACTGCTCAGGTAGTAGGCCAGATACTCCTGTTCGGTCTGGTTCGGCGTGGGGATCAACAGAGCCTGTTTATCGTGCTCCACCAGGTCCATGATGGTGGTGTACCCGGCCCGGGAGATCACACAGCGGGCCCGGTTGAACAGGGACTGACGCAGTTCCCCGCTGGCCATGGCATGGATCTGCAGATCCTCCCGGCGCCAGGCATCGTATTGCCGTTCATCCTCTGAGGCGGCACCGAGCACGAACACCTTACGCCCGGGCAGGTCTGCCGCCTGCTCCAGCAGGTCCCGGATAAAGCCCTGCTTGTGTTCCAGAAGATAACCGCTGATCACGAACAGGTAGTCGATGTCCTGTACCACCGGGATATGCCGGTAGGAGGAGAGCACCCCCACGTAGCGATGACAGCAGCGATGCAGATACAGGGTGTGCGCCAGATGCCCGGCCAGATTGCGGCTCGGACAGGGATAGTCGGGAATGAACACGCAATCGAATTTGCGCAGCGCGGAGACATTCACATGTTCGGTAAGCCAGGCCGCCTCACGCAATCCTCTGGGTGGCATGAACGCCACCTGGTGGGTGAGGATGAACGAGGGGGTCCAGCGGCTGTGGAAACCGTAACGACCGTCACTGAAGATGAAATCGAAGTCCGCCGCCAGCGACTCCACCACCCGGTGCTCCCGGCGAATCAAGCGCCAAGTTCTGAGCAGATCGAGCAACAGGTAGGCATAGAGCCGCCAGCCGACGCCCCGTTCCAGCGGGGGATAGTCCGCCAGTTCCCGGAACTCGATCTGTTCCTCATCGCTGAGCTCCTGACGCAGAAACGCCAGGGCGTTGCCCTGGGATACCAGGGTCAGGGCATATCCACGGCGCAGAAATTCCCGGATCACCACCAGGCTGCGGGTGGCGTGACCGAGACCCAGGGAGCTGACGGCAAACAGGGCACGGGGGGTGGTTTTGTTGATCATGGCGGACCGCATTCCCTCTCGGCCACCCCCATAACCGGTACCTGTTGGCACCCGGGCGGCCGCAGGGATGAGACCATACACGCCATTCATGACAGGATTATGATCTCCGCAGAGTGATGGCCCTGGTGACCGATGCTCCGGCACAAACCCAATACCACCCGTCCCTAAATCCCTTGCTCTGGCAAATAGTGGTCTGATACAGGCCTGTGCAAGTGTCGTGTCCTATGCTAGCTTGCAAATACCGGCGACTGGCTTAGCCCCAAGGATTTACAGGCAGTAAAACCTGGTCACCGGCACTTCAGACACAGGGAGCCTCAATCTCAGGGATCATGAGTTCATTTCCGTTTTCACACCTCTCGACCGCCCTCTGCGATCCTGACTCAGCGGCTGAGCAAGCGCTCCGGTGCGCCTGCCAGCCCTGATCGTGGAGAGTTCTGTCGCCTCACTACACAGGGATGCCGCTATGCTTCGAACCGCACCTTTCCGTCTTATTCTGATCTGCCTGACCGGGCTCCTCACGACCACCCAGCTGGCCGCACAGGAAGGGCCGCTCGAGGCCTACGTACACCAACCCGATCCTGCCTACGGATATCAGCTAGTCGGTCAACTGCCGGGCGGCGACTTCGATGCCTATTTCCTGAATATGAATTCCCAGAACTGGAGAAGCAGCGATGAAGTGACCCCCACGTTGTGGAATCATTGGGTCACCCTGATCGTGCCCCACAACCTCACCTCCGACACCGCCAACCTGATCATCACTGGCGAAAAATTCTCAACCACGCCGCCCTCGCCGGAAGACCTCGCGCTGTATCTCCCCCTGGCCACATATACCGGCAGCATCCAGGTCGTCGTACAACAGATACCCGCCCAGCCAGTGCAATTCGTGGATCAGGATCAACCCACCCTGGAAGACACTATTGTGTCGCTCAGCTGGCGCAAATCCATGCAGACAGGCGACCCCACCTGGGCAGTCATGCTGCCGATGACCAAGGCAGCCGTGCGCGCCATGGACACCGCCCAGGACTATCTCAACGGAACTCTGGGACTGGGCATCGAACACTTCATCGCCACCGGATTCTCCAAACAGGGCGCGATTGCCTGGCTGACCGCCGCGGTCGACCCCAGAGTGACCGCGGTAGTGCCGGGTGAATTCAACATCCTGCACATTGCGGAACAGCTCGAACACCACTACAACAGTTACGGCTTCTATTCCGAAGCCCTGGCTGGCTACGTGGCCAACGGTATTACCGACAACATCCGCTCTCCGGAAGGCAAGACATTGGCGAATCTTGTCGACCCAATCAATTACCGGCATGCGCTGAACATGCCGCAGCTGGTCATCAATGTGACTGGAGACGAGTTCTTTCTTCCCGATGCCTCCCGCTATTACATCCATGAGTTTCCCGGGGAGACCCTGCAACGCATTCTGCCGAACACCAACCACGGTTTCACCGGTAAACTGGAGGAGATGCTGATGGGTCTGATTGCCTGGTATCAGGCACAGCTCTACGGCTTTGACCGACCGGTGATTAACAGTTATCTGGACGAGCATGGACAACTGGTGGTGAGCAGCGACCCGCTTCCCCTTCAAGCCAAACTCTGGCAGGCTACAAATCCTGATGCCCGGGATTTCCGCCACCCCATCGTGGGGGCTTCTGCCTGGAGCGACAGCACGATCCAGACGGACCAGGACGGTGTGTTCCGGGTGCATCTGGATCCACCGGAGAACGGATTCACCGGCTATCTGGTAGAACTCACCTATCCGGGTATCAGCGAAATTCCCCAGGTCTACACTACATCCGTCTACATCACTCCAGACGTTGAGCCCTTCGACCGGAATGACCCCCTCGGCAACCCCCGCACGCCCCGGAACTGGCAGCGTCAGGTAGATCGTGCCTTGGCGGACCGTCCCCTCGACTATGATCGGGATGCGTTGCAAGCCATGTTGCCGATCCGGGTGCTTGGAGAGTATCTGACCACCCCCGAAGACCTGGCAGCGAACCTGGATCAGGTCGGGGCAAAACGCAACTGCACAGCGGCACGCATGAATGTTCAGGCCCATGAACTGGGCTGGTATACGACCTTGTACTCCGTAGGCGAACAGCAGATCAAATTCTGGCAACCCTACGACTGGGCAGAGCAGTTCTACAGCCAGGGCCACCCGGGATTGGCCGCAGGTATCTGCCAGGTGCTGACCCGCCCCTGACCCCGGGCATAATCGCCGGCACCTGATCGGGCCGGGCCGCATATCCCGGTCCGGGACCCGGTTCGACACGCGCCCGTGTCTGACTCGAGCGTTGGCGAGAGACGGCAAAGTCTTTACCCTAGATTGATGGACAACCACCGGCGAGGCATGCCAGTGTAGGGCCTGATGAATCCCGCCATCCTGTATGCCCTGCTGAGCCTGTTCTTCGCCGGTCTCAATGACCTGGTGTTCAAACGTTATGCCATAAAGGCCCGATCCCGGGGTACGGTGATCGCCGTTGTCGGCATGGTCTGGGCAGGACTGCAGCTGGGGTTCAGTCCACCCGTGGGAGGCTGGGCAGGGTTTACGGCAAACGACCTGCTGTATGGCCTGGGCGCCGGGGTGGCGCTGACCCTGTCGAACCTGCTGCTGATCGAGAGCCTGGCGCATATCGAGGTGAGTCTCGGCTCCACCCTGTATCGCCTCAACACCCTCGGAGTGGTGGTGCTGTCGGTGTGGTTCCTGGAGGAGTCCCTGAGCCCGCTGCAGACCACGGGTATCGCCCTGGGAATAGTTGCGGTATTGCTGTTGCTACGGACAGACCAGCCGCAGACCCATGACCGGCTGTTCCAACGTTTCCTCGCCCTGGCCATCCTGGCCTCGCTGCTGCGAGCGGTCTACGGGGTAGTGACCAAGGCGGGTCTGAACCAGGGTGCGGTTGGGGGACGCCTGCTGCTGATCGCCGCCTGCTGCTGGATCGTCGGTGGCGCGGTGTATGCCCTGATCCGTGAAGAGGGCTTGCATGCCCACGCCAAACCCCTCCTCTACGGGGTGGTCTCCGGGGTGCTGGTCACCTTGATCGTGAATTTCCTGGTCACCGCCATGTCCCTGGGGGATGCCAGCCTGGTCATACCGATCGCCAACCTGAGTTTCGTCGCCGCCCTGCTCTTCTCACTGCTGCTGGGCTGGGAACGTCTCAGCGGACGAAAACTCGCGGCGATCAGCCTGGCGGTATTATCCATCCTGCTGCTGGCGCGCTGAACCTCAGGCTAAGCAGGCGAGGCAATACCAGGTAGCGCCTTGATTCTAGCCTTTGGCCAGCTTGGCGAAGGCAGCGGCCATGGCCCCCGAGGAGAGCTGGAATTCCACCTCGTTCCCACGCTCTGCGTGGGAACGAGACAATGGTTGTCACACTGATGTCAGTGCTTCGCATTCTGCCGGATCCCGGGTTCCACTTCGTTTCACCCGGGCTACAGGTGATGCTCGCTCCTCTTGAGATTCCCGTGTGGCCGTAGCCCGGGTGCAGCGAAGCGGAACCCGGGAACAACTCTCCGGGGCTCCGGGGTTGGCTGCTTAAGCGCAGTGCATTCCAGCCCCGCCGGTTTTTGTCAGCATCGCAGCGGTCCCCGAAGGGGAGGGACCGTCGGGCGCCCATTCTTAAGGCGAAAATGAAAAGTGCCTCGCTCCTACCCTTTGGCCAACTTGGCGAAGGCAGCGGCCATGGCCCCCGTGGGGGGCTGGGATTTGGGTTTCCGCTCAGGCTTGCGGGATCTGTCCGCCGCCCGCCGGTTGTCACCTTGCCGTGCCTTAGCTTCCCGGGACTGGGCGGAGGCCTGCTCGTTGAGCCGCATGCTCAGACCGATGCGCCGGCGGGGGATGTCCACCTCCATGACCTTGACCTTGACCAGATCCCCCGCCTTGACCACATCATGGGGATCCTTGACGAAGCGGTCGGCAAGGGCGGAGATGTGCACCAGGCCATCCTGGTGTACCCCGATGTCGACGAAGGCGCCGAAGTTGGTGACGTTGGTCACCACCCCTTCGAGGATCATGCCGTTTTGCAGGTCCTGGAGGGTCTCGACGCCCTCCTTGAAGCTGGCGGTCTTGAACTCCGGACGCGGATCGCGGCCCGGCTTGTCCAGCTCGCGGATGATGTCCTTCACCGTGGGCAGACCGAACTGCTCATCCGTATAGTCGTTCGCCGCCAGGGTATTGAGGAACGGGGTATCGCCGATCAGCTGGGTCATCGGGCGACCTGTTTTGGCGAGAATCCGTTCCACCACCGGGTAGGCCTCCGGGTGTACCGCGGAGGCATCCAGGGGGTTGTCCCCGTTCAT
Organism: Candidatus Thiodiazotropha sp.; assembly: GCA_040506775.1. GTDB lineage: Bacteria > Pseudomonadota > Gammaproteobacteria > Chromatiales > Chromatiaceae > Thiodiazotropha. Next base: position 88,211 of record JBEVWC010000020.1, read on the forward strand.
GATGCGCAGAAACCCGGCGCACTGTTCAAAGGCCTTCGCCCCCAGTCTCGGCACCTCGAGGATCTGCTGGCGATTACGGAAACTGCCGTGCTCCTCCCGGTATTTGACCACATTTGCTGCCAGACCGGCGGACAGCCCGGCCACCCGCTGCAGCAGCGGTACCGAGGCCATGTTGATATCCACCCCGACCCCGTTGACGCAATCCTCCACCACCGCATCGAGCTGGCGCGCCAGCTTCACCTGGGAGACATCGTGCTGGTACTGACCCACGCCAATCGATTTCGGGTCGATCTTCACCAGTTCCGCGAGCGGGTCCTGCAACCGCCGGGCGATGGAGACCGCCCCGCGCAGGGAGACATCCAGGTCCGGGAATTCATCCGCGGCGAAGGCCGAGGCGGAGTAGACCGAGGCCCCCGCCTCGCTGACCATGACCTTGGTCAGGCCCAGCTGGGGGAACTGACGAATCAGGTCTGCGGCGAGTTTGTCGGTTTCCCGGGAGGCGGTGCCATTGCCGATACTGATCAGTTGCGCCTGGTGACGCCGCGCCAGGTCGGCGAGCAGACCGATCGATTCCTGCCAGTGCTTTTTCGGTGCATGGGGGTAGATGGTGGCGGTCTCCAGCAGCTTGCCGGTCTGGTCCACCACCGCCACCTTGACCCCGGTACGCAGCCCCGGATCGAGGCCGATGGTGGTCCGCGGTCCGGCCGGAGCGGCCAGCAGCAGATCATGCAGATTGCGCGCGAAGACCTGGATCGCCTCCTGCTCCGCGGCTTCCCGCAGGCGGGTTTTGAGATGGGTATCCAGATGGGTGAGGATCTTGATCCGCCAGGCCCAGCGCACCACACCCTGCAGCCAGGCATCCCCTGCACGACCCTGGTTGAGGATCCGGAAATGGCTGGCGATCATGCCCTCCGCGATACCGGAATCGGTGGGTTTCAGATCCTCTTCTCCGGGCAGCACGATGTCGAGGGTCAGAATGCCCTCCTGACGGCCCCGGAACATGGCCAGCGCCCGGTGCGAGGGGATCCGCTGCAGGGCCTCTGAGACATCGAAGTAGTCGGAGAACTTCTTCCCCTCCTGCTCCTTGCCCGGGATCACCTTCGAGACCAGCAGTCCCTGCTCCCACAGGTATTCGCGCAGGCTGCCCACCAGCTCCGCATCCTCGGCGAAACGCTCCATGAGGATCTGACGCGCCCCTTCCAGGGCCGCATCGGCATCCGCCACCCCCTTGTCCGCGTCCACATAGGACGCCGCAGTCTGCTGGGGATCCTGGGCAGGATCCTCGAACAGGCTTTGCGCCAGGGGTTCCAGACCTGCCTCCCGGGCGATCTGTGCCTTGGTGCGGCGCTTGGGTTTGTAGGGCAGGTAGAGATCCTCGAGGCGGGTCTTGGTATCCGCCGCCAGGATCGCGCCTTTCAGCACCTCATCCAGTTTGCCCTGTTCGTCGATGGATTTGAGTACCGTCTCCCGGCGTTCCTCGAGCTCACGCAGGTAGACCAGCCGTTCGCTCAGGTTACGCAGCTGGGTATCGTCCAGGCCTCCGGTCACCTCTTTTCGATAGCGGGCGATGAACGGGACCGTGGCCCCCTCATCCAGCAGTGCGATGGTGGCATCGACCTGGGGAACACGAACCTGTAGCTCTTCGGCAATACGACGGGAAATGGACATCAATCAGGAAACCTGTGAGGTGGTGGATGAGGGAATGGTTGAATCTCACGCACCCGGGTGGATCCTCTCCCGGATGCGTGACTGCTGAGCCAGGGGATCAGTCACCGCGACCGATGGCGTAGTAACTGAAACCCGCTGCCTTGAGCCGGGCCGGATCGTAGATGTTACGGCCATCGAAGATCACCGGGGCGCTCAGGGCCTGCTTGAGATGATCGAAATCGGGACTGCGGAACACCTGCCACTCGGTCACCACGATGAGGGCATCCGCCCCCTGCAGGGTTGCCTCCTGATCCTCGCAATAGGCCAGGTCGTCCCGCTCGCCGTAAATCCGCCGGCACTCCTCCATCGCCTCCGGATCGAAGGCCCGCACCTTGGCGCCGGCGGCCCACAGGGCCTCCATCAGCACCCGGCTCGAGGCCTCGCGCATGTCATCGGTGTTGGGCTTGAAGGAGAGGCCCCACAGGGCAAAGGTCTTGCCCTTGATGTCGCCCTCGTAGTGGCGCTGAATCTTGTCGAACAACACCTGCTTCTGCCGATAGTTGACCGCTTCCACCGCACTGAGCAGTTCCGCGTTGTAACCCACTTCCCGGGCAGTGCGCTCCAGGGCCTTCACGTCCTTGGGAAAACAGGAGCCACCGTAGCCGCAACCGGGGTAGATAAAGTAATAACCGATGCGCCGGTCCGCACCGATGCCCCGGCGCACCTCCTCGATGTCGGCCCCCAGGCGTTCCGCCAGGTTGGACAGCTCGTTCATGAAGCTGATCTTGGTGGCGAGGATCGCATTGGCCGCGTACTTGGTCAGCTCGGCGGAGCGGATGTCCATGGCGACCAGGCGGTCGTGATTGCGGTTGAACGGGGCATAGAGGGCGCGCAGCAGTTCGGTGGTGCGGGGGTTGTCGGTACCGATGATGATCCGGTCCGGCTTCATGAAATCGTCGAGGGCCGCGCCCTCCTTGAGGAATTCCGGGTTGGACACCACGTCGAACTCCACCTGCTTACCCAGGGTCTCCAGGGTCTGGCTGATCCGATCACGCACCTTGTCCGCGGTACCTACCGGCACCGTGGACTTGTCCACCACCACCCGGTACTCCTGCATGTGGGAGGCGATCGATTCGGCCACCGCCAGAACATACTGCAGATCCGCCGAGCCGTCTTCATCCGGCGGGGTACCCACCGCAATGAACTGGAACAGTCCGTGGGACACCGCGTGCTCCACGTCGGTAGTGAAACTCAACCGTCCGGCCTTGGCGTTACGCACCACCATGTCCTCGAGGCCCGGCTCGTAGATGGGGATCTCACCCTGGTTGAGCATCTCGATCTTACGGCTGTCAACATCCATGCAGACCACGTCGTTACCCACTTCGGCAAGACAGGCGCCGGTTACCAGCCCCACGTAACCCGACCCAAAAACTGTTACTTTCATTCTCGACCCTTAGCAAATGAAGATAAATAGGGCGCCATGATACTTGCTCGGGAGCCCGGAAACCACATCATTCCCCCCCTTCCCGCCCACCGGTCACACCATCGAGCAGACCCTGAATCCGCTGATTCAGCACCTCGGAATCACCGGTCCAGGACTCGATCACCGGCAGCACCTCGATCACCGCATCCCCACGCAGGATCAGGGGTCTGAAAATATGCCCCTGGGCCCGCACGCCACAAATCCGCAATGGCACAACCGGCGACCCGGTGATGCTGGCGAGACGCGCGGCACCGGCCTTGATTTTCCTCGGCGGATCAGAGTCCAGATGGATCTTGCCATGGGGAAACAGGGCCACCACCTCACCCTCCCGCAGGGCCTTGAACGCCGCGCGCATCGCCTTCTCGGGGTTGGTGGTGCGATCCACCGGGATACAGCCCACCGCACGGAACAGCCAGCGCAGGCCGAATCGATCATACTGTTCGCGGGCGATCATGAAACGCAACGGCCTGCGACTGGCGGCGATCATCAACAGCGGGTCCAGGCCGGAGATGTGGTTGGAAACCACGATCGCCGCCCCCGACTCAGGCAATGGCAGGTTGACTGGAGGCAGTCGGTGATAATGTCGGCAGTAGAGCCGGTTGAGACCATCCAGCCGGTTCAGCCAGAACCCGCCCCACTCCGCTTGCCGGGCAGACCGGCAGGCCCTCTCGAGCCACAGCAACAGCACCGCCGCCAGCAGTAGAAACAGAGTGACCGTGGAGTCTGCTGTCATGTCACGGGTTCCATGGCTGCGAAGGCGAAGCTTGCCTGATCCCTATTTCTTTCCCTTGCTGTAGACCTTGCGCTGGAACAGATCGGTGCGCCGACTCACCAGCCGGTCGACAAACAGCAGACCGTCCAGATGATCCACTTCATGCTGCAGCGCGCGGGCCTCGAAACCCTCCATGGAGAACTCCAGCCGCTCACCGGTAGGGTTCTGAGCACGCAGTTTGATGCGTTCCGCGCGGATCACGTTACCGGTGTAGTCCGGGACCGAGAGACACCCCTCGCGCCCCAGTTCGAAGCCGTCCCACTCGGTGATTTCCGGATTCACCAGGATCAGGTGACCATGGTTCGGCACCGGTTTGCGGGTTGTGGAGCAGTCGAGGATGATGATTCTCTGAGCGCGTCCCACCTGGGGCGCGGCGATACCCACCGCGGCGGGACCCGCCTGGCGGGTCTCCTCCAGGTCATCGATGAATGCCAGCAGTTCCTCATCGAAAACGCTGACCTCTTCCGCCACCTCTTTGAGACGTGGATCCGGCAGTGTGAGGATTTCCAAAATAGCCATGACTCGGGATCTATCTGGTCAGTGTGAACGGGCCCTAACCGATGAGGGTCTCGATGGGGGATACGTGGACATCGATCCCCTGGGTTTCCAGGGCAGCGAGGGTCGATTCGAGGGTCTCCAGGGTGGCATCCGCATAACCCTGAATGGTCATGATGTAGACCGGTTTGTCGGCACTGCCCACCACATCGGACTCGAGTTCCAGGATGTTGAATCCGCAGTCCGCGAGGGCGCCGGTGACACTCGCCACGATGCCGGCCCGGTCCGCGCCGTTGACCCGCACCTGGAAGTTCGGCACCCGGTGCTGGTGCAGCCCCCCCTGCATGGCGTCCAGGTGATAGCGTAAGCCCAGATTCTGCGCCACCGGATCGAGTATCCCGCTCAGTGCGGCGTCCTCATCCCGGGTACCCACCATCATCATGATGGTGAAATTCCCGCCCAGTCGAATCATCGAAGTCTCACCCAGGGTGATGCCTCCGCGGTACAGTGCGTCGGTCACCTGGGCGACGATGCCGGGTTGATCCTCACCCACCAGAGTCAACATTTGCCAATTCATTGCTCACCTCAGTTGTTCACACTGCGAAGTCTATGGCATGCTGCATAGAGCGGTTCTTACAACCTGCCAACCCGCGATCAGGATTCACCGGACCCCGAATCTGCGAGCCAGATCAGGGACGCCATCCGCCCGGTCACGCCGTCGCGCCGGTAGGAGAAGAATCGTTCGCGGTCGGTCACTGTACAGTAATCACCGCCGCCAATGAACCCCACACCGGCCCGGGTCAGACGCAATCGGGCCAGTTGATAAAGATCGGCCCACCAGTGTCCGGGTTTCGCGGCCTGGAAAGCCCGGGCATCCCCCGCTTCACAGTCGATAAATGTCTGCCGGACCTCATCGCCCACCTCGAATGCCATCGGCCCGATGGCCGGCCCCATCCATGCCAGCAGAGAATCGGCCGGCGCTTCGAAACGGGACACCGCGCGTTCGATCACCCCGGCGGCGAGTCCCCGCCAACCCGCATGCACCGCGCTCACCGCGCGTCCCGAGCGGTCGCTCAGCAGCAGAGGCAGACAGTCGGCTGTCAGTACGGCGCAGACCACTCCGTTGCGGTCGGTAAACGACGCATCCGCCTCGCAACCCGCCTCTCGTGCATCCACCACATCGCAGCCGTGCACCTGCTTCAGCCAGACCGGCTCGGCGGGCAGTCCGGCAGCGGCTGTCAGCAACTGCCGGTTTCTCTGTACGTTCCGGATATCGTCTCCCACATGATCACCCAGGTTGAGACTGGCGTAGACGCCTGGACTCACCCCGCCCCGCCGGGTGGTCATCACGGCACGCACCCGGGGGTGAACCGGCCAATCCGGGTAGAGCAGTTCAACTGGCATGAGCGGCATCCCTGGACAGAATTTCCAGCAGGTCCTGCATGTCCCGGGGCAGCGGGGCTTCCCAGCTCAACATCTCACCGCTCAGCGGGTGAAGCAGACCCAGTCGCGCGGCATGCAGGGCCTGGCGGTTGAAGTTTTGCAGCGTCTGTTGCAGTTCGTTGCCTGCGCCTTGTGGCAGTTTCAATCGCCCACCGTAGAGCGGGTCTCCAAGCAGGGGGTGATGGATGTGGCTCATGTGGACCCGGATCTGGTGGGTCCGACCGGTCTCCAGCCGGACCTGCAGGTCGGTGTGCGCACGAAAGCGCTGCAGCACCCGATAGTGGGTGATCGCCGGCTTACCCTGGGGCACGACCGCCATGCGCAGGCGGTTTACCGGATGGCGGCCGATGGGTTCGTCAACCGTCCCCCCGGAGATCAGCACCCCCTGGGCGATTGCCCGGTATTCCCGTTTCACGCTACGGGCCTGCAGCTGACGCACCAGGGAACTGTGGGCCTCCAGGGTGCGCGCCACCACCAGCAGACCGCTGGTATCCTTGTCGAGACGATGGACTATGCCCGCCCGGGGAATGGCCTGCAGCTCCGGTGCATGCGCCAGAAGACCATTCAGCAGGGTACCGGTCAGATTACCGGCCGCCGGGTGCACCACCAGCCCCGCTGGCTTGTTGACCACGATGAGACTTTCGTCCTCGTAGACCAGATCCAGATCCATGCGTTCCGGCCGATCCTCGCCACAGGGCTCTGCGAGGGGCTGCAGACTCAGGGATTCTCCCCCCTTGACCCGGTCCTTGGGGCGACAGGCCTGACCCTGCAGCAACACCCGACCCTGTTTGATCCACTGTTGCAGACGGCTGCGGGAATACTCCGGAAAGCCTGCCGAGAGCACTTGATCAACCCGTTGGCCCGCCTGTGTCTCAGCCACCTGCAGGGTCCGCAGCGGAACTTCCTCCAGGGTATTGGAATCGGACATCATCGAACCACCCGAAGCCGTACAGAGTAACGATGCCGAGGCCGCAGGTTTTCGCTATACTTTCGCATCCACAGTTTCATCATCGACAGGTGTCATGTTCTCAAAAGCCTTACCCACCATTCTGCTGCTGGCGGTACTCACGGGTTGTTCCATGCCGGAACAGGTGGACCCCACCAAGGACTGGAGCGCCAGCCAGTTCTACTCGGAAGCCCAATCGGCGATGCAGGATGGCGATTACGACACCGCGATCAAATATTTCAACGGTCTGCAGGCCCGCTACCCATTCGGCCGTTACGCCAATCAGGCGCAGATGGATATTATCTATGCGCATTATAAAAACGGGGAGCCCGATTCCGCGATCGCCGCGGCGGAGCGCTTCATCAAACTCAATCCGCAGAGCTCGTTCGTGGATTATGCCTATTACATGAAGGGATTGGCGAATTACAACCGCAACCAAAGCCTGCTCAGCCTTATCCTCCCCACCGACCCCTCGGAACGGGATGCCGGTGCAGCGCTCAACTCATTCAACGATTTTTCGGAACTCGTGAGGCGATATCCGGACAGCAAGTATGCGGCGGACGCCTACCAGCGCATGCTTTATCTGAGAAACAACCTGTCGAAATACCAGGTCCACATCGCCCGCTACTACATGAGGCGTGGCGCATACCTGGCGGCGGCCAACCGGGCGAATCGGGTGGTGACCCAGTTTCAGCGCACCGATTCAGTCGAGGAAGCCCTGGAAATCATGATTGATGCCTATACCCGCCTCGGGCTGACTGAACTGGCCAAGGATGCGGAACGGGTGCTGGCACTGAATCTGGAAAACGGCCGTTTGACCAAACCCCAAGCCCAGGAATCCGAATAATCGTTGAGCCGAATCCGGCACAAATCGGGTATGCGGAGATCAACGACCGACCCAGGCCATTCACCTGACGATCGGACTCGCTCATTAAACCTGAGATTAACGGCAAGCAATTCAAAACACCGTGGCCAGTGTGTTGGTCGGGTGCGCGCAGCGTAACCCGACATGAAATGCGCAGGCACCCGCCGAGTGTCGGGTTACGCTGCGCTGACCCGACCTACAATCCAATCTCAAGGCAGAACGGCGATGACCCGGAATGGTTGCCTCGGATTCATCTCATCCCCATGCGCGATTGAACAGGTGCAGCAGAATCAGACCGGCACAACTCCTAGTATCGAGTACCCGGCCAATCCAGAGTGGCTTAGATAGCCGCCTCGTTCTCTTCCCCGGTACGGATACGGATCACCCGCTCCACCGGAGACACAAAAATCTTGCCGTCACCGATCTTACCGGTACGTGCTGCATTGGTAATCGCTTCAATACAGGCGGTGACCTGCTCGCTGGCGACAACCACTTCGAGTTTGACCTTGGGCAGAAAATCCACCACGTACTCCGCACCCCGGTAGAGTTCCGTGTGCCCCTTCTGCCGTCCGAAACCCTTGACTTCGGTCGCCGTCATACCGGTGATGCCTACTCCCGATAATGCCTCGCGCACATCTTCCAGTTTGAAAGGTTTGATGATTGCTTCGACTTTTTTCATTGTTACGCTGCTCTCACATTTGGAATAATCATTGTAATTCAGGGCATTGTACCGTCCCTGTCAAGGACGCGTCCATGCCCTGTCGTGTTTCACGCTGAGCGGGATTCCCCTCGTTACATACCCGTCAACGGCCATCCGTCCACTTCAGGAACATAGCATCAACTGAACCTGCGATAAATCACCTTATGACTCCAGCCACTCTCTGACTGAGGCTTATTTGCGCCAGGTCAGAGGATAACGTCTGTCTCGTCCATACGCACGCCGGGTGATCTTGATCCCCGGTGGTGCCTGACGGCGCTTGTACTCGTTGCGATCCACCATACCGATGACCCGTGTCACCACGGCGGCATCAAACCCGGCCTCGATAATCTCCCGTCTGCCCTGATCCTGTTCCACATAGCGCTCCAGGATTGCATCGAGCAGCGGATAATCGGGCAAAGAATCGCTGTCTTTCTGATCAGCCGCCAGTTCAGCGGATGGGGGACGGTCCAACACTCTTTGTGGAATCACCGGGGAACGTTGATTGCGAAACCGGCACAGGCGGTACACCAGGGTTTTCGGCACATCCTTGATCGGCGCGAAACCGCCCGCCATGTCCCCGTAGAGGGTTGCGTATCCCACCGACATCTCACTCTTATTGCCGGTGGTCAGGAGTATCCGCCCCTTCTTGTTGCTGATCGCCATGAGAATGATGCCCCGGCAACGGGCCTGGATGTTCTCTTCAGTGACATCGGCGGGTTGTCCCTCAAACTCCTCCCTGAGCATTTCCAGGAAGGCATTGAACGCCGGTTCAATCGATATGGAACGGTAGTGCACACCCAGTGCCTGTGCCTCTTCGACCGCATCCTCGTTGCTCATGTCCGCGGTGTAGCGTGAGGGCAGCATCACCACCTCCACATTTTCGGCACCCAGCGCATCCACCGCCAGCGCCAGGGTCAGCGCGGAATCCACGCCCCCCGAGAGGCCGATGATCGCCCCGTTGAAACCATTCTTCTGCACATAGTCCCGCACCCCGAGAACCAGTGCCTCGTAGACCTCGTGCTCCTCCGACATCAGAGGTTCGATGCGGCCGGGCATCGGGGTGAGTGATTGCCCCCGGGTCAGCGTCACATCCAGACTGGATTCCTTGAAAAATCCTGCCCGCTGGGTCAACTCGCCCTGGGCATTAACCACGAAGGAGCCGCCGTCGAACACCAGTTCATCCTGACCGCCGACCAGGTTGGCATAAACGATCGGGATGCCGTTTTCGCTCGCCCGCCGCTGAACCAGGCGCTCCCGTTCCAGGGCCTTGCCGCTGTGGAAGGGTGAAGCATTCAGGTTCAACAGCAACTCGGCACCGGCAGCACGGCTCATCGCGGCAGGTTCCGGATCCCAGATATCCTCACATACGCTGAGACCCACCCGTACCCCATCCACCTCGAAGGTCACCGCTTCGCGGCCCGGCGCAAAATAGCGCATCTCGTCGAACACACTGTAGTTGGGCAGGCGATGCTTTTCATACTCGACCAGCACCTCGCCGCGATGAATGACACCCGCCACGTTATACAAACGTCCGCCCCGGTATCTGGGATATCCGATCACCAGGTGAACGTCTCCGCTTGCAGCGCAGATCTCCGAGACAGCCGTTTCGACCCGTTCGATGAAATGACGACGTAACAGCAGATCCTCGGGCGGATAACCGGTGATGGCCAGTTCCGGAAATACGATGATATGGGTGCCGGGCCTGGCGCCTTGCGCCGAATCGATGATTTTTCGCGCATTCCCTTCGATATCCCCGACGGGAAAGTCCCCCTGAACGACCTGAATACTGAGGTTCAATCGAAAACTCCTGAAAGATAATCCACCCGGCCCATGAACCAGGCAGTACGGATCTTGTTGCGCAGATCAAAGGATACCCTACTATCAATTGACTACACAGGGGACATCATAAAGAATTGCCCGGATGGGACTGAGATACATCTTATTCGGCTTGGCACTATGGGGCATCTACCTCATCGTACGTCATTTCCAACGCACGAGATCCCTGAGAAAACCCCCATCATCCAATCGCATGAAGTCCGTGGACAGTGTCCAGTGCGCCTACTGCGGCTTGCATCTCCCCCGCCAGGAGGCCCTGGAACAAAAGGGACGCTTCTACTGTAATCAGGCACACCTCAGCGCGGCCCGCAAAGACTCAAGCTGAAACCATGCTCACCTGGCTTGAGAACCTGGAAAAACGTCTCATCCCGGATGTGACTCAGCTGGAAAACGGTAAGACCCTTCATTGGCGGTCCCTGAGACTCTTCCTGCTGTACCGGATCGTTCTGGCGTTCACCCTGATGTTCTTTTTCTTTTCCGGCAGCGGTCCCTCTTTTCTCGGCACCACCCGTCCGGAACTGTTTTCCCTGGTCATCAGCCTGTATGTGATTCTCTGCATCCTGGCCACCCTGTTCTTCCTGTGGCGTTCACCGGGTCCTGAACACCAGGCGCACCTGGCCCTGTTCGTCGATATTGCGGCAATCACCTTCATGATGCACGCCAGTGGCGGGGTACCCACCGGTATGGGCATGTTGATTGCCGTTTCGATCACCGCCGGCGCCTCCATTATGGGCGGACGCGCGGCACTGCTGTTCGCCGCCCTGGCCGCTCTCGCCGTATTGACTGACCAGATCCACGCAAGCCTCAGTGACGCCTACCCGCCCCGCTTCGTCCAGGCCGGTTTTCTCGGTGCCGTCTATTTCGCCACCGCACTGCTGGCCCTGGTGCTCAGCAGCCGGGCCCGGGCGATCCAGCGGCTTGCCGAGGAGCGGGCTCATGAGATCAAGCACATGTCGGAGATCAACGCCTATGTCATCGAGCACATGCATACCGGAGTGCTGGTGATCGACAGCGCTGAAAAGATCCTCATGATGAACAATCCGGCCTGGCATCTGCTCGGCATGCCCTCCGCCACCACCGGCAGCCCCCTGAACAGGGCCTCTCCGGAACTCACACATATGCTGCACAAGCGCCGTTCCTCGAAGCGCAGACAGCATCGAACCTTCCGCAGTCACAGACAGGGACCGGACATTCGTGCCCATTTCACCCCACTCAGTGGCAAGGAACACGGGGACATGCTGATCTTTCTCGAAGACACCTCGCAGATCACCCGGGAAGCCCAGCAGATGAAGCTCGCCTCCCTGGGCCGACTCACCGCAAGCATTGCCCACGAGATCCGCAATCCGCTGGGTGCCATCAGCCATGCCGCGCAACTGTTCCACGAATCCCCCAACCTGGACAAAGCAGACCGCAGACTCACTGAAATCATTACCACCAACGCAGCGCGGGTGAATCAGGTCATCGAAAACGTGCTACAGCTTTCGCGCAGGGATCCGGGCAAACCCCAGGTTATCGTGCTTAAATCCTGGCTTCGCAAACTGGCGCAGGAACTGGTAAAACATAACGGCTTCACCGAACGGGAGCTGCTGCTGCAGATTGAACCGGAGAAAACCGAGGTGATTGCGGATCCGGAACAACTGCGTCAGATCGTCACCAACCTGTGCAACAATGCCCGGGAACACTGCAATACCAAGCCCCTGCAGTTGCAACTGCTCGGCGGGATGACCCAGGAATTCAACCATCCGGTACTGGATGTGGTGGACAATGGGCCGGGTATCAAGCCGGATATCGCGAAACAGATCTTCGAACCCTTTTTCACCACCCGTAACAATGGCACCGGACTGGGACTTTACATTGCCAAAGAATTGAGCGAGACGAACCGGATCCGCCTCGAATACATACCGGGCCCCACCGGCGGCAGCTGCTTCCGCCTCCACTTTGAAAACTGGCAACGCGGGAATCCAAGCGAATGACCCAACCGACCGCACTGATCGTGGATGACGAACCGGATATCTGCGAGCTGCTCGAGATCACCCTGATGCGCATGGGCATTGACGCCCATTCGGTATTCAACCTGAACAGTGCCCGGGATCTGCTGGAAGAGATCCATTTCGATCTGTGCCTGACCGACATGCGCCTGCCCGACGGCAACGGCATCGAGCTGGTCCGCCACATTAATCAAAACTATCCGAAACTGCCGGTGGCCATGATTACCGCCCACGGCAACATGGAGTCCGCAATCGAAGCACTCAAAGCAGGCGCCTTCGATTTCGTCTCCAAGCCGGTCGACCTCGAGATGCTGCGCAAACTGGTCCAGCAGGCAGTCAAACTGGGCAAAGAACCGGAGCAGACTCCGGCGAAGAAAAGCACTGCCTCGGCCGACCAGTCACCCATGCTCGGAAACTCCCCACCGATGCAGAAAGTCCGGCAACTGATCGACAAATTGTCGCGCAGCCAGGCGCCGGTCTATATCAGTGGTGAGTCAGGCACCGGCAAGGAGCTTGCCGCCCGTTTGATCCACCACCAGGGCCCCCGTTCCGATCACCCCTTTGTGGCGGTCAACTGCGGCGCCATCCCCCACGAACTGATGGAAAGTGAGCTGTTCGGTCACACCAAAGGCAGTTTCACGGGCGCCGTACAGGACCATCAGGGGCTGTTCCGTAACGCGGATGGCGGCACCCTGTTTCTTGACGAAATTGCGGACCTGCCCCTGCACATGCAGGTTAAACTGTTGCGCGCCATCCAGGAAAAACGCATCCGTCCGATCGGCGGTCAGCAGGAGCTTCCCATCGATGTGCGGATCATCTGCGCCACCCATAAGAACCTGAGACAGCTGGTGGAGGGCGGGGAATTTCGACAGGACCTCTACTACCGGATCAACGTCATCGAACTGCCATTGCCCCCGTTGCGCGAGCGCACCGAAGACATTCCGTTGCTGGCGCAGCATATTCTGACCCGTATCGCCCGGGAGTCCGGAACGCAAAAATCCAAATTAAGTTCCAGTGCGCTGAAAAAGCTCAAGAGCTACGCCTTTCCAGGCAACATCCGGGAACTGGAGAACATACTCGAACGCTCCATCACACTGCACGACGGTCCAAACCTGGAAGCCGAGGATCTGACACTGCCGGAGAACTCCAGCGAACCCCTTGAACTTGAGCTCTTCGATAGCCCGCTCGACAATCAGATTGAGGAGGTGGAACGCAAAGCGATCATCGAGGCACTGGAGTCAACCCGCTGGAATCGCACCGCTGCCGCCAAAAAACTGGGTATGAGCCTGAGATCATTGCGCTATCGATTATCCAAACTCGGGATCGAGTAACATGCTTTTGTGAACTTCATCACATTCCCATCCGCAATCTGATTTTCGTTGCGATTTTTTCCCGCAGTGGCACAGACATCCTCAACTCAGAAACATGGATAAAAAGTGACAAAAAATGTCACTTTTTTACAGCCTCTCGAACTTAAAACCCATGATTCATGGATCAAAAGATTTGAAGCAACACCAGAAATCAGCCCCGCACAATCTAATAATACCCATTAATAACAATATGTTATCAACGGACATGCGAGAATCCACAGCACCTGAACACAGAATTGGCACGCCCCATGCGTTATTACTGTCAGCACGGCCAAGAGGACGAATTAAAGATTCAACATCCGCCGCCGACAACTCAAACACTGAATTCACTCAATGGAGCGTCATTATGAAAAAACAATCTGGTTTCACCCTTATCGAACTCATGATCGTTGTAGCAATCATCGGTATCCTGGCAGCCATCGCTCTGCCGGCTTATCAGGACTACACGATTCGCGCCAAGGTTTCTGAAGGCGCCATCTCCGCCAGTGCTGTGAAAGTAGGCGTAACCGAAATGTTCGCCAATGACGGCATGGCCGGTGTTGCAGCTTATGCCGCAGAAGTCGCTGCTGACCAGCCCAACATCATTACTGACAAGATCAGTGCCGTTGCGGTCAACCCCGCCACCGGCGAAATCACTGTCACCCTGGGCGGCATCGCACAACTGGGCGGCGCAAACGTACTCGCTTTCGTACCTCAGATCGGCAACGCAGCCATCTCTGATGTGAACTCCACCGGCAGCGTGACCTGGGAATGTGATGCAGCAAACGCCAGCACCACCATCCTGGCAAAATTCCTGCCTGCAGAGTGCAGATAATTCGCAGCGATCATAGCGAACAGCTAGACAGCTGAAAAAAAGGTGGGGTCAAACCCCACCTTTTTTTATGCGTAAAAAGTGTCCCCTCAACCTGTGACGGCGTTTACATAGACATCCGGTGACGCCACTTCCTCCATTGATTAAGACCTGATAGCAGGCTATATTGCAGTGTTGTAAAGCCTTACTATGCTTACACAATTTATACAAAAGCAGTGTCACTGCAGTAAGCAGCAATAAAACCCTGCGATCATGGACAGTGGTACACAGAAATTGTTTTCAGGATTAAATTTTCTCCTGCAACTGCCGCCATATGGTGGTACACAAAGGTAACCCTAGATACCCTGACAGGATGGCTACTACTACCAATCAAAAAATCAATCTGAGTGGACTCGGACGCTGCTTGATTCAGGACGGCTTGATCAGTGAGGAGCAGGCTGAATCCGCATTTGCGGAAGCGCTAAAAAAGAAAACCCACTATGTCACCCATCTTGTTGAAAACAAAATACTAAAAAGTATCGACATCGCGATTTCCGCATCCCGTGGTTTCGGTGTTCCGATTTTTGACCTTGATGTACTCGATATCAACCTGATCCCCACGGACGCGGTGGCCGAGAAACTGGTCCGCACACACCATGCTCTGCCGATCTTCAGACGAGGAAACCGCCTGTTTCTGGCCGTATCGGATCCGACCAATCACCAGGGCCTTGATGAGATCCGCTTCAACACAGGACTGGCCTCTGAAGCGATCCTGGTCGAAGAGGACAAACTCAACCGCACCATCAGTAAAGTCATGGAGGCCCAGGAAACCAGCATGGACGACCTGCTGGATGCCGACCTGGACAACCTGGACATCAATACCGGCGAGGACGCCGATGACACTGACGAATCCAAGCTGGATGTGGATGAAGCGCCGGTTGTGCGGTACGTCAACAAGATTCTCCTGGACGCCATCAAGCAGGGCGTCTCGGACATACACTTCGAACCCTACGAGTACACCTACCGAATTCGCTACCGGCAGGATGGTATGCTCAGGGAGGTGGCCAATCCGCCGAACAATCTGGCCAGCCGTCTGTCCAGCCGCATCAAGGTCATGTCGCGCATGAATATTGCGGAAAGGCGTGTCCCCCAGGACGGGCGCATCAAGATGCAGCTTTCCAAGACCCGCGCCATTGATTTTCGTGTCAACACCTGCCCCACGCTGTATGGCGAGAAAATCGTACTCCGTATCCTCGACCCTACCAGCGCGCAATTGGGTATCGAAGCACTGGGCTTTGAAGAAGACCAGCGCAAAGCCTTCCTCGAGGCGATCAACAAACCCTATGGCATGATCCTGGTAACCGGTCCGACAGGTAGTGGTAAAACGGTGAGTCTGTACACCGCGCTGAATCTGCTGAACAAGCCTGAGGTCAACATTTCCACCGCAGAGGATCCGGTCGAGATACAGGTGCCCGGTATCAACCAGGTCAACATGAACGTCAAGACCGGGTTGACGTTTGCGGAAGCCCTGAGGGCTTTTCTGCGTCAGGACCCGGACATTGTGATGGTGGGTGAGATTCGTGACCTCGAGACAGCAGAGATTGCGGTGAAGGCCGCACAGACCGGTCACCTGGTGCTATCCACTCTGCATACCAACGACGCCCCGCAAACCCTCACCCGCTTGGCCAACATGGGGATACCGCCTTTCAATATCGCCTCGTCGGTACTGCTCATCATGGCGCAGCGTCTGGCACGGCGACTTTGTGAACACTGCAAAGCTCCGGATGATCTGCCTAAAGAGGCCCTTCTCGAAGAGGGCTTCACCGAACAGGATATTGCATCCGGATTCACCATTTACAAACCTGTAGGCTGTGACCTGTGTACCGGTGGGTACAAAGGCCGGGTGGGTATCTTCCAGGTCATGCCAGTCTCCGAAACCATGGGAAAAATCATCATGGAAGGCGGCACATCCATACAACTGGAAGATCAGGCCAACAACGAGGGTGTCAACAATCTGCGTCGCTCCGGATTGGTGAAAGTGATGCAGGGCATCACCAGTCTTCAGGAACTCAACAGGGTAACCAAGGATTAAGTACATGGCAGCACCGAAGAAGAAAATTCAAGTCAAATCCTATGTATTCACATGGGAGGGCACTGACAAAAAAGGTGCACGTTTATCCGGGGAAAGCCGCGGTACCGACGTAAACATGATCAAGGCGGATTTGAGGAGACAGGGTGTCAACCCCCTCAAGGTTCGGAAAAAACCCACCTCCCTGTTCAGTGGAAAGAAGAAGATTACAAGCTCTGATGTCACGGTGTTCAGCCGGCAGCTGGCGACCATGATGGCGGCAGGTGTGCCGATGGTTCAAGCCTTCGATATCGTGGGCCGTGGTCATGAAAATCCATCCATGCAGGAACTGATCTTGACCATCAAGGCCGATGTGGAAGGCGGTACATCCCTGGCTGACGCCTTGAAAAAACACCCCTTGCACTTCGAGGACCTGTTTGTGAACCTGGTTCGGGCTGGCGAGCATGCGGGTGTACTTGAAACCCTGCTGGACAAGATTGCGACCTACAAGGAGAAGACGGAATCCATTAAGGGAAAGATCAAAAAGGCGATGTTTTATCCGGCAGCAATCGTGGTTGCCGCCATTGTGGTGACGAGTATTTTGCTGATTTTTGTCATACCCCAGTTCGAATCCCTTTTTACCAACTTCGGCGCAGATCTTCCGGCCTTCACCCAGATGGTGGTAAACCTTTCCCACGCAGTTCGTGAATGGTGGTGGGTCATCCTTTTGGCCGGCGGTATTTCAGGGTATCTGATCGCAGGAACCTGGAAGCGATCCCGAAGTTTTCGACACAGCGTTGACCGAATGATGCTGAAAATACCGGTCATCGGCATGATTCTCAATAAATCTGCCATTGCCCGTTTCTCACGAACCCTGGCGACCATGTCGGCCGCCGGCGTACCCTTGGTGGAAGCCCTCGATTCCGTAGCAGGTGCTACCGGTAACGTCGTCTACAGTGATGCAGTGCTGCGCATGCGTGAGGATGTGGCGACCGGTCAGTCCCTGCAGTTGGCAATGAAGCAACGCAATCTCTTCCCCAACATGGTGGTGCAGATGGTTGCAATCGGTGAGGAATCAGGCTCTCTGGATGACATGCTCAACAAGGTGGCCGATTTCTACGAGGAGCAGGTGGATAACGCCGTCGACGCCATGAGCAGTCTCATGGAACCGTTGATCATGGTGGTACTGGGCACCCTGGTGGGTGGTCTGGTGGTGGCCATGTATCTGCCGATCTTCAAGATGGGATCCGCGATCTAATCCATTTCAACAGAATACCGGGTATCCGTGACCGTTATTGATTTCCTGCAACAGAACAGCGGGGTCTACCTGCTGTTCGTCACTCTGATCGGCCTCACCGTCGGTAGTTTTCTCAATGTAGTCATCCATCGTCTGCCGAGAATGATGGAAAAACAGTGGCACAGGGACTGTCAGGAACTCCTGGCCGCTGAGCAGACTCAGCAGTCTGCCGACGACGCGCCCTATACCCTGAGCCGTCCCGCCTCGCATTGCCCCCATTGCGGTCATCAGATCCGAGCCTGGGAGAACATCCCGGTACTCAGCTGGCTCTGGCTGAGAGGACGCTGTTCCGCATGTCAGAAACCCATCAGTCTGCGTTATCCCCTGGTCGAAGCGGTCACCGGTGGATTGAGCTTCGTGGTTGCCTATCATTTCGGCTTCACCTGGGTAGCTCTTGCGGCACTGGTGCTGACCTGGGCCCTGATCGCCCTGAGCATGATCGATTTCGATGTGCAGCTGCTGCCGGACAACATCACCCTGCCGTTTCTATGGCTGGGCCTGCTGATCAACCTGGGAGGTCTGTTCACCGATCTGCAATCCGCAGTGATCGGCGCGGCGGCCGGTTACCTCGCCCTTTGGAGCGTCTACCAGCTGTTCAAGCGGCTCACCGGAAAAGAAGGCATGGGTTACGGGGATTTCAAACTGCTGGCCCTGCTCGGAGCCTGGTTCGGCTGGCAGTACCTGCCGCAGATCATCCTGCTCTCCGCCCTGGTGGGTGCGGTGGTCGGGATCCTGCTCATCGTGGTGCGTGGCCGTGACCGCAACATTCCGATCCCCTTCGGACCCTATCTGGCCGCGGCCGGTTGGATCAGCATGATGTGGGGTGAGCAGATCAACCAGGCCTATCTTCACTGGTCCGGCCTGGCCTGATGCGGGTGATTGCCCTCACGGGTGGGATCGGCAGCGGCAAGAGCGCCGTTTCGAACCACCTGGAAACCCTGGGCGTACCGGTCATCGACGCAGACATCCTGGCCCACCAACTGGTCAAACCCGGACAGCCCGCCCTGCTCGAAATCCAGTCCAGCTTCGGTCAACATATGATCGACGAATACGGACGACTCGACCGGGCAGCCCTGCGTAATGCGGTCTTCTCCGATCCGCAGCAGCGCAAACGCCTTGAGGCGATTCTCCATCCGCGCATCCTCGCTGCCATGCAGGACTGGATCGGGCAACAACACGCCCCCTACGTAGTCCTCGTCATCCCGCTGCTGTTCGAAACCGGTCAGACGTCCCTGGCCGATAGGATCCTGGTAATCGATTGCGAAGAGCCTCTGCAGATCGAGCGGGTCATGAAGCGGGACAACCTGTCCCGGGAACAGATCGAGCAAATCATGGCGAGCCAGGTCGACCGGAATACCCGCCTGGCCGGGGCCGACGACGTCATTCTGAACAATGGAAACCAGGACGAACTGATCGCCGCCACGGAGCGGCTGCACCAGACCTACCTGAACATGAGCGGGTCAACCCACGGGGTGGGTTGACCCATTCCTATCATGGATCGATCAAGCGGCGCTGATCTGTCTCAGTTTGGCGAAGGTCAACCCTTCCGGCCCCCGGTCCACCTGGATGGTGTCCCCAGCACCGAAACGGCCTGACAGAATATCCTGAGCCAGCGGATTCTCCAGCTGCTGTCGGATGGCCCGCTTCAGCGGCCGTGCACCGTAGACCGGATCGAAGCCCGCCTCACCAAGCCGGTCGAGGGCCGCATCGGTAATTTCAAGGGCCATATCGTGCTCTGAAAGCCGCTTGTGCAGGTAGTCGATCTGGATCTTCGCAATTGCCCGGATCTGGTCACTGGCCAGGGGATGGAACACCACGATCTCATCCAACCGGTTGATGAATTCGGGACGGAAGTGCTGACGCACGGTCTCCATCACCGCATCCTTCATCTCCTGATAGCGCTCTTCACCGGACATCTCCTGAATGACCTGGGAGCCCAGGTTGGAGGTCATCACGATGACCGTGTTGCGGAAGTCCACGGTGCGTCCCTGGCCATCGGTCAGGCGTCCGTCATCGAGCACCTGCAACAGCACGTTGAACACATCCGGATGGGCCTTCTCCACCTCGTCCAGCAGCACCACCGAATAGGGCCGGCGACGCACCGCCTCGGTGAGGTAGCCGCCCTCTTCGTAGCCCACGTAACCCGGAGGGGCGCCGATCAGACGGGCCACGGAGTGCTTCTCCATGAACTCGGACATGTCGATCCGCACCATCGCCTCTTCCGTATCGAAGAGGAACTCCGCCAGCGCCTTGCACAGCTCCGTCTTACCCACGCCGGTGGGACCGAGAAACAGGAACGAACCGTTCGGCTGGTTGGGATCGGAAAGACCCGCCCGTGAACGTCGGATTGCATCGCTGACCGCACGCACCCCCTCTTCCTGACCGATCACCCGTTTTCCAAGGGCTTCTTCCATGCGCAGCAGCTTGTCCCGCTCGCCTTCGAGCATCTTGGAGACCGGGATGCCGGTCCACTTGGAGACCACCTGGGCGATCTCCTCCTCGGTCACCTTGTTGCGCAGAAGCTTCATCTCCTGCATCTCGGCCTGGGTGGCCATGTCGAGCTGTTTCTCCAACTCGGGGATGCGACCGTACTGCAGTTCGGACATGCGGGTCAGGTCACCGGCACGGTGGGCGGTTTCCAGTTCCAGTCGCGCCCGCTCCAGGGATTCCTTGATGTGGGTGGTACCCTGCAGGGCCGCCTTTTCCGACTTCCAGATCTCTTCCAGGTCGGAGAACTCCCGTTCCAGTCGCTCGATCTGCGCCTCCAGGTCCGCGAGACGTTTTTTCGAGGCTTCATCGGACTCCTTGTTGAGGGCTTCCCGCTCGATCTTCAACTGGATCAGACGACGCTCCAGGCGGTCCATCTCCTCCGGCTTGGAATCGATCTCCATACGGATCTGCGATGCGGCCTCGTCCACCAGGTCGATGGCCTTGTCCGGCAGCTGACGGTCGGTGATGTAGCGATGGGACAGGGTTGCGGCGGCGACAATCGCCGGATCGGTGACGTCCACCCCGTGGTGAACCTCGTAGCGCTCCTTCAGACCGCGCAAAATGGCGATGGTGTCCTCCACGCTGGGCTCGGATACCAGCACCTTCTGAAAGCGCCGTTCGAGGGCCGCGTCCTTCTCCAGGTACTGACGGTATTCGTCCAGGGTGGTCGCACCGACACAATGCAGTTCACCCCGCGCCAGAGCCGGCTTGAGCATATTGCCCGCATCCATGGCGCCTTCCGCCTTGCCGGCGCCCACCATGGTGTGCAACTCATCGATGAAGAGGATGATCTGACCCTCCTGCTTGGCCAGGTCGTTGAGCACCGCCTTGAGGCGTTCTTCGAATTCGCCGCGGAACTTGGCGCCAGCGATCAGCGCGCCCATATCGAGTGAGAGCAGGCGCTTGTTCTTCAGACCTTCCGGCACCTCGCCGTTGATGATGCGCTGCGCCAGGCCTTCGACGATGGCGGTCTTGCCCACGCCGGGCTCACCGATCAGCACCGGGTTGTTCTTGGTACGCCGTTGCAGCACCTGAATGGTCCGACGGATCTCGTCATCCCGCCCGATCACCGGATCGAGCTTGCCCTGCTCGGCCCGCTCAGTCAGGTCGATGGTGTATTTTTCAAGGGCCTGACGTTGATCTTCGGCATTCGGATCATCCACTTTCTGGCCACCGCGCAGCTGCTCCACTGCTTTCTCCAGGGCCGCTTTGTTGGCTCCGGCCTTGCGCAGCAGGTCACCGAGTTCGCCCTTGTCCTGCACCGCCGCGAGTACGAACAACTCGCTGGAGATGTACTGGTCGTTACGCTGCTGGGCGAGTTTGTCGGTCTGGTTGAGCAACCGCCCCAACTCGTTGGAAATATGCAGATCACCGGCCGCCCCTTCCACGCTGGAGAGTCGATCGATGGCCGCATTGAGACCGGATCGAAGCTGGTTGACGTTGACATCCGCCCGGGTGAGCAGATGACGCACACTGCCGCCATCCTGGTCGAGCAGAGCGCTCATCAGGTGCAGGGGTTCGATAAACTGGTGATCGCGTCCTACCGCGAGACTCTGGGCATCCGCCAGGGCCATCTGAAACTTGCTGGTCAAACGATCCATTCGCATGGGTATAACACTCCGAAATTCGTTGAATACCTATCAAATGGGGGGGATTCCGGGCAATTTCAAGTATCGCTACGGGTGGCCTGGGAGGGTGTCCGGGTACCCGTGCCATCCCTTGCTCAACACAGAATCAGACCCGTAGCCCGGGTGCAGCGCAGCGGAACCCGGGAAACCCGGCACAAGCCAACACATCAGGTTGGGGCAATACCTCTAAGCTCTGGTATGCATTCCCACGCAGAGCGTGGGAACGATGAAACAGGTTCGTGCCACGCCCCCGGGTTATGCGTTGCTTCACCCGGGCTACTCGGGAGATCCACTCCGTAGCCCGGATGCAGCGTAGCGGAACCCGGGAACCCGCCACAAGTCATCCCCGAATTCAGCTCAAGGCGCCCTTCTCCATCGCCTCAACCTTGGACATCACCATGGCCTCCAGTCCCTGCTTGTAATCCTTGACCTTCTGACGGATCGCCCCGTCGGCCACACTGAGGATCTGCGCCGCCAGCAGTCCCGCGTTCTTCGCGCCGTTGATCGCCACCGTGGCGACCGGTACCCCTGGGGGCATCTGCACGATGGAGAGCAGGGAATCCTCACCGCTCAGGGCGGAGGACTTGACCGGCACTCCCACCACCGGCAGCGGGGTGATCGCCGCCACCATTCCGGGCAGGTGGGCCGCGCCACCGGCTCCCGCGATGACCACCTGCAGACCCCGGGTCTCCGCACTCTGCGCATATTCAAAGAGCCGTGCCGGGGTACGGTGGGCCGAGACGATGGTCATCTCGTAGGAAATCTCAAGCTCATCGAGAATATTGGCAGCCTCTCGCATGACCGGCAGGTCGGAGTCGCTGCCCATGATGATGCCAATCACGGGTGTATTCATGGGTGTTGTTCCCCTTTGATATGAATCAGGTCGCGGACCTGTTCGGCTTTGTGTCGGGCCGCTTCCAGATCGGGATCGACCACGGTGACGTGGCCCATCTTGCGGAACGGCTTGACCTCCGCCTTGCCATACAGGTGCAGGCACACACCCGGAATCCTCAGGGAGGCGGACATGCCGTCGATCACCGGGCGGCCGTTCGCGTCGGCATCCCCCAGCAGGTTGATCATGGCAGCCGGGCTGAGCAGTGCGGTGGAGCCCAGGGGCAGGTCGAGGATCGCCCTCAGATGCTGTTCGAACTGGTCCGTGACACAGGCCTCGATGGTATGGTGACCGGAGTTATGGGTGCGCGGCGCGATTTCGTTGACCAGCAGTTCACCATCCCGGGTGAGGAACATCTCGACTCCGAATACCCCAACGCCCTCCAGGGCCTGAATGGTGCGTACCGCCAGTTGTTCGGCCTGTTGCGCGATCTCCGGCGCCACCCGGGCGGGGCACAGCAGCAGATCCAGGACGTTCTCACCGGAGCGGAAGCACATCTCCACCGTGGGGTAGGCCACGCAATCGCCATCCGCATTGCGCGCCACCATCACCGCCAGCTCATGGGAGGCATCGACAAACCCTTCCACCAGGGATGGCACCGGCAGATGCGCGGAAAAATTATCGACCGTCATCATCACTGATACCCCCCGGCCGTCGTATCCGCCCCGCCGGGCCTTCTGCACCAGGGGAAAACCGAACTCGGCAAAGGCCTCCAGGTCCGCTTCCGGCATGGACTGGAAATCGGAGGTGGGAATCCCCGCATCGCGGAGGAACTCCTTCTGGGTCAGTTTATCCTGCAGAACCGCCAGCACCCGGGGCGCGGGATGAATCGCATGACCCTCCTTCTCCAGCTGCCGCAGGGTCTCGGTATCCACGTTCTCCAGCTCGTAGGTGACCACATCACAGGACTCGGCCAGTTCCCGCAGTTTTGCCGGGTCATGATAGCCGCCGATGATCTGGTGACCGGCCACCTGGCCCGCGGGGGAGCCGGGATAGGGATCGAGCACCACGCAGGTGCAGCCGAGGCGTTTCGCCGCCTTGACCATCATCCGTCCCAGTTGTCCCCCGCCAATGACCCCGATACGGGCGACGGGAAAAGGAAAGCTGTCCTTCATCGTTATTTGTTACTCTTTCAGTTTCCAGATCCGATAATAGACCCGGCCATTAGCCGGATCCCGCACCAGCCAGCGGCCGTTATCGAAATCGAATCGCGAATCGGTAAATTTCAAGCAGCTAAGCCGGTACCGGTCCTGGTTCAGATCCGCGTCGCCGGTGACCTCGTGGAACCAGTCGGCCGGTTCGGCACAATCCACTGCCTGGTATTCGGTCTCATTACGCGCCTGCACCCCGCTGTAGCCGGGATGCAGCTTCAACCAGGCGCTGAAGCCGCGCACCATCGTACCCCCATCGGCGAGAAGTTCCACCTCGGAGCGGGGTGTCTCAAACCCATCCTGGTAGATCAACTCCGCATCTGTCGCGGTGGGGTCACCGCCGCTGCAGGCAACCAGCAGGGACGCCAGCGACACCCCTCCGAGAATGGATTCAGTCCGCATCTTTATGTAATTGGGAAAGATCCCGCACCGCACCCCGGGCCGCAGAGGTGGTGAGCGCGGCATAGGCCTGCAGGGCCTGGGAAACCACCCGGTCCCGGTTCACCGGTTTCCAGGCCTGGGCGCCCCGCGCCAGCATGCGCTCACGGCGCTGTTGCAACGCCTCGTCACTGATCGCCACGCGGATGATCCGCTCCGGGATATCGATTTCGATCGGATCCCCCTCTTCCACCAGTCCGATGTTGCCCCCTTCGGCGGCTTCCGGTGAGCAGTGGCCGATGGACAGGCCGGAGGTTCCCCCGGAGAAGCGTCCGTCAGTGATCAGCGCGCAGGCCTTGCCCAGCCCCTTCGATTTCAGGTAGCTGGTGGGATAGAGCATCTCCTGCATTCCGGGACCGCCCTTGGGGCCTTCATAGCGGATCAGCACCACGTCACCGGCTTGAACCCGATCCCCCAGAATCGCGTCCACCGCGTCATCCTGGCTCTCGAAGATCCGTGCCGGGCCGGAAAATTTGAGGATCGACTCATCCACACCGGCGGTCTTCACGATACAGCCCTGCTCGGCCAGGTTGCCGTAAAGCACCGCCAGTCCACCATCCTTTGAGTAAGCATGTTCGATATTGCGGATACAGCCGTTCTCCCGGTCCAGGTCGAGCTCCGGCCAGCGGGCATCCTGGCTGAAGGCAACCTGGGTGGGGATTCCGCCCGGTCCGGCGAGAAAGCGGTTACACGCGGCCTCCTCCTGGGTGCGGATCACGTCCCACTGCTCCAGGGCATCCCCCAGGGTGGTGGTGTGAACCGTCGGCACATCACGGTGGATCAGCCCGCCCCGGTCGAGTTCACCGAGTATGCCGATCACTCCGCCGGCCCTATGTACATCCTCCATATGATATTTCTGAGTTGCCGGAGCGACCTTGCACAGATTCGGCACCCGGCGGCTGAGCCGGTCGATATCGGACATGCCGAAATCGACCTGACCCTCCTGGGCAGCGGCCAGCAGGTGCAACACCGTGTTGGTGGAACCGCCCATGGCGATATCCAGACTCATCGCGTTTTCGAAGGCCTCGAAGGTCGCGATCCCCCGAGGCAGTGCGCGGGGGTCCTCCTCTTCGTACCAGCGGCGCGCCAGTGCCACCACCCTGCGCCCGGCTTCCTTGAACAGTAACTCCCGATCCGCATGGGTGGCCAACAGGGAGCCATTGCCCGGCAATGACAGACCCAGCGCCTCGGTCAGGCAGTTCATGGAGTTGGCGGTGAACATACCGGAGCAGGAACCGCAGGTGGGGCAGGCGGAGCGCTCGATCTGCGCCACGTCCGCATCGCTCTCGTTGGGGTTGGCCGCGGAGATCATGGCATCGATGAGGTCGAGCTTCAGGTCGCCCTTACCCGCCAGCTTCACCTTGCCCGCCTCCATCGGTCCACCGGAAACGAACACGGTGGGGATGTTCAGGCGCATCGCCGCCATCAGCATGCCGGGGGTGATCTTGTCGCAGTTGGAGATGCACACCAGCGCGTCCGCACAGTGGGCGTTGACCATGTACTCGACCGAGTCGGCGATGATGTCCCGGGAAGGCAGGGAGTAGAGCATGCCCCCATGGCCCATGGCGATGCCGTCATCCACCGCAATCGTGTTGAACTCCTTGGCCACACCTCCGGCTGCCTCGACCTCCCGGGCAACCAGCTGGCCCAGGTCTTTGAGATGGACATGCCCGGGGACAAACTGGGTGAAGGAGTTGGCGATGGCGATGATCGGTTTTTCGAAATCGCCATCGGTCATTCCGGTGGCCCGCCAGAGGGCACGAGCGCCCGCCATGTTGCGGCCATGGGTCGTGGTGCGAGAGCGGTACTGGGGCATCGAGGACTCCGAAATCAGGAAACGAACAGGACCGTCTATTATGCAATGATTCAAGCCTGGCGAACAAACCCAAGGCCTGTTTTCCGTTGAGCCGAATCAATCCGCGGAAGCTTGCTGGGCGGGCAGTTCGAAGATGAATCGGGCGCCACCCGCCTCGCCATTCGCGGCGAACACCCGGCCCCGGTGCTTCTCCGCCACCACTTTGACGAAACTCAGACCCAGGCCGACTCCGCGAAATTCTCGGGCTGCCACGGGGGGGGATTGCACGAACGGCATGAAGATATCCCCCTGCAGACTATCCGGGAGACCCGGTCCCTGATCCGTGACCTCACAGACCACCCGATCATCCCGACGCGTGATCCTGAGTGTCACCCGGCTCTCGGATGGTGAAAACTTCACCGCGTTCTCCAGCAGGTTGAGCAGGGCCCGTTCCAGCAGGGTCGGGTCGCCTTGCAACCACAGCTCCTCCTCCGGAAACTCCCCATTCACCGCCACGGACGCGGCTTTCGCCTGCACGTAGACCTCATCCAGGGCATTACAGGCAACACTGATCAGATCCAGTTCCTGGAAATCCGCAGCCTCTACCGCCTCTGCCCGGGCCAGACGCAGAAAGTCATCGGCCAGTTTCAGGGAGCGCCGGGCGAGTGGCTCGATCTGTTTCGCCAGCGCCTCACCGCTGCCCTGGCAATTCTGCTGGGACTGGGTCAGGGAGAGCAGTGAAGTGATCGGCGAGCGGAGGTCATGGGAAAGAAAATTCAGCATCTTTGCCCGGGTCCTTTCGGTGCGCTTCAGAGTAGCGATATTGGACAGATTCACGATCATGCCGTGGAACTCGGTTTCCACGCCCACCAGGGGCTGAAGCTGTACGAACAGTTCCGTCTCCGGCGCACGCCCCGCCTCAAAGCGCATCGCCTGCCCCTCCAGCATGACCCGGCGGAACGCCTCCTCCCAGTTTCCACCACCGCTGATCTCCAGCACCCGCAGCAATTCATAGGCATCCTCCCCCAGCAGATCGGATTCCTGGAGATGTCCAAGATAGTGTGAACTGCGGGGATTCGACATCACCACCTGACCGTGACTGTTGATCACCATCAGCCCGTCATCCATCTGCCCCACCGCACTCTGAATCAAATTGCGAAAGCGTTGGATTCGCACCGTGGTCTCCCGCAACTGGGCGATGCGTAACTCGACCCGCTCCAGCACCCCCCCATCCCGATCTCTGGGCGGTTGGGAAAACTGCTTGGCGAAATCGCTCAACAGGCGCAGACCCTCCCGCTCCGGCACCCGATTTCTTGGCCAGCAGAGACCCAACTGCCAGGCGCCTTCCGGACGTGCCACCAGGGTCCAGGTTTCCGCTCCCGAACGGGTCCAGGTGCCCACCTCAAGGCCAGGCAGAGGTGCCCCCAGGTTTGCGCCGTCCTGCATCAGTGGCACCTCCTTCACCGCGTCATACACCACCCACCCCTGTAGCGGCATCAAACGGGAGAGAAACTGCATTGCCGAGGTCAGGTCGCCAAGCGGCGGATGCACCGGCATGCTCATCTGCTCGCGCTGCAGCCGCTCGAGTTGTTCGTTCAGATAACGCACCGCCTGATCAAGACGCCGCCAACTCCAGATAGGATAACTCAGCGCCAACCCCAGCAGCCCCGAGGCCGGTGGCAACCAGATCCCCATCACCCGCAGCAAAACCCCGCAGGCGATCAGGTACAGGGCCAGCACCAGCATCGACACCAGGGGAGCGGCCCGGGTGGGAAAAAAGGGGTACAAAAGAAACGGCACCATGACGATGAGGGCATTCGCCAGCATCTGGGTCAGCGAACCGACCGGAGTCACCACCTCCCCACGGCGAAGCGTGTCGAGAATGTTCGCATTGATCTCCACCCCGGGCATGGGTACACCATAGCCCGACAGGGGGGTGGGCAGGGCGTCTCCGATACCGGTGGCGGTCACACCGACCAGAACGATCCGGTTGCGAAACAGTTCGGCCTCGAAGTCACCCGCAACCACCTGGCTGTAACTGTAACGGGGATAGTGTCCGGCGGGTCCCGCATAGGGGATCAGACGATGGGTATGGCGACTGATTCGCTGCACCTCGGGGGAGGGTCTGGATGGGGGCGGCGACTGCAATGGAAAGCGTTCGGGATCCAGACCGTGCAAAAGGCTGAGTGTGAGATGCGGCCAGAAGGCCTCGCCCAGCCCCTCATAGAGAAATACGCCCCGGGCGATCCCGTCCGGGTCCAGGTCGATATGCACATGCCCCAACCCGGCTGCCACGTTGGCCAATGCCGGGATCGGCAGTGTTTCGACCAGCATGCCCCCCTGGCGACGCTGTTCGAGTATCACCGGGAAGTAGACCCGCTCACTGGCGGCCACCGACTGGATCAGTCGCCGATCCGCCTCTGGATTGTTCGGATCGGGTTCCGCCAGCAGGATGTCGAACACAATGGCCCGGGCACCCGCCCGACTGAGCCGGTCGATCAGTTCCGCATGCCAGTATCTAGGCCAGGGCCAGCGGCCGATCGCCTCGAGGCTCTTCTCATCCACCGCGACGATGACGATGTCATCCGCCGCAGCCCGGGTCATCCAGCCCATCTGCAGGTCATACAGCAGCAGATCCCAGCGCCACAACCAACCACTGGCGGCCATGAAGCCGGTGAAGACCAGGAGTATCAGCGCAGTCCTCAGGGATTCCGCTGAACCCGGAGCGCCTCTGCGGACGACAGTCAAAGGCTCAGTCCCCATCACCGCTTGATCGAATTTCCAGTCCGGCGACGTGCCCCCTAACAGGCAAGGCACGCCATCCAAGCCGAACGGGTTCATCGACGTTCACGGGAAAACCGTAAGCTTGATCGGCGCAGGGGACAGACATGGCAATATCCTGGATCAGACAGGCTCTGGTGAGTCGGACAGGGGCGCCCCGGGGACGCCGGGGATGACACTATACCAGGAGAAGTCTCACCGCAGCGGAAATCAAACAGTGGCTGTTTACCACCCTCCACGGGGAAGCCCCAGGGGTATTACCGGCGATCTCAGTGGCTGATCCGCATTGTCGGTTAACGCCTCTACCCTGACATAGCCGAGGCCCGGAAGCGGCCCAAGCATTTCAAAGCCCAGATCGAACCCCAGACGTTCGAACAGCAGCTCATGCCCATCCGGATCCCGGGACAGCAGCAAGCGGTAGGCCCAGGCCCCCGGAGTTGCGGTCCAGCGAAACAGTACCCCCCGTGGCGTGATCAGCGGAGGGTAAAGGAGCGGTGGCGAGGCGGACTGTCCAGCCGGCTCGTGTGGCGTTTTTGCGCCCCTTTCCGATCCGGCGATCTCAACGACCCGCTTGCCCTCCAGGCCCTCCCAACCCTGCTCATCGATACCCCGTATCCCCAGCACGTAGAGGTCTTCAACGGGTAGAGTCAGACGACTCTGACTTACGGGTGTCAGCACCTCATCAACCAGGGTCCCCTGCAGATCGATCAACTGAACCCGATAGCGTTGAGCCAGCGCCAGATCAGGCCAGTCCAGTTGCAGCGAAGTGTCGGTCTGCTGTATGTCCATCCCATCCAGATCCGGTTTGGGCAATAACATACGGGGCTTGCCGGGGGGATCACCGGGTATCACCTGGACACCCTCACCTGATGACAGATCCGTGGTTTCACCCTGTGCGCTCACCCCGACACGTCCCTCGTTGACCTCGGTCCGGGTTTCTCCCGAAGGGGCCGTAACCGCGACCCGAAATGCGGTACCCCGTACCACCGTGACAGCGGCGGGTGTGTGAATCTCATAGCGGGACCTGGGATGGATTCGGGGTACGACCTGGTTCTCCAGGCGCCCCCGCTGCAGATGAATCCGGGTATCCAGCATACCCTTGCCCTGGAAGGCCGAGAGGGCATCGAACACGACTTCACTGTGCTCCCCGATCAGCAAAGATGAGCCATCGGCAAACACCACAGAGACCCGGGAGTCTGCTCCGGTCATGATCCGGTCACCCGCCTGCAGGACCGTGTCAATTTCCAGTTCGATCCAGTCGTCCTGATTGATATGGCGCAGCCTGGCAGTTCCCGACACCCGGGAAACCCGGACCCCGTCAATCAGTGCTTTCATCCAGTCGATGGGGATTTGAATGCCGAAACCCACCGGAATTCTGCGATCCTCGACGATACCGTTATAGTCCTGTAACTGCTCCGCAGTGAATTCGGGTTTCAGGTAACGCTCGACCAGCATCGTCAGGTTTTCGCCCTCACGAATCCGGTAGGTCCAATCCTCCCCCCAGGCATGCCAGGCCGTGAACCACAGCAGCAGGCCACCGAGCAATGATGTTTTCAGAAGCTTGCGGGATCGCATGGAGGCATCTCAACCGGACAGCCCGTCAGGACTGTTAATGGGTGCTCCTGGACGGGTCCTTCTCATCCAGAAACTCGAGGCGGTATCCCTGATGATACACCGCTTTCAAGCGCCAACCCTTATCCGGGGTCAGGGCCAGTTTACGTCGCAGTCGGCTGATATGGGTATCCACCGTGCGGGTCATCAAACCCGGCCCGACACCCCAGACACTCTCGAGGAGATGATCCCGGGACAACAGACGCCCGATGTTGCTGAACAGCATCCATGCGAGTTGAAACTCCTTTTCGGTCAGCTCGACCGGTTCCTCATTGAGGACCAACTTCTTGTGGACCCGGTTCAGGAGAAAATCCGCGATGCGTATCTGATCCCGCCGGCCGTTGTGCCGACGCACCAAAGCCTTCACCCGGGCCAGCATCACATCCCGGTTCACCGGCTTGGCCAGATAGTCATCCGCCCCCTTCTCGAGGGCTTCAATGATATCCGCCTCACCATCGCGATGGGTGATGAAAAAGATCGGTAGGTCCCACTCCCTTTCCTGACGAATCCAGGACAGGACATCCACTCCGCTCATTCCCGGCAGTTCCCAATCCATGATCAGCAGATCGTAGGTCTCGTGGCGCAACTCGCGCATGAAGGCGTCCGCAGTATGGAACACCCGACAGGCATAACCCTCATCCTCGAGCCACTCTTTCATCACCGCCGACTGCACCGTGTCGTCTTCCAGATAAGCGATGCGCATCATCCTCTCCCAACTAGGCAAACAAGCAGGTATTACGCTCCGGACAAGTCCGGAGCGTGCCATCCAGGGCTGGCACAGGTTCCGCCGATGTGTGCGTGAGTATTTGGCATGTGGTCAGACAACCCACCTGCCTCGCCTGCTAAACCTATTGCCTTTGACTCAATTCACTTTCAGTTCCACGCGGCGATTCTGCTCCCGTCCCTGTGCCGTAGCATTGTCCGCCACGGGGGCAGTCTCACCCTTACCACTCACCTTGATGATTGCAGCAGGCACCCCCTGGGAGACCAGGAACTGTGCCACCGCCCGGGCCCGCTTTTCTGACAGAGCCTGATTGTATTGGGTGGATCCCCGTGAATCCGTATGTCCAATGACCTGCACAGATTTCACGTCCTGACGGGACTTGAGCGTATCAGCCACCTGGCGCAACTCGGTGGCGTAACCCCCTTCGATACGATCGCTGTCAACTTCAAAGGGAATCCGGTTGAGGACGATTTTCATCGCGCACCCCCGGCCGTCCACACTGGCTCCCGCCGGTGTGCCCGGACATTGATCCCTGGCATCCACAACGCCATCCCCATCGCTGTCCAGCTCACAGCCCTGGTCATCCACCTGGGCACCCTGGGGCGTCCCCGGGCACTGATCCAGGTTGTCAGCCACTCCGTCCCCATCGCTGTCCGGAATACACCCTTGCGCATCCACACTGACCCCTGCGGGCGTATCCGGACAACGATCCTGTTCATCCACAACGCCATCGCCGTCTGTATCGCTTGCCATCGGTGCAGCGAAACATCCGGTTTTGCCAGGATCGGCATCACGAAAATCCGTGGTCCAACACTCCCCAGCACTGTTGCGCCAGACGCTTCCCGCCGCATCGTAGGCAACCCCTTTGCCGCCCACAGCCGATCCACTGGTCAAGCCCAACAGAATGGCCATGCTGATTGTACGCTTGGTGCTGTAATTCATTGTCCACTCACTCCGTTTCACGTTTGAATTGATAAGATCCGATCCCCTGCATGGCAGCTAACTCGAAGCCACCTGGTAGAGATGAACATCCCGCTGGGGATAGGGAATATTGATACCTTCACGATCGAAAGCGGTCTTGATGTTTTCCAGCAGCGAAGCACGGGTGGTCCAGTAGTCGCTGGACTTAACCCAAGGCCGCACCGCGAAGTCCACGCTGCTTTCACCCAGTTCGAGCAGCATGATGGTAGGAGCAGGATCCTTGAGCAGGGTGGCATCCTCATCCAGCACCTGCTTGATAAGCGCCTGGGCTTTCTTCATGTCATCGGCGTAACCGATGCCAATGACCAGATCGATCCGGCGTGTGTCCCGGGCGGAGTAGTTGATAATGGTTCCACTGTAGATCTGGGCATTCGGCATGGTGATCTCACGGTTATCACCGGTTTTCAACACCGTGTGGAAAATCCGGATATCCTCAACCACACCGGAGGTACCCCCAGCCTCAACAAAATCCCCCAGCTTGAAGGGGCGGAAGATGATCAGCATGACACCTGCGGCAAAACTCGACAGGGAGTCCTTCAAAGCCAAACCTATGGCCAGGCCGGCGGCACCCAGAATTGCCATTGCGGAGGTGGTGTTGACGCCCAGCTGCTCGAGGGCCGCCAGGACCACCACCGCCAACAAGGCCATCTTGACAATGTTTCCAAGAAAGCTGACCAGCATGGGATCGACATTGCTGCGGGTCATCACCGCACGCAACGCCCGGGTCAATGCCGATGCGATCCAGCGACCGATCACAAACACCAGCAGCGCCATGAAGATCTTGGTTCCCCAGGGAATCAGATAGGTATCCAGCAAGGTATTCAAATCAAAGTCCATAAGTTACTCCGCTCAGTTGATTGTTCGCCCCTCGACAAGGTGGCAGGACAGCGAATCGAGGTGGCGAGATCAGCCACGCAAGAGCTCTGGCTAACATCGACTCAAAACGATTCGGAAGCTCAGTATACCCCCCGAATGGTTGTGCAGCTTATGCAATCCCTTTTCCCGGTTAAAGGCGCCACCTGTGAAGATTTGTAAACTTGTTGTCACACATCCCGACGTTCACTATCGTCCCAACATGCGCCTCGCTCATCATGGATTGTGAAATTTTCACTCAATCCTCTTATGGTTTTTTTGCTAAGGTCTGCGCGTAATGTTTACAGACACCGCCCAATCCACGACACGGGATCAGTAAAACCCATGAAACCGGAAACACCCCATGACCTGCTGATCGATGCCATATTGAAACTTTGGACCTCGAGTTTTCATGGCCTGCTCTCAACCCACTCCGTCAAGTTTCCGGGCTATCCATTCGGCTCTTTGCTGCCGGTTTGTCGAGACTCCAAAGGCAATCCTTTGCTGTTGATTTCTCACCTTGCACAACACACCCGTAATCTCGAAGCCGACCCGCACTGTTCCCTGACCCTCAGTGAAACTGATGAGGAGGACATCCAGCAGTCAGGCCGCTTGACCTGCCTGGCCCGGGCAGAGGCCCTGAACTCCAATGCTTCGGCGGAACGCTACTTTCGCTATTACCCGGAGACCCGGCGTTACTATAAGGAAATGAACTTCCGCTTTTACCGCCTACTCCTGCAACAGCACTATTTCATTGGCGGGTTTGGCTCCGCACGCTGGTTCGATGCCAGCCGTGTACCACCACCTGCCCCCTTTGCGGCCGCAGAAGAGGCGGAACTGCTGTTTCAGCTCAATGCCAAGGGACAGAATCTGTTGCGGCGTTATCTGCATCAGCGGGAGATTCCGGCCAATGCCGTGCTTATTGAAGCGGTGGGCATCGATCCGCTGGGTCTGGATATACGCATGGAGCACAAGCTGCAGCGCCTGACGTTTCCGCAAGGCCTCTCAAGCTCAGCGGATTTTCTAAGTCAAATCAGGGATCTGTAGACAATCACACCGATCACCCTCAAATACCCTGCAAACTAAAGGGTAGAATCCCGCAGCCCGTTAACCGTACACTTGCCCCTAATAACCAACCATTTCACTAGGTATTAGGAGCAGATGTAATGAGTGTCGAAATCCCGGAACGCGACGGTGACGGTTACCTTACCGATATGAATGCATGGACCCCGGAAATCGCCCGGGCCATGGCCGATGCAGATGATTACGAACTGACCGATGAAAAGTGGGACCAGATCATCAAGGCCCGTGAATACTACAACGAGCACAACGTGGTACCGCCGATCCGCAAATTTTCCAAGTACCTGGGTGCGGACAAGAAGGAGATGTTCGAGCTGTGGATGACCGGCCCGATGAAACCGATCACCAAATACGGCGGTCTGCCCAAACCGACCGGATGCGTCTGATCACGCCAGGGAGCGAACTTCAGTCTTCAGCGCCCTGCTGAGGATACCGGTTCCATGAACCGCCCATCCCGACCGGGATGGGCGGTTTCCTGTCTCTCACAGGCATCGCCTTCCTTAGTTCATGATTCCCTTTTCCCTGATGGCTTGCGACTTCACATTGCCACCTCCCGGTTCCGATCTCTAAAATTAGGCTTTTGACCACCACACCTCTGGCCGGCTAGGCCGCAATGACAGCCTTGGAGTCGCAGTATGACCAACCCAGCCCTGCTCGGTCAGTTGACCGACCTGCACGAGATGCAGCGGGACCTACTCGCATCACGGGAAGCCCCGCTTTGCTCCCTCAGGCCCAATTCCAGGCTTGCCAGCCTGAACTGGTACTACGGGCGAGGCGTCTATCTGGAACTGCTCTGGCTGCGGGAGCATCTCAATAACGACGATGATCTGAGCCGACGGGTCCGACACCTGTTCACAGTGGGAGGACTGAGCCTCGAGGAGCAATGCGCACAGTTGCCGGACCGGGACCACCTGATTCACTGGGCGACCGAGGTTCGTGACGAACATATCCGACTGCTAGCAACCCCTGGCGCACTTCCCGCGGAACATCCCTGGATGGTCGAGGACCGGCTGGCCTGGTATCTGCTGCAGGAACAGGCGAAGCTGTACGAGAACATGCTGCTCGTTCTTTACCAGTTCCGTTTACAGGAGGCTTCTGCTCATTACCGTTGCGAGGAACCCCTGCAAGCGGCTCAACCCGAGTGGGAAACCCGGGAAATCTCTCAGGGACACTACCGCATCGGGGGACGTGACGAACCCAGGGCATACGACAACGAAAGCCCCCCCCAGGCGGTAGAGCTGAGCAGCTTCCGCATTGCA
The DNA here is from genome assembly GCA_040506775.1 of Candidatus Thiodiazotropha sp. Taxonomy (GTDB): domain Bacteria; phylum Pseudomonadota; class Gammaproteobacteria; order Chromatiales; family Chromatiaceae; genus Thiodiazotropha. The sequence continues at coordinate 123,593 of JBEVWC010000020.1, forward strand.
CTGAACCCGGTTTCCAATGCCCAGTATCTGGAATTCATGCAACAGGGGGGTTATCAGGATGAGAGCCTGTGGAGCGATGCCGGTCGGGACTGGTTGCATGATCATCGGGACAACCACCCGGAGTACTGGCGTCAGGACCCTATGGGCAACTGGTATGAAATTGCCCTCAACGGCTCCACACCCCTGCCCCCCGAAGAGGCCGTTACCGGTGTCAATCTGTACGAGGCTGAGGCTTTCGCCGCCTGGGCCAGCCGCCAATCCGAAGCCACCGAAGGGGCGATTCTGCAGCATGAATACCAGTGGGAGGTTGCAGCCCGAAGCGGAGTCCTGACACGCTCAGGAAGGGCCTGGGAGTGGTGCGGCAATCCCCTCCACGCCTACCCGGAATTTACCCCATTTCCCGACAACACGGTTTCCCAGGACGCATTCGAGTCACCCCATCAAACCCTCAAAGGGGGCAGCCTGCACACCCCCAAGGTGTTGAGACGAGCCAGTTTTCGCCACTGGGCGGAACCGGAGGCGCATCATAACCTGGCCGGAATTCGACTGGTATTCCCCCCAAAACACAGCTGGACCTGAGGCCCCGGGAACGGGGTTCACCAATTGTGTGAGCGGGTACCGTTCCGCGAACGAAAGCATTAAAGATTTGCCTGTGTCGGCCAACAAACCGGTTAGAGAGACTCTAAACGGAACAGGCTGGAATTCATGGGCATCAACTCGATCACAGGACCGGCGCTGCAGGGGATCCAGAAAGGACTCCAGGGCATGCGGCGCGTGGCATCTGAGATCGCCAGTGCCCAGCAGGTGCAACAATCCAATCCCAAGGACCTTTCCCGCTCGATGGTGGAGATGAAGCAACAGGCGAATCTGATCAAGGCACAGGTGAAGACCCTTAAGACCGCCGATGATGTGCTGGGCACCCTCTTCGACGAACGGGCTTGAGGCGAACCCAGTATCGGGCTCAAGAGCAGAGTCCTATTTCAGACTCGCCACTCAATAATCGAAAAGCATCGACAGATCGACGGCACGGACATCCTTGGTCAGCGCTCCCACCGAGATATCATCCACCCCGGTTTCCGCAATACCCCGAATCGTATCAAGCGTGATCCCGCCAGAGGCCTCAAGCCGGGAGCGACCGGTGTTGATTACGACCGCCTCGCGAAGCTGACCCAGATCCAGGTTATCGAGCAGGACCCGAGTCGCGCCGGCCTGTAATGCCTCGCGTAACTCTTCCAGGGACTCCACTTCGATTTCAACAGCCGTGCCTTCAGGTACTTGAGCAAAGGCCCGCTGCAGGGCCGCCGTGATGGAACCCGCGGCGCGTATGTGATTTTCCTTGATCAGCACCGCATCGAACAAACCAATACGGTGGTTATGGCAGCCGCCACAGGTTACGGCATACTTCTGCTGCAGTCTCAGACCGGGGACGGTTTTACGGGTATCGAGAATACGCGCCGAAGTACCCGCCACCGCATCCGCATATCGCCGCGCCAGGGTCGCCGTTCCGGACAGGGTCTGCAGGTAGTTCAACGCCGTGCGTTCACCACTGAGTAACGACCGTGCCCGCCCCTCCAGGCGGCACACCCGCTGACCGGCATCGAGCCGATCGCCATCACCGGCCTCCCATGTCAGGACCACCCCGGGATCGAGTTGACGATAGACCTCCTCGACCCAGGCGATACCGCAAAGAACGGCTGCCTCACGGCATAGAATGGTGCCGCGAATCCGGGTTTCCGCATCCAGCAGGTCAGCGGTCAGATCTCCTGGACCGAGATCCTCGATCAGTGCCTGACTCACCTGTTGGCTGATGAGATGGCGTGGCGGAAGCTTCATGATCAGGCAATCGCGAGCAGTTCCACATCGAACACCAGCGTTGCATTCGGCGGAATCACGCCACCCGCACCTCGAGCGCCGTAGCCCAACTGGGGCGGGATGGTCAGACGACGCTTACCGCCAATCTTCATACCCGCGACCCCTTCATCCCAGCCACGGATGACCATGCCTTTGCCCAGGGTGAACTCGAAAGGCTGATTGCGATCCACGGAGGAGTCAAATTTGTCACCTTCCAGCAACCAGCCGGTGTAGTGCACGGATACCTTGTGACCCGCTGCCGCCGTATCACCCTCGCCCTGGGTCAGGTCTTCGATCTTCAATCCGGAATCGGTAATCATTTCACTCATGCTTCACTCTCTGGTTTTTTATCACTGATGGATCATGCGGCGCAGTGAGAGGACACCCTCAGCCAGCCTTTATCCGAATACTTGTAACACGCCTGACCGGAGAACGCCACGCCGCCATCGACCCCCAACAGACAAACAGTCAATTGTTAATCGCCTCGCTCAAAAGGGGAACATCCCGTCTCCCACCCGAACCGGCACCGGGCGCTTACCGGGATCATCACCCGGGCCTCGGACCCGTTTAACAGTCCTCACGTACAGAAATTTTGCTGATTACCCATAACCAGACTGCCGATAGCGGCCGTTGGGAATTACTGGGTATTAGGGCCTGTTTGAACCTCATGTGCAGGGAGATAGGAAACGCCTGGAGCGATTTGGATTGTCCCGCAGTTCTTCGCATTCTGCCGGACCCCGGCTTCCGCATCGCTGCAACCGGGCTACACGGGTTGAGGATCGCTCCTCTTAAGGTGCCCGTGTGACCCGAGCGAGAAGCGCAACATAACCCGATCAGCGGGGCTGGCGGTTTAAATGTAGCGAGTTCCGCGAACCGTAGGTCGGGTTAGCGCAGCGTAACCCGACAGCTACCAGCGCAGAACAAGGGCGTAAAAAACCCGTGTGCAGCTCACACCGAAACCCAAAACCTTTAAGACCTTTACGCACAGTTGTAGCCACTTTGAGCTGACCTGTTTGGGTAAAGAGAGGAGAGTCTTACGCGGCGCTGGTTTTCTTCAGGGCATCCAGCATGGCGTCGAGCGCCCGGTCCATGATGGGTTTGGCGGGCAGTTCGACAAGACGGGCGGTACCTTCCCGCAGATGCCGGGCAAGGCCCGAGGCACTCAGCTCCATGGCCTTCATACCCTTGCGATTGACGAAAATGAAACTGTCGGTGACTTTGCTTTTCCAGGAGAGCTTGACCCTGACCTTGGCACTGCCATCGGCAATCTCCAACCAGCATCCGGGTTCGAGCAAGTTGGCCTGGCGGGCGTATTCGTCGTTATCGTAGATCGCCTCATCGGCAAGCTCATGCAACTGGCTGGCATCATCGGAAGTCAGCTGGCTATCGGGAAAATGGATTTCGTGATGCGCGACCGGCTGCGTACCGGAGGTATGCACCTGAGCCGCATCGCCCCCCCTGAGCACCTGGATATGACAATTCTGAAGTTCTTTGAACAGCCGCGCCATCTTGTGTTGATCGAAGGAGATGCTGTTGAGCCGCTCCCTCAAATTGCGCAGCAACTCCGGAATACCCCGCAACAGCTGTTGACGGTCCTGGTATTCGGACTTGGGTTGCACACTCCACAGCAACCGCTCTACGATTTCGAGACACTCCTGCCAGTCCTTGCTTTGGCTGCCTTCACGCAGATAGATCAGCAGCATTACATCCTTCCAGCCATCCTCGAGTATCGACATCACGGCCTGGGGAATCACCATCTGTCGCTGCAGACGCAGGTTCAGCTCCTCGGAGACGATCTGCTTCGCGGACTTCAGTTGCTCCTTGCCGCGGGTGATCTGAGTGGTCCGCTGCTCCGCAATCTCGGCGCCACGCTGCTCCTTCTGCCACCAACTGGTGAACTCCTCATCGAGTTCCGCGAACAGACCCGGATCATCATGAAACTCATTGAGGATTCTTTTGATGATGGACTCGATCTTGTTGTAGAGCGAATCATTGGCGCGATCGCCGGTATCATTCCAACCCACAGCGGCCTGGGCCAGGGAGTTGAGCAGTCGCCGGGCCGGATGAATCTTCTTGCTGAAAAAACTCTTGTCGATGATCGCAACCTTCAGCATCGGGATCTGCAGGCGGCTGATCAGCGCCTTCATGGCATCCGGCAGGCTGTAGTCATCGAGAATGAATTCGAACAGCATGGAAATGACATCGATGGTGTCATTGTCCGCGTCACCCAGGGAACGGGTGATCTGCCCATCCTTGGCGATCCGCAGATCCTGAGCCAGACGGGCGCGCATCTGATCCGGACTCAGAGGCGGACCGCCATAATGACCCTGGGGCAACATCACCACATTGGACTGCTGCAGCGCGGACAGCACTCCCAGCAACTCGCCGGTATCCACTACCGGAACATTGCTCTGGGGTGCGGCGAGCATCATGCTGGAGCTGAGCATGCTGCTGGATGAAGCGGTTCTGCGCATACCCAGCAGATGCTGCAGGGTGGAGAAGATCTCCGCCTGAACCTCTTCGTGGGGGGACATCTGGCTGCTGGCCGCAGAGGTCGTGGGCGTTCCGGTCACATAAGAGGAGTCACTGGCCAGATAGCTGTCACCACCCTCACCGCGCAGACTCGGGGCAACCGGATTACGCCGCACCTTGGGGGTCAGTTTGGGAATCACGCCGGCACGCCCCAACAGGAGATTGATCTCGTCGTAGAGCCCCCCGATGTAATGCATCACGTGCCGGTCGAACAGCTTGTAGACCACCAGCTTGACCGGCAACTCCACCGCCACATCGCTGATAGCCAGACGAAAGGCATTGCAGATCACCCCAGGTTCCAGCGGTGTTTTCTTGGCGATCTCCTCGTCCACCTGGCCGGCGCAGAGAATCGCTGAAAAACGCTGCCCCATGGCGAACAGTTCCCGGGAGAAGCGGTTTTCCGATTTGCTCACCATGTTGGTGATGGCCAGCGACTCTTCGAGGTCATCATCGTCCACCAGGGACATCTCGGTATCGCGGCTGAGATCATCCAGGGTCGGTTGACTGACTGTGACATTGCCGGTTTCCCAGAACCGGTCATAGGCACGCAGCAGTTCCTGATTGAAACTGCGATCGATCTTCGCCCGCTGCTTGCGCAATTCGCGCATGGAGTCGAAATAGATATTCTGCAGGGCATTGTTTTCCGATTTGTTCGCCATCTCGTAGAGGGAATCATCGAGATTCTCGAACAGATCGGTCATCAGCTTGGGCAGGGTCTTGACGACCAGATTACGGCACTCAGCCGCAATCCTGCGCCCGCTGATATCAAGCGTTATGTTTCTTTGACGAGGCACAGCTGAGCCAAAAGTAATAATGTTGTCTTGCCTTTGCATCTATCGCCACTTGAAATCCCTGCCATTAACCCAAGGCGATGCCGATACGTCCCTTTAACCCGCATCTGTTGCAAGGCTATGTCAGCCCGGAAAACGCGTCTGAGATTGACCTCACAAAAGATCCATGGATGAAAGCGCGCCAAGTGGCATCAGTACAGGGTGCGTTCTCCAAAACTAGCACCAAGTTCCTGAACAATCAATGGATTAGAAGTCATCGATTAGCCTTGAACAGGTACTCTCAGATGACGATCAGACCGCTGATTAAAGCCGCAACTCGGGAAATAAACTCCGCTGGATTCACCCTGATTGCAGCCTATTCTACAGGGCCCGGCTGAAATTCCGAGCATCGTTCAGAACTTAGCCGGCTGCTGGCGCTCAATCTGACGCGTCTGAAGCCGGAAAACAGGCCCCCTGATCGGGGTAAATGCCGCCGCCCCACCGATTACCGGCCAGATCCCCAGACAGACATAGATGTCGCCAGCATTCTGGGTTATGGTTCCTCCACAGCGGGTAACAATCCAGCGCCAAGGCTTCCAGGGCCCGATAATCGTCTATGCAACTTTTTCGGCGACTTTTCGCATCACTTCTCAGCAGTTTTCGCGATCTTGTCCCGATTTTCGTCGTCATCGCCTTTTTTCAGATTGCTGTACTGCAGCAGCCGATCCCGAATATCGGCAGCCTGTTGTTCGGCTCCCTGCTGGTGCTGTTGGGGCTCAGCCTGTTCATCGAAGGCCTCAATCTGGGATTGTTTCCCCTGGGCGAATCCATGGCCTGGAACTTCGCCCGCAAAGGCAGCCTCACCTGGCTGCTCATCTTCGCATTCTCACTCGGATTCGGCACCACTGTGGCGGAACCTGCGCTCATCAAGATCGCCGAGGAAGCCGCTCAGGTCGCCGCGGCGGGAGGGATGATCGAGGACCATGCCCAATCCATGCAAGACTACGCCCAGGGGCTGCGCTACACCGTGGCGCTGTCGGTGGGTTTCGCCATCGTGCTGGGAGTGCTGCGCATCGTCAAAGGCTGGCCGGTACAGTACCTGATCATTGGCGGATACATCGGCGTGGTCATCATGACCGCTTTCGCACCCCAGGAGATCATCGGCATCGCCTATGACTCGGGCGGCGTGACAACCTCGACGGTCACTGTGCCCCTGGTCACTGCACTGGGTGTGGGACTCGCTTCCAGTATCAAGGGCCGCAATCCAATGACAGACGGTTTTGGACTGATTGCCTTCGCCTCCCTGACTCCCATGATCTTCGTCATGGGTTACGGCATGTTGCTATGAACGATTCTCTGCAACACTTCATCGACGTGCTGCTCGGCACCATGCTGGATGTCTTGCCGATTGCGGCAATCCTGCTGGGATTCCAGGTCTTTGTATTGCGCAGGGCACTCAAGAACCCCAAGGAGATTCTGACCGGCTTCTTCATGGTACTGATAGGTCTTGCGTTGTTCCTGGAGGGACTGGATCTGGCCCTGTTTCCGATTGGCGAACTGATGGCCAACCAACTGACCGCACCGGAGTTCCTCAATGCACAGGACGCCCATTCGATCGAGTGGCACCACTATTTCTGGGTCTACCTGTTTGCTGCGAGCATTGGCTTTTCCACCACTATTGCGGAACCCTCCCTGATCGCCGTGGCGATCAAGGCCAACCAGGTCTCAGCCGGAGCGATCAGCCAGTGGGGATTGCGTATCGCGGTCGCAATCGGCGTTGCCGTGGGCATCTCGCTGGGCAGCTACCGAATCATCACCGGCACCCCGCTGCACTGGTACATCATCGCGGGCTATATCGTGGTAATCATCCAGACCCTGATCGCCCCCCGTTCGATCATTGCCCTGGCCTACGATTCCGGTGGCGTCACCACTTCCACGGTGACCGTGCCTCTGGTCACCGCCCTGGGGCTGGGTCTTTCCAGCAACGTACCCGGGCGCAACCCCTTGATGGACGGCTTTGGCCTGATCGCCTTCGCCAGCCTTTTTCCTATCATAACCGTTATGGGCTATGCCCAACTCAGCGAGTGGCGCAGTCGACGGCCGCCAAGATGATTCAATCGAGGTAATCACATGCACTTCAAACTCATCATCGCCCTGGTGGAAGACACCACCACCGAAAAAGTTCTCGAAGCGGCCCGATCCGCGGGCGCTACCGGCTCCACCGTCATCAACCATGCCCGGGGAGAGGGCGTTCAGCAATCGAAAACCTTTTTCGGCCTGACACTCGACACCCAGCGTGATGTGCTGTTGCTGCTCGTGGAGGAGCATCTCAGCCGTGCGATACTGGAAAAGATCGCCGAAGCCGGGGAGTTCGATGAACAACCGGGCAATGGCATCGCGTTCCAGATCGATATCGAGGATGCGGTAGGGGTGAGTCACCAGATCGAGACCCTGTCACAAGTCATCGAGGAGGAATTATGAGCGAACATAAACTGGTCCGGGTCAGGGATGTGATGAAGGCGGACTTCGACCTGGTCGATGGTATGGACACAGTGCGCAATGCACTGGAGCGTATGATGCACGTGGAAACCAAGTCCCTGATTGTGAAAAAGCGCCACGAGAACGATGAATACGGGCTGGTCACCCTGTCCGACATCGCCCGCCAGGTGCTGGCCAAGGATCGCGCACCTGAACGGGTCAATATCTATGAGATCATGAGTAAACCGGCCCTGACCGTATCACCGGAGATGGACATCCGCTATTGCGCCCGGATCTTCAGCCGTTTCGAACTCTCCCGCGCTCCGGTGGTGGAAAACGGCCGCATCGTGGGTATTGTCAGTTACACGGACATGGTCCTTAAGGGCTTTCCGAGCAACGGGGACTGAGTTGCAGCAGGCCTCCCCCGTGCTCCTGCCGGGAGCCGTATTTCACCCCACGGAGAACCGGGACGAACGTCCCGCTGATACTCCGATCGACCTGTTGGTGATACACAGCATCAGCCTGCCGCCGGGTGAATTTGGTGGACCCTGGATCGATAATTTTTTCCTCAATCGCCTGGATGCCGACGCACACCCCTTCTTCGCGACCATCCAGGACCTCAGGGTCTCCAGTCACCTGCTGATACGCCGTGACGGCGAAATTGTGCAGTATGTCCCTTTCGATCAGCGGGCCTGGCATGCCGGTCAATCCAATTTTTGCGGACGCTGGCGCTGCAATGACTTCTCCATCGGCATCGAACTGGAAGGCAGCGATGTGAAACCGTTCAGCGCCTCCCAGTACAGCGCCCTCACCCAAGCCACCCAGTGGCTGATGCAGCGTTATCCCGCGATCAGGGAGACGCGCATCACCAGCCATTCGGCGATCTCCCCCGGCCGCAAAACCGATCCCGGCCCGCATTTCGACTGGCGCCGTTACCGCACACTCCTGCAAGCCGCACGCAAGTCCTGAGCGTCATCACAAGATCAAGCGGGCCCGGGGTTCCGCCACCGCCAATCGATGTCCCGGCCAGGCCCTGATACATCAGAAGGCTGGCGCATACCGGCCACTCTCCTTAAAATCAGGCCGATAGCGCTTCAGTTGCAGGCCGAGGCGCGTCCGGAAGCCTGTAAAGCCACAGTGCTTCAACCCGGCAAGACGCTGTGAATGAACCGGTACATGATTCAAGCCAGAGCCACAGGAATTGGGTAAACACACCAGATGACCTTCACGATCGTACTTATCTGCCTCATTGCCGAACGCTTTTTGCTGGACTCATTGACCTGGCGAAACGATCGCTGGTTTTTCCGCTATACCCAGTGGTACCAGACACAATCCCTGCCTCAGGGCCTGCAGCGGGGCACCCTCGGACTGATCACCCTGCTGCTTCCCCCGCTGCTGGCGGTCGCATTGATACAGCAGGTTCTGGACAATGCCCTTTGGGGATTTCTCGACATCGCATTTGCCATTGGGGTTCTGATCTACACCCTGGGCCCCCAGGACCTGGACCAACAGGTCAATGAATATGTTGAGGCCCGTGAGCACGACGATGAACAAGCCGCCCGTGACATCGCCCTTCAGCTGATCGATGACGAACCACCCACCAGTGAACCCGCCCGCTCCCAGGCCGTTGCGGAAGCCGCCCTGCATCTGGCCAATCGACGTATCATCGCGGTACTGTTCTGGTTTGTCCTGCTCGGCCCACTGGGCGCCGCCCTCTACCGTCTCGCCACCTGGTTACCCAGGACCGATCAGGCAGCAGCGAGCATCGACTACAAGCTGAATGCTCTGCAATTGATTCACATCCTGGATTGGATCCCGGCAAGACTCACGGCATTCTGCTACGCCATCGCCGGAAGTTTCGAGGACGCCCTGTATGGCTGGCGCAGTTATCAGGAACAGCGCCACACGGAATTCAACGACTCCAACACCGGCATACTGATCTGTACCGGCAGCGGCGCGATGCGGCTGACCACCCTGTTGGATGAAGCGCAGGCCGGCGCCCAGATTTACGCCTACCTGCCCAAAGCCGCAATGGCCCTGATTTGGAGAAGTCTCATCGTATTTATGGTCCTGCTGGCCTTTCTCAGCCTGACCGGACTGGTATAACCGCATGAGCCAAACCACCACCATCGATCTGATGCGCCATGGCGAACCTGTTGGAGGCCGACGCTACCGGGGACAGATTGACGACCCTTTGAGTGACAAGGGCTGGTCACAGATGCGCCAGGCAGTGACGGGGGTGACCCCATGGGAAGCCATCGTCAGTTCCCCATTGAAACGCTGCGCGGAATTTGCCCGGGAACTCAGTGAGCACATGGGAGTCGGCCTGAGCTACGATGAGCGTTTCAAGGAGGTGGGTTTCGGCACCTGGGAAGGATTGTCAGGAGATCAGATAAGGGCCCTGGATGAAAAGGCCCTGGAACGCTTCTATCACGATCCGATCGAGCATCGACCCGACGGAGCGGAGCCACTCAAATCGTTCAATGAAAGGGTCAGCGAGGCCTACGAAGCGGTAATTTCCCGGCATGCCGGCCAGCATGTCCTGATTGTGACCCATGCTGGCGTCATTCGCAGCATTCTGAGAAAAACCCTTCAGGCTCCCCTCGCATCGATGTACCGTATCTCCATCGAGACCGCATCCCTGACCCGCATACAAATCACTTCCGAGCGCCCCCCCACGGTCCATTTCGTATCCAGGGAATCACTGTAACCTGATAAATTTATTGAATTTATACGCTATTTCATGAATTTTGTGAGGTGCCTCACATTTCACTTAAGGCTTCTTTAAGCTAAACGCGCTATAACTCACACCAAATGGACATGTTTTTTTATACCGTAGAGGACACCTACTGGCTGAATACGAATAGAACAACAGAGGAGGCACTCATGTCCTGGTTATATTTGATACTGCTTGCAATGATCGTCGTTTCAGTTCTGACCACCAAAGGCGTAGAACTGCCCGATTGATGCGGCTGAACTGAACACCCGTCCGGCACCTATCGTGATGATCTCTGGCGGACATACTCATACATCACGATAGAGGCCGCGACGGCAACATTCAGACTCTCGACCTCGCCAAATTGGGGTATCGCGAGACAACCCACCTCCGGATACTCTTCTCGCGTGAAGCTGTGACCAAACTCCTCATGTCCCATGACGAAGGCAGTCCTGGGCGCCAGATCTGAATCAGTAAGCATCTGATCACATCCTCCCGTGAGCATGACAACCTCATACCCGCGACTCACCAGGTTTTCATAGCTCTCGGAAAATTTCTCAAAAAAACGTGCAGGTACCTTCTTGAACGCGCCTTTACCCGGTGCCGGATCAAACGGTCCGATATCGATGAGATGCACCTCATGAGCACCAAAGGCCTCCGCACTGCGAAAGATCTTCGCCACATTGAATCCGGCTTTCATATGATCCAGCACGAGGATGAACTCATGCGGTCCTGGCTTTGCTAACAGATTCCGCCGTCGCTGCTTGATATACCGCAGCATCGCCTGATCTCTCGTTTCACGCTTCTCCCGTTTTGTCTTTCTCTGCCTTAACATCTGCTCGAACTCATTCTCTGACGGATATTGTTTCGTGCTGTTTACGTCTTCAATATCCCAACATCATCACTGGGACATGAAAGCGCCCAGTTTGTACAGGGTGATAAAAACCGCGTTCAACGGCGGGTTTCAAGGCACGTCCGACAGCACCTGGGAGGACGAAGTACAGATGACAGCACAGCATTACCGGGTTAATAATTGTCATTGATCGACAACACCCGGTTACGAGTACAGTGACGATACCGTTGTCGCCCCCTGTGTACTGCCCTCGCCTGCGTAGTAAGGGGATTGCCGGATTAATGATACAGCCCCACGGGACAAGACATGCAATCTACACAAGTTACCCGCATTTTCATTTGGAGCCGCTGGCTCAGAATATCACATTGGCTGATTGGCTTTTCCAGCTTGGGCCTGATGGCAAGCGGTTATCTGATGAAGCATCAGATTGTCGACAACTCTGCCGTTGCAGATCTGCACTACATGCTCACTGCCGTACTGCTGCCTGCACTGCTTGTCAGGCTTTACCTGTTATTTTTCGGTAAGGGCACAGATCACTTTACAGATTGTGAACCGGACATACACCGACTCAGACAGGCATGGGAGGTCGCAAAATTTTATCTCACCCTGGGGAAGGCCCCTTTACCCAAATGGTACAGCCATAACCCACTCTGGGGACCTCTCTATCTGGCGTTCTATTTCATTCTGGTTCTGAATGCCTTGAGCGGTTTGGCGCTCATCAATGAAGCCCCGTTTCTGTTTAACCTGAGCATGATGGATTTACACAGGATGACTTATGTGTTGATTTCAGGTTTCGCCGTTCTGCACATCCTGGCGGTGTTCAGCCATGACGTGGGCGGCACCAGCTCAGACATTTCAGGCATGATAAACGGCCATCGCATCTTCGAACTCAAACAAGAATCCACTCAGGATTCAACTTCGTTTCAAAGCGTCGACGTCAAGGATCTGCTGAAGACGATCAAGAAGTGAAACGACTTACAAGGATCAGTATCGACACTCCTGCACGGCGCAAACGTTCGATGCGTTGGCTTGAGAATCAACTCATCGCACTGTGACGCATAAAAAAACCCACGCCAATCGGCGTGGGTTTTATAACATCCTCAAGTTGAGATGAGGTGCTTATTCGTCAGCAGCAGCGACAGCTTCTGTAGAACCGTTGTCTGGACGATCAACCAGTTCAACATAGGCCATAGGCGCTTTATCACCGGCACGGTAACCACATTTCAGAATGCGGACATAACCACCCGGGCGTGCCTGATAACGCGGTCCCAGTTCGGCAAAAAGCTTACCGACAGCCGACTTGTCACGCAGGCGGGAGAAGGCCAGACGACGTTTGGCAACATTGTCGGTTTTCGACATAGTGATGAGCGGCTCAGCTACTCGACGCAACTCTTTTGCCTTAGGCAGAGTGGTCTTGATCAGCTCATGATTGATCAAAGACACGGCCATGTTTCTGAACATGGCATTTCTGTGGCTGCTGTTCCGATTGAGCTGCCGTCCTGATTTGCGATGTCGCATGGGTAGACTTCCCCAGAATTCAAATTAAGTTAAGGTTTGATTTACAGCGGCTCAATGAGCGAGCTGTTCTTCGATATTTTCAGGTGGCCAATGTTCCAGGCGCATGCCCAGGGACAAACCACGACGAGCCAAAACGTCCTTGATTTCGGTAAGAGATTTCTTACCCAGATTGGGCGTCTTGAGCAATTCCACCTCGGTGCGCTGAATCAGATCACCAATGAGGAAAATATTCTCTGCCTTGAGGCAGTTGGCGGAGCGAACGGTCAACTCCAAATCATCAACTGGCCGCAACAGGATCGGATCGATGGCAGGCTCTTCCGGCTCTGCATGCGCTTCCGCAGCCTCGGCCTCCAGATCCACAAACACCGAAAGCTGATCACGCAGGATACTGGCGGAGCGACGGATCGCTTCCTCAGGATCGATGGTGCCATTGGTCTCAAGTTCGATGACCAGTCGATCCAACCCGGTATTCTGTTCAACACGAGCGGCCTCAACGCTATAGGCTACTTCGCGAATCGGGCTGAAAGAGGCATCAACCTGCAACATACCGATCGGACGCTCATCGCCCGCGGATCCCTGACGTGCAGCGGCTGGCTGGTACCCACGACCACGACGCACGTTGAGGGTCATGTTGATCTCACCCGACTTGGTCAGAGTAGCGATCACATGCTCCGGATTGGCAATTTCAACATCATGATCCAGAGTGATATCACCGGCATTAACCTGCCCAGGACCTTTTTTGTTCAGCCTCAGAGTGGCCTCGTCCCGTGAGTGCATAACGAGCGCAATCTGTTTCAGGTTGAGCAGGATCTCCAACACGTCTTCCTGCACACCTTCAATCGTGGTGTACTCGTGAAGCACGTCGGCAATCTCAACCTCTGTAATGGCACTACCCGGCATGGAGGACAAAAGAATCCGCCGTAAAGCATTGCCCAATGTGTGCCCGAATCCCCTCTCCAGAGGCTCGAGCGTCACTTTGGCACGCGTCGCCGTAATCGGCTGTACGTTGACGATGCGAGGTTTCAGAAATTCCGTAACGCTTTCGGTCATGTATTTTCCCTCGTCAAGGCTTACTTGGAGTAGAGCTCAACGACCAATTGTTCATTAATCTCAGCGGACAGATCTGAACGATCGGGAACACGCTTCAGTTTGCCCTTCAACGATTTGGCATCGACATCCAACCAGTCTACAAAGCCATATTGACCCTGCAGTTCAACTGCAGACTGGATACGCAGCTGCTTTTTCGCCTTTTCACGAACGGAAATTTCGTCTTCTGCGTTGACCCGGAAGGAAGGCACATTAACGATCTTGCCATTGACTTCGATGGCCTTATGACTGACAAGCTGACGCGCTTCAGCGCGGGTCGAACCAAAGCCCATGCGATAAACGATATTATCAAGACGGGTTTCCAGCAGTTGCAGGAGGTTCTCACCGGTAGCGCCTTTGTTTTGCGCTGCAGCCTTGTAGTAGTTACGGAACTGTTTTTCCATGATTCCATAAATACGACGAACTTTCTGTTTTTCACGCAACTGAAGACCATAGTCGGACACGCGACGACGACGATCGCCTGCCTGACCCGGCAATTTCTCCATGTTGCACTTGGAGTCCAGTGAACGAACGCGGCTCTTGAGAAAAAGATCAGTGCCTTCGCGACGGCTCAGTTTACACTTGGGACCGATGTACCTTGCCATGATTCAATAACTCCAATAATTAGACGCGGCGTTTCTTCGGAGGACGACAACCGTTATGGGGAATCGGTGTCACGTCGGAGATGCTGGTGATTTTGAAACCGGCATTGTTGAGGGCCCGAACGGCAGACTCGCGGCCAGGTCCAGGACCTTTGACGTTAACATCCAGATTCTTGAGTCCGTACTCCTTGACCATCTGACCCACGCGATCAGCAGCTACCTGAGCAGCAAACGGCGTACTTTTGCGAGAACCGCGAAAACCGGATCCACCGGCAGTCGCCCAGGCCAAAGCATTGCCCTGACGATCGGTTATCGTGATGATGGTGTTGTTAAAGGAGGCGTGGATATGAGCAACACCGTCGGTGACGCTCTTCTTGACCTTCTTTTTGGCACGGCTGCTGGGTTTTGCCATCTTCTGTACCTACAGATTCGAATAATGATGATGATTAGCGCTTGATCGGACGACGCGGGCCCTTACGGGTACGCGCATTGGTGCGGGTACGCTGACCACGCAGCGGCAGTCCGCGACGATGACGAATCCCGCGGTTACAGCCCAGATCCATCAGACGCTTGATATTCATGGAGATTTCACGTCTCAGATCACCCTCGACCGTGTACCGCGCAACAATGCCGCGGATCGATTCGATCTGGTCTTCACTGAGTTCCTGGATCTTGGTGCTTGGTTCAATACCGGCTTCTT
This sequence comes from Candidatus Thiodiazotropha sp., assembly GCA_040506775.1. Lineage (GTDB taxonomy): Bacteria > Pseudomonadota > Gammaproteobacteria > Chromatiales > Chromatiaceae > Thiodiazotropha. The sequence continues at coordinate 138,699 of JBEVWC010000020.1, forward strand.
TACAGATATCACCCGCACGGGTGCGTCCGATGCCGTAGATCGACGTCAAAGCGATAACCGCATGTTTGCGATCTGGAATGTTGACCCCTGCAATTCGAGCCATCTTACTAATCTCCTAGTGAACCCCTTGGGTGCCCCCCAAGGGAAACGCGCGATAATACCTCACAGTACAGCTCCATTCAAGCTGCCTGGCACGATTTTCGCTAAATTAACCCTGGCGCTGCTTGTGACGCCCTTCTTTACAGATAACCCGTACGACACCGTTGCGACGTACGATTTTACAGTTGCGGCAGATTTTCTTGACCGATGCGCGCACTTTCATGGTTTTCTCTCCAAATTACTCTGTCGGATCAGCGCAGCAGACCTGCACCACCACCCTTCAGATTGGCCTTTTTCATTAAACCTTCATACTGGTGTGACATCAGGTGCGCCTGTACTTGCGCCATAAAATCCATCACCACAACCACGATGATCAACAGCGAGGTACCGCCAAAGTAGAACGGTACATTCCAGCCGACGATCAAAAACTCTGGCAGCAGACACACCAGGGTGATGTAAATGGCGCCCGCAAAGGTCAGCCTGGACATCACACTGTCGATATATTTCGCCGTCTGCTCACCCGGACGAATACCGGGGATGAAGGCGCCAGATCGCTTCAAATTGTCTGCTGTGTCACGGGAGTTGAAGACCAACGCCGTGTAGAAAAAACAGAAAAAGATGATTGCTGCCGCGTAAGCCATAACATAGACCGGTTCGCCCGGGGATAACTTGGCGAAGATATCCTGCAACCATCGGGTTCCCTCCGTGTTACCAAACCATTGCCCCAGCGTGGCTGGGAACAGGATGATACTGGAGGCAAAAATAGGCGGAATAACACCCGCCATATTCAGTTTCAAAGGCAAATGACTGCTTTGCGCGGCAAGCATCCTGCGGCCCTGTTGGCGCTTGGCATAGTTGATCGTAATCCTTCTCTGACCGCGCTCAACGAACACCACAAATGCCGTCACCGCGATTGCCAGTACGAACAGGAAGAGAATAGTGAGAATATTCAACTCACCTGTTCTCGCCAGTTCCAAAGTGCCACCAATCGCTGCAGGCAAGCCTGCCACGATGCCCGCAAAGATGATCATAGAGATACCATTGCCGATACCCCGTTCTGTGATCTGCTCACCTAACCACATCAGAAACATGGTGCCGGTGACCAGAGAAACAGCCGCAGTTACGACAAATCCCATCCCTTGGTGCACAACTATGGTCTCGCCATTAACCGCCTGACTCTGCAAGGCGATCGAGATACCCACAGCCTGAAAGGTCGCCAGTACGACCGTGCCATAGCGCGTGTACTGGGTGATCTTGCGGCGCCCGGATTCACCTTCCTTCTTCAGTTGCTCCAGGCTCGGAATCACCGCGGACATCAGCTGCATGATAATCGATGCCGAAATGTAGGGCATGATACCGAGCGCAAACAGACTGGCACGCTTCAGTGCACCACCTGAAAACATGTTGAACATGTCCAGGATCGAACCTTGCGCCTGATCCAGCAGTGCCGCCAGGGCAACGGGGTTTACTCCAGGGACCGGAATAAAGGTGCCAATGCGAAACACCAGCAGCGCACCGGCAACGAACAGAAGACGCTGACGCAATTCCGTCACACGTCCCATACCGCCCAGAGCCCCCATCATTGGTGCACTACCTTTTGCCATGGATTATTCGACCTTGCCGCCAGCGGCTTCAATCGCCTCTTTAGCACCCTTGGTCAGACCCACACCTTTGATGGTGTAGGCACGCTCAACTTTGCCGGAAGCGAAGATCTTGGCGCGTTTCATCGCGCGACTGATGATATTCGCCTTCATCAGAGCTTCGAGATCGACAACGTCACCTTCAATCTTGGCCAGTTCGCTGAGACGAACCTGGGCGGTGGTCAGTGACACACGAGAGGTGAAGCCGACCTTAGGCAAACGACGCTGCAAAGGCATTTGACCGCCTTCGAAGCCGACCTTGTGGAAACCGCCGGAACGAGATTTCTGGCCTTTATGACCACGTCCGCAGGTTTTACCCAGGCCGCTGCCGATACCACGCCCGACACGCTTACGGCTTGGCTTGCTGCCAGGTGCAGGCTGTAGAGTGTTCAATTTCATCTCAGGACTCCAGTACCTTTACCATGTAATTGACTTTATTGACCATGCCACGGGTGCAGGGGGTATCTTCCACCTCAACCTCATGATGCATCCGGCGCAAACCGAGGCCTCTAACGCAGGCCTGATGAGATGCCAGACGGCCGTTCATGCTTTTTACGAGTTTGACTCGCATCATTTTCTTCTCAGCCATGACTTACCCCAGGATATCTTCAACGCTTTTACCGCGTTTCAGGGCAACCGCCTCAGCGTCTGCCATCTCGTTAAGGCCGTTGATGGTAGCGCGAACCACGTTGATTGGGTTGTTGGTTCCGATGCATTTTGCCAGTACGTTCTGTACGCCCAGCACCTCGAAGACCGCGCGCATCGCACCACCCGCGATGATGCCGGTACCGTCAGAAGCCGGCTGCATGAACACCTTTGCGGCGCCGTGACGCCCGACCAGGGGATATTGCACCGTGGTTCCGTCAAGCTTGACCGTTACCATGTTCTTTCTGGCGGTCTCCATGGCTTTCTGGATCGCTACAGGAACCTCACGCGCCTTACCGGTTCCGAAACCGACGCGACCCTTGCCATCACCCACGACGGTTAATGCGGAGAATCCGAATTGACGACCGCCCTTGACCACTTTGGCAACGCGATTGACGTTAACCAGTTTCTCAAGCAGTTCGTCGCCTTCTGGCTTTGCATTAAAATTTGCCATATTCCCAAACCTTTAAAATTGAAGTCCGGCTTCGCGGGCGGCATCAGCCAGCGCCTTCACGCGACCATGGTAGCGAAAACCCGAGCGATCAAATGCGACGGTATCAACACCCGCCGATTTTGCACGCTCGGCGACCATCTTGCCGACAATCGATGCTGCCTTCACGTTACCGCTGGCAGAACCGTCGATTTCACTCTTGACAGCCTTATCCAGGGTTGAGGCACTTGCCAGTACACTCGACCCATCCGGGCTGATGACCTGAGCGTAAATATGCCGAGGAGTACGATGAATCGAAAGACGGTAGACACCCAGTTCGCGAATCTTTGCTCTGGTGCGACGCCCACGACGTATACGTGATTGTTTCTTGTCCATCGTTTTACCTATTTCTTCTTGGCTTCTTTACGCATGACTTCTTCGTCGGAATATCTCACGCCTTTGCCCTTATAAGGCTCTGGCGGACGGAAGGCACGTATTTCAGCAGCTACCTGACCAACCCGTTGCTTGTCACTGCCACTGATGATGATCTCTGTGGGTGACGGCGTTGCAATGGTGATGCCTTCCGGCACCGGATAGTCGATCGGGTGTGAAAACCCAAGACTCAGATTGAGGCTCTTGCCACCAGCCTGGGCGCGATAACCCACACCAATCAGCTGGAGCTTTTTTTCAAAACCGGCACTTACACCCGTAACCATGTTGTTGACCAAGGCCCGAACAGTACCGGCCATGGCCCATGCGGACTGGCTCTCGGTTTTGGGGGAGACCTTCAACTGGTTGTCTTCCTCGCTGACAGCAACGTCAGGATGAATTCCGAAAGAGAGTTCACCTTTCGGTCCCTTCACGGAGATGGTGTCATCCGCCATCTTCACTGTAATTCCAGAGGGAATGGACACAGGGCTTTTCGCTACACGTGACATCTCAAGCCCTCCTTATGCGACGAAGGCGACAACTTCACCACCCTGCCCCATAGCACGGGCAGCACGGTCGGTCATAACGCCTTTCGATGTTGAGATAATTGCCACACCCAGGCCAGCGCGCACTTTAGGAAGCTCGTCCCTGCCCTTGTACACACGCAGTCCAGGGCGACTCACACGCTGGATCATCTCGATAACGGGTTTGCCTTGGAAATAGCGCAGCTCCAGGACCAGGGTAGGCTTGGTACCCTCGCTCTTTACAGACACTTCCTGGAGATAACCTTCGCTTTTGAGCAGGTTGGCGATCGCCACCTTCTGCTTGGATGACGGCAGCTCGACCGTGGTCTTTTTAGCTGCCTGGCCATTACGGATGCGCGTGAGCATATCCGCTATGGGATCTGACATACTCATGATGAGCTCCTAAGGTCAGTCCGCCTTTATGGCGCGATACCTGAAAATTAGACTTCACCGAGCCATAATCGCTCGGGGTAAGGGCGCAGAATTATACTGTTACCAGCTGGCTTTAACAAGCCCCGGAACATCACCCCGCATGGCCGCCTCGCGCAGCTTGTTTCTGCACAAGCCGAACTTACGGTACACGCCATGGGGACGCCCCGTGACCTGACAGCGGTTCTGCTTGCGGGCAGGGCTTGCATCCCGGGGAAGCTTTTGCAGCTTCAGAACCGCCTGCTCAACGTCCTCGAAACTGCTGTTCGGGTTTTTAATCACTGCTTTCAAAGCGTTACGCTTTGATGACAGCCGATCAGCGGTTCTTGCACGACGGGTTTCACGTGCAATCATGCTCTTCTTTGCCATATCTTTCTCAGCTCTTGAAGGGAAACTTGAATGCTTCCAGAAGTGCACGACCCTGTTCGTCGGTTCGTGCTGTAGTGGTGATCGTGATATCCAGACCGCGCAATGCGTCGATCTTATCGTAATCGATTTCCGGGAACATGATCTGTTCCTTGACACCCATGGAGTAGTTACCACGGCCATCGAACGACTTGGCACTCAGACCACGGAAGTCACGGATACGCGGGATCGCGATGTTGATCAGACGATCGAGAAACTCGTACATTCTGTCACTGCGCAGAGTAACCTTGCAGCCGATCGGCCAGCCTTCACGCACCTTGAAACCCGCAATGGACTTTCTGGCATGCGTGATAATGGCCTTTTGACCTGCAATTTTCTCCATGTCGCCAACAGCGTTTTCAAGAATTTTCTTGTCGCCGATAGCTTCACCCACACCCATGTTCAGAGTGATCTTGGTGATTTTCGGCACTTCCATGATGCTGTTGAATTGAAACTTGTCCATCAGGTTCTGGACCACAGTCTCTTTATAATATTGCTGTAACCTAGCCATTTCTGATCACGCCTCAAATGTCGACAACTTCTTGGTTCGACTTGAAAACCCGAACCTTTTTGCCGTCTTCAAGAATCTTAAAACCAACACGGTCTGCTTTATCGGTAGCAGGGTTGTACAAGGCAACATTGGAGATATGCAAGGGCATCTCCTTGTCAACGATACCACCAGGCTCACCCCGGTTCGGGTTTGGCTTGGTGTGCTTTTTCACCATGTTGACATTTTCAACTACCAAACGATTGTCTGGCAGCATTTTCACGACTGTGCCGCGTTTGCCTTTGTCTTTTCCGGTAATGACAATGACTTCATCACCTTTTTTGATTTTGCTTGCCATGATTTCGACCTCACAACACTTCAGGAGCAAGTGAGATAATCTTCATAAAGCGCTCACTTCTCAACTCACGGGTAACAGGGCCGAAGATACGTGTGCCAATCGGCTGCAGTGCATTGTTCAGAAGAACAGCCGCATTGGAATCAAAGCGAATCACTGAACCATCCGGACGGCGAACCCCCTTCTTGGTCCGAACGACTACAGCATTGTACACGTCACCCTTCTTGACCTTGCCACGTGGAATCGCATCTTTGACACTGACTTTTACAATGTCACCGACTCCTGCATAACGACGGTGGGATCCACCGAGCACCTTTATGCATTGAACCCGCTTGGCTCCACTGTTATCAGCGACGCTCAGGTTAGTCTGCATCTGAATCATGGTATTGCCCTAATTCCAAATAGTTACGTTAAGGCGCAAGCTGAAATGATCAGCTTGCACGCTCCAGCACCTTCACCAGACGCCATGTTTTGGTCTTCGACAGCGGACGACACTGCTCGACCATGACGGTATCTCCAGCCTGGCACTCATTCGACTCATCATGTGCGTGCACCTTAGTGGAACGACGCATAAATTTTCCATAAACCGGATGCTTGACGCGACGTTCGACACTGACCGTAATGGTTTTATCCATTGCGTTGCTGACAACCTGGCCAATCAGTGTGCGGTTAGTTGGCTGTTGCTCACTCATGATGCGTCACCCGACTTCATTTCATTTATAAGGGTTTTGACCCTGGCTATATCTTTGCGGACCTCGTTCATACGATGAGGCTTGGCAAGCTGCCCAGTACCTCGCTGCATCCGCAGGTTGAACTGTTCTTTATGGAGTTCTTCCAGGGTTTGAGTCAGCTCTTGATGAGACTTGCCTCTCAGTTCATTTGCTTTCATTACATCACCGTCCGCTTCACAAAAGCTGTTGGAACAGGCAGCTTGGCAGATGCCAGCGCGAATGCTTCGCGAGCGAGTTCTTCTGAGATACCCTCGATCTCATAGAGCATCCGGCCTGGCTGGATCTGTGCAACCCAGTATTCAACATTACCCTTACCTTTACCTTGACGTACTTCCAGAGGTTTCTTGGTGATGGGCTTGTCTGGAAAAATCCGAATCCATATTTTACCGCCGCGTTTAACGTGACGGGTAATTGCCCGGCGAGCTGACTCGATCTGGCGAGCGGTCAAACGGCCACGACCCGTGGACTTCAGACCATACTCGCCAAAGGACACAGAACTTCCGGCGATAGCAAGACCGCGGTTGCGCCCCTTGTGTTGTTTGCGAAATTTTGTCCGTTTTGGCTGCAACATGACTTACGACCTCTTGCTCGGCGTAGCGGCGCTCTTTTCTGCTTCGACTTCCTCACGATCGCCGAATACTTCACCTTTGAATACCCAGACCTTGACACCAATGATTCCATAGGTGGTGTTGGCCTCGGCAAAACCGTAATCGATATCGGCGCGAAGCGTATGCAGAGGCACACGACCTTCCCGATACCACTCGGAACGTGCGATTTCCGCACCGTTCAGACGACCACTGATATTTACCTTGATCCCTTCTGCACCCAGGCGCATGGCATTTTGCACAGCACGCTTCATCGCTCTGCGAAACATAACGCGGCGTTCGAGCTGCTGAGCGATGCTCTCGGCGACCAGTTGGGCGTCGAGTTCCGGCTTACGGATCTCTTCGATGCTGACATGGACCGGGATCCCCATCATGCTGGATACCTCAGCCCTCAGAGCATCAATATCCTCACCTTTCTTTCCGATGACCAGACCGGGACGGGCGGTGTGCACAGTAATGTGTGCATTGTTGGCTGGGCGATCGATCTGAATACGGCTCACAGACGCCTGCGACAGACGCTTTTTCAGATACTCGCGAACTTCCAGATCGTTATTGAGCAGTTTCGCGTAGTTCTTCGAATCTGCATACCACTTGGACGTCCAGTCTTTGACAATCCCAAGACGAATCCCGGTTGGATGTACTTTCTGACCCATTTCGGCCTCTCTTGCCTGTTACTTTTCTGCGACAGTCACATTGATGTGACTGGTACGCTTGAGAATCCTGGATGCACGGCCTTTCGCACGGGCACGAATTCGCTTCATGGTCGGACCTTCGTCGACGCTGACAGCGGAGACCACCAGTTCATCGATGTCTGCGCCGTCGTTGTGTTCAGCGTTCGCGATGGCGGATTCCAGTACCTTCTTCATAAGGACAGCGCCCTTTTTCTTGCTGAAGGCGAGGATATTCAATGCCTGTTCAACCGGTAAGCCGCGAATCTGGTCAGCAACAAGGCGACCTTTCTGCGCCGATATCCGGGCATGACGCAATTTTGCACTCGTTTGCATCGTCATTACCTCTATTTGGATTTCTTATCAGCGGCATGGCCGCGATAAGTACGCGTCAGTGCGAACTCGCCGAGCTTGTGTCCGACCATATTTTCGGAAACCAGTACGGGAACATGCTGTTTTCCGTTATGGACAGCGATTGTCAAGCCGACCATTTCAGGAATGATCACCGAACGGCGCGACCAGGTCTTGATCGGACGCTTGTTGTTCTGGGCAACCGCTTCGTCCACCTTCTTTGCAAGATGGTGGTCGATAAATGGGCCTTTTCTGATGGAACGTGGCACGACTCTAACCCCTAATCAATTATTTACGGTTTCTGCGACGTACGATCATCTTGTTCGTACGTTTGTTGGTGCGGGTCTTGTAACCCTTGGTCGGTGTACCCCATGGAGACACCGGGTGACGACCACCGGAGGTACGGCCTTCACCACCACCATGCGGATGGTCAACCGGGTTCATCGCAACACCACGGACGGTGGGACGAACACCTTTCCAGCGCTTGGCGCCAGCCTTACCCAGAGAACGGAGATTATGCTCCGAATTGGAGACCTCACCGATCACACCCCGACAATCCGCAGGGACTTTGCGCATTTCACCTGAGCGCAGTCGAAGTGTCGCATACTCGCCTTCACGAGCAACCAGCTGCACTGATGCACCAGCGGAACGAGCGATCTGTGCGCCTTTACCAGGTTTCATCTCAACGCAATGGATGACGGAACCCAATGGCATGTTACGCAGCGAGATACAGTTGCCGATCTTGATCGGCGCTGCAGTTCCTGACTCTACAGAGTCACCTACATGCAGGTTATTCGGCGCAATGATGTAGCTACGCTCGCCATCCGCATAACGGATCAATGCGATACGTGCGGTGCGGTTGGGATCGTATTCGAGGCGCTCGACCACGGCCGGGATCCCTTCCTTATTGCGCTTGAAATCGACGATACGATAACGCTGCTTATGACCACCGCCACGGTGACGCGTGGTAATACGACCATTGTTGTTACGGCCGCCATTCTTGTTTTTCTTTGCCACCAGAGGCTCATAGGGAGCACCCTTGTGCAACTCCTGGTTGACAACCTTGACTACGAATCTGCGGCCAGCAGAGGTCGGTTTTGTTTTAACGACTGCCATAATCCCAATCCTGTTTCACTTGGTCACGCGCCAGCAGCGAAGTCGATGTCGCTGCCAGGCTTGAGACGTACATATGCCTTTTTCCAGTCGGAACGTTTGCCACGGATCCGGCCAAAGTTCTTCTGCTTGCCTTTCACGTTCACGACTTGCACACGATCGACCTGAACTTCGAAAAGCATCTCGACTGCCTTGGCAATTTCGCGTTTGGTCGCATCCGTGGAGACACGGAAGGTGTACTGTGCATTCTGATCCGCAACGATACTGCTCTTCTCAGAAACCAGCGGGCTTAACAGAACCTTCATGAGACGTTCGTTGTTCATGCCAGACGCTCCTCAAGTTTCTTAACCGCTTCTTCGGTTATCAAAACATTCTCGTATGCCACAAGACTTACCGGATCAATCTCGTTTACATCACGTACATCAACTCCGTAGAGATTGCGTGATGCCAGATAGAGATTCTCATCCGGGTTGACTGATACGACCAGCACGTCCTTCAGGTTCATACCGCTGAGCTTACCAAGCAGCTCTTTGGTTTTCGGCTGAGAGATGCTGATCTCATCAACCACAACCAGACGTTCCTGACGATTCAGTTCAGAAAGAATCGAGCGCAATGCTCCGCGGTACATCTTGCGGTTGACCTTCTGATCATAACTGCGCGGACTGGCAGCGAAGTTCACACCACCACTGCGCCAGATCGGACTGCGCGAAGTACCAGCTCGAGCGCGACCCGTACCTTTCTGACGGAAAGGTTTTGCGCCGCCGCCGCTAACAGCAGAGCGGGTCTTCTGAGCCTTGGTGCCAGAACGGGCTGCAGCCATATATGCGGTTACGACCTGATGCACCAGAGACTGCTTGAATTCAGCACCGAAAATCTCATCGGACACCTGCAGCGTCTGAGCGCCAGCGGCTGTTTTTACATTGAGATCCATTGCAGTCACCCTTTGTTCTTCATCTTGATGGCGGGGGTCACAATCAAATCACCACCCTTCGCACCAGGCACCGATCCCCTGATCAGAATCAGGTTTCTGTCGGCATCAACGCGCACGACTTCAAGATTCTGCTGGCAACGCTGTACAGCACCCATGTGCCCTGCCATCTTCTTGCCCTTGAATACACGGCCCGGCGTTTGACACTGACCGATGGAACCCGGCGCGCGATGCGACAGGGAGTTACCATGGGTTGCATCCTGCGTCCGGAAGTTGTGACGCTTGACGCTACCCTGGAAACCTTTACCTTGAGTCGAACCACGTACGTCAACGATCTGTCCGGCCTCAAAACGGTCAGCTTTGATCTCGCTACCGATTTCGATGCCTTCCAGGTCAGACTCTTCAGCCCGGAATTCCCACATCTTGCGTCCCGCTTCAACACCGGCTTTAGCGTAGTGTCCTGCATTGGGCTTGTTCACCCGGGATGCCTTGCGAACACCTGTGGTCACCTGAATGGCCATGTAGCCATCGGCTTCCATGTTCTTCAATTGTGTCACTCGGTTGGGCTCAACCTCTATGACCGTTACTGGCACGGATTCACCCTGCTCGGTAAATACACGGGTCATTCCCGCCTTACGGCCGACTACTCCAATCGCCATCGTTCTTAACCTCAGTTCAGTTTGATCTGCACGTCTACGCCGGCAGCCAAATCGAGCTTCATCAGCGCATCCACAGTTTTGTCAGTTGGCTCAACGATGTCGAGCAGACGCTTGTGTGTGCGAATTTCATACTGATCACGGGCATCTTTGTTGACATGCGGCGAAATCAGAATGGTGTAACGCTCATTCTTTGTCGGCAATGGAATCGGACCACGTACATGCGCACCAGTGCGCTTGGCAGTTTCCACAATCTCACGTGCAGATTGATCAATCAGACGATGATCAAATGCTTTCAGACGAATTCGTATTCTCTGGTTAGCCATTATCACTTACTCGATAATCTTGGATACCACGCCGGCGCCGACGGTGCGGCCGCCCTCGCGGATCGCAAAACGCAGACCCTCTTCCATCGCGATCGGCGCGATCAGCTTCACGGTCATCTTCACGTTATCACCCGGCATCACCATCTCGACGCCTTCCGGAAGATCACACGCACCCGTCACGTCCGTCGTACGGAAATAAAACTGCGGACGATAGTTGGTGAAAAACGGCGTGTGACGACCACCCTCTTCCTTGCTCAGTACGTACACTTCACACTCAAAATGGGTGTGCGGGTTGATCGAGCCCGGCTTCGCCAGCACCTGTCCACGCTCCACCTCATCTCGCTTGGTACCGCGCAGCAGCACACCCACGTTGTCGCCCGCTTCACCCTGGTCCAGCAGCTTGCGGAACATCTCAACACCGGTGCAGGTCGTCTTGATGGTGTCTTTGATGCCGACGATCTCGACCTCTTCACCCACCTTGACCACACCACGCTCCACACGACCGGTCACCACCGTGCCGCGGCCCGAGATCGAGAACACGTCCTCGATCGGCATCAGGAACGCGCCATCCACCGCACGCTCCGGCTCAGGAATATAGGTGTCCAGCGCTTCCATCAGCTTGTCAATCGCCTGGCTGCCCAGCTCACCGGTGTCGCCTTCCAGTGCTTTCAGCGCAGAACCCACGATGATCGGGGTGTCGTCGCCCGGAAAGTCGTAGCTGTCGAGCAGCTCACGCACTTCCATCTCCACCAGCTCCAGCAGCTCGGCGTCATCCACCATGTCCGCCTTGTTCAGGAACACCACAATGTAGGGTACGCCCACCTGACGCGACAGCAGGATGTGCTCACGGGTCTGAGGCATCGGGCCGTCCGCCGCAGATACCACCAGGATCGCGCCATCCATCTGCGCCGCACCCGTGATCATGTTCTTGACATAGTCCGCGTGTCCCGGGCAGTCCACGTGAGCGTAGTGACGCGTATCCGTCTCGTACTCCACGTGCGAGGTCGCGATCGTGATACCACGCTCACGCTCTTCCGGGGCGTTATCAATCTGGTCAAATGCACGCTTCTCGCCGCCAAACTTGGCCGCTTGCACTACTGTAATGGCCGCCGTCAGCGTGGTCTTGCCGTGGTCTACGTGACCGATCGTGCCCACATTGACATGCGGCTTTTTGCGTTCGAATTTTTCCTTGGACACAGTGCTACCCCTATACCCGATTACTGTTTCTTGATGATGGCGTCGGCGATATTGGCCGGCACCTCTGCGTATTTTGAGAATTCCATGCTGTAGTTCGCACGACCCTGTGTGGCAGAACGCAGATCGGTTGCGTAGCCAAACATCTCAGAGAGAGGAACTTCCGCGCGAATCTGACGACCTGCCGGGGAGTCATCCATGCCCTGAACGATACCGCGACGACTGTTCAGGTCACCCATGACGTCACCCATGTACTCCTCGGGTGTGGTCACTTCCACTTTCATGATGGGCTCAAGAAGGACCGGACTGGCCTTTTTGGCACCCTCTTTGAAACACATGGAGCCCGCGATCTTAAACGCCATTTCACTTGAGTCGACATCGTGATAGGAACCGTCATACAGGGTTACCTTGATGTCCACGACAGGATATCCCGCCATTACACCGTTACCCATCGCTTCCTGGACACCCTTGTCAACCGCAGGAATGTATTCGCGAGGTACCACACCACCCACGATGGCATTGACGAACTCGTAACCGGCGCCTGGCTCTTGCGGTTCGATTTTCAGGTAAACGTGTCCGAACTGACCACGACCACCCGACTGACGAACAAACTTACCTTCCTGCTCAACCAGCTTGCGAATGGTTTCACGATAAGCCACCTGGGGAGCACCCACGTTGGCCTCAACCTTGAACTCGCGACGCATGCGGTCGACGATGATATCGAGATGCAACTCACCCATGCCGGAGATAATGGTCTGACCCGACTCCTCATCAGAACTGACGCGGAACGAGGGATCTTCCTGTGCCAGCTTGGACAGGGCGATACCCATTTTCTCCTGATCGCCTTTGGTCTTCGGCTCTACGGCAACCGAGATAACCGGCTCAGGGAATTCCATGCGCTCGAGGGTGATCGGACGATCCAGGGCACACAGGGTGTCACCCGTGGTTACATCCTTAAGGCCAACCGCAGCAGCGATATCGCCAGCCAGCACTTCCTTGATCTCCTCTCGGGAGTTGGAGTGCATCTGCAGGATACGGCCGATACGCTCTTTCTTACTCTTAACCGGGTTGTACACAGAGTCGCCTGACTTCAGCACGCCGGAATAAACACGGAAAAAGGTCAGCGTACCGACGAAGGGGTCGGTAGCGATCTTGAACGCCAGAGCCGCAAAAGGCTCTTTGTCATCTGACAGACGCTTCTCTTCGGTCTCTTCTGCGTCATCCAGGATACCTGAGATCGCCGGCACATCGATGGGAGAAGGCATCACCTCGATAACCTTATCCAGCATCGCCTGCACGCCTTTGTTCTTAAACGCGGAACCGCAGGTAACCGGTACAATCTCGAGCTTCAGGGTGCGCACGCGCAGACCCGCAAGGATTTCCTCTTCGCTGAGATCACCCTCTTCGAGGTATTTCTCCATCAGCTCATCGGAACCCTCCGCAGCGGCCTCGACCATCAGCTCACGCCACTCTTCACAGGTATCCTGAAGATCGGAGGGGATGTCTGCGTACTCAAACTGAGCACCCATGTTCTCCTCGCTCCACACGATCGACTTCATCTTGATCAGGTCGATGACGCCCTTGAAACCGTCCTCTGCGCCCACCGGAACCTGCACAGGCACCGCAACGGCGCCCAGACGCTCTTTCAGCTGCTTGACCACACGAAAGAAGTCCGCGCCCATACGGTCCATCTTGTTGACGAACGCCATACGGGGGACATTGTATTTGTTGGCCTGACGCCAGACGGTTTCGGACTGGGGCTCGACGCCGCCCACGGCACACAGCACGAAGACAGCACCATCGAGTACACGCAGTGAACGCTCCACCTCGATGGTGAAGTCCACGTGTCCGGGGGTATCAATGATATTGAAGCGGTGCTCTGGGAACTGCTGTCCCATACCACTCCAGAAACAGGTCGTGGCCGCGGAGGTGATGGTAATACCACGCTCCTGCTCCTGCTCCATCCAGTCCATGGTTGCCGCACCATCATGTACCTCACCAATCTTGTGAGAGACACCTGTATAGAAGAGCACACGCTCAGTCGTAGTTGTCTTACCCGCATCAATGTGCGCCATGATGCCGATATTACGATAGCGCTCGATAGGAGTTTTCCGTGCCACGTTACAAACCTGTTTTTTAAAGAGCTAAAGTTAAGGGTTTAACAATCGCTTACCAGCGATAATGCGAGAATGCCTTGTTCGCCTCAGCCATGCGATGCGTATCATCTTTCTTCTTCACTGCAGCACCCTTGTTCTCGGTGGCATCCAGAAGTTCGCCCGCAAGACGGTAGGCCATGGATTTCTCGCTGCGTTTGCGCGAGGCATCGATCAGCCAGCGCATGGCCAGGGAGTTACGACGGTTAGGCCGAACCTCGACAGGTACCTGATAAGTCGCACCACCAACGCGGCGGGACTTAACCTCGACCAGGGGACGCACGTTCTCGAGCGCAGTCTCAAGATGATCCAGCGGCTCGCCACCGCGCTTTGCAACAACGCTATCCAGGGCGCCGTAAAGGATCTTCTCTGCGACAGACTTTTTACCGTCCTGCATCACCATATTGATGAATTTGGCCAGCAGTTTACTTCCGTATTTGGGATCCGGCAGGGCTTCACGCCGTGCTGCAACTCGTCTTCTTGGCATTGCTCTATCTCAAACCTGTTGATTTATGTCTGACCCGCAGGCCTTATCCTTTCGGCCGCTTCGCGCCGTACTTGGAACGCGCTTGACGCCGCTTCTCGACACCTGAGGTATCCAGGCTGCCGCGGACGACGTGATAGCGAACACCCGGCAAGTCCTTCACACGACCACCACGAATCAGCACCACCGAGTGCTCCTGGAGGTTGTGGCCTTCACCACCGATATAGCTGGATACCTCATAGCCGTTGGTCAAACGGACACGAGCCACCTTACGCAGTGCTGAGTTAGGCTTTTTCGGTGTGGTCGTGTAGACACGGGTGCACACACCGCGACGCTGCGGGCAGGCTTCCAGTGCCGGCACGTTACTCTTTTGGACTTTTCTCTTCCTGGGCTTACGCACCAGCTGGTTAATTGTCGCCATCTATTCCGTCTCCAGGGACGTTCTCATCGCTATTTGCATAAAAAAGCCAGAGACAGGCCCATCGCCGTCTATAAAACAGCAAAACCAGGGCAGCTCGGTATCTCAGGCTTGAATATCGTTACCCAACAACGCCTTAGTCTGGCACTTTGGGTATCAGAAACGACAGGCCGGCATGGGCCGGCCTGTCCAAGGAGCGCGCATTCTATGCCCACTCCTCCCCCGTGTCAAGGGTGTCTCAGTAATCCTACAGGGATATTACTCCGCTTCCGGGGTATTGAGGGCCTCCTTGAAGGCCTGTTCCACCTCTTCCACGACCAGTTCGTTCTTCATCTCGGATTCACGGACCTCTTCGTGGCGTCTGCGATGCCGCTCGTTGTGGTAGGAGAGTCCGGTACCGGAGGGGATCAAACGCCCGACGATGACATTTTCCTTCAAACCATTGAGGTGGTCGGACATACCGCGAACCGCAGCTTCAGTGAGCACCCGGGTCGTCTCCTGGAAGGAAGCCGCCGAAATAAACGACTCGGTCGCCAGAGACGCCTTGGTGATGCCCAACAACAGCGGTTCAAACAGGGCGGGGTGCTTCCCATCCTTGCGCAGCGCGTCGGATTCCTCGATGTGAGCGGAGCGCTCAACCTGTTCGCCTTTGAGGAACCGACTGTCGCCCGGTACAGTGATTTCGATCTTGCGCAGCATCTGGCGAATGATCACCTCGATGTGCTTGTCGTTGATCTTCACACCCTGCAGACGGTAAACATCCTGGATCTCCTTGACCAGGTATTCCGCCAGGTCGGTCACGCCCTTGAGGCGCAGGATATCATGGGGATTCAGTTCACCATCCGAGATCATTTCACCCTTTTCAACCTGCTCACCCTCGAACACGTTGACGTGACGCCATTTGGGGATCAGTTCTTCGTGCTGCTCACCCTCTGAGTCGGTGATGATCAGGCGTTGTTTGCCCTTGGTATCCTTGCCGAAACTTACAGTACCCGTGGCCTCTGCAAGAATCGCGGGATCTTTGGGTTTACGCGCCTCAAACAGGTCCGCCACGCGGGGCAGACCACCGGTGATGTCACGGGTCTTGGAGGATTCCTGGGGAATACGCGCGAGAACGTCACCCACGCCTACATCGGCGCCATCCTGCACGTTGACCACTGCGTTTGCCGGCAGATAGTAGTGGGCCGGTATGTCGGTGCCCGCTATATTCAAGTCCTTACCCTTGGCGTCAACCAGTTTAACCATGGGTCGGATGTCCTTACCCGCGGCAGGCCGCTGTTTCGGATCGATGATCTCCAGGGAACTCAGGCCCGTGACCTCATCGGTTTTCTTCTGCACAGTGACGCCATCGACGAAATTTTCGAAGCGCAGAATACCGGCAACTTCTGTAATAACCGGATGGGTATGGGGATCCCAGTTGGCGACGATCTGTCCGCCGGAGACGGCAGTTCCGTCCTCAACCTGCAGGGTCGCACCATAAGGCACCTTGTAGCGCTCACGCTCACGACCCACATCGTCCACAATGGTCAATTCACCGGAACGGGAGGTTGCCACCAGGTGACCGCTCGAATGCTTGACGGTCTTGATGTTGTGCAGCTTTGCAGTACCCGGAGCCTTGACCTGGATGTTGTTGACAGCAGCGGAACGAGAGGCCGCACCACCGATGTGGAAAGTACGCATGGTCAACTGGGTGCCCGGCTCACCGATGGACTGTGCGGCAATGACGCCGACGGATTCACCGATATTCACCCGGTGTCCGCGGGCAAGATCACGACCGTAGCACTTGCTGCAGACACCCACTTTGGCGTCACAGGTGATCGCGGAACGGACCACAACCTGATCGACACCACTGGTTTCCAGGGTATCCACCCATTGCTCATCGAGTAGGACACCAGACTCGCAGACCACCTCGTCACTACCGGGCGCATAGACAGGCAGTGCGGTCACGCGGCCCAGGATGCGCTCTCTGAGGGGTTCCACAACATCACCACCTTCGATGATCGGCTGCATCAGCAGACCCTGTTCAGTGCCGCAATCCTGTTCCAGCACCACCATATCCTGGGCCACGTCGACCAGGCGACGGGTCAGGTAACCGGAGTTGGCGGTCTTCAGCGCGGTATCCGCAAGACCCTTACGAGCACCATGGGTCGAGATGAAGTACTGCAGAACGTCCAAGCCTTCGCGGAAGTTCGCGGTGATCGGCGTTTCGATGATTGAGCCGTCCGGCTTGGCCATCAGGCCGCGCATTCCAGCGAGCTGACGAATCTGGGCTGCGGAACCACGGGCGCCGGAGTCGGCCATCATGTAAACCGAGTTGAAGGAGTCCTGCTGGACCTCCTCACCGTCACGATTGACCACCTTTTCCTTACCCAGCTTGCCCATCATGGCCTTGGCCACCTGATCATTGGTATGCGACCAGATATCCACCACCTTGTTGTAGCGCTCGCCGTTGGTCACCAGACCCGAGGTATACTGATTCTCGATTTCTTTGACCTCGGCCTCGGCACGGGCAAGAATCTCGCCCTTCTCATCCGGCACCACCATATCGTTGGAGCAGAAGGAGACCGCTGCACGGGTCGCATAGCGGAAACCCATGTACATCAGCTGGTCAGCGAAGATAACCGTATCCTTCAGACCCAGGCGACGATAACAGGCATTGATCAGATTGGAGATCGCCTTCTTACCCATGGGCTGGTCGATGAGCGAAAACGGCAGTCCGTCCGGCACGATGTCGAACACCAGGCAGCGACCGATGGTGGTATCTACGATCCGGATACTCTCAGTCATCTGTCCTTCTGTATCGAGCACCTTCTCCCGAATACGCACCTTGACCCGGGCCTGAATGTCCGCGTTACCGGACTCATAGGCGCGCTTGGCCTCTTTGGAATCGGAATAGGCAGAACCCTCGCCCTTGGCGTTGACCCGCTCACGGGTCATGTAATACAGACCCAGCACCACGTCCTGGGAGGGCACGATGATCGGGTCACCGTTGGCCGGGGAGAGGATGTTGTTGGTCGCCATCATCAGACTGCGTGCTTCCAACTGCGCTTCCAGGGAGAGTGGCACGTGAACCGCCATCTGGTCGCCGTCAAAGTCCGCGTTGAACGCGGTACAGACCAGCGGATGGAGTTGGATTGCCTTACCTTCGATGAGCACAGGTTCGAACGCCTGAATACCCAGACGATGCAGGGTCGGCGCCCGGTTGAGCATGACCGGATGTTCGCGAATCACCTCTTCCAGGATATCCCAGACTTCACCGGAACCGCGTTCGACCAGCTTCTTGGCCGCCTTGATGGTGGTGGCCAGGCCGCGCAGTTGCAGTTTGCTGAAGATGAAGGGTTTGAACAGTTCCAGGGCCATACGTTTGGGCAGGCCGCACTGATGTAACTTCAGGGTCGGACCCACCACGATAACCGAACGACCGGAGTAGTCGACACGCTTACCCAGCAGGTTCTGACGAAAACGACCCTGCTTACCCTTGATCATATCGGCCAGGGATTTCAGCGGGCGACGGTTGGTACCGGTAATGGCGCGACCACGACGACCATTGTCGAGCAGCGCGTCGACCGCCTCCTGCAACATACGCTTTTCGTTGCGTACGATGATATCGGGGGCATTCAGATCGAGCAGGCGTTTCAGACGGTTGTTACGGTTGATCACCCGGCGATACAGATCGTTCAGATCCGAGGTGGCGAAACGTCCGCCGTCCAGAGGCACCAGGGGACGCAGTTCCGGCGGCAGAACCGGCAGAACGGTCAGCACCATCCACTCCGGACGGTTGCCCGATTCCTGCAGGGACTCCAGCAGCTTCAGACGCTTGGTGAATTTTTTGATCTTGGTTTCGGAGTTGGTGCTGGTGATCTCCTCACGCAGACGCTTGATCTCTTCCGGAATATCGATGGTCTTGAGCAACTCATAGACAGCTTCCGCACCCATCCTTGCGTCGAATTCGTCACCGTTCTCCTCGATCGCATCCAGGTATTGTTCGTCGGTCAGCAGCTGGCCACGCTCCAGAGGAGTCATACCAGGATCGACCACAACAAAGGATTCGAAATAGAGCACCCGCTCGATATCCCGCAGGGTCATGTCCATCAACAGACCGATACGCGAAGGCAATGATTTGAGGAACCAGATGTGAGCCACCGGACTGGCCAGTTCGATATGACCCATGCGCTCACGGCGTACCTTGGCGAGGGTGACCTCGACACCGCACTTCTCACACACCACACCGCGGTGCTTGAGACGCTTGTACTTGCCACACAGACACTCGTAGTCGCTGATGGGACCAAAGATCTTGGCACAGAACAGCCCGTCACGTTCCGGCTTGAAAGTACGGTAGTTGATGGTCTCCGGTTTCTTGACCTCGCCGTAGGACCAGGAACGAATCATATCCGGTGAAGCCAAGCCGATACGGATGGCATCGAAATCTTCCGTCTGACCCTGCTGCTTAAGAATATTCAGTAGATCTTTCAAGATCGTCTCTCCTGCATTCGGTTACTGACCAGTGTCAGCGCTTCAGTCCTGTTCCAGCTCAATGTTGATACCCAGAGAACGGATCTCCTTGACCAACACGTTGAACGACTCGGGCATGCCGGCTTCCATCTGATGGTTGCCGTCCACGATGTTCTTGTACATACGGGTACGACCGTTGACGTCGTCCGACTTGACAGTGAGCATCTCCTGCAAGGTGTAGGCGGCACCGTAGGCCTCCAGGGCCCAGACCTCCATCTCACCGAAACGCTGACCGCCGAACTGGGCCTTGCCGCCCAGAGGCTGCTGGGTAACCAGGCTGTAGGGGCCCGTGGAACGGGCATGCATCTTGTCATCAACCAGGTGATTCAGCTTGAGCATGTACATGTAACCGACGGTTACTTCGCGCTCAAAGGCATCACCGGTGCGGCCATCAAACAACCGGCACTGGCCGCTCTCAGGCAGTTGAGCCAATTCGAGCATCTTTTTCACTTCCGACTCATGCGCACCATCGAACACGGGGGTCGCCATGGGCACCCCGCCTCTGAGGTTATTGCACATGGCAACCAGCTCATCATCGGTGAATTCAGACAAATTCTCGTTCTTACCGCTGGTGTTATAGACCTGATCCAGGAATTCCCGCAATTCAGCCATCTTGGTCTGCGCATCGATCATTGCACCGATACGACGACCCACACCTTTGGCGGCGAAACCAAGGTGGGTTTCCAGCACCTGTCCGACATTCATTCGAGACGGCACACCCAGAGGATTGAGCACGATATCCACCGGCTCACCCTTTTCGTCGAAAGGCATGTCCTCAACCGGGACGATGGTGGAGATCACACCCTTGTTACCATGACGTCCCGCCATCTTGTCACCGGGCTGGACGCGACGTTTCACCGCCACGTAGCACTTCACCATCTTGAGCACGCCAGGCGCCAGATCGTCACCCGCGGTCAGCTTACGCTTCTTCTCCTCGAACTTGTCGCGGAAACTCTCTCTGAGGGCGCGAATCTGTTCGGCGATGGCTTCCAGTTGAGCAGCGGACTCTTCGTTGCGCAGACGGATCTCAAGCCACTTGTCCCGCTCGATCTCAGACAGGTAGGCTTTGGTCACCTTGGTGCCTGCTTTGATCTTGTTGGGACCGCCGTCCACGATCTTGCCGTTGAGCATCTTTTCCACGCGCTGGAAGGTATCGTCTTCCACGATACGCAGCTGGTCGTCCAGGTCCTTGCGTACCCGGTCGAGTTCCACTTGCTCGATCTGCAATGCACGCGCGTCTTTCTCCACGCCATCACGGGTGAAGACCTGCACATCGATGACCGTACCGACCATGCCGGAAGGCACGCGCAGGGAGGTGTCTTTCACATCCGAAGCTTTCTCACCGAAGATGGCGCGCAGCAGTTTCTCTTCCGGAGTCAGCTGGGATTCACCTTTGGGGGTGACCTTGCCGACCAGGATATCGCCTTCGCGCACCTCGGCACCGATGTAGATGATGCCGGACTCGTCGAGCTTGGAAAGGGCTGCCTCACCCACGTTCGGGATGTCCCCGGTGATCTCCTCAGGCCCCAGTTTGGTGTCACGGGCCATGCAGGTCATCTCTTCGATATGAATCGAAGTGAATCGATCCTCCTGCACCACTCGCTCGGAGATCAGGATGGAGTCCTCGAAGTTGTAGCCGTTCCAGGGCATGAACGCGACCCGCAGATTCTGACCCAGTGCCAGTTCACCCATGTCCGTGGAGGGTCCGTCGGCCAGCACATCACCGCGTGCGATCACATCGTTCACATTCACCAGAGGACGCTGATTGATGCAGGTATTCTGGTTGGAACGGGTGTACTTGGTCAGGTTATAGATGTCCACACCAGGCTCGCCGGCTTCGGTTTCGTCATCATTGACCCGCACGACGATACGCGCAGCATCCACAGACTCGACCTGACCACCGCGTTTCGCCACCACGGTCACACCTGAATCAACTGCAACCACACGCTCCATGCCGGTACCTACCAGGGGTTTTTCGGCGCGCAGCACGGGAACCGCCTGACGCTGCATGTTGGATCCCATCAAGGCGCGGTTGGCGTCGTCGTGCTCAAGGAACGGAATCAGGGATGCCGCCACTGAAACGATCTGCTTCGGCGACACGTCGATGTACTGCACCTTGTCCGGAGTGGACAGAGTGAATTCGTTCTGGAAGCGGGAAGAAACGAGTTCATCCGCCAGCCGACCATCCTGATCCAGGGTGGCATTGGCCTGCGCAATGACATACCGACCCTCTTCGATCGCCGAAAGATAGTCGATCTGATCAGTGACCTTGCTGTCGTCAACCTTACGGTACGGGGTTTCAAGGAAACCGAACCGGTTGGTCCGTGCATACACAGCCAGCGAGTTGATCAGGCCGATGTTCGGACCTTCAGGGGTCTCGATCGGGCAAACCCGTCCATAATGAGTGGGATGCACGTCGCGCACTTCGAAACCGGCTCGTTCACGCGCCAGACCACCCGGGCCCAATGCGGATACACGCCGCTTGTGGGTCACTTCAGACAGCGGATTGTTCTGATCCATGAACTGGGACAGCTGACTGGATCCAAAGAATTCCTTGATTGCCGCTGACACAGGCTTGGCGTTGATCATCTCCTGGGGCATCAAGCCTTCCGACTCTGCCTGGGTCAGGCGCTCCTTGACCGCGCGCTCGACACGCACCAGACCAACCCGGAACTGGTTCTCTGCCATCTCGCCCACACAGCGGATGCGGCGATTACCCAGATGATCGATATCGTCGACGATACCGTTGCCGTTACGGATATTGATCAGCTCCCGGAGCACATCCACGATGTCCTCTTTGGACAGCACGCCTTCACCGGTTTCATCATCGCGGCTCAGGCGACGATTGAACTTCATCCGCCCAACCGCAGAGAGATCATAACGCTCAGAGGTGAAGAACAGGTTGTTGAACAGGTTCTGAGCCGCTTCCTTGGTCGGAGGCTCACCCGGGCGCATCATGCGATAGATCTCGACCTGTGCTTCGAGTTCATTGGTGGTCGGGTCGATTCTCAGGGTTTCCGAGAGGAACGGACCGTGATCCAGGTCGTTGGTAAACAGGGTATCGAGCTTTTTCACCCCCGACTCGATGATCTTCTCCACCATCTCCTCAGTGAGTTCAATGTTGGCTTCCGCCAGCAGTTCACCGGTTTCCTTATCGATGATGTTGTGTGCCAACACACGTCCACTGAGGTACTCACGTGGTACATCCAGCTTGTTCACCCCCGCCTTTTCCAACTCACGGATGTGTCGTGCAGTGATGCGCCTGCCGGCTTCGACAATGACTTCGTTACCGGATTTAATGTCGAAACTGACCGTTTCGCCGCGCAGGCGCTCAGGTACCAGATCGACTTTAACGGAACGTTTCGACAGGGAGAATGTGTCCGTCTCGAAGAACATTTGGAGGATCTGCTCGGTTTCGTAACCCAGAGCACGAAGCAGAATGGTCGCCGGCAATTTACGACGACGATCGATACGCACAAAGACGTTGTCTTTGGGATCGAATTCGAAATCGAGCCAGGATCCGCGGTATGGAATCACCCGCGCGGAGAACAGCAGCTTACCGGAAGAGTGGGTCTTGCCCCGATCGTGATCGAAGAACACGCCTGGTGAACGGTGCAACTGGGACACGATGACACGTTCGGTCCCGTTGATCACGAAGGTGCCGGTATCGGTCATCAGCGGCAGCTCGCCCATGTAGACTTCCTGCTCACGGATATCCTTGACGACCTTGGATCCCGCCGGTGCTTCCTTGTCGTAGATCACCAAACGTACGAGCACGCGCAGCGGAGCCGCGTAGGTGGTACCGCGCAACTGACATTCGCGTACGTCAAAGACAGGCTCGCCGAGCTTGTAATTGACATACTCGAGTACGGCGTGACCGGAATAACTGGTGATCGGCATGACCGACTTGAAAGCCGCATGCAGACCAACGTCCTCTCGCTCATTCGCCGGCACCCCATCCTGGAGAAAACTCCGGTAGGAATCGATCTGTGTGGCGAGGAGAAACGGTACTTCCAGAATACTGGGTCGTTTACCGAAATCTTTGCGGATACGTTTCTTTTCGGTGAAAGAATAGGCCATGCTGCCATCCCTCAGTGTCATAGGCTTGGTAGTATCGATGCCGGGAGCAAGCCCCGTCATCGCCTCAAACTATTGCCTGACTTGCTTTACCAGACTCAGGCAGCCTGGCGTCCTGTTTTCCGAGTCAGTTCAGACTTGGGCGACAAGCGGGAAAAGGCCGGTGGCATAACGCCACCAGCCTTACCCGAGCCTGTCGTCGGACGGCTAAGACGAGAATCTTATTTGATCTCGACTTTAGCGCCAGCCTCTTCAAGCTGCTTCTTGGCGTCTTCGGCTTCGTCCTTGCTGACACCTTCCTTCAGCGTGGAGGGAGCGCCTTCGACAGCATCTTTAGCCTCTTTGAGGCCCAGACCGGTCAGAGCGCGAACAGCCTTGATGACGGCGATCTTGTTACCGCCGATTTCAGCCAGAACCACGTCGAACTCAGTTTTCTCTTCAGCGGCGGCATCTGCACCACCCGCGGCGGCAGCCGGGGCAGCAGCCACTGCGGCAGCAGCAGTCACACCGAATTTTTCTTCCATTGCCTCAATCAATGCGACAACGTCCATCACAGACATCTCGGCAATTGCGTCGAGAATTTCTTCTTTAGAAACGGCCATGAATTACTCCAAAAAAATAGTTAGCACGATAACTTCGTGAAAATTGATGATTAAGCCGATCAGGCTGCCTCTTTGGCATCCTTGATCGCTGCCACAGTCCGGACGAGTTTGCCAGGCACCTCTTTCATGGTGCGAGCCAACTTCTCGACGGGTGCCTTCATGACCGCCATCAGCATGCTGATAGCCTGATCGTAAGTAGGCATCTTGGCCAGGGTTTCAAGCTCGGACGGCGCAAGCATCTTGCCGCCGATGGAAACCATCTTGACCTCGAGGAGTTTATGGTCTTTGGCAAAGTCCTTGATGACACGTGCGGCGCAACCCGGATCTTCCTGCGAAAAGGCCAGGAGCAAAGGCCCCGTCAACCCTTCCTGCATGCAGGCAAATTCGGTGTTCTCAAGTGCACGTTTGGCCAGGGTGTTCCTGACTACTCGCAGGTAGACACCGTTGTTGCGCGCTTCGCGACGCAACAGGGTCATCTGCTCGACAGTCAGGCCTCGGTACTCTGCCGCTACTGCGGAGAGTGCCTTGCTGGCCACGTCATTGACTTCGGCAACGATGGCTTTCTTCTGCTCAAGATTGAGTGCCAAAATCGCTACCTCCTGATAATGGGAAAGTTTAGGTTTCCCGTAACAAAACGGTGGCATCATATTGCCACCACCTAACGTACGCCATCACCAGGACAAAACCTGATTGGGGGCGCTCCGTCTGCGCAGGCGATCATTAAGCATGCAACATGCACCTGCGGTCTTTGACAGCACCGGAATACCGGCACCCCAAAGTTCGAAAAGGGCCACCCGGACAGTTATTCCGCCGGGTTGACCCTTGTGCTGCCGAATCAGATCGACAGACTGGTTTGATCGATTGCCAGACCCGGACCCATGGTCGAAGAGACTGTCACCTTTCTCAGGTAAACGCCTTTCGCAGAACTCGGCTTGGCCTTGACCAGCGCCACCAGCAGGGACTCGAGATTCTCTTTCAACTTCTGAGGCTCGAAATCCACCTTACCGATGGAGCAATGAATGATACCCGCCTTGTCGGTCCGATAACGAACCTGACCGGCTTTGGCATTTTGTACCGCCTGGGCGACGTCCGGGGTCACGGTACCAACCTTAGGGTTGGGCATCAGACCACGGGGACCCAGAATCTGACCCAGTTGACCGACGATCCGCATCGCATCCGGAGACGCGATCACCACATCGAAATTCATGTTGCCAGCCTTGATGTCGTCGGCGAGATCTTCAAATCCCACCACGTCGGCACCCGCTTCTTTGGCCGCATCAGCATTCGCGCCCTGGGCGAAAACCGCCACACGAACGGTCTTACCGGTTCCGTGCGGCAGCACGGAGGCGCCACGAACGACCTGGTCCGATTTACGGGCATCAACACCGAGGTTGACGCTGACGTCGATCGACTCGGGAAATTTGACGCTGGAAATCTCTTTCAGCAGGACAAAGGCCTCTTCGGCCGGATGCAGTTTGCCGCGTTCAACTTTCTCGCGAATCGCTTTTGCACGTTTCGACAACTTAGCCATGATTTATTCCACCCCTTCGACGTTCAAACCCATCTGACGTGCACTGCCCGCAATGGTGCGCACTGCAGCATCCATATCGGATGCCGTCAGATCAGGCATTTTCTGGGTTGCGATGTCTTCGAGCTGCTGACGGGTTACCGTTCCCACCTTGGTGGTGTTCGGGGTCGGGCTGCCTTTGGGCAGACCGAGCGCCTTCTTCAGCAGCACGGACGCCGGAGGCGTTTTAGTGATGAAGGTAAAGGATCGATCACTGTAGACCGTGATCACGACAGGGATCGGAAGGCCTTTCTCCAGAGTCTGGGTCTTCGCATTGAAGGCCTTGCAGAATTCCATGATGTTTACGCCGTGCTGGCCCAGGGCAGGACCTACCGGCGGACTGGGATTGGCTTCACCCGCTTTCACCTGAAGCTTGATGTAAGCCATTATCTTCTTTGCCATGATTACCTCGTCTCCGGGTCCAAACGCCTTGGAATCTCACCTCGGCTCCCCGTCAGTTGCCAATGATTGCCGTAAGTTCACTGACTTTCTGCGGGCAACTCCGCAGACCGGCAACCGGATATGCAGGGGTCTTAATTAACCCTTTTCAACCTGACCGAACTCCAGGTCCACCGGAGTGGAACGGCCGAAGATCAGCACAGAAACCTTGAGGCGGCTCTTTTCATAGTCCACCTCTTCAACCACGCCGGTGAAGTCATTGAACGGACCATCAATAACCCGAACCACCTCACCCGGCTCAAACAGGACTTTCGGCCGCGGCTTCTCGACACCCTCCTGCACACGCTGCAGGATGGCATTTGCCTCTTTCTCCGAAATCGGTGCCGGCCGATCGCCGGTGCCGCCAATGAAACCCATGACCTTCGGCACATCCTTCACCAGGTGCCAGGTCTCATCGGTCATTTCCATCTGCACGAGCACATAACCGGGAAAAAACTTGCGTTCGCTTTTCCGCTGCTGCCCGGCCCGCATCTCGACCACCTCCTCGGTGGGTACGAGAATTTCACCGAATTTGTCCTGCATGTCATAGCGCTCGACCCGTTCTTTGAGGGAGCGCTGAACCTGGGACTCAAATCCGGAATAGGCGTGCACTACATACCAACGCATAGCCATGTCACGTCTCCTTAAGCCCCAGTCAAAGCACGAAGTATTGCACCCAGCATCATATCGAAGAGCCAGAGCACAATACCCATCAACAGAACCATCACAAACACGATGAGGGTAGTCTGCATGGTTTCCTGACGGCTGGGCCAGACCACCTTGCGCACCTCCATCCTGGATGCCGAGGCAAAATCCCAGATGGTACGGCCAACCGCCGTCTGATAGGCCAGCAGCGTTGCCGCCCCGATCAGCACCAGCAGACCCAGCACGCGCAACAATTGGGAATAACCATCCAAATAGTAGAAGCCGACAATCGCTCCCACGATAATCCCCACCGCGAGTATTAACTTCACGGTATCGAGACCGGATGCCTCCACCTGGGATTTTCCATTCATAGTTCTGTTTGCCGGATTAAATGGCAGGCCAAGAGGGAATCGAACCCCCAACCTGCGGTTTTGGAGACCGCTGCTCTACCAATTGAGCTATTGGCCTAAAAATATCAAAGCGGGGTTGGCCCAAAAGCCAGCCCCGCGTACTACCTTATCGAGGAAGTTACTCGATAATCTTGGATACCACGCCGGCGCCGACGGTGCGGCCGCCCTCGCGGATCGCAAAACGCAGACCCTCTTCCATCGCGATCGGCGCGATCAGCTTCACGGTCATCTTCACGTTATCACCCGGCATCACCATCTCGACGCCTTCCGGAAGATCACACGCACCCGTCACGTCCGTCGTACGGAAATAAAACTGCGGACGATAGTTGGTGAAAAACGGCGTGTGACGACCACCCTCTTCCTTGCTCAGTACGTACACTTCACACTCAAAATGGGTGTGCGGGTTGATCGAGCCCGGCTTCGCCAGCACCTGTCCACGCTCCACCTCATCTCGCTTGGTACCGCGCAGCAGCACACCCACGTTGTCGCCCGCTTCACCCTGGTCCAGCAGCTTGCGGAACATCTCAACACCGGTGCAGGTCGTCTTGATGGTGTCTTTGATGCCGACGATCTCGACCTCTTCACCCACCTTGACCACACCACGCTCCACACGACCGGTCACCACCGTGCCGCGGCCCGAGATCGAGAACACGTCCTCGATCGGCATCAGGAACGCGCCATCCACCGCACGCTCCGGCTCAGGAATATAGGTGTCCAGCGCTTCCATCAGCTTGTCAATCGCCTGGCTGCCCAGCTCACCGGTGTCGCCTTCCAGTGCTTTCAGCGCAGAACCCACGATGATCGGGGTGTCGTCGCCCGGAAAGTCGTAGCTGTCGAGCAGCTCACGCACTTCCATCTCCACCAGCTCCAGCAGCTCGGCGTCATCCACCATGTCCGCCTTGTTCAGGAACACCACAATGTAGGGTACGCCCACCTGACGCGACAGCAGGATGTGCTCACGGGTCTGAGGCATCGGGCCGTCCGCCGCAGATACCACCAGGATCGCGCCATCCATCTGCGCCGCACCCGTGATCATGTTCTTGACATAGTCCGCGTGTCCCGGGCAGTCCACGTGAGCGTAGTGACGCGTATCCGTCTCGTACTCCACGTGCGAGGTCGCGATCGTGATACCACGCTCACGCTCTTCCGGGGCGTTATCAATCTGGTCAAATGCACGCTTCTCGCCGCCAAACTTGGCCGCTTGCACTACTGTAATGGCCGCCGTCAGCGTGGTCTTGCCGTGGTCTACGTGACCGATCGTGCCCACATTGACATGCGGCTTTTTGCGTTCGAATTTTTCCTTGGACATGAGTGTTCTCCAGGTTCTCTATTGCATAAAGACAAATTCGCGCGCTTCCGCACGCCGTTTCAATTACCGAACTGGAGCCCAGAAGCAGATTTGAACTGCCGACCTCACCCTTACCAAGGGTGTGCTCTACCAACTGAGCTATCTGGGCATAAACTTGTTGTTTTCGGCGCTCCCGCCGAGGTTGCACCGCCTGCACAATCTCCGATCACCAGACAGAACAAACGGCGACGCCGTAACCGACACCGCCGTAACCGGGCCAACCCATTCAGCCAGCCCTTATCAAATGGAGCGGGTGATGGGAATCGAACCCACGTATTCAGCTTGGAAGGCTGAAGTTCTACCATTGAACTACACCCGCGCTGCCAAGCGATGCTTCGCCGGATCGTTACAGAACCGCTACAGTTCTTTCGATCGGATTACCTGCCCGAGGCAGACGGCGACGCTTCGAAACCGCACGCGATTTCACTGAACCTTCAACCGGTTCCACCCCTGCCTGCACGCACCGCAAGGATGATTCCGAAACCACTGCGCAGCCATCCGCAGGTCTCGGCAAATTTGGTGGAGGGGGGAGGATTCGAACCTCCGAAGGCGGAGCCGTCAGATTTACAGTCTGATCCCTTTGGCCACTCGGGAACCCCTCCTAGCGAGAGCCGGGCATTCTGACGCCTCGACCTGCTAAAGTCAATACAACATTCCAAAGATTTTTTTGTCTACAGGATCCACGGGCAACACATGATCTGATTTGATCCAGTCAGGCTCATAAACCCAGATCATGCGGTTACCCGAGGGTTTGCCTTTTTGCCTTCAGTACCCCATATTGCGGCAATCGACAGCTCAAGAATCGACGAGGTCCCTTGACCTACAACCGGAGCGGCGCACTGCTGCCGGCTCCAGGGAAACACTGCCATACCCATGAATAAATCCCCGCTTCTGCTGACGCTCTTTCTGACGGCCTGTGCCAGCACTGCTCCTCAGACACCCACCCGCCAAGAGACCGCGCCTGACATCCAGAAACCCTCTGTTGCTTCGCCCTCGTCCCCATCCCAGGGGCTGACCACGGACCTCGTCTATCACACCCTGGCGAGCGAAATCGCCGCACAACGGGGCGATGAGTCGCTGGCCGTCGAGCACGCCCTTCAGGTCGCCCGCGAATCCCGCGCCCCGGACGCCGCTGAACGCGCCACTAGCCTGGCTTTACAGGCAAACATGTATCCCGAGGCGCTGAGCGCTGTACAGCTCTGGATCGAACTGGCCCCGGATGAGATCAGGGCTCGCCAGATCGCGGCAATTCTCTACATACGCGCCAACCAGTTGGATGAAGCCATCAGCCAACTCGAGGTCATGATCAGTCTGGCGAGCGCCCAAGGCCAGTCCGGATACCTTCCGGCAGCGGCGATTGCGGAAAAAAGCGGCAATCCCGGGCAGGCGCTGGCGATCATGCAGCAACTGGTCCCGGATGACAGTGATTCAGCAGACGCTCAATATGCCCTGGCACTGACCGCGAATCATGCAAAGCAGCTGGATCTCGCCCTGCTTTACGTGGATCGTTCCCTGGCCCTGGAGGCCGAGTCCTCGCAGGGGATACTCCTCAAAACCCACATCCTGATCGCCATGGGACGTAAGGACGAGGGGATTGCACTGCTCAAACAGGCCAGTGAGACCTACCCCAAGAATGTCCAGATTGGACATGCCTACGCGCGCACCCTGATTGAGCTGAACCAGCCCGAGGCTGCGCTGAAGGAATTTGAGAAACTTCTCGCACTGCAACCGGAGAATGGTGATTTCATCTTTTCTCTCGGCATCGTACACATGCAACTCGAGCAGTACGACCAAGCCAAACAAGAATTGAAGAAACTGGTGCATGACCGCAAAAAGCGCGATGAAGCCCATTACTATCTGGGTGCCATCGCTGAGCAGCAGGATGACCTGGACAGTGCGCTCGACCATTACAGCCGGGTGGAAGGCGATCACCTGGGAGATGCGCAGATTCGCATCGCGAAAATTCTCTCAGACCAGGGCAACCTCAATCAGGCCCGGGACACCCTGCAACGCCTGCGTATCAATCAGCCCCAGCATCAACTCAAGTATTTCATGATCGAGGCGGAACTGCTGCGCGAGGCCCAGGACTATGAGACCGCCCACGAAGTGTATACCCGGGCCCTCGAGGTGGATCCGGAAAACACGGATCTGCTCTATGCACGGGGACTGAACGCCGCCGACCTGCGGCGCGTGGATTTGCTTGAACAGGACCTGCGCAAAATTCTCGCCACGCAACCCCGGCATGCGGATGCCCTGAACGCCCTGGGATACACCCTGGCCGATCAGACAGACCGCCTCGATGAGGCAAAAACCTATATCCTGGAGGCCCTTGCCTTGAAACCGGACAGCCCGGCGATTCTCGACAGCATGGGCTGGGTCGAATACCGGCAGGGCAATCTGCAGGCCGCACTCAAATACCTGCAACAAGCCGCCGAAATCAGCCCGGATGCGGAAATCGCCTCCCATCTTGGTGAGGTGCTGTGGGTGATGGGTGAACGGGAGCGCGCCGTCGAGATATGGGAAGCGGCAAACCAGCGGGATCCGGACAACCGTTTCATCCAGCCGACCATGATCCGGTTGAAAGCCACCGACTGAACCATGCCCCACACACTCTCCTGCCCGGCCCCGGCAAAGCTTAATCTGATGCTGAGGGTGGTCGGTCGACGGGCGGATGGTTATCACGAACTGCAGACTGTATTTCAGTTCATCGATCGCCAGGATCGTCTGGATTTCACGCTGCGCGAGGATGGCTGCATCAACCTGCTGAACGACCTCAGCGGCGTACCTGCGGAGCAGAATCTCTGCATCCGCGCGGCAAGGTTGCTGCAGTCCCGCAGCGATACCCCCCTGGGAGTCGACATCCACCTGCACAAGGTCCTGCCGATGGGCGGAGGGCTTGGGGGCGGGAGTTCTGATGCAGCCACTACCCTGGTGGCGCTGAACCGGCTCTGGGATTTGGACCTGGACCTCGAAACCCTCAAGCAACTGGGTGTCTCCCTGGGCGCGGATGTACCCATTTTCATTCACGGCCAGGCCGCCTGGGCTGAGGGTATCGGCGAGACATTGACCGACCTGGAACTGCCGGAGCCCTGGTACCTGGTGATCATCCCTCCCTGCCACGTCTCGACCGCCGAAATCTTCCGCCACCCCGATTTGACACGCCACTCACCCCGGATCAAAATACGCGCCTTTCTGCAGGGCAACAATCGAAACGACTGCCTGGACCTGGTCCGCAGGCGCCACCCGGAGGTGGCCCGGGCGCTGGACTGGCTGAATCAGCATGCCGAAGCCCGTCTGACCGGCACAGGTGCGTGCCTTTTCGCCGCTTTCAGCGACAGGGATCAGGCCGAGCGCGTACTCGCCCAGATACCGGAAGATCTGGAGGGATTCGTTGCACGAGGACTGAATCAATCCCCTCTGAAGGGAGACGTTCTCGCAGAAAAGCAGTAACTGGGGCGTCGCCAAGCGGTAAGGCACTGGGTTTTGATCCCAGCATTCGTAGGTTCGAATCCTGCCGCCCCAGCCATATCTCTGGTAACCACGATCGAGACAGGGGATCCGCACCGTGCCCTCCAACACCATGATGGTATTTTCCGGCAATGCCAATCCCGGGCTGACCGCCGAAATCTGCACCCACCTGAACCTGCCCCTCGGCAAAATGCAGGTTGGCCGCTTCAGCGATGGCGAAGTCATGGCGGAAATCCATGAAAACGTGCGCGGCCGGGATGTGTTCATCGTCCAGCCCACCTCGGCACCCACCAACGAAAACCTGATGGAACTGCTGGTGATGATCGACGCCATGCGCTGGTCCTCGGCAAAGCGTGTCACCGCGGTCATTCCCTACTTCGGCTATGCCCGTCAGGATCGCCGCCCCCGCTCTGCGCGGGTACCGATCACCGCGAGACTGGCAGCCAAGATGATCGCCACCGCCGGTGCGGACCGGGTTCTGACCATCGATCTGCACGCCGACCAGATCCAGGGGTTCTTCGATATACCGGTCGACAACGTCTACGCGTCCCCGCTGCTGCTGGGCGATGTATGGCGTCAGAAACATCCTGATATCGTGGTGGTTTCTCCGGATGTAGGCGGTGTGGTGCGCGCTCGCGCCCTGGCAAAACGCCTGGATGACGCTGAACTGGCGATCATCGACAAACGCCGTCCGCAACCCAACGTGGCCAAGGTGATGAACATCATCGGTCATGTGGAAGGCCGCAGCTGTATTCTCATCGACGACCTGGTGGACACCGCAGGCACTCTCTGCCAGGCCGCCAACGCCCTGAAAGATCACGGCGCCGCCAAGGTGGTGGCGTACTGTACCCATCCGGTCCTCTCCGGTCCGGCAGTGACCAACCTGAGCAATTCCCGGCTCGACGAGCTGGTGGTCACCAACACCATCCCCCTGTCCGATGATGCAAGGGACTGCGGTGTCATCCGCCAGGTCTCCATTGCTGAGTTGCTGGCGGAAACCATGCGCCGCATCTCCAATGAAGAATCGGTCAGTTCGCTGTTCATAGACTGACCCTGTTTTTCAACCGAAGTCTTTTTTCAATCGCCGTTCCCGGCCATTGAGGAGCCACCTATGACCGATGCTCTCGACAACGATCTTGATGCAGCCATCAATCGTGATGCGCTGGAATATCACGAGTCCCCAACGCCGGGAAAAATCGCAATCCGGGTCACCAAACCTAACAACACCCAGCGGGACCTGTCACTCGCCTATACGCCTGGTGTCGCCGAACCGGTACGGCATATTCATGAGGACCCTCAGAATGCCTACCGCTATACCGCCAAGGGTAATCTGGTGGGCGTCATCACCGACGGCAGCGCGGTGCTCGGTCTGGGTGACGTGGGTCCCCTGGCGGGGAAGCCGGTGATGGAAGGCAAGGCGGTGCTGTTCAAGCACTTTGCCGATATCGACGTGTTCGACATCGAAGTGAACGCCAAGCGGCCTCAGGAGTTCATCGAGACCGTGATGCGTATCGCGCCCACCTTCGGCGGGATCAACCTGGAGGATATCAAGGCGCCCCAGTGTTTCGAGATTGAGCAGGCGCTGATCGAGCAACTCGATATACCTGTTTTTCATGACGACCAACACGGTACCGCGATCATTGCCGCCGCGGGCCTGCTCAACGCCCTGGAACTGCAGGGCAAGTCCCTCTCCGAGGTCAAATTCACCATCCTAGGCGCGGGTGCGGCGGGACTTGCCATCGTGCGGCTGCTGACCAGCCTGGGCGCGCACCGCAATAATTTCTATGTCATCGACCGGGGCGGAATCATCCATACCCAGCGTAAGGACCTGAATCCCCACAAGTGGGCGATTGCCGCGGAGACGGAAAAGCGCACCCTGGAGGAGGCCATGCAGGGCTGTGACATCTTCATTGGTGTGTCCGGGGCCAATCTGGTCAGTGAGTTGATGGTCACCAGCATGGCCGACAAGCCAATCATCTTCGCCCTGTCCAACCCGGTTCCTGAGATCCGACCCTCAACCGTCAAACGGCTGCGGGACGATGCCATCATGGCCACCGGGCGCAGCGATTACCCCAATCAGGTCAACAACGTACTGGGCTTTCCGTTCATCTTCCGCGGCGCCCTCGATGTCCGCGCATCGCGGATCAACGAGGACATGCAGATCGCCGCAGTCCACGCCCTGCAGGCCCTCACCCATGATCCGGTGCCTGATGAGGTACTCCAAGCCTACGGCCTGGAGAGCCTTGCCTTTGGTGCCGATTACATCATTCCCAAGCCTCTGGACCCCCGCCTGAGAGCCCGGGTCTCTTCGGCTGTGGCGAGGGCGGCAGTCGACAGTGGCGTTGCAAGGGCCCCCTATCCGGCCCACTACGAATCCTGAACATCATCCCTGGCGGGCACAACGGGCAGCCGGGGAATTCGGGAAAAGCCGGCCGGGACTGGAAAAAAAGTTCAATCCTGCTAGAATCGCGCGTCCGCTGGAAGTCAGCGGCCGGTGTGGCGCTTTGGTCGCGAACCGCCACCTACTTTGAATCTTACTGATTATATGGAGGACATCATGTCTTCAACATTTACTGTCAACGCCGAATCTCGGAGCGATATGGGGAAAGGTGCGAGCCGCCGCCTGCGTCGGACCGGAAAAGTACCGGGCATCGTCTACGGTGCCCATCAGGAACCCACCCCGATCACCCTGATGCACCATGAGGTGTCTCACCAGCTGGAAAACGAAGGTTTCTACTCGAACCTGCTGACCTTGAAGCTGGATGGCAAGCAGGAGACCGTGGTACTCAAGGATCTGCAGCGTCATCCGGCCAAGCCGTTTATCCTGCACATTGATTTCCAGCGGGTGCAGGCCGACGAGAAGATTCGTCTGCACGTTCCTCTGCACTTCATCAACGAGGCCACCTGTCCCGGCATCAAGGCCGGTGGCCAGGCCAGCCACGTGATGACCGACATGGAAATCAGCTGTCTGCCGAAGGATCTGCCCGAATTTATCGAGATTGATCTGGGCAGCCTGGAACTGGGTGCGATTCTGCACGCCTCTGAGGTCACCCTGCCCGCAGGTGTCGAGTTGATCACCCATGAAGGCAATGAAGACCCGATCGTGGTCACCATCCACGCCACCCACAAGGGTGATGTGGAGGATGCCGAGCCTGAGGAAGGCAGCGAGACCGAATAGTCTCCAGCGGGGGGGCTTGTCCCCCCCGATCCGGTATACCGGCAATGAAATCCGTTCCCATCCGCCTGATCGTCGGCCTCGGCAATCCCGGTCCCGACTATGAGGCCACCCGACACAATGCTGGCTTCTGGTTCCTCGACCGACTCGCCGAACAGCATCATGAGAGCTTCCGCACCGAATCCCGCCATCATGGCCTGGCGTGCCGTCTCGACCTGCATGGCCATGAAGTAAGGCTCCTCAAACCCACCACCTTCATGAACCGCAGCGGTCAGGCCGTTTCGAGTATTGCGAACTACTTCCGCATCGCCCCAGAGGAGATTCTGGTGGCCCATGACGAACTGGATCTGCAACCGGGCGAGGTACGCCTGAAATCCGCAGGGGGACACGCCGGACACAACGGCCTGCGGGACATCATGAGCGCATTGGGCACCCCCGGATTTCAACGCCTGAGGCTCGGCATCGACCATCCCAACAACCGCGCAGCGGTGGTCAACTATGTCCTGGGTCGTCCTTCCAAAGCGGATCGGGAGGCCATCGACAACGCCATCGATAAGGCTATCGACGCGCTCCCCTGGATCATCAAGGGCGAGATGCAGCGGGCCATGAATCAACTCCACAGCAGCCGTTGATCCCAAACCACACTTTCTCATAGATATCGTAGAATCAGTCTCTTACCCCACTTTAAAAGGGGAAAACTGGCTATATATTATGAAATGCTTATAATTGATTGAGCCGGGACTGGCAAACATTGGAGTGCATCTCGATCATGGTACGACCCTTACTTACCTTGCTGTTACTGATTTTCATCGCGACACCAAGCATTGCCGACGATTCCGATCCGGCGGCGCTGGCGCTGCTGAAAAAATCGGAAGCCCTGATGCGTTCCGATGGCACACTCGCGGAATACAAGATCGATATCCTGCGGCCCGACTGGCAACGCAGCATGACCTTTCGCAGTCATGACGACCTGCAACACAACCGCTTCCGCATGGAGATTCTCTCCCCGAGCAAAACCAAGGGCACGGTATTCCTCAAAGTGGACAATGTCCTCTCCATGTACCTGCCGAAATTACGCCGTCAGATCAAAATCTCACCGGCCATGATGCAGGATCCCTGGATGGGATCGGACTTCAACAATCAGGACCTGCTCGACACCAAGTTCATGATCGAAGGGCACACCCACAAGATCATCGAACAGGAGGGGGAAGGCGACTCTGCGGTGTACACCATCGAGTCGGTCCCCTATCCCACCACCACCGTGACCTGGAAAAAGCTGATTCGACGCATTCGCGGCGACGGTGTTCCACTGGAAGTGGATTATCATTGCAAAAGCAAGATCAGCCGGCGCATGACCTTCGACCAGATCGAGTCCATGGGAGGACGGACCATACCGACCCGTTGGACCATGACACCACTGGATGATAGTGGTAAAAGTACTGTCATTACCCTGCAGTCGATTCAATTCAACGTTCCCATGAGCGATGAGTTGTTCACCCCGGTCAAGGAGTAACCGGAGCATGAGCGATTCTTGCTGACCGGCGGGAACGTCCCGACCCTTCAGGACCAGAGCCGATGTTCCGTTCGAACTCTCAGCTGAATATCACGCTCCTGAACGTTGTGTTTCTGAACCTGCTGGGACACATGCGTCGCACAATTCTGACCGTAGGGGCAATTGCGGTGGGGCTCGCCTCTCTGATCTTCCTCTGGGGATTCAATGAAGGCCTGCACCGAAACATGCTGGGCAACTTCCAGAATGCAATCATAGGTTCCCTGCAGATACACCACGAGGGATTCTTCCAGCATCCCGATCTCTCACTGACGATACCCGCTCCGCAGCGGGTTGCCGAGCACCTCGAAGAAGCAGGCGTCGAGCGCTACAGTCAACGCCTTGAGTCCTTCGGTCTGGCCGCCTCTGATGTCACCACCCAGGGTGTGATGCTGATCGGCATGGACCCGGAACGGGAAACCCGGGTCACCGAACTGCCCAAGCGAATCGGTATAGGGCGGTTCCTGCAGCCGGGCGACGAATATCAGCTGATATTGGGCGCCACCACGGCTAAGAATCTTCAGGTGACCCTCGGGGATGAGCTTGTCATCGTCGGTTACGACCGGTATGGCGCGATGATCGCCGAGTCATTCTCCCTGGTCGGTATCATTACCAGCGGCGAGATGGGACTCGACAGCGGTATGGCCATCACCAGCCTGAGCACGTTGCAGGAGATGCTCGACATGTCCGGCCAGGTGACCACCTACGCCATTAATGTCAATGATGCTCAGTTGCCGGAGCTGACCGAGAAATTGCGCCACTCCCTTGCAGACGAACCGCTTGAAATCATGCCCTGGTATGAGATGTTTCCGGTCATGAACGAATGGGTGACCCTGCACAACGGCTTTCTGTATATTTTTCTCGGGGTGGTGTTGTTTATCATTCTGGCGGGTGAACTCAACACCCTGCTGCTCTCCATGCTGGACAGAACCCGGGAGTTCGGTGTTCTCATGGCGATCGGCACCACCCGCCACCAGATCGGCCTGTTGCTGATCGCCGAGGCAGGCATCATCGGCCTGATAGGCATAGTGTTGGGCACCCTTCTGGGATACCTGATTATTCTTCTTACCGGGCTGGTGGGGATCGACCTGTCGATACTGCTGGGTTCCACCTCCCGCTTCTATGTTGATCCGCTGATCTACCCCCAGCTTAAACTGGACGACCTGGGCATCACTGCGCTGGCGATCTTTGTAGCCTCTGTCATTTCCGGCATCTACCCGGCCTGGCGGGCAAGTCTGCTGCAACCGGTCGAGGCAATTCGCAATGGCTAAACCGAGCCGCTTAGGATTATTCACCTACCTGGCCCTGGCCCTGCGTAATCTGGTTCGTAACCGACGGCGCACCACCATCACCCTGCTGACCATGATCTTTGGCATCGGCACCCTGACATTACTCAGCGCCATGAACGATGGCTGGCTGAGTCAGATGAAGACTAACTTCATCCTCAGCTTCACCGGGCATCTGCAGATACACGCCAAGGGCTTTGAAGCCTCTCAAAACCTGCGTGACCGGATTGACGACCCCGAGGAGATCACCCGGCTCATACCCAGTAACCCGGAAATATACGGATGGACCGAGCGCATCCGAACGTCCGGTCTGGCATCGGTCAGCGGCAGCAGTGCCGGTGTTCAGATCATGGCGGTGGACCCTGAGCAGGAGACCTGGGTGACCTCTATGGATCAGGGCATCAAGGAGGGACACTGGCTCAGGCCGGGGGTCAGTACCGAACTGCTACTGGGACGAACCATAGCTCAGAATCTCGGGGCCAAACTCGGCGACCGGGTGATCCTTATGACCCAGAGACCCACTGGTGAGATGGTCTCGGAGGTCTTCTACCTGCACGGCATCCTGGAAACCGGCGCCCCGCAAATCGACCGTACCCTGGCGCTGATTACGCTGAATGGCGCCCAGCACTGGTTGCAGATGGGCGATGCGGTAACCGATATCGTGTTTCGCGCTGATGAACATGACCAGACCGAACAGCTGTATCGCGCCTTTGTTCAGCAGCTCTCGGATACAAAATATGAAATCATGCCCTGGCAGGAACTCGATCCAATGGTCCGGCAGTGGCTCGAGTTCAGTGATGCCTACGGGTTTGTTGTGCTGTTCGTCGTGATCCTCCTGGTGCTCACTGAAATCCTCAACACCATGCTGATTTCATTGCATGAACGACAGAAGGAACTGGGGGTGATGGTAGCCATCGGAACCAACCGCCGCCAGGTTTTCATGATGTTGTTGCTCGAAGCGGTGTTGTTGATCCTGATCGGTGCCATACTGGGGTATGCGGTGGGCAGTCTGATCGTCATGAGCCTCGCGGACTCGGGCATCGATCTCACCGGCTATGCCAACGCCTTTGAATTCTTCTACATGGACCCGATTATTCACCCTCAATTGACTCGTGCTTCGGCACTCAAGATTCTGACCGCGACCCTCGCGGCGGCA
This sequence comes from Candidatus Thiodiazotropha sp., assembly GCA_040506775.1. Classification (GTDB taxonomy): domain Bacteria; phylum Pseudomonadota; class Gammaproteobacteria; order Chromatiales; family Chromatiaceae; genus Thiodiazotropha. The sequence continues at coordinate 178,002 of JBEVWC010000020.1, forward strand.
CTGCTTGCGGGACTCTACCCGGCCTGGAAAGCGACCCGCCTGTCTCTCAGTCAGGCGCTGCGCACACAATAAGGAGACCCATGAGCGATCATCCATCCGACACCGTTATCCAGACCCGCAACCTGCATAAGTGCTATTGGGTCGGCACCATGCCCTATCCTGCGCTGCACGGTGTTGACCTTGACATCGAGGCCGGTGAATTCGTGGTGCTGGCCGGACGTTCCGGCTCGGGCAAAAGCACCCTGCTGAATATCGTTGGGGCTCTGGAATCAGCCGATAATGGTCAGGTCAAGGTACTTGGTCAGGATATCCTCAGCATGAACCGGGATGATCGCACCTACTTTCGCCTCAACCACATTGGATTCGTGTTCCAGGCCTATAACCTGATCCGGGTGTTCTCTGCCCGTGAGAACGTTGCATATGTCTGCCAGTTGCAAGGCAAAAGTCGCAAGGAGAGCCTGGAGATCGCCAATCACTGGCTGCATGAAGTGGAAATCGGACATCTCGGTTACCGCCGCCCCGATCAACTCTCAGGAGGACAGCAACAGCGGGTTGCCGTAGCCAGGGCATTGGCCTCGGACCCGAAAATCATCCTCGCCGATGAACCCACCGCGAACCTCGACAGCATTACCGGCCGCCATCTGGTCGACCTGATGCAGTCGCTGAATCAACGCACTGGCACCACTTTCCTCATCTCATCCCATGACCCGGATGTAAAAGCAGCCGCGAGCCGCCTGGTGAAACTGGCTGATGGACAGGTGGTGGATGCATGGGATCAGGTTCCGAGAACCCCCGCCCCCCTGAATATCGCCTGTCCAATGAGCAATCGCCCGTTGCGGGATCGGCTGAAATATTTTTTCAAGCGTTCGAAAAACACACCCACTCAATAGTCGCTGGAGCACCGCACTCCGTTTCTGTATCCAACGCCCTCAATGCCATTCTTTTCTTGCAATACATGCCAACAAGCCTCTCAGGCACCTGATCCCAAGAAACCAACGCTCGTGTCATCCCCATAACCAGAAAAACCCACACGGACCTGTTGCCCGTGTGGGTCTACATGAGCTAAAAGAACATGCTGCTTTCGTTACATTGACTCAGCACATTCCCGAGCATGTTTCTGGCTGTTACATTCAGCAGCGGGGATGTCCCTTCCCACCGCGAAATCCCCTTCGGAGTTGATGACGGCCCAGACCGTTTTTGTCACGGGATCCACACCATAGGTACCCAAAGAGTCACCCTCGCTCCAGGGACCGACGACAAACTTCGCCTCACCACCGCTGTTATTGTTCACGGCGTTGACCCAGTTACCATCGGAGTCCTTGCTGACCAGTGCGAAACTGCCTCTGCCCAGGTGTCTCGGCATGCGGTCATAACTCATGGACAATACATAGGTATCGGTAACGGTCTCACCCAACTCAGCCATACCCCAGAGTGTCAGCACATGACTGGCCAGGGATTGAGCCCGGGTTGAAGATCGATGAGTATTGTTCTCTGATACCTTGCTCACCCATCCCGTGTTGATGTCCTTGATCGTGGGACGCCCGTCCATCAGCATCGCCAAGCTGTCATTTACACCGTCAAGTATCCTGGCGTGTGTACCCGCAAAGGAATCCTCAACCACTGTATATGAATCCCCCTGGGCGACGCGGAACTCCCGACCATTCAAGCTGTATCCGAAAGTTTCCCGCTTGAACATCTCGAGGGCAGGCGTTGTGGTAAGACGGCAATCCACACTGGCACCCAATACCCCACCGCAACCGTTATCCGACGCATAGTGATCCACCGTCACCCGGGGGCCATCCACCGTCACGATATAGTACCCGACGCTATAAAGCTCCTGGGATATAGGCGTCTCCCTTTGGAAGCCAAAGGCCGGCAGGTTATAAGTGTCATCGTTGGACGGTATCCTGGGGGTATAAAATTTATAGCTGTTCGACGCGGTTATGATGTTCTGAAGCTGATGCTTACCATCCGGACTGAGCATGATGGAGCGCATGTGATTGTGGTCATGACCACCGATTTCATAGCGAACACCGTTTTCTTCGAGAATCTTGTAGAACACATTTTGAGCTTCTGCATTGACTGCCGGATTCGATCCAAACAGGATGTCGCTGTGATTGGCCCCGATCAATTCCTTATGACTGAACACAAAGCCATGGCGTTTCCTGCCTTTTTCTTCGAGTTCGGACGCGATCCAATCCAGTTGATCAAGCATGTTGTCATTGGATGTATCATTGTTATTGCTGCCGTCCTTACGGGTGAACTGGTCCAACAGAACAAAGGTGGCATTGTTATAGTCGAAGGCATAGCTCAACCCTTCCAGAACCTCCATTGGGCTGCTGAAGTTTTTCGCCGCACAGGTCATACCCGCCCCGCTTGTCTGAGGAAAGAGTGACGGCATTTCATTTGCAGCTTCACCTGAGGACTCATGATTACCCCGCAAAGGAAAAAAGCAGATACCTGCATCATATAGCTGCTGGGCCGCATCCGCCCGGGTATCCATGGTGCGATTATCCGGATTGCCATTTGTGGTATCGGTCTCTTTATCGGTCAAATCACCCACCTGGATGACGAACTCCACACCATGACGGATGAACTCCTGGTTTATTTGTTTGATGATCCCAACAGCAACGGTTTCCGGGTTTTCCCCATCCAGATTGGCCTTCCACTGGGTATCACTCATGATTCCAAATTTCCAAGCATCGGCATTGACGCTTGTCGGCGCGAATAACACCCCGGATGTCAGCGCAACTGACCACAATACATTCATGACATTCATTCGAACTGCTCCCTTAGATACTGTTTATTGATGCACCCTGCATGACGACAGGGCAATCACAGATTTCCGCTTCCATGGGCGAAGTGGATCAAAAGCACTTTAAACTTCGAATGTTTTATTTTTCTTATTGCCAGATAACAGGGATGTGATTCAGCAGGCTTCTATCCATTTATGACGCCATCCGTCTGTCAGAGATCTTCATAACAGCCCGATATGAATCGGGCCAGGCTCCTACCCCTGAAGCCTCAGGTGCCAATAAATATTCGAACAGACAATCACCTGGCCAACAATCATCCGAATCTGCACCAATCCCCGTCCAGCAGGCCGTTGTGACAAAGTACCTGTTCAATTCAATTGACCAAAGCTATTCTCAGTCACATACTGAACTTAAGCGAATAGACTCAACACATCCGACAGGAGTCTTCAATGGCCTTTACACAGAGCAATCGTCAACTGCGGATCAAGACCCCGCTGGGTCCTGATGAACTCCTGATTCTGAGAATGGAGGCCCGCGAGGAACTCGGCCGGCTGTTTGAATTCACGGTTGATCTGTTGAGCGACAACGATGCAGTCGCGCACAATGACCTGCTGGGCCAGAAGTTAACCGTCGAAGTCGACATGGTCAATACCAGCCCACGCTATTTCAACGGCTTTGTCAGTCAGTTTTCCCAGGTCGGCCACATCGCCTATTTCGCCCACTACCGGGCCACCCTGAGACCCTGGCTGTGGCTCCTGACGCGCACCTCCGACTGCCGGATTTTCCAGTTCAAAACCGTACCTGACATCATCAAATCGGTGTTTCGAGACAACGGTTTCACGGATTTCGAAGATCACCTCAGCGCCAGTTACCGGGAGTGGGAATACTGTGTTCAATATCGGGAGACCGATTTCAATTTCGTCAGCCGCCTGATGGAGCAGGAGGGCATATACTTCTACTTCAAACACGTGGCCGGCAAGCACATCCTGATCCTCTGCGACGACTACAGTTCACATGCGGTCCTGGACGCCTATCCTGAAATTCCTTATCTGGCCGAGACCGAAGCAGGCGCCAGCCGGCATCGCGACTATGTCCACAGCTGGACCTTCACGCGTTCCGTACAGCCGGGTTGGTACGCACACACGGATTACAACTTTCAGAATCCGAAGACAGATCTCTCAACGAACGCCCCGCTGCCGAGAAGCCATCCCTACTCCGACCTGGAGATTTTCGATTATCCGGGTGAATATGGCGAGGCATCGGACGGTGAATCCTATGCCAAGCATCGCATCGAGGAGCTTCAGGTACAGCACGAAGTTTTGGCAGCGAAAGGCAACGCCCGGGGCGTCACCACCGGCGGACTGTTCACTCTGACCGATCACCCCCGGGGCGATCAGAACAAGGAGTACCTGGTCACCGGCGCCACCCACACCCTGCATTCGGATGCCTTCGAATCGGTACCGGAGATCGCCGAGGAACCTCTGTATACCTGTGAATTCAACGCGATGGACAGCAAGGCCAGTTACCGCCCCGCCCGCATCACGCCCAAACCCATGGTGCAGGGTCCGCAAACCGCGGTCGTGGTGGGAAAATCGGGCGAGGAGATCTATACCGATGAATTCGGCCGGGTAAAGCTCCAGTTCCACTGGGACCGCTATGGCGCCAGCGATGAGAACAGTTCCTGCTGGGTGCGGGTCGCCCAGGTATGGGCGGGCAAGGGCTGGGGTGCAATGCACATACCACGTATCGGCCAGGAGGTGATCGTGGAGTTCCTCGAGGGCGACCCCGATCGGCCGATCATCACCGGGCGGGTCTACAACGCGGACCAGATGCCCCCTTATGAACTGCCGGAAAACATGACTCAGAGCGGCATCAAGAGCCGCAGCACCAAGGGCGGCAACACCAATACATTCAACGAGATCCGTTTCGAAGACAAAAAGGGTTCCGAGGAACTCTACATTCACGCAGAGAAGAACCACACCAATATCACCGAGAGCAGCCGCAGCGAATCCGTCGGTTACAACCGCTCACTCACCGTCGGCCATGATAAAACCGAGCAGGTCAAAAATGACAAGACCGTCACGGTCGTGAAGAATCACACCGAGACCATCGGCCTCGACATGAAGCACACGGTTGGGATGAACCAGACGCTTTCGGTGGGATTGAACAAGACCGAAACCATCGGCGTGAACAGCATGGAGACCATTGGTGCGGCCAAGGAACTGACCATTGGTGGGCTCTACCAGGTCACTGTCGGCGGTGTGATGAACGAAACCGTTGCCGGGGCCAAGGCTGAAGAGGTCATCGGCGCCAAGGTAGAGACTGTGGTCGGGGGCAGAACCACCATTGTCGGAAGCGACTGTTCGCTCGAGGTCGACGGCGAACTGAAAGAGGATGTCACCGGCGACAAGGTGAGCAACCTGAACGCCAATTACATTCTGAACGTCGGCTCCAATTATGAACTGGATGCGGGCAGCAGCATCAGCATCAAAACCGGCGCCTCATCGATCACCATGGACTCGGGTGGCAAGATTGAGGTCAAAGGGACCGATGTCACCTTTGCAACGGCGGCGGGTAAAGTGCATATCGATGCAGGTGGCATCATCACGATCAAAGGCACGATGGTCAAAATCAACACCTGAGCAGCAGGCGACCGTACGGACATGAATCGAACCGGGAGGAACAGATTATGAGCGGACAACCCGCTGCCCGAGTAGGTGACGGCATCATGTGCATGTTGCCCCAGACACTGCCCGTGGTTCCGCCGCTTCCACATGCCCCGCCACCCGGGCTACCCATCATGCCCCCTGGAGCTGTCACGGTATTGATAGGGGGACAGCCCGCGGCACGCATGGGTGATTTCAGTTTGTGCATTGCTCCGGTGCCCACCCCCAATCCGATTTTACGTGGCGCCTTTCCCGTTCCCATCATGAACATGCCTGCTGCCCGGGTCACAGATTCAGGCACCCATCCAGGGTCAGTGATCATGCCACCGGGTTGCATCACGGTGCTGATCGGCCTGGCCGGGGTAACGGGCAATCCCAGGCTGGGCAACCAGGCCTGTCAGAACATGGCTGCGGGGCGCAATCCAGCGGCAGGTTCCACCGGTCCGAGCGGAACCCCCCTGGGATCGAACACCCCAGGACAGAGCTACAATAACTGCGGCATCGAATCGTCGCGACAGATCGTGCAGCAGGCCACCGGCGCCAATCCAGGTCAGGAGGCGATGATGAACAATGCCATTGCCGGTGGTAACGCGACACAACCTGCCATAGGCAGTAACGTAAATGGCACCGCTGTGACGGCTCAAAATCAGGCATTTTTCAGTGGTGGTACCACTGATGCGCAGCAAGCCACCATTCTGACCAACAACGGTGTACCCGCTTCCAACATTCCTCCGACTTCGAGCGGTGCGCAGATCGGTCAGTATGAACTTGCGCTCTCCCAGGGACGCGGGGTAATCGCCAATGGCGATGTACAGGGTTTACCCGGCTGGGGAACCCAGACCGGTTTTCATGCGGTAAACGTTACAGGATATGAATACGACGACGCAGGCAACATCACCCACGTGTACTACAACGACACGGGTAACGGCACCTGTAATAATCGCGTCACCGCGGCACAATTTCAAAGCTTCTTGAACTTTGGCGCGAGCAATGCCACCGCTCAGGGATTCTTACCCAACGGTGGTACTGTGACCAACAACCCGATCTGGTAGTGCACGTGCTCAAGAGGATCTTTATCCATGCTGTCACTCTACTTATCTTCAGTATCTTCAGTACCGGTGTCCATGCCATGTCGATGAAAGAAGCCATACAGCAGATCGGCCAGCACGCCAACATGATGCCCATGGAACGGGGCATCACTTTGCCTCTGGTTAAGGTCGAGAACGGCCATGTGATGGTTCGGCGGTTGATCTATTTCACCCGCACCACCCCGGAAGGCACCTATATCACAGAGCCGCAGTACGAAGCGATCTATGACCTGAGCGAAGAGACCTTCATCACCATACGGCGCTTTGATGTCAAGGTACCGAACCTACCACCCGCCCCCTGGATACATAACCGCCCACGCTTCGAAAGCGCGGATGAGATCATTCCCGAATTCGAACGCATCTGGACACTCTATGACATGCTCATCCCGGCATTCCTCAAGGGTGACGATAACGTCTCACCGGAAATCAAACAGGCTGCAAAACTGTTCACCCAGTATTTCGAACGTCATGCAGAAAAACCTTTGACCCCCTACTATGACTGGTTCAGTGGTGATTTTCTGCGCTGGATCGGGCGTGTCGCCAACTCCTGAGGATCCCAACAATGACGGACCTGTTTCCCACCGCCATCATCACCGCATCGGCCAGGAATCTCATTGGACCCTCACTGACCTTTGCGAACTACATGAGTCTGCCCATTCCGGTAGTCTCAGACGGAGTTCTGTTTCTGGCTTTCCTGGTCGGCCGTGGAGAGGCTGTGAATCCGGAACTCGGCTACCAGATCTGGCCACCCAAACTGATCACCCTGTTCGACATCGGCAGCGGACAATTCCAGGAACTCCGTGCAGTGAGCCCCAGCTTCTTCGCCATTGAGCAGGCTGCAGACCAACCCATTGGCAAAGGTCTGGCCCCGCCTGAAAAGCAGTCGGCGTCATACCTGGAAAAGGAGCTCAGGTTATTCCAGAGTTGTGACAATCTGATCAACACGCTCGTTCAGGGACAACCCCATGAAGAGGCTCTGAAACAATACGACGATCAATACATACAGATGTGTGAGGAACCGCTGCTACCCTATTTTCGCAGGACCCGCCTGGCGCAGATCGGCTGAAGGCAAAACGCTTAGTCTGCTTTCTTCCTTGCTGGACCGAACAGCGGCTACCGGACGCACTGGATCGTAAGCTCAGCAACTTGCTCGAACGATTTCAACCACCCAATGCCGACATGGGGCGCAGAATCGCCGTAGGCGCCTCCTTGAAATCGTGACGTTTGGGTTTTCGCAGGATTGCTTGACGAATCGCATCCTGTATTCCTTCGTCACTGACACCCGTTCGCAACATCGGGCGTAAAGCAAGACGATCTTCCTGTCCCAGGCACAGATGCAGGTCACCGGTAACCGACAGGCGTACCCGGTTACAGGTTTCACAAAAATGCTGGGACTGCGGTGTAATGAAACCAATCACAAGCTCACTGTCATCAATTCGGAAATAGCGAGCCGGCCCACTGCCCTGATGGGCAATAGCGGACAAATGGTACCGCCGTCTAAGCCTTTCCTCGACCCTGCGCAACGACAGGAAATGTTCGTTGGCCGCCCGCCCCCCATCACCGACTGGCATGGTTTCGATGAAACGCAGAGTTAAAGCGTGGGTACGCGCATACTCGATCATCGCCTCGACCTCATGATCATTGATGCCACGCATCACCACCATATTGATCTTGATGGGGTTTAGATCTTCCGCTTTGGCGGCTTCGATCCCGTCAAGCACCGGTTGCAATCGGCTGCCGGTAATGCGCTTGAAGTTCGCCTCATCGAGGGAATCGAGACTGATATTGAGTCGGGACACCCCCGCCTTTCGCAAAGGCCCGGCCATTCCGGCTAGTTGCGACGCGTTGGTACTGAGTGATATCTCACGAATGTCAGACAGGGATGCGATGCGCCGGGTAATTTCCACCAATTCCCGCCTGACCAGGGGTTCACCTCCGGTCAGACGCACATGGCGTACACCCAACCCCACGAAAAGAGAGACGATTCGTTCGACTTCTTCAGGCGTCAACCAATCATCCGGCGTTTGAAAATCCCTATATTCCCTGGGCAGGCAGTAAAAACAGCGAAAATCACATCGATCGGTCACCGAAAGCCGCAGATAATGGATGGCCCGGTTGTAGGAGTCCCTCAGCATGAACCACCCCCAGTCCGGGTTTTCTGACTTAGTGTCGTCAGCTGATCGTTGTAGCTACTGCTTGCATCCATCTGTTGTATTCTTCTGGCCTCGTGGTTTGCGATGCACTGCCCTGCGCAGTTCATCGCAACATGTCATTCGAATCGATCCTACCGGTCGACTAGTATTCCTTGGCAGGATCATAACCTGCCGGCAACGAATGGGCGATGCCCTTGTGACAGTCGATACAGGTCTTCCTGGGTTCGTTACCATCCATCGCGTCCCAGTAGTGGGGATCATGGGCATCGGCACTGCGCGGCGTCTGTTTATCGAGGTCCATGGAAGCGAACTTGTGACAGTTGCGGCACTCACGGGAATCGGTCTTTCTCATTGAGGCCCACACATGCTCCGCGAGTTCGAGGCGCTTGGCTTCAAATTTTTCAGGTGTATCGATACTGCCGAGCATTTTGTGATATAGCTCGTTGCTCGCCTGAATCTTACGCACGAACTTGTGCACCCATTCCTTGGGCACATGACAGTCCGGACACGTAGCGCGCACACCGGTACGGTTGGTGAAGTGGACAGTCTCCTTGAGTTCCTGGTAGACGTTCTCTTCCATTTCATGACATGAGATGCAGAACTGCTCCGTGTTGGTCATCTCCATTGCCGTATTGAAGCCACCCCAGAGAATGACACCCGCGATGATGCCGACTCCCACAAGTACAATCGCACTGCGCTTGGTATTTTGATTCATGGTTACACCCTGCCTTGATACATGAGGTCAATCGAATTCGGCCGGTCTGCCGACAATCCGGAAAGGGTTATTTGGCACCCTGAAAATTGTTCTGCACCAATGGATCAGCACCCATCTGAGAAGCATGGCACTGAGTACAGAAATAACGCCGACTGGAGATGTGTTCCAGAACCTTCCCATCACGGGTTGCGTAATGACTCTCACCCACCTTGGGCGCCTGTTTCTCCTGGTAAGTGGTTTCCCCGTGACAGGAAAGGCACGCATTGACCTTCAGGTTGATCTCATACTTTTCAACCTCGTGCGGCACCATTGGCGGTTGTAGTTTATAGCTGCGTTCAATACCGCCCTTGACGTTCATGACCTCCATGCGTTCCGGCGCTTTTGCCTTGGTGGCGATGTCGTCGCCACGCAGGGATTTGACTTCGGCCGACAGGGCCGAAGCCGAACAGAGCAAAACACTCATCGCTACGACGATCAATTTTGCAGTCTTTTTCATAGCTTTCTCCCTCATCATTCTCATAATCGAAAACCTTGTGACGCGCACGTCAGACCTTGACGCCACCTTGGATATCGTTGTTGGATCCGCTCAGCTTCACCTCAACGGCACCACGCCCGCCGTAGCTGAAAACGTGCTTACCGCAGATATCGATACAACGTCCGCAGTTGGTGCAGTCCGATGACAAAATCACCGGACTCAAATGCTTTTTCTCACCTTTCAGGGCCGGCTTGATCACCTGGGGTTCGGGACATATCGCATAACACTCCATGCAATCGTCACAGGCACTACGCCGCACTGCGTTGACCTTCACCAGGCTCTTGCTGCCCAACAGGTTATAAAAAGCCCCCACCGGACAGAGGTGACCACACCAACCGTCTTTTGCCACCAGCAGGTCGAACAGAAACACACCTGCAATCAACAACCAGCCTGCACCGATACCGAACACGATGCCGCGAAACATTACTGACACCGGATTCACCAGTTCCCAGACAATGCCTGCTGCGCTCACCAACGGAAGCACCAGGGTCAACCCCAGCATCCAGTAGCGGGCATTGCGTGACAATTGAGATGACGCCCGCAGGCCCAACCTGCGTCGCAGCCAGGCCGCCAGGTCCGTCACCATGTTGACCGGACAGACCCAGGAACAGTACACACGTCCACCGACCACAAAATAGAACAGCACAACGATCGCCACGCCGATCAACGCGGCGGTCTGCGGCATCACCCCGGAGAGCATGCCCTGCAACATTACATAGGGATCGGTCAGTGGCAGTACATTCAGGGTCAGGCTGGAGGCCAGATTACCCTTGGCAATCCATAGGCCGAACAAGGGACCGCTGAGAAAAATTGCGAGAATACCCAGTTGGCTGATACGCCGCAGGATCAGGTACCGGTGCGCCATCAACCAACCTTTGTTCGCGATCGCCTCTTTGCCGATTTTGCCTGCTTCAATCATCACGGCTTATCCAGAAAACTGTTGTTGAGGGTATCCAGCGGACTCTTCGTTACCGGTTTCTCCACCGCCTCACCCTCGAGGATCAGTCCCTTGCCCTGCAGATCGTATTGCACGCCCTCAGGCAGGTTGTAATGGTGTTCGGCATCGGGCGAGACCAGTGCCTCGCCCTTCCTTGCCTTCTCTCGCCAACCAAGACGATAGTGTTTACCCAACTCACCTTTCGCCAGATGGGTGGGGAATACTTTGATAGCCGCCTCTTCCAGGATGCAGGCGCGTTCGCAGAGTCCACACCCGGTACAGGCTTCGGAGTGAACCACCGGAATGAACAGGGCGTGCTTACCGGAGCGGGCGTTGTGCTGCAGATCCAGGGATATGGCGCGACCACGGATTGGACAGATGTTGAAGCAGACCTCGCAGCGCAATCCCTGGAACGCAATACAGCTCTCCTGGTCCACCACCACAGCCAGACCCATACGCGACGCCTCGATATCCGTAAGGCTGTGATCCAGGGCGTTGGTGGGGCAGGCCTTGATACACGGAATGTCCTCACACATCTCACACGGGCCCGTTCGGGCAATGAAATAGGGTGTTCCGGTAGGCACCTGCTCACCGATCGCCCCAAGCGACAGGATGTCGTAGGGACAGTCCCTGACACACAGACCGCAACGGATACAGGCGCCGAGAAAGTCCTCTTCAGGCAGTGCACCCGGGGGACGTATGACCTGAGCCGGCAACGAGGCGGCGCGCTGGGCATAGAGTCCCAGACCCATGCCGACCAGCCCGACACCGCAGGCCGTCCTGAGCAGATTGCCCAGAAACTGGCGACGGTTCAGCTCATTTTTTTTCTCGGACTCGGACATCGTTACTTACCTGAGAAACCACATGCCACCAATTCATGAATGACCCGGATCAGGTGGGGCGCAGCCCCACCGTTACACCGAGTGGCCGTTTTTTTATGTGCGAGGTCCCCGCACTTATTTTCCGGCTTGCTACAAGACCCTTGCCTTGTGCGTCCGGATCTCTCTCCTCCGGCCTCCTACGCTCTTTCAATCTTTACCGCACACTTCTTGTAATCCGTTTCCTTGGAAAGCGGATCGGTTGCGTCCAACGTCAGTTTGTTGACCAGACGTCCCGCATCGAACCAGGGAATGAACACCAGCCCTTCCGGTGTACGGTTGCGACCCTTGGTGTCGACCTTGCACACAATCTCACCACGACGTGAACTGATCTTGGCCATGGCACCGTTGCGCAGGTGACGTTTCTTGGCATCGTTCGGATGCATGTACACCACCGCATCTGGCACGGCCCGGTAGAGTTCAGGCACCCGCCGGGTCATTGAACCGGAGTGCCAATGCTCAAGCACACGACCGGTGCACAACCACAGATCGAAATCCTTGTCAGGCACCTCGGCGGGCGGTTCGTAGGGACCGAAGATGATGTTGGCCCGCTTGTCTTTGTTGCCGTAGAACTGGAATCCGCTGCCCTTCTCCACATGCGGGTCATAGCCTTCACTGAAACGCCACAGGGTTTCCTTGCCATCGATTACCGGCCAGCGAATACCGCGCGCCATGTGGTAGGCGTCGAACTCGGCCATTTCGTGTCCCGGTTTGATCCGGTCTTTGGCGGAGTTGAACATCCGGTACTCTTCGAACAGGCCCTTCTGCACGTAGTAGCCGAAGTGTTCCGATTCGTCGTTGGCGTATTCATTGCCGCGGTCATCGGTAATCTTGCCCTCGTAGGGGAACTGATTCACCTGACCGTTCTCATACAGCACCTCGTAGAGGGTCTTGTCCCGGTATTCCGGCATTTTTACGAGTAACTCTTCCGGCCAGACCTCTTCCATCTTGAACCGTTTGGAGAACTCCATGGTCTGCCACAGATCCGACTTTGCCTCACCCGGCGCCTGCACCTGCTGACGCCAGAACTGGGTGCGCCGCTCGGCGTTTCCGTAAGCCCCCTCCTTCTCGATCCACATGGCGGTGGGCAGGATCAGGTCGGCGGCCTGGGCTGAAACCGTCGGGTAGGGATCGGTGACGGTGATGAAGTTGTCCGGGTTGCGCCAGCCGGGCAGCGACTCTTCATTCATGTTCGCTGCGGCCTGCATGTTGTTGTTGCACTGCTGCCAGTAGCAGTTCATCACGCCGTCCTTCAACTGGCGGTGCATCAGCACGGCATGAAATCCCACCTTCTCGTTGATGGTGCCCTCGGGCAGTTTCCAGATCTTCTCGGCAAACGCCCGGTGAGCCGGGTTCTTCACCACCAGGTCGGCAGGCAGACGATGGGCGAAGGTGCCCACCTCACGCGCGGTGCCGCAGGCGCTCGGCTGACCGGTCAGCGAAAAGGGACCGCTGCCGGGCTGGGAGATCTTGCCCATCAGCAGATGGATGTTGTAGACCAGTCCGTTCATCCACACACCGCGGGTATGCTGATTCATACCCATGGTCCAGTAGGAGGTCACCTTCTTGTTCGGATCGGCATAGGCCTTGGCGAGTCGCTCCAGGTTCTCCTTCGGCACCCCGGACATCTTGTGTGCCTTGTCGAGGGTGTACTCCGAGACCAGCTTGGCGTACTCATCAAAGCTCACCTTGTTGAACTTGCCCTTGCCCGCGTTCTTCGCCGCCTTCTCCAGCGGATGCTCGGGACGCAGACCGTAGCCGATGTCGGTGGTGGTGGCATTGAAGTTGACGTGTTTGTCGATGAAGTCCTGGTTATAGGCTTTGTTCTGGATGATGTAGTTGGCAATGTAGTTGGCAATCACCAGATCGGTCTGAGGGGCGAATACGATCGGATTGTCGGCCAGTTCGAAGCAGCGATGCTCATAGGTGGACATCACATGGACTTCACAGCCCGGCTTGGTCAGGCGGGTGTCGGTCAGACGCGACCAGAGGATCGGGTGCATCTCCGCCATGTTGGCGCCCCAGAGCACAAACACATCCGCATGTTCCAAATCGTCGTAGCAGCCCATCGGCTCGTCGATGCCGAAACCACGGATGAAAGCGCCTACCGCGGAGGCCATGCAGTGACGGGCATTCGGGTCCAGGTTGTTTGAACGCAGGCCCGCCTTCATGAACTTGGATGCGGCATAACCCTCCCATACGGTCCATTGACCGGAACCGAAGATGCCTACAGCACTGGGACCCTTGGCCTTGAGCGCGGCCTTCCACTTCTCGGCCATGACATCGAAGGCCTCATCCCAGCTGACCTCCTCGAATTTGCCGTTCTTGTCGAACTTGCCATTGGTTTTACGCAGCAGGGGTTTGGTCAGGCGGTCCTCACCGTAGAGGATCTTCGGCAGAAAGTAGCCCTTGATGCAGTTGAGGCCCTTGTTGACCGGTGCATCGGGATCACCCTGGCTGGCCACTACCTTGCCATCCTTCACACCCATCAGCACACTGCAGCCGGTTCCGCAGTAGCGGCAGGCAGCCTTGTCCCAACGGATACCATCATCACCTTCGGCCGCGGAGGCGCCGCCCATCGGCAGGGTGACCCCAGCCACCGATGCAGCAGCGGCGACGGCGTTGCTCTTGATAAATTCGCGTCTAGTTAATTTCACGGTTCATTTCCTCCATCGATTCCTCGCCACCGTAGTGGTAAATCAAAATCGTGCTGACGACCCCTTCAACGTCCCGCAACGCATTCATTGTTTCCGACACAGGCGAGATGGACTCGCCCTCGTCCTCGACCGTAACGATCAGCTTTCCACTCTCCTGACCGGCATGAACCTCGACGCCATTGAACGCCTCCAGGCGCTGGGAGACCTCGCTTCCTCGTTCGGGTTGAGTGTGGACAATCAGGCTGCAGATATTCATGACAGGGTATCTCCTCGAAGGGCTCAGGCGGCGCAGTCCCGCTGGCCCGGTAAAATGGAAATCGCTTGACTGGGACAGACCGCGAAACACTCACCGCAGCCACTACAGTGCGAGTCGAGTACGTGGGGTATGGAACGGCCCCGGGTTTGAAGCTGAAAGCGGATCGCCGCACGCTCACAGGCATCGGCACAGCTGCGACACACGATTCCACGGATCGAAAGGCAGTCCTGGGTGATTGAGACCTCCAGCTGCCAGGGCGTTACCAGAGCCGCATCGGCGGACTCAAACACCGGGTAGCGACAGGCCTCGACACAGGCATGGCAGAAGGTGCAGGCCCCCAGGGAAAAGTCCACCTGTGGAAAACCGCCGTAACCCTTGACCAGAATCTGTTCCGGACAGCGCTGAATGCAGTCTCCGCAACGTTCACAGACATCGGTAAAAACCGCCTCAGGCTTGGACCAGGGCGGACGGATGCCCTGACGGCCGCCACTCAGGTCGCCACGCAGGAATTGGGTTCGATGGATGGGTCTGTTCACGGATCACCTCTGATGAGGAATCAGTGTTTCACCCGGGGTAAGGGAGGACTTTGATCTGGATCAATCAATGACCCGATAAATTGACAATTATCACTTATTTTTCAATAAGTTACTAATTTATTGGTAGCTTCGTTTACTTATTAATGGGTAGTCTTTATTACCGACAGGGTAGATCCTTAGAGACGTCTCAGGGCCCACACCGCCGCCTCGGTGCGGGAGTGCAGATTGAGCTTCTTCAACAGGTTCTTGACGTGCACCTTGACGGTACCCTCCGAGATATCGAGGGCGTCGGCGATGCGCTTGTTGCTCATACCGTTGGCAATCTGTTCCAGGATCTCCTGCTCCCGGGAGGTCAGCGGAATCAGGTCTCCCGTATCGACGCTCTTCTCCTCATCCCGCAATGCCTTGGCCAGCAGCTGAGTCAGTCGTTCGCTGATCACCAGGGTGCCCTGCAGCGCCTTGCGGATCGATTCGAGAATGTCCTCCGGCTCCATGTCCTTGAGCAGATAGCCGTCGGCGCCGATACGCAGCGCCATGAGTACATCCTCCTCATTGTCCGATACGGTCAGCATCAGGATCAGAGAGTCCACATCGGTCTTCTTCAATGCACGGAGGGTCTCCAGACCATTCATCCCCTTCATGTTGATGTCGAGCAGAATCAGGTCCGGATTGAGCTGTTGAGCGAGCAGCAGTCCCTCCTGCCCATTGGTGGCCTCGCCCACCAGTCTCAGACTCGCATCCATTCCGATCAGGTCCGAGACCCCTTTGCGGAACAGGGGATGATCGTCAATGGTGAGGACTGTGTGGATTTCTGATTCAGACATGACTGTTTCGCTCCGCGATGGGATCGCCGACTGACGTATCATCATTGTCGCTGAGGTTGAAGCGCAGCTGGATTCGGGTGCCCCCCCAGGGCATCTCCTCGATCACCAGATCACCACCCAACCAGGCGGCCCGCTCTTTCATGATCGGCAGACCATAATGCTGCATCATATCACTCTGGGGATCGATACCGATGCCATTATCCTCGATGGCGAGCTCGACCCAACCGTCCGGGTCTCCCAGCAGCCGCACACTGGCCTGGGTGGCTTCCGCGTGCCGGATCACATTCGAAAGGGCCTCGCGCAGGATCTGGATGACATGGATCTCGGCATTCGGT
Organism: Candidatus Thiodiazotropha sp.; assembly: GCA_040506775.1. Lineage (GTDB taxonomy): Bacteria > Pseudomonadota > Gammaproteobacteria > Chromatiales > Chromatiaceae > Thiodiazotropha. Next base: position 194,338 of record JBEVWC010000020.1, read on the forward strand.
GAGGGGCGGCAGAAGCCGAGTTGATTGTCATAGGCAATGGCGATGCCGGAACGTTCGGAAAACTCCCTGACCGTACTCGCCAACGCCGCACCGAGATCGGCTTCATTGACCCGCAGACGAAAGGTGGTCAACAACTCCCGCAGTTGCCGGTAGGCCCCGTTGAGAGCGGAACGCAGCACCGAGGTCAGTTGCAGCAGCGAAGCCTTGTCCTGATCCTCCTGCAGCGCCTTGTCGAGGCGACTGACCTGAATCTTCAGATAAGAGAGGGATTGGGCAATGGAATCGTGCAGTTCCCGGGCAATCACACTGCGTTCTTCCAACAAGGCCAGGCGCCGCTTTTCCGATAGCTGGCGTGCCAGATTGATCGCCAGGGCAATATGACTCGCAACAGTTTCGAGCAATCGCTCCTGCCAGGACTCCAACTCGGGCTCCAGGGAAAACTCAATGCACATCACCCCGTAGTTCTGCTGCGCATCCCGGATCGGGGCAGAAAATCCCTGCACAGGTCGCTCCCGTAGCGGAGGGTCCAGTCGATAACGATGAGACCCCCCGTCCTCCACGCCTTGGGGACAGTCCTGCCCCCCCGTTGTCGTTATCGCATCCTGGTTTTCGAGGGTTGAGGCGAAACGGTACATCTCCTCCTCACCGGGTTTTACCAGGCAGATGGTGCCGCTCTCGGCACCCAGCAACTGCTCAATATCGTGAATCACCGCCTCCAGAGTCAACGCATCGAAATCGGACTCGCTCAATCGCTTGGTGGCGGAGTAGAGCAGTTCAAGGGATCGATTGCTGCGCGACAGGTCGCGTGTCTTCTCCGATACCCGGGATTCCAGATCCGCATAGATCACTGACAGATCCTCTGCCATCACATTGAAGGCCTGACCGAGTTGGCCCAATTCGTCTTCCCCCACATAGGCGCTTCTGATGGAGAAATCCCCATGGCTGGCTGCCCGGGCACAACGCATCAGGTCCTGCAGGGGTAGCAGGACATAACGCTTGGTGAAATAGAGACTGATCAGCGCAAGAGCAAAGGTCAGCGCCAGCAACACCAGCTGGATGGCTCGCAACTGCCGGTTTTTCTCCTCAGCATCCAGCTCCAGTGCGGCGACGAAACGGTGGATATCTTCAACGAACTCATCCACCTTTCCAAGATGGCGAAGTCTCGCCTGCACGCCAAGCCTGTCGGGTGTTCCGTCCTGCTGGGCCTGACGCATGTAGACCTCCAGGTTTGGCAACATCACCTGGCGCCACTCATGTTCGACCCGCTGATAGGTTTCAATGACCTGCGGACTCGGGCCTTTCGCCAGGATATCCTGGATGCGTGGGCTGTAAAGACGCTGATTGTACTCATCCACCAGCCGCTCGAGCCGGTTGCTGTCCTGCAGACCGGTGTAATCACCACCCTGGACCAGACTGCTGGTAATCCGGTAGGACTGCATACGCAGGGTACCGGCCTGGTTGATGGCAGCCGCATAGCCTCCCGCAGTCTCGGCGATGAACACTGAACTGAGCATTCCCGACACTGCCAGCAGAAACAAAATCGATATTACGATACCGAATCGTACCAACAACGAACGTTTCAAGGTTCCTCCGAAAGCCGCATGAGACAGGATCGGTCCCGCCCCCGCCTGACCATCACCTGTTCAGTATACTCCAACCTGTAAGGGCCCAACCGAATCCGACGCCGATGCCTGCGGGTCGGCCATTTACGGGCTGCCTCCCTTGCGTTGCATCATCAAACCTGTGAATAGTTCACAGCCAACCTGCGGCATTATGCCAGCCTCCACAGGCCTGCGGGTTCTATGCTTAAGCCATAGGGAAAGCGAAACGACGATCTCTGAGTCCCTGGCTGGACGCCCCGGGAGACCTGAGCGCGACGCTGGAGAGAGTGATGAAAAACGACTACGATTCAAAATACCCCAATGTCCCGGATGATGATCGCATGTTTGAACTCGGTCTGATGCTGGCGACCGTAGACAAGGGCCTCATGCCGGCCCGCGGCAGTGTCCGTGAACTTGAACAGATTGCGGATTTCCTGCACTGTGTCGGCGAAATGAAACTCTCGGAAAATATCGATGAGCGCATCATCAACCTGCTTGAAGCAAAGATCACACGCAAACTGATGGTGCAAAACCGACGCAACGCCTCCAGCCGGGGCTCCCGCCGCGTTCACCTTACACAGCCCAAGGCTTATCATTGATCGGACATGCGTGCGGTTGCCGAATCAGGAACCTCTGATTCGGCACCTATCCCCGTACGCTGACCACCAAGGATCGATTGAAGCGCTCGTTGGCTGGCGCTGAACACTCAGCGCTTACGCCAGTTGACGCTGTACAGGTCGTGGCGCCGGTCACTGAGATTCTTCACGGTACCGCTGTTGCGGGCCATCACCAGGGTCTCGGTGCGGAGGTCTGCAATCGCCACCATCTCCACATTCGGCGTGGTATCCGCAGCAATGCCATCCCTGGCGAAAGAAAAGTCACAGGGGGTGAAGATGCCACTCTGTGCATACTGGATGTCCATGTTGTGTACATTGGGCAGATTTCCCACATTGCCGGACATCACCACATAGATCTGATTCTCGACCGCCCGGGCCTGGCAACAGTAACGCACCCTCAGGTAGCTTTGACGTTCATCCGTACAGAACGGAACAAACAGGATCTGCACCCCCTGATCGGTCAGGTGTCGGGCCAGTTCCGGAAACTCCGAGTCATAACAGATCAACACTCCCACGGGTCCGCAATCGGTCTGAATGGCATGCAGATCACTGCCACCCTCGATGTTCCACCAGTAGACCTCATTGGGTGTCGGGTGAATCTTCGGTTGCTCGTGCACGGTACCGTCACGCAGAAAGATATAGGCGATGTTTTCCACCCGGCCATTGGCCACTCGGGTGGGGTGCGAACCGCCGATGATGTTGATGTTGTAACGCAGCGCCATCTCGCGCATGGCTTCCTTGAAACGCGGGGTGTACTTGGTCAATGCCTCGATCGACTCAGCGGGAGAAAGTTCCTGATCCTCGATCGACAGCAGTTGCAGGGTAAACATCTCGGGAAAGACCACAAAGTCCCCCTTGTAATCCGCCACCACGTCGACGAAGTAGGCTACGAAGCTGATGAACTCCTCAAACGAATGCACACGCCGCTGCATATACTGAACCGTACCGACACGCACACTGTCCGGCAGCCTCGTTCCGTAATTCTTCTCCTTACCGATTAGCTCGTTCTGATCGACCTTGGGATTGCGCCATACCAGGTGGACCGCATACCCCAGGGATTCGCGATCTTCCTGCAGGTAATTGGGCAGCACACCGATTATTTCAAAACCGTTATGCAACTGGAACGACAGTACCGGGTCGCGCTTCTTCTTGCTTTTGACGGCATCGAGATAGTTATCGATGGTGCCATATTGAGCCAGGCGCCGTTTCAGGCTTGGCAGTCGCCCACCGAACACGATGCCTTTCAACCCCAGTGTTTCGCAGAGCTTTTTACGTTCGTTGTAGAGTCGCTGCCCCAGCCTGTATCCCCGGTACTCCGGATCGACGCATACCTCCATGCCGTAGAGCCAGTCGCCAAGTCGATCATGCCGAGAGGCGTATCCACCACCGGTGATTTCAACCCAGCCGTGTTTGCTTAACGCAAGCTTCTCCCGCACACGGAAGGTGGCGCAATACCCTACCACCTTGTCATCCACCAGCACGACAAACTGGCCCTGCGGAAAATGGTTGATCTGCCCGAGTACCGCCCCATGGGAATAACCCTGCATCCCGGAGGCTTGGTAGACACGCCGTGTCAGATCACATATTCCCGGCACATCCTGCGGTTTCGCGTTGCGGACCGTCAGTTTGCTCTTCGGATTCTGGAGTTGGTTGTCAGTACTCATCTCGGAATTCTCAGTTGGGTGGGCATCATCAACTATTAACGAACAAAACCAATTCACTTGTCCAGCGCGGATTGGCTTCTCCCGGATGGGTCACAACCCACTGGTCACGCGGACACTCCAGATTTTCATGCTCATCCTGGGTAACCGGTGGGTGATTTTGTCACTAATCCGAGGTGCGGCACCGCACTTACCGGTCACCGTATATCCGTTAGCCTGTACGAAACTGTAGTGCTGCAACCAACAAACAACGACCCATGCACTACTGAACGTACATCCTGCCGCAAACCTTATTGAGTTGCATAGCCAGGATAGAAGAACACAGCAAAACGGCCAGTATACGGAGAGAGATGATGAGACAGACACATAAATTGGCAGCATGCTGCACGCTGCTTTTCACCATGAGCCTATCACCGATTACAGCATCCGCAGCGCGCCTGGACCCCATTCTTAGCAAACCTGACAGTGGACGCGAAACCTCAAAGTCTGAAACCACCGACAAGGTTTCCGACTACTATGCATGGAATAAAAACTCTGACCCGGGCTCGCTGATCCTGAAGATGCAGGACAACAGTCATACCCAACTGAAGGGCAACACCCTGTATACGTCAGACAGCAAGAACACGCGACTGGTCAGCGCACTGCAACAGATCAACCTAAAAATATCCGATGCAGGCGGAAAGATCACTCAGGCGCTGCCCGTCTCCCCGGACACACTGGCCAAAAGACGCCTGGAGGCACAACAGAACACGAACGCGAAACTGGCGGATTTGAGTCAGTACTTCATGGTCGCACTACCCAAAGGGTCCTCCACGAAAGCATTGATCGACTTCTTGAATTCCGCGGATTATGTACAACTGGCCTATGCCTCAATGCAGCTCACCGCCGCCCCTGAGGATATCGATACTGACACACCGATATTTACCGATCTTCAAACCTATACGTCAGCAGCGCCTCTTGGCATCGATACAGACTATGTCTATGCCAATACCGATATCAATGCCAGCGGTATCACCGTCGCGGATGTGGAACATTGCTGGACGTTCACCCATGAAGATCTTCTCCCGATCAATGCCAATGAGGATGCATTGGTTGGCCCCGAAGTGAGCTCGACCCTCAACCCTCTGTCCAATGACTGCAGCCATGGCACTGCGGTACTTGGCATACTCGCCGCAGAGGACAACCTCTACGGAGTTACGGGACTGATACCGGACGCGAGAATCAAGGTCGCAACCATTTTACCGGAAACAGGCTCGGTATCAGGAAGCATCAATCGTGCGAGCGCCCTGGCAACGCTCGCACTGATTGATACAGCGCCTCTCACATCGGGAGATGTCATCCTTCTGGAACAACAGACAGGGGGACCCCACTGGGACGGCAATCCAGACATCTGCTTTGGCTGCGTACCGATTGAATATGACGAGATCGTATATGATGTAATCCGTAATATCACAGCCCTGAATATTCATGTTATCGAAGCCGGTGGCAATGGCTCACAGAATCTGGACAGCCTGGTGGGAGAACCCAATCCGGGAAACGGCACTGGCAGCCCGGAATATCAACGTTTGAGTTTTTCAGAGCGCTACTCCGGCGCCATTGTCACCGGGGCCGCCAGAGCCGATTCGCTTCATGCACCCATGCTCTTTTCAAACTATGGTGAACGAATCGACAGCTTCTCCTGGGGTGAAGGTATTGCAACGACCGGCTATGGTCCTAATCTTGGGAATATAAATTTCACAAGCTTTACCGATCCCAATAAGTGGTATACCGGTCAGTTTGGCGGAACCTCCGGTTCTTCACCCATCATCACCTCCGCCGTGGCGCTATTGCAGGCACAACACAGGGATTTATACCAGAGCGACTATCTGCCTGATGCCATGCGTCTACTGCTGAGAACCACCGGCACTCCGAGCTCCAACCCCGCACAGAAATGGATCGGTCGCCAACCGGATTTGAAGATCCAGACCGAACTCGTCAAGTCAGGCCCGAACCTGGCAGCAGTTCTCCAGGGTGATAACAACTACAGCAACGGAACGCTCGGAGGTGCCGTCGCCTATGTCGGCGACCAGAACCATGACACCTTTGGCGATATCGCAGTCGCCGAAACGGACAGTAGCGGTGGAACCATAACCATCCATATCTACTCCGGCATTACCGGACAGGTTATTCACTCCTTCCTGCTACCCGGCCTGGGTTATCCGGACCAGAGGGTCAGTCTGGCCAATGCAGGGGATGCCGACAACGACGGCCTGGATGATCTGCTGATCGGACAGTCCACCAGCGTCGCAGGCGGCTACGGCAGTGTCACGGTCATGGGTAAGCTAACCACACAACCCACCTACTTGCGTGACTATGTGGGAGAAGCCGGATCCCGGTTCGGCTATTCGGTTGCCGCGGTCGACGATTTAAACGGCGATGGGGTTCGCGACTATCTGATCGGCGCCCCCAATGAATCCACTACCAATGCCGGTTTGCACGATGGCGCGCTGTATATCTATTCCGGCGCCGCCAGCAACTCACTGCTGACCAAGAAGTATGGCGCGGCAGGCTCCGAGTACGGTTATTCGGTGGTCCCGCTCAAGGACTGGAACGGTGACGGACGCGCCGACTTTGCGGTTGGTGCACCCAATTATCCCTTTGGAAGCGCCGGCAGAATCGGTCGGGTACTGATCTATGACGGTCCCTCCATGAGTCTGCACGATGCCTACTACTGCAATATCGATGAGGGCGAACGTTGTGGCGAAGCCATTGCGGATGCCGGCGATCTGACGGGTGAGGGGGACAATGAGATCCTTGTCGGTGCACCCGGTGCCTTCGCCGGACAGGGCAGCGTCACCGCCTACTCCCCTTCCTACGGCTATGTCGACACATGGACACGCCCCGATACCAGGGAATTTGGCTCCAACCTGGTCAGTCGGCAATGCGCAACCTGTAACGGCGGAACCGATTCATACGTGGGAAGCCACGGTTATGAAAACGTCACCGGCGCCTTGCATCGCCTGCCCGCGCCTGGCGAAACCTTTTCAGACGACTACGTCTCACCGGGCAGCACCAGCGGCTTTGGTCAATCACTCGCTGCAGGCGACATCAACAATGACGGACGCCCAGACCTGATCATCGGCGATCCCGGAAATGACCGTGTCTTAATCTACTTGAAGTGATACGAGGACGGCGTATGAAGTAACCTCGTCCATGCAGTTTTCACTCAAATCGTAACAGGCCAGTGCAGGCGGATTTGCCTGCCTGGCCTTCACCCTTCCACCCCAGCCGGACGCCCGTCAAGTGCTCATTCAATGCTCATCATCTGTGACTCTTTGGGTTAGTATTGCCAGACCCTCAGAAATCGACGGACGCTCGCGATGAAAGCAAACTTCCCCTGGATCTCGGCCGGACTTGGCCTGACCCTTGCCATGGTGCTGATCAGTTCAGGGGTTTTCAAGGATCCCGCAGAGCGCGGTTTACCCCTGTTGACGACCCTGTTCATCACCGAATTCGGCTTTCTGGTCACAGCAGCAGGCGCTTTCATATCCGGTAAGTCTGTCCTGGAGACGGAACGGCGCTGGTCGCAGATACTGTTGATAGCGGTTTGTGGCGCCCTGGCGATCGCCTTCTTTCTCCTGGGGCTTACCTTTTGGCAGGAAACCGCCGGACAAGTGGCGGCTTGAACCAAGGCACCCTGAGATCGCAGTCGGGAACAACCATAGCAATGCAGTAGGTCGGGTTAGCGAAGCGTAACCCGACAAAGCACACCCAATCCGCACCCTACGTCGGGTTACGCTACGCTAACCCGACCTACCCTTTCGTTCCTCGCGAATTTCGGGTCACCGAAAGACAGATCGTCCCAATCTCCACTTGGGAAATCCAGTAAGGACACAGACTGGTGCTCAACCAAACTCACTCCAAATTGAGCAAACAGGCGTCAGGGGCAGGTGAAATGCGGCAAATATTCCGCCTCCCGCACTACATTACACCCTATAACCCCCACATCGAACATGGGTTATATAGATATATGTTGTTGATATTACTAGAAATTACAAAACAACATGAACTTGTTCAAAAAAGTGGAATCGAATCCTCTATATTTTTAAGTATTTACTTATATACTAAATATCATCTTATACAACGGAGACTGTCATGTTACCGATATTACTGGGTCTTACTATGGCAATGTTGTTCGGCTTGATGTCATTTATGGTTTACGGCCTCGAGGGCCTGACCCAATATGCATGGATTGATACTGTGTTCTGGTCTCTGATCCTGACTGGGATCATCGTCAGTATGATGAACGAACTGGGACAATGTATCGCATGCCGAATTCAACGTTGGTTCAACACCACCCGCTTCGAATCGTTTTGCGACAAAACTGCGTGTACGAAACTCTTTTCCTGATCTCTAAGCCATTACAGAGACCGGGCATCTCGTCAGGTTTGATGCAAGCACATTGCAACCATTCGACGCCGGGATGACGATTAAATTCGACTTCTGATACAAGGTTGTCGAATGGAGTGTCATACTGATTGCTCAGACGCTTAGTGTATTTGCACGCCTGGCTTTTTTGAAACACCCTCGTCGGCTTTCTATGCGGGTCCAAGCCTATATGTTTGCCCGCAGAACCCTTGCCCTCTACACCAGGCTTTACCCTGAACCCGCGCAAATTCCCGTACCTTATCCAGTACACCGAGCACTGAGAAGTAGTGCTGGTTATACTGATTGATGCTCACTAGCCATGATTGCGGATCAACACCCAGGCGTTGCATGATGGTCATCAGACTTTGAGGAATGGCGCCCTTCTTATCGTCGCGGATCGATCGACCGGTCCAATCCACCAGTTCGAGGTAATCCTCCAGGCTGAATGGAATTCCGGAATTTGCGTTGCTTCTTTTAATTCACAAAGATTCTCTTATTTAATTTTCCGATCTAATTCTCGGCCTGGCACATCAGGATTCGTTCTTGACCGAATCTATTTCAGGCTATCTATTAGCAAATGGCGCGGCCGGTATTATACTGAATGTCCTTTATACCTATCTGACAGTGTTAGCCTATACAAAACATTACCAGTGAAGCCTTACACCAATCTTGTTGCATAAATGCTTTTAACGATCATTGATGAAATCTTTATGAGATTAATCATATAAGAGTCACTATGGTATTATTCTACTGATTGCTCAGTTTTTCTTTCCAGTCTACCCGCATTATCATAGATGTTTGTGATAATGCGCTTAGGCTCTGTAATTCGGACTGGTTTATGAAAAGAAGGGTGCCATTCTGTTGTAATGATGCGCTCTTCGGGTGTTCCTACTGCTTCAGTTCGGCTCAGCTCTAAACCGTTTTCATCTCTGACATAGGTAGTAGTTGATCCATTCCAATCCGTTCTACTGGATAACTGTCCCTTAGCGTCATAAGTCCTTTTTTTATCTCTACCAAGCGAGCATGTATCACAACGATCACCACTAATCTCGTTGACTACAAACCTGCCATTTATCATATCGGAATGATATGTTCTTGTTGCGCCGGATGAATCCGATACCGTAGTCTGACCCTGAGTGCTATAGTCAAAAGTGTACCTTTCTGTACCTCCTGCCCTCTCATTGACGATAACCCTTCCGAGACTATCGTAGGTCCATGTTGCTAAAGTAACGCCATTTTCATCAATTTCTCTAGTTAGAAGAAAAGGAATTGCGGGATCCTCATACCTGTATCCCTTGGTAGTTCCATCAGGATACATTACCTCAGATATATTCCCCACCGCATCGTATTCGTACTGAACACTACCACCCGGTGTCGATACGCGACTGATTCGTCCATCCAAATATTCAAACTCCATTATCTTACCGTTTGGATAGGTGATCTGTGAGAGTTCGTGTTCATCGTTGTAAGTGTAACTCGTCTGTCTTCCATCAGCTTGAGTTATGGATACAAGCTTACCATCCGTATCATAAATTTCTCTTGTGCCATTCGATAACGTTAATGTCCAGGTTTGATCAGTCTCCGTGAGTTGTACCGCTTGCCCCTGAAGATTTGACCAGACACCTGATGCATCTTTCGTGAAGTAGTAGCGCGCACCATTTGGTCTAATAAGTGATAGATAGGAATAAGGAACGTAGCGCGATACTTCACGATCTGGAATCATGTTAAGCGTTGCTCTCACATGACCATCAGCACTTAATATTTGACAGGCCCCCTCTCGATATGTGGCAGATGTATACATTAATCTGCCACCAAATGCTTTTTTATAGATATCCTGCCAACCGTATTGACACGCTGCCGCGGGTGATGAAAAAGCTCGAGATTTTATATATTTAACATTAAGGCCATTTGTTTTTTCGATTCGCGAGGCCGAACTGTGAGTCCAGTTGGTACCAAGATGTGAACCCGCCTGACCCAAATCCATTGAGTGATAATACCGCGTGAACACCAACCCATCTTCACCAGTCAAATCCACCTCTGTCAATATCAAGTTTCCAGTCAGAGGGTCCACAGGATCACCTTCCAACGGGACCGAACAGGTTGGAGGTGCCGGAGCCGTAACATGGAAATTCGGAAAGCATGTTTCTGCGTTGTAATCCGGAATCTTCTGATCTGGGCAATACATCCTGTTCCCTGTTACATATGTACCAGTTCCACAAATAATATCGTCATAATTTGCGTATTTTCTGCATACTTCCGTATGACATGCCACTGTGCCGTCTGATGTAAATTCAGGCCCCTGATATTCGTACGTAGTATATTCAGTTGGATAGTCACCGTAGGGTCCATATCCGTCTGGATACTTCCAATCATATACAACACGACACAATTGATCGGCTGACTCAAACCAATGAAGTGGATTTCTCACTATATTTGCATCCCAGTAAGCTCCACCCTCTGCCAATACGCTTGCTGAAGCTATCCAAAGAATACAAAACATTAGATATTTCATATTTTTACGGGTATCCTTTATTTCTTTATTTCTTTATTTCTTTATTTCTCATTCGACATGATCGCATACGCGCAGATTTCGATAGCGAAGATCCCGGACAGTGTTCGCATTCGATCCAATACCCACTGGCGTCTATGTTCAAAACTCTTTCCGGTATAGGGATCATCACCACACAGCCAAGCTCTACGTACACAACGAGAGATGCAGTGGTAATAAGGGGTGTCTTCAAGACTGATCAGTCTTTCTCGAGCGGTGGTCATCCTAACCTCCTGGTTTCGTCCTTGATCGATTCGGTTTCAGGCTATCTCATAGTGGGTGGTGTGTCCAGAATTTTACGGGGATTTTTACGGGTGTCCTGTATTTCCCACACGAGGTCTGAAATGTTGGGGTTCGTACCTCACCCCAACCTACGCGCTGGTTATTATGGATGCCCACGTAGTGCTTTTAATTTAAGCACAATAAACGGTGCATGCGATGGCACTAAAATATTTGCAGCCTGCGCCAAGACAAAAGCATCCAGAAGCTCATCTTCTTTATACATACTTCTCTTTTTAATTTGAGGTACTCCCATGTGAAGAATTGAAAAGAAACCATCAATATCACAAACGTCGCAACCCAATTCATCCCAATCCTTGCCACAAGGATAATTTTCGTTAATACACCATTCTTTTTGCTCTCTGAGGGCATTAACAACAAGAGTGGGGGCCTCAACAGAAACAAGGCTCACATCTGATTTTGAAGTCACATATTTAACTAACCGATCAAATTCATCATTTGAACATATTTCTAGCAATTGAAAATGATTTGAATAAGTACCTACTTCAGTCTTTGCGTTGTCTATGAATTCTTCGTAAAGCTCCCATTCTGTTGCATCTGCTGAGATATAACCTTTACAGGGCCATTCTCTTATATCATACCCGATACAAGTAAATTCAATCATTTCTTATGGCCAACTAGGATAACTTGTACAAGGTTGTAAAAACTCCCTTGCATATGGAAAAGTATCTCTCGTAGATCTTTTCTTTTTCCATTGACATTTACAATCTGTTGGAATTTGTTCCATTTCATATATATGCCAGTGAGGATCAGCACCTTTATGTTGATGCCCAGAATCTTTTGGCCCATAGCATCTAGTACCCACTGGCGGCTTGCATTTTGGGCATTTTTTACATTGATCATCATCGTCATAGCTTGAGTCACTGGCTGCATTTGATTGATCTACTGCGTTATAAGTATCCCCCATAGATGCATAGCACTGACCTCCATACCAAGACCCACTACAAGAAAATCCTCCTCTTGGATCTCCAGCGCCTACGCCACCAGGTGCAGCAGGATTAGTTATTATTACAGGTGCAACTACGACGCCAGGGCCTCGCAATCCAAAAGGATCTGCATAACCTATCGGATTTCCTCCAACATAGGCATAAGTGTTGATCCCACCACCGAGTCCAATCGGATCAGACTGAAGATATCTCCCTGTTGTCGGGTCGTAGTCCCGGAAGTAGTTGTAGAAGTTGCCGGATTCCTGATCGAAGTACTGGCCGGCAAACCCCAACAAAACCTCAACCTGCGCCACCTCAACCGCCCGCTCTCCAAACGGCCGACGCACCGCATCCCACACCACATTCTGCGCTTGATCGGTTGCTTTGACCACCGTCCCCAGATGATCCGTATGCAGATAGGCCAACCCACCTCCCGGAGTACCGCTGATCGCCACTTCGGAGCTCGCACCCCGGCGACGTAGCACACTGGTGTCCGTACCACTGGTCGTCACATCCTGAGCGAAGGTATGCCCATTGATGTTGAGCACCGCGATTGTCTCGGTCGCGTGGCCGGTTTCGGTATCCGAGGACTGCTCCTCCTGCACCTGCATCTGCTGGTCGCCCACGGTGGCCCAGGTATTGTTGAGCTGAGCCGTGCTCAGTTGGTAGTCCAGCGTGGCGCCGTAGAAGCTCGCCTGTCCGCTGCCGCTGGGACTGTGGATGGCCAGGTAGCCGATGGTCTCAGCTCCATGGCCGTCGTTGAGGCTCTCCTGCTCCTGCAGTTGGGCCTGGAAGCCGCTGACGCTGACGCTTCGTGCCCGCACCGTGGTGGTGTGGCTATCGTTCTGAGTCTGCTGAGTCAGGAACAGGTAGGGGGTAGCCTCAAAGGCGCTGCTGAAGTTGATGCTCTGCCATTGGCGGGTGCCGCTGAGCTCGAACCGTCCGATCTCCCAGACACTGCCATCAGCCTGGGGGTAGCGCCCCGGGGGCAGGGCCAGGAGGGAGATATCCTCCCAGGCGTGGGCCACATCTAGGTAGTCCCACTCTTTAACCCGCACGCTGACCTGGGTGGACTGGAGGTTGTCGAGGGCGACCACCGCACCCTGACCCCCGTTGTAGGTCAGGGGGCTGGCGATGACCACCGGGGTGGCCGGGTGCTGGCCCAGGTCGACGGTCTGGCTCTGGTGGTTGCTGCTGACCGATTGCAGCAGTTGTGCGGCGCCCGTCTGCGGCGCGATCTGGGCGATGGGCTGACCTTCGAGATAGACATATTCCCGGATCGCTTGTCCGGTGGCGTCGTATTCCCCGAGCAGTGCCCCGGAGGGGGCGTAACGGAACCGGGTGATGGCTCCGTTGACATCTTTACGAATCCGCTCGCCCTTGCCGTTGTAGGCATAGGTGGCGGCGGTGCTCCCCTGGGTGAAGCTCACCATGCGGTTGGTGTCGTCGTAGGTGTAACTCCCCTGGGCGCTCTCGAGGGTGTTGCCGTTGGCGTCGTACTGACGGGTGTCGACGCTTGCGCCGAGGATCTCGTGCAGCCGGTGGGTGTCGGGGACGTAGTCGTAGGTCTCGGTGTCGGTTCCTTCGCTTAAGCTCAGGCGGTTGCCGATGGGGTCGTAGGCATAGCCCAGATCGCCGTAGGCGCCGCTGGCGCTGATCAGGCGGTCGAGCTCGTCGTAGCCGAACTGCTGGTCCCGGGCGGTCTGCAGCAGGTCCTGCCAGTCGATGATGTTGCCGACGGGATCATGGCCGTAGCTGTCTTCGAGCACGCCGGGGAGGCTTTGGGCGATGAGCCGGTAGTCCTGGTCGTAGGTGCGGCTGAGGCTCAGGCCGTTGCCGAAGTCGAGGGCGCGGATCGGGCCGAAGGGCAGGCGCTGGATCTGGCTGACCAGGGGTTGGGTGGCCCCTTCGGGGGTTTCCAGGCTCAGGCCGGTGAGCTGGCCCTGGTTGTAGCTGTAGTGGACCCGGTGGCCGCTGGGGTAGCCGAGGCTGGCCAGGTAGCCCTGGGTGTCGTAGCTATAGGTGTATTGTGTGACGCCCCCGTCCAGGCTGGTGCGGGTGTGGGTGATGAGATCCCCGTAGGCGTTGTAGGCATAGTCGGTCGCGCCTTCGGCGTCCTGCATCCGGGTGAGGCGGCCAATGCCGTAGGCGCCCTGGTCGTAGCTGTAGCTGATGTTGCGGCTGCCGTCCGGGTACGCAATGGCGGTGAGACGGTTGAGGGCGTCGTAGGTGTAGTGGACGGTGACACCCCGGGCGTCGGTCTGGCTGAGCCGGTTGCCGGCCTCGTCGTAGCTGTAGGTGGTGGTGCCGGTGTCGGGGCTGCTCTGGCTGAGCAGGTTGCCCAGGCCGTCGTAGTCGTAGGTGGTGGTCAGTCCGGTGGGGTCGGTGACCTGGACCAGGTTGCCCTGGGCGTCGTACTCATAGTCGGTGACCCCTTGGAGGGCGTCGGTGCTCTCGGTGAGGCGGTCCAGGGGGTCGTAGACCTGGGTGGTGGGGTGCTGGTTGGCATCCCGGGTGTGGGTGAGGTTGCCGTTGGGGTCGTAGTCGTACTCGGTGGCCCGGTCCTGACTGTCCTGCTGCTGACGCACCTGTCCCAGGACGTCATAGACCTGTTTTTTTAACCGGGTCAGGTTGCCCTGGGGATCCTGGACCTCTTCCCGGGTGGTGTGACCCATGAGATCGAGGGTATAAATGATGCGGTTACCCAGGTGATCTTCCAGGCCGGTGAGGCGGTGGGCGGCGTCGTAGGTGTAGCTCAGGTAACTGCCATCGTCCTGGGTGACCCGGGTGAGGTTGCCCACCGGGTCGTAGGTATAGGTGGTGGTGCGGGTGGTCAGCCCATCGGTCTGGCGCTGCTCGGTGAGCCGACCCCGCGGGTCATAGCTCAGATGGGTGGTGAGTCCGTTGGGGTCGATGGCCGTAAGGGGTCGCCCGGAGGGGTCATGATCGGGAATCTGGGTGGTCTGCGTGAGCGCGTTGGTCACCGAGATGCGGTTGCCCTGGGTGTCGTAGTCGTAGGTGGTGACATCACTGACATCGAGGCGGGGTCCGTCGAGGGTGGCCACCTGTCCGAGGTCTGTATAGGTGTAGCTGACGGTTCGATCGGCTTGGGCCAGGCCTGCGGTAAGGCTGAATGCGGCCAGCAGGGCGAATGACAGGGGGGTGCGGGTGACGGAAACGCTCATAAGATCGTCCTTGTTCTAAGTTCTTTTGTTCAGTGTTGCAAAATCATCGGGGCTGGGTGCATCAGGAGCGGGGACGCTCCTCACGGCTGAGCAGTCGGCCTTCCGGGGTGTAGTGGTACTCGATGACTCGATCCGGCTCGGTGATGACCAGGGGTTTGTTCAGCTCCGCGTCCCAGGTGGTGGTCACGGCGCGGGCCTCGGGGGTGCCGGCGCCTTCGGTGCGGCTCAGTTCTCGGCCCTGGGCATCTCGGGTGTAGGTCATGAGGTTACCGTTCCAGTCTGTTCTACTGGCTACAAAGCCGTTGGCGTCGTAGGTGTAGCTTTTAACTCCGCCGTTGGCGCAGGTGGCGCAGCGGTCGCCTTCGATGTGGTCGACCTTCATCTGGCCCTGTTGCACGGTAAAGTGATAGGTGCGTTCCGCGCCGTTGGCGTCGGTGACCGTGGTGGTGCCGTCTGAGTTGTAAGCGAACTCGACCCGCTCAGCGCCGTTGGAGTGTTCTGAGAGAATCGCCCGGCCTAGGTCATCGTAGGCCCAGGTAGCGAAACGCGTATTTTTCTCATCAGTGATCCCAGTGAGATGGTAGGGATACCGGGAATTCTCATAGTGGTATTGGCGTTGTCGTTGATCCGGATAGGTAACACTGATCAAACGACCTTCCGTATCATATCCGTAGATAAGATCTCCATCAGGTGTAGTGATCAAGTCTATGTGGCCATTCTCGTCAAAATGGTACGTTAGCGTATTTCCATATGAGTCAGACGCCATATGGATGCGGTTGTTTTCATCGTAATCGATCGATATCGTTTGGCCGCTCGGGTTTGTTATACGAACTAATAAACCGCTGTCATTATATGATTCTACAGACCCACTTGACGTCATATAGCTCCAAACCCCACCTTGTTGTATCAAACTGGAATCATTCGAATATAGTGGGATCCAGTTATTATCAGACATAAGAAAAGGAATACGACGCCCGCTTGGCCTTACCAGCAGATGAATAGGGTTTGATGAATCAGAAGCAGGCTTTTGATCAAGCGTGTTGTAAACAACCAATTTCAAGATAATTCCTTGGTCGTTTGAGATATTACACAAACCATCTGTGTAATTTGCTGTAGTGCTACGCAACAATGGAAATTTATACCTCAAACTCTGCCAACCAGATTCACAAGCTTCTTGTGGCGTATGATATTGTCCTGACTTTGGTTTGTAATAATGTGTAACATCCAACTCTCCTTCTCCGTCCATTCGCTTGCTGTAATCAAGCTTCCAACGAAACCCTAAATCATCAACACCATCATCATTCACACCTGTATCACTGTAGGGATAAATTACATGATAATTACCCTCTAAGTTGTCAGAGCTGTAAGTTCTTGTTACTTTCAACAATCCATTAGGTGAAACATAGTCAGTCTCTATTTGTGTTTTTGCTCCTGAAATAACGTTACAGGGATTGGCTTCAAATTGACATGAATCCAAATCGGGCGCTAAATTATATTTTTTGTAGTAGTAATGTAAATAATGCCAAACATAGTACGCGCCAGCTTCTTTATAGTTTCCAGCTGCTACATTCTTGTCATCCCAAACACAGTTTGGCTTGCTAACACCAATTGACGTCAGATATGAAAAACAAGCGCTCTTCGCTTCATCCAATGTATCGAAAATATCATAGTGCACGATAAAAGTTAGATCACCGACATGCCTAATATCCTGTATTTCTCCTCTAACCGTGAACCCTGCGCAAGCCAAGAACATAAATAACATCAAACCACTAAATCGCTTCCTACAATTTGCAACTATCAGAACATTGAACTTTTTATGTAACAATAATCCTTTGTAGATATTCATCATTTTATTCCTAACTAAGCAATCCTGCGCACTGCCATCTAAACATCACCCAGTGTGTCTCCGAAAACGACCAGCTTTTTTATAGACAGATTTATTTTCTAAGCAATCATATTTTTGTAGAAATTAACGCTCACTGCGACTGAGTAGTCGCCCTTCAGCACTGTAGTGAAATTCGATGATCCGTCCCGGTTCGGTGATACTGAGAGGTGTATTCAGGTCCGTGTCCCATGTCGTGATCACGGTTCGTGCCATAGGAGTACCCGCAGCTTCAGTGCGGCTCAGCTCCCTACCCTCCGCATCTCTGGTATAGGTAGTGACACTACCGTTCCAATCTGTCTTGCTGACAACGAAGCCGCTGTCATCATAGGTATAGCTTCTGACATCACCATGGGCACAGGTGGTACAGCGATCACCTTCGATGTAGTCGATCTTCATCTGTCCCTGTTTAACTATGAAATGATAGGTACGTAAAGCACCATTTGCATCGGTCACTGTGGTGGTTCCATCTGAGTTAAAGATAAACTCAACCCGTTCGGCGCCATTAGCATGCTCAGATGAAATCGCTCTTCCTTGGTCATCATATGCCCAGGTCGCATAACGTTCCATATTTTCATCGGTGATGCCTGTCAAGTGGTATGGAACCCTCGTGTCCTCATAGTGGTAACGACGTTCACTGCCATCTGTCCGCGATACACTCTGTAAACGACCCTTGACATCATAGCGGTAGCTAATATCACCATCCGGAGTGGTAACTCCTGACAATCGACCCCCCTGATAGTGATAGATGAGTGTATCGCCAAATGGGCCAGTCACAGTATCCAACTGGTCATCTGTATTGTACGTTAAGGTAGTAATATCTTTGTTCTGATTCTGAGTACGTATAAGCTTACCCGTTGCATCAAACGAATCCACCGTTCCATTTGAATTACTGATAACCCATTCATTATCTGTCTGAGCAAATGAGGTGGTACCTGGATAGCGAGGTAACCACTCACCATTCTTCATGTAAAATGCAGTATTCTGATTATTCCGTCCTACAATCGCTTGTACTGTGGTATTACCGCCCGTATCTTTACGCTTATATAGGGTATTGTGAACCAAAAATTTGGCGACGATCTCTGTTCCTTCTCGAACTTCGCAAAAACCATCTCGGTAGGTTGCCAGTTGGTTCCCAAGCATGCCGTTAAAGATATATGCCCTGATCTCTTTCCAGCCATTGGAACATGCGAGTTGCGGAGTATCGAAGGTCGTAGATTTTATCCCGAGATGATATGAATAGTCCGGCGTATCGTAACCATTCAACCGAAGGGCATAGTTGTGCCTCCAATGCGGACCTAACTCAGAGAATCCATCGCCAATAGGTTGCGATGCATAGTACCGCTCAACTTTGAGATCTGATTTATTTGAAACGTAATCTGTTTCGGTTTGTGTTTTATTTCCAGTGGCGGGACTGCATGGGTTACCTTCTAAGGGAGGATTACCCTTTACAGGACACGAATTTGGACTTGGAGAAATGTAGTACTCTGTATATCCTGTAATGCTAGCGTAGGATCCACCTACACATATCTGCGTTGCTGGATCATATGTCCCCGTCGGACAACGAACAGTTCTGTACCTATGAATATATTGCGTATCCGTTGAATCCAGCGTACAGGGTTTATAGTTGTCCGGCCAATGGATATAGTAATCGCCTGTCCAGAGGCTAAAAGTGTAGGTTTTTACCTGTGAGGTTGGCATGCCATAAACAATACCCCCATCGACCCACTCACTGGTCTCAACACCACCGATAACCGGACCACAAGCACCCACACGATCACCATTGATATACCAGGATCTAAGACTCTCATAAGCCTCTTCCTCGGAACTGAAATCACCAGGTCCACCTGCGTATCGGTATACCCAACCACTAATTTCCACAGGAACGTCCGGTTCTTTATATGGAATGTTCACATATGTACTGTAATACTGAGGTACCATCGGCTCTGTACAACGTGCGTAGTAGGATCCTTTGGCTTGAAAATCCTGCACAGCCTCTTCCTCTGTATCAAATGAAAGTCCTGTCGTTGTCGGATAAGCTGTCCATTTCATTGGCTCATCAAAAAGCGCGTAAACAGGGATGCAGCCAGTCAACATCAGCAAACCGGTCAGGATATTCAAATAACGGGGGATCAGGCGTAAGCGGGGGGACACAATTGTGCATCCATGCAGTTTTGTCATCGTGATTCACTTCACTGGTATTGGTCGCCAGAGCCTAATCAAAGTTACTGATCATTTCAAGACCTGCATAAATATCATAGAATCCAGATACCTAGAAATACAATCGATAGGTCGCAATAACTCACTGATCTTTCGGAGTTAACCTTGTCTTAAATACCCTTTCAGATAACAATTATTTATCACATTGGCATCTACTGTTTTCGTCATGAGTTATTTTACACATAGTCAAACGATAGTTATTCATCCTGGAATTTTTTATTATATGAATTGATCTTCCATATTTACTAGCCACCTAGAGTTGTGATTCGATCGGCATGAAGCCCAACAACTTGACCAAGGCTCTCTGCCAAACACTGGTGTATGGCTCACTGTCAAACTTAACAACCTCTCCCTGTTCATAACCACTCCATTGCAACTGCTCTCGCCCCTGTTCATCCTCTTCGAGACTCACACGGAACGCCATCTTCTGGATGTTCTCATCAAACCATTCGGACATGGATTGTGCGATCTCCGGCACATCGATGACGACACCTATTTCAGAGTTTTCCACCACTGAACGGGGATCGAGATTGAGCGACCCAATAAATACCTTTTTCTGATCGAGAACGAAGGACTTTGCGTGCAGGCTGGCCTTTGAGGAACCGGCCAAATAATTGTGGCTGGATTGGGACTTCTGTGTGGCCTGTCGGCTCATTTCGTACAGTTCAACACCGGCACGCAGCAGGTCACAGCGGTAGCGGGCATAGCCCGCATGTACCACAGCCACATCGGTGGCCGAGAGGGAGTTGGTCAGGATGCGCACCCGCACACCCTTTTCGATCAACTTCCTGAAAAACGCCACTCCATCCTCTCCCGGCACGAAATAGGGCGAGAAGATGATCAGTTCCCGGTTCAGGTCTCGAAAATGCCGGCTCAACTCGTGGGTCAGTCGGAGTTCCGTCTTGTCGCGCTCGCTGATCAGTTTATCGGGGTGGTCGGCCACCACCTCCGCCCTGCCCCATTGCAAGGCCAGACTGCCTACCTTGAGTTGCTCGGACAGTTTGGATGTCCGCAAGGCATTCATGTATTCGGAACCGGAAAGGCCTGCCACACGGGCGTCATAGACCTGCCTGTGTTCAGCGATGCTGCTTGAGTCCGGCACCTGATCCACAAGTCGGTCGGCCGGATAGGCCAGGGCGTGATTCCAGTATTCGTCGAAGGATTCCGACACCTCTTGGGCAATCGGCCCGAAACCCAACACATCCAGATCGCCGAAGGCGAGGGCCGGATTCGCCTCGAAATACTCGTCCCCGATATTACGACCGCCAACAATCGTTGCCTGGTTATCCACGGTGAAGGATTTATTGTGCATGCGCCGGGTGACCTCCCCGAAGCGGGTCACCAGTTCGGTGATGCGCCAGCGCTCTCGTCCGAAAGGATTGAAGATGCGCACGTCGAAGTTTTCGTGCGCATCGAGCGCAGCTGCACTCAGTTCACGCCCTGAGAGATCCATGTCATCAACCAGCAGACGCACCCGCACCCCGCGTTCGGCTGCTTTGAGCAGTTCGTTGATAAACAAGGTCCCGGTCATGTCATCGTGGAGGAGATAGTACTGAGCGTCGATACTGCGTTCGGCGGTGCGCGCCAGTGCCGCTCTTGCTACAAAGGCATCCAGGCCACTGCCGAGCAACAGGAAACCGGATTGGCCGGGATCCGGATTGTTCTGCGCACGAAACGCCTTTCCCAACTCTGTGTCTTGCGTATTCATGTAGGCCCGACCAGGTTCACGATTCGAATTATCAGGCAGGCCGGCACAGCCCACCAGGGACATCAATAACAATATGACTGTGAATTCCCGTACACCCGCGTATCGGCAAGCCGTACACACCAGGGAAACAACATAACCGATCATACATGAGCAGGTTAGAGGCGATATGGATTCTGACTTTATCGAACAACAGGAGTGGACATCATGCGTCATTATTTAATCTTCTAAGTGATACATCACGGCATCAGGTTCGGCTGATTAGCACAACGACCACTGCCACACATAGCGTCGATATTGAATACACTCCTTAGCAGGTCCAACAAGACAAACCACGCGGAAACATTGACTGGAAGCGAGACTAAGACTCACTGTGCAAGATACCTTTCTTTGCGAGAACCGCCTGCTTTGCTTCCTGCTCCGCGAATTCAAGCATCTCTTTTATCTCTGCCTCGTCTATTTGATTTTTATCTCTCAGGAAAGCGAGTAACGACCCTATTATCAGTTCCAGTTGAATAATTCTGGTTTCCTGATCCTCCTCAATTTTTGCATTTGCTTGTATGCTTTTTCTTATTAAATTTCTTTGTTCAATCGACGTTTTCTCCACGTCATGGGTATGCCACCACGTACCGACATCCCCCAGGAGCAACCCCTTGATAAAACCCGACATAAGCATCTCCCTGAAAAATTCTTAGAATAACCACCCCTCCTCCCATTAAAAAAGCCGGCATGGCGCCGGCTTTGAAAGGTTCCGGACTGATGTCCGGTTCTATCTTTTTATTATTTGTATTCGCCGAAGACGAATTTCGGTTTCAGCCAAAGCACCAGCATCGGCAGTATGGTCAATGCGGTCACCACGTCGATCAACAGCGCCTGGCTGATGTAGATGCCCAGACCCCAGGTGTTGGCCAGGTCGGTATTGAGCAGCGGCACGAAGCAGCCGAGCAGCACGATCACCGAGATGATGACCGCCGAACCGGTGGTGTTGAGGGTATTGATCAGGGACTGCTGCCAATTACCGGCGGTGGCCTGCATCTCTTCACGCAGTCGCGACATCATGTAAATGCCGTAGTCGATACCCAGACCCATGGCGATACTCAGCGCTACCTGCAGGTGGAACGCCAGGTTGCCCGACCAGTTCTGGATACTGGTCATATAACCACCCAGACCGTACTGCGCGTATAGGGTCACGAACAGCAACACGGTAAGGATGCACGAGACCACCACAGATCGGAAGATCAATGCCGCAATCACAAAAACCGCGGCCGCCGTCAGCAGAGGTCCGGACAGCCAGTTGGCCACGGCCACTTCGCGGGTCGCCTCGGTGGCGCCCAGGAAGCCACCCAGTCCGGGGCGTACATAGTTGGGGCCTTCGACGGAGAGCTCATTGGTATCACCCGAGAGATCACCCACCGGTCCGGAACGCAGGCCGAAATTGACCTTGCTGAACCCAGTATCGTTTTTGTGATCCTCGATGTACTGCTGAATGTCCATCGTGACCTGATGGGCTTCCTTCGGATCCATGGTGTTGATAAATCCCATCACCACGCCTTCGTTCCAGTTCTTCATGACGAAGGAGTCCATGTCACCCTCTTCGGTCATGGTTTCGAGCAGACCGTTGAACAACTGAACGATGCTGTCACCGTTACGGTCGTCATCCGGATCGATGGAACGGAGTTTTGCCGTTGTCGGGATATACAGATCCTTGACCGTGGGCTTCTCACCCGGCTCCGCACTCAACAGCATGTTCACGAGTCGGATGTACTGCGCATAGGATCCGGTAAAGCCGATAAACGGGTGAGCCCGCATCCACTCTTCCAATGCTTCAATATCCGCCAGCACGTCAGCCTGGTTGAAGACACCCTGGGCACCGCAGGGGTCGGGATCCCAACAACCCAGTTTCTCTTTGGAGGCCTGACAGGCGGCCGCCTTTTCCTGGGGGTCCTCGATATCGTAGATGCTCTCGGGGAATGGGGTATCCAGACACAGTTCCAACACCGGCTCCTTACCGCGAATCGGGATCGAGACCGAGATAACGCCCGGCATGATCTTGTTCAGTCGCTCCAGATGCTGGATGGTGATGGACTTCTCTTTGAAGGCGGCCCGGGAGTAGTTGATGCCCTTCTCAACGCCGGGCATCAGATCCTCGCTGGTACCATTGAGGATGTCCGTCTCGTAGGTTGACCAGGCGATGATGGCCGCGACGATGCCGATGGGAATGATCATGCCCGGACCGGACACAAGCTTCGAGAGCACACCCCCGACCTTATTCTCCCAGCTGTTTTCATGATCCGCGATGGCTTCGCCCTTACCACAGGGGAAGGTCATCATCAGCAGCGGTATCAGTGTGGTGGTGGTCAGGATGAGGGTGAGCATGCCAAACATGCCGAAGTAGGCATAAGCCTTATAGAAAGAGATATCCACCGTGGCCAGGGTGGCAAAACCCACCATGTCCGTGATGATGGACAGGGTGGCCGGTACGATGGTGTGTGAAATCGCCACCCGAGCAGCGGTATTGCAATCCCCGGTCTTGGCCTGCTCCTGTAGAAACCTTCGGGTCACCTGAACCGAGTGACCGATACCGATGGCCAACAGCAGCATCGGAGTGAGCACCATCATGGTGGTCAACTTGAAGGCGGAAAAGCCCATCAGACCCAGGGTCAGGAGAATGGTGGCACTGACGCCGATGATCGGAAACAGGGAACCGCGCCAGTTTCGGAACTCAAACCACAGCGCGGCGATAACAATCGCAAAGGAGATGACAAACAGCCACCATTTGTTCACCAGGTCGGCGAGCATCCAGGCGAGGAAGTAGGGTTCGCCGGCCACCAGTACCTCGAAGCGGTCATCCTTGCTGTACTCATCCATCATGCCGCGTACTTCACGCACCCAGGGCAGATAGATCTCCTTCACCTCATCGGTGTAGTCGCCAATGATGTAGAGCGACTTGGGGGTACAGTTCTTGGCGTCCTTGTCCTTGAATTCGCATTTTTTACCCTCGGAATCCTCGAAGCCGATGAGCATCGGCCCGATGACCGGGTTCTCTTCGATACCCTCTTTCAGAAAAGCCAGTTGCTCCTTGGCCTTTTCCGGATCGTCACTGATGCCTCCCGTGGGTATCAGGCGTTTGAAAACCAGGCCGTTTTCATCCGCGCCCATGTACTTGATCTTTTTTGCCGCCACATCGATGAAATTCGATTCGCGGGCAGTGGGCAGGGCCACCAGACGATTGTGGATCTCCTGCACCTTGTTCACAAACCAGTTCTGGTAGACATCCCCATCTTTGATGCGCAGGGCGAATACCATCAGGTTACCCATGCCGAAGTTGTGTTCCGCGTAGAGGTTGGTCGCTACATAACGGTTGCTCGGCGGGAGCAGGGTATCCGGATCGTTGCGCATGTTGAGGTTCTTGACCTGCAGCGCCGCTATGATGGTTGCGACCAGCAGGATCAGCATCAACGGCCAGCGAAACCGGATGACGAAATCGGCGTATGCCTCGGCCCAAGGATTTGAATGATCATTTGATGCGGAGCCACTCATGGCGCATCTCTCCTACAGAAGGCTCAGGCAGCGAGAAGGTGTAACAGGTCGACCGCTGCCGGAGGGGATTGTGACAGTCGTTTTGTTGTTTGTATCAACAGCTGGTGAAGCGGGACCGGAACACCTGGCGCAGGATACCTCCTGCACCGGGTGTTCCAATGAGTCCCTAGATCATTCGAAGATCCATTTCAAACCCACCTGGACATTCGAGGAGTTCTCGAACTGACCAAAGGTGGTGTTTTCGTCACCCCAGTAGTTGTTCCACTCCGCGGAGCCGATGATGGTATCGGAGAAGCTGTACTCCACGTCGAAACGGTTCCACTTACCACCGCCCTCTTCATAGATGAAGATGTTGTTCCAGCGATGTTCCTGAGAATCACCGAAGGGCTTGGAGAGAAACAGCGAGTAGAACTCTTTGTACTCATAGCCCTTGTTCATACCGTTGGTCATGCTCAGGGTCGGGAAATCCGCAGTGTAGCGGGAGCAGTCGAAGGTGATGCCGGTCTGGGTCGTACAGGTCCGCTTTTCATCCTGGTAATCCAGATTGATGTACTGGATGAACTGTCCGCTGACCATCATGTTGGTGAAGACATTGATATCGGCACCGATCACGTACTTGAAGTAATCTGCGTCTTCCATCTTGAGTGAGTTGGTCAGATCACCAATTGCCAGCAAACGTTTGTCGACTACAGGTTGCTTGTCATCCTGGTCATAGAGGAACTCACCACGCAGTACCACCGGGGCCACCGGGGTATCGAGGGCATAGTCGAACGAGGCGCCGAAGCTGTTGACTCGGTGCAGGGACTCGGTGAAATGAAGTTCCGTGGGATTGCTGGTGTAGGAACCGAACCCGGCGGTGGGATCGTAGGCGCCATAGTACTGACCGGCGGAATTGTGCAGCAGTACGGTGGTCGGCAGGGCCATGGTCATATCGCCAGGCACCTCGTCAACACCGAGGTTGCTGCTGATGTCCGGCAGGTCCGGAACACCATCCGATCCCGGCGCACCGGTACCGTTGTTGATGAAATCTCCGGCGCTGGCCCGTTGCACGGTCAGCTCTTCACCAGTAACCGCATCATGCCAGCTCAGAGCAATGTCCGGGTTGGCGCTGTAGTGGTAGAAGTAGTTCAACGAGTAGTTGAAACCCGCATCGGTGTAGCCCTTGAAGCGGAAACCACCGTTAACGTCGGTATCATCCGGGTAGTCCTGCTCATACACGGTCTTGGCACCGGTGAAAAAATCCATCGACCCCGGCACCCCGAACTGGCAGTCGCCGTCCTGGTCACCGTCCACACAGCTGTTGAAGGTATTGAAGGTAGCGAAGGTGGCGTTGGGCATGTACTCGAATGCGGAACCCGGCTGAGTCACGGTGTAGGTCTGGTCTGAGAAGTTCTGGGTATCCGTGGCGACCGGCATCAGGTTGGTCTCGAACGCATTGCCGTTGGGATCACCCTGCTGCAGACCACCCTGGGTGATCATACCCAGCGGGATGTAACCAGGCATCGTGGCCAGCAGCGTTCCACCGGGAGCGGTCTGGCCCGGAAGCAGGAAATACTGGTCATTGGTCGTCGTCGGATCGCCATCGAAGTCGTACAGATCCAGCATGCTGTTGGCGAAGTAGTCCACGGTGACACCGGAAGTCGGCACCAGTCCCAGGGGACTCGGCATACCGCCGATCATGCCCAGGGTAGCACCGCCGGTGAAGCTGGCTGCCACATTGGCCAGAGCCGGAGCAACATTGAGAAAACCGTTGACGTTACCGGTGATGCTGTCCACACCCTTCATGATGAAGGGATGGCCGGAGTCACCATCTTCGTTCAGGCCGGGGATCTTGTTCTCCTCAACCTGGGAAATGATAAATTGGATGTTGCCCGCATCGCCGATATTGCGTTCGGCGTTGATCATCCAGATCGGAATGCGGGAATCCTCCATGGAATTCTGATTGAGTTCGCGAAAATCTGTGGGGTTGATGATGTCCAGCAGCTTTATGCCGTCTGCAGTACCCCAAACCACCTGTTGCTTACCAACACGCAGGTCCCAATCGAACACGCTGGTATCGAAGTAGAGTTCTCTCAGGTAGTCGTTCTGGGTATAGGACTTGTGACCCTTGTAGTCGTCATTGACGCCTTCGGAGTCATAGATCAGGTTCAGATCGCCATGCCAGGTGATCGAATCGCCGATATAGCCGT
Source organism: Candidatus Thiodiazotropha sp. (assembly GCA_040506775.1). Taxonomy (GTDB): domain Bacteria; phylum Pseudomonadota; class Gammaproteobacteria; order Chromatiales; family Chromatiaceae; genus Thiodiazotropha. Next base: position 221,119 of record JBEVWC010000020.1, read on the forward strand.
TGAGGAAGATCCGGGCGGAGTTCTCAAACTTCATCAGGTCGCCCTTGTCGTGACCCTCTTCATCCAGCATGGTGTCGGCCTCGCCGGTGACCTGGCCATCACGTGTGAAGACCGCGGTTTCGTTCTTCAGGTAACCGGTGATATCGATCTCGGCAACTGCTGTGCCTGGGACGATCAGGGCGAGCAGCATCGATTGATACAACTTACAGCGCTTAAACATTAATACTTCCTCCCGGGGGGTTCAACGATGAACGGCTTGCTTTTCCAATGTCCGTTTCACTCGGTGATGGTGTGGGTCGCCTTGAGCCAGGCGACCGAATATACGGGAGGCACCGGTGGTTGAGCGCCTCCCGTAGTTGTCAGCGTTTTATTTTTCTCAGGGTACTTTCAGACCAGAAATCAGCATCCCAGGGCTGGTTGAACTGGACGATCTCACGAGGAATCACAGCCCAGGTTTCATGGCCGTTCTCGAAGGTCTTTCCGTACCAGTAACCCCAATACTGGGCACGCGGATCGTCCTGACCCAGGGTTTGCCAATCGCGGTCGATTACTTTGACTTTTTTGTCCCCTTTGAAGTAATCGGTGCGATAGTCGGCGAAGGTCTTGGTGTCCACATAGCTGATGCGATAGTCATACCACCAGTTCTCACGTTTGGTGGTGCTCTTCAGTTTATAGACTTCCTTACCCTTGTGACCGCAGGCGGCATCCGGCGGATTCGGCAGGTATTTGTTCTCTGACTCCTGTTTGCCAATGGCGCCCAGACAGTCGTTGAAGGTCTCCTTGCCCATCAGTTCGTGGGTCTCATCCTTCGGCTTGCGCAGGGTTACATCACCAAAGGTGAAGTCGGTGCCGCCCCAGGCATCGTCGTGTGCGGGCTCGGCAAAACGGCGGATCTTGCGCAGTGCCGGCAGCCAGATGGAGTAGGCCTGACTTTTGCTGTCATCCGTGAAGTCGGTGATCAACATGCCGGTGCCCGCGAGTTTTCCGGAACGGAAGATCGCGATGTCCTGCCCGTTGGTCACGCCGTCGGAGTAGTCGTTGTTCAGGTAACGTTCCACGGTGATGGTGGTGGGCTCACTGCCTGCGGACTTGTTGACGATCACGGTGATCTTGCCGGGTACGGCGCGCACACTCTTCTGCGGATCTTTGTTGTCGTTGGTGATACCGTAGTTTTTCAGGGCATAGAAGTGGTTCACGAAATAGACCTGGTCGGCAATCTCGTTCGCGCTCGGACTTGCACCGGGCATGGGCAGATCCTTCGCGACTCCGGCCACTGCACTTCCCGCTACCATCAACCCGGCCGTAGCCACTGCACACGCGATCTTTCGCATCAGCATTTGTCATCCTCCTCGTGTTGAACGGCTTACAAGCCAGCCGCCCGATATTATTGAATTAGGTGTTTCTAATGAACGACTTGTATGAAACTTTTATATTAATAACAGAGATCCTGTCCGTTAAGCAATGAGGGTAAACCATAAGTCGAAACCCGCCTATGTTCGAATTCTCCGTTCACCGGTTTCAATCAACAGTAATCACCGCCCTGACCACAGCAGAACATGTGCTCCTGCGCGGCGTTGGACACCCTCATCACCCCGACCAACAGTGCTTGACGAGGAGTGCGGTCATGCCCTGGGACTATGCCGACGAGATCCACTTTTCAAGCAATAATGCTTGAATTTAACTACTTGATATAACAAAATTTCCAACCCCACAGACTGGACAGAACGACAGATGTCGATACTTGCGCTCGGACTCAACCATAAAACCGCCCCGGTGGATATCCGGGAAAAGGTGACCTTTGGGCCCGATATCATCGCCGGAGCGCTGCGCAGTCTGCAGGATAATCCCGCTGTGGAAGAGAGCGTGATTCTCTCCACCTGCAACCGCACCGAGATCTACTGCACCCTGAGCGAGGAGGATCACGAACCCCTCGCCGAGTGGATCTGCCGGTTTCATGGTCTTCCCGTGGGCCGGGTTACACCCTACCTGTACAATCACTTCGATCTGGATGCGGTGAAGCACCTGATGCGGGTGAGCTGTGGACTGGACTCCCTGGTACTGGGCGAACCGCAGATTCTGGGCCAGGTGAAGTCGGCCTACCAGACCGCGTCGGATGCGGGCACCACCGGGAAACTGCTCTACAAACTGTTCCAGCACGCCTTCTCGGCAGCCAAGCAGATCCGTACCGACACCGCGATCGGCAACAGCCCGGTATCGGTGGCCTTCGCCGCAGTGAGCCTGGCCAAGCAGATCTTCAGCGATCTGTCGGAGCAGACCGCCCTGCTCATCGGTGCCGGCGAAACCGTCGAACTGGCGGCCCGCCACCTCAACCAGAACGGCATCGGCCGGATCATCGTCGCCAACCGCACGGTGGAGCGGGCGCATGCCCTGGCAGCCCAGTTCGATGGCTTTGCGATCGCCCTGACCGAACTCAGCACCCATCTGTCGGAGGCGGACATCGTCATCTCCTCCACCGCCAGTCCGCTGCCGGTACTGGGCAAGGGCACCGTGGAACGGGCCCTCAAGGAGCGCAAGCACCGCCCTATATTCATGGTCGACATCGCAGTGCCCCGGGATATCGAACCGGAAGTGGCCGATCTCAGCGACATCTACCTGTACACCGTGGACGACCTGGACGAGGTGATCCAGGAGAACATGCGCTCCCGGGAAGAGGCGGCGGAACAGGCGGAAGAGATCATCGAACATTATGTTGGCGAATACATGGGCTGGCTGCGTTCCCTGGACGCGGTGGAACTGATCCAGGACTACCGCTGCTACGCGGAAAACCTGCGCGACGAGGTGGTGCAGAAGGCCCTGCAACAACTGGCCAAAGGCAAGGCACCGGATGAGGTGATCCAGCAGATGGCCCGGACCCTGACCAACAAACTCCTGCACACCCCCAGCGCGCAGATGCGCCAGGCCGGTTTCAACGGTCAGCTGGAACTCCTGGATGCCGCAAACACCCTGTTCCAGCTCAAGAAAACCGACACTCCCACATGAAGTCCTCGCTCCGCGGCAAACTGGACCACATTGCCGAACGCTTCGAGGAAGTCACCATCCTGATGGCCGACCCCGGGGTGCAGGCGGAACAGAACCAGTTTCGTGACCTGGGACGGGAGTACGCCCAGCTGGAACCCATTGTCGAGACCTACCGTAAATTCCTCGCGGCGGAACAGGACATGGACACCGCCCGGGAGATGATGGCGGACCCGGAGATGGCGGACCTGGCAAGGGACGAACTCAAGGCCGCGGAAAAGACCCGGGATCAACTGGAACCGGAACTGCAACTGTTGCTGATTCCCGCCGATCCCAATGATCAGCGCAACGTGTTCCTCGAGGTGCGCGCCGGAACCGGTGGCGCGGAGGCCGCCCTGTTTGCCAGTGACCTGCTGCGCATGTATCTGCGCTATGCCGAATCCCTGCGCTGGCAGACCGAGACCATCAGCGAGAGCCCGGGTGAGCACGGTGGCTACAAAGAGGTGGTGTGCCGAATCAGCGGCTCTGCGGTCTACTCCCGGTTGAAATTCGAATCGGGCACCCATCGGGTACAGCGCATTCCTGAAACCGAGTCCCAGGGACGCATCCACACCTCGGCCTGCACAGTGGCGATCCTGCCCGAGGCAGAAGAGGTGGACCATGTGGACATCAATGCCAACGACCTGCGGGTGGACACCTTTCGCGCCTCCGGCGCCGGAGGTCAGCATGTCAACAAGACCGATTCAGCGGTACGTCTGACCCACCTGCCCACCGGCATCGTTGTGGAGTGCCAGGACGAACGCTCGCAGCACAAGAACAAGGCCCGGGCACTCTCCCTGCTGCAGGCCAGGCTGCTCTCCCAGGCACAGCAGAAGATCACCGATGAGCAGGCCAGTTCACGCAAACTCCAGGTGGGCAGCGGGGATCGCTCGGAGCGCATCCGCACCTACAACTTCCCGCAGAACCGCCTCACCGACCACCGCATCAACCTCACCCTGTACAAGCTGGACGAGATCATGGGCGGCGCCCTGGATCAGGTCATCGAACCCCTGCAGCGGGAGCATCAGCTCGAGGAACTCGCCGCCATGGGTGAGAGCTGAGTCAACGTCCGCTCACCTCAAATGAGCTCCATTCGACAGGCCCTGCAGCAGGCTCGGGTCATACTCAGTAAGTTACCCCACAGCGAGGTCGACCTGGAGGCCGAACTGCTGCTGTGCCGGGTGCTGGATAAGCCACGCAGTCACCTGATGGCCTGGCCGGACGCCGAACTGACCTGGTCACAACAGCAGGCCTATGAAACCCTGATCAAGCGTCGCGTTAGCGGAGAACCCCTGGCGCATATCACCGGTGAGCGGGAGTTCTGGTCGTTGAACCTGCGGGTGACCCCCGACACCCTGATTCCCCGACCCGACACCGAGTTGCTGGTGGAACGCGCCCTGACCCATCTCGATCCCCATTCAGCCGACCGTATCGCCGACCTGGGCACCGGAAGCGGCGCCATCGCTTTGGCCCTGTGCCATGAACGCCCCGGGGTGCACATCGATGCTACCGATCGGATCGACGCGGCCCTCGAGGTGGCGCGGGAAAATGCCCGCAGGCTTGGTTGTGAGCGGATCCGCTTCCACCTGGGCGACTGGTGCCAGGCCTTGCCTGAGGGTGCGGTGTACGACCTGCTGCTCAGTAACCCACCTTACATCGAGGCCGATGACCCGCATCTCCGCCAGGGCGACCTGCCCCGGGAACCCCTCAGCGCCCTCGCCTCCGGCCCCGACGGGCTGGACGACATCCGGCGCATCGCCCGGGAGGCTCCCGGGCGCCTCAAGCCCGGTGGCTGGCTGATCCTGGAACACGGATACCTTCAGGCCGAGGCGGTTCAAACCTGTCTTACAGCGGCCGGGCTGGATCAGGTTAACACCTACCCGGATCTGGCAGGTCACCCACGGGTGACCGAAGGACGTTGGCCGGGTTGATCGCAACCACCCATCACGTAGCCCGGGTGCAGCGCAGCGGAACCCGGGAAACCTCCCAGCCTGCCCCCGAACCTCGACTCCGCATAGCGGTGTCTGGTACGCGCCTCATCCCCCGGGTTACGCGTTGCTTCACCCGGGCAACCGGGTCACAAGCCCATCGGAAACTATCTGGATGCCCCCCGAAATCACCCAGTCCGAGTGCTTGATTATTTCCCTGCTTTCGCTAGGATT
>JBEVWC010000027.1:0-225126 GCA_040506775.1 Candidatus Thiodiazotropha sp.
CAAGGGTCAGTCGGTCCCGGTGTTCTGCAATACTCGGCTTCTTGATCTGTCCGACCGCAACCCGCTTGCGCTGTTCAATCTGCAAACGTCGCTTGGCCTGTTCGAGCTGGAACGCCAGCGGCAACTCGAGATCGAAAACCGGTGCCGTGTAGCGGGCCGAATCCGGTGCGGCCTGCGCCCCATCCAGAAGCGGGAGGTCGAACGCAACCGGTCGCCACACCAGCCGGTTACCCCCCACCGGATCGTCATCCGCAGGGTCGGGGGGAAACTTGTAGAAACCCCAGCGAGCCCCCAGGGCGCACTCGATCAATACCTTGTCACCATCCACCCGGCAATCGCTCTCACTGCACGAGGCGGCAGGGACCCAGGCTCGTGAATCCTGTTTCCAGGCGCTCATGTCCCGTTGCGAGGGTTTCCCGTAACAGGCTTCCAGATCCCGCCAGGTGGCGATGAACTGCTGCCACTCCTGGCGGTAGAGCGGATTTCTGCGCAGGAACTCCCAGGCCCATTGGTCGGCACTCAAGGTTCTGGTGAACGCATAGCGATCGGTATCTTTACAATCAGACATAGTAAACAGCGCGGGTGACGGATTGAGTCATCATCCCAGAATCTCAGGGAGGATCAATGAGCCCGGGCTTATTGAGTGTAATTTCGATAACCCGGATGACATTGAATTACATGTTTACCCATGATTCCCAGCCATAGAATACGTTGCCAGGAGCCGTTTTGAATGTTGGGGTTAGGGTGCTCGCTGCGCTCATCGGCATTGCTCCCCCTCTCCCCGACCCTCTCCAGGAACCTCATCCAAGTTATTGATTATATGAATCTGCGGTTCCTCGGAAAAATTCAACAGTGGCATTCTGCATTGATCATCGAGCGATGGGTTGCAGGAGAATGCCTGGAGCGTTTTGCATTCTACCGGATCCCGGGTTCCGCTTCGCTGCACCCGGGCTACTCGGGTGAGGCTCACTCCTCTTGAGATTCTCTCGATCCCACGCTCCGCGTGGGAATGAGGAAAAGTGACTCGCCCAGGAGGGCACAACCGGCGATATCGGGTAAGAGGAAAACAACGATGAGCGACCAGTCGTAGGTCGGGTTAGCTTAGCGTAACCCGACATGATCGGGAATCTCACCACTGCCTGTCGGGTTACGCTACGCTAACCCGACCTACCCGCTGCTCCGATTGGCGGGGTATGTATTCCCACGCAATGCGCGGCAACGAGGGAAGCGAAGAGCGACCGTGAAGTCATGATTATGAATTCGCTGTGCTGCTTTCCCCTCTCCCTGGGCCTCTCCCGCAAGGGGAGAGGCCCAGGGAGAGGGGGTATAGAATCCGTGAGCGCAGCGAACGTATCAACACAAAAACCGTCACTCACAACTCACTAACTTTTTCAAACCTCTACCCGATGCTCGAATCGAGTACCAGCATGGCAATCCGGTGAAACCAAGCGAAACATGTCGACTATGGATTAGAAAAACAAGTGTCAAATCTTTGGCAATTTGAATTTTTCATTCCAAGCGCAGGAGAAAGTTAACCGTTTCGCCAAACAGTTAACACGCAAAATGTGACTCAACCAACATTTTTTTGACAGAACAAAAAGAGTTGCTATATTTGCCGAACGCTGTAGTTACGGCGTTGTGGATCCTGAGAAGGACTCCACATCCACAACATCATTGCCGGAACGCAATGACAATAAAGAAGGAGAAAAAATCATGAGGATTTTAAATGAAATGGAACTCAAACTGGTCGAAGGCGGTTGCGATGATCCCGTAGTACCAGAAGAACCGGGTTGTACACCGGACCCCGTGTGTGATCCCACACCCGTTTGCGAACCCGAGCCGGTTTGCAAACCCAAACCTTCACATCACCACCATCACTTTCTCTCCTGCTTACGCATACTGATACCCAAATGGTGTTAAACCGTGATGCGATAAATCCGTCCTGAGTCGACGGGTTGGCCGGATTGGCTGGCAGCAGCCAATCCGTCTGGTAGGATTGCGACCCGTTTCTGCAGCCCTACAGACAATTGTTTACCCATAGCTGGAATCTCAAAGATGAGGGGTGCTCCACTGGGTAATCCAAATCACTTTATTAGCAGCAGGCTGTTGAAACACATTCAGGGTCGTACGAGACAAGACGAAGTTTTCCGCTAAAGCTCAATTTACTCGTCTAAATGAGCATTTTGGGGTGAATTACAACGCGACAACGTACTGGCTGGTTTGTATTTCCACAAACTGTCTGAATGACAGGTATGACACAAGGATGAATGCTCCCCTGTTCCGGCGTGAAGTCATTGATGCCCAGCAGCTCAATCGAAGCACCGGCGACATTCTACTCACCCAGTCTGTGCCCCTTTGGAGCATCACCCTGCTCGTCGTGGCGATCACGATGTCGGTGCTGCTTTTTATCTCTTTCGGCGAATTCACACGCAAGGAACGAGTGTTCGGATTGACCGTTCCCGGCCATGGCGCGATCCGCATGAACGCATTGCAAACCGGCACCGTATCGGCCTGCCATGTGCACGAAGGAGCTCAGGTTGCCGCCGGTGACCTGCTGTTCGAGATTCGCCAGGAGACCTTCAGCGATCTGGGTGATACGCAAAAGCTGATTGAAGACAATCTCAGTCATCAAAGCGAAAAACTCACCGATGAGATCAGCAACCGATTGAAGCAGGCGCAACAGCAGGAAACGGGGCTGAAAGACAAAGCGCGACTCCTCCAACAGGAGGTCGCCTCGCTCAAAACCGAGATTGAACTGCAAACCCAGCATGTCGAAGCACTTGCGGCCATGCTGGAAAAGATGCGCCCATTATTCGAGGATCGCATCATTCCGGAAATACAGTATCAGCAACAGATCAGCGACCACCTCATACAGCAGGCACGGCTTGAATCCCTGAACCGGGATAAACTCAATCTGGAATCCCGCCTACTCGAAATCCGCAACGAATTCGACAGCGTACACCTGCGTGCCGAAGCGGACCGCTCGGCGCTGGAACGCACCCTGCTCTCCACCCAGCAGCAGAGTCTGGTGCAGCGCGGATCCCATCTCAGCTATGTGCGCGCACCGGTGGCGGGGACAGTGAGCAATATCCTGGTGGATGTTGGCCGCCAGATCGAGACCGGGAGTCCATTGGCGACCCTACTGCCGCAAGGCGTCAGTCTCGATGTCCAGGTCTTCGTACCCAGTAACGCAATCGGCTTTCTCGAACCCGGTCAGCAGGTCAAGCTGCGCTACGATGCCTTTCCCTATCAGAAGTTCGGTGTCTACGGCGGTGAACTCACTGAACTGACCCATATCGATGTGCCGATGAAAACGTTGCAGGAGCGCTTTCCCCATCTCCTCGACCGATACCAGTGCATGACCTTTTTTCGCGCCACGGTCCACCCGGATGCCCAGGCGATCGAAGCCTATGGCAAACCCATCCCCTTGCGCGCCGGCCTGACCCTAGAGGCGGACATCCATATGGACAGAAAACGCCTGATCGAGTGGGTATTCGATCCGCTGCTGGCCCTGAGCGGGAGAATCTGATGCGCACCCCCTCAATCGGCGGAGTAGTCTTCCATGGATCTGTTTGATCGTTTGAATCTGGGCCAGCGGCAGCCGGTTCCCATGATCCTGCAGACCGAAGCGGCGGAGTGCGGTCTCGCCTGTCTCGCCATGTGCGCGGCGCCCTTCGGATATCAAACCGACCTGCGCGCACTGCGCAGCCGCTTCTCCCTTTCACTGAAAGGGATGAACCTCAAGGGACTGATCGACATCGCCGCGGCCATCGGTCTGGCCGGACGCCCACTGCGCCTGGAGCTCAACGAACTCCGCCAACTTAGCCTGCCCTGTATCCTACACTGGGATCTGCGCCACTTTGTGGTGCTGACCCGTATCGACGGAGACAAAGCGGTCATTCACGACCCTTCGATCGGCAAACGCAAACTCTCCCTAGAGGAACTGGGACAATCCTTTACCGGGGTCGCCCTAGAGCTTACACCCGGCGCTGAGTTCACGCCCCGCCAGGAGAAGACCCGGGTACGGCTTCGCGATCTGATGGGACGCATCAGCGGACTGCGCCGCTCTCTGGGACAGATCCTGCTGGTCTCCCTGGCGATCGAACTGGTCGCGGTGATCCTGCCCTGGCTGAATCAATGGATCATCGACGACGTGGTGGTCACCGGCGACCGCAGCCTGCTCCTGGTTCTGGTCAGCGGCATGTTCATGCTGGCCCTGTTTCAACTCACGATCACCGCCTTGCGCGCCTGGCTGCTGATGGCAATGGGTACGCGCATGAACCTGCAATGGTCTACAAACGTGTTCTCCCATCTGCTGCGCCTGCCCATCGCCTATTTCGAAAAACGCAATCTGGGCGACGTGCTGTCCCGATTCGGTGCAGTGGATCAGATCCGTCAGGTCATTACCAACGGCTTCATCGAGACGGTGGTGGACAGCATCATGGCGATCGTCGCCCTCGCGGTGATGATGATGTACAGCGTAAAACTCACACTGGTGGTGCTTTCCGCCACCTTGCTCTACGTCCTGTTACGAACCTACCTCTACCGCACCTATCGGCTGCGCAGCGAAGAGGAGATCGTGCGCAGCGCCCGACTCAACAGCATGACTCTGGAAAGTATTCGCGGTGTGCAAAGCATCAAACTCTTCAACTTCGAAAACGCCCGGGTGTCGTCCTGGCTCAACCAGCAGGTGGATGTGTTCAATGCCCGCATCGCCCTGCAGAAACTGGACATCGGCTTCCGCCTGGGACAGGGACTGACCGTCGCACTGGAAAACGCCCTGGTGATCTGGCTCGCCGCCACCCTGATCATGGATCGGGAATTCACGATCGGCATGCTGTTCGCCTACCTGGGATACAAAGAACAGTTCATTTCGAAAATGACCGCCTTCGTCGATCGTGTCGTGAGTTTTCGCTTATTGACCATACAGACCGAACGCCTGAGCGATATCGTGTTTCATCCCGCCGACAACCCCCAGACCGGGGTGTCGCTGATGCCATCGCCGGAAGGACATCGCATCGAATTCCGCGACGTCTGGTTCCGTTACGCCGACGGCGAACCCTGGGTGCTCAGCGGATTCGATCTGTGTATCGAACCGGGGGATTCAGTAGTGATTCTCGGACCCTCAGGCGGCGGTAAAACCACCCTAATCAAACTACTGCTGGGACTGCTGACACCGAATCAGGGTGAGGTACGGGTTGACGGTCTGAATCTTCGCCAACTCGACCTGACCCAGTACCGGTCCCGCATCGGCACGGTGATGCAGGACGATCAGCTGTTTGCCGGATCGATCCTGGAAAACGTCGCCTTTTTCGATCCCAACCTGGACGTAGAGCGGGTGATTGACTGCCTCAAACAGGCAGCCCTCTACGAAGAGGTTCAGAGCATGCCCATGGGCATGCAGACGCTGGTCGGCGACATGGGCACCACGCTTTCAGGAGGTCAGAAACAACGGCTACTGGTCGCCCGGGCACTGTATAAGCGCCCCGAGATCCTGATTCTCGATGAAGCCACCAGCCATCTCGACAAGATGAACCAGGCCCTGGTGCATCAGGCGCTACGCAACATGGGACGCACCCACATCTCGATCACCCACAGGGAAGAGTTGCTGGAAGCTGATGATCGCGTCTTTGACCTGCGGGATGGGAAACTTGTGCCTCATGCATATGCAAAGGGTCCTCTTTCCATTGCCAGGGACGATGCGTCAAACCTGGAGGAATAGCCTTCTTCGTTGTCACTATATTGCTACACAACGCACTATTGAAATCTCACCCAGACGGCTAGATCCCTCCTCATGCGCAGAAAGATAGAGAAGTGTAACGTAACAGGTTGGACTATGGCCCGTGATCCAGAGTTTCAATCACAAGGGTCTCGAGCGCTTCTTCAAAACCGGGGAAGAAATCCGCAAACCAAGCGATACACGTAAATCGGCTTCGGCTGATTCTGAGCCGGTTGAATGCGTCAACCTCACCGGCAGATATGGATCTCCCCGGTTTGTATTTGCATCAACTCACGGGAGACCGAAAGGAAACGGGGTAGAACCCTTATGTGTATCTCAGGCTTCAGCTAAACCGAGATGTTTGACGAAAGGTTTGAAGTCTTTATCTGAAAATAGAAGAGGGAGTTTCTGCTCTATGCAAAATGTCGCGATAATTACATCTACAGTCTTACGTATGGTAATGCCCTTTTTGCGTAACGCTCTAAAGTTCTCAGCACTCTTTATAGCCATTTGCGTACCGAGCATATCGAAAATAGTCACGTCATCAAAAACTCTGCGTGCTGCCTTGTAGTCTTTGTCATGCCTAAAGCCCTGAAGCACCTCAGTCAGAATTAAATCACCAATGGCTACGGGCTTTATTCCAAGAGTGCGGTCGAGTTTCTCTGCCTGGGAGGTGTCGGCTCCGCAGAAATAATCAATCCATACGCTGGAGTCCACTACGATCATGAGTTGGTTCTCATATCATCAAGGTCTCCGGTCCATAGTAATTTACCACGAAGCTTCTTTATGTTTTCCTGTTTTTTTAGTCTAATCAATGTTTTAAGTCCAAGCTCAACCGCATCTTTCTTTGTCTTCAAGCCAGTGGCTCTCAAAACGTCATTCATTAATTTGTCGTCTATCTCAATATTGGTTCGCATATCTAGGCTCGCTATGTATAATCTAAGAATGTGTACTATCAATCTATCACATACACATAACAAGTCAAACAAGCGGCGCGATAGTTCCTACGGTTTAGTGGACACCCTGAACTAACCAGGCTACAGACTCAAAACTTGAAGCTCGCGCCTCTTCACCCTCCTGTCTGTCACGAGCGAGAAGCGCAGCAAAAACCGATCAGCGGGCCTGGCTGTTTGAGCGCAGCGAGTTCCAGGCCCGCCGGTTTTTGTGAGCATCTCAGCGGTCCCCGCAGGGGCGGGACGGTCGGGCGCCGTTTCTTTTGGCGAAAAAGAAAAGTGACTCGCCCAGGAGGGCGAAACCGGCGATTGCCGACAGTAAGCAATTACGACGGGCAGCGCTACATCCCACACTCTGGGTATGCATTCCCACGCAGAGCGTGGGAACGAGAAATCCCGGGTGCGTAGCGGACTCGTTAACTCAAAACCAAAAACTCAACATTCCAAACTGTCAGTTTCCGGATTAGGCGATTTATCCAACAACATGCCTTCGTGTTCGATAAACCGGACGATCTCTTCCAGCCCCTGTCCGGTTTTCATGTTTGAAAACACGAACGGCTTGTCCGGTCGCATGCGTTGCGTATCGGCTTCCATCACTTCGAGAGAGGCCCCGACATAAGGGGCCAGGTCGATCTTGTTGATCACCAGCAGGTCGGAGCGAGTGATGCCCGGCCCGCCCTTGCGGGGCATCTTCTCCCCCTCGGCCACGTCCAATACATAGATGGTCAGGTCCGCCAGTTCGGGGCTGAAGGTGGCGCTGAGGTTGTCGCCGCCGCTTTCGATGAACACCAGGTCGAGGTTTGGAAACCGGCCGATCAGGTCCTCCACCGCCGCCAGGTTCATGGAGGCGTCTTCGCGGATCGCGGTGTGGGGGCAGCCGCCGGTTTCCACGCCGATGATGCGTTCGGCTTCCAGAGCCTGGCTGTGGATGAGGAACCGGGCGTCTTCCTGGGTGTAGATGTCGTTGGTGACCACGGCCAGTTGGTAACGCTCGCGCATGGCTTTGCACAGGGCGTCCAGCAGGGCGGTCTTGCCGGAGCCGACGGGTCCGCCGACGCCCACTCTGAGGGGATTGTCACTGCTCATATATAAAACTCGTTCAGGATCGGTAGATTCGGGTGTATTGGGTTTCGTGACGGCTGCTGGCCAGCGCCTGGGCGAGACAACTGGCGCCGATTGCGTCGTCGTCCAGCGCCAGGCCGGTCTCCACCGCAGCCGGGATTGTTTCGATGAGTCCGGCCAGGGTTGCCTGCCCGGCGGTTTGTCCCAGGGGGATGATCTTTACTCCGGCCAGCACCATGTTCTCGAGCCAGCCCCAGACATAGCCCCGGGCGGCCTGTTGCAGGGGAATGCTCCAGTGTGCGGCGGCATGGGCGAAGCCCGCCAGTTGGCAGCCACGCAGGACCGGCATCAGAGCTTCGCTGACCGGCACTCCGAGGTGGGGTAGCAGACTTGCCAGGGCGCGGCCCCGGTTGCGTTCCTCGTCTCGCAGTTCACGGGTTTCCCGGTAGGCCAGGAGGGTGTCGCTCCAGAGGGCCAGGGCTGCATGATCGTCCGCTTGAGAGGCCTGGTAGAGACGCGCCAGCACCGGCACATCGAGACGGCTGATGCCGGTGGTCAGCAGGTCTGCGATCCAGTCGCGCAGAGACTCCCGATCCCTGATCCAGGCGCACTCCACCGCCCACTCCAGGCCCTGGGAGTAGGTGAAGGCGCCCACCGGCAGGGAGGGGCTGACCAGGTGCATTAGGCGCAGGTCGGTGTTCATGGTCGCCCCTGCGGGTAAGGTGATGCTGGGGGGTGGTTGGCGAAGCGCCCCCCTCTCCCCCGGCCCCTCTCCCACGTGGGGAGAGGGGTGATGCAGCTGGATCCACTATGACTCGTTCCCACGCTCTGCGTGGGAATGCATACCCCACTTCGATTGTTTACGAGAGGGTTACTGCACCCTTGATATGCATTCCCACGCAGAGCGTGGGAACGAGAGAGATGTCCGGAGGGGAAGCTGTTGATGCCACACCACTCCCCTCTCCCCTCGTGGGAGAGGGGCCGGGGGAGAATGGGCGGCTCAGTGCTGCGAGCCCGATCCATCACTGGCGGCCCTGTTCAGTGGTGGTGGCGGTGATGATCATGACCCGGTCCGTGCTTGTGGGCATGGGCATGTCCTTTCTCGGCACTGCCGCCGTAGGCCCCCGGTTCGGGTTCGAAGGGCGCTCGCACCACTTCCACCTCCAGACCCAGTCCCGCCAGCATCTCGTCCAGCACGTGATCGTGCAGGTAACTGACCCGGCCCGGCTCGATCTGCAAGAGGACATGCCGGTTGCCCAGGTGGTAACAGGCCCGCGCCATCAGCAGCGGATCGTCGCAGACGACCCGGGAGAGGGTTTCGTCGGCGGCCTTGATGCGCACCCGCAGTCCCTGCTCGGAGCGCAGCAGATCGCCCGCCTGCAGGGTGGTGCCCCGGGCCAGGAACAGGCCCGCATCCTCTCCGCTGTCCAGGCTCACCCGCAGGCGGCACTTGATGCGTTGATCAAGGGTCAGGGTGAGGGTCGCGTCCTCCTCCCCATGGTCGTGAATCTTCTCGGTCAATCGGATCATGTTCGTCACTTCAGAACAGGAAATATTTCTGTGCCATGGGCAGAATCTCGGCGGGTTCGCAGACCAGCAGTTCTCCGTCCGCCCGCACCTGGTAGGTCTGGGGATCGACCTCGATCTTCGGCATGTAGTCGTTCAGCACCATGTCCGATTTGCTCACCTTGCGGCAGTTTTTCACCGTGCCGATCAGGCTGCGCAGACCCAGTTGCTCGATTACTCCGGCGTCCCGCGCCGCCTGGGAGACGAAGGTCATGGAGGTGGCCTGGGAGGCGGCCCCCAGGGCACCGAACATGGGCCGGTAGTGCACCGGTTGCGGGGTCGGGATGGAGGCGTTGGGATCCCCCATCGGCGCGGCAGCAATGAACCCGCCCTTGAGGATCAGACTCGGTTTGACGCCAAAGAAGGCCGGTTTCCACAGCACCAGATCCGCCAGCTTGCCGACCGCCACCGATCCGACCTCGTGGGCGATGCCGTGGGTGATGGCCGGGTTGAGGGTGTACTTGGCGATGTAGCGCCGCGCCCGCAGGTTGTCGTGGTGGGCCGGATCCCCGGGCAGGGAACCCCGCTGCAGTTTCATCTTGTGCGCCGTCTGCCAGGTGCGGATGACCACCTCGCCGACCCGGCCCATGGCCTGGGAGTCGGAGGCGATCATGGAGAAGGCGCCGAGATCGTGGAGGATGTCCTCCGCGGCGATGGTCTCGCGGCGGATGCGCGACTCGGCGAAGGCCACGTCCTCGGCGATGTTCGGATCCAGGTGATGACACACCATCAGCATGTCCAAATGTTCGTCCACGGTGTTCACCGTGTAGGGCCGGGTCGGGTTGGTGGACGAGGGCAATACGTTGGCGTAACCCGCCGCCTTGATGATGTCCGGGGCATGACCGCCCCCCGCCCCCTCGGTGTGGTAGGTGTGGATGGTGCGTCCCTTCATCGCCGCCAGGGTGTGCTCCACGAAACCCGATTCGTTGAGGGTGTCGGTGTGGATCGCCACCTGCACGTCGAAGGAGTCGGCCACGCTCAGGCAGTTGTCGATGGCCGCCGGGGTGGTGCCCCAGTCCTCATGCAGTTTGAGGCCCATGGCGCCGGCACGGATCTGTTCTTCCAGTCCTTCGGGCAGGCTGGCGTTGCCCTTACCGAGAAAGCCCAGGTTCATGGGCAAGGCATCGGCGGCTTCGAGCATGCGGTGGAGGTTCCACGCACCCGGGGTGCAGGTGGTGGCGTTGGTGCCGGTGGCCGGACCGGTGCCGCCGCCGAGCATGGTGGTCACCCCCGACATCAGGGCTTCGTCGACCTGCTGCGGGCAGATGAAATGGATGTGCGCGTCGATGCCGCCGGCGGTGAGGATGCTGCCCTCCCCGGCGATCGCCTCGGTGCCCGGGCCGACCACGATATTGACCCCGGGCTGCACATCCGGGTTGCCCGCCTTGCCGATGCCGACGATGCGTCCGTCCCGGATGCCCACGTCCGCTTTGACGATGCCCCAGTGGTCGAGGATCAGGGCGTTGGTGATCACCGTGTCGACCACCTCGGGACCGCTGCGCTGGCTCTGTCCCATGCCGTCGCGGATCACCTTGCCGCCGCCGAACTTGACCTCGTCGCCGTAGATGGTGTGGTCCTGCTCCACCTCGATGATCAGGCCGGTGTCCCCCAGACGCACCCGGTCGCCGGTGGTTGGGCCATACATCTCGGCATAGGCCCGATTGCTGATCTTGGCCATCAGTCCAGTCCTCCCATCACCATCCCATTGAAGCCGTAGACCTTGCGATCCCCCGCGTAGGCCACCAGGGTCACCTCCCGGGTCTGGCCCGGCTCAAAGCGTACCGCGGTACCCGCCGCGATATCCAGCCGGTAACCACGCGCCTTTTCCCGGTCGAATTCGAGGGCCGGGTTGGTCTCGGCGAAATGGTAGTGGGAACCCACCTGGATCGGCCGGTCGCCGGTGTTCGCCACGCTCAGGGTGATCCGCTCCCGGCCCGCGTTGAGTTCCCGCTCGCCCTCCGGGGTGAACAGTTCACCGGGCACCAGGGATGCCTGGGGCGTGTCCCCCTCGGGCAGGATCGGGTCGTGTACGGTCACCAGCTTGGTGCCATCCGGAAAGGTGGCCTCCACCTGGACCTCGTGGATCATCTCGGCCACCCCTTCCATCACATCATTGGCATTCAGCAGGGTGCGCCCGAACTCCATCAGTTCGGCCACCTGCTGACCCTCCCGGGCGCCCTCCAGAATGGCGGCGCTGATATAGGCCATGGCCTCGGGATAGTTGAGTTTCAAACCCTTGGCCTTACGTCGCTCGGCCAGCAGCGCGGCTGTGAAAAGCAGCAGCTTGTCTTTCTCTCTCGGGGTGAGTTCCATGGGTCTCTCCAGATCGGGTCAGGTATTCCAGATACGCGGCGCACAGGGGGAACGGCCGATCACCATCGGCCTGAGTCGCTGCCACAACGCCACAAAACAGTTTCTCGCACGCTCGGTGGAATCACCCAGGTAGCGGGCCAGCAGCAGGCCATCCACCCAGGTGAGCGCCAGTTGCTGAGTAATAAGTTCGTTACCCGGGTCCTCGCGCAGCACCTCCAGCGCCTGGGCATCCTCCAGGGTCGCGACCAGGGTGCCGATCACCGGCTGGCCGCGCAGCCCGGCGGGGCCGTCCAGGGTCTCCGCGCCTTCCAGTTCGAGGCGCTCCAGCAGCAGTGGCCGGCCCTCGCGGTAGAGGCTGAAACGGAACCGGGCCTGGCCCGGATCGAAACGTTCCTTGAGCACCGCACGGCCAAGGCAGTTGATCTCCCAGCCGATGAAATTCGCCGTCCCCTCGAGCATCACCCGGGTGTGAATCTCCGCCCGTGCGCCCGGGAAGAGGATGTTCTCCTGGGGCAGCCATTCCAGGGTTGCGTCCCGCAGTTGCAGTTCCTGAGTCAGGCTCGCGAGCGGTCCTGCGGAACGGTAAAACTTGGTGGCCCCCGGGGTGGTGACCAGGGCCTGGGCGCCAGGTTCCACCCGGGTCACTACATTCAGTTCATCCCCACCCGCGACGCCCCCCGGGGGATGCAGCAGGTAGACATGGCACAGATCCCCTTCCGGATAGAATGCGCGCTGCACCGACAGGGGTCCCCGATGGTGCCGTTCGGCCAGCACGGTGCGCGCCGGGGTTTTTCTGAAACCGAGTTTCAGGCTGGCCTGCCAACCCGGTTGAGTTTTGAGTTCTGAGTTTTGAGTTTTGAGTTGTCGCTGCTCGCTGACAACTGTCTCTGGGTAGCTCATCACTCTGTCTTGCTCATTGCTGACCTCGTTCCCACGCTCTGCGTGGGAATGCGTACTTGACCTCGTTCCCACGCTCTGCGTGGGAATGCGTACTCAGCCCTATTTGTGTTCATCACTATTGTCTGCTCCGATTGACCGGGGTATGCGTTCCCACGCAGAGCGTGGGAACGAGGGAAGCGAGGCGCGATCGTGAAGTCTTGGTTTTGAGTTCGCTTCACTCACGTTATTTACTCTCCCCTCTCCCTGGCCCTCTCCCGCAAGGGGAGAGATGACGCTTTGTTCAAACGCATCGAGTATCCCGGGTCTGTTCGCAGTAACAAGCGGTCCGTTTATCATCTGCCCTGATCCGTGAATCCCTTCTCCCTCGCGGGAGAGAGGGACACCTCGTCTCGTAGGTCGGGTTAGCGCAGCGTAACCCGACATGCTCGGGGATCTCGCCACTGCCCGTCGGGTTACGCTGCGCTAACCCGACCTACCCGCTCATTGCAGGCCTCGTCGACCTCGTTCCCACGCTCTGCGTGGGAATGCGTACTCAGCCCTATTTGTACTCATGACTATTGTCTGCTCCGATTGACCGGGGTATGCGTTCCCACGCAGAGCGTGGGAACGAGGGAAGCGAAGCACGATCGTGAAGTCTTGGTTTTGAGTTCGCTTCACTCACGTTATTTTGCTTTCCCCTCTCCCTGGCCCTCTCCCGCAAGGGGAGAGGGGATGCTTCGTTCAAACGCATCTTATAGGACTGGTCTGTTCGCAGTAGCAAGCGGTCCGTTTATCATCTGCCCTGATCCGTGAATCCCTTCTCCTCTCGCGGGAGAGAGGGACACCTCGTCTCGTAGGTCGGGTTAGCGCAGCGTAACCCGACATGCTCGGGGATCTCGCCACTGCCCGTCGGGTTACGCTGCGCTAACCCGACCTACCCGTTACCCGTATCGTTCGGATCTTTTGCCTTAACTACGTCGCTCGGTTCGTCTTTCGATGCGCGAGGTCTTCAACCTGCGAAAGTAACGCACCCCGAAATAGACCGGCAGGGCCAGAGCCATAAACAGGATCGCATGTTCAAACAGGTGCTGTGCCCCGTTTTCGGGTCCCACATGGGCCCAGGCCGGCGATACGCTCAGGGCGAGGGACAGGGCTATTAATTTTGTGATTTGTCTCATCGTCAATCTCGCTACACAGTCAGGTATTGTCGAATCAGTTCGTCGTTGAGTTCACCCATCTCGCCCCGCGCCACATGGCGTCCCCGGTCGAGGATGCAGAAGCGGTCCGCCACCTTGCGGGCGAAAGGCAGTTTCTGTTCCACCAGCAGCACGGTGAGACCGATCTCCTTGTTGAGACGGCGAATGATCTCACCGATCTCCTGCACGATATTGGGCTGAATGCCCTCCGTGGGTTCGTCCAGGATCAGCAGCTTGGGATCGATCACCAGGGCGCGGCCGATGGCCAGCTGCTGTTGCTGCCCACCCGAGAGATCGCCACCCCGGCGACCCAGCATCTCCTTGAGCACGGGAAACAGCTCGAAGATGAACCCGGGTATCTCCTTGCGCTTATCCTGACGCACCGGCAGGCCGATGAGCAAGTTTTCCTCCACCGTGAGCATGGGGAAGATCTGCCGTCCCTGGGGCACGTAGCCGATACCCAGGGGGGCGCGATGTTCGGCAATCCGGCGGTTCAGGTTTTCTCCCTGAAACAGCATCTCACCGGAACGTACCGGCAACAAACCCATGATACATTGCAGCAGCGTGGTCTTACCCACCCCGTTGCGTCCCATCAGACAGGTGCACTGCCCTTCCGGGACTTCGAGATCGAGATCCCAGAGGGTGTGGGACTCACCGTAAAACTGGTTGATGGCATTGACTGTGAGCATTTCTAAGCCTTCTGTTGCAACTCATTCACCCAGGTACACTTCGACCACCCGGGGGTCGTTCTGCACCTCGTCCATACTGCCCTCGGCGAGCACGCTGCCCTGATGCAGCACAGTGACCGTGCGGGCAATGGAGCGCACGAAATCCATATCATGTTCCACCACCACCACCGAGTGATCCCCCGCCAGGGAGGTGAGCAGTTCCGCAGTGCGGTCCATCTCCTGGTGAGTCATCCCCGCGACCGGCTCATCCACCAGCAGCAGCTTGGGATTCTGCATCAGCAGCATACCGATCTCGAGCCACTGCTTCTGCCCGTGTGAGAGCGCACCGGCCAGGCGGTCACGCTGTTCAGTGAGGCCGATGATCGACAGCACTTCGTCGATGTGGTCCCGCTGGGCGCTGTCGAGGCGGGCCACCAGGGTGGGCCAGACCCGCTTGTCCCCGGCCATGGAGAGCTCCAGGTTTTCAAACACGCTGTGGTATTCGAACACCGTGGGTTTCTGAAACTTCCGACCTATGCCCACCTGGGCGATCTCCGGCTCGCTCATGCGCAGCAGGTCGATGTTGGAGCCGAAAAAGGCGCTGCCCTGATCGGGACGGGTCTTGCCGGTGATGATGTCCATCATGGTGGTCTTGCCGGCGCCGTTGGGACCGATGATGCAGCGCAGCTCACCCGCCTTGATGTAGAGGTTGAGATCGTTGATGGCCTTGAAGCCGTCGAAACTCACCGAGATACCCTCCAGGTAGAGGATCACCTCATGACTGAGGTCCACCTCGATCTGGTTGGGATCGACCATGAAGTCGAACACCCGGTCACGGCGCATGACATTGCGGATCCGCTCCATCGTGTGCATCAGCCTTCTCCCTTACTGCGTTTCAGAAGCCCCACCACACCCCGGGGCAGGAACACGGTGACCAGCACGAACATCGCACCCAGGGCGAACAGCCAGACCTCCGGCAGAGCGGCGGTCAGGTAACTCTTGCCGTAGTTGACCATGAACGCGCCGAGCGCCGCGCCGTAGAGCGTGGCGCGTCCCCCCACCGCCACCCAGATGACGATCTCGATGGAGTTCAGGGGCGCAAACTCGCCGGGATTGATGATCCCGACCTGGGGCACGTAGAGCGCTCCGGCAATTCCCGCGAGCACCGCCGAGAAGGTGAACACCGCGAGCTTGACCCGCTCCACCCGGTAACCGACGAAGCGGGTGCGGTTCTCCGCATCGCGGATCGCCACCGCCACCCGGCCGAGGCGTGAACTGACAATCGCCCGGCAGGCCAGGTAGCCCAGAGCGAGAAACAGGGCGGTGGCGATGAACAGGGCCACCCGGGTGGTATCGTCCTGCAGGTTGAAGCCGAGGATGTCCTTGAAGTCTGTGAGTCCGTTGTTGCCGCCGAAACCCATCTCGTTACGGAAGAAGGCGAGCATCAGGGCATAGGTCAGGGCCTGGGTGATGATCGAGAGGTAGACTCCGGTCACCCGGGAACGGAACGCCAGCCAGCCGAACACGAAGGCCAGCAGGCCCGGCACCAGCAGCACCATCAGCATCGCAAACCAGAACATGTCGAAGCCATACCAGAACCAGGGCAGGCTGTCCCAGTTGAGGAACACCATGAAGTCGGGCAGTTCCGGATTACCGTACACGCCCCGCTCGCCGATCTGGCGCATCAGGTACATGCCCATGGCGTACCCACCCAGGGCGAAGAAGGCCCCGTGACCCAGACTGAGTATGCCCAGGTAGCCCCAGGCCAGATCCACCGCCATCGCCAACAGGGCGTAGGCGAGATACTTGCCCAGCAGGGTCACCGTATAGGTGGAGACATGCAGCGCATTGCCCTCGGGCACCCCAAGATTCAGGATGGGCACGATGATGGTCAGCGCCACCAGCAGGCCGAGGAAAACCAATCCACCACGATCGCTTGTTAACCACTTCATAATCGTAGAATCCTCAGCCTTCCGCCGCGCGGCCTTTCTGCGGGAACAGTCCCCGGGGCCATTTTTGAACAAAGAGTATGATGAAGATCAGCACCAGGATCTTGGCCAGCACCGCCCCGGCCCAGGGTTCGAGAAACTTGTTCACCACGCCCAGGGACATGCCGCTGACCAGGGTGCCCCAGAGGTTACCCACCCCGCCAAACACCACCACCATGAAACTGTCGATGATGTAGGCCTGGCCCAGGTTGGGTCCCACGTTGGTGAGCTGACTCAGGGCCACCCCGGCGACCCCTGCGATTCCGGAGCCGAGACCGAAGGTCATTGCATCGACCCACTCGGAGCGCACCCCCATGGCGCGGGCCATCTGCCGGTTCTGGGAGACCGCCCGTACCTGCAGACCCAGGGTGGTCTTCTTCAGAATCAGGTAGAGGACCGCGAACACCAGCAGGGAGAAGAGGATGATGTAGAGCCGGTTGTAGGTGAGGGACAGGGCGCTGTTGATCTCCAGCACACCACTCATCCAGGAAGGTGTCTCAACGCTGCGGTTGAGCGGCGAGAAGATGGAACGCACCGCCTGCTGCAGGATCAGGCTGATACCGAAGGTGGCCAGCAGGGTTTCCAGGGGACGGCCGTAGAGAAAACGGATCACTCCCCGCTCGATGGCAATCCCCACCAGGGCGGAGACCACGAAGGCGGCCGGGATGGCGATCAGCACCGAGGCGCCGATGTAATTCGGCATCAACTGCTGGATAACATAGGTGGTGTAGGCGCCGATCATGATCAGCTCGCCATGGGCCATGTTGATGACCCCCATGACCCCGAAGGTGATGGCCAGGCCGATCGCCGCCAACACCAGCACCGAGCCGAGACTCAGGCCGAAGAACAGGTTCTCGATAAAACTGTAGAAGTCCCGCTTCGCCTGAATGCTTTTCAGAGTCTGCTCGATGGTCTTGGCGAATTCCGGGTCTTTGGTGTCCTGCAGCAGGCGTTGCAGCCCGTTACGCACTGCCGGGTGCAGGTTGCCGTCGAGCACCTCCACCGAGTCGATGCGTACCGCCTTGTCGTCGGAACTCAATCCGGCCAGGGCGATGACGATCTGCATCGCCTCGCGGACCCCGGCATCGGGCTCCTGATCGACCAGGGGTTTGAGCATCTCCGCATGCGCCTGCTCCGGCCGGTCGAGCATCTGCTCCACCGCGGTGAGGCGTTTCGCGGGATCGGGATTGCGGATATCCAGGACCGCCAGGGCGGCCCGGATCTGTACCCGCATCCGGTTGTTCAGAGTGATTTTCTTGAGCGCGCTTTTCTTCAGGCTGCCCAGGGATTCCCCGGTTTTGCCGTCGCTCATATCGTCCCCATCCGTGGCGCTGAGTACCACGCTGCCGTCTTTCTTAAGCAGGAAAAGCCGGTTGTTGAGCAGTGCATCGAGCCAGGCCCGGGCCTGCTCGTCGCCCTGCTCCGCAAGCAGATCCACTGCCTTGTACTTGTCGTTGAAGCTTCTGGAACCCAGCCATTCAGTGGCCTGATCCAGGTTGTTCAGCGGTTCCGCCGTGACCATGACGGGCAGTAGCCACAGCATCAGCAGCAGGCTCAGAGTTCGGGTAGTACAGGTGTGCTTCAACATCGGGATCAACTCGGTTATCTCGTTTCCTCATTCCCACGCTCCGGGTGGGAATGCCTACCCATGCCGCTGGGTGCTTACCCGGCTGTGGGATCTCGCCCAACCCCTGGTCTGCGTCCCCACGCGGAGCGTGGGAACGAGAGAAGAGGTAGCCCGGGTGAAGCGCAGCGGAACCCGGGTTGTAGCGATACATCACGATTGTCCCGGGTTCCGCTGCGCTTCACCCGGGCTACGATGGTCTACGAAGTGAGATCAACTCATTCGTAGTTCTGACCCGAGCACTTGCCGGTCTTGACGTTGTAGTTACCGCAGGAGAGCGGTGCACGCCAGTCGGAGATGATGTCCTTGGAACCGGGCAGGAAGTCGGACCAGGCATCACCCGCGACCAGACCGGAAGTCTCCCAGACCACTGCGAACTGACCGTCTTCCTGGATCTCGCCGATCAGCACCGGTTTGGTGATGTGATGGTTGGGCATCATGGCGGAGTAGCCGCCGCTGAGGTTCGGTACGGCCACGCCGATGATTGCGTCTTTGACCGCATCCGGATCGGTGCTGCCGGCCTTCTCAACGGCTTTCACCCACATGTTGAAACCGATGTAGTGGGCTTCCATGGGATCGTTGGTCACCCGTTTGTCGTCCTTGATGAACTTGTGCCAGCTGTCGATGAATTCGGAGTTGGACTCGTTGTCCACGCTCATGAAGTAGTTCCAGGCAGCCAGGTGACCGACCAGGGGTTTGGTGTCGATACCGGAGAGTTCCTCTTCACCCACGGAGAAGGCCACCACCGGGATGTCCTCGGCGGAGATACCCTGGTTACCCAGTTCCTTGTAGAAAGGCACGTTGGCATCGCCGTTGATGGTGGAGACTACAGCGGTCTTCTTGCCGGCGGAGCCGAACTTCTTGATATCGGAAACGATCGACTGCCAGTCGGAGTGACCAAAGGGGGTGTAGTTGATCATGATGTCCTTGTCGGACACGCCCTTGGCCTTCAGGTAGGCTTCGAGGATCTTGTTGGTGGTGCGGGGATAGACATAGTCGGTGCCCGCCAGCACCCAGCGCTTAACGCCTACATCGTTCATCAGGTAGTCCACTGCGGGGATCGCCTGCTGGTTCGGTGCGGCACCGGTGTAGAAGACGTTTGCCGAGGACTCTTCCGCTTCATACTGAACCGGATAGAAGAGCAGACCGTTGAGTTCCTCGACCACCGGCAGCACCGATTTACGGGACACCGAGGTCCAGTTACCGAAGATCGCCGCCACCTTGTGCTTGCTCAGCAGCTCACGGGCCTTTTCCGCAAACAGGGGCCAGTCGGAAGCGGGGTCCACCACCACTGCTTCGAGTTTCTTGCCCAGCACGCCGCCCTTGGCGTTCTGTTCCTCGATCAGCATCAGCATGGTGTCCTTCAGAGTGGTCTCACTGATGGCCATGGTGCCGGACAGGGAGTGCAGGATGCCCACCTTGATGGTATCCGCCGCCTGCAGGGCGCTCGCCCCCAGGGTCGCGGCCGCCAGGGCGGTAGGGAGAAGGATCTTCTTGAACAGGTTTTTTTTCATCAGGAATGCTCCAGGGTAGTAAATCGAACGGTTACGCCCCGGCGGTATGCCGAAGCCGTGACGATTCTCGTAGGCTGATGTTGCCCGGTCCCGGTTTGCGCCACTATTCGGAGAAGCACCCCCCGGCATACGTCAAATGACGTATGCCATTCTGAACGGAATGATTGCCAAGGGATGATGGCCCTGGAAAGTGCAGGTTTATTGGCGTTGCGCAGCCGGCCTGCACGGGCATGAAGCGTCGGCAGTGCCTGTCTCAGCCTGATGAAGGGTACCGTCAAGGTGCGGCGATTCCCGCATGTACCGCCACTTTCAGGCTGCTATGATAACGGGGCACTTATCACCACCGACCGTTCCGCAGGAGAGCCGCTCCGGTGTCAGCCGAACCCCGCATCATTCCCACCCGGAGGCGCTACAACCAGTGGGTCGCCAATGAGACCCTGGAGGATTTCGCCCTGCGCTACACCGCGCGGCGGGCACGCAAGTGGTCGGATGTGCGCATCGCCAACACCGCCCTGGGCATCGTCTCGTTTCTCGCCCTGGAGGCGATCGGCGGGGCGATCACCCTGCAGTACGGCTTCACCAACTCCCTGTGGGCAATCCTGGTGGTGTGCGCGCTGATCTTCCTGTTCGGCCTGCCGATCTGCTACCACGCCGCCAAGTCGGGACTGGACATCGACCTGCTCACCCGGGGCGCCGGGTTCGGCTATATCGGCTCCACCCTGTCTTCCCTGATCTACGCCTCCTTCACCTTCATCTTCTTCGCCCTGGAAGCCGCGATCATGTCCATGGCGCTGAACCTGATGTTCGACATCCCCCTCTCCTGGGCCTACGTGATCAGCGCCCTGGTGGTGATCCCGGTGGTCATCCACGGCATCAGCCGAATCAGCCATTTCCAGCTCTGGACCCAGCCGATCTGGATCATCCTGCAGATCGCCCCGCTGCTGATCATCTTCATTCACCATGCCGAGACCCTTTCGGAGTGGACCGATTTTCGCGGTTTTCAGGCGACCGGCGACTCCGGCTTCGACCTGCTGCTGTTCGGCGCCGCCGCCGCGGTGATCTTCCCGCTGATGGCGCAGAACGGGGAGCAGGTGGACTATCTGCGGTTCCTGCCCAAGAAGCAGGAGCAGGATGCCAAGTGGTGGACCGCGCTGATCCTCTCCGGACCGGGCTGGACCCTGTTCGGGGTGATCAAGCTGCTGGCCGGTTCGTTCCTCGCGGTGATGGCGCTGCAGCAGGGGGTGGCCCCGGAACTGGCCGACGACCCGGCCCACATGTACCTGGTGGCCTACAGTTACATCACCCACAACCCGGATCTGGCCCTGGCCCTGGTCGGCACCTTCGTCATCATCTCCCAGCTCAAGATCAACGTGACCAACGCCTACGCCGGATCGCTGGCCTGGTCCAATTTCTTCTCCCGCCTGACCCACAGTCACCCGGGGCGGGTGGTATGGCTGTTCTTCAACGTCATCATCGCCCTGCTGCTGATGGAACTGGGACTGTACACCGCCTTCGAGAGCATTCTCATCACCTATTCGCCCCTGGTGCTGGCGTGGATCGGCGCCCTGGTGGCGGACCTGACCCTCAACCGCTGGCTCAACCTGCGCCCGCGGCAGATCGAATTCAAGCGCGGCCATCTCTATGACATCAACCCGGTGGGCGTGGGTTCGATGCTCATCGCCTCGATACTCGGCATCAGCGGACAGCTCGGTCTGTTTGGGGAAACCTTCAAGGCCCTGTCCCCGTTCGTCGCCCTGTTCACACCTTTTCTCACCGCCCCGCTGATCGCCTGGCTGACCCAAGGCCGTTACTACCTGGCGCGGGAGGAGACGCCCGATCCCGGGGTCACCGAGCAGCGCTGCATCATCTGCGAGAACCCTTTCGAAGCCGAGGACATGACCCACTGCCCGGCCTATCAAAACAGCATCTGTTCCCTGTGCTGTTCCCTGGATTCGAGCTGCAACGACCGCTGCCGTCCCGAGGCCCATCTGCAGGTGCAGACCGAACATGCGTTGAGCCTTTTGCTGCCCAAGCCCCTGGTACAGCGGATGCACGGTATGGTGAGCCACTTCCTGACCATTCTGTTTCTCACCGCACTGCTGATCGCCGGTCTGTTCGCCCTGGTGTCGGTGTCCGGGAATGCGGATTCACCCCAGACCCAGGCCCTGGTCGATGCGGCCCTGTGGAAGACCTTCTTCCTGCTGATGATCGTCACCGGGGTATTGATCTGGCTCTACGTGCTGGCCCAGAACAGCCGCCGCAAGGCCCTGGAGGAGTCGCAGAACCGCACCGAGCAGCTGAGCCGGGAGATGGCCGCGCATGAACGCACTTACCAGAAACTGCAGGAGGCCAAGGAGGCCGCGGTGAGCGCCAACACCGCCAAGAGCCGTTACCTCTCGGGTGTCAGCCATGAGCTGCGCACCCCCCTCAATACCATTCTCGGCTATGCCCAGTTGCTGAAAAACGATGCCGAACTGCCCAAATCCGGGCAACGTGGCGCCTCGGTGATCCTGCGCAGCGGAGAACATCTGGCGGATGTCATCGAGGGACTGTTGGAGATCTCCAAGATCGAGGCGCGTCGCATCGATCTGCACCGGGACCCGGTCTCACCCCGCGCTCTCATCGATCAACTGGTGGAGATGTTCTCCATCCAGGCCCGGGCGAAGAACCTGGAGTTTCGCTATACCTGCCACAGCGAGTTGCCCAATTATGTGCTCACGGATGAAAAGCGCCTGCGCCAGATTCTCATGAACCTGCTCTCCAACGCGGTGAAGTTCACCCAGGAGGGCTGGGTATCGCTGCAGGTCAGTTACCGCAATGAGGTGGCCAAATTCGTGGTCAGTGACAGCGGCATCGGCATCGATCCCGAACACCAGGAACGTATCTACAGTCCCTTTGAACGGATCCGCGACAAGGAGACCCAGCTGATCAGCGGCACCGGCCTGGGCCTGACCATCAGCCGGCTGTTGAGCAATCTGATGGGCGGCGACATCGCCCTGCAGAGCGAGCCCGGTAAAGGCAGCACCTTCACCTTCACCATGATGCTGCCGATCGTGCGCAACCCGCAGACCCCCCTGCCGAGTCCGGAGCGCATCACCGGCTATGCCGGTCCGCGTATCAAGGTGCTGGTGGTGGACGACGAACCCATGCACCGGGCACTGGTCAGCGATTTTCTCATGCCCCTCGGCTTCGAAGTGCTGGAAGCACACAACGCCGCTTTCGCCCTGCAACTCACCGATGAGACGGTTTTCGACCTGTACCTGCTGGATGTCTCGATGCCGGTCAGCGACGGCTGGGAACTGGCCGGACAACTGCGCGGCCGGGGCGTCACTGCACCGATCATCATGATCTCGGGCAACGCCATCGAGAATCATCGCGAGGAACTCAACCGCAGCCTGCATGATGCCTATCTGATCAAACCGATCCGCCTGGAGAATCTGTTGGAAAAGATCGGCGCAGCCCTGGGTCTGCAGTGGACCCATGAGCCGCTAAAACCGACCCATCCCATGCCTGAGACGCTACCTGCAACCACGGACCGGATTGAGCTCCCCGACCACGCCGATCTGGACAAACTCGTCTCCCTGGCGAAAATTGGCTATCTCAGCGGTGTGATGGAGTCACTGGAACAGCTGGAGCACAGTAACATCGACCCCAGACTGCTTACCCATCTCAAATCGAGAGCGGAACAGTGCGATTTCGAGGGACTCATACAAACCGTTAAAGGCCTGACCCCACAAGATGCTGGATAACAACAACCCCATCGTTCTCGTCGTCGACGATTCGCCCGATTCCCTGGGCATGATCAACACCGCCCTCAACCAGGCGGGTTTCACCGTTCTGGTTTCTCTCAACGGACAGCAGGCCCTGGACATCGTCGCGCAGATCAAGCCCCATGTGGTACTGATGGATGCGATGATGCCGGTGATGGACGGCTTCGAGTGCTGCCAGCGGATGCGCCAGTCCCTGCCCCTCACCCCGATCATCTTCATGACCGGGCTGACCGAGGTGGAACACATCGTCAGGGCCTTCGAACACGGTGGCACCGACTACATCAGCAAACCGATCAAACCCGAGGAGTTGCTGGCACGCATCAACCTGCACCTCAACAACGCCAACCTGATCAACAATGCGCGCATCGCCCTGGACGAGGCGCGTCAGTACGTGATGGCTGTCAACCCGGCAGGCCAATTGCTGTGGGCGACCCCGGAGACCCAGGACCTGCTGAAACACCAGGGGATCGATCCCAAGAGCTTCGATCCCGCTCTGCAATCCCAGATCCGGGAATGGCTCGAGCAGAGAAACGGTGATGAGCGGGTGATCCATACCCGGCAGAAACCCCTGACCCTCAGCTACTTCAAACAGATCAGCCAGGAGGAGCACCTGATCCGCATCGTCACCCAGGAGCGGTTGATGGATACGGAAAAGCTCGAGGCGATGCTGCCCATCACCAAACGGGAGGCGGAGGTGCTGCTGTGGGTCGCCCACGGCAAGACCAACAAGGAGATCGGCGAGATTCTCTCCCTCAGCCCGCGCACCGTGAACAAACATCTGGAGCAGATCTACCCGAAGATCCAGGTGGACAACCGGGCAGCCGCCACCTCGGTGGCCATTCAAACCCTGTTGGGTGTGCCCTTCCACTGACCCGGCAGGTCGGCGTTCTACCCGTGAACTGGCTCGCGCACATCTTTCTCTCCGAAGCCCCCATGGCCTACCAGCATGGCAACCTGCTCGCCGATGTGCTGAAAGGGCGAAGCTGGCCAGGCGCCAGTGATGACTTCATTGCCGGTCTGGTCATGCACCGGCAGATCGATGCGTTCACCGATTCCCATCCGCGAGTGCAGTGCAGCAAAGCCCGGCTTGGACGGGACGGCCGTTTGAAAGGGGTGGTGGTGGATGTGGCCTACGACCATCTGCTGGTCAAGCACTGGTCACGTTTTGCCCGACCGGAATTTGACGATTTTGTGGAAAACTTTCACCGGGGTTCCCGCCGCCTCCCCGATGACTACCCATCGATGGCGCGGGATTTTCTCACCCGTCTCAGCCAGACGGGTCACCTCTACGACTATCAAAGTTTCAAGGGTATCGAGCAAGCCCTGTGGCGGATCGAACAGCGTCTCTCAGCCAGAGCCCGAGCGCGGGAGAAGATGCGGGATTATCTGCCCTTGCTGCACCAGGCACTGCCAGGTATCGAGGTGGATTTCCTCGCGTTCATGCCGGAATTGATCCGGCATTTCAAACATCATGCACGAACAACGCCAGAAACCCATTGGATCCTCTAAAGCGAACAATCGAGGCACATTTTACAAACAACAGTGTTGGTAAAAATCGCTTCACGATGTTGCAGAGTCTTCAAAAATCATCAGCGTTTTACTGGGTATTTTCGCAAACATTGAAATTTTTTTGATAATTGCCGATAACTGATAACAGGCATAAAAAATTGAGAACAAAGCGCCGGGTTTCACTGGATCCCAATAGCTGAAACCGATAACAAGGGGCATGGCTATAGATGATGCGTAATGCAAAACCGTTGCTTGCATGGGCAGAGGCCCAGGCCGATAAAAAGATCGTCAGCCGTATTCTTCTGCAAATGCTACCTCATCTGCAGACCCTGGGCCTGCAACTCACCGCAGACGAGATCGAAGCCCTTGATGAACTGCTGCTGCCGGAACCCACCTACCTCCTGCTCAAACAGACCGCAGAGGCGTTGATCGCGGCCGAAAACCCCGAGTCGATCTGTCGTGTTTGATATCAACAACTACCCCTACGATGTCGAGCACAACTGCCTGTTCGTCGAAGGCGAAGCCATGGTGTTCCACTGCAACCATTATCTGACCAATCTGCAGCGCACCATACTCGATGCGGACTATATCGACAGCAGATTGTTTCTCATCGGCAGTGCCGCGGATGCGGTATTCAATCAACTCTCACACCTGTGCGACGGGATGGACCGGCAGACAAGCCGTGACACCATTGAGTCGGTATACAAGACATTCGGATATGGATTGATTGACCTCTCGGACCTGACCGAACAGGGCGGAAGCGTGAGTACCCGTAAATCCTTCATGTCCAAAACCTGGGCTGCAAAATACGGAATCAGTCATAAACCTGTGGACTACTACACCGCCGGTTTTCTCGCCGCTGCGTTTGCCGTTATGTTTGATCGCCCCCTGGCAGACATCACGGTCGAGCAGACCCATTGCATGGCCTGCGGGCATGACTTCAATCGTTTCGAACTCGACAATGGGCCTGCTAACTTCGCGCTCTACCCGGCCAAGGCCGAAACCTGTTTCAGCAATGCGCCCAAGGTCACCCTGAACTGGGAACATGAAAAAACCATCACCGACGCATTCCTCGGTGCGCATGTGAATTTTGTCGGTAACGAGGATGGGCTGATACCGGCATTCGGTGTGTATATCGTTCGCAATCAGAGTGATTTTGTGAACCGGCTGCAGTTCGAATTCGTACGAGCCATGACACAGGTCGCCGGAGATTACGGCGTCACCCTGGCGGGCGAACTGTTGATGGAAGCGGGGCATGCCTGCGGATTCTTCACCTATGGCGGGATCATGACCTCACCGGAATGGGACGAGGTCATACGCCCGTTACTGACCAGCAAGGAAGACTGGATTCGCGGACTGATCTCATTGATCAACACCATGGGCTGGGGATATCACACGGTCACGGAACTCTCCCAGGCATCAGCGGTATTCCGCAATTACAATGATTTTGAAGACCTGAGTCACCTGCGCATGTACGGAACAAGCGAGTATCCCGTGCATTGGGCGAACAGTGGCGGTTTCACCGGGCTCATGCAGTTGGTCTACAACACCGATCTGGTCAACGGGGAACGTATCGAGACCGAGCAGGGGTTTCGCAGGATGCGCCGTTCGACCCAGGGTTACAAAACCCGCATGACCAAGGGAATCAGCTGTGGAGACGACTACCTGGAAGTAAAGATATTCCGTTAACAGGAGCACCGGAAGCGACACCAGAAAAGGTATAGATGAAATTCATGAGTTTGCCTGACACGCAACCGCTGCTCGATTTACAAGCCCGGTATACTCGAATCTACAAAAAGCTGCACCACCTGGGCAAGTCTCTCAATGAGACCGTCAGGATCGATGATGCGTTTGAGATGGCCGCCAGCTTTGCCACCGATACATTGGGATTCGAACGCTGCCTGATCTTCCAACACAACGACTTCAACGGCTGGTTTCATATCCGCCATGTTCGGGGCTATCCGGACGCACATGAACAGCGCATCATCAAAATCATCAACCTGCTGCTCTCCGGCGAGGTCATCGAGTCCCTGCGCGTTCATCGCGACCCGATCACCCATACACCCGAGGCAGCCAACGATATCGTTGCCAAACTGAGCCAGTCACTGTTTCTGGGAGAAGCCTACTACGAACTGTTCGGGGGGGACATCGATATCCCGTTTGGTTTGATCGTGGTGGGCAACCGCCTGGGAAGCGAAGCGCCAGGCGCCCGCATCGGTGAAGACGAAGCCGTGATGGTGGCGCTGGGGAACTTTACCGCGCAATTGTCCAACGCGATCAACAATATCATTTTCTATCGTGCCTGGACGGAAGAGAAGCGCCGCCTCAATGAAAACATCCAGTCGCGCACCCGGGAATTACTCGAACAGAAAGAGACCTTTGAAGCGATCTACAAAACCTCCAAGGATGGCATTGCACTGATCGACTCGGAAACCACGGCGTTTCTCGATGTCAATCATGCCTTCGCGGAAATGACCGGATTCAGCGAAATCGAACTGTATCGCACCAGTTGTCTGAAAATGAGTCTCGAAGAGGAATTGGAAAGTTCACATCGGGCCCTACATGATGTGATGCAGAAGGGTTATGTGACGGACTATGTGAAATCCTGCTTCCACAAGAACGGTAGCCTGCTGACCATCAATATGTCACTGGCCCTGATGAGTGACCGCAAACGCATCCTGGTCAGCGCCAAGGACATCACCAAGCAAAAGGCTTTGGAGATCGGTCTGCTGGAGGAGAAACGCAAGGCCGAGGAGGCCGCACGGGCCAAATCCGAATTTCTCGCCAATATGTCCCATGAGATACGCACACCCATGACGGGCATACTTGGAATGGCTCATCTCACCCTGCAGACCGCACTCGACGAGAAACAGCGGGGTTACCTGCAACGCATCGATGGCTCGGCAAATTCACTGTTGCGCATCATCGATGACATCCTCGATTTTTCCAAGATCGAAGCGGGCAAAATGATGCTCGAGAAGATCGACTTTGACCTGTTCATGGTTATCGAGGACCTGGTTGATCTGAATGCACTTAAAGCACACCAGAAGGATATCGAACTTGTGGTGGATTTCGATCCCAGACTGGGGCGTCGTTACATCGGCGATCCGCTACGGGTCTCCCAGGTGTTATTGAACCTGGTGAGTAACGCCATCAAGTTCACCGATCAAGGGGTCATCACACTGCGCGTGAAACCGGTTGACACAAAACATCTGCATTTCGAAGTAGAGGATACCGGTATCGGTTTGAGCCCAAGGCAGCAGGACAAACTGTTCCACTCCTTTTCCCAGGCGGATGGCAGCACCACACGCAAGTATGGAGGCACCGGGCTCGGACTGGCGATCTGCAAACAGCTGGTCAGCCTTATGAATGGCCATATCCACGTCGAAAGCACCCCGGGCCAAGGCAGCCTCTTTGAATTCGAGATCGAACTCGAAAGCCTGCATGTACAGGATGCACCACTGCACCGCTTCGACGGTCTGAATGCCTTGATCGCAGACCAGAATCCCGCCTGGCAGAAGATCCTTGAGCGATTGATCAGCAGTTGGGGCATCAGAGTGCATACGGCACAAGGCTATGAACAGGCCCGTATTTTACTGACTCAACCGACACATCATTATGATCTGGTGATCTTCTCCTGCAATATGGCATCCGATGCCGAACAACATGCCAAGCAGGACCTTCTCAACGCCTACGAAAAATCGCATCCCGATATCGATGGTCACAACATTCGGCAACCCATTGTCTTCATGATGGGCGAAAACCATCAGCAGGACTGCGTCACCCACCTCGCCAGTAGCATACGGGTGAATTCCTTCCTCAAGAAACCCGTCAATCCCTGGACCTTCAACAATCAACTCGGCGAATTGATTCTCGGGCATTCCAGTGTATTGAAAACCGACATAAGCCAACCGCGCAGTTTGAAGCATCAACTGCCCTGCTTGAGCGGATCCAGGATTTTGCTAGCGGACGACAATACGACCAACCAGGAGATCGTGGTCGGCTTGCTGGAAAACAGCGGCATACTCATCGATACCGTGAGTAATGGTCTGGAAGCAGTCAATCAGTTCAGGTCCGGTTACCACGAACTGATCCTGATGGACATTCAAATGCCCGAAATGGACGGTTATCAGGCCACCCTGGCGATTCGAGGCATCGATAAAGACATACCCATCATTGCCTTGTCGGCCAACGCGATGCCGAGCGATGTTGAACAGAGTCAAAGGATGGGCATGAATGCTCACCTCAACAAACCCATCAACGTCGAGCGCCTGTATGCCACCCTGCTCGAGTATATTCCGCAAAAGCAACCGCTCCCGACAGAGACAGCTGAAGCTCCATCCCAGCCTGGCTTTCCTCAACCTTTCCGCCATATCGATCCGGCCATCGCGTTTGCCAATCTGGGAGGAAACGAATCCCTGTTTCATCGGGTCATCGCAAACCTGCATGCGGATTTCTGCGATGTTTCGCTACACAATCTCGCACCAGACGATTTGCAGCGCACTGCCCATACTCTCAAAGGCCTGAGCGCAACCCTGGGCGCTTCGAAATTGAACAAACTTGCCGAGCAGGTTGAATTGTCCCCCTCTGACACCAGAATCGATGCGCTCGCGGAGCACTTATCCTCAACCTGCGCGGAACTTGACGATTATCTGGAAGCACAGGCACAGCGGGTGACGGCAAGCAGTCCGATTGCCGCCAGCGATGAAGAGCTGGATCACAGGTTGTCCGAACTGATTTCCGCGCTGCACAGCAAACGCCCCGTGAATGTGCGCACCGCATTATCGGAACTCAGATCCTGTGCTCTGCCCGGTGGGTTATCGGCACAACTCGACGAGGTCGATAAGTTGATGATGCAATACCGCTTCGCGGATGCCCTGGCGGTGCTCGAATGACCCAGGACAATACGCACACCCTGCTGATCGTCGATGACACGGCATCGAATATTGATATTCTCGTGGATCTGTTGAGCGGCACCTATGATCTGCTGGTCGCCCTGGACGGTCCGTCTGCGCTGGAGATCATGCAGCAGGAGTCGGTTGACCTGGTGCTCCTGGATATCATGATGCCGGTCATGGACGGCTACACCGTGTGCCGTGAAATCCAGAACAACCCGGAACTCAGTGACATTCCGGTGATCTTTCTCACCGCCAAGTCAGACGAGGTCTCGATCGAGCAGGCCTATGCCTCCGGCGGCATCGACTATGTCTCCAAACCCTTCAAGCGCATGGAACTGCTGGCGCGTATCAAGACACACCTGCGCCTGCGCACGCTGATGCATGAGATGGAATATCTCGCACAACACGATTCGCTGACCGGACTGTTCAATCGGCGGCATTTTTTTCAGCTCGCGTCGACCCTGTTCGATACGAACCCCACGGTCCTCGCCGCAATGATCGATATCGACGACTTCAAACGAATCAACGATGTCTATGGTCATGCGGTGGGTGATACGGTCATCAAGCAGATTGCCTCGATTCTCGAACGAAATCTGGAACCCGGTCAGGTGGCCGGGCGAATCGGGGGGGAGGAGTTCGCCATCGTTGCGGCCGACACCAACCGGGAGATATTCTGGAACATGATCGAGTGCATCCGTAACGAGGTGGCCAGCCAGGCGTTACCGCAAACCGGAAATACCCTGAGCTTCCGAATCAGTTGCGGACTGGCCGAGAAGACAGCCGATATGCCATCCATAGACAGCTTGCTGGTGAGTGCCGACATGGCGCTGTACCAGGCCAAGTTTGCCGGTAAAAACCGCACGGTGCGGGCCAGGAGCCGAGACTCCTCATAGCCCGCACCGTGACGGCCTGCTCCGTCAGGCTGCTTCCCGGGCTCCGTCTTTCATCACTTCCGACAGGGCGCCGTAGGTAGTGATCCAGGCGCTTTTGACCTCATCGGTAAACGCCTCGCCGAGTCCTTCCGCCAGGGTCCAGAGCAAGGCATCCGCCACCTTGTCGTAATCCGCCTCCAGCACCCCGTAGTTGGCATGCCGCTTACCGGATTCGCGGATGGCCGGCAGCAGGGGTTCCAGATCATCCAGGCCGTTCACTGCGGTGCCGATCATGGCCATCAACTTGCGTCCCTGCTCGTCCATGTCGCCCTTGAAATAGGGTTTCACTTCCGGGTAGACCTCGAACAGCCGGCCATAAAACAGGGCCGCTGCCTGGTCCGCGATGGGCGCCACCTGGGCCCAGCTGGTTTTCACGAGTTGAATGGTGTTGGGGGTCATGCTTTGTTACCTCTCGTAAGCGCGATTTGAAATTCGGTCTGTTCAGGCGGTCTGTGGCTGGTGCTGATGGATCAGATGCTTGATCTCGGACAGACAGGATCCGCAGTTGGTCCCTGCCTTGAGCGCGGCGCCGATCGCCTCGGGGGTGGTCAATCCCTGTTCACGAATCGCCTGGATCAGGGTGTTCTCCCCCACTCCGAAACAGGCGCACACGGTCTTGCCCGCATCCTCGGCGGCGCTGCCAGGGGCACCGGCCAGCAGCCGCAGCCGCTCCTGGCGGGTCAGTTCGGGTTTACTGAACAGTTGCACCAGCCAGTCGCGTTTTGGCAAATGATGATCCGGACCGATGAACAGGCAGCTCTGCAGCTGATCATCCACCACACTGACCCCCCGATACTGCCCCCCGCCGGTGTCCATCATCTCCGCCCACTGGCTGACATCGCTGGCGGAGTCCAGCAGACCCCGGGCCACCGCTGACCAGTCGTCCGCGGTGGACTCACCGGCCAGTTCGTAATGCCACAGCCCGTCCCGTTTCGCCTTGGCCCAGTAGCCGGCCTGCTCCAGGGTGACCCGTTCCCGGGTCAACAGAAAACCCTGCCAGGCGGGGCGATAGGCCTGGAGGGTCACCGGGGTATGTTTGAATTCCGGTTGCCCGGATATCGGGTCGAGCACCGGGTTCACCAGCCGGTCCACCGCCGCGCTGCTGGCGAACTGATCGTTCCAGTGCATCGGGACGAAAATCTCTCCCGGCCGCTGACGGTCGCTGACCCGGGCCCGCACCACCACCTCGCCCCAGCGGCTGCTGACTTTAACCAGCTCGCCCTCCTCCAGGGCGTAGTGTTGCGCATCCTCGGGATGGATCTCGGCGAACGGCTCGTGGTCATGCCCGAACAGCCGCCCGGACTTACCGGTACGGGTCATGGTGTGCCACTGGTCCCGCACCCGCCCGGTATTCAGCACCAGGGGGTAGTCCGGATTCAAAGGTGTGCCCGGCGGTCGTGGCGAGACCGGCACGAACAGGGCCCGCCCGGTGGGTCTGAAAAAGCCCCCATCGGCGAACAGCCGCGGCGTGCCCTCAGCCTGCCCGGCGGGGACCGGCCACTGCACCGGGGTCAGCGCGTCGTAGCGTTGCGCATCGAGACCCGCCAGGCCGGAGATATCAAAATCCCGGCTGCCCTGGTTCTCGAAACCGGACAGTTCCGCGTATTCGTTGAAAATCTCGGCGGGCGAGGCGTATTCAAACCCGGGATAACCCATGCGGGTAGCCACCTGGCTGAGGATCCACCAGTCTGGACGGCTCTCACCGGCGGGTTCGAGAAAGCGATGCTGACGGCTGATGGTACGCTCCGAACTGGTCACCGTGCCGTCCTTTTCGCCCCATCCCCGGGCAGGCAGCAGCACATCCGCATAGCGGCTGGTGTCGGTATCCCGCATGTTGTCGGAGACCACCAGGAACTCGCAATTCGCCAGGGCGCGGTGCACCTGATTGGCATCCGGGACACTCACCGCCGGATTGGTCGCCATGACCCACAGAGCCTTCACCTGACCCGCCTCCACGGCATGAAACAGGTCCACCGCCTTGAGCCCGGGTCGGCTGACCAGCCGGTCGGTCTGCCAGAAGCGTCCGAGCAGATCCCGGTGGGCCGGGTTTTCGATGTCCATGTGACAGGCCAGCTGATTGGACAGCGCCCCCACCTCGCGTCCGCCCATCGCATTGGGCTGACCGGTGATGGAGAAAGGTCCCATGCCGGGCCGCCCGATCCGACCGGTGTAGAGGTGACAGTTGATGATGGCGTTGACCTTGTCGGTACCGCTGGAGGTCTGGTTGATGCCCTGGGAGTAGAGGGTCACCGTGCGTTCGGTCATCAGGAACCAGCGGTACAGGGTGAGCAGGTCCTCCACCGGCAGGCCACAGTGCTCGGCGACCGCGGTCACCGAGGGGGCGTACCAGCGGGCCGCCTGAAGCGCGGCTTCGAGTCCCTCGGTATGCTGGCGGACGAAGGCCTCGTCGATGGCCCGGTTGTCCGCAAGGAAACTCAGCAGGCCGTTGAACAGGATGGCGTCCGTACCCGGACGCAACCCCAGGTGCAGATCGGCGACTTCGCAGGTGGCGGTCTCCCGGGGATCGATGACCACCACCCGCAACTCCGGATTGCGTTCCTTGGCGCGTACGATACGCCGGTAGAGCACCGGGTGGCACCAGGCGGTGTTGGAGCCGGTCAGCACGATCAAGCCCGCCTGTTCGAAGTCGTCGTAACAGCCCGGCACCGTATCGGAACCGAACGCCCGCTTGTGCCCCGCCACTGAGGAGGACATGCACAGCCGCGAGTTGGTGTCGATGTTGCCTGAACCGATGAACCCCTTCATCAGCTTGTTCGCAACGTAGTAGTCTTCGGTGAGCAGCTGACCCGAAACATAAAAGGCCACTGCGTCGGGACCGTGTGCATCGATTACCTCTCGGAAGCGGCTCGCCACCTGGTCGAGGGCGGACTCCCAGTCGACGACGGCTCCATCGATCCAGGGGTTCAGCAGGCGGCCGTCCAGGTCGAGGGTCTCGTTCAACGCCGTGCCTTTGGAACACAGCCGGCCCTGGTTGGAGGGATGATCCGGGTCACCCATGACCCGCCAGCCACCCTGCGCATCCTGCTCCATCAGCAGACCGCAGCCCACTCCGCAATAGGGACAGGTGCTTTTGACGGATTGCTGTGGATTGTTCGCCTGACTCATCGGGACATCACTCGTTCGTTGTTCAATTAATGACCGGGGTCTCCCGCAGAGACAACCTTCATTGGACAGGGTTATCCGGGCGGTGGGTGCCTCCGTCAGGACGGACCTGGACGATACGCACGGCGCCCGTTAACCCTCCGTTGCTGCGCTTCAGGCCGCCGATTCCGCCGCAGCGAGGCTGAGATAGACCACCCCATCCTCCACTTTGACCGCATAGGTATGCACACACCCCTCGTCCGGCCCCTGCACCTGGCCGCTTTGCAGGTCGATCTTCCAGTTGTGCAGGGGACAGCTCACCGCCTGACCATGCACGATGCCCTGGGAGAGTGGCCCGCCCCGATGGGGGCAGCGGTCGCGCAGGGCGAACACCTGGTCATTGCCGGTCCGAAAGATGGCGATGTCCAGACTTTCGGTCTGCAGCTTGCGCGCCCCCAGCTGCGGAATGTCTTCAAGTTGCGCGATGGCAATCCAGTCACTCATGATGCCGCCCTCATCCGGTCGATATGTAAAGGTGTGAATTCATGGGCCTCGGCCCCCTCGGCCCGTTCGCGCCAGGGATCGACCTGGGCAAACTGCTGGCTGTATTTGAACCGCTCGTAAAGTTCCATGCGACCGGCCGCATCATCGACGATGCGCTGTTTCACATAACCCAGGCTGACCCGCTCCACCCAGGGCGCGGTGCGCTCCAGGTAGTGTCCCTCTTCCCGGTAGAGCTGGACGAAGGCGCCGGTGTATTCCAATACCTCGGCCTCGCTCGCAACCTTGCACAGCAGGTCGGTGATGCGCACCTTGATGCCGCCGTTGCCGCCCACGTGCAGTTCGTAGCCGGAGTCGACGCAGACCACCCCCAAATCCTTGATGGTCGCCTCGGCGCAGTTGCGCGGACAGCCGGAGACCGCCAGCTTGAACTTGTGCGGCATCCAGGAGCCCCAGGTCAGCTCTTCGAGCTGCACCCCGAGTCCGGTGGAGTCCTGGGTGCCGAAGCGGCACCAGTTCTTGCCGGCGCAGGTCTTCACCGTGCGCAGCGCCTTGCCGTAGGCGTGACCGGAAACAAAACCCGCCGCGGAGAGGTCCTTCCACATCGCCGGCAGGTCTTCCTTCTTCACCCCGAACAAATCG
The DNA here is from genome assembly GCA_040506775.1 of Candidatus Thiodiazotropha sp. Classification (GTDB taxonomy): domain Bacteria; phylum Pseudomonadota; class Gammaproteobacteria; order Chromatiales; family Chromatiaceae; genus Thiodiazotropha. The sequence goes on from JBEVWC010000027.1 coordinate 34,837, forward strand.
ATGCGCTGACCGCCGGTGACTTTCATCTCCGGCACCTGGTATTTGTCCGAGACATCGGCAATGGCGCGCAGATCGTTGGCGGTGCAGAGTCCGCCGAACATGCGCGGCACCACCGAGTAGGTGCCGTCCTTCTGGATGTTGCCGTGGGCCCGCTCGTTGATGAAACGGGACTGGGCGTCGTCTTCATACTCCCCGGGCCAGGCGGCCAGCAGGTAGTAGTTGAGGGCCGGGCGGCAGCTGGTGCAGCCGTCCGGGGTCTTCCAGCCCAGGGTATCGAACACCCCGCGCATGCTCTTCAGTCCGTCCTCGCGGATCGCCCTACGCACCTCGTCGTGACTGCGCTCGGTGCAGCTGCACATCGCCTTCTTGCTCGGCGCGGCGGAATAACCCTCACCCACGGTGGAGGCGAGCAGGGCTTCCACCATGCCGGTGCAGGAGCCGCAGGAGGCGGAGGCCTTGGTGTGCGCCCGCACTTCGTCCAGGGTGAACAGCCCCTTGCTGCTGATCGCCTTGACGATGTCGCCCTTGCACACCCCGTTGCAACCGCAGATCTCGGCATCGTCGGAGAGCTTGACCACCCGGGTCTCCTCGCCGTGACCGGCGTCGCCCAGGTCGTGCTGGCCGAACAGGATGGTGTTGCGGAAACTGGAGATGTCGGTGCCTTCGCGCAGCAGCTGGAAGTACCAGGTGCCGTCCATGGTGTCGCCATACATCACTGCGCCCTTGATGCGGTTGTCGCGGATCACCAGCTTCTTGTAGACCCCCTGGGCCGGGTCCTGCAGCACCAGGGTCTCGTCGCCCTCGCCCTCGTTGAACTCGCCGGCGGAGAACAGATCGATGCCGGTGACCTTGAGCTTGGTGGAGGTCACCGAGCCCTCATAGCGACCGAAGCCGAGCTGCGCCAGGTGGTTGGCGCAGACCTTGGCCTGATCGAACAGGGGCGCCACCAGGCCGTAGCAGTTGTTGCGGTGCTGCACGCACTCGCCCACCGCATAAATGCGAGGGTCGAAGGTCTGCAGGGTGTCGTTGACCACGATGCCCCGTTCGCAGTGCAGACCGGCGGACTGGGCCAGTGCCATGCTGGGCCGGATACCCACCGCCATCACCACCAGGTCGGCGGGGATCTCGCTGCCGTCCTTGAAGCGCACGCCGGTAACGCGCTGCTCACCGAGGATCGCCTCGGTCTGGGCCTGCATCAGGAACTCCAGCCCGCTCTCCTCCAGGGAGGCCTTGAGCAGGTTGGCCGCCGGCTTGTCGAGCTGACGCTCCATGAGGATGTCCATCAGGTGCACCACGGTGACATCCATGCCGTTTTTCTTCAGGCCGTTGGCCGCTTCCAGACCCAGCAGGCCACCGCCGATGACCACCGCCTTTTTATATTTACGCGCGCTCTCCAACATGAGTTCCACGTCGCGGATGTCGCGAAAGCCGATCACCCCGTCCAGATCGTGGCCCGGCACCGGGATGATGAAGGGATTGGAGCCGGTGGCCAGCAGCAGGCGGTCATAGTCCGCCATCAGGCCGGAGGCGGTCTTCACCTGGCGCGCCTTGCGGTCGATCGCCACCACCGGATCGCCGGTGTGCAGGGTGATGCCGTGCTCCGCATACCACTCACGGCTGTTGAGCACGATGTCGTCCACGGTCTTCTCACCGGCCAGCACCGGGGAGAGCATGATGCGGTTGTAGTTGGGATGGGGCTCGGCACCGAACACTGTGATCTCGTACATCTCCGGCTCGAGTTTCAGCAACTCTTCGAGGGTGCGCACGCCGGCCATGCCGTTGCCGACCAGGATCAGTTTCTGCTTGTTCATTGACTTGCCTCTTCGGTCAGGCTTGCTTTGACAGGGTTCACCGGAAGCCCCACCGCATTCAACGGGTTGACTTCACGCAGTGCGTTCAGGGTAAACGAGAGACTGGCGACCGGGGTCTGCTCCAGGTAGCCGATCGGGTCATCCGGGTCGAAGCTGACACCGTCGAAGAAACGGTCGGCGCCCAGGGTCAGCTCACCCTGTTCACCCGCCATCGTCCAGGCCTCCGCATGCTTGCCTTCGGTCTTCATTTCATTGGCCGGGATTTCCATACCCAATGCGGTGGCGGCCTTGCGGTAGAGCTCGGGTCGATAGACCTGACGGGCAATCTTTTTCAGATCGACCGGTTCACGCAACTGGCCCCAGCGGGCCATCTGGGTGAGGAACCAGAGCGCATGAGACTGCCAGGGAAAGTTAGCGCTATAGCGGCTGAAGACATTGAAGTCCGCCCGCTCCAGGGCATCCGCATCACGGGAGAACTGGAAGGTCCCGAGCATCGATTTCTCCAGAATCTCCTGAGGCGCATTGACGTAACGTCCCTTACTCAGCAGTTCGCAGACCTCTCCCCGGTTCTCCGGCTGGTCGATCCACTCACAGGCTTTGATCAGGGCGGTGAGCACTGCCTGATGGGTATTCGGATTGGCCGCCGCCCAGCTGCCTGCCACACCGAAGACCTTTTCCGGATGGTTGTTCCAGATGTCATAGCTGGCGGCCAGGGTGTGGCCGAGTCCGTTGCACACCGCCAGGGTGTTCCAGGGTTCGCCGACACAGAAACCGGAGATCACCCCCGCCTGCAGGTAGTTGACCATCTGCGGCGGCGGCACCACCGAAAGCTGGATGTCCTTGTCGGGATCGATGCCCGAGGCCGCCAGCCAGTAGCGCAGCAGGTAGTTGTGGGAGGAGTAGGGAAACACGGTGGCGAACATCAGAGGCTTCTCCCCCGCCGCCTTGTTCGCCTCAATGACCTTTTTCAGCGCGCGGCCGCTGCCCGCCGGCGTGTCGAGTTCCGTCTCGCCCGTGGCCGCCATCTGTTCGTAGATGGCTTTCGATACAGTGATGCCGTTGCCATTCAGGTCCAGACTCATGGCGGTGATCATGGGCACGGTTCCACTGATACCCACGGCGCTGGCCAGGGGCATGGCGGCCAGCATCTGCGCCCCATCGAGCATGCCGATGGAGACCTTGTCTCGGATATTCGCCCAGGAGTTCTCCCGGGACAGCTCCACCTCGAGACCCTGCTGGCGGAAGAAACCCTTCTCCTTGGCCACCACCAGCGGAGCACAGTCGGTCAGCGGAATGAAGCCGAGATTGAGTTGGGTCTTCTCCAGGGTCTTGCCGCTGCCGGACTGGGCCGACTTGAGCCAGGCCGAGAGATCGACCACGGTGTCGCTGGCGGGTTCTTGAGCCTCCTTGGGTTGTTCATCTTCCGGCTTCTGGTGCCGTTCGTGAAGGAAGCGCACCACCTCGGCCCGGTAGTGGTTGTAGACCGGGTTCTCGGCCAGCGCGAGCCGGTTGCGCGGCTTCGGCAGATCGATATTGAGAATCTCCCCCACCGTCGCGGAGGGACCGTTGGTCATCATGATGATGCGATCCGAGAGCAGCACCGCCTCGTCCACATCGTGGGTAATCATGATGACGGTGTTGTTGAGTCGCGCCTGGATCTCCATCAGGGAGTCCTGCATGTGAGTGCGGGTCAGCGAGTCGAGGGCGCCAAAGGGCTCATCCATCAGCAGCACCTTGGGTTCCATGGCCAGGGCGCGGGCAATACCGACACGCTGTTTCATGCCGCCGGAAATTTCGTCAGGCTTGCGGTCCAGCGCATGGGACATATGCACCAGTTCGAGGTTGTGCAGGGTCCAGCGATGACGCTCCTCTTTCGACTTGGTCTTCTTGAACACCTGATCCACTGCCAGGCGCACATTGTCATAGACCGTCAACCAGGGCAGCAGGGAGTGGTTCTGAAATACCACCGCACGATCGGGACCCGGCTCGGTGACCTCTTTCTCTTCGAGGATCACCCCACCCTCGGTAGCGTTGAGCAGACCGGCGACGATGTTGAGCACCGTCGACTTGCCGCAGCCCGAGTGTCCGATCAGCGAGATGAACTCACCCTGAGCGACTTTCAGATCCACGTCCTTGAGCACATTCAGCGGACCATTGTCGGTCGGGAAGGTGATGCTGACATGGTCGATGTTTAAGTAACTGTTCATTGTCTTTCGCCTGAATTGATTTGGTGCGTCCTGACACACCTGACTAGCTTTTTAAAAAGTTTTTAGTTTTGAGTTTTTAGTTTTGAGTTGTGGTGTTCGCTGCGCTCACGGTTTTTTTAATCCCCCTCTCCCTCGCGGGAGAGGGCCAGGGAGAGGTGGGGCTCAAAACAACCTGAGCGCAGCGAACTCATCAACTCAAAACTCAACACTAAAAACTCAAAACTCATAGCGCTGCGCAGCAGCGCTAGCGCAGCACCGCATTCTTGTCCCAGCTAAACGCCCGCTGCATCATCAGCATGCCGCGGTCGAGCAGGAAACCGATCAGCCCGATCACCAGCACCGCTACCATGATGCGCGCCAGTGAATCGGAACTGCCGTTCTGGAACTCGTCCCAGACGAACTTGCCCAGGCCCGGGTTCTGCGCCAGCATCTCGGCGGCGATCAGCACCATCCAGCCAATACCCAGGGACAGGCGCAGTCCGGTGAAGATCATCGGGATCGCCGAGGGCAGGACGATCTTCATGGTCTTGGTGACCGGATTGAGTCGCAGTACGCGGCTGACATTGATCAGGTCCTTGTCCACCCCGGAGACACCCACCGTGGTGTTGATGATGGTCGGCCACAGACAACACAGGGTGACGGTAATGGCCGAGTTGAGAAACGACTTGGAGAACATCGGTGTGTCACTCACATACAGCGCCGAGACCACCATGGTCACCAGCGGCAGCCAGGCCAGTGGCGAGACCGGCTTGAAGATCTGGATGAGCGGATTGATCGCGGTGTACAGGGTTGCACTCATACCGCAGACGATGCCGATGGGAATGGCGATCAGCGAGGCGACCAGGAAACCCGCCATCACGGTCAACAGACTGGTGAAGATCTGATCGATGAAGGTCTCCTTGCCGGTGTATTTGCGCTCGCGCATGCGATCGATACGATCCTGGGGCTGACCCGCCGCGATGGCCTTTTCCACACGCTCGTCCATGCGCTGATAGAAGTCATCCGCCTTGGACCGCTCCGCTTTGTGTTCACCATAAAGCGCCTGGGTCTGTTCCCACACCTTGGCCGGACCGGGCAGCACTCCCAGGGAGGTCTGCACATTCTTCGCACCGACACTCCACAGGCCCAGGAACACCACCAGGGCAATCAGCGGCACCAGCAGCTGGTGAATCATTCGGGCGAACATTTTTCCAACCTGCTCACTGGACAGACGTTCGAGCAGTCTGTCGAACCTGGGAAGGTTGAAGGTTTTGGAAGTCAATTCTGTTGCCATGTCTCTGTTCCTGCTTGATCCGCTCTGGCCATCCGCTTGGTTATCAGCGGACGGGCGTTGTGTTTCGATCTGTTTGCGAACCCGCTCCGGAGGGAAAATTCGCGGAGCGGGTTACGCGGTTGACCGGCGTCCGCTGACACCGGCCGTTACTGCCAAGCCTCAGATCTTCTCCGCACCCTTCAGGCCGATCGGGAAGCTGTCGATGTAGGCATTGGGTTTGGTGCCATCGAAGGTGACGCCGTCGATGAACTCGGTCTGCGGAGCGCGGTAACCGGTCTCGGTGGCGAAATCCGGAAAGTCCCCGGCAGCCAGCTTGCCTTCGGCGATCAGTTCTTCAGCCGCCTGACGATAGATGTCCGGACGGTAGACGCTCTTGGCGATCTGGTCGTACCAGCTGTCGGGTTTCTTCTCGCTGATCTGGCCCCAGCGACGCATCTGGGTCAGGTACCAGACCGCATCCGAGTAGTAGGGATAGGTGGCGTTGTAGCGGAAGAAGACGTTGAAGTCAGGCACCGAACGCTTGTCGCCCTTCTCATACTCGAAGGTGCCGGTCATGGAGTTGGCGATGACCTCGTAGTCCGCACCCACATAGTTCGGCTGGGAGAGAATCTTCACCGCTTCGGGACGGTTGGCGTTGTCGTTCTCGTCCAGCCACTTGCCGGCACGGATCAGCGCCTTGACCACGCGAATGGTGGTGTTGGGATACTTCTCGGTGAACTCCTTGGTCATGCCGAAGACCTTCTCCGGATTGTCCTTCCAGATCTCGTAGTCGGTGATGACCGGTACGCCGATGCCCTTGAACACTGCCTGCTGGTTCCAGGGCTCACCCACGCAGTAGCCGTAGATGGTGCCGGCCTCCAGGGTTGCCGGCATCTGCGGCGGAGGGGTCACGGAGAGCAATGCGTCGGCCTTCAGCTGACCGGTGATGTCACCCTTCTCCGGCGCGTAGTAACCGGGGTTGATGCCGCCGGCCGCGAGCCAGTAACGCAGCTCGTAGTTATGGGTGGAGACCGGAAAGACCATGCCCATCTTGAACGGCTTGCCTTCCTTCTTGTACTTCTCGACCACCGGCTTGAGGGCATCGGCTTTGATCGGGTGAACCGGCTTGCCGTCGGCCTGCTTCGCCACATGGGGCTTCATCAGTTCCCATACTTCATTGGAGACGGTGATGCCATTGCCGTTGAGGTCCATGCTGAAGGGGGTGACGATGTGCGCCTTGGTGCCAAAACCGATGGTCGCGGCCAGGGGCTGACCGGCCAGCATGTGGGCACCGTCGAGCTGGCCGTCGATAACCCCGTCGAGCAGCACCTTCCAGTTGGCCTGGGCTTCCAGGGTCACGTAGAGGCCTTCATCCTCGAAGTAACCCTTTTCATAAGCGATGGCCAAGGGCGCCATATCCGTCAATTTGATGAAACCGAACTTCAGGTCCTCCTTTTCCGGGTAACCGGTTTCGGCCTGTGCACTGCCGGCACTCAAGCCGAGTCCGGCGGCCAGACCGACGGCCAGGGCGGCCCGTTTGATGAAAGCCCTGCGGCTTGGATCGTTGCGCTTGCTGCTCATGAATGAACTCCTCATGTCTGAATTAGTGATTCGTCGTCAGGTCCCCGTCGGCAAAAAAAAAGCGCCCACCCCCGGACACGATCAGAGGATCGTGAGGGGATGGACGCCGTTGTCCTTTGCCGGTCAACGTTGACCGAAAATTCTATCTCTCGGGGAGGATCCACGCGGCCCGCCTAGAGGGCCGGTTCGCCGTTGAACCGGGATCATCCTTGCCAGAAGTTTTGCAAACCCTGTGCCAGATCCAGCCAGTAGCACCTGGAAATATCAGGATCCGGAGATTTACCTGTTAAGCATCAACGAGTTGGAATATTTCCCATGTTTCCTGGTGGTGTTTCTCACTGCCGGCACCAACCCGGAGTCAATTGAACAGGTTCCAAGGACCCGCACCGATTTACATCACGACCGCTACCCACTTGGTGGTAGCCCTGTTACATCCTGGTGCAGTCAGGCGCCCAGGATACTGGCCGCCTCGATGATGTTCTGTGCCACTTCGGCCACTTTGCGGCCACTGTCCATGGCCAGCTTGCGCATCGCCTGGTAGGCCTGCTCCTCACTCAGACCACGCTGTTTCATGATGATGCCTTTGGCCTTGTCGATGACCTTGCGATCATTGAGCTGACGGTGGGCCTTCTTGAGTTCCGACTCGAGGAAATTGAAGTGCTGAAAACGCGCCACCGCCGCATCGATGATCGGCCGCACCCGGTTGGTCTGCAGGCCATCGACCACGTAGGCGCTCACTCCGGCCTGGGTGGCGCGGCGAATGGTGGCGTTGTTGTCGTCCTGGGAGAACATCACCATCGGGCGGGGTACCGTGGACTGGACCGACTCCAGACTCTCCAGGGTATCCCGGCCCGGGGCCTCGATATCGATCAGGATCACGTCCGGATTACAGCGTTCCACCGCTGACAGAAGATCCCCATCCCCCGGGACGCAGGCCACCAGCATGCAGTCCACATCGCGCAGGGCGAGGTCGAGCATTTCACGCCGATCCGACTTGTCGTCGACAAGCATCACGCGAAGGGGTTTGGTCTGATTGCGGATTGACATGACCGGTTCATACACAAGAACCATGCCATTCAGTAGTGAGCGTCCGGACGGATCACCCCCCAGGTGGCTCGCAGCAAGGGACAACACCGGTCACCCGTAACCGGATTCACCAGCACTCCCCCTGTGGCATTCCCGTCCAAAGTCAACGCAATGACTGGGGTTATTGTGATTAATCAACGATGTTCAGAATTTCATCCCTTAGACTGCGCCCGCTTTGAACACTGAATACTGGACCAATGAAAAACTCAATGATCAGGTTATGGGTCGTTTTTTTCATGCTGTACGGCCCCATTGCCTTCGCCTCGACCGCGGATCACAGCAAATTCGATGAGCTGGCCGGACCCTTCGCCACGGGTCCCGATGTCACAAAGGCCTGTATCGAATGCCACAATCAGGCGGCGGACGAGGTGCGACACAGCATCCACGGCACCTGGGAATATACCCATCCGGTCACCGGCCAGCAGCTGGGCAAGCGGCATGCCGTAAACGCCTTCTGCGGCAACGTGGTCTCCAACGAGCCCCGCTGCACCAGCTGCCATGTCTCCTACGACTGGCGGGACATGAGCCAGGCGCCCCCCTCCGCCACCGATGACAGCAAGGTCGACTGCCTGGTGTGTCACGACACTACGGGGCGCTACAGCAAATGGCCCAGCGGCGCGGGACATCCGATCTACAAGCCGGTGACCAAGGACGGCAAAACCCATCAGCCTGCGGACCTGGCCGAGGTGGCGCAGAACGTCGGTCTGCCTTCACGCCAGAACTGCGGCGCCTGCCACTTCTACGGCGGCGGTGACGACAACGTCAAGCACGGCGATCTCTCCTCGGCGCTGGTCGCGCCCAGCCGGGAGGTGGACATCCACATGGACAAGGACGGCCTCAACTTCAGCTGCAGCGAATGCCATGTGGCCAGCGGCCACGACTGGGCCGGCAGTCACTACAGCCTGATGGCGACGGACCGGGAAGGCACCGGCAAACCCGGTCAGCGCCGGGATTCCGCCAGTTGCGAGAGCTGCCACGGGCTGGAGCCTCACACCAAGACCAGCATCAGCGGACTGAACCTCAACCAGCACGTTGAGCGCATCGCCTGCGAGACCTGCCACATTCCTGCCTTCGCCAAGGGCGGGGTGGCCACCAAGACCCGCTGGGACTGGTCCGCGGTGGACAAGAGCGGCGAGATGGGACGGGGTATCGAGGACTATCTTCAGGGCAACGGGGAACATCGCCATGGCTATCTGCGCCACAAGGGGATCTTCGAATACGGTGAGAACGTCACCCCCCATTACGCCTGGTTCAATGGCCAGATCGAGTACACCAACACCGACCACAAGATCGATCCGCAGCAGATTGTCGAGGTCAATCGAATCTTCGGCAGTGCAGAGGATCCCGACTCACGGATCTGGCCCTTCAAGCGGATGACCGGCCGGCAGGCCTATGACAAGGTCAACAACAACCTGGTGCTGACCCAGGTGTGGGGACCGACCACCGATACCGCCCTGTGGACCAACTTCGACTGGAGCAAGGCGATCACCACCGCCATGCAGACCGCGGGTAAACCCTTCAGCGGTGAATACGGCTTTGTCGACACCTACATGTACTGGCCGATCAACCACATGGTCGCGGCCAAGGATGAGGCGCTGGGCTGCGCGGACTGCCACGCCGAGGATGGCCGCCTGCAGGCACTGGAGATCCCCTACATGCCCGGCACCGGCAAGACCCCCACCCTGGATCTGCTCAGCCTGCTGGCGGTGATCGCCACCCTGGCCGGCGTACTCGGCCATGCGCTGTTTCGCATGATGGCCGCCGTGACGAGGAATGACTGATGGCAATGCATAAGGTACGTGTCTTTTCCCTGTTCGAACGCATCTGGCACTGGAGCCAGGCGGCGTCGATCTTCATCCTGATCTTTACCGGGCTCGCCATTCACGGCACCCACGACTGGATCGACTACGAAACCGCGGTCACCCTGCACAGCATCGTCGCAGTGGCATTGCTGGTGCTGTGGGCGTTCGTCACCTTCTGGCTGTTCACCACCGGCGAACTGCGCCATTACATTCCGAACCTGAGCATCAAGTGTCAGAAAACCCTGCTTTCGGTGGCGCGCTACTATGCCTACGGCATCTTCAAGGGTGAGCATCACCCTTACCAGAAGACCATCCTGCGCAAGCACAACCCGTTGCAGGGTGTCTCCTACCTGATGCTGAAGATCGTGGTGTTCCCGGTCATCTGGATCACCGGCATCCTCTACCTGCTGTCGAGTCTCGGAGTGATCGAACTGTCCGCCTACCTGAGTGTTGGCCTGGTCGCGGTGATCCACACCATCGCCACCGTGGTGATCATCATGTTCGTCATCATCCACGTCTACCTGCTGACCACCGGACACTCCTTCAGGGAGCACCTGATGCCGATGATCAACGGCCGGGACCGGATCGACCTGACCAAGGAGCAGTACGACTACCTGGTGTGCAACGACCCGGAACGGCTGGAAGACTGAGCCGGGGCATCAGCCCGGCTACGCGGAACGGAGTATCCGGCGGCTATTCAGAGATGCGACGCAGATGAGCCTCGACGATGGGACACAGGGATGCGCCCATCGCCTCCGGTACGAAATGACCGAGCTTTTCGAAGCGATGCACCTCGGCGGAAGGAAACAGGGACTGCCACTGCCTGAGTTCGATGTCACGGAAGGCGATGTCGCGCATGCCCCAAAGGATCAGCGCCGGTTTTCCGGTCAGCTTTTTGCGCTGTTCCCAGAGTGAGCGCAACCACTCCCCGGAGCCGATGATCTGTCCGGGAAAGGTCCAGCATCCCTTGCGCTCCCGGGGATTGCGCAAAGGCATCTCATAGTGTCGGTGCACCTGGGGATCGAGCTGCACACGGAACATCTGACGCATCAGTACATTGACGAAAAAGTTATACCGGCGGATCAGAAATCGGCCCACCGGACCCCCCATCAGGCGGCTGAACGCCTCGTAGTGAAACACCCCGTTGACCGGCCACATCCAGCTGTTGCTGATCACCAGGGAACGGATCCGTTGCGGGTGACGGATCGCATAGGAGAGGCCGATCGGCCCACCCCAGTCGCCGACCACCAGGGTGACGTTTTCCGGTTGCAGATGTTCAAGCAGGGCTTCCAGGTTGCGGGCATGGCTCTGCGGCAGGTAATCCCAGTCCGAGGGTTTGTCGGAAAGACCAAAGCCGATATGGTCCACCGCGATGCAGCGACAGGATCCGGACAGGCCGCGGATCAGGTGCCGATAGGCATAGGACCAGACCGGGTTGCCGTGCACCATCACCAGCGTATGGGCTCCACTGCCCTCGTCCACGTAGTGCATGCGTCCCATGGGCAGGTCGAAGTAGCGCGAGGTGAAGGGGTAGGAGGTGCGATCCAACCAGTCTTCATTCATTCAGTCTGTCCTCATCACAGGTGCTGTCGGTCCGGGAAGACTCTAGGCGTGGGAAACGTTTACGGATTCCAGTAATTGTTGTGACAGGTATTCACACACCCGCCGCTCCAGCCAGTAGCGGGGGAAACCCGGCAGAGCGCCCTCGATGAATCCCACATGACCGCCATGGCTGCTCAGTTCCAGGGTGATTCCGGGGCCGAGCTGTTCCGGCCCGGGTACGACCTCAGGGGTCATCAGCGGATCATCTTTGGCATGCAGGATCAGGGTGGGGATGAGGACCTGCCTGAGATAGTCCGTACAGCTGCAGCGCCGGTAGTAATCCTCCGCGTCCCGAAAGCCGTTGAGCGGCGCGGTGATCCGGTCATCGAAATCGTAGATGCTGCGTATCTCATGGAGGGACGCAGGCAGCGGCAGGTTGCGCAGGCGGCTTTTTTCCCGGGAACTGCGGCTCAGCTTGTCGAGCAGATAGCGGCCATAGATCCGCGACACGCCCTGCTCCATGTGCCGGCAGGCCGTCTTGAGCTGAAAAGGCACCGAGATCGCCACTGCGGTGCGGGTCTTGGCATCCGCACCCTGTTCGCCCAGGTATTTCAGCAGCAGGTTACCCCCCAGTGAGATTCCGATGAGGGCATCCGGGCGTTCCCCCCGGGCCTCGAGTTGCTGCAGGACCTCGTCCAGGTCAGAGGTCGCACCGGAGTGGTAGCTGCGCGCCAGCCGGTTGGGTTCCCGGCCGCAGCCCCGCAGGTGCATGAACACCGGGCAGAAACCCGCCTGTTCCAAAGCCCGCAGCAGGGCAAAGGCGTAATGGGATTCGAGAGAACCCTCCAGGCCGTGAATCACCAGCACCCGGGGTCCCGGGCTGCGCCGCCAGGCCAGATCGATGAAATCCCCATCAGTCAGTTCCAGGCGCTCCCAGCTCACTTCCAGGGGACGACGGGGCCTGAGAAGACTGGGCCAGATGGTCTGCAGATGCGCGGACCTGAGCCACCAGGCCGGACGGAAGCTGCTGCTCACGATGCGGCCCGAGATTGGTTTCCCCATAATACTGAACGACCCTGTGGGCACGAACCCGCTCACACGGGTGGTACGGCTTAGCGTTGAATGACGTGAACCCGATACTCAGTGACGCAGGTGGGACGGCGCACCGCTGCCCACCCGTTCGAACTGGCTGACCAGCAGGTTGTAACGGGATTCGTAAGAGACGGCTTCGATAATCGCCTGCTTGTCCGCATGATGCAAGGGCAGCAGGGTGGTGAGAATATTCATCAGCCGGGCCAGGGGAATCTCGTGGATCACCCCCGAATCGATGCTCAGTTCCTGGGCGGACATATAACCTTCCAGGCGATCGAAAAACCGCTCCTGCTGGGTCGACTTTTCGAAATGGGGGTAGTCGTAGTCCAGCTCAAAACGACTCCAGTCGGGGATCACCAAGCGGTACCCCCGGGTGGTGGGCAGCTCTTCCTGGATATCGAAGCGGCAGACGCCGCTGAGCACGACCTCGATACGCCCGTCGTAGGTCTCCTGGTAACTGCTGATGCGACCGGCGCATCCGGTGGTGTGCACGGCGTCATCCTCCGCCCTGTCACGCGCCTCGGGTTGAATCATGCCGATCAGGTGATGAGACGCCAATGCGTCCTCGATCATGTTCAGATAGCGCGGTTCGAAGATGTTCAACGGCAGTTGTGCGCCCGGCATCACCACCGCACCTTCCAGGGGAAAGATCGGCAGGGTATCCGGCAGTTGATCGAAGGTTTGTATGAACGGGCTTTGCATGGCGCACTCCAGTGAATCCTCAAACCTATGAGTAGCGGATCCGGACAAACGTTCCGGTTGGACAGCCGTAACAACCGCAACACCGGCAGGGCATTCATACCGGGATCCCAACCTGTGGGACGGAAAAGCCACGGCCCCTTTTTGCAGGGGCCGCTACAGAGTCGGATCAGAATCAGCGATTACGGTAACGATTATAGTCGAGCAAACCCGCGGTGACCGGATCATGGGCCTGAATCCAGTCGTGGTACCAGTCTGACTCCGCCCAGAAGCGGGTGTTGGTGCGACGAATGCCGAAGCGGCCGACAAAGCGCTCGTAGTCGTCACGGTCGACGACACTTTCAACCGCCATGACAAAATCCTCCAGCTGATCCCGCTCGACTGTGAAGAAGAAGTTCGGGTAGGCCCCCTGCAACCCCTTCACCACGGTGAGGGTGTCCTGGGAACGATCCCGCTGCGCCTCGCTCTCGAACATGGAGGTGATGTTCGAATAACCCTTGTTGAGAATCAGGGTGTAGACCAGGTCCTCCCCCTTGGGGACCTTGACGCGAACGAAGGAGACATCGGGAAACACGATCAGGGATTCCCCCTTCTTGGCGGCGATGCGGCGCATCATGCGATCCGCCTCCTGGTTCGCCGCGGAACCCTGTGACTCACAATCCTCGGCATGACATCGGTTGATCAGATCCTGTCCAGCGATCGGTTGGCCGAGTCGCTGCATCAACAGACCGTAGAGTTCACGCTGAGTGTCTTCCTGCTGGTAGCCCTTGACCGTGTCGAGTTCCATGGTGACGGCAAAGGCGCTGTCAAAATCATCCCAGACATTCTCGTGCAGACCCTGATACCAGCCATCGCGAATCGCCTTGCGCTGTTCCATGGGCAGGAACAGCAGAAACTGGTTCTCCGCCTCCATGCGCAGAAAATCCATGTACAGGCGGGTCGTCAACTGGTGGGTCAGGTTGCCGTAGATGTTGAACCCGGCCACCAGCAGATAGTGGATGCGTTCGAACAGCGGGTAGTCGATGACCCAGGCGGTCTCCGGAAAATTCCCCACCAGGCCCTGGGTGACCGAGGCGCTGTCGAAATGGCGGAATACGGTCAGACCGGCATTGCGATTGCTGCCCTCCCCGTCCCATACCAGTTCCACTCCCTTGTGGATGTCGATCACCTTCTGTTCGGAATTGAAGTACTCCTCCAGAAACAGGTTTTTGCTCGCCAGATAGTTGCGCTGACGCTCCAGGTAGTCGAGCCAGGTGGCAATCACCCGCAGACTGTCGTCACCCTGCTCGGAGGGCAGGTTGAGATAGTCCACGGAGGCATTGATGAAATCCGGCTGCAGGGTGATCGACTGCTCCCGGGGCTGCAGAAAGAACACCCAGAACTGATCCTCGATGACATTGAGCGCGATCTGGCCCCGGCAAACCGGCCCCTTGATGAAGCCTTCGATGAAGAAATGGGCGTCATCGAGCAGGAACTTGTAACGGGAGATCGGTGGAATCGCCTCGAAGACCTTGAACGGATTGGCCGAAAGTTCGGGATCGTAGCCGGGCAGCACATCCACACTGTAGTCAGGCGTCAGGAACAGCTCCTTGTAACGCGCCATGCGTACCGGCGACCACTCGTAGACGCTGTGGGTTTTGAGTACCCGACTGGCCTCATAGGGCTGCAAGCGATAGTAATGGTCAGCACCGGGATCGTCGTAGGGACGCACACTGGCAATCTCATTAATGGGCTCTCCCGGCGGTGATGGCGTACGCACCAGGCGGAAGAACTCATCCGCCGGAGCCCCCTTGAAATGAATATGCGCCTGGGGCAGATGTTCGTAGATGTACCGGCTGACCAGACGCTGCTTGTTGTCCGGCTGATTGAGGAAGGTTTCCCAGTCCTGAATCTGCTGCTGCGACGCTTTGGAAATCTCAACCGGCTGCGGACCCGGGGCGCCCTGGGCCAACCACCACACCAGGGTCGTATACTCCTCATCGCTCAGGTTGGGCAGACCGTAAGGCATGCCCCACAGGGGATGGTTCTTCTCCAGTTCGGCGAAACCGCTGTTGCTGGCACACACCTGTGCGCGATCCAGCTCCACATCCACATCATCGGGGAGCATCCCCACCCGGGGTTGCGGATGACGCTGCTTCATGCGCAACAGCTGATACATGATCGACTGCTCCAGATTCTCCCTGGGTGATTCCGAAACGGTTTCCGGAATCACAGGATGAAAACCCTTGGTGCGCCACTCCGCAGTGGTATGGGCATCTATGCCCAGGCGGGTTGGATCGATGGCCGAGATACGCGCTCCGTCATACACCCGGGTGGTGCTGCCCCCCCGTTGCATCCCCGCATAGGAGGAGAGTTTGAGCTGGCAAGGTGCATCGTAACAACCGTGGCAGACCACACAGCGGCGTTCGGTCACCGGGCGTACCTGGGTGTCGAAATCCACCGCCTTGGAGGACATGGACAGCACCAGGTCATAATCGACATCCGCCTGCTCCTGGGTCGGTTGGGGTGCGGAGGAACACCCCAGCAGGGTCAGCACCCAAGCTGATAGAAGTAATGTAACGAGATTCCCCGGAGTCGTTTTCATGATTTTCTTCTTATGGTTCATAACAGTCAGTAGAAAAGAGTATACGGGATTTCCCTGGCTATCCAGGAAACAAAAACCCTAATTGAAATAGGTAAATATAGGGAGAAGCGAATAACGAGGTTGTTTACTCAAATTGTCATCATCGCATGACGACAAGTAGAGATAACCCGTATGCCTGTTGCTCCTGTTCACAGTAGTTGTAAATCACCCTGCGGAGCCTTTAGAAAACCGATAAGAGATGAAATGGATGCAGTTCCCAATTTGAGGATATGAAAACAAAACCGTCGATCAATTGTGAGTTGGTTAACGGTAATGGCCACATGCTCCGGTAATGATGAAATCTCTAACAACATTTAATAAACATGGAGAAGGACATGAAGTACCGTTCAGCACTTGGATGCACTTTTACTCTGATTGCCGCGCTTACAGCGAGCACCCCGGTTTCAGCCGTCATGTACAGCGATACGCTTGATTTGACCGACAACCGATATCCAACAGTCATCAATGGAGCACCCGTTAATCTTGCTGTGGATATTGTCAGGTTCGATCTGGGCGATGGTTGGAATGGCCAGATGGATATCGAATTGACCACGGGAAGTTACTACGATTTTGCCACCACTCTTGGTTTCGCACTGACAACGGATGCAAATGATGCCTTGTACAACGATCCTACACCCTTCCTGGATCTGTCAGACGCCAACACCAACGTCACTGAGTTTTTCAACGACAATGTGAATGGATGGGAGTTCTACAGTTGGGGCAGCAACTACATCCAATCAGGTGGCACGACCAACCTGACTGATGCGTTCGCACCGATGATCTTCGATCCCGACGCGCACTACTACGCCTTTGTTGCGGGCGGGTCCGCGTTCCCCACCGAGATTGGTGTTGACCTGAATGTCAGCGCCGTGCCGGTACCTGCGGCTGTCTGGCTGTTTGGTTCGGGACTGCTGGGACTGGTGGGCATGAACCGCCGTAAGCAGGCCAATGCCTGAAGCGAGCGATCGTTCAAGGATGATGCATTGATCACGCCATGTGACTACAACACGAAAGGCTGAGATGCAAATGCCAGGGATGGCACACAATCATCACCGCCGTTGCCTTTCACTGACCGCATAGGGACATCACTGCCGCTTATTCATCTCCACTTGAATCGGAATCGTGATCCAGCAATACAATCGCAGCCTCAGCGGTGCGCCTGTCGATATCCAATCCCAGAATGCAGTACTCTGATACGGTATCAACCGGTGTAGGATCGTCGGCGCAATTACAGCCTGCAATCACCCCTGAATAGAACACACCCAACCGAAGATTTATCCGATCAACGGATTCAGCCACATTCAACATCATGACTTCAATGGGCTCATCACTGACCTGACTGCTGTGCTGCAGCGCCTGCTGCAGTGGGAGTTCATGATGAGGGAGACTTTCCAATGCCTGTTTGACCAGTCCCGCAAAGTGCTCACTGCCCCATGCTTGGAGGGCCTGTTCCAACTTAAGCATCGATCTCCATCCCCGTTATGGTTTGTGAGCAAAATGATTCGGAATGTTACGGTGCAGACTACGAAGCATCTATTTGTGTCCGGAACATTTGAAATGACGGTTACGCTTCGGCACCGTACCCTCTGAACACTCGTCCCAGATCACCTTGTCCTGCAAAACTGCCGGCACCAGTACCAGTGTTTTACCCGTTAAATCATTGTTCTCGATCATCAGCAGTCCATGCCACCATGACCAGCCCCAGTCGATGTCCTGAGTATCGTAGGTTACCTCAATACGTCCCTCCTGACCGAGCGCGATGGAACGAATGTGTCGATCCAAGATTACTGCCGGGAGTTCCGGCGCAGAGGCGTCGGCAGCAGAGGGAAACACTGCGTAACGGGCATGATGCAACTCCACGACTTTTCGGGCCGGCTCAGAGGCTTTCATGCCATCGTTGACGATGGTCGCCGCGACGTAGCTGAAGTTGTCCATGGGAAAGACGAATGCGACCAGAATGCCCAGGATCGCGAATATGATCGCGACCTCGCCTACCACCAGTACCGATGTCCTGCTTTGCGCCAACAGCCGGCGACCGTGATGAATGAGGATAATACCGGGCATACCCAACAGCAGCACCGGCAACCAATAACCGATCTCTGTGGTAAAGCTGGCAATCAGCCCTTCCCGGTCGAATCCCCGTTCTGTGAAATAGCCCACCAGCCAAAGCAGAGCCCACAGAATCACAAGGGCACCGACACCAATCAGAAACCTGCCAATGAATTGTTTCACGGTTTCGACATCCCGGTTCTCTGAACATCAGTTGCGGACATCTTCATGGCAACTTCAACCCAGTGCACCCATGACCGCCTGTCCCAACGATAATCCCCCATCATTCGCGGGTACGGCTGAAGGCGCCAGGACCTTCAAGTCGAACGCCTGAAATTGCTCTGACGCCGCTTCGAGCAACAAACGGTTCTGCCAGACTCCCCCGCTCAGGACCAGGGTTCCGATATCGTGGGATTCAGCCAGATCCCGACCCACATGACACACCGCGTTGGCCACACACTGGTGAAATCGCGCGGCAATCCGGCCCGCTGCGGTACCTGCCTGCACATCCGCCAACAGCGCCCGCCACATGGGCGCCCAGTCGACCGTCCCACCCCGCCAATGATGGTCATAGGCGGAGTTCCGCTCCTGTGACATGTGCGGCTCTGCGGCGGCTTCCAGTTCAATCGCCGCATGGCCCTCAAACCCGGCCTGTTCACGGCAGTAACCCAGCGCAGCAGCCACCGCGTCGAACAGGCGTCCCGCAGAGGAGGCAGGCGGGCTGTTCAGGCCCTTGCGGATCATCGCCTGTAAGGTATCCAGGGGCTTCTGCCGTAGAAAGCGGATGATTTCGAGATCCGCGTAGTCTTGCATCAGGGATTCGCTGTCGGGCAACTGCAGCAGGTGGGCCAAAGTGTTGCGCCAGGGTTCGCGCATCGCCATGGCCCCTCCGGGCATGGGCACGGACTGGAATCCGGCGAGCTTCTCGTACCCGGTGTAGCCCGCAAGGAGGAATTCGCCGCCCCAGAGTTCACCATCCTCCCCCATACCCAGTCCGTCCAGGGCGATACCCAGTACCCGCTGATCCCGGGGGATACCGTGCTCGGCCATACAGGAGACGATGTGGGCGTGGTGATGCTGCACCTCGATCAGTGGGACCTGCAGCGCTTCGGCCATCTCCCGGCCCAGTTGGGTGGAGAGGTAGTTGGGGTGCTTGTCCACCACGATCCGTTGCGGGGTGAAATCGAACAGATCGCGGTAGAGTTCCAGGTTGTGGCGATAGTCCCGGTAGGTCGCCGCATCCTCCAGATCACCCATGTGCTGGGAGACGATGGCCTCACCGTCACGCAACAGGCAGAAGCTGTTTTTCAACTCACCCCCCATGGCCAGGGTGGGCGGCAGGTCCTTGAAACCATCGCCCAATGGGATGGGTTGCGGGGCATAGCCCCGGGCGCGGCGCAGCAGACGCGGCGCGGAGGCGGCGTAGCGCACCACGGAATCGTCCAGGCGGTTGACGATCTCCCGGTCATGCAGCAGCCAGACGTCGGCAATCTCTGCAAGGCGCTCCCGGGCTTCATCATTGCCAGTGCACTGGGGCTCGTCGCTGCGGTTGCCGGAGGTAAGCACGATGGGACGCGTCATCGACTGCATCAGCAGCTGATGCAGCGGGGTGTAGGGGAGCATGAAGCCGAGACTGTTCTGCCCCGGGGCGATACCTCCGGGAAGGGTTTCACCGTCGGCGGGGAGAATCACGATGGGGCCGGCCCGGTCCTGCAGCAGTTCCGCCTCCCCGGGACTGAGCCGGACATAGCGTTGGACCATCTCCGGATCACGGGCCATCAGGGCGAAGGCCTTGTGGTAGCGGCGTTTGTTATGGCGCAGCCGGTCCACCGCCTCGGAATTACCCGCATCGCAGGCGAGATGGAAGCCACCGATCCCCTTGATCGCGAGGATGCGTCCCGCACGGATCAGGCATGCGGCGGCGGCGATGGCGTCTTCATCGGGTTCGCATGGGGGTGTCTGGCCCTGCGCATCCTCCAGCCAGACCCGGGGGCCGCACTCGGGACAGGCGTTGGGCTGGGCATGAAAACGCCGGTTCGCCGGGTCGCGGTATTCCGCTTCACAGGCGGGGCACATGGGAAACATCGACATGCTGGTGTTGGCCCGGTCATAGGGCACTGCGTGGATGATCGACAGGCGGGGCCCGCAGTGGGTGCAGTTGGTGAAGGGGTAACGGTAGCGCCGGTCGCCAGGATCGAGCACCTCGGCCCGACACTCGGGACAGGTGGCCGCGTCGGCCGCCACGCCGGTTCGGGTCTCGCCATCGTGGCTGGAACGGATGCTGAACGCTTCGGGGGGACTGCCTTCGCTAAGTCGGGCCCGTTCTACAGCCTGGATCCGCGCCAGGGGCGGTGCCTCGGTTTGCAACCGTTCGATGAAGGCGTCGAGCGCCGCCGCGTCACCCCAGGCCGTGAGGAACACCCCCTCGGCATCGTTCCAAACCTCACCCCGCAGACCGCAGTCCCGGGCCAGACGCCACAGGGTGGGGCGCATCCCCACCCCCTGCACGATACCGCGTATCCGGATCGACTCGCCGATCATCAATGCACCGTGCAGACCATGCAGGGATCGAAGGAGCGGACGATGTGCTGTACCGCCACCGGTTCCTGCTCCCCAGCCTGGACCGGGGCGTTGCGCAGGGCCAGTTCCAGGGCCCCGGGCTGCTCCTGGCCATCCCTCGGGGAGAAGTTCCAGGTGGTCGGAGCGATGATCTGGTAGTTGAGGATGCGCCCCCTCTTCACCTTCAGCCAGTGCCCGAGACTGCCCCGGGCGGCCTCCACCAGGCCAAAGCCCTGGGCCTCGTCCGGCATCGGCGCGCCGTGGTGGAAGGCTTTACCCGGTTTGAGGTCCCGGGCCCACTGCTCCATCGCCAGGGTCACCCGGGCGATCTCCAGCAGACGGGCGATCACCCGGTTGCGCACATTGCCGCCGCTTTGCCTTACCAGATCACGGATCAGGGGATGCCCATCCACCAGTTGTCGGGCCAGGGCGCCCACCTCCACCACCTGGCCATTCAGCCTCGGCGCCTTGCACCAGGTGTAGCCCTCATCCAGGTCGCTGGCCGGCAGAGTGACGCCCTCGAAGGGGTGGCGGGGTTCGCTCTGCATCTGCATCCAGCTGTGGGAGACATCCTCGCGGATGCGGGTGGTGTCCAGTGCCTCGACCCGGCCATCCTGCCAGACGCCCTCGGCGAACAGGGGACCCTGGTGGGTGGCGTAGGCCCCGTAGCTCATGAAGCGATCGCTGGCGCGTCCCAGGGATTGCAGATCCAACACCTCGGCGATGTGCAGGAAGCGTCGCAGATCCCCGTTTTCCGGGGAAGCGGCGTGGCGCCACTGTTCCAGTGCCTCGGCGGAATCCAGGGCGACGATCCGCTCCAGGTCGTCACCGAACAGGGTCCGCTGCAGAAAATCACGGAACGCGAACAGCAGCCCGAGCAGGCGGGTACGCTCATCCGCGGCAACCGCGCGGGTGGAGCCGCCGGGCTGGATCGCCAGGGTGTGGGGCCATTTGCCCGCCAGCAGGCCCTGCAGGTGCATGAACTCGGCGCGGGGACCCAGCACCTCCCGGGCGGCCGAACCCTTGAGCGCCTTGAAGCGTCGCTCCGCCCACTCGAACCAGGGTTGCCGGCGGTACACCTCGCGGGCGAAGTCGGGCATGAAAAACAGGTAAAAATGGGTCAGGTGATCGGCGACGTTCTCCCCAGCGAGGATCAGGTTGATGGCCCGTTCCCCGTTCGGCGGCGGGGTCAGCCCCATCACATCGGCCAGGGACCGCGCCGAGGCGGCGGACTGGGCCACCGAGCAGATGCCGCAGATGCGTGGCACGTAGACCAGTGCGTCGTAGGGATCCTTGCCCTGCAGGATCTGTTCGTAGCCGCGATACAGGGGGGAGACCACCCAGGCATCGGCGACCCGGTCATCCCGGATCTCGAGTTGCACCTCCAGATCCCCCTCGACCCGATTGAAGGGACCGATGACTCTTCGACTCATTGCGGGGTCACTCCATGCATGGGGGCCATGCGGCGGGAATCACCTGGGGATTGCCGCCCAGGGACAGTTACCGGACCCCTCAAAAGGGTAAGGGATAAGCTGTCCCGCCTGGGTGAAGCCTGGATTTGTTTCAGACCGTTAATTTGATGCATGGAATGGTCACTTGAATGCGATGGAACCTGTTGATTCGTTCATTGGCAGCCTGATCACTATGCCCCAGGTTGCCGGTTTTGTTTGATGTCCCCTCTCCCCTCGATCTCGTTCCCACGCTCTGCGTGGGAATGCATACCTGGTCCTGTATTTACCGTCACTACACTGCGTTCTGATAAACCGGGGTATGCGTTCCCACGCAGAGCGTGGGAACGATGGAAAACGGCCGCATCGGCTTCATTTCTCCTCCGCCTTCTTCCCCGGCACCACCCGGATGTGATCGGTCACCGCGTTCTCCTTGAGCCGCACCGGGGTCGCCGCCTTGGCCAGCGCCGCCAGGGCGACGAACCAGGCCTTGGGCATGTCGGTGGGCAGACCGATGGGAATGCCGCCGATCTTGGGGGTGCTCTGGAAGGTGTGATTGGGGTTTTCGAACACCGGCGCGGTGCAGTTGATGCAGGCATAGCCGCCTCTCAGGCAGGAGCCCTCCCCGTTCCACAGGCGGGTATTGCAGTCGGCCCGGGCCTGGGTGCCGAGGCAGCCGAGATGTTCCATCATGCAACCCAGGTCGGAGTGCTTCTCGGCGCTCGCCTTGAATTCGTAATACTCATTGCGCGGACAGCCGTGATGCACCAGGTGGTCGGTGTAGCTGCGCGGTCGGTTGAGTTCGTCGAGGGCCGGGGATTCGTTCTCATCCAGGGCCAGTTGCAGCAGGGTCTGCAGCACCCAGTTGGGATGGGTCGGGCAACCGGCGATGTTGATCACCGGGAGTTCCCGGGGCGACCGGTAAGCGCCGCCCAGCAGACCACCAGGCTGGTTGCCGTCATACTGCAGCCCACAGGCCTGACTGGGATTGTTTCCGGCCGCGGTCATGCCGCCGAACGCCGCGCAGCTGCCCACCGCGATCACCTGGCGGGCCTTCAGCGCCAGTTCATGGATCAGGTCGCGCATCGGCCGGTTGCTGCCCGCCTGCCGATGGAACAGGCCGCTGCCGTTGGGTCCCTGGATCACCGAACCTTCGAGACAGAACAGGTCGAGGGTCAGCTCGTCATCCAGGATGCGCTGCAGAATGGCCTGCAGTTCGGAGCCGCTCTGCTCGCTCAGGCTCGGGTGCCACAGCAACTCGATGCCGGCGCTCTCCAGGGCGGTGAGCAGGTTCGGGGCTTCCGCATTGAACAAGGACAGGGAACAGCCGCCACAGCCCCCGGACTGAAGCCACAGCAGGGTGCGCCGGGTCATCGGCCACCGCCTGCGGATGCCTTGGAATCACCCTCCGGGGGCAGCTCCAGGATGAACTCGGCGCCTTCCTGGGGATGATTGCGGGCACTCAGGGTGCCGCCCATCTCCTGGGCCAGGCCGTAGCTGATGTAAAGTCCCAGCCCGGTCCCCTGCCCCACCGGCTTGCTGGTGTAGAAGGGATCGAACAGGTGCGGCAGGTGCTGTTCGGGGATGCCCGGGCCATAGTCGCGAATCGAGATCCGGATGCCCCCTGAGGGGTGGGTTTCACAGACCACGTCGAGCTGCTGCCGAGGCATGCTCTGCATGGCGTCTGCGGCATTCTGCACCAGGTTGATGAGCACCTGGTGGAGCTGTCCCTTGCGGCCCAGGTATTTCAGCTTCGCCGGCAGTGTGTAGCACACTTCAGGCTTGATCCGCTCGGCCTTGATCACCCACTGCACCGCCTTGCGGATCGCCCCGGGCAGATCGAACAAAGCCGCCTCCTCACGCTGCCCGCCGGAGTAACGGCGCAGATCCTGAACGATATCACTGACCCGCTCCGCTCCCTCCAGGGTGCCGTCGATCAGGGGTTCGATGTCGTCCAGGATGCGGCCAATGCGCAACTCCTCGTGAAGCTGGCGCAGGGCCGGTGAATCGACCTCCTGCTCCACCCGTTCCAGGTAGCGGGTGATGCGTTCTCCATAGCGTTTGAGCGCGTGCATGTTGCCAAACACGAAGCTGATCGGGTTGTTGAGTTCGTGGGCGACCCCCGCGACCAGGCGGCCGAGGGAGGCCATCTTCTCCGACTGCACCAGCTGCTGCTGGGCCTGTTTGAGTTCATCATGGGCCTGGTTGAGATCGTCATAGGCGCGTCTCAGCTCACCCACCGGACGGCCGATGAGCACCATGCCGACCAGACCACCGGTGTTGTTGTAGCGGGATGAGCAGTTCATCGCCAGGGGCGCGTTGCTGCCGTCGGCGCAGCGCAGGTTGACCTCGCAGTCGATCAGCGAATGGTTGCCCAGGCGTTCCGGGAAGTGCTGCAGTTCGCTGCGGGAATCAGCACCGAACACCTCGACCAGGGGCTTACCGACGAACTCCGAGGCGGGAAACCCGGTGAGCTTCTCCAATGCCGCGTTGACCTGCTGGATGCGGCTCCCGGTGTCGCACACGATCAGTACGTCAGTCATCGACGAGAGCACGCTGTCGATGAACTGCTGGGCGAGTTCCAGGGCGGCGTTCTTCTGCTCCAGCTCGATCTGGTAATGGACCAGATCGGCGTAGACCGAGTCCATCTTGCGAATCACCTCGATCCAGGCGTTCTCCGAGTTGCTGTCCAGTTCCAGGGTGCCGCCCAGCCCGGCCTGCATGATCAGGCTGGCGGGGGGGTTGAGGAGATCGTTGTCGGTCATGCGTTATTCCTGTCCTTGTTCGCCCTGTCGACCCATTCCCAGGTTCTGTTTGGGTGTGCGCGTCTGATCCTGCCTGCCCTGCTCAGACTGGGCTTACCTCGTCTGCCTCGTTCCCACGCTCTGCGTGGGAATGCATAGCTGGGCTTGATTGCCCTGTACGGACTTGAGTGGTTTGCTGAACACATGGTCTGCATTCCCACGCAGAGCGTGGGAACGAGGGCGTGGTCAAAGCATAGCGTGACACTCCCCGGGAATAACCCAGGGTCCACCGGCAACAGGGTGATCATAAGCCTGGGCACCCGGTTCAATGACCCGCGGATCGTTTGCCGGGTTCATCCGTCAGCGGATGATGCTGTTCCAGAGCGTAGCGCTCCAGCTTGCTGCGCAGTCCGACCCGGGACAGGCCCAGCTCCCGCGCGGCGCGGCTCTTGTTCCAGCGGTGGCGGATCAGGGTCTCGCGCAGGATGCGCTCCTCCAGCGCCTCGACCCGGTCCTTGAGGCTGCCCTGCAGGCCGGTGAGATGTTCCACCACCGGTGCCTCGTTGCGCGGCGCGGCCTGCAGAATGCGGCTGTTGAGCAGATCGGCCCCCAATTCGTCGTGGTTGGCCATCACTAGCATGTGGGAGACCTCGTTCTGCAGTTCCCGCACGTTGCCCGGCCAGGCGTAGGCCTTGAGGCAGTTCATCGCCTCGTCGGTGAATCCCCGGACCTTTTTGCCCAGGCTCTTCATCGCCGACTCCAGCAGGGTGTTGGCCAGCAGGGGGATGTCCTCCCGGCGCTTGCGCAGGGGCGGAAGGGGGATCACCACGGTGGCCAGGCGATAATAGAGGTCCTCGCGGAAACGGCCCTCCCGTACCTCGGTCTCCAGGTCCCGGTTGGTGGCGGCGATGATGCGCACATCCACGTGGCGGGTGCGGCCGCTGCCGAGGGGGCGGATCTCGCCCTCCTGCAGCACCCGCAACAGTTTCACCTGGAAGGCCGGGGAGACCTCTCCGATCTCGTCGAGAAACACGGTACCCCCGTTGGCCCGTTCGAACAGCCCGACCCGGTCCTCCACCGCGCCGGTGAAGGCGCCGCGTTTGTAACCGAACAGTTCGCTCTCCAGCAGTTCATCCGGCAGGGCGCCGCAGTTCTCCACCACAAAGGGCTGGTTCCAGCGCAGGCTGTTGTAGTGCAGGGCCCGGGCCGCGAGTTCCTTGCCGGTGCCCGATTCGCCGGCGAGCAGCACCGAGACATCGTAGGGCGCGACCCGGCGGATCTTGTCGCACACCCCGTTCATGCAGCTCTCCGCGCTGCGCACGATGCCGTCCTCGCACTGGTAGTTGTCGCGCAGTTGATTGCGCTTGTGATGCATCGCCTCGTCGAGTTGCTCGGGCATCATCTTCAATTCGATGGAGAGCGCTTCGTTCTGGCGTTGCAGTTCATACAACCGGGTGGCGTTCTTCAGCATCAGCAACAGGCTTTCGGGATGCCAGGGCTTGGTCACATAGTGGTAGATGCCCGCCTCGTTGATCGCGCTGATGATGTCTTCCGAATCGGTATAACCGGAGATGATCATGCGGATCACATCCGGCCAGCGTTCGCGCACCTGCTTAAGGAACTCCACCCCGGTGGTCTCCGGCATGCGCTGATCGCAGAGGATGATCTGCACCCACTCGGATTCGAGGATGGTCTCGGCCTGCCCGGTGTTCTCCGCGGTCATCACCTCGAAGTCATCCTCGAGGATGCGTTTGAGGGTCTCCAGACTGCGGACTTCGTCGTCCACCACCAGCAGGGTGGGTAGTGTGTTCATAACCGCTTACCTATGTACCTTTGTCTCACCATTCCCGTAACTCCCGTAGCCCGGGTGCAGCGCAGCGGAACCCGGGACCGGGTGTACTCCGAACCTCCCGGGTTCCGCTGCGCTGCACCCGGGCTACGTGTTTGCACAATCTGCGGTCAGCAGATCCTTGGCAGCTGTTCCCCGGCCAGCCAGTCGACCACCCGGTTGCCGCCGAAGCGGGTGCGCATCTCGATGAACCCGTGGGGGTCATCGCTGACCTCACCGATGATCGCCGCATCCCGACCCTGGGGATGGGCGCGCATCGCCGCCAGTACGGCCTCGGCCTGTTCCGCGGGGCAGATGCAGATCAGCTTGCCTTCGTTGGCCACGTAGAGGGGATCGAGCCCCAGCAGTTCACAGGCAGCCGCCACCTGGGGTTTCACCGGGATCGCCGATTCGTCCAGGCGCATGCCCACCCCGGATTGCTGCGCCAGTTCATTCAGGGTGGTCGCCAGTCCGCCCCGGGTCGGGTCCCTCAGGCAGTGGATCGAGGGGGCCGCATCGACCATCGCCGCCACCAGGGTATGCAGTGCGGCGGAGTCGGACTCCACCGTGGTTTCGAAGCTCAGGTTCTCGCGGCTGGCCATGATCGCCACACCGTGATCGCCGATGCTGCCGCTGAGCAGGATCGCGTCTCCCGGCCGGGCCCGGTCGCCGGAGATGTTGACGCCCTCCGGCACCACACCGACCCCGGTGGTGGTGATGAACACCCCGTCGCCCTTGCCTTTCTCCACGACCTTGGTGTCGCCGGTGACCACCGGTACCCCGGCGGCCGCCGCGGCCCGTCCCATGCTCATGACGATGCGTTCCAGATCGGCCAGGGGAAAGCCCTCTTCGAGAATGAAACCGGCGGACAGATAGAGGGGTTTCGCACCGGACATGCAGACGTCGTTGATGGTGCCGTGCACCGCCAGGGAGCCGATGTCGCCACCGGGAAAGAACAGGGGCGAAATCACATGACCGTCGGTGCTCATCACCAGGCGACCCGCGTCCACCGGAAAGCTCGCCTGGTCGTTGCCCTGGCGCAGCAACTCGTTGTCCAGGTGTTTGACGAACAGCTCGCCGATCAGCTGAGCCATGGCGCGGCCGCCGCTGCCGTGACTCATGTCCACGCTGCCGTCGCGGGTGTTGAGGCGCTGGCCGAAACGACGGTTAGCCGACATGGCGCACCTGCATTTTCGAAACCGGTAACTCCGCACAGATTGAGCACTTGATCGTCGACGCATCGCCGCACGTCTGGCTCAAGGGGGTTCGTGCTGAACGCCCGGATTGTGTTTTGCCGCAACCGAACAGGACGGTATATCTCATGCTCTACTCACTCCGATCACACCAAGGTACCAAATTAAAAATCATGCTCATTCAGCCGGGTTGTGCTGCTTGAACAGCTGTTTTTTGTTCTTATGAGTTCGCGCCGCTCATGTTTATATTTTCCCCTCACCCTGTCCTTATCCCGCAAGGGGAGAGGTAACGTCCTACCCGAGTGCATCCAATGCTGCGGGTCAGTGGATAGGTCGGGTTAGCGCAGCGTAACCCGACATGAAACCGGCCTGGTTCCGCTGTTCGTCGGGTTACGCTTCGCTAACCCGACCTACGGTTCCACCCGCACCCCACTCCGCCTGGACCGTGCTTTCCCTCGCCCCTCGCGGGAGAGGGGCTCAAACCAACGTGCGCAAAGCGCACACCACCCACTAAAAACTAAAAACTCACAACTCAAAACTCACCGAATCATCCTGCCCGCTGCTCAGGCTGACGAAAACGCCCATAGCTCCAGTACGCAGCACAGGCGCCCTCGGAGGAAACCATGCAGGAACCCATCGGGTTTTCCGGGGTGCATACGGTGCCGAACAGCTTGCAGTCGGTGGGCCGTTTCTGTCCGCGCAGGATGCTGGGACATTCGCAACCCTTGACGTCCGAAGCACTGATCGCCGGGACCGGGTAGCGATGTTCCGCATCGAACTCGGCGTATTCGGCACGGATCTTCAAGGCGCTGTCGGGCACCAGTCCCAGGCCGCGCCACTCAAACTGGTCGCGCAGTTCCAGCACCTGGTCAACCAGGGCCTTGGCCTTCTGATTGCCTTCGCGGCTGACCGCACGGATGTACTCGTTCTCCACCACGTGACGCCCCTGGTTGAGCTGCCGGATCAGCATCAGCGCCGACTGCATGATATCGAGGGGTTCGAAGCCGGCGATCACCACCGGTTTGTCGTAGTGATCGGCGAAGTACTCGTAGGGCTGGCTGCCGATCACCGAACTCACATGGGACGGACCGAAGAAACCGTCGATGGAAACCTCCCCGGATTCGAGAATCGCGGTGAGCGCCGCCGGGGTCAGCACATGGTTGCAGAACACGCTGAAATTCTTCAGACCTTCCGCCCTGGCCTGCTGCAACGCCACTGCCGTGGGGGGCGTGGTGGTCTCGAAACCGATGGCGAAGAACACCACCGGGCGGCTGGGATTCTCCCGTGCGACCTTCAACGCATCCTGGGTGGAGTAGACCATGCGCACATCCCCGCCGGCGGCCTTCAGCTTGAGCAGGCTCATGCGCTTGCTGGCGGGCACCCGTAACAGATCGCCGTAGCTGCAGAGGATCACATCGTGCTCCTGCACCAGCTGGATGGCGTTGTCGATGCGCCCGATGGGCAGCACGCAGACCGGGCAGCCGGGACCGTGAACGAACTCCACATTGTGCGGCATCAGGTCCTGCACCCCGTAGCGGAAGATCGCATGGGTGTGGCCGCCGCAGAACTCCATCAGCCGGTAGTGGCGATCCGTCTGCGCCTCGGCGGCAATGTCCCCGGCCAATTTGCGGGCCAGCGCCTGGTCACGGAATTCGTCGACGTATTTCATGGATTCTCTCCGAGCATGCCGCCTTCTGCGAAGATCCGCAAAGTGCGCTCCGCCTCTTCGGGACTGACCCGGTTGAGGGCATAGCCCACGTGCACCAGCACGTAGTCACCGACCCCAACCCCTTCGACCAGCGCCAGAGAGATCTCCTTCTGCACACCGTCGAGACTGATCGTGGCCATCGAGCCGTCCTCGCTGACAGCGGTTACCAATGCGGGAATCGCAAGACACATGATTTACTGTCCAATACTGGCGAGTTGCCGGGTCGCGTCGAGCCAGCGGTACCAGCCGTCCATGCCTTCACCGCTGGTGGCGGAAACCTGCAACACCTTGATGGAGGGATTGACCCGGCGCGCATACTCGATGCAGCGATCCACATCGAACTGCAGGTAGGGCAACAGATCGATTTTGTTCAGCAGCATCAGATCCGCCGCATGAAACATATCCGGATACTTGATCGGCTTGTCCTCGCCCTCGGTGACCGAGAGGATCACCACCTTGTGCGCCTCACCCAGGTCGAAAGCCGCCGGGCAGACCAGGTTGCCCACGTTCTCGATGAACAGGATGCCCTCGTTCTGCGGTTTGAGGTGTTCCAGGGCATGGCCGACCATGTGCGCGTCCAGATGACAGCCCTTGCCCGTGTTGATCTGAAAAGCCGCCGCACCGGTGGCGCGGATCCGGTCCGCGTCGTTGCTGGTCTGCTGATCCCCTTCGATCACCGCCAGCGGGCAGCGCTCCCTGAGGTCCTCCAGGGTCCGGGTCAGCAGGGTGGTCTTGCCCGAACCCGGGCTGGACACCAGGTTCAGGGCGAGGATCGAGCGTTGCGCGAGCCAGCGCCGGTTGGCGGCGGCGTACTCGTTGTTCTTGCCGAGGATGTCCTGTTCGATCTGCACCATCCGCGCCTGGCTCATGCCGGGGGCATGGGCGTGAGCCGGACCCTGTCCGTAGTCGTGGGTGTGATCATGGGTGTGCGCATGCCCGCCATGCTCATGAGCATGGTCATGGGCGTGGTCATGATCGTGATGATGATGGTGGTGAGGGTGCGCATGACCCTCTTCATGGGTGTGTTCCTGGCCCTCGAGGGTGGTTTCGCCTTCACCACAACCGCATACGGTACACATTACTCCACCTCCAGTTCTTTGATTCGCATTTCTTCACCACCGGTGACCTGTATTTGATAACTGCCGCAATCCGGGCAGGCGTCGAAGCGCTGCTTTACCCGGACACTCTTGCCGCACTGCATGCACCAGGCGGTACCCGGCACATCGATGATCTCCAAAGTCGCACCGTCCGCAAGGCTGCCACGACTCACCACCTCGAAACCGAAGCGCATCGCCTCCACCTCCACACCGGACAGTTCGCCGATCTCCAGCCAAACCGTCTTGACCTGTTTGAAACCCTGCTTGTTCGCGTTGTCCTGCAGGATCTGAATCACGCTCTCACACAATGACATCTCATGCATCTTCCACACCCGGCTCGATCTGTAGTTCATAGGCGACACAGGGGTCGACCGCATTGATCAGCAGACGGGTCTGCCGCTCGATCAGTGAGGCATCCCCGCGCAGGCCGAACAGGGACTGGGCCACAACCCCCCGGGGATGAAAATTCCACTCCGTGGGGGCGAGTATCCGGTAATCCTCGACCTGCCCGTCCCGCAACGCGATCCGGTGCACCAGCAATCCTCGCGCGGCGGCCACCTGACCGATCCCGACCTGCTCCTGGGCATAGGCCTGGGCCATATTCGCCCCGGTAACCCCCGAGACGAGTCCCTGCCAGAGGCGCGCCACTTCCGTCAGCCGCGCCAGGATCCGGGTCAGCAGGCCGTTGCCGTAACGCTGCCGCAATGTCCTCAGCAAGGGACTGTCGTTACGCGGCAGACAGCCGGTCTCGTAACATGCCCCCTCCCAGATCGGCTGTTCGATGAACCCGTCCCGGCTCATCGCCTCGGCCAGGGGCGCGGGCGCCAACTCGGGCAGAGCACCAATACCGCAGGCGCCATTCCCGGCCCAGCGGTTCTGCAGCAGTTGACGCACCAGCCGTGCAGCCACACTCTCCCTGCTCATCGCCCAGGCCTCCAGTGCCTCGACCTGCTCAAGAAGCAACCACTCCGCTACCGGGCCGTCATAGATGGAGCGTTCCAACCGCGCACCCAGCTGTGCGAGCAGCTGGCCGGCCAGACCGGCATCCACCTGAAGGCCCTCGGCGCCCGGACGGAACGGATCTGCCGAACCGGTTAAGGCACCCCGGTAGGCGCCCGCCAGACGCATCACATCGGCCATGCTCTCCCGCTGCGGTTCCGCCCCGTAAAAACCGGGCCAGTCGAGCAGGATCCGCCACAGGTGCTCGCGCAGGCTCTCCATGTCCACCAGCGCCTGACGCACTCCGGCCAGTTCCGGACCGGGTGTCCGCCCCGCCGCCTGCTCCCCGGCCTGGGCCGCGGCACTCGCCTGGGCGGTGGCGCACAGGGTGAAGATACAGGGCACCATCTGCACCGCCTCATCCAGACTGCGCCCCTGCAGTACCCGGGTGGCGTGCAGGATGCGGCGGGATTCGATGGCCACATCCGCGACACCTTCGTCATTCAGTTTCAGGCGAATGGTGATCTTGCCTTCCAGATTCATCTTTGTCGGGTCACTGCCTGCATTTCACTTTCGGTCATCTGCCTTACTTGGCCAGAGTTTAGTAGGTCGGGTTAGCGCAGCGTAACCCGACAAGACATGGGCATTTTTCTGTCGCTCGTCGGGTTACGCTGCGCTAACCCGACCTACGGCTCTTTGCTCCCCCTCTCCCCGTCCCTACTGAGAGGGGTCGCTTGAATCAGGCGCCGATACCACCCAAAAGCCGTACTCCGCACCTAACGGAACGCAATCTATTCCTTCGACAATTACTTACCCTCACACCTTGCGGGAGAGGGCCAGGGAGAGGGGGCATCCCGCAAGCTGTGCGCATAGCGAACTCATCAAATTCAAACTCACACGACGTCATGCAAGTCTTTCGATGCTCAAGACGCCTATTCCGGCGGCCGGTCATATTCCGCGTCACCGCCAAGTCTCAGCAGCGCACGCCGGCTGATCGGCTGATCCAGCCGCTCCGACAGGGACTTGTCGTTTTCTTCCGCGGAGGGCTCCGGTTCACCCTGCCAGGCACGTCGCACCTCGGCCTCGTTGAGGGTCAGGCCCTCCCGGTTCTCTTCATCCTGCAGCCCGCGCATCACCTCCGTGGCGGTGGCCACTGCAGCGGCCTGGTCCTCGAATGCCTGCATCGGTGAGAACAGGGAGCAACCCTGGTAGCGGCCGATGCCCGGTTCATCGCCCACGGTGAACTCGTAACAGCCGGACGGGAAGCGATGCTTCACCTTACTGCCAACCCGCAATTCCTGCCAGTCTGCTGAACCCGGAAGCATCACCAGATTCATGAACCAGGGGGTAACCAGAACCCCCAGGGCACCGCTCTCCCACGGCACGAAACCCACCGCCTCAACCTGCAGCTCCGGATTGAGAAACGGCAACCCCTGCATGCGTGTCTGTTCGATCTGGCGAAACACCGAGACCAGCCCAGCCACCTGTCGTGTCAACCCGCTCACGAGGTTTCCCCGATGACCATGAAATCCTCCTTGTTGCCATCACACACCGGGCAGGACCAGTGGGACGGCAGGGCGGAAAACGGGGTACCCGGATGAATGTGCCAGTAGTCGTCCCCCTCGGCGGGATCGTAGACATGCCAGCAGATCTTGCACTCCAGCCGGGTGGTGTCGCTGATCTTGGAGTTGTCGCCTCCATAGGAACCGTTGAAGAAGGAATCCTCGATCACAGGTAGATCTCCAGGATCTCCTCCAGACGCTCGGCGCTGTCCGCCAGGTCTTCCGCTGCGGCGCAGGCCACGTTCGGCACCCCGGTGATCTCCAGGGAGTTGAGAATATTTTTGTCCTGGGAGTTGAAATACTGGACCCACCAGACGTTACGGGTGCCGCTGCTGCTGATGCGGCAGTTGCCGTAACCCCGGGAGAGGATACTCACCCGGCCCGGTCCCAGTTGCTGCTGCAGAAATCCCAGGTCCGCTTCGGTCTGCGGCAGCAGGGTCAGGTTGATCACGTGGGACGGATCACCCGCCTGGTAGTCCCGGCTGTATTCGTTGATCTCGGCAAACAGGGGCGGCGCATTCAGCACACCCGGAGGCAGGGGTTCGCACAGCAGCGCCTCGTCCCGGGCGCCCTCGAAGGCTCCCGTCACCACCTCACGGGGGATGGCGCCGATCTCGATCCGGTCTGCGACCAGCAGGCCCGCCTTGTCGCGCTGCTGAAGTCGCCATACCCCGGCCAGCACAGACTCCTGGATGCGGGAACCTTCGACTCCATCCAGGACGATGCTCACCTCGCCCTCCCCCAGCACCTGGTCCACCAGACTGCGGTTCGCCTCATCGAGGCCGCTCAGATCGATCGGATCAGGGAGTGAGTCGGCACGATAGTCACACAACTGGCGGTTCAACTGCTGTAACAGGCTCAGCCCCTGCTCCAGTCCGCCAACCGCTTCCGGTTCGGGCAGACCGGGATGGGTATAGGTCATCATCCCCGAGGGCATCTGCAGGATATCCAGCTCGGCGCCATCGCCTTCACCCGGCTGACTGCCCGGGCCGTTCAGGGGGTACTCATTCATGGGGGGTCTCCGCAGAATTATGGGGGCGGTTGTCAGCCACCACCGGGATCGGGAAGGAAGGCGCCGCAACCGGTTCGGCGTTGAGCAGCCGATCGATCTCCCGCAGGTAATCCTCCCAGTTCTGAATCTGGGTGATGGCGCCGAGGTACTCCCCGCGACGCAGGAACACCAGGGCAGGCCATTGGTTGAAACCGAAGCGGCTCTGCAGACGCTGCTGGGCGGATCGTTCCACCAGTGCCGCCTGGAGTCGTCCGGCATAGGCCTTGACCAGTTCCGGCAGCACCATGGCCACGTCGTTGCTCTCGGGAAAGCGCTCCGGGTCTTCACTGAAAAACAGCACCAGGTGCTCCTGCAACGAGGCATAACGGTCCAGGGTGACGTCGCTCAGTACCGGGTAGTGGTGGCGCTCGGTGAGGCGGCGGATTTGCGGTGATGGCATGGTCTCAGGCTCCTTCGTCGGAAGTCGGGTTGGCGCTGCGCAGGAACTCCGGCAGGGTGGGCTCACGATCGATCAGATCCTGAAACAGGTGATCGATCCGTGTTTCACCCTGCATCGCCAGCTGCAGCGCATGCAATGCGGCATGGACCTGGGCGGCGTGACGCTCGCTGATCACCTCCCGGGCGGTTTCAAGAAAGGTCAGCAGCCAGGTGCCGGGCACCTGGTCACCCAGCAGCAGGGTGTCGATGCGATGGCTCACCCCGTCATGGGTCTCGCACAGGGCATAGCCGGGAAAGCAGTCGATGACCCGCATGGGAATACCGATACACATGGCTCAGTCTCCCTCCCGGTACTTGTCCAGGTGCTGGTCCACCGGCACGCTCACCCCATCGATATCCGCTGGCCGGTAGGCCACCTGGTAGTCCGTGGAGTAGAGCACCCGGTCATCACCGACCCGGCAGGCCAAAGCCGGATCGGGGCGCTCCCGCTCATAGCGGTGGATATCGGCAATCGCCCCCGCCGCCCGGTCTGCATCGAGGGGCGTGGTGCGGCGCTCGGCCAGGATGCCATGCCCCGCCAGATACTCCAGAGCCAGCGCGATGGCAGGCTGGATCTGCGCCTTGACCGCGGCACGCAGGCTGCCGCCGTAGTCCTCGAGTTCCACCGGCTGCACCCCGATGAGCAGCAGATGCCTGGGGTAATCCCCCATCATCTCCGCCATCGCCAGCACCTCCTGGAAACCGGTCTGGTGCAGGCTGACCTTTTTGCAGCCGAGAAACTTGGGCACCTCGTCCCCCTCGACCCTTTTCAGGCTGCCGCCGGGCAGTCCGTAATCCACCGCATCGAACACCACCAGGATGTCCGCCTCGCGGATGTTCTGCACCAGGTAGATCCCCTGGGTGCCGCCGTCGAGCAGGGTCACGTTGTCGGGAAACCGGTACTGACTCCTGAGGGCCTCCAGGGCGCGTACGCCAAAGCCCTCATCGGCCCACAGGATGTTGCCGATTCCGAGCACCAGGACCGAGGCGTTCGGGTCCGGGTTTTCCAGGGTTGATGGTTGTGACATCAGGGTTGCTCCAGTCGCTACTGAACACTGTATGGGCGTGAGAGCAAGGCCTGTGCCAATCTGAATCAAGGGATCAACCGATTGATATTTAGGAAAATTATCCCGATCATCCTGGAGCAAGGGATAGACGATGCGTAAAGTTACTTTTCAGTTTAGTCAATTATCGAAAAGTTACATTACAGTCAGGCGGGTAGCAGAGGGGATCGAACCGGTTATAAGTAGCACAAAGTGTAAGGTTTATTGCCAATATGGCTTTGTTGGCTCTGTGTTCCGTCCTGACCCATGCATCACGGACCGAAATCCGCCTCCGGATCAGGCAGCCAGGATCACTGGCGCCTCAGTTCCCGGGCAGGCAAGCCACCCAGAGGTGTTCGAATCAAACCAGGGATCGCTTGATTCACGCTCCCCATGCGAATCAAAGGATCAGCGTCCCGATTGCACGCATGTATGGGCATGGCTCTCCGGGTCACCCGAGACTCAAGCGGTTTCAGCGTATTGGCTGACAGAGGTCTGCATTCCCACGCGGAGCGTGGGAACGAGTGCAAATGGGTCGTGCCTGAAGCCGACGGATCCGGGGACACCCTCTCGTTCCCACGCTCTGCGTGGGAACGCCAACGCAAGTCACCGGGTGTTGGATTGGCTTATGTAATCGAGTGTTTACTTGCCGGGCTCAACCGTGTTCAAGCCCCACAGCTTCCACATCTGCATACCGCCCCGGTAGTAAAAGATCTTGCCTGGCGGATACCCCGCCGCCAGCAGACCCTTGATCGCTCTCGGGGACTGCCCGCATTGGGGGCTGTTGCACCACAACACCAGATCCTTGGCCGCAGTGAAGTCCCACTGTTCGGTCATATCCTCATCCTGTCCCATCAACGCCTCGTACTGTCGGGTGATGGAACCGACGTCCACCCGCTCCACCCCGCCAAACCGGCTCAGGGCCTTCTTCATCTCAGCGGAATCCAGCTTCTGCAGATCAAAGAATGGAACATTGATGGAACCGGGTATGGTGCCCCGCTCGTACCACTCCGGTGTTCGCGCATCCACCAACACACCGGTTTGCTTGTTGAGTTTGTTCTCCATGAAGTCAAACAACTCAACCTCTCCGATTGTCGTCACACCCGGCGCCACGACCTCAGGCTGCAGACAGAAGGGCGGGCAGTCCCGGGCGGTTTGCGCATAGTAGCCGGTCAATACATGCTCGGGATCCTGGATCCGCTCGATCTTCACACTGTGACCGTCATGCATCACATTGATAAAAGGTTTGTCTTTGGTAAGCCGTGCTTTGCCGCCATCACTGGCCACGACATTCAGGCTCACCATACTGAGCGGGACTAACAGCATGAGTGCCAGGAGAGATTTACTGGGATACAACTTCTTCATGATGATACCGTTCCTTGAGTGAATAATCGGACAGGCTCAGGCAAACCGGGACCCATGGCAATGATCCTGGCATGCCTTGAAGACCGTTCGGTTTGTTATTGATGATTCGAGTAGAGTGACAGGATCTTTTTCCTGACCTCATCGAAGGAGCTACCGGATGTGTAATCCTGGTAAACGGACCGCTTCGAAGCATCGCTCAGTCTCATGTAGACAAAATAACTGCCCTTGTACTGATCCTTGAGTTCCTGTTCGAACGCTGCGTATTTGTCGTCAACCGGTTGCACCGTTTCCGGTGCCGTGGAATCAGCCGTTGGCGGTGACTCCCTATCGACCTTGTGTGCTTCTGAAGAGATCAAAGACAGATAATCGTCTTCTGCGATGGCGGTCTGGAACAGACAGCCGGATAAGATAACAGCTAAGGTAAAAGGTTTGAGACCTCGCACCATTCCTATGCATACAACACTTGCCCTCATGGCAAAACACCTCTTTTTTATTTTGATTAATGGTACTACTCAAGTCGGAAGAAAAGATTGAATATCCTTCCGGCTTTCCATTAACAGCTCGATCCGCAGGTTTGGAGGCTGTGGATTCCAAACCGGGAACTCCCGCCGTGTGACTGGACATATTCCTGACAATCAGTTACCTGCGCCTGGAATGGATCACAAGACAATGAGCAATGTCTTTCCTGTAGCGGCCAAATCCTTAAAAGTTAAACCCCGGTGTTGATCCGATCGCCATCAGCATCATTCCTGTTGCCAGAACACAACCGGGTATATCGGTCTGCTGGCCCCATTCAGCCCTCTGCAGGCGGGCGCATCTGTAACGGGGTACGCTCGATAGTATCCTAGATTGACGGTCTCATTACGAGGAGAGAATTTGCGAACCGCCCTGCATAGCAATTCCGGACCACCAGGAAAGCATGACATGCACCGGTATTCGGCATGCGACACCATGCAGAAATACCGCATGAACTCTTAGCCTACGGCACTCGTTCCCACGCAGAGCATGGGAACGAGAGAACGAGAGAAATCCCGCTCAACATCGGGTAGGTCGGGTTAGCGAAGCGTAACCCGACATGAATGGGCATGATCCGGGTGTTCGTCGGGTTACGCTGCGCTAACCTGACCTACGGTAACTTAACATACGGAACTCGTTCCCACGCTCCGCGTGGGAATGCCTATCAGGGCCAAGGCGAGCCTCTCAGGCAGGAGCAATGTGCGTGGTATCCGTATGCATTCCCACGCAGAGCGTGGGAACGAGGGAGAGGGTGCGTGTTTTGCAGATCTCTTTTTTTAAGTCCCACTTCCCTGGCCCTATGATGACATGACTCAGCGGGCATTCAGTAGGCCGGACATCTGCAATGCCGCACCCTGAAACGACAAAAGCACAATGCCTCGCATCCCGTAAGATGCAAGACATTGTGCAACGGCACAGATCATGCCGACGAGGGTGTTTGCGGTATCAGTGGTTCAGCGATCGTCCTTGAACATGCGCCAGCCGCTGATCATGGTGCTGATCAGACTCTGCCGGGACATGATGTCCTCGCGCACCGCGGCATATACATGGATCATGACGAACACCACGATGATCCACATACCCCAGTGGTGCCACAAACGCACATCCTGGCTCTGCCCGACCAGCGGGATCAGCCAGCCGAACAGGCTGTCCTGCCAACTGCCCAGACCGGTCTGTTCCGCATACAGGGCAAAACCGGTCAGCAGCATGAAAAAACCGCCCACGGTGATGATCAATACCATCACCAGATGAGCCAGCGGGTTGTGCCCGATGTACTTCTTCGGCTCCTTTTCAATAAACGCGTACCAGCGGATTTCATACAGCACCTCCTTCCAGTACTCCCGGTTCTTGAACAGGGGAAGGCTGAAAAGCTGCCGGGCGTGTTCGTTACCGACGATGGCCCAGTAGACACGTCCGATGAAACCCACCGTGAAGACATAGGCGGCGATGAAGTGGATGAAGCGGATCATCCCCATCAGGTAGGAACCGCTGGCTTCACCCGGCACACTGGGCAGGGGATTGGCGATCAGGTAGCCGGTAATCGCCAGCAGGGTGATCGACAGGGCATTGACCCAGTGCCAGAGCCGCACTGGGGCCTCGTAAACATAGACCGAGGATTGTCTGAGTTCGCTTTGCATGATCTTTCCTCAAACTGGGATCTGAATTTACCTTGCAGATATCCTGGCCGGGATGGACGTGGTTCACCCACCCAACCCGGCCAGGCGACGGATTCAGGCCACCCCGCCAAACATCAGCGAGACGCCCGCGAGACTGCTCAGGACACCCAGTCCGCGCAGCACCCGCTCATGGCTCAGCAATACCCGGCCCAGCCCCATTCCCAGCAGGTGCAGTGAAACGGTAGCCAGGATGAATCCACCGAAGTAGAGCAGATGATGACCCGGGGGCATTTCCAGACCGTGTGCATTGCCGTGAAACAGGGCGAACAGTCCCACTGCCAGGGTGGCGAGCCCCAGCGGCAGGCGCAGCCCCATCATCAGCATTGCGCCCAGGAAGATCACCGAGAAGGCGATCCCCGATTCCATCATCGGCACCCCGAAACCGGCGATCCCGAACAGCGCCCCCAGTCCCATGCAGGCGACGAACGCCAGGGGCACCAGCAATGCCCTGAGTCCACGACCGAAGCCGGCAGCCCAGACCCCCACCAGCAACATCGCCAGCAGATGATCGTTACCGCTGAACGGATGCGCCAGGCCGCTGGCGAAACCGCCGTCATGCAGGCCCTGGTGTGCCGCAACCGGGGCCGAGACCAGCAACAGCAACGGTGCGACGAACTTGTGATAGTTTCTCTGCTTCATTTCAAATCCTCTCAGGTTCATCGTACCGTGACCTTGGCCAGTTCTTCGCCGTCTTCGCTCATCACATGGGTCGAACAGGCCAGACAGGGATCGAAGCTGTGCAGGGTGCGGAGAATCTCCACCGGCTCCTCCTTGCGCTCCACCTGGGTGTTCATCAGGGAGGCCTCGAAGGCGCCGATATTGCCCTGGCTGTCACGGGGTGAACCGTTCCAGGTGGTGGGCACCACGCACTGGTAGTTGTCGATGCGGGTATCCTTGATGCGGATCCAGTGGGCCAGCGCGCCCCGCGGCGCCTCGGTGAATCCGACACCCTTGGCCTCCTTCGGCCAGGTGGACGGATCCCAGTTGTCGATGTTCGCCGTGCTGCTGTCGCCCGCCTTGATATTGGCGATCATCTTGTCCATGAAGTAACGCATCTGGTCGGCGGCCCAGTCGGCCTCCAGGGCCCGGGCCGCGGTACGGCCGAGGGTGGAGAACAGGGCGCTGACCGGGATGTCGAGGGTCTTGAGGACGAAGTTGATCTGCTCGGTGATTGCCTCGTGACCCTGGGCATAACCGATCACGTAACGGGCCAGGGGTCCCACCTCCATGGCATGACCGCGCCAGCGCGGCGCCTTGATCCAGGAGTACTTGGCGCTCTCGTCGATCTCCTGGATGTCGGTGCGGCTGCCCTTGGTGTTCGGCCCGAGCTGGTAATTGGGCTCGGTGATGCCGTCCCAGGGATGCAGACCCTTGGCCTCGTCCGGGTACTGGTACCAGGAGTGGGGCACAAACTCCTGGATCTCCTCGGGATCCCGCAGATCCACCGGGTGTACTTCCTTGAGGTTGCCGTTGATGATCGCCCCGCGGGGCATCATCAGGTTTTCCGCCGAGTAGTCGTTGGCCCGGTCCGGTATGTCGCCATAGGAGAGTACGTTCATCCCGGACAGCCCGCCACCGTAGAGCCAGCCCTTGTAGAACTGACCGACCGCGAGGATGTCGGGGATGTATACGTTCTTGATGAAGGTCCGGGTCTCATCGATGATCGAGGAGATCAGGTTGATGTTGACCATGTTCAACGGTGCACCGGCGGACAGGTCGTCATCCATGTTGATGGCGCAGGGCACCCCGCCGACCATCCAGTTCGGATGCGGATCCTTACCACCGAGGATGGTGCGGATGCGCATGATGTTCTTCTGGAAATCCAGCGCCTCCAGGTAGTGGGTCACCGCCATCAGGTCCGCCTCGGGAGGCAACAGATAGGCCGGGTTGCTCCAGTAGCCATTCTTGAAGGGGCCCAGCTGACCGCTCTCGACAAACTTTTTCAGCCGGTTCTGCACATCCCGGAAGTACCCCGGGGAGGAGTGCGGATGGTGTGGCGAGACCGATTGCTGCAGGGCCGAGGTGGCCTTCGGATCAGCCTTGAGGGCATTCACCGGGTTGACCCAATCGAGGGCGTGCAGGTGATAGAAGTGCACCAGATGATCGTGAACCTGCAGGGTCAACTGCATGATGTTACGGATCGAATTGGCGTTCTCCGGAATCAGGATGCCCAGCGCGTCCTCCACGGCACGCACCGAGGTCAAGGCGTGGGTACCGGTGCAGACCCCGCAGATGCGCTGGGTGAAGGCCCAGGCATCCCGCGGATCGCGGCCCTTGAGGATCACCTCCAGCCCGCGCCACATGGTGCCGGTGGATACCGCGTTGCGGATGATGTTCTCCTCATCGATATTGACCTCGCAGCGCATGTGGCCCTCGATCCGGGTCACCGGATCGACCACCACCCGCTGGCCGCTGTCGTCGAGTTTGAAACCGTTCGGTGTAGTCGTGATACCCATTATTCGTCACCCCCCTTCTTTTGCGCACGCTTCAGGGCGCTGACAGCGGCATGGGCGGCGATGGCCGCGCCCACGGTACCCGCGGCGGCCAACCCGACCTTGTCGGCATTGGCCTCAACCCCGAACTGGTGGATATCGGTTACATGTTGATAGAAAGAACCCTTGTCCCAGAAGCCGTCCTCGGAGCAGCCGATACAGGGATGACCCGCCTGGATCGGGAACGACAGGCCGCCGTTCCAGCGGATGGTCGAGCAGGCGTTGTAGGTGGTGGGACCCTTGCAGCCCATCTTGTACAGGCAGTAGCCCTTACGCGCGCCTTCGTCGTCCCAGGCCTCGACGTACTGGCCCGCATCGAAATGGGGACGCCGGTAGCACTTATCGTGGATCCGCTGGCTGTAGAACATCTTCGGCCGTCCCTGACGGTCGAGTTCCGGGAAGCGCTCGAAGGTGAGGATGTAGGTGATCACCGCGGTCATGACCTCGGCGATGGGGGGACAGCCCGGCACCTTGATGATCGGCTTGTCCGCCAGTCCCGGCACCTTGTGCACCGGGGTCGCCCGGGTGGGATTGGGTCGCGCCGCCTGGACGCAGCCCCAGGAGGCGCAGGACCCCCAGGAGATGATCGCCTTGCAGTGTTCCGCCGCCTTCTTCAGCTGTTCGGTGAACGGCTTGCCGCCGATGATGCAGAACATCCCGTCCTCGTTCAGCGGCGGATTGCCTTCCACCGCAAGGATGAACTGGCCATCGTACTTCTCGATGGTCTCTTCGATGATCGCCTCAGCCTGATGACCGGCCGCCGCCATGATGGTGTCGTCGTAGTCCAGGGAGATCATCGACAGCACCACATCCTTGGCCAGCGGATGGGCGGAGCGGATGAAGGACTCCGAACAGCAGGTGCACTCCAGGCCGTGCAGCCAGAGCACCGGCAGTCGCGGCTTGGTCTCCATCGCCTCCGCGATCTTCGGCGCGAAGGCCGGTCCGAGACCGAGCGCCGAGGCGGTCAGGCTGCAGAATTTGAGGAAGCTGCGGCGGGTGATCCCCTGTCGCCGCATCACGTCGTAAAAGGTTTCGGTCATTGCTATCGCCTCCAGTCACTCGGACCGGTCAGGGCGGTCCGTACTGTTCACAGTTGAGAACAGGTGACTATGAGCAAACGCTGTGCCAAATAATGAAATACAATAAATAACAACGCTTTAGAAACAATTTGGCGACTCCGAACCGGGTTTCAGCTGCAAACTCACCAATCAAAGCGGTTAGCGGCTTTACACCCTTTGGCTTTCCAGTCATGCACCGCTTTGTACGAACCTGGGTGTTAAACAGGACACTATTGGTGGATAAACCCCAAAACCAATACGAGGTTATATCCGAGCGGGCATGGTAGTTTTCCGAATCAGCAATTGAACAATGATATATACGAGGGGGAGAAACCATGCGACACCACACATCCATCCTGCTTTCATCGATGACTACGGCCATGCTGCTGTGGGGCAGTTCCGCACTCGCCGTGGAGTGCGGCGACGGATACGCTGACCTGGCCGCGGGAGAGCAATGCGATGACGGCAACACCATCGACGGCGATGGCTGCTCCTCGGCATGCCTGCTCGAACCCATGTGCGGTGATGGAATCCTGGACG
Organism: Candidatus Thiodiazotropha sp.; assembly: GCA_040506775.1. Classification (GTDB taxonomy): domain Bacteria; phylum Pseudomonadota; class Gammaproteobacteria; order Chromatiales; family Chromatiaceae; genus Thiodiazotropha. The sequence goes on from JBEVWC010000027.1 coordinate 77,838, forward strand.
AAGGCGAAGCCTGCGACGATGGCAACAACATGAATTTCGACGGCTGTTCCGCCTCCTGTACCATCGAAGCCTACTGTGGTGACGGTGTTCTGGATATCGGTGAATCCTGCGACGACGGCAATCTGGTGGACGGCGACGGATGCTCCTCGGAATGCACCATCGAACCCTTCTGCGGTGACGGTATTCTCAATCCCGGCGAGCAGTGTGACGATGGCAATCTCGATAACGGGGACGGCTGCTCCATGTACTGCGAACTGGAAGAAGACGGCGGTGACGGCTGCACCCCGGGATACTGGAAGCAACCCCACCACTTCGATTCCTGGAACATGTACACCCCGGACACCCCGTTCAGTGATGTGTTCGAGGATGCCTTCCCCGGCATGACCCTGCTTCAGGTGATGAGAAACGGTGGCGGCAAGATCAATGCCCTCGGTCGCCATACCGTGGCGGCGCTGTTGAACGCGGCATCCACAGACGTGAATTACGGACATACCCCGCAATCCATCATTGATCTGTTCAACGATGCCTATCCGGGTTCCAAGGACGATTATGAAATGCTCAAGGATGAATTCGCGGATGGCAACGAACGGGGCTGCCCGCTCAACTGATCCCTGTCAGGCAGTCGGAAAAAGAAGGGTTGCATAACGTAACCCTTCTTTTTCATCACGAGTTAAGAATCGTTCTTCGATTTTTTCCTACTCAACGCACCAGCACCTGCAGCGCCTGATCCGTGGTCAAAACACCGTTGGCAATCATGCCGTAGTTCACCAAAGCAGCCTGATAGGCCTCCTCACCCGGGGCAGCCACGGCATCTTTCACCACATAGACCCGGAAGCCGTTTTCCATCAAGGCGCGCATATGGGAGTCGACGCACAGATTCGCCACCATGCCGCCCAGAATCACGGTATCCACACCGCGGCTGCGGAGCTGGTAAATCAGATCGTTGCTTTCTGGCCCATACATCTTGTGCGGCGAGACGACGAGGGTTTTTCCATCCAGGATATAACGTTTGAAGGGCGTGTAGAAATCCGCTCCGGAACCTTCGAACCCTTTGTTGTCATTCAGGTTCGCCCGATGCAGTGCCTGCATATCCAGAAGTTTACGCTGCAGGGCGCCGGCATGAATCCAATTACCGTCCAAAGCGGTATAGACCAGGGGATCCACCGCCAGGAGGATTCCGGATTTTTTTGCAGCCTGCATCAGCCGTTCGATGTTATCGATACCGTTCAGCGCTTTCAGATTATCCGCCAGCAATGGATAAAGCATACCCTTGGGATCGAGAAATTCATTCTGAGGATCGGTGATGAGCACCGCGGTGCGGGCCTGTTCAAGAACCGGCAGATCCGCCGTATCGCTGGCCGAAGCCGAAGATGCGAAGAGGAACATGAAAGTAGTGAGCAGAAGAGAAAATAGGGTTTTATTCATCATTGAGACCTCTATGTCATGGGTGAGCAAACACACCGCAGCCGTCCCAGGTACTACCCTGGGTATTTACCACTTCGGCAAGACCGCAGTGCCTCGCATTGTCCGGGATAGGTACCAACAGGTTCTGTAACAAGGGATACACTCGCCCTCCCTGTCCGGAAACTGGATTTCACCAACCAACCCTTGACTTGACCAACCGGTCTACTATAATCCTCCCCATGCAACAACAAGCCCTGGATACCCGCAGCCGCATTCTCTCCACTGCCCGTGAACTCTTTCACGGCCGCAGTTACGCGGATGTGGGGATCAAGGAGATCTGCGAGATCGCCCAGGTGCAGAAAGGCAGCTTCTACCATTTCTTCCCCTCCAAGCAGGATCTGGCCATGGCGGTCATCGACGATATGGCCGATGACTGGGCTCACGGCTTCGTCGCCGAGGCCTTTGACCGGGACCTGCCGCCCCTGGAACGGCTCGACTATCTGGTCGATGCGGCCTACTACTGGCAGAAGGCAGCCAAGGATCTGGAGGGCCGTATGCCGGGATGCCTGTTCGGTAACCTGGCCCTCGAGATCAGCACCCGGGACGAGGTGATTCGCGCGCGGATCAACGCCGTGTTCGAGAAGGCCAGCGCCCGTTTTGACGAGACCCTCGAAGAGGCCGTGAGCATGGGCCTCATGCCTGCCCTTGACACTGCGGCCACCGCTCAGGCGATGCTGGCCTATCTCGAAGGGGTGATCCTGCTGGCAAAGAGCCGCAACGACCCGGAAGTGGTGCGTATCCTCGGACCGGCCATCAAAACCCTGAGGATCGAACTGCCCCTGAGCAATTGAATTTTTTTGACCCGAGAGTTGACCGACCGGTCGACTTGTTCCATTGACAAGCAAGGAGTGACATCCCATGAACGAAAATATCCACACCCTGGACGCCCGTGGCCTCAACTGTCCCCTGCCGATCCTGCGCACCAAGAAGGCACTGGCGGCCCTGTCCTCCGGCGAGGTGCTGGAGATCGCCGCGACCGACCCCGGCTCCGTGAAGGACCTGAGTTCGTTCTGCGAACAGACCGGCCACGAAATGCTCTCCAGCCAACAGCAATCCGGAGAATTTCATTTTCGGATCCGCAAGTCTTAAGACGGGAGGCTGCCCCATGAACACCACAGCGATCAAAACCCCCTGGCCGGATCAGGACCTGGATGCCTGGTTCGATCAGCGTTTCGAAGAGAAGATGGCCCAACGGGAGGCCGCGCACACCCCATCGATGACCATCATCGCCACTAAGGGCACCCTGGACATGGCCTATCCCCCATTCATCCTCGCCTCAACCGCAGGCGCCCTGGGCTGGGATGTGTCGATTTTCTTCACCTTCTACGGTCTCAACCTGCTGAAGCGTGACCTGGATCTCAAGGTCACGCCGATCGGCAATCCCGCCATGCCGATGAAACTTCCGGTGGGTCCCGGCTGGCTGCAGGGCAAGGAGATCCCTCTGCCCACCTCGCTGATGACCCTGATGCCCGGTTTCGAGGGGATGGCCACCCGGCTGATGCGCCGCACCATGAACGACAAGGGTGTGGCGCCCATCGAGGAACTGCGAAGCCTGTGCCTGGAGGCGGAGGTGAAACTGGTGGCCTGCCAGATGACCGTGGACCTGTTCGATTACCCCAAGGAGGCCTTCATTCCGGAAATCGAGGAGTGGGTCGGGGCTGCCAGCTTTCTGCCCCGCGCGCTCAAAGCAGATGTGAATCTGTTCGTCTGAAGCGAAGCCGGGTCACTGGAAACGGTGACCCGGTGAGGCAGTGCCTGCTCAGTCAGCCCGGCTGACCTTGTAACCCTGCTGACGTAACAGCGCGATGAGACCGGTTTCTCCCGCCAGATGCAGGGCGCCCACGGCAATGAACACCCGGCCCTGATCGAGCAGGGGCAACATGCGTTCGGCCATGCGCCGGTTTCGCGCGTCCAGCATCAGCACCATCATCCGCTGTTGAAGCTGATCATCGGAGGACATCGGGTTGGCGATGGTGATGGCCATCAGGCGCTGCAGATCCTGATCCAGGTAGGCCTGGGTCAGCATTTCGAACATGCCGGGGTAATCCCGGTACTCCTGCAACACCTGGCGGAGCATCGATTTCTGTTCATCCAGACTCAGGGTGTTGAAGATTGAGAGTTGCTCCCCGGCGCTTTCCAATGCCTGGAATCTTTTACCTGCGGCCATGCCCCGCTGGTACAGAAGCTTGTCCAGGAACAGGCCGGATTCCATCTGCGGCATACCCAGTGTCATGACCACCGCCCAGGGCTGCATCCGTTCTGTCACCTCGGGGGGAATACCCAGTGACTGCATGGCTCCGCAGGCTTCCGCACCCAGGGATGAGCCGACCTGTTCACTCAGGGAAGTGTCTTGATCCAGCATCATCCGGGTGGCCACGTCGATCATCGTGCGCTCATCCAGCGCCATCTCCAGCATCAGAATGTCTGACTTGTTGAAGCATCGGGTCACCGCATCGGACAGTTGCGTGACCCGGGGATCGTCACTGTGCATGGTGCCGAACAGACAGGCATGGGCGCCCTGCCCTTCGATGCGCCATAACAGACCCTGCTCTCCCGCAACACCCGCCCGGAACACTAGCAACTGCAGCAGGATAAACCCGGCAGGCAACCAAACACCCATGCGTCTCATAGTTCGATCCCTCTTAAACCGTCCCGCCCGGTCAGCGGTCCTCCTGATGCTCCACCGACCCGCCATCTCCGGATTGAAACCCCATCTCACCCTGCAGCGCCTGCTGCAGACCGGCCAGGGTCTCCGCCAGCACCTGGGAGTCATACGCTTGAGGCGGCACCCGTCCCCACACCGGCGCGGGCCAGGCCGGATCGGACCGGTAGCGGACCACATGATGGATGTGCAGTTGAGGCACCAGATTACCCAGAGCGCCCAGGTTCATCTTGTGCGCCTCGAAGCGGGCTGCCAGGACACGGCTCAGGCAAGAGGATTCCCTTATCAGCTGGGTCTGATCCTCGGCACTCAATTCATGGATCTCGCGGACCTCTTCCCGGTCGGGCACCAGGATCGCCCAAGGGTAGTTGGCGTCGCGCATCCACAGCACATGACACAGGGTAAAACGCCCAAGATATGCGCAATCCTGACTCAATTGCGGGTGTAGCTGAAACATTCAGGTTTTCCGTTTCCAGGCCGATGGATTGAGTATCACGGATGCAACGGGTTACAAGGGACTGTAGAGAGGCCCCGGGTAACGCTCACCCCTGTGCGGCCATAGTATCAGATCGATTCAGCGGGCAGGTACCGGCATGAATGTTCCCTCGGCCGCATCCGGAAAGTCCGTCGATCGGTCCGGAGGATGCTGCCCATCCCGCGAAACCACAACCGATACACTATAGTTGAGAAGGTTCGCCTACCGGAGCGAGTAACATGTCTCATTTCCTGAGCGGAAAAGAAAACCGCATGATCTGGCGGACAGCCGGTTTTCTCACTGCATTACTCGCCAGCCTGGTTGCGGGTATCTTTCCTGCTGTTAGCGCAGAATCCCCGTCCAAACCACTGATCATTGCCCATGTGGCGCCGACCACCGGGCGCTTTGCCCTGCATGCGGAATCCGATCGCAGGGGTGCCGAGCTTGCCATCGATGAATTCAATCAGAAAGGCGGGGTTCTGGGACGTCAGGTCGTCCTGGTATCGCGTAACCCGACCCTCGATCCGGAGAAGGCCCGGGTCATCGCCGAGGAACTGATCACCCAGACCCACCCCGCCTTCCTGCTTGGCGCCATCAGTTCCGGGGTGGCCGCAAGCATGTCCCAGGTGGCGCAGAAATACGGGGTGATCTTCATCAACACCAACTCATCGGCCCCTTCCGAATCGACGAGCAATGCCCACCGAACCAAGTTCGTGTTCGATGTGCATGGGGCCAACATCAATCGATCCCTGATCAAGTACGCCCTTACGATCAGCGAATCAAAACGGGTGCTGCTGCTCACTGAAGACAATAATTTCGGCCACAGCAACGCCAACGCCATGCGGCCGTTCATTGAGGAGTTCGGCGGACAGGTGGTGGGTGAAGTGCTCTCCCCGGAATCCTTTCCGGATCCCAATCGCATCCTGCGGGAAGTCGCTGCGATCCCGGCAGACCTGGTTGCCGTCAGCGTCAGCGGTGAAAACCAGATCAAACTGTTTTCCCATATCGACAGGAAGGTGCTGGACGAACAGTTGTGGATCGTCGGTGAAGTGGATTGGGAGGAACTGTATCCCGCTCCCGGAACCCCCCGCCCCCTGTTTGGCACCACCTGGGCCTGGCACCTCGATACCCCGGGCACCGCGGAATTCGTCGATCGCTACCGGGCCCGTTACGGCCACACCCGTGTCGCCTATCCGGGTGATGTGACCCACGCCGCTTACCTGGCAACCAAGGCACTGCTCGAGTCCGTGGAGAAGGCCGGCACGACCGATAATCATGCGGTCATCCGGCAACTCGAACAGTACCAGGCGAGTGCCTCGGAACGCATGCAGGACGATCCTGCACACATGAATCCTATCAGCCATCACCTGCAACAGAGTATCTACATCGCCCGATGGAAACCTCGCAACACCCGACCGGAACTGGGCATCGAGATTCTCGGTCATATCTCCCCCGATGAAGCGGCTTACCCCCTCGAGGCAAAGACCCGACTCGAGTCTTTCGAGGAGACCCCGCACTACGCCCAATGAAACCACCGCGCCTGAGCCTGATATCACGCATCACCCTGCTGGTGCTCGGTTTTGAGATTGCCGCCTTCGGGGTCATCGGCTGGTTCTACTTCGATCATTTCCGCAGCTACAGCGAGGAGCACCTGCAAGAGCGCTTCGTACTGGTGGGCGAGATGCTCGGCAATGACGATCTCTCCCTCAGTGTAATCTCACGTCTCTCCCTCATCAGCCACATCCTGGAAGAGCCGGTCGAGGAAGGCGTGCTGATCGGCGGTAACGGCTACGTGATCAGCAGCAGCGACGCCACCCTGCTCGGCTATCCGGCGGAGGAGGTGGCATCCCTGAAGTCCTATCTCGACCACTGTGGTGATGCAGTACCCTGCCTGGTTCCCGAAGGCAAGCGTCTGACTGCAGTGATCAGGGTGTTGAACCCCACCACCGGGTCGCAGGCCTACACGGTCCTGATCAGAGTCGACATGAGCGAAATAAGGGCCGAACAGACCCTGCTGATCTTCTGGGGAATCCTGGGATCCCTGGCATTCATCCTTCTCAGCTCTGCCGGTGTTGTCTTCATCGCCAGGCATTTCTACCAGAGCGAGCGGGATGTGGCACAAGTCAAGGAACAACTCGAACAGGCCCTGTGGTGCAGCGGCGATGGCTGGTGGGATTGGGATGTCACCACCGGAGAAGCCTATTTCGACAAACGCTGGTGCGCCATGCTGGGCTATACCCAGGATGAAATCAGTCCGGACTACAAGGGCTGGAAATCCCTGATCCATCCCGATGATCTGGATAAGGTGCTTGGGATCCTGGAAAGTCATCTGAATGGGGAGCGGGACGACTACAGCGCCGAGTTGCGGATGCGCTGCAAGGACGGCCACTGGAAGTGGATCCATACCCGGGGCAAGGCGGTGGAAAGAGACACATACGGTTACCCGATTCGCATGGCGGGCACCCACAGTGACATCAGTGAACGAATCGCGATTGACGCCCGCTTGCGAAAGAGTGAGCAGCACTACCGGATGCTGGCTGAAAACTCGCCTCTGCCGATACAGGTGTTCGCTCCGGACGGCCATACATTACGGGTCAACAAGGCCTGGGAGGAGATGTGGGGTCTGAAACTGAAAGCGCTGAATGACTACAATCTGTTAGAGGACAAACAACTCAAGGAACTGGGGATCGTCTCGCTGTTGAAACGCGCCTTTAACGGTGAAACGGTCACCATTCATCCACATCCCTATGTCATCACGGGATTCGACACCTCGCACAAGGATAAGGAGATGATCTGGCTGCGGGCGTTCAGCTACCCGGTATACGATGAAAACCGAAACCTGCAGGAAGTGGTGTTGATTCAGGAAGACGTCACTGCCGCCATCGAAGCCCAGCAACAGATCAACGGCCTGGCTTATCTCGACCCCCTGACCCAGTTGCCCAACCGGCGACTCATACTGGAGCGCCTGGAACGTGCCCTGGCATCGAGCAATCGTAACAATGCCCACGGCGGACTGTTGATGCTCGACCTGGATGATTTCAAATCACTCAATGACACCCATGGCCATGATGCGGGCGATCAACTGTTGATTGAAATCGCGCAACGGCTGCGCAAACTGATGCGCGAGAACGACACCACGGCGCGTCTTGGCGGTGACGAGTTCATTATCCTGGTCGAGGACTTGTCCGAAACCGAACACATGGCCGCCACCCAGTTGCAGACGATCGCCGAAAAGATCCGTGTCACCTTGGCGGCCACCTATCGTTTCAACGACGGCGCAATCGAACACCACAGCACCCCCAGCATCGGCATCACCCTGTTCAAAGGACAGCAGACTCCGATCGATACCCTGCTCAAACACGTCGACGTGGCGCTGTACCAGGCCAAGGACGCGGGACGCAACTGCATCCGCTTCTACAACCTGGAGATGCAGAACCTGATCGACAAAAAACACAGCATGACCGCCGCGCTGCGCAAAGACTTCGAGAACGGGGGCCTGGAACTTCACTATCAGCCGCAAACCGACCGCCAGGGGAGGATTATCGGATACGAGGCGCTGTTGCGTTGGTTTTCCCCGGACAGGGGCAGCATATCACCGGCACAGTTCATTCCCCTCGCTGAGGAATCAGGGCTCATCATCGATATCGGCCAATGGGTCATGGAACAGGCCCGAGAACAGTTGCTGCGCTGGGACAGCAACCCCCGCTTTGCAAACGTCGGTATCGCGGTCAATGTGAGTGCCCGTCAATTTCACCAGCCAGACTTCATCGAACGAGTACAGCGACTGCTCAGCGAGTGCCCGAGCTGCGTGCCCAGACTGAAGCTTGAACTCACCGAAAGCGTGGTTCTGGACAATATCGAATCGGTGAGAGAGAAGATGCTCCAGCTGAACGAATTGGGTGTGCAGCTGGCATTGGATGATTTCGGCACCGGTTACTCATCCCTGTCTTATCTCAAGCAACTGCCCATCCGGGAGCTTAAGATCGATCGCTCCTTTATTCGCGACCTGGAAACCGACCCATCCGATCGAACCATCGTGCAGGCGATTCTGGCGATGAGCGATTCATTCAACATCAGTGTGATCGCCGAAGGGGTGGAAACCCTGGAGCAGAAGAAACTCCTGGAAAAATTCGGCTGTCAGTATTTTCAGGGTTACCTGTTTGGAAAACCCATGTCCCTGGATTCCCTGTCCGGATTGGACAGCGATACCTCTCCGGGTTCACGAGAAACCATCAGAGACCCGCATTAAACAGCCTAACCTGATCAGTCGCGTGAACAGTCAGGATCACGCTCATCCTGCTCCAGGATCCGCTTGAACGACCGCCGGACCAGGCCCTGACCCCGCTCGGAAACACCCACGCAATCCGGTCTTATTTTCATCTTGGCCCAAGCCTGCCCTTCACCTATGATTGAACTCCCGGAACTCAACACAGAATCCAATACACTACAGCTCCGATGGAGGTTGAACCATGAAAACTGCAATTCGGCGTACCCACAGATTGCTTCGCGCCAGTTTGATGATTGCCTCGATCGGATTCATCGCAACGGCGCTCGCTGAAGAGAACCCCGCGGCCCCGACAGAGGCCGCCCAGGAATCTTCCCAAAGCGTCACTGAAGCCGTCACGGAAACATCCAAAGAGGCATGGAGCAATACCAAGGAGGCCGCCGTCGAGGTCGGTGAAGCGGTTTCCGAAGGTTCCAAAGAGGCCTGGAGCAGCACCAAAGAGACTGCAAGCGGCATGGGCAAAGCGGTGACTGACGCCTCCAAAGAGGGATGGGAAAATACCAAAACCGGGGCCAAGGAAGGATGGGAGGCCGCCAAGGATACCGCCGCTGATGTCATGGACGCGGCGATGGGCAGCGGCAGTGAGAGTGCCGAACCGGCACCGGTTGAGACCAAGTAGACCTACCCTGCGCAGTTCCCCGGACATGCCATCATCGCGCTACCATCGCTGAGCATACCACCGCTCAGAGTTCATTCAGCGCCACATGCACGGGGAAAAACCAGAACCCCGCATCACGAGTGATACTTCGCCCGCTGAGCTTTCATGTTGGAAGCAGGAGACAGGAAGAGACTTCGGCTCGCCAGTCGCCGGCGGCGTCGATGGCAGCCTTCATTAAGTAATGGCCCGGCAAACGTTAAGATGGCGGAGAGGGAGGGATTTGAACCCTCGGATCCCGGAAAGGGATCACCTGATTTCGAGTCAGGCCCGTTCGGCCGCTCCGGCACCTCTCCTGTTTGTGTCTGCGCCGCCTGTTTGAAGATCTGGTGGTGCAAACCGCTGTGCTTTTTACGATAAATCCGGTTTATTGTCCAATATCAATGCCGGATTATCGGAATTAGGTTACCAAGATACCCTGAGCGCCTGTTGAATCAAAGTCTGCTTCGATCCAGAGCGGCTAAACTGGGAAAAGTCCCAGGCATCCGTCTAACCGACCGATGTCGGGCTCTGTGCCTGATCATACAGGCTCCTCCGCATCCGCTGGAATGAAGGTATGCGTAGCGTTCCGCCCCTTTCAAGCTATGATCCGGGGCTTTCCTCTGCTTTACTGAGTATCTGAGGGATTCGGGCGGCATGGAGGCCTGTGCTCAACGGGAGCCTGGACCCGTTTGCATTGTCATAACAAAAAGTAATCGCTCAAAATACGACCCGATGTCATCGACCTTTCGCATAAAACTGCTGACCCTGTGCCTGACATTCGTCCTGGCCTATCTCAGTGGTTGCAGCATACCCCCACCACTGGTCGAGCGGATCAAGGAGTCGGGGGAACTGAGGGTGGTCACCCGCAACAGCGGCACCACCCTGTACGAGGGATCCGAAGGCCTCACCGGTTTCGAATACGACCTGGTACAACTGTTCGCCAAGGATCTGGGCGTCAAGGTTCACTTCATCATTCCCCAGAGTTTCGACGGTCTGCTGCCGAGCGTGATCAATGGCGACGCTCACCTGGCGGCGGCCGGCCTCACGGTCACCCCGGAACGGGAAGCGGAAATCCGTTTTGGCCCTCCCTACCAGGAGATCACTCAACAGGTGATCTACCGCACCGGCAGTAAACGACCGAGAAAGATCGAAGATCTGCTGGGCCGAGATCTGCACGTCCTTTCCGGCAGCAGCCATGAAGAGGAACTGCTGCGGCTGAAGAAGAAGTATCCGGTCCTGACCTGGGTCAGCCACTCGGACCTGGAAAGCGCGGAACTGTTGCAGATGGTCGAAGACAAGGAGATCGAGTTCACCATCGCCGATTCCAACGAATTCGCGGTCACCCGACGCTTCATGCCCCACATCAAGGTGGGCTTCGACCTGACCAAACCGCAACCCCTGGCATGGGCCATGGCGCACGCGGAAGATGCCAGCCTGTATAACGCCATGGAGTCCTTCTTCAACCGCATCCGTGAAGACGGCACCCTGTCCCAGTTGATCGAGCGCTACTACGGCCATATCGGGCGGCTCAACTTTGTCGAGCTGCGTACATTTGTCAAACATTACGACAATCGATTGCCCAAGTATCTGGACTTCTTCAAGGAAGCGGAACGGCTCACTGGTATCGACTGGCGACTGCTGGCTGCGATTGGCTATCAGGAATCCCACTGGAACCCCAAGGCAAAATCACCCACCGGGGTTCGGGGCATCATGATGCTCACCCTGGCCACTGCCGAGCACATGAAGATCGAAAGCCGCCTCGATCCGGAGCAGAGCATCATCGGCGGAGCCAAGTACCTGCGCTTCGTGGAGAACCGTTTACCCGACGACATCCCCGAACCCGACCGCCTGTGGCTGACCCTGGCCGGTTATAACGTGGGCTTCGGACATGTGGAGGATGCCCGGGTACTCACCCAGCAACTCGGCGATGATCCCGACAAGTGGGCGGATGTGAAAAAGCACCTGCCCAAGTTGAGTCTGAAGAAGTGGTACAAGAACCTCAAACGGGGTTATGCACGGGGCAGTGAAGCAGTCAATTATGTGGACAATATTCGCGCTTACTATGAGTTGCTGAAGTGGCAGTTACGCCAGACCGAAGCGAAGAAGAAAAGCGCACCGGATGACTCACCCCACGCGCTCTCCATCATTCCCGATGCCCTTTGACCGGTCATGATTATGACCGATTCAGGCGATAGATCCTGATCTGCCTGTAGCCTGGATGCAGCGTAGCGGAATCCGGTGGGGTTGGACTTCGATTCTTCCCGGGTTGCGCGTTGCTTCACCCGGGCTACCCATATGTAATCATCTAGTCCGGGCGATAGAGTAACCGTAGGTCGGGTTAGCGCAGCGTAACCCGACGATCAGCCCTAGCCACTTCATGTCGGGTTACGCTGCGCTAACCCGACCTACCCACTCGCGGGAGAGGGGCAGAATGGGGATAAACACACCTCCGCGTGAGCGCTCTTCAGCACTCAGCAATAGGTTACAGCCAATCGGTCAACTGCAGACCGAAGCCGATCCGGTGACTCCTGGCGTTATAGTCGATCAGGCTTTCACCATAGCCGTAGAAATACTGCATATATCCCCGCCAGTGGCGGTACAGGGGAAAGCTCCAGTCGAGTTGTGCGGTATCCCGGTTTTCCCCATCGAACAGATTGCGCAACATCAGACTGAAGGTCTGATCCTGGTGCTTGTAAAAGCCGTATAACTCATAATGTCCCAGGTAATCCTCGATGTCCGGATTGTCATCATTGTCCTCGGGAATCCGGTACCAGGGTTTGATACCGAGAATGTAGTTGTCCTTCTCGAACAGGAAATTGGCATACAACCGGTTCCAGCTGCGGGACAGATACCCCCCTTGGCCGTTGGATTGGTGCACCACACCGAACTGCATCAGCTCATTGCGCCATCCCTGCCATTGCCACTCATCCGGCAGCAGGTCCGGGACCACCAGAAACAGTTCCGGTTCGTGGACCGTCTCACGAAACGGCGATGAGATGTCCCGGTTATAGGCCTGCCAGAACGACAGGTTGGTATAGGCGGCGTAGAGGTCGGTCCTGCTGCCGAACAATCCCTCCACCACCGGGATCTTGAAGCTCAGCTGAAACTTCATCTCGATCCGGTCATAGTCCGATTCGGGCAGGTTGTAGACACCATAGTTGGGCGTGTCGTTATAGGACGCCAACAGGACATAGTTCTGTTTGTGCGGGGAAAGTACAAACGGATTTGAACGGGTGGCCCGTTCGGCATCGATCCGGTTATCCACCAGGGATTCTTCGGGAAGCACCGGATCCAGGACGGGTTCAGTCGCCGGGGTGGACAGGGCTTCCTGGGCAACCGGCGTCACCGCGTTGTGACACTGTTCCCTGATGACCCCAACCGGCACATCCGCCTCCGCGGATTCGAAATATTCCAACAGGCAGGATTGATAGGCTGAGAGGGAATCCTCCGCTGCACCTGCGAGTCCCGGGAGGCAGGCGCACAAGCTCAGCGCCATGGGTACCAAGGGTTTTGTCATACTGCTAAACCGTCACTCTGCTTTCGTTTTGTTTTTCTGTTCCGCCCGCTTGCGTTGGAAAAAATTCCGCAGCAGCCTGGCACCCTCCTCTTCCATGAGTCCGCCCTCGACCCGGACCTGGTGATGAAACCGGTCATCGGTGGGCAACAGGTTGAATACACTGCCGGCAGCACCGGCTTTGGGGTCGGGCGCCGCATACACCACCCGTTCCACCCGGGCATGCACGATCGCACCGGCGCACATGATACAGGGCTCCAAAGTGACGTACAGGGTAGTGCCTGGAAGGCGGTAGTTCTGCTCGTTCAACCCCGCGTCGCGCAAGGCCACGATTTCCGCATGGGCGGTGGGATCCTGCAATCTGATCGGCCGATTCCAACCTTTGCCGATCACCCGACCCTGGTGCACCACCACAGCACCGACCGGTACCTCGCCCTCGGCTTGTGCGCTCTCCGCCAGTTCCAGGGCTAGCCGCATGAAATCTTCATCGGAGCGCATGGATGAATCAGGACTGGATGGCGTCACCGGTTCAGAACCTAACCGGGATCATCCGGACGGATACCTTTGATCCCAGAACAGCAACATGACCGGTTGACTCGAACAACTTCGTAAACTCTTTGAAAGCCTGAAAAAACAATGCTTTTCAGTATATTGCAGCAGATCAGATCAAACAATCTGTTTCTTGATCAGCCACCCTGTGTCACCGAAGCAGCGGTCGCAACAGTGGTTGCGGAGTGCTGCATATCGGGTTGTGGCGTTGGCCATGCTCACGGCTTGTTTGATCCCCCCCTCCCCGGCCCTCTCCCGCAAGGGGAGAGGGGGAATAAAAACATCTGAGCACAGCTCACACCACAACTCAAAACTCAAACTTTTCAGATCATTACTCAATGCCAGAAGCCACTTTCAACAGGCCTGAACGCGATCGGGCAACCAGGATATGAGTCGCCTGAAACAGCATCGGCCGAGTCCGCAAGGCCGGACAGATTGCCGGTCTGGTTGAGTCGAAACTGGCGTAATTCTGGAGAATCCATGCGGATATTGCGACACCCGATGTAAGAATTTGGAAGTGAATCACCGTTCCGGAGATTACCCACTGGACCCCGGCATCTCATGGGATTAACCTTCCTGGGAATTATTTTCCCGTTCCGTCCTGCTACTGCGAACACCCATGATAACCACCGGTACACAAAGCCTGTCCGCCACAACCCCCGGGGCCGAACTGAAGGCCGGTACCTTCACCCTGCCGACTCTGTGCCTGTCCGGTCTCGAACTTGAAGCGATTGACGAACTGTTGCACGCAAAGGTGGCCAAGGCGCCGCATTTCTTTCGTAACACCCCGGTAGTGCTCGACCTCACCCACTCTGCAGAGGGCTATGACAATGCGGACCTGGCCATCGCTATCGGTGCGGTGCGCGGATACGGTCTGGTGCCCATCGGGGTTCGCGGGGGTTCCAAGGAACAGCGCGAGCAGGCACGACTGCTGGAACTGGCGGTGTTTCCCCAGTCACAGCGAAGCAAACCCTCAAAGGCACCGGTACGACATATGGCTCAGGCAGCGCCAACCCGGATCGTGGATACTCCGGTACGCTCCGGGCAACGGGTCTATGCCAAAGGAGGTGACCTGGTACTGCTCGCACCGGTCAGCAGCGGCGCCGAGGTGGTGGCGGACGGGCATGTACATGCCTACGCGCCGATTCGCGGCCGGGTGCTCGCCGGAGTTCTGGGTGATTCGTCCGCCTGTATCTTCTGCAAGGACCTGAATGCGGAACTGGTCTCGATCGCCGGGCGCTACAAAGTCAACGAGGATCTGGAACCGGGATATACGGGACGCTTCGTTGCAGTATCCCTCAAAGGCGATGCCTTGATCTTCAAAAAACTCTAGCGAACATTCGATCAACAAAACGGGAATCCCAGAGGGACTCCCGGTATTTCTCAGGAGCAATCAATTGGCCAGAATCATCGTCGTTACGTCCGGAAAGGGCGGTGTAGGCAAGACCACCACAGCCGCGGCATTGGCCATGGGTCTTGCGGAAAGAGGACTGCGCAGTGCGGTTATCGATTTTGATGTGGGGTTGCGCAACCTGGATCTGATCATGGGATGCGAGCGTCGCGTCGTTTACGATTTCGTTAATGTCATTCAGGGTGAGGCGAAACTGAATCAGGCGCTGATCAAGGATAAACGCAATGACAAGCTGTTTATCCTCCCCGCCTCCCAGACCCGGGACAAGGAGGCTCTGACCAAGGAGGGTGTGGGCAAGGTGCTGGAGGAAATGGCCGAAGACTTCGAGTACATCATCTGCGACTCTCCGGCAGGGATCGAGGTGGGGGCCACCATGGCCATGTATTACGCCGATGACGCCTTTGTCGTGACCAATCCGGAAGTCTCCTCGGTACGCGACTCCGACCGCATGATCGGCATCCTGTCGAGCAAGTCCCGACGCGCTGAGCAGGGGCTCGAACCGATCCGTGAGTATCTGCTGTTGACCCGTTATGCCCCGGAGCGGGTCAAGCGGGGTGAGATGCTCAGTGTTGAGGACGTACAGGACATCCTCTCCCTCGACCTGATCGGGGTGATTCCGGAATCCCAGGCGGTGCTCAATGCCTCCAACTCCGGGGTGCCGGTGATCATGGACACCCAGAGCAGCGCCGGACAGGCCTACACCGACGTGGTGGCGCGCTACCTCGGAGAACCCCTTCCGCACCGTTTTCTCGATGTGGAGAAGAAAGGACTGTTCGGTCGGTTGTTCGGGGGTTGAACATGATGGGTCTGCTGGATTACTTCAAACAGAAAAAACCCGCCGGATCCGCCTCACTGGCCCGGGAGCGACTGCAGATCCTGGTGGCCCATGACCGGATCGGCCAGGACGCCCCCTCCTACCTGCCCCAGTTGCAGCGGGACATCCTCAAGGTGCTGCGTAAATATGTCAGCGTTGATGCGGGGGCGGTCAATGTCAATGTGGAGCACGACGACGAACGTGAAATACTGGAGTTGAACATTGTGTTGCCGGAGAGCCGTAGAGGTACGGGTTAAACGGCATCGTTCTGTCGTTCACCCAGGACAATGTAGCCGGATGCAGCGCAGTGGAATCCGGGGGTCGGTGCCACTGCCTTCCCGGGTTACGCTTTGCTTCACCCGGGCTACGGGTCGCAGCCATTTGCCTTAGGTGAAATATCCTGACTCATGTAGCCCGGATGCAGCACAGCGGAATCCGGGTCGGTCGGTGCCACCGCCTTTCCCGGGTTACGCTTTGCTACACCCGGGCTACGGGTCGCAATTAGTCCTGATCGCGACTGCGACGCAACCCGCTGTAGCCTCCTAATCCCAGCAACCCGGTTAAAAACAGCCAGGCGGCAGCGGGGAGTGGCACCGGACTCACCGATCCCAGGGTTATCGAGTAGTAGTTTTCCCGGGTGCTGGTCCATGAAATCGAGGTGTAGAGTCCCTCGAACATGACCACCCCGTTGCCTTCCTGTCCTGACACCGTATTGCCCGTAACCCAGATCGACGACGAACCTCTGTAGTTGCCGTTGGGACCACCGACCAGGAACGTGGGTGTTTCTTCGAACACAAAATCCACGATGTAGTTGGGATTTCCCACACTCCAGAATGCGATCAGCGGATTCTCCACCGGGGAGGAAAAGGTAAGGGTTGAGCCTGCCGAATAGTTCATTGACAACCGATCACCCACTTCATCGGGCGACACATCGATCTGTCCACCGGTGTAGGTCGTGGAAGGATTCCACACATTCGCGGATCCGTTGAGGGTGGTGTACGGAGTCGGTATCAGTGGCCCGCTGTAATTTACCGATACGCCGTTCAATGTGCCCACCGCGGAACCGTCCAAACCGGCACTTCCAGACTCCCAATCGGCCCAGAAGGTTGCGCCCTGTACCCCGGAAGCGCAGATCGCCAGCGCGGGGATCAGGAGACTTTGAATGACTCGAATCGTTTTCATGGCATGTTCCCTCATATCCAGTGACATATTCAAATGCCGGGTGATAAACAACTATTGCGTCTTGTGGACACTGCCCACCGCATCCAGCTCGCCTTTCTCATCACCGTTGCCATCGAAATACCAACGGTAGACCAGCTCAGTCTGCGACTGGTCCGTCAACTCCACGAAACCCTGGTCGTAGCAGATGTCGTTACCGAAGGTGATGGTCTCCCGAAACAGCAACTGGGCATCGGTTTCCTCCAGCAGGGTGAGATACCCGCCACACTCCAGGGAGGGATATTCGATTAACTGCTCCTCCTCCCGCAAGGTGATGCGTATGGTCCAGGAAACACCCGGCTGTTGACCTTCACCTTCCCAGACACCCAGCTTACCCGCCAGGCCACCCCCGATCGGCGGATCGGTCTGTCCCGCCAGCTGGTCAAGCGTATTCTGCAGATGCGCAATCGCCTGTTCGGCGCTGATCAGCGTGGTGCAGGTGGAATTCTGCTGTCCCCCATTGGCCACCAGATTGGCCACTTTGGTATCGAAATCCGGATCCTCGAAATCGAGGGACATGCCCGTCGCGGCCAACAGCGCCTCACCGCTGATGGTGATGCCATTGTCCGCATTGCAATCCTCATCCAGGGATTGCAGCAGTCTCGCCATATTAACCACACCGGTGTGGTTGATGTCCTCGACCCCTGCCAGTTCCAAGGGGGTCAGAATCTGTGCCGCGGTGACCGCGGGAAAGGAAAGATCCCCCAGGCCGAAGACCACGGTTTCTCCGGCCAGATAGGTGAACTCTCCGTTGGCCCCTGTGACACCGCTACGGCTGGCGGTGCGGTAACTCAACCCCGCGCAGGCGCTGTCGAGAAACCGACCGGTCAGGACCTGCTCGTCCGATGCATCACTGGAACCCCCCGAACCGCCGCCACACCCCATCAGCAGCAACAACCCCAGACAACCGAACTCCTTCAACCCGACCTGATGATTCGTCCCCATAATCCTATTCCCCTTGCTTTCCATCAAAACTCTTCGGATACCATCCCCATGATCGGTACCCCTGCCGAAGCGCTTTCCCCGAATCCTGTCACCCGCGTCCCATGGCCCCGGTTTAGATTCGCTTATGTTATTTTCTGGCGATCAATTTTTGACCTACGTGTTCACGTAGAGAACCGGTTCTAACCGCTCAAAAACCCGTCTCCAGGGCAATCACGCCCCATGCGGTCGCAAAGTGAACCGCGGCAGTGATACTTCGGGTATTGAATTTCTCGAGCAGCCGACGGGTGTGAAAATCGACCGTGTGGTAGGAGATCCGCAAGCGATCGGACACATCCGCCTTGGTCAGTCCCAGCGCCAGAAGTTTCAAAATCTCGGCCTCCCTGGGTGACAGACTGAGGGCTTCCCGGGGGGGCTCGGACTGTTCGAACAGTCGCCAGAAGGCGGCGTAGAATTGCATCGAGAGGTTATGGATCTGCCACAGGCTCAAGCTGTCCTGGGCCGGTTTTCTCGAGGAACTGGCCAGACCGACGCCTGCCGTGGCGCCATCGGGTCCGCGTAAAGGGACCCCCAAACCATGATGCAGATCGACCTCGCCCGCCTCCCGAAACAGGCGCTTCTGACGCGGGCTCAGAGTCAGCGTATCCTGCAGCTGCCGCCAGCTGAACGGAGCAATTCGTTTGCACACCTCGATCCGTACCGGATCGATCCGGTCATAGCCTTGCGACAGGTAGTGGGAGACCCAGGCATCGGGATAACTGCTGAGAACCCCGTGTTGAGCCTTGAGATGCAGCCGGGGGTGGTCGGAGATCAGCGCCAGCAGAACCCGGTCGTAACCGAAACATTCAACCGCCGCCTGGTAGCAATGAAAGAGCTGATCGACATGCCTGGCCTGGTGCATGCCTTCAATGGCATCTTCTAGATTCATCCTTGCCTTCACCCCGTGAATCCAGGTTCCACTCGCTCGGGGTTTTACACGGACCGCCGAGGTTCTACCCGAATCTTCCAGCCGGTCGTTTGAAAGTATGTCCTGCTTTCTGATTATTATTGAATTTTTTCACGTCCTGGGACGGTTACAAACCCTCTCCAGTCCCGCGGATGTCAGCCTGGGTCTCTGCCCGGGTGGACCATTGGGGGAAAACTATACCGAATCTGTCCGCTGGATGCACCCGGGGCTGGATGTCCTGTTTTCCACGGGTCGGTCGGTGCCACCGCCCTTCCCGGGTTACGCTTTGCTTCACCCGGGCTACGGTTCTACGGATCGCAACCCTTTGACTTGGGTGAAATGTCCTGGCTCATGTAGCCCGGATGCAGCGCAGCGGAATCCGGGGAGCGGTGCCACTGCCTTCCCGGGTTACGCTTTGCTTCACCCGGGCTACGGTTCTACGGATCGCAACCCTTTGCCTTGGGTGAAGTGTTCTGACTCATGTAGCCCGGATGCAGCGCAGTGGAATCCGGGGATCGGTGCCACTGCCTTCCCGGGTTACGCTTTGCTTCACCCGGGCTACGGTTCTACGGATCGTAACCCGTTGCCTTGGGTGAAATGTCCTGGCTCATGTAGCCCGGATGCAGCGCAGCGGAATCCGGGGATCGGTGCCACTGCCTTCCCGGGTTACGCTTTGCTTCACCCGGGCTACGGGTGTTCTCCTGTTGGAACTCAGCGGAAGCGCAACAGCAGATCCTTGGCCTCTACGGTGGTGTCGGGTTCGATCTCGATGCTCTTGACCACACCGGCCATGGAGGCGTTGACCGTGGTGAACATCTTCATCGCCTCCAGGGTGAACAGGGGATCACCCTTGTTCACCGAGTCGCCGACGCTCACCGAGATCTGGGTCACCTTGCCCGGGATCGGCGCGCCCACCTGGCGCGGATCGTCGGGGCTGGCCTTGGGCCGCGAGGTGCTGTCCACCACCAGGCTCTTGTCCTGGATGATGATATTGCGGGCATCGCCATTGAGTTCAAAGATCACCGTGCGTTTGCCGTGCTTGTCCGCCTCGCCCAGGTGCAGCAGCTTGATGAACAGGGTCTTGCCCGCTTCGATCTCGACCGCAATCTCTTCATCGCAGCTCAGACCATAGAAAAACGCCGGGCTGGGCAGCACCGACAGATCGCCGTACTGTTCGCACACCTTGTCGTAATCGAGGAACACCTTCGGATACATCAGGTAACTGAGCACCTCATCGTCACTCGGTTCACGTCCGAGTTTCTCCACCAGTTCAAACTTCAGCGGCTGAAAATCCACCGCTTCCGCATGCAGCCCGGGACGATCGTCGATGGCCTTGCGCTCGCCCAGGACGATGCTTTGCAACTCCTTGGGCCAACCGCCCTTGGGCTGTCCCAGACCACCGGCCAGCATATCGATCACCGATTCGGGAAAGGGTACGGAACCGGGGGCCAGGTTGAGCACGTCCTGGGCCTTGATGCCACGGGTGACCAGGAAGATCGCCATGTCGCCCACCACCTTGGAACTGGGGGTGACCTTGACGATATCGCCGAACAGCTGGTTGACCTCCGCATAAGTACGCGCGACTTCCGGCCAGCGTGCCCCCAGGCCCATGGCGCTGGCCTGCTCCTTGAGGTTGGTGAACTGGCCGCCGGGCAGTTCATGCAGGTAGACCTCGGCGGTACCGTGGGGCGCACTGGTATCGAAGGGCTTGTAGAAGCTGCGCACGTGCTCCCAGTAGTGGGACATCTCGTCCAGCGCCTCCCGGTTGATGCCGGGATCCCTGGCGGTGTGCTCCAGGGCGGCGATCATGGAATTCAGGTTCGGCTGGGAGGTCGAGCCGGAGAGTCCGGCGATCGCCCCGTCGACCACGTCCACGCCCGCATCCACGGCGCGCAGCACGGTGGCCGCGTTGATTCCCGAGGTGTCGTGGGTATGGTAGTGAATCGGGATGCCGATCTCGGACTTCAGGGCGCGGAACAGCACGTCGGCGGCATACGGGCGCAACAGACCCGCCATGTCCTTGATGGCGAGGATATGCGCGCCCCGCTGCTCAAGCTCCTTGGCCATGCTGATGTAGTACTGCAGATCGTACTTGTTGCGTTTCGGATCGAGGATGTTGCCGGTATAGCAGATCGCCGCCTCACACACCGCACGCCCGTCCTCGAGCACCGCCTCCATCGCCGGGAAAAGATTCTCGGCATAGTTCAGGCTGTCGAAGATACGGAAGATGTCCATGCCGTTTTCCACCGCGCGGCGCACGAAACTGCCAACCACGTTGTCGGGATAGTTCGAGTAGCCCACCGCGTTGGCGCCGCGCAACAGCATCTGGAAACAGATGTTTGGGATCCGTTCGCGCAACTGGATCAGACGCTCCCAGGGGTCTTCGTTGAGAAAACGCATCGCGGTGTCGAAGGTCGCGCCGCCCCACATCTCGAGGGAGAACAAGTTCGGCACCTTGTGCGCAATCACATCGGCGATGCGCAGCATGTCATCGCTGCGCATCCGGGTGGCGAGCAGGGACTGGTGCGCATCCCGCAGGGTGGTGTCGGTGAACAGGGCCTGGTCCTGGGTGAGGATCCAATCCGAGAAACCCTTGGGTCCCAGCTCCAGCAGCCGGTCACGGGTACCGGGCTGCAGGGGTGAGCGGTGATCATAGGCCGGCACCGGAGCCGGGGTGAAGATCGCATCCGGCTTCCAGCCCTTGGCGGTGGGGTTGCCGTTGACGATCACCTCGCCGAGATAGTTGAGCAGCTTGCTGGCGCGGTCCCGGCGGGGTTTGAAATCGAACAGCGCGGGGGTGGTGTCGATCAGCCGGGTAGTGGCCTGACCGGTACGAAAGGTCTCGTCCTGGATGACGTTCTCCAGGAACGGGATGTTCGTCTTCACACCCCGGATGCGGAATTCGTGCAACGCGCGCTGCATGCGCTCCAGGGCGTTTTCCCAGTTCGGTGAACGCACCGTGAGCTTTACCAGCAGGGAATCGTAATAGGGGGTGACCACCGCCCCGTTGGTGGCGATCGCCGCGTCCAGACGGATGCCGCAGCCCGCCGGGGAGCGGTAGGTAAGAATTCGCCCGATATCCGGTGCAAAACCGTTTTCCGGATCTTCGGTAGTGATCCGGCACTGCACCGCAAAGCCCTCCCTGGGGATCTGCTCCTGGGCCGGTATGCCGATCTCCGCATCATGCAGCGCCCGGCCCGAGGCGACCAGGATCTGTGAACGCACCAGGTCCAGGTTGGTGATCTCTTCGGTGACCGTGTGTTCCACCTGAATACGCGGGTTCATCTCGATGAAGAACCAGTCGCCGCTTTCCGCATCCACCAGGAACTCCACGGTGCCCGCGTTATCGTAGCCAATCTCGCTGGCCAGTCGGACCGCCGCGTCGCACAGCGCCAGGCGGGTCGCTTCCGGCAGGTCCACGGAGGGTGCGATCTCTATGACCTTCTGGTGACGGCGCTGCACCGAGCAGTCGCGTTCATGAAGATGCACCACGTTACCGTGCCGGTCGCCCAGGATCTGCACCTCGATGTGCTTGGCCCGCTGGATGAAGCGCTCCAGGAACACCGCGCCGTTGCCGAAGGCGTTCTTCGCCTCGTTGCGGGCCTCATCGAGCAGGCGGCCGAGATCCGCCGGCTCCCGCACCACCCGCATCCCCCGTCCGCCCCCTCCATGGGCCGCCTTGATGATCAGCGGGAAACCAATTTGGTCGGCGATGCTCACCGCGGTCTCCCGGTCCTCGATCGCCTCCTCGGTACCCGGCAGGGTGGGCACCTGGGCCCGCTGCGCGAGTTCCCGGGCCGCGGTCTTGTCGCCCATCTGCGCCAGCAGGTCCGCGCGGGGACCGATAAAGGTGATGCCGTTGTCCGCGCAGGCCTGGGCGAATTCCGGGTTCTCGGAGAGAAAACCATAACCGGGATGGATCGCATCGACCCCCTTGTCCAGGGCGATATCGATAATCCCCTGTATGTCCAGGTAGGCGCCGACCGGACCCTTTGCCGGGTTCAGTTTGTAGGCCTCGTCGGCCTTGGAGCGATGGATCGACAGGCGGTCTTCCTCCGCATAGATCGCCACGGTTCGAATTCCGAGTTCATTCGCGGCGCGGAAGATTCGAATTGCGATCTCACTGCGGTTGGCAACCAGCAGCTTCTTGAAAGGCTTGATGGACATGTGGGTCTCCGGTGTCATGCTGCATCGCAGCAATTGCCTGACTATAGCAGGCGTCTGGGGCGAACTCCAAGGTTTGGAAATCGATTCAGGGCGTGTCCCAGCGAGCGCTGAATGGCCACGCTTCTCACATTGTCCTGCCAGTCCCGGGCGTACTGCGACCGATCACAGGCATCAACCCTCTATCGGGCGGTCGTTATGTGCCAAAGAGCGACACGGTCCGGGAATTGCGTCGACCCATGCCGAGGCTTGCAGGTTTGGATTTCAGGCTTTCTTCAGGTTGTTTTTTTCTTATGCCGCACAACAGTTTGCCAGACAACTGTCGCAACGGGCAACCGATGTTTCAGAAGCCCTGTCCGAGGGGCGAACAGCACCGTCTCGAGGCTTGCCCAAGGGACAAAGCGAATCACAGAGTGAGCCTGGCAGCCGACCCGAGACAGGCGA
This sequence comes from Candidatus Thiodiazotropha sp., assembly GCA_040506775.1. Taxonomy (GTDB): domain Bacteria; phylum Pseudomonadota; class Gammaproteobacteria; order Chromatiales; family Chromatiaceae; genus Thiodiazotropha. The sequence continues at coordinate 101,363 of JBEVWC010000027.1, forward strand.
ATGTTTGATCTGCCTGTCTAAATCCAATACCCTACCGGGACGCACAAACAGGAACGTGCCCAAAGGATCTGTATCATGAAGTATTTGCCAGGGATTGCCCTATTATCCGCCATCCTCCCCTTCTCCGCCGCGTCTGCGGTCAGCTTTGAAATTCTCGACGCAAGTCCCGCCAACAACCGGCCTGTGTCAATCCAGGTGGCCACCTGCCCGCAGTACTATCTGGCCCAGACATACGGCACCCAATCCGACGGCGATGTCATCAATATCTACGCAAAGCTGATCGAGGGTCCCACCATTGACCCGATACCCATTGCCTGTAGCGACACCACTACTGAGATCGGTCCCTTTGCATCCGGCAACTACACCCTGAACCTCTACACGACCTACAACGGCGGTGAGTTTTTACTGCAGGATTCAAAACCCATAGAAATCCAGTCGCTGAGCGAAAACGAACCCCCCATGGGGCGTCTGGTGTTTAGCGGCACCCCGGCGGAAGATCAACTGATCCGCATCGATGAAAGCCTTCTCATCGACGCCAACGGCATCGGCGATCTGAGTCTGCAGTGGTACCGCGATGACGAACCGATCCCCGGGGCCCTTTACCCGGTCTATATCCTGACCAATGAGGACGTGAACCGGGACATCCGCGTGGTGGCCAGCTATACCGACGCACAGGGCAACCCGGAACAATTCCGCTCCCTGCCTCTGGCGGTGCCGGAACTGATCGCCAACGTGCCGGATGAACCCAGCGGAGCGTTTTACATCACAGGCAGTTTTTCCACCGGCTCGACCCTGACCCTGCACAACCGCTACTTCGATGACGACGGTGCGACATTTGACTACTTATGGCGCTATACCCAAAGGCCCGAACTGTTCACCGACACGAGGCTTCAGTACGACGCACAGCCCTACACCATAACCGAGCAGGATCTTGGCCTTGAAATTTTCAATGAAATCACACTGAACAGTTATTCCCTGACCGAGAGTGACGTCATCTACACTAACCAAAGCAGTGTCATCACCTCGGCGAACGATGCTCCGGTCATCTCCCTTACGGACAATCTCGATATAAACGCGATGGGCGTACTGACCCAGGTTGATCCGGGCATGGTGAGTGCCCATGACGCCCAGGACGGGGATATCGCGCCGGTACTGGAAAGCGTGGCCAGCAACGGCAACGATCCGATGGCCGTGAGCGGTGCTCCGCTCGAGCTTCCCAGCGGCAATCATCTGCTGACCTGGTCAGCAACTGACAGCGCCGGCACCACGACCCGGGCGGCACAGCTGATCTCCATCGCACCGATCATCGAATTCAGTAAGGATCACAGCGACTACTACGATGACCACTATGCCTGTCCGCTTGAGTTGAGCGGTTCGGCCGCCGCCTATCCGGTCACCATCGACTACCGGCTGAACGGTATCCGGTCTGGCGACAATCATGAACAAACCCTGTTCGCCGGAACACTCAGCCTCGACGGCCATGAACCGGTGCTCGAGATTCCGGTTCACGATGTCATGCTGAGCGATCCTGCCACGCTGCTCAGCGCATGGCTCGAAATGGATGAGGTCACCCATGCCGTGCCCGGCAGCATTGCCCGCTGCGACATCATGCTTGACACCGCCAACCCTTCACCCCGGGTTTCATTGACCATCACCCAGGCCAACGAGCCTTATCGCATCCTGTTGAGAAGCTCGAATCCCGTGGTCCTCAGCACATCCCTCAAGGGGTTGCCCGACACCACGGACCCCACGCAGGCCCGATATGCATGGCAGGGTTCTGATCCGACATTGATCGATACCGACACCCGGGAAGACACCTTTACGTTCGATCCGGCATCCCTGCAACCCGGTCTGTATCGCCTGGGTGTCAGCGTGAACCTGGACCTCTGGCAAATGCAGGATGAACTCAGTTTTCTGGTCGTGAATGCGGACCCGGCCCGCTATGACGGCGATACCGACCAGGACGGGGTGCTCGACTACCCGGATGGCTCCGACGATTCCGATATGGATGGTATCCCGGACTACCTCGATCATTCCCATCTCCCGCGTAATCAGCTTCAAGTCATCAAAGCTGACGCGGAAAGGGTGATCGAGGCCGAACCCGGTCTGGAACTGTTTCTGGGCGACACGGCATTTGATGCGTTGACCTATTCCGCGTCCATTGTGCCTCAGGACATCGCAAACTGCGGTTTACCGGATCTCTGCGGCTCAACCGATCCGGCGGATCCCGCGTACTATGCCGGTTTGTATAATTTCCAGGTCAAGAATCTGCCCGCTGATCGCAACAGTGTTCAGGTTGTGATACCGCAACAGGCGGCCATCACAGCCGGTTCCGAATTCCGGGTATTCACCCCGGGAGGTTGGCAGACCTTCGTCGAGGACACCCACAACCAGTTGAGCAGCGCCTCCGACACCCACCCGACATGTCCGGCGCCGGGTAGTGATGGGTTTGTGAACAGCCTGTATGAGAATGCCTGGTGTGTGCAATTGACCCTGGAAGATGGAGGACCCAACGATGGGGACGGCATGGTCGATGGCAAAATCGTGATCCTCGGCGGTGTCATCGTCCACGCAACGGACAGCGGTGATGAACAAACCGGGGATTCGGACACCGATAGCGGGGACACCGGAGATACCGGAGATACCGGAGATACCGGAGATACCGGAGATACCGGAGATACCAATGGTGATGCGCAGTCAGAAGATCAAAGCAAGAGCAGCGACAGCGGTGGCGGCGGCGCCCTGTCACCCGGATGGTTATTGCTGTTTGCCGGTCTCTACGGCATGGCCCGGTTAAACCGCTCAAGGCGATACACGCAACGGATCACGCCACTAACGGCAAAGCTCAACGACAGCGATCCCGTTGCAGCGTTTCGAAGAACGCTTGATTCGCACGGTAGAAATATACCCGGGTGAACGCGGTGTCTCGAATGATGTCGCAGGTGTTGGGTAGCACTGGCAGATTCTGTGATTCCCGGGCCTGCACATCCGATGGGGTCACACTGCAACCGCGTATCGCACCCAGAAAACGTGGCAACTGTTGTTCCGGTTCGTCGAGGGTCAGCATCCGATAGAGCGGACCCGCTTCACTACTGCCTTTGAACAATCCGACCTGGAGCAATCGCACCACCGCATCACAGTCATGGAAATCATCCAGCCGGATGCGCCGGCATACGCCGGGTAGTTCATAATTGATCAGCCCGGTATCCGCATAGACTTTGCCATTCTTGATCAACCGACCCTGGGTCTGTGAGCGGTAGGCAACCGGATTGACCAGTTCGTTATAGCCGCCGGGAAATCGCTCCGCGCTACCGTCGGCGCGGTGTAACAGGATGTCATGCGCCAGCATGGCCTGACGGTCCTGCGGATCCGACACATCGGTCACCCGATCCGCGTCGCTCAGGCGACAGGCGATACCGGTATGTTTCCCGTTGTAGTAATGATGGATTGCGGTATTCGGTGCGTTGGAGAAATAGACCGAGGGTCCGTACGAGATGTTTGACGGCAAGCCGCCTTCTCCGGCTTGCTGAGCCCGCTTCAGTCCCAGCAGCCGACCCTGCAGATAGAGCCGTCGCTGTTGATCGAGCTCGAGGGTCTTAAGTGATTTTTGCGTGTCATCGATCAAGGTTTCAATTGAGTAAGGCAGGTCCTCGAGAAACCCGGGATTGACCTGATTGAATGCCAGTGCGGTGAGTCCGGCCCGGGCGGCGGCGCGGCTGCCATCGTCCGCGGGCGCCGGTATGTTACCGTCCTGAGTGACCTGACGGGACCACAATCGCTGCAGCCGGTCGAGCATCTCCTGATCCTGGGTATAGGCATACAGCGTCCCGACCGTGGCGGTACCCAGGGACTTGCGCAACAGATCGGTATACAGCGGGAATCGGGGATAATCCTTGTACTCGAACAGGAAACGCCGCGCCTGGATCCCCGCAAAGGCGAACTGCTGGGCATCATTGAAGACCCGAAACACGCCATATCCATCATGGGTCAGGAGGGCGAATTTTTCCTCATGGCCCCAGGTATAGAGCCAGCGTTCCTGATCATCCGGAGGGCGCTCGCAACTGCGCAGAAATTGTGACAACGCGGTATCCGCCTGCCAATCGACCTCAGCCTGGCGACAGGCGGCGTTTGCGGACAGACTGCCCAGCAACCCGAGCAGCAACCCCAGGCATTGAAACCGAGAACACACACCCGGCATCTTCACGCGCCTTTCTGCGTCTCAGTCCCGGTATCCGTTTCGGCCGGTTGCCGGTAAGCCGGGTTGTACCAGATCACATCATCACGGCCCTGCTCATAGGAGTACGGCTGAGGCACACAACCCGGTTTCGTTGATGCCTGATCCGCGGTTGCGGCTTTATCCATGCTCTCAAGGCGAGTCTGGTAAAGCGCGAAACCTTCCGGGTCAGTCTGCCGGGTAACAGGAATGAAACCCAGTTTCTCACCCCACTCATCGATCTGCCGGTTGGTCAGGCATCCCGGGTCGGTGGATGAGATCGAACAGCGTTGCTTGGCGGTACGCCCCACATGCAGATCGGTCAACTCGTCGAGATGGGTCAGGGATGCCTTGGCCGGCATTGGCAGCTGAATGCGGAAGGCGTAGGGACTGCGGTAATTATTCGGGGAGAAATCACACACATCACTGCGATCGCTGCAGATGCGGGCCTCCTCCTGCATCCTGCGCAACTTGACCAGCACCTCGTCCTGGGCGCGTTTGAGTGCCTGCATCGGCTTATCGGCTGAAACCGTAGAAGCCAGACTGTTGTCCTTCTCACACTGGGCCAGAGCCGCCTTCGCCTTGTCCCGGGCCTCGACCATGGGTTTTTCGATCTGTTTGAAGATCGGTTCCCAACCCGGGATTTCAACCCGATTCTCGGTCATCAGCTTGAGGGTCTGTTGCGAGGCCGTGAGGGCCTCGCGCTGAACCGAGCAACTGGGCACCACCAGGCAACCGTCCGCATCGCGACTCACCGCCACATAGTCCTGGGGATTGTCCAGGGCCTGCTGGATTTCGTCATAGAGGGTATTGTAGCTGCCCCAGTAACTGGCCAGTTCGTCGAACTCCGTCTGCTTGTCCGGCAGAATCTTGCCCGGCCAGTTGGATAGCACTTCATAGGGGGTGATGGCGATCTGAAAATCCTTCGGCGCCACATAGGCGTCCAGGGAGATGGTCTGAAGTTTGTCGGTCAGATCCTGCTGGGTCGCTGGGATGGTGTCGCCCTTGCCACCGGTCATGAACAGGGACAGGTCCATACGTTCGGAACGGCTGCCTGAGGTTTTGCTCTCGCTCAACTTGGATTCGAACCGTGCTCCCCAACCACCGCCACTGAGATCCGCGCTCAGGGTCTCTTTCTGCTCCAGGCTCTCCGTGACAAAGCTCAGTGCCGCCGTCAGCTTGGCGCCGCCGTAAATCGCCGAGACAAACGCGGATCCGCAACGGTGCTTGAAGGCCTCCAGCCCATCGCGTTTTTTCGCCAACGCCAGGGCCTCGGGGGTGAGACGCACCGCACCCCGGGAACCGCCCCGTTCATTCACCGCAGGCTGGTACCCGGCAGCCTGGGCCTCACCCGCCGGAATGGGATCGTCCGGTACCGGGGCGGTGTAACGGACCCCGTTCTGCACCACCGCATTGAGTACGAAGGTGGAACGCTCACTGCTCAGATCCATGGACTTGGCAAACGCCGCCTTACCGCTGGCTTCATAGCCGATCGCCTTGACCGAGGCCTCCGCCGACACCCCCAGGCTCTTCATCAGGGTGTAGTTGTCGGACACCTCCTGCATCGTCATGTAACGGGTCTGGGCCGGTTCCTCGCCCGGCACGAACTCGACACAGATCGTCGGCACCGGTTCGGAATCCCCCCGGTTCCAACCCCAGCCCAGGGCCACCCCGGTGGCCGGACTGTCGACGATCTCGATCGCGGAGACCGCGTCATAGCGGGTCAACGGTTCCTTCGCATCGGCGCCCGGAGCTTGCTTGTCACCAAGATGGGTGGTCCCCGGCTGGGGGGAACAGGCAGTGAGCAGAATACCCATCACAACGGGAGGCGCAGACAGGGCAAGTGGAAAACGGGACGGGATCATCGGTAATCTCCATATTTTTTGATTGTTATCCGGTTAACTATAGTGCCTCCCTTGGATGAAGATGATCGGGCAGTCTCTGGGGTATTAGGCTCCGATGGGCGATTTCCAGGTATCACGGTACACCTGGGCTACCACGCAGATTGAATCCCGGACGCGATCAGCACGGTGTTTCGCCTTTCCTGGATGTCGGGTATGGAATCAGCCACTATCGAATTTATCGCAGTTGGTTCCATAGAAGTTTTTGATCGCAAAGCGAACTCGATTCCATTCAAAACGCCACCAATCTTAAGATTTGATTAAGAGTCTGAGAATTCTGCTACAAAACACCCGGAATAACAGACATCCGCATACGGAATATCCCTTACATAGATTTTTTTATAGGGCTTTTACTTATAACCGGGTGGTCTGGACAATTCATATGCAGGGTTTATCTTTTGATATAACCCGATTCAAATCAGTGTTTCTACCGCCACACGAGTCACGTCGAAACACTCGATCGAATACACAGGGATCCGCCCCTTTTGTGTGACCTAGCCGTTCAGGTTTATCGGTACACCGGAATCATTAACCAATTATAAATGCGCATGGCAGACCGCCTTGCAATGCGTGGGGGAGTTCCTATGTTCCCAGCCCGTCGCCCATACGGTATGTGCCTCTCTGTGCTTCTGATTCTGGCTGCCACTTTGACGGGTTGCGGTGGTGGCGACGATGGTGGCCAGGTGATCGGCGATGGCGGCAGCGCGGGGGATGATTCGTCAACGGCAACCGTCACCCTGAGAGACATCATTGCCGGGGACGCCACCCTGGCCCTCGAGCAACCCTCCGATCCCTTCACGGATCTGCCGTCGGGCGTCAACCCGGTCACGGTCAACTCCCCGCCGGTGGTGAACTTCCGCATCGTCACCACCGATGGCCAGCCGGTCACCGATCTGACCACCAACGAAGTGCGCATCGCCCTGGCCAAGCTGGTGCCGGGCACACCCGGTGACTACGGAGTCGAGGGTTCCGGGGAAGCGGATCAGTGGGTCAGCTACATCTACCGCCAGCGCACCGGCACCGCGGTTCCCGAGGGCGCCTGGCAGGCCACCACCGAAACCCCGGCCAGCCTGGTCTATCACAGCGATGAAGGCTACTACACCTACACCTTTTCCACGGACATCACCACCGCGACGCTGCCTGGCAGCGACACCCTGATCTGGGATCCCTCCGCGACCCACCGGATCGCCATCCAACTGCAGATCCGCGACGCCAATCGCACCACCATCGTGGCCCTCAACCCCTATTACGACTTCAGTTTCGATGCCCAGAGCCAGTCGGTACCGGTCGCCGCAGCAGCCACCCGCATCGTCGTCGACCGCAGCGCCTGCAACGAGTGCCACAACCAGCTGGCGATGCACGGCGGCGGACGCATCGATCCCCAGTACTGCGTGCTCTGCCACAACCCGGGCACCACCGAGGCACAGACCGGCGAGGTGATCGACTTCAAGGTGATGATCCACAAGATCCACAAAGGCCGCGCCCTGACCACCCCCTACCTGCTGGGAGGATTCAACGGCGCGCTCACCGACTATTCCGAGGTGGGTTTTCCCCAGGATCTGCGCAATTGCACGAAATGCCACGACGGCGCCAGGCGGGACAGCGAGGGCAACCTGCTAACCCCCCAGGGGGACAACTGGGAGAGCAAACCCACCCAGCAGGCCTGCGGCGCCTGTCATGACGATGTGGACTTCAATGACCACCAGGGCTTCGACTTCGTCATGGAGGACAATACGCCGGACAATTCGGCCTGTTCCGTGTGTCATGCCGGGGCGTCCACCATCGCCAGTGTCGAGACCGTGCACTTCAATCAGCTCGAAGCACACTCGGCCAACTACCAGTTCAACATCGAGACGCTGAACTACGACGCCGCCAGCCGCCAGGTCACGGTGCGTTATTCACTCACCAACCCGAATGACGGCAGCGCCTATGACCTGACCGCCGATTGCGACGGCGAGTGCGGCAGCGATAACACCTTCTACAACCTGCGCCTGTATGTCGCATCGCTGAACCTGATCGGCGCCTCCAGCGCGGTGGCGGACTACACCAACACGGTCAACGACCGGGCGGTGAACGGCCTCGACGATGGCACCCATCACTACACGCTGACGTTACCGGCACTGCCGGACAACTCGGCGGAACAGGCTCATGGCACCGCCCGGGTGGTGAGCATCGGCCAGGTTACGGAACCCCGCGTATTGAATGTGGCCACCGGGGCCATCGATCCGCTGACCCTGGTCAACATACCGGTGCTCAATACCTATCAGGACTTTGCCATCGATGGCGGCCTGATACCCAGACGCCAGGTGGTGTCCACCGAGAAGTGCAACGCCTGTCATGGCATGCTCGGCACCGCCTCGGGTTCCAATACCCTGGCCAACGCCTTCCACCGGGGTGCGCGCAACACCGTTGAGGCCTGCCCCATCTGCCACAATCCGAACCGCGCCTCGACCACCCTGATGACCGATCCCAACGGGGATGTATTGCCGCTATTCCCCATGACCAGTCCCTTCGACGGGCGCACCTTCAACCAGTCCTACCAGTTCAAAACCATGATTCACGGGATCCATGCCGGCAGCTTCCGCGCTTCGCCCTATACCCATGGCAATCCCCCCGGCGAGGTGGAGGATTACAGCGTGGAGGTGGCCTACCCGGGCATCGTTTCGGACTGCGCCACCTGTCATGTGGGGGATTCCTATCGCAGTGACAGCGGACGGCTCGGCAGCAGTGTGCTCAGCAGCAATACCACGACGTTCGATCCCCAGACCGGAGCCGGCAACCCCAATGCGGATCTGCTGAGTCTGGTGACGAATGCGGACAGCCTGGTGGATCCCCTGCTGTTGCCGGTGATCTCACCCAAGGCTGCGAGTTGCGCGGGCTGTCACGATAGCGCAACGGCACGTGAGCACATGGTCAGCATCGGCGATGCGGCCTTCGACATGAACCAGCAGGACGTGCTGCTCGACGGCCGGGTGTTCGAACGCTGTGACGAATGCCACGGTGTCAGCGGGGCGGTGGACGTCAAGTCGGTGCATCACGTGCCTTGAGCGCGTTGCAGTCCTTGCATGGCAGTGAAAACGACAACAGGAAGCTGAGTATGCTCGATCTACATCCGATACGGCTGAGCGGGTTGCTGACCCTGTTCCTGCTCCTGCTCCTGTTGTCGATTTCTCCTTTGCTCGAGGCCGCGGACGATGCATCCATGGCGGGGCATCCGCGCATGACCCTGGAGGAGGCGCAACAGACCGTTGCGCGTGTGCTGGCCGCGCAACCCTCCAAGAAAGGGGCCGACACCTGCCTGAAATGTCACGACGAGGACAACGAGTATCCGGTGATGCCCCTGTTCAAGACCCGTCATGCGGTAGCCGCCGACCCGCGCACCCCGTTCGCCAACGAACAGTGCGAAACCTGTCATGGGCCGGGGGGTGAACATCAGGTCGACACCAAGGAGGGCGAAGTCAAACCGCCCATCCTCAATTTCGGGCGTAAAGCCTGGACACCGGTGAAGGATCAGAACGACCGTTGCCTCACCTGTCACCAGAACCACCAGCGGATCGAATGGCAGGGCTCTACCCACGAGTTCAACGAAGTCGCCTGCGCCGACTGCCACAGGATCCATGTGGCGCGGGATCCGGTGTTGCAGCACGCCGACCAGGCGCAGGTCTGCTTCGACTGTCACGCCAACCAGAAGGCGAAGTTTTTCCAGGCCTCACACCACCCGGTGCGGGAGGGTCAGATGACCTGCAGCGAGTGTCACAACGTGCATGGCGAGGATGGCAGCGGCCTGAAGATCGCCGCCACGATGCGCGAGAAGTGCACCGCCTGTCACGCGGAGAAGCGCGGTCCGTTTCTCTGGGAACACGAACCCGCCGCGGAAGACTGCACTCTCTGTCATGCGAGTCACGGCTCCAATTTCCAGGCGTTGCTGAAGAAACGCCCGCCCCAGCTCTGCCAGCAGTGCCATGCCCCGGCAGGCCACCCCAGCGTCAGCTACAACGGCTCGAGGATTCCCTCCCAGTTCCTCAGCGTCAAAGGCTGCCTGAACTGCCACTCCCAGATGCATGGCACCAACCATCCTTCCGCCGTCTCGCCGTTGCGATGAGCGTGACACGGAATATCAGGGGAACGGCATAAGATGCACACAAGATTCAAACACTCATCCAGGATCGGGCAGCACGCGGGTTGCACCACGGGTCTGCCGCCAAGTCTGATGCTCACGACCCTGCTGCTCACTGCCCTGTTGATCCCTGCGCCTGTGCGCGCCGAGGAAAACTCCGACTCTGAGCCACCCGCCTGTCGCTACTGTCCCGACGAGAGCGGCACCTCGGGTTGGGTGGAGGGTGGCGCGGGTTACCAGAACAACGACGACTACCGCTTCGGACGCTACACCGGCACCGAAGAGGAGGGCGTGCTGTTCAACGCCGGTGGCGAGTTCCGCTACCGGGGTGAAAACGGTGAATATGCCGAGGGTGCCGCGCAGGATCTCGGCCTGGAGTCCCGCCGCATCGAACTCGAAGGCGGTCGCCAGGGCCGCTATTCGATCGGCATCGAATACCACGAGATTCCAAACTTCCGGGAACGCAGCGCCTACTCGCCCTACCTGGATCGCAATGACGGGCGTTACGAACTGCCCGCCAACTGGGTTTCCGGTCCGACCACCACCGATATGCCCAACCTGACCACCGATCTGCGGCGCATTCCCCTGGAGACCCAGCGGGACCGCACCAGCGCCCGTTTCAGCCTGTTACCGGCGAAGCGTTGGGAGGTTTCCGGGTTTGCCCGGCATGAGAAGAAAGACGGCACCAAGGATCTGGGCGCGACTTTCGGTTTCAACCAGACGGTATACCTGCCGGTCGCGTTTGAATATGAGACCGATGAACTCGGGATCAACCTGGGATACACCGGAGAGCGGTTCCAGGCAGAGATTGGTTACTCGGGCTCCTTCTTCAACAACGACCAGGATGACATCGTCTGGCGCAACCCCTACCAGGAGGCCACCAGCGACACCGCCTATGGCCGGATGGCCGAAGCACCGGACAACGAGTTTCACCAGCTCAGCGGGCTGTTCGCCTACCAGCTGACCCCGACCACCCGGGTGAGCGCGCGCCTGGCGCGAGGCCGCATGACCCAGGACCAGGACTACCTGCCCTACACCATCAACCCCTCGATCGCGACCTCGGCACTGCCGGCGAACAGTCTGGACGGCAAGGTCGACACCACCCTGGCGGCTGTCGAACTCAATGCCCGTCCCCTGCCGCGCCTGCGCATCGACGCCAGTCATACCTACAGCGATCGGGACAACGGTTCGAGTGTCCATGTCTACGACTATGTGGTCACCGATACCGCCTCAGGGGGACAACGGCAGAACCGTCCCTACAGCTACACCCAGGAGCTGACCCGCCTGAAGGCGGCCTACCGCTTCCCGCATCGCATTACCCTGTCCGGCGGCTACGACCTGGACCGCATGGAACGCACCTATGTGCAGGCCGAGGAGACCAAGGACAAGACCCTCTGGAGCAAGCTGAAACTGCAGCCCCTGGATCTGCTCGAAACCACCCTGAAGTATTCCTACTCGGACCGGGACGTCTCGTCCTATGTGCCCCTGTCGCAGATCGACCCGCTGCTCGACAACCCGAACCCGAACTACTACGACAATCCCCTCATGCGGGTCCTGACCATGACCGACCGGCAGCGGGATTCATTCGGCGTGATGCTGTCGATGACCCCCTACGAGACTCTTACCCTGGGGTTCGATCTGGACTTCGTCAAGGACGATTACGATCACAGTTACCTGGGTCTGCAGGAGGCCAAGGGCCTGGTCTCGACCCTCAGTCTCTCCTACACCTTTGATGAGAACCTGTCCGCATCGACCTACTACACCTACGACGAACTCAGCTCCGATCAGAAGGGCAGCGAGAAACTCTTCTACTCCGATCCCGACAACCTCTGGATCGCCTCGTCGCAAAACCGCACCGACACCGTCGGCATCGGTCTGGACTGGACCGCCATTCCGGACAAGCTCGTGCTGGGCGCCGATTACACCTACTCCGAATTCAGCGGGGAAATCGGCTTCGACAACGCACCCTCGCTGCCGGACCTGACATCACGGCTCAGCGCATTCAACCTGCACGGCAGCTACCGCATCAGCGAACAGCTCTCGCTGCGCGCGGAATACCGCTACGAACGTTTCGCGGAAACCGACTGGACCAAGGATGGCACAGTGAACACCCTGCCGACCCTGCTCTCTCTGGGTACGGCGCCACAGGACAACACCACTTACCTGGGATTCGTCGCCCTGCGCTACGAATTCCAGTAACAGGGATGAACAACACAACGCGGCCGTCGAGACCCGGGACGGGCACAGTCGGCCTTTGGCAGGTTGGAACTCCAGGCGCTTGACCGCCCGGTGACGCCCGGTTCCGAACCCGCCCACGACCTGACCTTGTGGAGGAAACGCATCATGAGCAATCGACTGAGCCGGACCTTTCATCGGCCCTTGTGGCTAACCCTATTCCTGTCACTCTTCGCACTCAGTGGCTGTAACAGCGGCAGTGACGGATCGGACGGGGTGGATGGCATGGACGGCCAGGATGGGCAGGATGCGGTGATCCTTTCCGACATCGTGCCGCTCAATCCGCAGCTCGATCTGAGCAACACCGTTGCCTATGATGCGGCCAGCGGCAGCCTGAGCATCCATTTCTTCCTCACCGACGGGGAAGGCAACGGGGTGGACGTCTACCAGGACGCCTACGAACTGCGTCTCTACGTGTCTGAACTGGTACCCGCCGACCCGGCCTCCGGCGAGGGCGACGCCTGGAACCAGCTGATCAGCGAGAGCGGCACACCGATGACCGAGCCCTTACCCGGCACCCTCACCCAGTTGGACGCCTCGACCGGCGAATACCGTTATGTCTGCAGCAACACCCTTGCAGCCTCCAGCAACGTGATCCGGGTCACCATGCGGGCCCGCTGGCGCGAGACCATCGACGGGGTGCGCTACACCTTTGCCAACGCAGTCAACACCTCCTACGACTTTCTGCAATCGAACCCGGGCAGCGAACTGAGCAGTTCCGGTGCCGACATGGTCACCACGGAAGCCTGCGAGAGCTGTCACGGCGCACGCATCGGCAACGTGGGACACGGGGGCGGCTACACCCAGGTGAAGACCTGCAACAACTGCCACAATGTGAACTACATGGCGTCGCGCAACGAGGGTGAAGGCGATCTGGCGCACATGATTCACCGGATCCATGACGCCGGGACGTTCGCCCTGCTCGAGGACGGCGCGGACTTCTCCCACGTCACCTATCCCCAGCACATCAACACCTGCAGCAAGTGCCACACGGAGGACGCCCCCCAGGCGGCGTTGGCCTATCAGGTCCCGACCATGAAAAACTGCGGCTCCTGCCATGAGAGCGTCAACTTCATCACCGGTGACAACCACGGCAATGACACCGCCGGGTTTGTCGGCCCCCTCACCGATGACTCGGAATGCACCGTCTGTCATGGGGTCGACAGCGGGCTTGGTGGTGGCGTCATGATCGTCCACGATCCCGAGCCGGAAGCCAACCTGGTCTCCGAGTTCGAGGTCAGCATCCGCATGACCCCGCCGGCCAACGGCAGCTACTATGTCGCGGGTGAGACCCCCGTCGTCACCGTCACCCTGGCGGATGCCTCCGGTCCGGTTGCCGGCTCACGCTACACCGCCGACCAGGAAGCCACGGGTGCTTCCGGTAACGGCCTGTCGGCGGCCAATCTCTACGTCTATGGACCCCGTGCGGATGCGGTACCTGTGCTGACCACGAATTCCAGCACCGACCCAGCGCTTGCGGGCACCCCGACCCAGGGCCATCCCCTGTTCGTCAACGAACTGGTCAGCGGGGTACCCACCCCCAATGACGACCCAAGGGTCACCAGCGGCGCCAGTGGCTTCTCTTACCAGTTGATGGCGATTCCGGCCGACATGACCCCTGGCACCTACATGGTGCGCTTCGAAGGCATGGACTACGGTGCTGTCTCCGCCAGCGACTTCGTCACCGCCTCCAGTGCAGTGATCAATTTCCAGGTGAACACGGACACGGTCGAGCACAAGGTCTCGGGTGACGCCTGCACCAACTGTCACGGCGACACCGTGATGCACCTGGAGGGCGCACACCCGCATCACGCCCCGTTCAACACCGATCATTGCCTGGGCTGCCACGACCTCTCCGGCAACTACGGTGATTACATCGGCAACCGGGTGCATGCGGTTCACAGCGCCAGCGCCACCGGTGATCTGAAGCACCACGACTGGTCCCATGTTACCTTCCCCCAGGCGGCCAACAACTGCATGATCTGCCATACCGACACTGAGGGCACACCGGTGTGGAGAACCCCCAACGAAGTGGTCTGTGGCGGTTGTCACGGCACGGATGTGACTGCGACCCCGGAGGCTTTTCCAGCAGTGGATCCCGCCAAGATCGAAGCCGAAGCGGCCGCCGCCGTGCACATGCTGCTCATGGGTGGCACCTTCGACGCGACCACCCTGGACGATCCCCGTCAGTGCACCGTATGTCATGGCGAGGACCGGATCGCGGATCTCTACGACAGTCATGAACTGGTCACCTTCCCGCCACCCGTATCTGACCCGAATGACTAGCGGCACTCACTCAAGCGAGTCTTGACCCATGACTCCAGGCACGCCGGACCCCGCACGCGGGGCCCGGCGTTTTTTTTTCGATTCATCCCTGCTCAGGCGCCCCGCTAATCAGGGCGGCGTGAGCTGAACCGACCAGGGGGTCTGGGCAACGGACACCTGGCACAGCCATTCGTTACCCGCGTACTCGCTGCCACAATCCACCGCGTGAACCGCCAGCTGGCGGTCATAGGCCGAGCGGTTGGAATGCATGTAGTTATCCTGTCCCCAGTCAAACTGTTCGTGATACTGCTCCACGTACAGATGCCCGCTGAAGTAGACCGGCTCATCGCTGTGCACGATGAAACGGTCACCCCGGGGCCAGGTGGACCAGTCCAGGGGAAAGCGCAGCACATTCGCCCCGCTACCCGGTGGCAGCGCCAGATCATATTCGACGCGCACCTTCGCATCGCTGGATGAAACCAGTTGAAAGCGCACCTTGGCAGTTCTTGATGAGAGGTTTTCAACCATCATCACAGCACGGTTCGAGTAGATATTCAGGTCGGCCATATCGTTCGTTGCATTGCTGTAGAGGTCTTTCGGGTGCAGGTAGGCATAATCGCCAAAATTAATCAGGCGGCTGTAACGGGGTGCATCCGTACGACGCAGATCAAGGTTGATCTCCGCCATGGCCAGATCCTCGTCCGAAACGCCAAACTCCTGAGGCAGGGGCACACCGGCGGCCTGCCGTTCATTGTCGGAAAGCCAGGGCGGCGATTGCTTCCGGGATTGAGCCACAACCGCCATCGAATCAGCCGATGCGGCACGACTGCCCGGGTCGTTCACGACGGCCGTCATGCTTGAACCGGTATCGGTACCAACATCCGCCGCCTGTACCGTGTTCACCATCCCGCCCCAGAACAGGAGCAGGGCGAACACAAAGACTTCGAGAACCTCAACGAACAGGGACCTTCTTCCACCACTACGATCCCCATCCTCCTTTGAATCGATCGGTTTATTCATCTTGCTGGTTCCTCAAGGGTAAGCCGAGACCCGCGACACTTCGCTTATGGGTCATGGTAGGTCGGAGCTGTTACTCGCCCTATGAGGAATTGAACCCAGCGGTTGTGACATTCGTCACTGCGGATGCAGACAGGTATGCCTGGGAGCGTGGAAGGCCAGTTCGAAATCCGTTGTCAACGGTGAATATGTCACTCAACGAATGTGCAATATCAACATTTTGTGATGCACACGGCTATCTAGACTCGTTACATTCCCAGCCTGAACAGGCATACCTCAAATACACGGAAGGACCCACAAAGCCATGGATTCGCCCCCACTCTCACTCACTCTGTTGCCTCGCAAGCCATTCGTGCGGTGCCTGGCGTGACCTCACATCTCAAGTCCATCCAGCCTCTGAATGATTCAGAGAATTCCTGAAACTCACCCAAAGGACCGAGAACCATGAATAACGACCTGCTCTTCAACCAACTGTTCGATCAACAAACCTGTCTCACAGAGCATCGTGTCTTCTCCATGATCCGCACCCCGGAGGATTTGCGCCAGTTCATGACCTGGCACGTCTTTGCAGTCTGGGATTTCATGTCACTGGTAAAACGCCTGCAGCGTGAGCTTACCTGTATTGAGTTGCCCTGGCTGCCGCCTCGCCACAACCTGGCCGCACGCTTGATCAATGATATCGTGCTGGGCGAGGAGACGGACCTGGCGCCCGAAGGCCATTTGAGTCATTACGAACTGTATCTCGACGCCATGCGTGAGGTGGGGGCAGACACCGGACCGGTGGAGGATTTTATCGGGCGATTATGCGCCGGTCAGAGTTTTGAAGACGCCATTCAGCACCCGGATATTCCGCCCCCGGTTCGCAGTTTCGTCTCTCACACCCTGTACACAGCGAAAAACGGAGACTTTGGAGAAGTGCTGGGTAATTTTTTCTTCGGCAGGGAAAACGTCATACCCAAGATGTTTGAGACATTGCTGAAAAGCTGGGAACTGGAAGAGCAGGATGCCCCCGTGTTCGTGTTTTACCTCAAACGCCATATCGAACTTGACACGGAATCCCATGGCCCGGCGGCGCTGAGGATGATCAAGGAGTTGGTTGGCCAGGATCCATCGGCCATGCAACGTCTTGGCATGTCCGCCGGCGCGGCCATTGAAGCAAGAAAAGCGCTCTGGGATGCCCTGGCGGATACACTGAAGTGGCAGAACATGAAGTCCCAACCCGATCTGTGTAGCGTCCCCCATCGCCCCCCAAGCAACGCGTAACACGGCGCACCAAACCCCGCAGCCCGGATGAAGCAACGCGGAATCCGGGTTATTTCCCCTCTGTCTGCGACCAAACGCCAGACGCAGGCCTGGCATCTGAGCAAACTGACAATCGCCTTCTAAACAACCAGATCCACCTGCTGAACGGTGCCTGCCATTCCATCCTCGGAGAGAAATACACCCGTCTGACGAACCTGACCCAGGGTGTCGTTCGCCGCATCCTTGAGCAGAAACGGCGTATCCACAGAACCGAGGTAGATGGCACCGATACCGGCCTGACCCAGCGCAATCAGTGAATCCTGGCCGTCCGCATCTTTTGTCCAGATACGCAGACGGTTGTATATGGCGTCCGCTTCATCGATCCAACCGTTGCTGTCTTCATCATGAGCGGAAAGTTCCGCAAACCCGTTTCCACTCAGGGCGCCGAACAATTCACTGCCATCATTGATGGCGCCATCCGAGTTACGATCGAGTGCAAGCAGACCGCTCCCCTGCCGGACAAAGGCGATCTGATCCTGGTGTCCGTCTGCGTCGATATCGAAACTGAAGTTGCGCTCTGTGAGTTGTGCTGCGGTAGCGTTGAAATTCACCACCAGGGGATCCTTCATGACCGCATCACCCGCTCGCAGTTGAACGCTCGTTTCGCTAAAGAACTCACGACTCATACTGAGTTGCAGGGTGATGTCGATCTCTCGTCCGTCACTGGTACGTACCGTGCCTTGTGCCTGGAACTCGGTATGTTCCGACTCATAATGAGTGGCATAGAAGTCATAGATCAACCCCCAGCCTACGGACTGGGATGATGCCTGACCCTGGGACGACGGACCGCTCGGAACATCCTCCACGGGGGGAGCATTCGGATTCAATTCATCGGGTGTCAGGATATCGATCTCACGCCCGGTAAAACGCTCGACCAGCAACTTCAACAGTTGGATTTTCAAATCTCCAATGGGAGGCTCCGGAGCCGCCTCATCGAGTTTGAGCAGCGCCTTGTTCGGCTGCAGGGATTGTCCTGCCTGGGAGATCTCGACCTTGGTGGCCTGCGCTTGTATCGCACGTACGGTACCTGACCCGCGCCGTTCATCGGCAACGGACTCAGGTCGCTGTCCACTCCAGATCGAGAGGTTGCTTCTTTCCTTGTGCTGAACCTCGGCCAGATGCTGACTTGTCAGGTTGACGGAAGATTGGGCAATGATCATGTTACGAACCCCACTGCACGACAGTTGGCAGTCACAAGGAAAAAACCTGAACGAATGCTTCTCTGTCTATATAGCGGCCTGACAGAAATTTAATTAAATCCGACCACCTTGCACAGGGACTGAAACGTTCAAACCATGGTTCACCCATTCATGGCGGCGCATTAAATCCAATTCACAGGAACAAACCTCCCCAACCCCCGACTGTGTGATCGTGACCCCAACCAGGCACGATACCGACACAATATCAGGTAGTTAAGCGTTGAATTGACCCTACTTCATAAGCAATCGGTAAACATCCTTGTTGAAATAACACACATGCCCACAGCTTTCCTTTGACACGAACCATCATCGGCCCAGGCAATACCCGGGAATACTTAAGGCCCAGCCAAGCCTGCCGATTTCTTAGTGAAGGAGGCAGCCGTAATCCAATCTCAGCAGCACCCACAGTTTAGGATTGGAAATCCCAGGGATGACTATCTAACCTTACTGAGGAGGTAGATTCCGATGTGTAAAAAATTCACGGCAATTCTGCTGCTGTTGTTGTCTTCAGCAATGACCTTGCCTGCCCAGGCACAGCAGGAGAGTTTCTCCGTGGGTGTCGTACCCCAGTTTGAAGCGAGAAAGCTTCACGCCATCTGGCGGCCGATACTGGACCGCCTGGAACAGGCCACGGGCTATCATTTTGAACTGCGGGGTTCCCCAACGATTCCTGAGTTCGAGCGTGAATTCATGTCTGGATTGTATGATTTTGCCTACATGAATCCCTATCACCTGGTGATTGCGAATGAAAAAACCGGATACCTGCCTCTGGTCAGGGATCAGGGCAGAAGACTTTATGGCGTACTGGTGGTGAGCAAGGAGAGTGGCATCAAAAGTCCGGCCGAACTCAATGACCGGATCATTGCATTTCCCGCACCGAATGCTCTGGGTGCTTCGTTGATGATGCGCCAGGAACTCACCGACACCTTCAAAATCCACTTCACCCCGCACTACGTTAAGACTCATGATTCGGTCTATCTCAACGTTCTGCTGAAACAGACCAGTGCAGGAGGCGGGGTACAGAAAACCCTCAATCAGCAAAAGCAGACCTACCGGGATCACCTTGTGGTGATTCACGAAACAGAAAAAGTCGCACCCCATCCTTTCGTCGCGCACCCGAGGATATCCGCCGAAGCCCGTCAGGCAATCCAGCAGGCTTTCATCGAGATCGGAAGCACCGAAGAGGGTCGGGCGTTACTCGCAAAGATTCCAATGAAACAGGTGGGTAAAGCGGATTTATCTGATTATGAACCGCTAAAAAAGATGGGTCTGGAACGATTTTACGTAGCGCCATAGGGTCCTATGAATCTGCAACTCAAGCTATCACTGCCGCCACTGGTCGCGTTATCGCTGGTTCTTGCAGTGCTGCATTTTTACTGGACTCCGCTGCAGATCCAGAAAGGCATGGAGCAATATGTTGAATATGCGCGGCATGAAATTCACGCCGCCGAACCCGCCCTGATCAACAACCTTCTGTCCAATGATCTCGCCGCACTGTATTCCAACCTGGATGCATTGATGGAGGATCACACCGACAGTTGGTTTAATGTTCAGTTATTCGATCATGAGGGTGAGAGAATCTATCCACTGTTCATGGATAACAATGTAGACGACGCCAGTCTGAAACTGATTCCTTACGACTACACCCTGTCACTCTCGGGTTCGAATCTCGGGGCCATTCATGTGGATTTCAGCTGGGCGCTCGCGGAGCGGTCCATTCTCGATGACCTGGAAAGAATTCGTAATTTCATAATTTCGCTGATTGTCCTGATTGTGCTTATCACCCTGGTCGGGTCGTATCGCACAGTAGTCAAACCACTCAAAAAGCTGGCGCATGCCACAGACAGGATCGCACTGGGCGACCTGGATGTCAGCCTGCCCGACGCGGGCAATGATGAAATAGGCCAACTCAGTCATGCCTTCAGCGCCATGGTCAATGAACTGCGCTTTCAGCAGAATGCCCTGAATAACCATGCCATCGTAAGCATGACGGACAAGCACGGTAAAATCATCTACGTGAATGACCACTTCGTGAGAATCAGTGGTTATTCAAGATCGGAACTACTGGGTAAAACGCATCGCATTGTCTCGTCCGGCATACACGACATGCATTTTTACGAAGTCATCTGGGATACCATTCGAAACGGCAAAACCTGGAACGGAGAACTCTGCAATCGCAATCGTTCCGGCAGCCTGTACTGGGTCAGTTCGACCATCACACCCTTGCTCGACGAACATGGCAATCCGCTGCGTTTCCTTTCCATTCATACTGAAATCACTCGACGCAAGGAAGCGGAAAATGTTCTCAATGAGGCCCGCGAAGCGGCAGAAGCGGCGAATATTGCAAAGAGTCAGTTTCTCGCCAATATGAGTCATGAAATCCGCACACCGATGAACTCCATTATCGGCATGTCCTACCTGGCACTACAGGGTGAACTCGACCCCAGGCAGCGCGGTTACATCGAAAAAGCACACCTTGCCAGCGTTTCACTACTCAATATCATCAATGACATCCTCGACTTCTCCAAAATTGAGGCCGGCAAGCTCAACATAGAAAGTGTGAATTTCAACCTGGAACAGATTCTGACAAATATTGCCGACCTGTTGGGACTCAAAGCTGCGGAAAAACAGATTGAATTGATGTATCACATCAGTCCCCGGGTGCCCCTCGATCTCATCGGAGATCCACTCAGACTGGAACAGATACTGGTCAATCTGAGTAACAATGCCATCAAGTTCACTGACCCCGGCGGCAAGGTGCTGATCGATATCAACCCGGTCAAAGTCGGCCAGCAGGGTGTGTTGCTGGGTTTTTCAGTGATCGATAACGGCATAGGCATGACCGATTCACAACAGGAGCGACTGTTTCAAAGCTTCAACCAGGCCGACAGCTCCACCACCCGCAGGTATGGCGGGACCGGACTGGGCCTCGCGATCTGCAAAAAACTGACTGAACTCATGGGTGGCGATATTACCGTCGAAAGCGTCCATGGACAGGGCAGCAGTTTTCACTTCACGGTTCAATTCAAGGTACAACCGAATGCGGAAACCGGAACAACCCTACATACACAAGCATTGAATGATAAACGGGTACTGTTACTCAGTGACGATTCCACAAATCGTGAAATACTCACCGAAGCACTGCAGAACCTTGGCATGCTCGTGGTCAACGCCACACCCAATGAACCACACCACCCGCTTGACGCTGCTCCGGGTTTTACCGGGGACCCGGATCTGACCATCATCGACAACCCTGCCAACCTGAAAAAGATAACTCACCAGTCAGATGACGTTACCGCCTGTCTGAAAGGCGCACCGCTGCTCATACTTTCAAATAAGCCGGATAACTATCTCTCTGATTATCCAACAGCTGCCACCTGCCATGCAGAGTTCCTGATCAAACCCTTTACGCCCCAGACTCTCGGCAGCACCATCCAAACCACCCTGGCCCATGAGACGCGGATCGGGGGGGCGGCTCTCCCAGAGCCAAGTGGCAGCGACGCAAGGAATACACTTACAGGCGCGAAACTTTTACTCGTTGAAGACAATGAGTTCAACCAGGAACTCGCCTATGAATTGCTGTCTCGCCGTAACATCCATGTGGACATGGCAGCCAATGGTGTGGAGGCCCTGGAGAAGCTTGAGCAACATGACTATGACGGGATTCTCATGGATTGTCAGATGCCGGTCATGGATGGCTACACCGCCACGACCAGGATCCGCCAACTCGACAAATACAATGATCTTCCCATCATCGCCATGACTGCCAATGCACTCAAAGGGGACCGGGAAAAGGCGCTGCAATGCGGCATGAATGACCATATCGCCAAACCCATTGATGTCTCCGGGATGTTCGAGGTTCTGGAAAAATGGATCCAACCAAAGCGCCAGGACATTTCCCTCGATGACACTACCCCGGCAAGCGGCGCCGTCAACCACTCATCATTCGAAGTTTGTGAAACAATCGACAGCCATAAGGCGTTACTGAATCTCGACGGGGACCAGGATACCTATCAGAAACTGCTCCTCACATTTCGAAGCAATCAACAACACACCGCGCAAACCATCCGTGCATCCATCGAATCACAAGACCTCGACACCGCATTAAGGACCATACACACGCTCAAGGCCGTCACCGCAACCATCGGCGCATACACGCTCTCTGAGCATTGCATCAGACTCGAAACACTACTCGAATCAGAACCTGATAACCTAACCGAGCTACATACCCTCGTCGATCTCATCGACACCGACCTCTCCGCCATCATCACCGATCTGCATCACCTGGACGAAGTCACACTCCCTTCCAGCACCTCTCATCTCTCCGAGCTTGAACTTGAGCATCAGCTGGCAGACCTTCGGGAGCGCATTACCAATTACGATGTCGAGTCGGAAGAGCAGTTGGAGATGCTGATCCAGGCCACTCAAAACCCCGCACTGCTGCATACGCTGCAATCCGTGCAGCAGCATGTGAGAAGGTATGATTTCGAACAGGCACTGACGATGCTCGACGAGATCGAGAAATCCGCATAGCCGTCACAACACCGATGTCAGTTATGGAAATGCCAGAAATCTCAGATCAACCCAACCCTCAACCGGAATCCAGTGTCGAGACAGAATGGTCCCCCGCCAATCCCAATAACGGGCAAACCTATCAAAACCGCAGAATCCGGCGCGCTTCAACGACCCGCTGGGAGGTCGTGCCGACACTCAAATCAATGATGATCTATCTCTACCTGACGATCTTTGGAGCTGTCATTGCTATCGCCACTCTACTCTCAGGCACCTCCCTGTTACCCTCCCTGTTCGGGCTGGTCGTGGCGATTGCCGGCCTGCTCCTGATATACGGCGAAACGACTCCGGTTGTCATCGACAAGGCATCCGGTTTGCTGTATCGAGAACCCCGCTTACCCCTCTTCCCTGGACACAGGGAAAACAGACCTGTGTCCTATCCGCTCAAGGATTTTCATGCTGTTCAGGTACTGAAGGAAAAGGAATGCCTGTGTGCCGGCGAATCCACACATCCGTACTACAGCTACGAACTCAACCTTGTTTTTCTCGACGGAAGCAGGTTCAATTTGATGGATCACGCCGATCTCAGGAAGCTGAACAACGATGCCAGGCTGCTAGCGCGCTTCCTTGATCTACCCCTGTGGGAGCGTGACACATCCACAAACGGCGAACCCTAAGCGAATAACACCATGAGCCAAGATACCGATGACAGCCTGGTAAAGCCCTGCTTTGCCGTCATCTACACCCCGAGTCGCCGACGCAAACGCTTTCCTGAAAACTGTGTCACACCGGTGGATACCGTGGAAGACGCGATACAGCAGGCAAACAGCCGTGAGGATTGCCACGCCGCCCGGGTCATGGGTCCCTCACGATCCTCCGAGGGTTTTCGCCTCTACTACCTGCTGGAATGGCTCAGTTGAGGTGTCAGACTCAGGTCCGTCAGCCGTGATATCGGCTCAAGCCGCCATCCAGGCTCACCAGAAAAAACTCAAGGCCTGCACGGCCTGTCCCAACATGCTGGGCCCCGTGGTCACCGGCAACCCGGTTGTCTCCCCCATCATCCTGGTGGGTCAGGCTCCGGGTGACAAGGAGGGTCCTGCGGGTAAACCCTTCGCCTGGACGGCGGGAAAAACGCTTTTCAACTGGTTCAGTGGCATCGGCCTGGACGAGCCCGCATTTCGCCAGCGCGTCTATATGGCAGCGGTGTGCCGTTGCTTTCCTGGAAAAAAACCAAAAGGGGGTGACCGGGTCCCCGATGCCACGGAGATCGACCAATGCCGGCACTGGCTGGAGCGGGAGATTTCACTGCTCCAGCCACGCCTGATCATCCCGGTTGGTAAACTGGCCATCCTGCAGTTTCTTCAATCGGAGCGTCTGGTGGAGGTGGTGGGACACACACACCATGTCAGACTGGATCAACAGGAAGTGGACATCATCCCCCTGCCCCATCCCTCCGGGGCCTCCACCTGGCACAGAACGGAACCGGGTAAAACCCTGCTCGCCGACGCCCTGCAAAAAATTGCTGACCATCCTGCCTGGCAAAGCGTCAGGGACCTTTGAACACAACCATTACCCGCTCGATCAACGCGGCCACTTCGACTGTTCAGACCCGGCATAGTGTTCTATCTTTTGTCCTGCTGCCACTGAACAACAATACACCCCGTTTTAGAGAGACAACCCACCATGCCAGAAGATATCCAGTTGACCACCCGGGACGGAGAAAACTTTTCCGCATATCTTTGCGGAGATGAAGCAGCCCAGGCGGGTGCACTGATCCTGCACGAGTGGTGGGGGCTGAAACCGCACAACCGGGTCTGGGCGGAAATGCTGGCCGATCAGGGTTACCGGACAGTTGCGATCGATCTGTACGACGGGCGCGTCACCGACGATGCCGAACAGGCCGCGACCTGGATGCGGGAGATCGATCAGGCGGCCGCGGATCGCAAACTCATTGCCGCAATCGAGGCACTCGGCGCCGGGAACCGGAAACTCGGTGTCTACGGTTGTTCTTTCGGTGGCAAACAGGCCATGCAGGCAAGCCTGCTGCGACCGGAAGCGGTAACGGCCACGGCACTGGCCTACTGCCGCATGGAAACCGAGGTTGACAAACTGGCCCGACTGCAAGGTCCGGTGCTGGCGATCTATGCACAGCAGGAACGCACCTGGCCGGAGAAGCAGGAGAGTTTTGAGCAAGCAATGAAAGCCGCCGGAAAATTCACCCGCTCGGTGGGGTACGATGCCGCACACGGTTTCACCAATCCCACCAGCCCCCGCTACGATGCCGCCGCGGACCGGGACGCCTGGCGGGTACTGCTGGAATTTTTTGCACAGTACCTCAAGTGACACAGCGACCGGCGTCTCCCCCGACCCACAGACCCCCGCTTCCGCAGCAGTTTCTCCGTTTCGCCAGAACTGCGCCGCATCAACGAAATATCAGATATTGACCGGGTTCCTTCGGTGAACTTCCGGCGACGCCTGAACAACCCAAGATTTGGACCATACTGAAGATAAGGAGCAGCCACAGGACGCGAGGTGCACCATGAAACTGCAGTTTTTGGGAGCCGTCGGAGAGGTCACGGGATCCTGTTACCTGCTGACCATTGGCACGCATAAGGTACTGATCGAGTGCGGCCTGGTGCAAGGCAACCGGGAACATGAAGCGGCCAACGATGCCCCCTTTCCATTCGATCCTGACGAGATCGATGCCGTGGTCCTCACCCACGCCCACCTGGACCACTCCGGACGTCTGCCCCTGCTGGTCAAACGCGGTTACGACGGTCCGGTCTACACCCATAATGCCACCGCCGACCTGGCCAGGATCATGCTCAAGGACGCCGCTTTCCTGAATGAGCGGGAGGCGGAATGGGCCAACCGCAAACTGCGTAAATCGGGCGACGACCCGATCCTGCCGCTTTACGATCGCGAGGACGCCATCGCGGCGGTGCACTCCCTGGTCCCGTTGGACTACGACACCGCACATGAACTGTTACCCGGTGTCACCCTGCGACTGTTCGATGCGGGACATATTCTCGGTTCCGCCATCGTCTGCCTGGACCTGCAGGAACAGGGCGTGCGGCGTCGGCTGGTGATCAGCGGCGACCTGGGCCATCGCGGAGCACCGATTCTGCGCGACCCGGTGAGGCTGCCCGA
Organism: Candidatus Thiodiazotropha sp.; assembly: GCA_040506775.1. GTDB lineage: Bacteria > Pseudomonadota > Gammaproteobacteria > Chromatiales > Chromatiaceae > Thiodiazotropha. Next base: position 127,274 of record JBEVWC010000027.1, read on the forward strand.
GGCGGATCTGGTGCTGATGGAGAGCACTTACGGCAATCGCCTGCACAGAAGCTGGGACAGCACCTGGCAGGAAATGGGCGATATCATCCTTGGCGCGCGCAAGGGCCGCGGCAACATCCTGATCCCCTCCTTCGCAGTGGGACGCACCCAGGAATTGCTCTACACCTTCAAACAGCATTTCGAGGAGTGGGAACTGGCCGCCTGGGACATCTTCCTCGACAGCCCCATGGCGATCGAAGCCACTGAAGTGTATGCCCGGCATCCACAGGTCTATGACCGCGAGGCCCGCCATGTACAGCAAAGCAGCGGTTCACTCTACGATCTGCCCAATCTTCACATGACCCGTGAAACCGAGGAATCGATGGCGCTCAACCGGGTTCACGCGGGCGCCATCATCATAGCCGGCAGCGGTATGTGCACCGGCGGGCGCATCCGTCATCATCTGCGCCATAACCTGCATCACCGTGACAGCCATGTGCTGATCGTTGGTTTCCAGGCGGCCGGCACGCCGGGTCGTGCACTGGTCGACGGTGCCCGGCAGATCCGCCTGGCCGGACGTGAACTTCAGGTGCAGGCCCAGGTGCACACCATCGGCGGCCTCTCCGCGCATGCGGATCAGCAGGGTCTGTTCGACTGGTACGCGGCATTTCATAATCGACCGCCGCTGGTGCTGGTGCATGGCGAACCGGATGCCAGCGAAGCCTTGAAAGAACGCATCTCCGCTGAACTCAACGCGAATGTTCGCCTGCCATCATTGCTGGAGACTGTCGACTTGTAGAGGTCAGTTCAACGGTTCGTAAAATCTGACAGGGGCAGGTCGAGCCTTTTAGAAAGTCGGCGGGCCTCGCTGCGGATGCGCTTCTCGTCATGGTGGTCCACCAGGTTGAACCGGCGCCCATCCTGCAACACCAGATTGAGTTCATAGCTGGCGAAATTACCGCCGTTGTGCAGGATGACCCACTTGGACAGCAGTTGCAGGGATGCCAACTGGTCGAACCGCAGGGTCTCGACTTGCAGATCCACCCCCAGCCGCTGCTTGAACATGGGGGAGACAGGCAGTTCGACGGTTCGGCTCTTAAGATTGAAACTCGGTGCAATGGCCGCACGGGACAGGCAGCGCCCACGCAGATAAAACAGCAGTCGGCCAATTCCCAGTCCGAGCAGGATAAGCAGCAGAGTGACACCCGGTTGAGCGTCATAAAACAACACCGGAGGAATCGTCAGAAGCACAAGGATCGCACCACCCAGCCAACCGATCAGGCGACACACCAGGGTGAGCGTGCCGCTCGGCCGGTATCGCCACACATCCGGACCGGTTTCCAGGGTATGCGTGACATAGTTGGCGCCTTTGAGCGCGAGTGGCTTTGGGTGAACCTGCCCATTGGCGTCATTCATCCTCTCACCCCCGCGCCGATTCGGGAGACACCACTAGCGCATGAGCCTGCGACCCCTGTCATACAGGGATGATCTGATCGAGTCAACTGAGTGAGCTCCCGTTCACGGGTCCGGTTTCATGTTACTCATCATGACATAGGGGGCCGGCCAGATGAACAGGTTCAGACATACCATCTGCACCCGCGATATCGGCAATCACGGCACACATAAGGTAGTAAGCCGTGACAGGACAACAAACCCGAATTGCTATCGCGCATTTCCATTGGCCCGTCCAAGCCGATTCTCAACCCCCCCGCTATTCATCCGAGTGACTACATGTGCCCGGGGTAGAGGAGCACCTACCCATTCCCCCCCCATAACCCGGGTAGGGTTAATCGGTAAATGCCTGACAGAAACCCCTTAACACTCACTAATCCTGTTGATTTAAGCCTCGCTTAAGGTAACTGTGCCTGCAAGGAATTTTTGAATGCGGCCATCGCCTGTAACCCGGCGATGAGATGCACCCGCGAAATGCAATAAAAAACGAGACCGGCAACCTGCCTTGAACTCGTGAACATAAAACGCTTACAGCATGATTTATCTGGGGGGATAAACAATGAACAACGACAAGATGAAACCGATTGTCCGTGCCATCCTGGCCGGGAGCTGCGCATGCCTGTCCATGAGCACACTGGCGGGACACCTCTACCAGGGGACCATTGATGGGGCCAACGTGAGCAAGTATGTCACGCCCCTGGTCGTTCCTCCGGTGATGCCCGGGTCAGGCCAAGTGACCGCCTGGTTGCCCAAGGCCAACGGCAGGCTCAAAGAGAAGGAGATCGATTATTACGAAATCGCCGTACGCCAGTTTCAGCAACAGATCCTGCCGAGCACGGACGGTTTCAATCCCACCACGGTGTGGAGTTACGGCGCCAATGCCGATAAGGATCCGGATGGCAGTGCGAAAACCGTCGCCGAAGGCGGCAGTTTCTTCTACCCCTCCTTCACCCTGGAAGCAAAGCAGAACAAACCTCTGCGGGTCCGCTGGATCAACGACCTGGTGGACGCCAACGGCAACTACCTGCCCCATCTGCTCCCGGTGGACCAGACCCTGCACTGGGCCAACCCGGCACAGGACTGCCGCCCGGACCTGCTGGAGATCGGCCCAGGCCCCCTGCGCACCGACTGCCGCGGACAAAGCGCTGAGCCCTACAATGGCCCGGTACCCATGGTGGCCCATCTGCACGGCGCCCATGTCGGTCCGGAAAGCGATGGCTATCCTGAAGCCTGGTGGCTGCCCAAGGCCAACAATATTCCTGAAAACTTCGCCAGCAACGGCATCCTGTTCGGAGACATCACCCGTAATCCTGTCGCCGGCCAGCCCTCCACCGGTTACGCCGGGTCGGCCGCCGCGATCAACGATGGCGCCCAGGGTTTCGCGGATTTCCAGTATCCCAACGACCAGACCGCCTCGACCCTGTGGTTTCATGACCATACCCTGGGCATGACCCGCACCAATGTCTACGCCGGACCCGCGGGTTTCTACCTGTTGCGGGACATGACGGAAGGCGCCCTCGGCCTGCCCACTCCTGCGCCCAAGCGGACCACCCTGGAAGACAGCCGCAAACTGCGTGAACTGCCGATCGTCATCCAGGATCGCTCCTTCAATCCCGACAGCTCGCTCTACTACCCGGAGAGCCGGGCGCGCTTCGACGGTTATGACGGGGCGGTCATGCCTCAATCCGATGACGGGGTTAATCTCGCAAGCGACATTGCGCCCCTGTGGAACCCGGAGGCCTTCTTCGAAACCATCGTGGTCAATGGGCAATCCTGGCCCTATCTCGAGGTGGCGCCTGTCCGTTACCGCCTGAGGCTGCTTAACGGCTGCAACTCCCGTTTTCTCAATCTGAACCTGATCGCCTACGACGCGGACAACAACCCCCTCGGCGAGGTGCCCTTCTACCAGATCGGTGGTGACGGCGGACTGCTGCCGCAAGTGGTGGAGATCAGCACCGGCTTCAAGACCCTGCTGCCGGGCAACGGCACGATCCCCGCTGAAAAGTCCCCGGCCTCCGCCGCCGATGAGGCGCTGCTGATGGGTCCCGCGGAACGCATGGACGTGATCGTCGACTTCTCCCGGGTACCGCCGGGCACCGCTTACGTACAGGTGGGCAACACCGCGCCCGACGCCCCCTTCGGCGGATTCCCGATCGATCCTGCGGAGATGGCCGATCCCCAGAGCACCGGCCAGATCATGCGTTTCAACCTGAGCCTGGTATCGGATGATCCCGACACCAGCACCCCGGTCGAATCCCTGGCCATGCCGGGTATCGCGCCGATCACCCCGAACGTGACCCGCGCCCTGTCCCTGCATGAAGAGGAGTCGTCCCTGGTCACCACCGTCGAGGACGGCAACGTGGTGCCGGTGGCCCCGATGGCCGCCACCCTCGGTGCATTTGACGAAACCTCAGGACAGTTCCAGCCCCTGCTTTGGTCTGATCCGATCTGGATCAATCCCACCCTGGGCAACACGGAGCTGTGGGAGATTAATAACTTCACTGAAGATGCCCATCCGGTCCATCTGCACCTGGTGCAGTTCCAGGTGGTCTCGCGGTCACCGCTGGACGGTTCCGACATCGACCGGGACGGGGACAATGTCACCGACTGTGCCGCTCCCTGCGTCGAACCCAACGAGCGGGGCTGGAAAGACACTGTGATCGCCTACCCGGGTGAAGTGACCAAGGTGGTGGCGCGCTTCGATCTGCCTGGGCTCTATGTCTGGCACTGCCACATCCTGGAGCACGAAGACAATGAAATGATGCTGCCCTTCTGTGTGGGTGAGGCCGGTGTCGCCTGTCCCCAGGAACTGTTCGAGGCAACCGCCACACCCCCGATCTCGGAAGCGACACCGCCTCAACCCATATAAGGAGACCACGGCATGCGTATCACGCGGACTGGGATGAGAAGCTTTCCAGACTCCGCATCAGCAGCACACGAAAGGATTCGAACCCAACCGGGAAACCCGGGATACCTGACCAGGTATCCCGGGCGGTGCCTGGTCATTGCCCTGCTCGCCTTGTGGGCCCTGGTCGCGACCGCGGCTGAAAGTCCCGAAGCGGTAACCCTGGATCCCGTGGCGGCAGGCAAGCGCATCTATCTTGAAGGGGTGTTGTCCGATGGCACCCCGCTGTCGAAGGTGGTATCCAGGAACCAGCCCGACGGCGACGTAGCCTGTGTGCGCTGTCACCGCCGCAGCGGTCTGGGGGGTATGGAAGGGGGCGAACTGGTACCCGCGATCACCGGGGATTACCTGTTTCGCAACCATCTGAAAGTCGTCACCGAACCGGCTCCGCGACGTATCAAGCGCTGGGCTTACACGGAAAATGCCTTCAAACGCGCCCTGCAGAACGGCATCGATGTGATGGGGGACCCGATCAGCACCGCCATGCCCCGGTATGCCCTGGCGCAACCGGATATCCAGGCATTGATGGCCTACCTGCACACCCTGAGCCATGCAAAATCCCCCGGCATCGATGAGCAGACCGTGCATATCGCCACGGTGGTGGATCGACGCCTGCCCCAGGCAGAACGGGAGGCATTGATCCAGACCGCCTCCCGTTACGTGGATCACGAAAACCGGGTCATACAGGCACAGGAGAAGCGTGCCGCCTTCTCCAACCGGCAGAACAACTGGAACGTCAAGAGCTTTCGCCGCTGGAAGTGGCACCTGTGGGAACTCGACGGCGACCCGGAAAGCTGGCCCGAGCAGTTACAGACCCATTACGAACAACAACCGGTTTTTCTCCTCGTGGGGGGCGCGGTGTCCGGGCCCTGGTCACCCATCGACCGGTTTTGCGAGGCACGCGCCCTGCCCTGTCTTTTCCCGCACACGAACATGCCCGCGCAAGGTGAGCGCTCATACTTCACCTTCTACTACTCCCGGGGTCTCGAACTGGAGGCGAATGTCCTGGTTACCCATCTGAGCCGGAAGACCGTCAGGCCCGAGCGTATCCTGCAGATCGCACCCGACAATCAAACCGGACGCTACGCCACCGAGTCTCTGGATCTGGCCCTGGCAGGCAGCACCATCAGCACGGAGACCCGCCATTTCAACGACATCGAAGGGTTGAAAAGCATCGCCGCGGATGCCCTGGGCTCCCATAGGGACCTGATGCTCTGGCTGAATGACGAGGAGCTGAGGGTGTTTCGCGAAATCCTAGGCACCCACCCATCCAATGCCCAGCTGTATCAATCATCCAGCCTGCTCTCGCAACCTTTGGATCCGAGTGGCGGGACCGGGGAGGAAGCGATCACTCTGATCCACCCGTTTACCCTTCCCTGGCAGGAGAGCGATGGTCAAAGCGAGGGATTCCTCAGCAAACACGGCATTCTCGACAAGCGCTATTATCGCCTGCAATCGGAAACCTTCACCGCATTCGCCACCCTCGGCCAGGTGTTGAAGCGGATCAAGCACAACCTGGTCCGGGAATATTTCATGGAACAGCTGGAAAGCCTCTCGGAGAACCTGCGCGTGACCTCCTTATATCCCCGGTTCAGCCTGGGCCCTTATCAACGAACGGTCTCCAAAGGCGCCTACATCCTGCCCCTGTCCGTCGTGACAGACCCTGCAAGGGACGTAAAACAAACCTGGGTGATACCGAGTCTATAGTCGAGTCTCGCTAAGGATCGGCATGTTCTCGATTCCGCACAGGTCTCCTCAACCCAGGGAATCCGGCTGGATCAGGGGTTGCCCGGAGCGATATCATGGCCCCTGGCCCGCCGATTCAAGCCGATCCCATGAACGACCTGATCTCCCGAGCAATTCACTACGCCACCCAGGCTCACGCGCGTATCGACCAGCGCCGCAAATACTCCAACCAGCCTTATGACGTACACCTCAAAGCGGTGGCGCAACTGGTCCGGGAGGTTGTGGATGATGATGAGATGGTGGCGGCCGCCTGGCTGCACGACACCGTCGAGGACACACCTGCGACGGTTGAGGACATCGAGCGGGAATTCGGTCCGGGTGTCGCGCGTCTGGTCTCCGAGCTGACCGATATCAGCCGCCCGGGGGACGGCAACCGGGCCGCCCGCAAACGTCTCGACCGGGGACATATCGCGCGGGGTTCCGCACGGGCGAAAACCATCAAGCTTGCGGATCTTATCGACAATTGTCGGGACATCTGCCGTCATGACAGTCGTTTCTGCACGGTCTTTCTCACTGAGATGGAAGCGATGCTCGGGGTCTTACAGGAGGGCGACGAACGTCTCTACAAAAGGGCCTGGAAAGTCTGGCAGGGCTGTCGGGACAAGCAGGAAAGGGAAGCACCCGATACACACCGGCGCGACGATCAGCCGCATCCTCCGGATATCCCGATCCCCTATGAGCAGCAGCGTTCTTTGAAGCATTTTACGGAAGCCTTCGATGCCGCTGACATCGCCGAACCCCTCGCTTCATTCGATGCGGAAAGCCGCGTGGAGCGGGTTCAGGAGGTGATGCGCTCCAAGGGGTGGAGTGTTGCCGGGGTGCGAGATGGCGGATTGGTGAAAGGCTTTATCCTGCTTGAGGATCTCGACACGGGTGTCTGCCGGGACTACCTACGCGAATTCTCCAAGGGCCAGATCCTGCGTAGAGAGAACTCTCTGTCCGATGTCATTCAGGTCCTGACCCGGTTTGAATGCGGATTTGTTACCTTGCTGGGTGATGTCAACGGTGTGATTCTCCGTTCATTCATCCAGAAGCCGATCGTACGCATGTGGCTGTTCGGCATGATCACCATCATCGAGATGAATATCACAGAGAACATCAAGGCGTTTTACCCCGATGGCCAGTGGCAGGATCGGGTGAGGGACAAACGGCTTGAAGTGGCTTTGGGTCTGCAACGGGAACGTGAGCGCCGGGGTCAACAGTGCGCGCTATTGGATTGTCTGCAGTTTGCGGACAAGGCGCAGATCCTCATCGACAATGATGAAGCCCTGCAACGACTGGGTTTCGCTACCCGCCGCAGCGCGAAAAAGGTCATTACCGACCTCGAATCACTACGCAACAACCTGGCTCACTCCCAGGACATCGTAGCCCACGACTGGCCGCAGATCGCACGCATGACCCGACGCATCGAGGCGCTGGTGCATTGGGGCGAAGCGGAATCCTGAAGCGTAAATTGACCCGCCCTGCCGTCGGATTAGGCAGCCTGGTATCCAATCAGCCGTTCTCATCCGAACAGGTCGATACCGATAACCCTGTTGCCTCAGACCGGCCCCTGAACATTTTTCATTGTCTATTCAATTGGATATATTAACAGCTCTGTACAAGAGATGTGTGGACGCAAGTTCTTTGCAGGCATATTTCAGGTTTACCGATAGCAGCCGATAACGGTTTACTAGGCGAACAAATATTCCCTGCTATTCAAGCAACCGACCCCATGGCATTCAGAATCCCAAACGGTCGCCTGCTCAGCTTGACACTGTTCCTGTTGATCAGCGGCATGATCCTGTGGATGGGAAGCCACTACAAAGCACGCAGAATCGAGCTGGCCACGTTCGATGTCTATCAACAGCTCGCAGAAAGTGTTCGTGAGGAAGTTGCGACACTGATTGATGAGAAGAAAAACGCCACGCTGGCGATTGCCATGGCGCTTTCGCAAAATCTTGTTCTGAATGAATCCCCATCCGAAAAACAGCAGTCGCATGAGAAGATGCTCAATTTTTCTCAGCAGTTGCGCGAAAAAACAGACTTTAAAAACGTCTGGGTGCAACTGGTCGACAGTAATGGCATCAGCCGTGCACGAAGCTGGACCGACAGGATCGGTGATGACTTGGCCGCTATCCGTGGCGATGTACGGGAGATGCTGTCCGATCCGCAAAACCGCTCGACGATCAGCGTGGGGCATTTCGACATGACCTTCAAATCCATGGTCCCGTTGTTTGACAAGGGCCATTTTTCAGGTTTCATTGAGGTCATCACCCACTTCAACTCAATTGCAAAGCATATAGAGGCCAAGGATAACCGCGTGGTGATCCTGGTTGATCCAAAGTACAGAAAACAGCTGACCCATCCCTTCACCGGTCTTTTTGTTGGCAATCGCTATGTCGCAAACAGAGATGCCGATCCCGAACTACTGTCCAGTATTGTATCGCGAGGGTTTGCCCGGTTTACTGATCCCCACTCCGACTTTGTGATCGATCAGAAGTCCTCCAGCCTGGTGATCAATCACCCTCTGTTCGATACTGCTGGCGAGCCCATGGCAAATATACTCATCTTCAGACCATTGAAATTGGTCGGCCAAGGTGTTTCGAGTATAGAAAACACGGTAAACCTGATAATGCTGATAGCCATTCTGGTTGTGGCTGCCGTACTTCTCCTCATTGAAAGCCGCAACCCAGAGGGTCGGATCTCGGGAAACCTGCTGGAAAAAAGTCTCTTTGTTAGCGCATTTGTAGTGACATCCGCACTCTACATAGGACTTCTACAGGTATTCAAACACGACAAGGAGACAGAATATCTCAACTCACATAATCAGGACCTGGTTTCGCACTTTCGCTTCGTTAAAAACAAATTCCGCAGTATCGCCGACCTGGTTTATCAAAATGACCTGAATACACTGGAGATACAGGAGTTGATTGCCAAGGCGTATGAGGGCCCGGCAGCGAAGAAGCAGGCACGTCAAAAGTTGTTGGACACGCTGATCCCGGTATATACACAACTGAAAAATTATAATCTTCGACAACTCCACTTTCACCTCAAGGACAACGAAAGTTTTCTGCGCTTTCACCGACCCGGAAAGCATGGTGACAATCTGACTGGCATACGTTCGACTGTGGAATGGGTGAACCTCAATCACAGTCCGATCGAAGGTTTCGAGGAGGGCCGCATTTACAACGGTTATCGGTTTGTATTCCCCCTCTTCACGGTCAACGCAGACAATGAACGAAGACACATTGGCAGTGTCGAGATGTCGTTCAGCGCGTTTGCACTGCTGGATGAAATCATTTCGGAGTCCGAGGCGAAAGGCGGATTCCTGATTCGCAAGGATGTCGTCCATAGCAAGGTATTCAAACTCGAGGTGAGCAACTATTCCACAAGCGCCTTTCCAGGTTACCTCCAGGAGGACAGCGTTGAAGAGCAACTACACCATTATTTCAAGCATATAGAAGCCGAATACCTCTCGGAAGCACAAATCAAGGATACCTCTTTGCGCATCCTCGACGGAGAGATTTTCACCATCATCAGTGATGACAAAAAGGAACTGTTCAGTTTTGTTCCCTTGAAAAACCCGGTCACCCGTAAAGTTGTCGCCACCCTGATTCAACAAACGGATGATAAATTTTTTGCCAACCAGACAAGTGGACAGAGACTACTTGAATTATCCGGCGTGATCGCAATCGGACTGTTGCTACTGTTTGTGTTTCGCGAGCATACAAGCAAATACAATACTCAACAGTTACTAAGAAAGACTCAGAAAATTCTCGACGCCCAGGAGTCTATGGTGATCATCACTGATGGCTTCAAACTTCTGGATTGTAACCGAAAACTTCTTGACTTCATGGGTTACGATTCACTCGAGGAATTCCATCGCCACCACGACTGTATCTGCGAGAATTTTGTTCACAACGAACGGTTTTTCCATACAGGCAAGGTTGCACAAGGATCCAACTGGATACAGGAGATTCTGGAACATCCGGAACGTGAATACCTGATTGCCATGAACGACACCCTCGGGAAACAGCATGCATTCGCACTATCCCTGAACCGATTCAATCAAAATTATATCGTCTCTTTCCAGGACATCAGTGACACGATCAGCGAGCATTTCATCCTGGAAGAAAAGGCGCTGCATGATGAGTTAACCAATGCCTTGAATCGTAGTTTTTTTAATGACAATGTACAGCTTTTGATTGATGAGGCACACAGCAGGGGTTTGCAGTTCGGACTGATCATGTTCGATGTGGACCACTTCAAATCGGTGAATGACCTTTTCGGCCATACGGAGGGAGATCATGTATTGGTCCGCCTGGTGGAGATTATCAAATCCGGCATCCGCAGCGGTGATTCACTGATCCGCTGGGGAGGAGAGGAATTTCTCCTGCTTGTGAAAACCGAATCGTCTCAGAGTATGCAGCACATGGCCGAACACATTCGACTCAGACTTCAGGACGAGGTACATCCGAGGGTTGGCAGTGTCACCTGCAGCTTTGGCTTCACCCTGTATCAGGAACCGGAATCCATTGAACAGACGATCGAACGGGCTGACCTGGCTCTCTACAAGGCCAAGAACCAGGGACGCAACCAGGTTGTGGGTATCAACTGAGAAACAGATACCCAAGCATATTTTCCAATGATCATGTGTGGTGTTCCCTGATATCTGATTTCGCATCACCTGACATGGACTGCCGACAGTCCTTTTCATCCAACCTGAGCGTGATCCTGCCCTGATTCCTCGATGTGAATCATCTCAAGCAATAACGTATTACTAACAACTGCTGATTTACTTTCCATTTTGCGCCACCGAGGTCCAAGCGATGATCCTTACCCACCATGATCCACTACCTCACACCACTCCTTCGTGCCGTCGATTCAGCTGTTATGCGAAGACACCCATCGGCACATCCGCTTACGGGCATTCACAATGCCACAAGCTGTCTGTTATAGAAGCCGGGCACTTCCAGGAATCCGGTTCTTAGTGGTTACGGCATGCATTCGTTTCTCCACTACCCCTTGCCCCGCTTCGATAGCACTCAATGGCTTGATCCAGACCATGCAGAGGATCATGAATTGAATTATTAATAATCATAATCAAAGCCTTGCGTCCATCCGGTCATTGCTACACCTACGTATTATGAGCTCCGTAGCCGCCCGGACCTCTTGGGAGATGCGTATCGTCCCGCGTCCTTTCGCGATGATCGACTGTCAGGCCTGATTGAGTATTCACAGTACGGGTCATCTTTTAATTCCTAAACCGGTTGGCTTATCTCTTGTGTTGAAACAGAACACCAAGTTACTATTCAACCCTGATCTCTTCTTTGTACTCAGCGAGATTTTTTCGAACTGGGTTCAAGACAACTGATTCATCTTTCTTCAGTCAAAAGTCCAGGCACATTCACTTATTCGGGCTTGAGGTAAGTCGTTAAGGACGTCAAAACGGATGACACATACAAACGACCTATCTATCGAGATCTTTCTCGCCTTGATGGACCGCCTCCAGGACGCCGCTTTCATCATCAAGAACGGCAAATTCACTTACATCAATCAGAGGGTCATTGAACTCTTCAGGTTGCCGGAGGAGGAACTCCTGAGGCGCTCAGTCTTCGACCTGGTTCATGATGCTGATCGGGATCTGGTTAAAAACCGTTACAGGGAAAGACTCGAGGGCAAATCGGTCGAGAGCGAATACGTATTCCGAATAGTCACTCATGACGGGGAGATCCGATCAGTCAAGATGAAAGTCGGTCTGATGAAAGACCCCGACGGGTCGCTTTGTTCTATAGGGTCGCTGCAAGACATAACCGACCTTGAAAAAACCAAAGATGCGCTTGCGCGGTCTCAGGATGACATGACATCCATACTGTCAAATCTTCCCGACATTTTCTACCAAACCGATATGAACGGGATTGTCACACTGATGTCCCCCTCGGTTTATAACGCATTAGGCTACACGCCCGATGAAATGATCGGTCGACCCTTGCGTGACTTCTATCGCGAACCCAGTGACAGGCAGCGTATCATCAATGCACTGGTTGAAGGCCAGGGAAATGCCCGTAATGTTGAAGCATGGCTTGTGCATAAAGATGGTTCTCCGATCTGGATGTCGACGAATGCACGAATAAGATTGGATAAGGACAATAAGCCTGCCTACATCGAAGGAATCGCGAGAGAAAGGACCGAACAAAAACTACTTGGTGATCGATTGACCTTTCTCGCGAAATACGACCAACTTACCAATTTTTACAATCGCCGCAGCTTCCTTGAAGAATGTGAGCATCAATTGTCGATAGCGCATCGTTACGCCAGACCTTTGACTCTGATCATGCTTGATCTCGATTGGTTCAAGAGCATCAATGATCAATTTGGTCACCATGCCGGTGATGATGCTCTGATACATTTTGCAGAGGTATGTCGCGGCATTTACCGCACCACTGACATCGTTGGTCGCATTGGCGGAGAGGAATTCGCCATTCTGTCACCGGAAACTGAACCCCACAATGCGATTGAGATGATCAAGCGCTTTAAGAAGATGCTGTCGACTGAGCCTCTCAATAAAGATGGCAAACATATCACTTTGACCTTTTCTGCTGGATTGGTATCCCTGTCCCAGCAAGATCCAACTGTTGAGAAACTGTTCAAACGCGCCGATGAATTACTCTATCGTGCCAAAAGTTCAGGTCGGGACAAGATAGTCTGCGAGGATGGCATGGAAGCATGAACCATTCATCCCGGTTGTCGGTGCCTAACCTGGAGGTAGGCATCCGTGCACTTTATCGACATTCGCCATTCCCCCAACTCCGATTCGCACCACTTATCAGAGAACCACATACTTTGTCCCGTTAGTCTGCAACACACCCCTGACTAAACAGCCGAACTGACGGAGTGAATCCCATCACATTGCATACATCCGCTATACTTCCAATTCACTCCTGGCAGCACCCTGATTCCCACAAATAGGAGTCTCACAACCTCCTCAGGACAAACATGCCATGCCTCTGCAAATGGATCCTAGCTGTAATACTCTGAATTCCCTACAAAAGCACGAGATACGATCGCTTTACGACCGGGCTTCGGCCCTGTTGACGCTTGCCCACACTGCAATCATGCGAATCGGCTTTGACGAGAGTGAACAACAGCGCTTCTCGCGCTGGTTTGGCACCTATTCAAAAGCCTCCATGGTCCCCATGAAGCAGAATATTCACGACCTGCACAACGCGCTTGTGACACAAAACTGTTTCATTACATGGTGCCATGACGGTGCCTTGCCAAATGGCCAGGTTGCCCCTCATACCGCGAATGCCGCAGTGTTCAAGCATCAATCCCAACTTCAGATATACATTTTTCCGCATTTCTTCACCCAGGGCCTGAATGGCATGGTCAGTGAGGCAGGAACGATCATTCATGAACTTTCACACTGTGTACTAAGCACGCGTGATCACTGCTACCGCCAGGCGGCCTGCCAGGAACTGGCCAGGTCCAATCCCCTGTTTGCTCGCGCCAATGCGGACAGTTATCGCATGTACTGTGAGGAATTTCAGAACAGGGTGCCTTGGCGTTGACGAGTCAACACCAGTACAGGCAAGAATTTCATCCAGCGATTCATTCCTGACACGGTATCTCGCTGCGCTCCCGGACGGTACCGCGCCCGTCTTGCACCTTTGAGGAGGTATCAAGTATCCTTCCCGCTTACTTATGGCCTCTCACAGGCCCGACACAGCAAGGCTTCGCAAACCACCCTCCATGTCCAGGATCTGCATCTTCATACCAACCTTCGGTGACGGCGGCGTAGAACGCATGCTGGTCAATCTGGCCCGTGGACTGAATCACCTGGGTGTTACGGTCGATTTCATTGTCAAAAACACACAGATTCCCTATGTCGACAAACTCCCGTCAGGCGTCAAGCTGATCGAATTCGGCCATTCCAGACGTCGGCAACGTATCCAGCAGCTTCTTGCCTACCTGAATGAGTATCGGCCCGATGCGCTGATTTCGGCAAAAGGCAAGGATGACCTGGTCGCCATTCACGCCAAATTGCAGACCTCAGTACCGACCCGTTTCTACCTGCGTCCCGGAACCGCGGTTTCCGAGCGACTCCGTGCACGTAATGCAAACTGGTTCAAACGCTGGCGTACCCATCGTCGCATGCACTGGCTCTATCGGCATACCGACGGCGTGATTGCGGTGTCCCAGGGTGTGGCTGAAGAAATCATCGGTGCGACGGGCGTTGATCCGGCCAAGGTGAAGGTTGTACGGAACCCCAATATCACGCCTGAACTCTACAATCTGGCTGCCGCACCCCTGAACCATCCCTGGTTTAGCGGCGATGATGAGCCAGTCATGCTCGGTATCGGCGGTCTGCGACAACAAAAGGACTTTCCGACCCTGCTGCACGCCTTTGCACGGGTCAACCGGGATCGCCCTGCCCGTCTGATGATACTCGGCCAGGGTCATCAGCATGATGAACTGCTCAGCCTGGCTAAATCACTGGGGGTAGCGGATCGGGTTGAACTGCCCGGGTTTGTTGAGAATCCCTACGCCTATCTCTCCAGAGCTGCGCTGTTTGTACTCTCATCGCTCTGGGAGGGCTCTCCCAATGTGGTCACCGAATCCCTCGCCCTCGGCACCCCCGTGGTGGCGACGGACTGCCGGAGCGGACCGAATGAAATTACCCAGCAGGGAAAATATGGCAGGCTGGTGCCGGTGGGTGACGCGCCCGCCCTGGCAAATGCAATTCTCGAGACACTCGCCGATCCGCCGGATTCCGAGTGGCTGAAAGGGGCGGTGCAGGACTACACGATGGAGAAAAGCGCAGCCCGTTATCTCGAAGCCCTCGGTCTGCCCCTTGAATCCGAATCGACCACCCGGCATACAGGCGCACCAGAGCATGCCTGAGCAGCACTCATTTGGGAGCAGAGATGCACACTAGGCCACTCGCGGTATTTGTCGCATCGCTCGCCCAGGGGGGCGTAGGCAAGATGCGCACCCACCTGATCAACCGGTTCAGCGAACTGGGACACCGGGTCGATCTGTTGCTGGGTGACCCTCGAAGCCCCTACATGGATCGTCTCCACCCCAACGTGCGCGTTATCGACCTGGGGACATCCAACGCCATCACCGGTGTACCCGCGCTGGCGCGATACCTATGGCGGGAGAAACCGGAGGTACTTCTGACGCAACGCATTCGGGTCAATGTGCTCGCCCTGCGCGCGCGTAATCTGATCCGCAGCGACGTGCGGATCTATGTCACCTCAAATACCAACATTACCAGCCAACTCGAGAGCATGCGCCCGGACAAGCGTGCCAAACAGACAAAGCTGCTGCGAAAATACTACCCGCAAAACGACGCCATCATGGCTGTCTCCCGCGGTGTCGCGGACGATACCGCCGCAATCATCGGCATTCCGGGCGATGCCATCAAGGTGATACACAATCCGGTGATCACCGCCGAACTCGAACAACTTGCCGCCACGCCTCCCGATCACCCCTGGTTCCGGGACGGTGAGATTCCGGTATTGCTTGGGGTTGGCCGACTCGAGCCGCAGAAGGATTTCCCCAACCTGATCCGTGCCTTTGCCCGGGTCAGAGCGCAACAACCCTGCCGACTGATGATTCTGGGCGAGGGTGCGCTACGCTCTGAATTGCAGGGCCTTGCGGATTCGCTGGGAGTGGGCGGAGACCTGGCGATGCCCGGTTTCGTGAAGAACCCCTATCAGTACATGCGCGCCGCCTCCCTGTTCGTGCTTTCATCACGCTGGGAGGGTTCGCCCAATGGACTCACCGAAGCGCTGGCCGTTGGTACGCCAGTGGTCGCCACCAATTGCCCCGACGGCCCCATTGAGATCCTGCAGCAAGGCAGGTTGGGGCCTCTGGTACCGATGAGTGATGATCAGGCCCTGGCTGAAGCGATTCTGCAAACCCTTGCCAACCCGCATCCCGCAGAGTTCCTGCGAGCCGGGGTGTCGCGTTACTCGGTGGAAAACAGCGCGCGGGAATATCTTGCGGCCATGGGACTGCCCGAAACACCCCAGGGCAGTTGAAACGACGCCACGCCGCTGCTTACCGGTTGATCGGATTTCAGCCTACCCGAGCGAAACCAACTGAGTCAGTTTCTGAGCGCAACCATACTCCTTACCAGGCTGGCAAAGCGCTCCTCAGGGATGCCGGAAATACAATCCATCCATACGGGTCGGATCATCCACGAAAGTCCCCCGAGTTTGCCCGTTAGAATCACATTCCCGGAAGGCATTCGCTGCTCAGCCTATTGGATCGGATGGAATCAGGGCTCGGTAGGCATGCCAACTCCCATGCCCAATGACCGGAAGCGCAATGATCAGTCCAATGTAATAGGTCACGAGACCAAGACCCACGATGACCACAATGATCGCCGCCCAAATCATCATGGCGGGAAAATTCTTCAGCACCGACTTGATACTCAGACGTATTGCCGTGAAACCGTCGATTTTCCTGTCGATCAGGATCGGCACAGTGATCACGCTGATCAGGTAGGCACACCAGGCGAAGAAGAAGCCCACCGCAATGCTCGCAATGGTGAATTTGAAGCCCTTTTCTGAAAGGAACACGTTATCGACAAAGTTATGCATCGGTGGCGAGATGCCCTCATAAAGAAGGGCAAACAGTACAAAGCTGGATGCGATCCAAAGTTGCGCAATGATAAAAAAACCACCGGTAATCATACTGATTTGAGTATGGTTGCTTTTCCAGGCCTCCAGCGCATTACAGGTTTTGAGTGATTCCCCCCTTTCCAGATGAGCACTCATTTGGTAGAGACCGATGCCGAGAAAGGGCGCCACCAGAAAAAACGCAGCGACCAGGAAAGGCAGAAGAAACAGGTTGTCCGTGGCGATCAAACCGAATGTCAGCAATCCACTGATCAGAACGATGGCAAAGCCGTAAAGCAGGCTGTATCGACCCGCTGCAAGCATGTCCTGCCAGCCTTTCTGCAACCATTGAAAGGGTGTTGTCAGCTCGATCCTGTTAACCGCGAGATCGGGCCAGCGGGTACTGCCTGTATACTCCATGGTCTCCATCGGGAACCTCCAATCAGTCATTCAAGAGAAATCGGGAAACGGTTACTGAAGTCTACTGCACCCCGGCTGACCGAATTGCCCTGAATTACATGGGAGTATCAGCCACCGGAGACTGTTTTTTTATTTTTTGTTACTTACTTTCGGTATGACCAGTGTAGCCTCTGCACAGAAAACATCCACCACGGAATCCGGGAACTGCTGAAAACCGATCAACCCAGGATCGATTTAACCGTCAACCGATAGCGCCAGGAAGGCTCTGGCCGGCCACCCTGCACCGCCCCGACCAGGAGACGAGCGGAATCCATGCCCGGTCTTTTGGTGACACCAATCCGGCTTCGCAGAGCGTAAGCCCGACACACACTCAAGTGGTGGGTGCCGCGCTGGACGGTATCAGATGAACATCACGTTGCGGGAAGGGTATGGATATCCCCTCTTCGTCAAACCGCTTCTTCACCGCCCGTGTGATATCCCAGTAGACGTTCCAGTAATTTGCGGTGGCTGCCCAGGGACGCACGATGAAATCGACCGATGATTCCCCCAGGGCATGCAGGCGTACGACCGGCTCCGGATCCCCCAATACCAGATCGTGTCCCTTGACGATCTCCCACAGCACCCGCTCCGCATGATCAACATCATCAGCATAGGCAATACCGAAAGTCATATCGATGCGACGGTGCGGCTCTGCCGTGATATTGCGTATCACATCGCCCCATATCTTGCTGTTGGGCACCACCATTTTCTGGTTATCCCAGGTGGTTATGGTGGTGGACACCAGATTCATATCCTTCACCTTGCCCGTCACTCCACCCGCCTCCACCGCATCGCCCACATCATAGGGACGATACAGCAGGATCATCATGCCGGCGGCAAAATTGGACAATGTGTCCTGCAGGGCAAATCCGACGATGAAACCCGCAATACCCAAACCGGCCAGCAGCGGAGCCAGATGAATGCCCAGTTGCGAGAGACCCACGAGCAATCCCAGGAACATCACCATCTTGCCAGCGAAAGATACGACCTGATTCTGCAGCAGCTGGGAAAGATTGAACTTTGAGGTCGTCACGGCACGCCGAACCAGCCGTTTGACGATACTGGACAGAAACTTGAAACCCAACAGCACGAGGATGAAAACGACGATTTTGAACAGCCAGCGTGGCCCGTTATCAATTAACCATTCCTCGCCGGTCTTGAGCCAGCCCTGCAAGAGTCCAAAAGCCACTTCGGTTTTGAAGATATCCTGGGTAAGTTCCCCCGTCGACTCAATCAGCAACTGTGTATAGGCGGCTGTATCCAGGCCGCGTTCCTTCATAATCGCCACGGTTGCATTCAGATGAGCGGCTTCAGCCTTGATCCGGTTATCGATCAGCGTCAACGCTTTGGTCTGCGCCTGCTTGTCCTCATCACTCATACCGGAAGTCGGTTTACGAATCGACAGACGCTTGTTCTTAAGGAACTGCAGAGCCCCGGTCAGGCGCTCGGCCCGCGCCTGTATGTTCCCATCGAGGAAGGCGAGTTGATCCGTTGCGTCCATGCCCTGGCTCTGCATGTATTGAACAACTTCCAGATAGGCCGCGAGATCCTCATCAACCTTGCTGTAGAGTTCTTCGATCTCACGATCCAAAACCTCAAGTTCAGCACCCGAAAGATTCGAGCGTTTCTCCAGCAACTGGGAGACCCGGTCCTCGGTAGTTTCAATCTCTTTGCGAAGATCCCTGTCCACGTCGTTCAACAGTGAACGAGCGAGGTCCCTGTAGGCACTGACATCCTCTCCCTTCTTTTCCTGAGATACGATATACGCGGCCAGTTTATCGAGCCCCGACGCCAGATCATTTCTCTTATTCGCAATCTGGGTAGCGAGGATGGCCTTCTCCTCTCCCTGGGCAATGCGATAGCTCGCTTTAAGCTTGCTGAGATCCTGTTTCAGCTTTTCCAGCTGACTGCTGACGGACTCCTCACTCAGCGGCTTCTTCTGGTCGGACGTGTCGGCAACGGAGACAGGTGTTGTGGATGGAGCGGCATCCTGTGCGACCGCATCCATGAAGCCGAAACCGAGGCACACCACAACACAGATCGACTGAAAATAGGCTCTGAACAACATGAAAATCTCACTTACTGAAAGGATCGTTCCCCCGGGGATGCGTGACATGCGTCCTTGAACGCTTCTCAAGCGCTATGATTTACCGCTCAGGCACGCTACATATCCCGGATGATTGCCAATAGGATGCACTACAAGAACCGACGCATTTCAATACAACTTACGGGGCTTTTTCCTACTGGCCTCAGTCTCGGATACTGCATACGGATTGGAATACTGATCACGGCACAGGAATGAATAACGTCTTTATTGAGGAAGTGGGTTGAGGCGGTTCACACAGGACTGAAAGCCTGACGCTGTTTGCCCTCGAAGGGTTCTGACAATCCATCTGTCGTGCCATAGGTGGCCCCCAGGGCCTGCAAGGCGGTTTGCTTGTCGCTGAAAAACGCTTCCCGTCCCAATTCATCAACCAGTCCACTGTTGATGAAAACCCGCATCACCTGATGTTTCAAACCGCTGAACATGAGTGTCACGCCATTGTTTCGCAGTCGTGTTGCCATTTCCCTGATCTTCTCTTCACCCGAAGCATCGATCTCATTGATGCCACTGCTGACCACCAGGACAGCCTTCGCCTGTGGGAATTCTCTGTGAGCCTCGAGGATAATGTCCTCAAAGTAGGCGACATTGATAAAACTCAGCGAGCCATCGAAGCGCACCGGCACAAAGGTCTGACTCAGCGGCTGCAGATTATGCGCACGGATCCCGCCCAGTGTGCCGTCTTTCTTACGCGATACAATCTCTGCCCGCGGCTTCATCACACGGATCAGGTAATGAAGCACGGTCAATGCCACTCCCAGCAGGATACCGTTGGCGATCGATGGCGCCATCAACAGGGTCGCAACGAAGGTGACGACTCCAATCACGGCACTGACCCGGTCTACCTTCCAGGCCTGCGTCAGTGGTTGAATGCGGATGAGACTGAACACCGCCATCATGACTATCACAGCCAGTACCGCCTGTGGCAGGTGATACAGATAGGTAGTAAAGAACAGCAATACCAAAACCACCGCGATCGCACTGACGATCGCGAACAGGCCCGTAGTCGCCCCACTGCGGGCCGCCACCGCAGAACGGGAAAATGAACCACTGACCGTGTAAGAACCGAAAAAACTCCCTGCGATATTCGCCAGTCCCTGGCCAATCAGCTCCTTGCTGGTATCCACGCGCTCCCCGGTGCTGGTCGCGATCGCCTTGGAAATCGAGGTGGCTTCCATGAAGCCGATCAACGCCATCACCAATGCCGCCGGTAACAGGGCAAGCATAAGGTCCCATTCAATCCCGGGTATCTGGAAACTGGGCAGTCCCTCTGGAATCTTACCCACCACGGCCCCGCCCGCAGACAACACCACCTTATCGGCTTCCACACCAGAGAATCGCCATGCTTTGCCATCACCATCGAAGCCAGCGGGACGCGGCTCCTGAGGCTGCATGCTCAGTTGACGCTCTGCATTCCCGACCCCCTCAAGGGTCATAGCATGCAGTGCGACCCGACGCTGGGTATTCTCGGCCTTGAGGCGTTGCAGCTGCTTGTGCATCACCTGAGCGCTTGCCCGCAGGCTGGCCGCTTCATCGATTCGCTCAAGTCCTCCATGGTTTTCGAGTTGCTCTGCCCGCTGATTGTTCTCTGCAATGCGGTTCGTCAGGTCTTTGATACGATTTTGTACCGCAGCATATTGCGCGATCTCTGAGACCATCTCCTTGTCCTGAATCTGCTCCATCGAAACCTGCAACTTCTCTTCGTAGCCTGTAAGCGTGCTGATCAATGTTGCGAGCACCACTGCGATCAACACACCGGGTAGCGCGGGACGTTTGCGCTTGAGCAGCATGATCAGGCCCCAGGTGGCGACTGCAAAGGCCAGCGTGGCCAGATGAAGTTCCGGTATCTGACTCAGAACACGCCACAGATCCGCCAGGTAGGAGTCGCTGCGGGGGAACGGCACCCCGAGCACCTTGCTCAGTTGCGACAGACCTATGATCAGCGCGGCAGCATTGGTAAAGCCCACAATCACCGGACTCGACAGCAGATTGACGATTGCACCCAGGCGGAATAATCCAAGACCCAAGCGCAAGACACCGACCATGAGTGCCAGCATGATTGACAGAGCAATGAAATGATCGCTGCCCGGACTGGCAAACGGAATCAGGGCAGCCGCCGACATTAATGACAGCATCGCCACGGGACCCGTATGCAGCTGGCTGGAGGAACCCCATAGCGAGGCCACGATCACCGGCACGAAGGAGGCATACAAACCGTACACAACGGGCAGTCCGGCCAACTGGGCATAGGCCATACTCTGCGGCACCAGCACCAGCGCAACCGTGATGCCCGCCACCAGGTCGCTACGCAAACCCTCGCGGCTCATGGGGAACCAGCGTAAAAACGGAAACCATGCCTGTATCAGTGACTGCATACGGAGCACTCTCCCGGTCTAAGCCGCTGATTCCAGGCTGTCAGGCCGCTGAAATCCAGTCGGGCAATCCGCTTGATTCCAGTATTCACGGTCGTCTCGGACGACACACAGGACTTCGGCTGTTACGCTCATGCCCACCATGTATAACACCTCTGATTCTTTACAGATTCAGAGTAATTGGCCTGTTTCCCGGGGTCCAATCGATAGTCACCTGACCCGGAATAGGTAAAACTCGATAGATTATGTCAAGATAACCCGGTGACCCGGCTGCCGAGCCAGTAGCAAGGTTCCCCCGCAGACTAAAGATTCCTGAGCTTCGACAGTCGTCTGCAACAGGCTGAGGTCCCAGCCAGCCGTTGCATCACGCAGGAAGGCATCACAGCGGAATTTACCTCCTCCTCTATGCTGTTTTAGTTGGTATAATTCTACTGATGGTCGATCCGGCTGGCAGGATTAATGGTCTACCCGACCCATGCAAATCACCCGCTGTTCAAAAAAGATCACTCCACACAAATGACCACCGACAGCAAACAACCACGGTTGGCCCTCGAGCATCTGGACGCGCTGTTCAGCACGATGAGTGAGGGGGTGGCTATTCATGAGTTGATTTATGATGACAGCAGCCAACCCATCGATTACCTGATCCTCAATGTCAATCCTGCATATTGCCGGATGCTTGGACTGGAAAAATCGGCTATCGAGGGAAAACCCGCCAGCGGGATCTATGCGCAATCACCCCCACCCCACCTGGATATCTACCACCGCGTGGCCACCGGGGGAGACCCCTATCATTTTGAAACCGAATACTCCCCCCTCGACAAGATCTTCTCCATTTCGGTGTTTTCACCTGGTAACGACCGCTTTGCCACCATCTTCAGCGATATTACGGATCACCGCCGGTTCGAAGCCGAACTACACCGAAGACACCAGGAGCAGGAAAGTCTGATCCGTGCACTGCCCCAGGTGATCATGCATTTCGATGAACAGGGCAGGCATCTGTTCACATCCGAGAACGTGCTGGACTATGTCGGTATGCCCGCGGCCGATTTTCTCGGTAAGACGCACCTGGAGCTCGGCTTTCCGCCTGACATGAGCGAGTTCTTTGAGCACGCCATCCAGCAACCCTTCCTCCACGGCAAAGCATACGAAACCCGCTTTGAACTTCAAAAACCGGACGGACAAATCGCATTCATGACCTGGCACCTGGCACCCTGCCGGGTGGAACAGGGCCGGATAGTGACTGTGGTTGCGGTTGCCCGCGATATCACGGAACAGGTACAGGCGGAGAACGAAATACAACTGGCACTGGAAGCCCTGGAGAGTGAACGGGGTTTCCTGAGAACCCTGGTGCAGACCCTGCCGGATCTTGTGTGGCTGAAAGACCCCGAAGGTCAATACCTGGCCTGCAACCCGGCGTTCGAAAATTTTTTCGGGGGTACTGAGCAGGAGATCATCGGAAAGAATGACTGGGATTTCGTACCTGCGGAAGTCGCGCAGTCCTTCAGAGATCATGACCTCAAGGCCATTGCCAGGGGCGGTCCCTCGATAAACGAGGAATGGATGTCATTTGCCAGCGACGGACACAAAGCACTCATGGAGACGACCAAAACACCGATGTACGACAAGCAGGGCAATGTCATCGGTGTATTGGGGATCGCCCATGACATTACCCGGCGCATGCTTGCCGAGGCGCAGATTCGGCGTTTCAACGAGCTGCTCACCCATTCATCTGACAGTATCTTCGTGATTCGCTCATCCGATGCCAGAATCGTCGATGCCAACGCAACCGCATCCAAAGCGCTTGGCTACTCCATGCAGGAACTCAAGGAGATGCATCTCTGGGATTTCATTCCGAGAATTTCTGACCAGGCGACCTGGGATCAGCTGCGGCCACAGCTCATCAAACAGCAGGGTACGGCATTCGAGAGCCAGCATATTCACCGGGATGGTCACCTGATACCGGTCGAGATCAATGCGCATTTCACCCAGGAAGAAGATGGAGACTATTTCATCGCGATTGCACGCGACATCACAGAACGCAAGGCCGCACAGCAACATATTCAGGAAAGCGGTGAACGATATCAGGCGGTGCTTTCCACCACCTCCGATGGTTTTTGTCTGGTCGATACCGAAGGCCAGCTGATCGAAGTCAATCAAGCCTACTGTGACATGTCAGGTTACTCTCATGAAGAGTTGCTGGGCATGCGTATCAATCAATTCGACGTACAGATGGAACAGAACGACATCGATCAGCTGATGCATCGCATCGTTACAACCGGCGCCGCAATATTTGAAACTCAGCACAGACGCAAGGATGGTTCACTGTGGCCCGTCGAAGTGTCCGCCAGTTACTCCTCGCTGAACGGTGGTCGGGTATTTTCATTCCTCCGCGATATCAGCGAGCGCAAAGAAGCGGAGCGCAGAATCAAGTACATGGCGTACAACGATGTGCTCACCGGTCTGCCCAACCGCGAGTTACTCGCAGACCGCCTCAAACAGGCCATTGCGCACACCGACCGTACCGAACGAATCCTGGCGATCTGTTATCTCGACCTGGACGGATTCAAGCCCATCAATGACGAATACGGACATGAGATCGGAGATCGCATGCTCGTTCTCGTTGCCCATCGCCTGCTCGAGGATCTGCGTCAGGGTGACACCCTGGCGCGACTGGGCGGTGACGAGTTCGTGCTCCTGCTGACGGACCTCGCGACCCTCTACCAGGGAGAGGAGATCGTACAACGTCTGCTTGATACGATTGCCCAGCCATTTCATATCGACAACCACGTGATCAGCATCTCGACCAGCGTGGGCATCGCCATTTACCCGCTGGACGAATCAGATCCGGACACCTTGATCCGTCATGCGGACCAGGCCATGTATGCCGCGAAACGGGAGGGGAAAAACACCTACCGACACTATGATCCGATCCAGGACCTCCAGGTTCATCAGCATCGACAGGCCATCAAGGAGTTCCAGAGATCGCTGAAGGAGTCCCAGCTGGTGTTGTTCTATCAACCCAGGATAAACCTCAGAAACGCGGAGATTTACAGCGTGGAGGCACTGGTTCGCTGGAATCATCCGTTGCGGGGCCTGGTCAGTCCAGGCGAGTTTCTACCGTTGATCCGAGGTAACCCGCTTGAGATCGAACTCGACGCCTGGGTACTGAAAACCGCATTGACACAACACATGCTGTGGCGCTCCCAAGGCCTGGTACTGCCCGTCAGTATCAACTTGAGCCCGCAAAGTGTTCAACAGGGGAGCTTCAGCGGGTTCCTCGCGGATTTATTGAAGCAGTTCCCCGACATCAGTCCCGATCAGCTCGAGTTGGAAGTCCTGGAAACCGCCTCCTTCGAGGATATCGAACATGTATCCAGGATGATGGAAGACTGCAGACAAATGGGCATTCACTTCTCTCTGGACGACTTTGGCACCGGATACTCATCCCTGACCTATTTCCATCGCCTGCCAATCAGCATTGTAAAGGTCGATCAGGGTTTCGTCCGGGACATGCTGGCCGATCCCCGGGATCATGACATCGTGGAGGGGGTCATTCGTCTCGCCGAGGCGCTGAACCGACCGGTGGTGGCGGAGGGGGTGGAGAGCCTGAGTCATGGCCGAGAACTGCTCAAACTCGGATGTCACTTTGCCCAGGGTTACGGCATTGCCCGTCCAATGCCCGCCGATGAGGTGGTCACATGGGCTGAATCATGGTCCTCTGAGATCGACTGGCATCGCTTGAACCAAACCTGATGCGAGCTTTGACAGCTCCTGTGTCCACCGGACTGCTTGATGGAATTACAAATCAACCCAGGGCAGGACCCGTCCCTGTAATCTGACAACGATCGCCATACCAACCGCTTACCCGACCCCGACGATGACCAGTTTCGGCGCGGGTGAAATGACGATACCACCTGGATTGTGAAAATTTGCCGGTTTGCCAGTGCACCGCGTTCCCGTAACATGAACATCCTTGACTGACCCGGAGAAGATGATGAAGAGGCGCTCGCTGATTTACCCCCTGGCTGTGCTGCTGATGCAGTTGCTCCCGGTTATGGCGCAGGCCGATGCGCCCGAAGGTTATTCCTTTTTACCCTTCGACAAAGCCATGGAAAAATCCCTGACTGAAAACAAGCCGCTGTTTGTCTATTTCGGGCGCTACGGCTGTGGTTACTGCGAAAAAACCAACAAGGAGGCCTTTGTCGATCCCGAGGTAAAACGACGCTACCAGGATCACTACATACTCGCCTATGTGGATGCCGAAAGCGGTAAACGTCTGCGCCTGCCCAGTGGTGAGCGGATTCAGGAGCGGGAACTGGGAACCCGATACAATGCCCTCGTGACGCCGATCTTCACCTTTCTGGACAGCAGTGGAAAGTCCCTCTACCGCCTGGTAGGGGTGCAGCGTATCGAGGACCTCATCGAAGCGGACGAGCGGATACAGGCTACCTTGTCCCAGGCATCGAATCCATGAAACGGTGGCTCGCTGCCCTGCTCCTCGCCAGCCTGTCTCTCGATCCGGCAGTGGCTCAGAGCTGGGATTTCGAGCAGGCAATCGATGTCTCCTCCGAGTTGCCCGAGGGGGCGTTTCAGCACCTGGATGCTTCCGGCCGTCGCAGCATCGCGGTGGGTGAAAACACGGTTGGGGTGGTATGGGAGGATGACCGGGACGGAACCCCTCGCGTCTACTTCGCCTACAAGGATTTTACAGCCAGCCAGTTTTCTCAGGCGCTGAGAATCAGCGGCGCCGATGAGGCCTACGAACCAGGCCTGGTTGCACTCAGTGATCAACGCTACGCCCTGGTGTGGGAGGAAAATGGCGGCATCTGGATACGCCTGCTCAGCATTCAGGGAGGTGTGGAACTCGGTCCTGCGCAACGGCTCGACCCGGCAGAGAGTGCGCAGGGCAGTGTCGTCGCTGACGGAGACAACCTGCTGGTGCTACGTTCCGAGCGGGATGGGTCATTCACACGTATTCGACTGCAGACCCTGCGGGCAAACGGTCTGGTGACATCCCGGCAGACTGACTGCCCGGTGGATGCCGAAGCACCGACGGATGATCAACTCTACCCGACCGCCGCATGGGTGCAGGGACGGTTGGTCGTGGCCTGGGAAGACCGGCGCCCCAAACACACCATCATCATGGCGGCCACACAGCAGGAATCCGGTAAGTGCCTTTTCACCCCACCCCGGCGCATCAGCGAGAAGCCGCCCGGTGGAAACCTGCCTTACGGTACCGGTCATGGGGTATCCCGGGTAGCCCTGAACCCGGTCGGCAGGGATGGGGCATTCGCTGCCTGGGCGGACAAACGCAGCTTTCGCAACGGGTATGACATCTGGGGTGCGCCATTCCGCGCGGAGACATCAGCCTTTGCTAAAAATGTACGCGTCCAGGACGATTTCGGCGGACTCGCAAAACAACGTCATGCGGCGGTTGCCGGTCATCCTGACGGGTCCCTGGTGGTGGCCTGGGACGATGACCGGGAAGGCAACACCGATCTCATGCTCAGCGTCTTCGAGGGTGAGGGATTTTCAGACGACTGGCCGGTACCCGTAGCCAGTGGCGCAGGAGAACAGACCCACCCAGCAGTGGCGTTCGACCAGGCGGGTAACCTGCATCTGATCTGGATAGCCCGGGACCGGATCGGCGCCCCATCGCGCATTCGCTATGCCCTGGGTAAGCGCTAGTGGGCCTATACCGATCTTCCCCAGCCGCTTATGCTTGAGACAAAAAGAACCCCGCAGCAGCGGGGTTCGTTACTAACCAGGATGGACGGATAAAGGCTCAACCCAATTCGCTGGTGCAGTTGGGACAACGGCTGGCCTTGATCGGGATCGAGGTGAAGCAGTGGGGACATTCCTTTTCAGTGGGATCTGCGGGGGCCTCTTCGGCTTTTTTCTGCAGGCTGTTCATGCCCTTGATGAGCAGAAAGACCGCAAACGCAACAATCAGGAAACTGATGACACTGTTGACGAAGAGTCCGGCGTTCAGTGTAACCGCGCCCGCTTCCTTGGCGGCGGCAATCGTGGCATAGGGCCCGGCTGTGGCGCCGTCCTTGAGAGTGATGAAAATATCTGAGAAATCGACGCCTCCCAACAGCAGTCCTATCGGCGGCATGATGACATCATCAACCAGACTCTTGACGATGGTGCCGAATGCCCCACCAATGATGATACCGACGGCCATATCCACCACATTGCCGCGCATCGCGAATTTTTTGAACTCTTCCACCATAGCCATTTCGCTACTCTCCTCATGAATATTGTCAGTATGTAACGCAGATCCTGCGCGGAATCAGTGTATGCCTAAAAGTGGGAATTTACATCCGTTTCAATACTCTCCCCTCCGACAGCAACTCAAGAACCGCGCTGCGGATCGACCAGCCAATACCATTCTGCGCTCACATTGGGCACACACAGGAGGATCAGGACGTCAGCACGAACATACTTCCCACATCCATAGGGCATCCGCCTGGCGAGTGTTCTAAGTAATTGCCATGATTTCACCAATCTCATGAAAGTCTCAATGCCGCCAAGTGGCCGGGGCACCCCGTCCAAACCGCTTGATAACCCCCCTAATATACAATCAAAACAGTATCTTGCAGGGAATCATAATGGCAGCTCGGTGTCTTTGTAGAAGTACATCATACGAGCTGACCGCTACTGCCGATTGGCTACAGTTCAGCCCAAATCGGCTACACTTCAGTCTTAGGCCCGTAACGACATTCGACCAGGACCCTCTCAATCCCATGCCGGACAAAACCCAAGCCGATACTTCCACAAGGCAGAAAGGGACTGCTTCCAATGTACCGGTCCGGGATTATTCGTCAGTGCCCCAGAAACCGATCAAACTCAAAGACGAGATCGATCTTCACCCGGTACTCAAGGCAGGCCTTACCGAACGCGAAAGCACCCCAAAAGCCCCGCCGCAACCCAAACCGCGCAGAAAAAAACCGCCAACAGCAAAAAAGCCGACTCTTTTCGATAGCCTTTCCCCTGAGGCTCAGGCCATCCTACAGAATGCGGTCGATGCCTCCGGCCAGGAACCCCTTGCCTGCCTGGACCAGCTCATAATCCAGAGCAAACCCGTCGACAACCGTTCAGACTCGCTGGATAACGAAGAGCTGCTGCGGATGCTGCGCTCAATCGATGAACGGCTGCTGCGACTTGAAGACCAGCGAGGATTCTGGAGCCGTTTCTGGGAGCAGTTCATGAACCCGCCAAATCGAACGGGTGGGTGAAAGCAAAACACTCAATTTACCTGGCATCAGCGCCCTGGATAACATTACACAGGGATTAAACCACCCATTGCCTGTTCCCTCTACAGCGCAAAATTGTCAGAGCACCACCCCTTACGATGTCATAAGTCAGCTTCAGAACAGCCTGACCCATGGACAGCGACCACAGTTCGACAGCCCCTGGCAACCTCTATAGAGCCAGGCGTACAGGATGACGCCAAGTCAATGGTTGGCTGTTGACGTTATGAACCGATATCGTGACCCTGACGCCGATGCACCATGTGAGTGCAGCAAGCCCAGTCTGTGCATCGTCATCCACAGTGTCATCAAGGTAATTGAACAAGCGGCACTTGAGGAATGTGTATAGAACCAATACGAAAGTATGTCACAAGCTGGTAATTAACATTCCACTTCAAGATAGTCCGTTTCACCGCACATACCCGCAGTGAATGCTTCAAACAAGTGCAAACGTCTGAAGGGTCATGGCAACGTGGCCGACACCCATATTATTGTTTAATATCCAGGATGCGGAATGGAAGTGGCAAACGATTCAGACTGCTTCCACAATACGGATTCTTGGCCACTGGGGAGGCAATTGGCCATATGTCTTCCAGCCCTGTCTCTACCTGACAGGCATGGTTTTGCGTAACCGCATTGGCTAGAAGAAGATCAAAAGAGGTATCAAGTTGTTCAATGCTCAGCTACAGCCGTAATACACCGATCATTCGCTTGTACATGCCCAAGGCTGATGAGGTCACCCTGGTCGTCGATGGCTGGTTTGAATCCCAACCTTTGACAAAGGAGGACAATGGCTATTGGTCCATAGCACTGAAACAACCTGTCAATGAACTGGCTGGACATTCCTATCATTTCAATATTCTTGAAAATGGACAGGTATTCAGCATTGCCGACCCCCTGGCTCATCGAACCAAACGAGATGAAAAATTCATCAAATCATATTTTTCCGACATCCGTTTTGATTGGAAACATTCCGATTTTGTCTCTCCGCCCATTCACGACATTGTCATATATGAAACCCACCTGCCCGCACTGAGTCGGCATAACAGCGCCAGGGTAATCCATCGTTCTCACCGGGGCCGTTATAGTGGAGTGACATCGCCTTTCATTCTGAACCACCTGCATAAAATGCGTGTCTGTGTGGAATTTCTTCCCCTGCATGCGAGCGACGGTCTGTTAGGTCAGGACTGGGGTTATTTTTCCACCTCGTTTCATGCCATGCGCGAAAGCTACGCATTGAAGGAAGCCGACGTGAACAAGGAAGTCATGGCCATGGTGGATGCGATGCATGGCCAGGGAATACCGGTCATACTCGATGTGGTATTCAATCATGGTGCCGAATTATGGGTTCAGGCCTGGGGAAAGGATCTCGTCTACCGGAAACATGATAACGGCGATTTCTGTCATGGCTCGGGTTGCGGTCCAACGGTGAATACCGAACATCCTTTCATCCGGGAGATGATCATTCAAACCCTGGAGCATCTGGTTGAAACCTATCGTTTTGACGGCTTTCGTTTTGACCTCGGCGCCTTGCATGACAAACAAACCATGCTTGAAATCGACCGTCGTCTGCCCAAACACATCTATCTGATCGCTGAGCCCTGGGCACTGGGCGGTACACTCTGGGGCAAAGGTGACCTGGCACACGACTTTGCCGAATCCCGCTGGGCGGTATGGAACGATGATTTCCGCGAACCCGCGCGAACCTTTCTAATGGGTCGCGGCGACCACCATAATCGCGACCGTCTGATGCAGGCGATAACCGGCAACCATATTCGAAACGGCGGTTGGGCGGTGCGCCCTCAACAACGCATCAACTATCTCACCAGCCACGACGGAAAGAGTCTCGCGGATTTTGTCGAAGGCGACAAGAAACGCGCCTTTCTCGGCATGCTGATGGTATTGATCTCACAAGGCATACCGATGTTGAGTGAGGGCTCTGAACTCATGCACAGCAAGCAAGGTCACGACAACAGCTACAACCGTCCTGACCTGAACCAGATCGACTGGACAAAGCTGCGATTCAATCAGGACCTGGTCTCAGCGACATCCAAGCTGATTGCCCTGCGCAAGTCACTCCCCCATTTTCGCTACAGGACACATCTCAGGTATCACTACGATAAAGCCCTGTTCTGGGATATCTGCTGGATTTTTCCGACCGGGTTTCCGCATAACGACAACACCAATGCGATTGGTTATATCCTCAAACCACCACCTGTCTGGTATAAGTTCAGGCGCGCTCGACAATCGATTATCGTTCTGCTGAACGGAAGTGACAGCGGCGCTGATTTCCACTTACCGAAAGGCAAATGGAAAGTACTCGTCGATGGCAATGGAATCGAGGTCAACCCACACGGCTTACCCGACGTTCCACCCGCTCAGGCTAATTATTACCTGCACCCCGGCACCGGTGTGGTACTGGCGCAATAAATCCATCCCTTATTCCCAGCGTCCTCAATTAAAAACGCCAGCAGCCACTCGGCCACGTCTATCGCAAATTGGGAGGAGAGTTTTCCACGCACCATCGATTGCAACAGCCGAGCTACCGCTCTGCGTCAAAGCTGCTCGAGCCAGTCGCTGACGATCTCGACCAGTTCAGTTTCCTTGCCATCAAAGAAGTGGCTGGCGCCATCGACCTTCTGCTGGGTAAACGTCAGCTTGCTCGCAGCCTGGGCGCGTTGCTCAACGCTATTCATGACACCCTCCAGATCATCACTGCCATAAAGATCGAGTACCGGCAGATTCATCATGCCCAGTGAGCGCACACCGTCTTGGACATCGCTGCCGAAATTGCCTGACATTCCGATGCTGACGAAACCCGCAAAGCCTTCCGGGTGGGTGCGCAGGTAATAGGCGCCCATGGTTGCGCCCTGACTGTGGGCGATGAGAACGATACGCTTGATACCCTGTTCGTGCAGGTAGGCAATGGCCGCATCGATTCGCGGATTCACTTCCGGATAGAGGGGTACGTATTCCTTGTAGTCCGCCTCATTCGCCAACACCGGCATCTGGATCGACAAGGTGTGCCAGCCGCGTCCTGGCAGTTCGACCCGAAGGGGTTTCACCACCTGCTGCCAATCCGGATGCACGCCGGTGCCATGCAGAATGATCGCCGCCTGCCCCTTGTCCTCTTCGGCCTCGGTATAAATGCCGAGAAAATCTGTCGCACCATCGTTGAGCCACACCGCTTCTCCATCGATCAATGCATCGACGATCTGTTCGGCCCAGCGCTTTTCCTTGGCGAGGTCGGAAGCTACGACCCAGGGGCTCGTACAGAGCAGAACGATCAGTATGAAGCGGGAAAGACAATTCATGGCAGGGCTCCAAATTGCAGATTGGGATAGGTGCCCGCGAACCCGGGCGAGACGAGCCACTGGTTAGCAGGGAAAGCCTCGAATCAGGCATCCGTTCAGCGGTCACGTACCGGGTATTGTTGTCAAACAATGAGAAACGCGCAAGCAGTTGCGGGTCGCATGATCTCGGGCCAAAGACTGGATGCCGCGCAGCCTAATCCAGGAGTGTGAGCGTCAGCCGCTCCGCGACCCCGGTTGCCTACCACGCACGGCATCATCTCAAGAGGGGGAGCGATCAGCGTGCGGCCCAAACATTCATGGAATGGATTCGTGAAGTGGCAATTGCTTCAGGGGAACGTAATCTGGCCCTGATCGAAGGTTTTCACACTAATAATCAATGACCTGCTCCCTCGTGCATTATCCCTGGACCCATTCATGGCATCGGCATCATATGACGGTTGAGATCCTGCATGATCCAAACTGTGCCGCCCACCATGATGAACAGGATCAGCACCGAGAAGAGCACGCTCACCAGGATCCAGCTGTTTTCTGAGCTCAGGCGAAGATGCAGAAAGAACCGAAAGTGCACCAGGATCTGGATCACTGCCGCGCTGGCAATGATGATCTGAATCGTCCCTCCCGTGGTAGGCGTGAACAGGAGTAAAGAGAAAGGTATTGCGGTCAATGTCAGGGCAAGGAGATAGCCCGCGAGATAGGACCGGACACTGCTCGAAATATCGCTGTCTGGTTGATTCATGAGAGTACTCCCGGCAGATAGACGAAGGAGAAGATGCTAACCCAGACGATGTCGAGAAAGTGCCAGAACAGGGACCATCGCTGCAACCGGGAAAGCACCGGAGCCGTGGTGCCTTTCAACATCAGTTGCAGGACCATCGTGATCAACCACACCAACCCCATGCTGACATGCAGACCGTGGGTGCCGACAAGAGTGAAAAAGGCCGACAGGTAGCCGCTGCGATCCGGCCCGGCGCCTTGCGCGATCATGTCGCGGAACTCCATCATCTCCAGAGTCAGAAAACCCAGCCCCAGCAGCAGCGTAACGACAAGCCACCCCAAGGCTTGTACGCGCCGATGATGCAAGGCATACAGGGTGGCGAGTCCACAGCTGAGACTGCTGGTCAGCAGAAGTCCGGTCTCTGCGAGGGTAAAGCGGATATCGAACAGCGTCTTTCCACTCGGGCCTCCGGCGAAGCTGTGACTCATGGAGGCGTAGGTGGCGAACAGCAGTGCAAAGATCACTGCATCACTCATGAGATAGAACCAGAAACCGAGCTGACGGGCTTCATCAAAGGTTGATGCGCCATGCTCGCCGTGAGTGCTTTGGTTTAGCGAGAGGGTTGCTTGCATGTTACACCTCGACCATGGATTGTCCGGTTATGCCAGTGGACGGAGCAGCTTGAGATTGGGATCGTGATCCGCGTGCACGCTCAATGCGCGCCACTTCGGCGGCGGGGATCCTGAACTCCGTCTGATCATTGAAACTGCGTGCAATCACCCCAGCGACGATTCCCAACAGGGAAATGAGCGCCATCCAGTCGATATGCCAGATCAAGGCGAATCCCAACAGAAAGGAGAACACCCCGAGATATACGCCTACAGCGCTGTTCCTGGGCAGCCAGATATCACTGTATTCATCCGGCGTCGGGGTTCCTGCACCCCGTTGCTTCATCGCCCAGAACGCATCGATCGCATCCACCCGTGGAATGATGGCGAAGTTGTAAATCGGCGGTGGCGAGGCGGTGGCCCATTCCAGGGTACGTCCGTCCCAGGGATCACCGGTGGTATCGGCCAGCGCTTCACGCCGACGAACACTGACGATCAACTGAATGATCAGACAGACAATGCCATAGAAGATAAGCGCCGCACCCAGGGCCGCAACGATGAGCCAGGGTTGCCAGGCAGCATTACCGTAGTGTTCCATGCGCCTCGGCATACCCATGAGTCCCAGGGCGTAGAGGGGCAGGAAGGCCAGTTGGAACCCGATCAGCCAACTCCAGAAGGCCTGCCTTCCCCAGCGTTCGTCGAGACGAAAACCAAAGGCCTTGGGAAACCAGTACATGTAACCGGCCAGATAACCGAACAGAGCGCCAGGGATGAGCATGTTGTGAAAGTGTGCAACGAGGAACTCGCTGTTGTGCATCATGAAGTCCACCGGCGGCACCGCCAGCAACACACCCGCTGCGCCACCGATCGCGAAGGAGGGAATGAAGCCGAGGGTGAACAGCATGGGTGTGCTGAAACGGATGCGTCCGCGGTAGAGCGTGAGCAACCAGTCGAACAGTTTCACCCCGGTCGGTATGGCAATGAGCATGGTGGCGATACCGAACGCCGCGTTCACGTTGGCGCCGGCGCCCATGGTGAAGAAATGGTGCAACCAGACGGTAAATGAGAGCAGTGCGATGACCATCGTGGCCCACACCAGCGAGTGGTAACCGAACAGGCGTTTGCTGGAAAAGGTGGCAACGATCTCGGAGAAGATGCCAAACGCGGGCAGGATCAGGATGTACACCTCCGGATGTCCCCAGATCCAGAACAGATTGGCATAGTTCATCATGTTGCCGCCGGCCCCGTTGGTGAAGAAGTGCATGTCGAGATAACGATCGAGGGCCAGCAAACCGGTCGCCACGGTCAGACCGGGAAAAGCCAGTACCATGAGAATGCTTACGCAAAACGCAGTCCAGGTGAACAGCGGCATGCGCATCAGGGTCATCCCGGGTGCACGGTTCTTCAGAATCGTGACGAGAAAGTTGATACCGGTGAGGGTGCTGCCGACACCACTGATCTGCACCGCCCAGATCCAGTAGTCCACACCTACCGAGGGGCTGTAGCTCAGTTCTGAATAGGGCGGATATCCGGTCCAGCCCGCCGTGGAGAACTCACCGACCCCCAGGGAGAGCATCACCAGCATGGCGGCGGATGCGGTCAGCCATAGACTCACCGAGTTGAGGAACGGAAAGGCCACATCCCGGGTGCCGATCTGCTGCGGCACCACGATGTTGATCAGCCCGGTGAGGAAGGGCATCGCCATGAAGAAGATCATGATGGTGCCATGGGCGCTGAAGATCTGGTCATAGTGATGAGGCGGAAGATATCCCTGCGCCTCGCCCACGGCCAGTGCCTGCTGGACCCGCATCATGGCGGCATCCGCAAAACCGCGCAGCAGCATGATCAGGGCCAGTACGATATACATGATGCCAATGCGTTTGTGATCCACACTGGTCAACCATTCGAGCCACAGATAGCCCCAGCGCCGCTGCCGGGTGATGTAGCCAAGGATTGCGGCGGCGCACAGCAGCATAAAGGCTACCGCGCCCATTACAATCGGGTTGTCATAGGGAATCGCCTGGAGGGTGAGTTTACCTAACATTGCTTGATATCCTCGGATTGTTTCATGTGGCCGGCGGCTTGTTCATGTATTGGTTCATGATGCGATCGAACAGCCCCTGATCCACGTGGGCAAATGTCTGCACCGGCTCACGCACACTGGGTTTTTGCAGACGTTCATAGCGAGACCAGTCGAGACGTTCAGTGTGTGCTCCGACCTGTTGCACCCAGTGCTGAAAATCCTCCGGTGCTTTGGCGATCACCTTGAAATTCTGATAGGGAAAGCCCCTGCCGCTGTATTGCGTGTTCTCACCGAAGTAGGTGCCGGCATGATCGGCGCGCAGATGCAACTCGGTGCGCATCCCCGCCATGGCGTAGATCTGTCCTCCCAGTTGTGGGATGAAGAAGGCATTCATCACCGTGTCCGAAGTGATATCGAAACTCACCGGTCGGCCCACAGGTATCACCAGCTTGTTGACGCTGGCCAGGCCCTGCTCCGGATAGATGAAAAGCCATTTCCAATCCAGGGCTACGACCTGGACCTTGAGGGGTGGCTGAGTCGATTCGAGGGGAGCATAGGGATTCAGCCGGTGGGTGTAGGTCCAGGTCAGGACCGCAAGCACGGCGACGATCAGTGCCGGCACCACCCACACCCACACATCCACGCGTACAGAGGACCACTCGGGCATGTATCGGGCTTTGTGGTTACCGGCCCGGTAGTGCCAGGCAAACCAGAGCGTCATGGCCAATACCGGTATGACCACGATCAGCATCAGCCCGAGTGTGATCAACAGCAGGTGATCCTCACGCTGGGCAATGACACCCTGAGGGTCAAGCTCGAGCCAATTGCCTGCCTGAACAGGACTGGCCAGAGAAAGCAGTACAAAGACCCCGCTAAACGTACCGGGTATTTTTCGCCTTGTGATGAATCTGGGCATCCGCACACCTTGACTGTTCGCAGCTATTGAATGACTGAGAGTTCAAGATGCATGCCAGGCAGGCAAAGGGCCAAGAAAGCGCCCATTGATCAGGGGTATCGAAGGGTTGTCAGGCTGACAGCTGGTTCACAGCAACCAGCTTGCGGGGAAATGGACCCATTGGGTTTTGGGGAATATCAACCAGCCAGGTGAGATCGGCGTTCATCGGCACTTCAAGCCAACAGCACCGGACCGGGTCAACAAAAGAAGGCTGGCAGCCCGGATTGTCAAAGCAGCGCTATCAAGGGATAGCGACCAGTCAGGGGGTGATTTGATTCCAACCTCACAGGCTGTTTGACAGGAATAAAGTCAGTCTCATATCCGAAATCTAGTTCATTGATTGACTGCTTAAACTATCTCGTCGATAGTTCATCATGGATTTGTTGAGGCACATCAACTGCAGCACCCTCTGTAGCCGGTTTCGGCCAGAAGCAGAAGATGGAACAGTATATGGCGTGCGAAATATGGCGCCATAAAGCAGACCTAAGTTTTGCAGCGGATAGACCGCAAGGCACCCAAAGCATGCACAGCGGGCGAGTTGTTCTCGGCCGCTTCCCGCAGACATCTATAGAGAAATCGAAAATCTTCGTGGCGAGCAAGAATCGGATCACGGTTATGTCCGCGCACCACCACATGCTGTGGCTGATCCGGCAGGAATAGCCTGGGCTTTCTTGGCATGACAACCTCCTTGGTGTCCATTGATCTCCGGGGTCGGAGTCGAATCAAGAACGGTGTGTTTGCCCACAACACGCTCTTGTCTGTTTTCGAGGTGATGCACGATGCGGGCACTCTCGACTCCGACCCCTTAGGGCGGGGATCTCCGGGGTCGGAGTCGAATCAAGAACGGTGTGTTTGCCCACAATACGCTCTTGTCTGTTTTCGAGGTGATGCACGATGCGGGCACTCTCGACTCCGACCCCTTAGGGCGCTACATCTTTGACTGAAAAAAAGGTGCAAGTACGCTCACGGCCTCGCTGATCTCCGCTTCGCCATCATAAAGACTCATATGATTCGCACCGGAGACGATGTGCATGCTCTTGTCGGTGGTCGCGGCCCTTTCCATCAGATCGTCACTCATCCATTTACTGCCCGCCTCGCTGCCAACGATTGTTTGAAGCGGTTGTGTCAAGAATGCTTCAGCCTTGTGGAAAGCGTCGTACGTGATAATTTGGTTCAAGCTCCGCGCCGTTGCAAAACCCGGTGCCGTGCAATACTTAGCGCGATTTGTATGGTAGTACTCCCATGCTTGGCGCAACTCTTCATTCGGTGCGTCAGCCTCATTTAGAGGGGCCATGGGAATCGTCACAATCTCTGCACCGCTGGCGTCTAACGTTCGCGCGTCCGATCCTGCTTGCAGATATGGAATGGCATCACTGTCTTTGACGTTATTGTCCCAGCCATTACGGAACATCTGACCGATGTTCACCAAGCTTACGGTACCTACGGCCTTGATACGACGGTCGTTGACCGCCGCGTTGGCGGTATACCCGGCTCCCGCACAGATGCCCATCGCACCAATTCGCGCCTTGTCCACGTAAGGCAGGGTTGTCAGGTAGTCGATGACTGCACTTACGTCTTCGGTACGGATATGAGGGTTCTCCAACTGGCGGGGTTCGCCCGTACTCTCGCCCTGATAAGACGCATCGTAGGCAATAGTGACGAAACCTTCTTTCGCGAGCTTTGCCGCGTAGGTGCCCGCCGTCTGTTCCTTTACACCACCGCCGGGGTGAGAAACGACGATGGCTGGATACTGCTGGCTTTCATCGAATCCCTCTGGAAAGTAGATAACCGCAGCCATTGTGATGGTGTAATTGTTCGAATTGGGGAAATTAACCTTGTTCATGTGTGATCTCCTGAAACTTGTCCGGTTAGAAGGTGTTGTTCAAATCGCGTGAAAAAAGCATAGGCACGCTCCGATTAATCTACAATGCGTTTAAAATGATTGTATTTATTATTGAGGTGATTAATGAAAAGGGACGAGATTGCCGACTTGGCCGCCTTCGTAGCCGTTGCAGAGGAAAAGAGTTTCACGCGAGCCGCAGTAAGACTTGCCATGTCTCAGTCTGCGCTGAGTCAGATTATCCGCCGGCTAGAAGAGGATGTGGGCCTGCGACTGTTGTCCCGTACGACACGTAGCGTTGCGCCGACCGAGGTCGGCAAGCAGCTGCTTGATTCGCTTGCTCCACTCTTCAAGGACATCGATGCAAGTATCGCAGGGCTCGCGGAGTATCGCGACAAGCCCGTTGGCACATTCCGCATCACCACCGTTGAGCATGCTGCAAAAGTCTACATACTGCCTAAATTGACAAGATTGCTTTCAGAATATCCGGACATAAAGGTCGAGATCGTCACTGAGTACGGCTTGGCTGACGTCGTTTCAGATCAATATGATGCAGGTGTCCGCCTTGGAGAAGAAGTCCACAAGGACATGATCGCCGTCCCGATCTCTCCTGAGATCCCAATGGCTGTGGTTGGCTCACCGGAGTATTTTTCCCGATATCCGGAGCCAAATAATCCAAAGCAACTGGTTGACCATCTCTGTGTAATTCTATCGCTGCCTTCTCGCGGCGCCATCAACGAATGGCGTTTCACGAGACACGGGGAAAACAGCCACGTCCGCGTCAACGGGCCGCTCACGTTCAACACTATCGACCTAATACAAGACGCAGCAGTCAGTGGCATGGGTTTGGCCTATCTGCCACTGGATCAGGTTCAGAAGGATTTGGATGCTTGCCGTCTTTCCTCTGTCCTCGACACTTGGATGCTGCCATTACCACCATACTACCTCTACTATCCCAATCGGAGACACTCTTCCCCGGCGTTCAGGTTAATCGTAGATGCTTTGAAGTATTTCTAACCATAGCGTCAATCGGGGACAGACCACGGTTACTATGTCAGCAATTGACCTAACTGCTGTCTTTTTTGAAAAACAGCGCTATTGTCTCCTTCGGTCGCGTTTCGGACATACTAGTAGCAACGACGGGTGACGCTTTACGTCTAAAGCACCCATTTTGATGGTACGGCGCGCGGAATCCGCCGACCTTTTCTCTAACAATGTCATACTCATCCACTGCCGTGACGGACTTCTCTCCGCCGAACGCGTATTTGTGACGGGCTTTACCCACACACAACAAGGCAGCATCCAGGCCGAATAACAGATCCGTCGTTCGACCTGGCGCAAAGCAGGCGGTGTCCGATAAACCTCCTGCTGGTTTTTATTCTGTCTAACGATAGGAAATGCGCACTACATCCACATCATGCGGCAGCGAATCAACCTGGACCTGGAAGCTGGCCCGTTGCGAGTGTTTGGCCGGCCCCATCCGTTGCGGTTTTGCCTGCTCCACAGCGACCACTTCACCGTCTTTGTCGAGCATTTCCACATACACCGTTCCGTAAAACCGGCGGCTCGGATTGGAGGCTGATTTCATCAGTCTGCCGGAGATGGAGACCCCGGAATCGAGCTCGTGAATCTCGACCGCATAGGGCACAGCCCATACGTTTTTCTCTGTCACGACTTTGAGTTCCTCTGCCTGGGCATTGGCCCACTGCGGCCAGATCACGCAGATCATCAGAGTGATCAGTCCCATGCGTCGAAGCGAATATCTCATGTGTTGACTCCTGAACCTTTCGAATAACGTCACTTGCAAGTGTTCAAGTGCGGTTGATGTCTGCGTTACATCCTGCCAGCACCAACCTGACAATTCGCTGAACGACCCCGTCAGGTATCTGTCAGTCCGCGGGTGATTCAATGTCATCAACATCAGCAATCACCCGGACAATCACGACCGATGGCGTACCACAATCCTCACCTCCCGACATCCCTTTCCCAGCGGGCGAGGCAATTTACATTGGCAACCCTGCTGCTGGTAAGCACGGCTACCTCGGCCCAGAACGGGCTGACGGACGCGGTCAAAGCAGCCATATCGCTGGATCCGCTCGCTCAGCAGATGGAAAGCCGGAAATCCCTTGCCAGTGCCCGTGAAACCCGTGCCAGTCAATGGCTGGCGGGGGATCCGGCCTTCAATCTGAAGTACCAGACCGACGCGATCGGCAGCGATCTTGGTTACCAGGAATGGGAAGGCGGCGTGGAACTGCCGCTCTGGTGGCCAGGTCAGCGCGACGCCCTCGCCCGGGAAGGCGAGCAGACCCGAATTGCGGCCGAAGCCTTTGCCCAGTCGCGAGAACTCGACATCGCCGGTGAAGTGCGTGAGCGCCTCTGGGAGCTGGCCCTGGCTCGCAGCGCCCGCCAGGAGGCACGGCTTGCCTACGACAGCGCCAGGGAGCTGGAGCACGATATCAACCGCCGTATCGAAGGCGGAGAACTGCCACGCAGTGACCTGCTGCTGGCGCAGAAGGAGGTCGTCGCCCGGGAGGATGCGCTGCAACAGGCTGATAACCGGGTGCAACAGGCCGAACGGCGTTTCAGCCGTTTCACGGGAATGGCCGTGCCGCCCCCGGCGACCGCCGAACCACTGGCGCAACCAGGTGAATTGTCGGATCAGCACCCGAAGCTGCAACTGGCAGCGGCCGAGGTGGCGATGGCTCGTGCCCGTCGCGACCAGGTGCAGGCAGAGCGGTTCAGCGGTACCAGCCTGTGGCTGGGGGGCAAGACAACCCGCGCCGCAAGCGGTGATGACTACGACTCCGCAGTCGGTCTTGAGGTCACTCTGCCATTCGGAAGTCGCTCGCAGTCGGCCCCCGCGCAGGCGGAAGCGGAAACCGCCCTGACCCAGGCCCTGGCCGATCAGGACCGTACCCGACGCGAGCTTCAGGAATCCATCGACGTCGCAACCCTGGCCTATCAAGGGTCCCTGGACGCGCTGCGGCGATCCCAGCGCAAGCAGAGTCTCGCCGATGAGAGCCTCGGCATGAGCCGGCGCGCCTTCGAGCTGGGCGAGACCGATCTGGTGCGCCTGCTGCAGGCCCGCAGCGACGCCATGACCGCACATCAAGAACTTGAAGCCAGACGCCTCGAAGTGGGTCGGGCAACGGCACGCCTCAATCAAATCCTAGGAGTCATCCCGCAATGAAAAAACATATCGCATCGCTGTTACTGGCGGTCGCTTTGCCGGCATTCGGCGAGTCGGGCGCTTCGTTGACCTTTACCCCTGAACAGGTCGCCGCCTTCGGTATCCAGACCGGAGCGGTTGAATCCGTGTCCCAGGCATCGAGCAAGAACTACCCGGCCAAGGTCACTGTGCCCAACAGCCGCTTGCGGGTGGTCGGCGCACCCCTGGAGGGGGTCATCGAGGCACTGCTGGTGGCCGAAGGCGAGCAAGTGGTCGCAGGTCAGCCCCTGGCGCAGATCCGCAGTACCCAGCTGCTGGAGCGGCAGGCGGGATTTCTCGAAACCCTGACCCGGCGACAGCTCAGTGCGGCAAACCTCAAACGGGATCGCAAGCTACGTGCCGACGGCATCATCGCCGAGCGCCGTTTATTGGAGTCGGAAGCCCAGCACAAGGAGTTGCTGAATGCCGAGGCGCGGGACCGTCAGGCCCTGCATCTGGCCGGCATGTCGGACGAGGCGATCGCGGAGTTGGAACGGACTCAGGAGTTACACGCGGTGCTTCAGGTCGAGGCCCCTCTCGACGGTGTGGTTCTGGAACAGATGGCGACGGCAGGTCAGCGCCTGGCCAGCGCCGATCCGCTCTATCGGGTGGGCGATCTGACCACCCTCTGGGTCGAGGTGCATGTACCGCTTGAGAACCTGGGTGAGATCGCGCCCGGGGGCCAGGTGGACCTGCCCCAGCAGGGTATTCGGGGTGAGATCATCACCGTCGGACGCATGGTGCATGGCACCGACCAGGGAGTGCTGGTACGCGCGGCGGTCACCGAAGGCGCCGGGCAACTGCGTCCCGGTCAATTCACCGAGGCGCGGCTGCAACATACTACCGGCGTATCCGCCTTGCGGGTTCCTGCCAGCGCCATCGTGCGCAGCACGGACAAGGCCTATCTGTTCGTCCAGCAGCCGGACGGTTTCCACGCGGTGTCGACGGAACTGCTTAATCGCGAAGGCGACTCGGTCGTGATCAAGGCTTCGCTGCCGGCTGATGCCCAGGTAGTGGTGCGCGGCACCGCAGCCCTGAAGGCGGCCTGGGGAGGCGCAGAATAATGCTCGCACGTCTCATCCAATTCTCTCTCACCCAGCGGCTGTTGATGCTGCTGGTGGTGGTACTGGTTGTCGGGGGTGGCTGGTACAGCTTCCAGAACACGCCGATCGATGCCTTTCCGGACGTCTCCACCACCCAGGTGAAGATCATCGTCAAGGCGCCCGGCATGACCCCCGAGGAGGTGGAGACCCGGATCACCGCCCCCATCGAGGTCGAGCTGCTGGGATTGCCGCGTCAGTCGATGCTGCGCTCGGTGGCCAAGTACGCCCTCACCGACATCACTGTGGATTTCGAAGAGGGCACCGACATCTTCTGGGCGCGCCAGCAGGTCGCTGAGCGCCTCAACGCCATCTGGGCGGATCTGCCCGCCGGCGTCAGCGGTGGCATCGCACCGATGACCACACCCCTGGGCGAGATGTTCATGTTCACCATCGAGGGTGGCGATCTGAGCGCCATGCAGCGGCGTGATCTGCTCGACTGGGTGATCCGCCCTGCCCTGCGCAGCGTGCCCGGAGTCGCGGACGTCAACGCCCTCGGTGG
Source organism: Candidatus Thiodiazotropha sp. (assembly GCA_040506775.1). GTDB lineage: Bacteria > Pseudomonadota > Gammaproteobacteria > Chromatiales > Chromatiaceae > Thiodiazotropha. Next base: position 170,425 of record JBEVWC010000027.1, read on the forward strand.
CGAGGTACGCACCTTCGAGGTGATACCTGACAACGCCCGCATGACCGCCCGGGGCATTGAACTGGATCAGCTGCGCAGCGCACTGGAAAACAACAACAGCAACGACGGCGCCGGCCGGCTCAACGACGGTGAGGAGGTGCTGCTGGTGCGCAGTCAGGGCAGCATCCAGACCCTCGATGACATCGCCGGCATCGTGGTCAGACCCGATCCGGCCCAGCCGGTACGCGTAGGCGAACTGGCCGAGGTCAGGGTGGGCTCCCTGACCCGTTACGGCGCGGTGAGCCATGATGGCAAGGGGGAGATCGTGCAGGGGTTGGTGCTCGGTCTGCGCGGCGCCAATGCCCGGGAAGTGGTCAGCGGTGTACAGTCAAAGCTCGATGAACTCGCGGAGAGCCTGCCCGAAGGGGTGAGCACCCGGGTCTTCTATGATCGTGGCAAGCTGGTGGACCGGGCCGTGGGCACCGTGGCCAAGGCACTCGCCGAAGCCATCGCCCTGGTTTTGATCCTGCTGGTGCTTTTCCTGGGTGACCTGCGCGCGGCATTGACCGTGGCCCTGATTCTGCCCCTGGCCGCACTGGTAACCTTCACCCTGATGTACAGCTTCGGCCTCTCGGCCAACCTGATGTCCCTGGGGGGACTGGCGATTGCCATCGGCATGCTGGTGGATGCCGCGGTGGTGGTGGTGGAGAACGTGGTCACCTACCTGGGGCGGCAGGGCAACAACGGCAAACTGCCGCGACTGCATCTGATCTACCGGGCGGTGCGCGAGGTGGCGCTGCCGGTCACCTCGGGCATTCTCATCATTGTCATCGTGTTTCTGCCGCTGCTGACCCTGCAGGGCCTGGAAGGCAAACTGTTCGTACCGGTGGCCCTGACCATCGTGTTCGCCCTCACCGCTTCGCTGCTTCTGTCTTTGACCGTGATTCCGGTGCTCTCGTCCTACCTGCTGCACAAGGTGAAGCACGAGGACCCCTGGCTGGTGCGGCAGATCGTCCGTGGTTACCTGCCGCTGCTGGAGTGGAGCCTGCGTAACAGCCGCAGTGTGATTCTCGGTGCACTGGCGCTGCTGGTCGGTGCCGGTCTGCTGTACACCCAGGTCGGCAAGGCCTTCATGCCATCGATGGACGAAGGGGACCTGATCGTGCAGCTGGAAAAGCTGCCGTCGATCAGCCTGGAGGAGTCGATCAATCTGGACCAAAGGGTACAGCAGGCAATACTGAACAAGGTACCGGAGGTGACCGGTATCGTGGCGCGCACCGGTTCCGACGAACTCGGCCTCGATCCGATGGGATTGAACCAGACCGACTCGTTCCTGATTCTCAAACCCAGAGCGCAGTGGGGGGTGGCCGACAAGGCGGAACTGATCGAGTCGATTCGCAAGGTTCTGGAGGATTTTCCAGGTGTGGATTACGCCTTCACCCAACCCATTGAAATGCGTGTTTCGGAGATGTTGACCGGTGTGCGCGGCGATCTGGCAATCAAGATCTTCGGCGATGATCAGGAGGATCTTAACCGCACGGCGGAGGCCATCGTGGCGGCAGTGGAGCAGATCCCCGGCGCCGAGGATGTCTATACCCCGCGCAACGAGGGGGCTCAGTACCTTGAGCTGGAGATCGACCGCCTCGCGGCGGGCCGTCTTGGCCTGGATGTCGCGTCACTGCAGTCGATGTTACGCACCCAGGTCGAGGGCGTCGCCACCGGTACGGTGTATGAAGGCGCCCGACGTATCCCTGTGGTCATGCGCGGGCAAAAGTCGGTGCGCGAGTCCGCTGCCATCTTCGAGGGTCTCAACCTGACCGCCCCCGACGGCCAGGTGGTACCACTCTCCTCCCTGGTGCAGGTGGCGCGCAGTGAAGGCCCGGTCTCGATCCAGCGCGAGCGGGGACATCGCATGGCAGTGGTGATCGCCAACGTCAGCGGCCGGGACCTGGTCGGCTTCGTCGAGGAGGCGAAACAACGGGTCGGTGAACAGGTTCAGCTGCCGACCGGATACTACTATGAATGGGGCGGTGAATTTGAAAACCAGCAACGGGCTGCTCAGAGACTCTCGATCGTGGTACCGGTTGCGGTGGGTCTGATCTTCCTGCTGCTGTTCAGTACTTTCGGCTCGGTACGTCAGGCCACCCTGGTGCTGACCAACGTACCCTTCGCCATGATCGGCGGCATCGTCGGACTGTGGCTGACTGGAGAATACCTGTCGGTGCCCGCCTCGGTCGGGTTCATCGCGCTGCTCGGTATCGCCGTGCTCAACGGGGTGGTGATGGTGACCTACTTCAACCAGCTGCGCTGTCTCGGCCGGCCGGTTGCGGAGCTGGTCATCGAAGGCTCCAAACGCCGTCTACGCCCGGTGCTGATGACCGCCAGCATTGCCGCCTTCGGTCTGGTGCCCCTGCTGTTCGCCAGCGGCCCGGGATCCGAGATCCAGCGTCCCCTGGCGGTGGTGGTGATCGGCGGGTTGATCTCGTCGACCGCCCTGACCCTGATTCTGTTACCGATCCTCTATCGCCGGTTCGGCGTCGAAAAAGCGGGAGTCTGATGATGAGCGAAAACTGTCTGTTCAACCTGGTGGTGACGCCGGAAGTGGAGGACGCGGTCACAGACTGGCTGCTGGAGCGGGACGAGGTGGCAGGGTTTTCCAGCCATCCGATCGCCGGTCACGGCAGTTCGGTGCACGCCATGTCGCTATCCGAGCAGGTGGCGGGCAAGCGCCGCCAGGTGCTGTTCAAATTTTATCTGCCGGTGTCCGAGGCGCAGCAACTGCTGACCCGGATCAAACGGGACTTTCGCGGCAGCGGCATGCACTTCTGGGTGGTGCCGGTGCTCGATTCCGGACACTTGGATTGATGCAAGACTTTGGTTTATGGTTGATGTATTGATCGATTGACTATGCACACGACTTCCATGCCGACGTTTCACTCCTCTGCCAGATGGTTACTCACGCTCATCGCGCTCTGCGCGCTGTCCGCGCCCGTGGCTCTCTCGGATACCCCGCGCAACTGGGAGGACGATGATCACTCCTATGACAAGGCGCGACGTGCGGTGGAGCGCGGAGAGGCACTGCCAGTCACCGAAGTGATGAAGCGTTTAAGGGCCCAGGTACACGGGGATATCGTTGCCACCGAGTATGAGTTCGAGTTCGAGCGCTGGGTCTACGAGTTCAAGGTCCTGGACGGATTGGGGCGTCTCTACCGGGTGCATCTCGATGCCGCCACCGGGGAACGCATCACGGAGACCCATGACTGATGCGTATTCTGCTGGTTGAAGACGACGACAAGGTGGCCGCAAGCGTCACATCAGCCCTGGAAGGCGCCGGTTATGTGGTCGAGCGGGTTGTGGATGGCGACGCCGCCTGGTTTCAGGGCGGCACGGAGTCCTACTCGGCGGTGATACTCGATCTGGGACTACCTGGAATGGACGGGCTTAGCGTGCTCAAACGCTGGCGTTCCGAGGGTTGTACCTGCCCGGTGATGATTCTGACTGCCCGGGGCGACTGGAACGAACGGGTGGAAGGCATCGATGCCGGCGCTGACGACTATCTGGCCAAGCCGTTTCAGGTCGAGGAACTGCTGGCGCGCCTGCGTGCCATTCTGCGCCGCAGCGCGGGGGTCGCAAACCCGGTGGTGAACATCGGTGCGGTAACCCTCGATCCACGCCAGATGCGGGTCAGCGTCAATGGAACTCCGGTCCATTTCTCACCCCAGGAATACCGTCTGGTGAGCTATCTCATGACCCATGCCGGACGGGTGGTCTCACAGCTGGAGCTGAATGAGCAACTCTATGCCCGGGATTTCGAACGCGACTCCAACTCGATCGAGGTATTGGTGGGCCGGGTGCGCCGCAAGTTGGGTACCGATCTGATCGAAACCCGGCGGGGATTCGGCTATATCATCGAGAATCTGCCATTGTGAGCATTCGTTCGCTGCGCTTCCGGCTGCTCAGCGCCGCGACGGTTTTCATGCTCCTGGCCTTGATCCTTGCCGGGTTCAGCCTGGTCAAACTTTTCGAACACCATCTTGAGCGTCGCTTCGACAGCGAATTGGAAACCTACCTCAATCAACTCATCGGCCGCCTCGACATCGATCGCAACGGCCGTATTCATGTCACCGGAAATCTGGTGGATCCCCGTTTTGAGGAACCCCTCAGCGGCCTCTACTGGCAGGTTCAGGATGATGCGCGGCCCACCCTGTTACGTTCCCGTTCTCTATGGGACAACGTCATCAAACTGCCGCAGGATCAACTCCAGGTGGGCGAGGTGCATCACCATCGCCTGCCCGGCCCAGCCGACCAGGAACTGATGGTGCAGGAACGCCAGATCATTCTTGAACCCGATACCCTGGCGCGCAGGTTGCGAGTTGCTGTGGCCAGGGACAGCAGTGATCTGCACGTGGCGCGACACGCCTTTGCCGCTGACATGCTGCCCTATTTCGTACTGCTGGCGCTGTTTCTGACGGCGGCCAGCTGGGTTCAGGTACGCATGGGACTGTCACCTCTTGAACTGGTGCGAAACGGCGTGCTGGCGATACGCGGAGGACGGGTACAGCGTCTGCAGGACCCCTACCCCGACGAGGTCATGCCCCTGGTGGAGGAGATCAACGAACTACTTGAAGCACGGGATGCCATGGTCGAGCGGGCGCGCGCCTGGACCGCCGACCTGGCGCATGGATTGAAGACACCGCTGTCGGCCCTGGGGGCGGATGCCCAGCGTCTTCGAAATATCGGGCAACCTGAACTGGCCAACGATCTGGATGAGCTGGCCCAGTTCATGCGTCGGCGGGTCGACCGGGAACTGATTCGCGCGCGCCTGCGCAGCGCCGATACGGCGGTTACCAACCAGTCGGACCTGGTCCGGGCAATTCGTCGTGTGCATAAGACCCTTGAGCGCACACCTCAGGGTGAACATCTGCAATGGGATCTGTTTTTACCTGAGCAGATCAACGTCTGCCTGCGCGACGACGACCTCACTGAACTGCTTGGCAATCTGCTCGACAATGCGAGCAAATGGGCCAACAGCAGAGTGCGGGTCAGTATCGAAACAACAGAAACCATTGATATCCTGATCGAGGACGATGGCCCCGGAGTAGCGGAGACACAGTTAGAGAGACTCGGCGAGCGGGGCATACGGCTTGACCAGCAGACCCATGGTTATGGACTGGGGTTGGCCATCGTTCGGGACATCGTGGAGGCTTACCATGGAGTGATTGATTTTTCGCGCTCACCATTGGGCGGTCTGGCGGTCAGGGTTCGCCTGTCAGGTCAGGAAAGTTCTGAATCAATCTGACACCCGCCGGCCGATTTTGCGATAGCAATCTGATTCGGTACTGTTAACCCTGTATCAGCTTCTTTCCGACAATATCCCGGCCCAGGCTTCACTGGGGCCCGCAGCCATCCACGACCACAAACAGCGAATTTGAAAGCATTTCTACACCGCATAACAAAGAGATCGACACAACCACTCCATCAAGGCAGGATACAACCTGGTAAGCAAATCACAGGCGCCAAAAGATGTTTTTTTCCAAGTCGAAATCATCGCCGCTTTATGTCTCGCGCAGCGATCCATTGAATATCCTCTCAAGCTACTCAAAACACGAATTCGATCTTGACGGGGACACCTGGCCCTCCGTGGAGCACTACTATCAGGGGATGAAATTTGAACCCGGTACTTTGCGCAGCGCCGTTCGTGATGCTGACCATCCCTTGAAGGCGGCTAAACTGGCAGCAAAAAATAAAAAACAGATCAGAAATGACTGGAATGAAGTGAGGGAAGTCTATATGACACGCGCCATATATATCAAATGCCGAACTCACCCTGAAGCCGCCGAGGCCTTACTCGCAACTGACGACAAGACGATCGTTGAAAACAGTCAATACGACTACTTCTGGGGATGTGGGCGCGACGGACGCGGTCACAACACCTTTGGCAAACTGTTGATGGCGGTGCGGGAGAGGCTCAAGAATGAGAGGGCCTAGCACCTTTTGACGTAGACCCTGAGACAGTGTCGTCTTCGAAACATTTCAGTCTTGATCGCTCAGAAAAAAGAAAACGTCCTCCCCAGATAAAGGTAAGTTTCTGTTCGTCCACCCTCAGCAAATCCTTGGGCAAGATAAACTGGTCCCAAGGGAGAGTCGATGGCCAAATTGACAGTACCGGCATAGATCAGCGAATCGAAACGAATATCCTCTCGCCGGTTCCAGACATTTCCGGCCTCCAGTGAAGCGCCGAGGTAGACCGGCAGTTTGAAGATCGATCGGCTGTTACCGATCTCCCGCAGGTAGATCATGCGCATGATTCCGGCATAGCGACCCGACAATTCCGACTCATGGTAACCGGAGAGATTGAATAGCCCTCCCACTGAAAATGCATCAGTGACCGGTTCGTCAGTGTTGGCCGCACCTGCAATACCGGCCCATAACATGACGGTATTTCTTCCCCAGCTGTTTGCATTAAGGCCTTCTACCGTATAGGTATCGAACTCACGATCCGCCCCCAACTCATCCCTGTGTGCCGTCCATACCACACTCGCCATCGAACCTGACCGGGGCAGATTGATACTGTCCAGATTGTCATACATGAATCGTGCGACCCAGGCGCCAATTTTGATATCCCGATTGGGGGCTGACATATCACCGATGAAGGTACCCGTATCACCGGAACCCGTGTAGGCGCCCAGTTCAAGGGTTCCCCAGTTCCCGAAATGCCGGCCTGCAGCCAATCCCAGGCTCGAATAACTCACTTCCATGTCCGCAATCTGATGTCCCGATTCGTATATACCCACATGGTTCTTGTAGTAGCCGAGAGCGGTTCGGAAATAGTATCTGAGTTGATCATCGATCGGTTGGTACAGTTCAGTGGTCAGCCTCTGATCATGGCCGATGGCAATTTCAGAGCGCCACTCCCCACCCATGCTGTTGATCGGATTCAGGGTATAGCTGGTCGCCAGATTGAAGGACCCCATTTCCTCAAAGTTGGTCTGCATGATCATGCCAAAGCGGATATAGTGCGGCCCCCAGTCCTTCTCTTCAGCGTGAATCATCAGCTCAGTATCTTCCTCCCCACGCATCAGGTCATAATCGATCCGTTTGAAGATATTCATACCAAACAACTGATTGAAATCGTCTTCCAGGCCCGGAAGATCCAATTCATCACCCGCATTGAGTGTGATATGGGCTTTCAGAATATCCGTATCCAAAGGGGTTTGATTATCAAAGCTTATCTTATCGATGATCACAGGTACGTCATGTCGTTGCCTGAGATTCGAAACGTAGCTTCTATACGCATTTTCAGTCAGGGAGAGTCTGCTGAGTTGTTGATTTTTGAGGTTGGCTGCAGTGGCGCCATGATCGATCATCTCGCCTGCCTGCCAGAAATCAGTCGAGGAGTATCCACTCAAATCGGGTTGGATCAGAATATCGGATGGTGTGAGCAGTGCGCGCTGTTCATCCGTATTCTTCTGAATGGTAAAACCCAAGGTCTGATTGAGGATACTGAAGGGTGATCCCAGTCCTTTTTTGGACTGCATTTCACTGCTCAAATCGACCGCGATGATGATATCGGCACCGAGATCGCGGGCCAGTTGAACAGGAAGATTATTCGCCACCCCACCATCGACCAGCAACCGGTTGTGCCACTCCACCGGTGCGAAGACACCTGGAATCGCCATACTTGCAAGCATGGCATCAGACAGCGAACCACGCTGCAATGCAACAGCCTCTCCCGACTCGATATCCGTGGCTACAGCCCGAAACCTGATCGGCATATCATCGAAATCATCAGGCGCTGAGAGGGTTAGGGATTTCAGCCTCAGCGATAACTGTTGGCCCTGCAACAGTCCTTTCGGAATGATGAACTTCCCATCCTTGATGCCCGCTTCCAGTTTGATGAGGAAATTATAGTCATCCTGTTTACGCCGCAAACTTCGCTCAGACCGGGGTGCTTCGTCACGAAATACACGATCCCAGTCGGTCTCTGCCAACAGTCGCTCTATCTCATCGACCGAGTAGCCATAGGCATACATGCCGCCCACAATAGAGCCCATGCTGGTACCGGTGATGATATCGATCGGGATCCTGTGTGCCTCCAACACCTTTAACACTCCTATGTGCGATGCACCCCGCGCGCCGCCTCCGCTCAGCACCAAGCCTATCTTGGGCCGATGATTCGACCGATCTGCGCTCAAATCATCCGCATAGGCCAGATCGACTCCATAAACAAGAATCACTAACGCAAACAGACAAGTGATTGGGAACAACGAGGCGAATGGAGATACGGTGATTCGTTCAGCGTTCATCATGGGGTGCATTTCCAGTTGCCTGAGGATTGGCATCAAACCGATACAGGCTCAGGTAACCATACCTAAATTCAGACATCGATCTGTTAACTATAACAAATGCGGTGGATATCGATGCAACAAGTATGCCGCAAATTGGTCAAATACAGGATTGATATTGACAATCGGTCGATTTTGCCGGCAATCCCACTTACCGGTTTTCTGCACACAATGTCAGGACATTCAAGTGAACCGATCAACCATGGAAAACCAGGGTCTGCTGTTACGAATCCAATGACCATCAGAGGTCCTGATAAATCCCGACCGATACCATCAGGTATTCCTGAAGTAGGTACCCTTTGCAATGCCACCCTCAAGTCAGTTTCAAAAATGCGCATAACGTGACTGACAAACCGAATGCTATACCTTTGATATTCGTCATCTGATTGAGCATACTTCAGTGTATTCAAGCAAAAGTTCAACGAGTTATACTGTTAATCTGACGACCCGATATGTTGTCTTCATCGGAAACGTGCCACACCTCGATCATGGACATGCTTGATGTACTGAAAATTATAAGCCAAGCCAAGATAGCATCCGCTGGAAGTCAGTCCGTCTCATTTGACGTCTGTATTCCGCCGCTATTGGTGTCTGCATCCTGAGCGACGGTATCACCGAGTGACGCATTTTCAGAGCTGACCCGGAGGGTTGTGGCTGATTTTTCACCCAGCGGCGTTTTCTTGTGTAGTTGAGCTACACCACGTTCCTTAAGCGCGCAACCGCACTTAAGTCATAATTTTCATGAATATACACAAGCACACTCATAAACCGGTTCGCTTGTTCATAAACCCCTATGCGTAACCAGATTAATCGTTCATGTGATTTAATTTGGACACGGGAACGCTTCAATAACCGGAAAATCCCTTACTCTACCCCTCGTTATCCCCACACCCCTGCAACTCTGAAACGTTAGTTTCGGTGCCGTACTTGTAAAGCGCATTAATTGTGAATCGCTTTATTTAAAAGCATGGGTTCGTCGGTCGATCTTTGCCGTGATCGTTATGTGCTGATAATGGGAGACATACCGTCTCGACGTATATAAATAATTCAGGCTAAAAGGAACAAAAGTACTCAATAGGCAACAGTAGTGATACACAAAGGCCGCAATGGCCACGACTGGAAAAGTAAATCACAGGAAAGCGGCTATTCTTAAATTGTCATAGCAGCGTTGCATCACGTCTTTGCCATTATCAGACGAACAATACTTGATTGCAGTCTGCACAGAGTATGCACAACCCTATGACTCGTAAGTTTCTGCCAGTAGAATGAGATCTGCTTCTGAATATTATAACGGGTACGGAAGCATCTCTGGTTGAGATGCGAGGAATCTTATCCCAGTAATTGGATCAGGTTTTATGAAACCACTGTTGTCGATTAAGCGACATCTCTATTTCATGTTCGGCTCCTTAGCCTTTATTGAAGCAGGTATCATTGCCGTATGTATGTGGCTGCTCACACCAGAATCCCCTACCCCAGCAATCATCTTCAGTCTGGCGCTTGCACTGGCACTCACGCTCGCATTGACCTGGATCGTGACAACTCGACTGTCCGATTCCCTGTCGGACTATTCCAAATGCGTGGAAATGATTACTGCTGGTACGTGGGTAAAGCAATGGCCCATCCCATTTAGCAAGGAATTTGATCGACTGAGGGACAATCTCCAGGGAATGGCTGTTAAATTTCAAAATCGTGAAAATGCCTTTCGTGAGAATGAACAACGACTCAAAGAGCTTGTATCCAATGTACCCGGCGTTGTTTATCAGTTCATGGCGACTACTCCCGATGCAGTCGAAAGCCAAAGTTCTGTTATAACAGTCATACGTGAAAAGTGCCCAGAAATACTGGGCATCGACCCGGAGCCCGAGCGGTTTTTCGATGAGTTCGTCGCTTGCCTTCCGGAAGCCGATCAACCCGGCTTTCTATTGTCTATCCAACAGGCGGTAGCAAATCAGAGCGCCTGGCATTACGAAGGTCAATTCATAAAACCCGGCGGTGACAAGATTTGGTTCGAAGCCCACTCAGTTCCCAGACAGGTGGGAAATCAAACAGTATTCTATGGCTTAGTGACCGATATCACGGAACGCAAACACATGGAGCAGGCTCTTAGTGAAAATCAACAACGGCTCGATCTTGCTCTCTCCGGCGCCAACGAAGGGATCTGGGATTGGGACCTCATACGCAATGAAGTCTATTTCGATACACGCTACTACACCATGGCGGGTTATCTACCCTATGAGTTCCCAAGTGCGCTCGAAGAGTGGGAGCAACGCACGCATACAGATGACTTAGAACGAGTCAAATCAGTTGTAGATAAATATCTGACCGGTGAACTCGAGAGCTTCGAGGTGGAATTTCGCTTCCTACGCAAAGATGGCAGATACATGTGGATACAGGGCAGAGGAAAGATTGTAGACCGTGACGAAGCAGGGAAGCCACTTCGCTTCATCGGCACTCACACGGATATTTCTCATCGCAAGAGCATGGAAAAGTCACTCCGACTCACCCAGTTCATTTTCGACAAAGCACCGATCGGCATCTGGAAAATGGGGAAAGGTGGCGAGGTCCTCGACGTCAATGAAATGGGATGCTCAAGCCTTGGCTACACCCGAGATGAGCTCCAGCAGATGACCGTATTCGATTTCGCTCCCGGCTTCGAAAAGGAAGATTGGAAGTACGGCATCAGCGTGTTGAAGAAAGAAAATACCAGAACGGTGGAAGCCCAGCATCAGCGCAACAATGGCGAAATCTTTCCAATCCAGGTGATCGAGAACGTCATGCACTTTGAAGGCGAAGAATTCCATGTGGCCTTTGTTCAGGACATCACAGAACGTAAGCGTGATGAAAAAGAGCTCTATCGATTACGTAACTATCTCACCAATATCATCGATTCCATGCCATCCGCTCTGATAGGCGTTGACAGCGAAGGTCGCGTTACCCAATGGAACAAAACCGTGGAACACGCCACTGGCGTCGACGCCGACAGCGCCCGGGGCAGTAAAATCGTCGATCTGCTGCCCTGGATGTCGACGGTTACTGAGAAGATCATCCATAGCATCCGTACACGGGAGGTCATCCACGAGCAGGCCAATACTCGCCCCTGTGATAACCACGCCTGTTACGAAGATGTCACCATCTATCCACTGGTAACGAACGGCGTCGAGGGCGCGGTTATCCGGATCGACGATGTCTCTGAGAAAGTAAAACTTCAGGAAATGATGATTCAAAGTGAAAAGATGCTATCGGTAGGCGGTCTTGCTGCCGGCATGGCGCACGAGATCAATAACCCGCTTGCCGGCATCCTGCAGACTGCGAATGTGCTGTCCAACCGACTGGTGGATAAACTGGACAACTCCATCAGCATCAAGGCAGCAGAAGTGGCTGGCACCACAACAGAGGCCATCCAGACCTTCATGCAGGATCGTGGGATTCCACGCATGCTCGATGCAATCAAGGACTCAGGCAGTCGTATTGCGGAAATTGTAGACAACATGCTCAGCTTTGCGCGAAAAGGCAGCGCCACGATCACCTCCCATTCCCTCAACGAGCTTGTGGACAAGTCCATCAAACTGGCCATGGCGGACTATGACCTAAAGAAGGAATATGATTTTAAGCAAATTGAGATTCTCAGAGAGTATGATGATCAACTGCCTGACATACCCTGCGAAGGCGCAAAGATACAGCAGGTTATCCTGAATCTACTGAGTAACGGCGCGCAGGCCATGGCACAGAACGAAACAGCGCCATCTCGATTCATCCTGCGTACCTATCTCGACCAACCGGCCAAGCAGGTTTGCCTGGAGATCGAAGATAATGGACCAGGCATGGACGAGAGCACACGCAAGCGGGTATTTGAACCCTTCTTCACCACCAAACCGGTTGGGGTCGGTACCGGTCTGGGTCTGAGCATTTCCTATTTCATCATTACCGAAAACCACCATGGCCACATGAGTGTTGAATCGTTGCCAGGAAAAGGCTCACGCTTCAAGGTCTGCCTGCCGTTACACCGGGAGAGCTCAGCATGAATTCTAATACTAGCTTGCGCTACTTGATGATCATTTCTCTATTACCTGTCTGCACTTAACTGATAAGGCCAGAAACGATGTTCATCACACTTCAATCCCCAGTAGACTGACATATTCAGCGACGAATACGACCCTATTTCCGGATAAAGTTAGACATGACTACAATTCTTATTCTGGACGATGAACACATAATCCGACAGAGTCTGAGCGATTATTTCGATGACCAGGACTGGCAAACACATGTGGCCGAATCCGCAGAGATAGCGCTCGACCTATTGAAACAGCATACGTTTTCAGCAGCCATCGTGGATATCCGCCTCCCCGGCATTGATGGGAATGAGTTCATCCGCCGGAGTGCACCCCATCATCCCTCGATGGGTTTTCTGATCTGCACAGGATCACCGGACTTTTCAATACCTCCCGAGCTACACGAATTGCCCAATGTGTCTAGCTGGCTGTGCAGGAAGCCACTCAGAGATCTGACCGAACTCAAGCAACGGCTTGTTCAATTAATGAGTTACTTGAACACAGACTGAGTCATTACGATGCAACCCCCCTCACCAATAGTCCGAATTCTCGTTGTTGACGATGAGGCGGTTATCCGTCATAGCTTTCAGGATCACCTTGAAGACATCGGCTATGAGGTGATCACAGCTGATAACGGTCAGACAGCCATCGAGCTTATCCGTCAATCACCGCCTGATCTGGTACTGACCGATCTACGTATGCCGGTAATGAACGGACTCGATTTAATACGCCAATCCCGGCAATTGGCACCGGATCTTCCGATCATCGTGATCTCCGGCGCCGGCGTAATCGGAGACGCGATCCAGGCATTGCGCTTGGGCGCCTATGACTACCTGATCAAACCTGTCGCAGGACAGGACATACTCGAACATACCATCGATCAGGCCCTTGAAAATACCCGTTTGATCCGGGAGAACCGAAACTATCAGGAACACCTGGAAAGTTTGGTCAATGAACGCACTCAAGAACTGGATGACATCAATACAAAGTTGGCCAACATCAACGCCCGTCTGCGTAAAATCGTGGATACTGCCCGTGGCTTTTCAACCTGTAAGGATGTGGACAGCCTGACATCCCGCATTCTGGACGAGTTTGCCGACCATATGTCCGCCGCAGGCGGCAGCTTCTATATTGTTCATGAAGAGGGTCTGCGACGCACCCATGTAATCGACGAAGGGCACACAGCCGAGTTCATTCCCTTTCCACTCGCAGTGCACTCCGTTTTCCATCAAATACTCAAATCCGGCAAACCCCTGCTCATCCAGGACATCAGCAGTCAGCCCGATCTGTCACCAAGCGGTTGGGAAGCGTATCGTGATGCATCACTGCTGGCCTTCCCCCTGCTCCGCAAGGATGGAGCCGTCATGGGTCTGCTTACACTGCATGGTAAAGCGTCTGCGCCTTTCGCAGAAGAAGACAAGGAGATAGGAACTATTCTCGCCTCCTACAGCAGCGAAGCGATTCAATCGGTCAGCGTTACAGAGATCCTGCGCGTCAGTGAACAGCGTTTCAGGGAACTCGCCGATATGCTTCCGCTGACAATCTGCGAAATAGACACACAAGGTCTGATTACCTACACCAATCGTCAGGCATGTCAGTCATTCGGCTACAGAGATACCGACCTGAGCGGGATGAACATCACAGATATCGTAACCCCTGAATATCACGACAAGGTGACTTCTAACTCAACCAAGATCATGCGGGAGCTTAGGGCAAATACTGAAGGTAACGAATACCAGGCACTACGCAAGGATGGCACCACCTTCCCGATACTCACCTATTCGTCCCCCATCGTCAGCAACGGAAATGTGATTGGCATTCGCACTGCAGCGGTAGACATCTCGCTACTCAAGAGCCAGCAGGAGCAGATCCTGAGGCATGCCCATTTCGACAGTCTGACCCAGTTGCCCAATCGTTTTCTCGTCCTTGATCGTCTATCCCAACTGATCAAAGAGGCGCGCCGGACCGGCACCCAGGTCGCTGTGCTGTTTCTCGATCTGGACGATTTCAAGAAGATCAACGACACGCTCGGACACGACACCGGCGACCGCCTTCTGATCCAGGCCGCTGAGCGGCTGAATCAATCACTCCGCGATGGCGACACAGTCGGACGGCTGGGTGGCGATGAATTTGTGGTCTTACTCGGTGGACTGAACACTCCTGATGACGCCCGTCCCGTGGCGGTCAGTATCCTGCAGCAGTTTCGCCAGGTATTCCAGCTCAACGGCCGTGACTTGCTGCTCACCTGCAGCCTGGGCATCGCCATCTATCCAACAGACAGTCAGACACCCAACGAGTTGCTTCGCAATGCAGATTCGGCGATGTACTTCTCAAAAGACGAGGGCCGCAACACGTTTAACTACTACACCAAAGACATGAACTCAGCCGCCCAACGGCGGCTCCTGCTCGAGGAACATCTGCATGGCGCACTCGAACGCAATGAGTTATACATCCATTTCCAGCCACTGGTTGACACACGTAACCTGAAGGTGGTCGGCGCTGAGGCGCTGCTACGCTGGCACTCACCGGTGCTTGGCCAGATCTCGCCCGATGAGTTCGTACCGGTTCTGGAACAGACCGGACAGATCATCCCAGTCGGGCGTCATGTGTTGCGGGTGGCCCTTGAATTGACGGCACAATGGCGTGAATCAAGAGATTTCACCATCGCCGTCAACCTATCACCTCGTCAGTTCCGTGATCCGTCCCTGTTGACCTATGTGAACGAGTTACTCGAATCCAACCAGTTACCCGGTGACACCCTCGAACTTGAAATCACCGAAGGTGTGCTCATGAGCGCGAATGTCTTTGTCGAGCATCTGCTCACGGACCTGAGTGAAGCTGGAATCAAACTTTCCATGGATGATTTCGGTACCGGCTATTCTTCACTTAGCTATCTTCGCAACTATCCGTTCAACACACTCAAAATCGATCGCAGTTTCATCCAGGACATCTCCACCGATCCAGCCGATCGCGAACTGGTCAATGCCGCCATCACCATGGGACGGAATCTTGGTCTCAATGTTATTGCCGAAGGTGTCGAAACTCAGGAACAACTGGAGATTCTCAGATCACTCGATTGCAATCTGGCCCAGGGCTACCTGTTCAGCCAGCCGGTTTCCGCTGACTCATTCACCGACTTGCTGGCAAACATGAATGAGCTTTGAACGGATAGGGTCATTACATCATCCGTCGAGAATCATTACGATCGTCTCCAGCATCGTCTGAGCGGAAAGATAGTCAATCGGGATTGGCCAATGCCCACTGCCCACTTCAAGCACCAATGAAGGAAAGCTGTGTACACCCAGGTCCCGGCTATGTTTGATCTCCTCTTCCAGCGTCCGCTGAGTTGAAGTGTTCCGTAGCGCTTCGGTGAATCTCTGGCGGTCGAGTCCGATTGCTTCGGCCAATGAAACAAGCACAGGCTCATCAGAGGGGTTGCGTGCCTCGAGGTAGTAGGCCTGCTGAATCGCCAGAATCATTTGCTCCTCTGCTTCAGGCATCAGGCTGCGCGCGGCTATCACCGCTCGGCAGGCAGGGTAGGTGGCGCGCCTCGGTGTCGTCTGCTTCCAGAATTCAAAATTGAATTCGGTGTCCGGCACTCTTTCCTGGATTCGCCGCCAGGTCGTCTGCAGGTGGTCGCGCATCGCTTGCGGCATCGGCTCATCGGTATCCGGCGCGAGTCCGCCGAGCAACCGGCTGTGGCTGATACCCGCAGGCAGGCATTGCCGCAGGGTCTGGAGTTGCGTACGAAAGGCCCAGCACCAACTGCACATGGGATCGTGTACATAGTAGAGGTGAGGCATCTTGATTCACACGTTGCGGGAATAAATGGTTGGAACCCGCCTCCAGATAAAAGGTTCTATTATGGAAAAGCGGGATGTGCTTCGCGAACCCTCAGCTAACAAGCCATGATGTCCGCGCCCAACGGTCTTGGGTCGCCCCGTTCCAGGAGAGCGATATGGTAACACGACGCAAACTGCTACAGATGACGGCCGCTTTAGCGGCCTGTGCCACACTGCCCTTACCCGCAAAACCCCGAACGGGTCTGCCGAAACGGACGATTCCCGTCAGCGGGGAAAAGATTCCCCTGCTCGGCATGGGCACCTGGCTCACCTTTGACGTGGGCGATTATCCCATGCAGGTCGAACGCCGAGCCAGGGTGCTGAAGACCTTCCTGGATGGCGGCGGCGGTCTGGTCGACTCCTCGCCCATGTATGGCACCTCCGAGAAGACCGTCGGCCTCGCTCTGAAGCAGATCGAGCATCACGGTGAACTCTTCACCGCAACCAAGGTATGGACACCGACCCGCTGGTTGGGTATCGAACAGATGGAGAACTCCCTGGGCCTCTGGGGTGTGGCTAAGTTCGATCTGATGCAGATTCACAATCTGCTCGACTGGAAAACCCATATGCAGACACTGAAAGAGTGGAAGGCCGAGGGGCGGGTCCGCTACATCGGTGTCACGACCTCTCATGGCCGACGTCATGAGGAACTGGAACAGGTGCTGCGGCAAGAACCCCTGGATTTTGTACAGTTCACCTACAATCTGCTTGACCGGGAGGTGGAGTCACGGCTGCTGCCGCTCGCTGCGGATCGGGGCATCGCGGTGATCATCAATCGACCCTTCAGACGCGCTGCCCTGCTCGACGCACTCTCCGCCAAACCCCTGCCACCCTGGGCCGCTGAACTGGACTGCACCAGTTGGGCCCAGTACTGCCTGAAGTTTATCCTCTCCCACCCGCATGTGACCTGTGCGATTCCCGCCACCACCCGGGTCGATCACATGCAGGAAAACCTGCAGGCCGCCTCTGGCGTGTTGCCCGACCAGGCCACCCGCACACACATGCTAGACTACGTGAATGCTCTTTTGAGCTGAGCCGCTGAGGTACGCAAAGTATCGCGCCGGGTTAACGCCCTCTTATTCTGTGCTACGCCTGTGACTGTGTATCACAAAGGTCTTCGCCAGATCCGAGGTTCAGGGGCATTTGTACTGACGTCAGGAGACGCAAAGGCAGCGCTATGGCCACTCCCTATCAGGAGATTTAAGCCGCTTGCTCCAGAGGCTTTCAATGTCTTTCCAGTCGTTTCATCTCCGACTGGGCCCATCGCAACTGTTGGGATAACGACCTGGCCACATTACACAATACGGCCCATCGTGCGTCTCTGAATCCCTCTTCATGCAATGATTCGAAGCTGTTTCTGCTCAATACCAAGAGTTTTGCATCTCGAGTTGCGATAGCCGTAGCCGTCCTTGGTGCCGGATCTAAAAAGGCCTCCTCCCCAAAGAAGGAACCGGGCCCTAACTTCGCTAAACGTTTGTAGTGATAGATTCTGGTGGGAAGCCTGATCTCAACCTGCCCGCTTTCGATAAAATATAACTTATCGCCAAATTCCCCATAGGCATATACCACCTCCTTTCTCTTTTTTGAGTCGGCACACATGACCGCCTTTAAAGCTTCGCGAGTTTCCTGGTTCAAATGCCTGAAGAGTTCTGTTTCGGTCAGTTCCATCTCATGCATCATCGAAGCAGGCTTACAGCCCAGGCTCTTCAGCAATTCGTTTTCAACGAACTCCAATGCACCATCCGTACTCTTGAAGGTTTTGACTTTCGGCAAACCCTTTGCGGGACCCAGCCACTGCATCAACTTTCTCATCTTGCGACTTCGGGCAACACTATTTCTGACGTTCGAAAACACCATATGCCCGCCATGCGCATCCAGCCTTTTTATCATTTGCCTGAACAGATTGAGACCCGATATGTCCATGGACTGAACACGCCGCATATTAAGCACCATCCAGACCGGCCGGTTCAGATCGGGAAGCAATTCCGTGAACAGTCTGTCCACGGTACCAAAGAACAGATTACCCCGCAGTTCGATATAAACGATTCGATCCCCGTATTGATCCAGTAAAGCGCTCTCTTCCTCGGTTCGATGCAAGAGGGAATGACGCTCTTTTCCCGTTGAATATTCGTGGACTACCCGCGCAGACACCAGGAGACGCATGAACAACAGGACCGCGCCAACAACTCCTACACCAACACCGATCATAAGATCAAAGCTTAGCGTTGCAGTGAACACCAACAAGGCAACCACCCCATCGATACGGGTTTCGCTTCTGCGCAACCAGCGGGCAATATTCCATTCGATAAGCCCGGTGCCGACGAAGATGATCACACCCGCAAGCGCGCTGATCGGCAACCACTCACCCGCCGGCCTGAGAAACAGAATCAGCATGACAAAGGTTATGCTGGTAATCACCGCCGACCAGCGTCGCCCACCGGATTTTATCGCGACCAGCGTGGCACCTTTGGTGCCGCCGCCTCCCAGCCCACCGAGCAGACCCGCAACAAGCTGCCCAATGCCCTGCGCCGCCAACTCTCTGTTGGCAGAGTGCCGCTCACCGGTTTGTTCATCCGCGACGACAGCCGTCAGAAGACAGTCGACAGAAGCAATCATTACAAGGGTCAACGCCGAGATGACGATAAATCCCCATGGCAACCCGCTGAACGAGATTGTGTCAGTGCTGATATGACTGAAGTTGAATCCCGGTATGGTACCTACGACCCATGATTCGGGTATTGGACCCGGTGCAGCCAGCATCAGCAGATGAAACACCGCTACTCCAACAACCAGCCCTGTGAGGACTGCGGGAAGTTTCGGCATAACCCGACTTACGATTAAACTTGAGGTGAATGTCAGCAGTGCGGTAACCACCGGGATTGAGATCCACCAACCTCCCCAACCCCCTGCTTCCACTCCGGAAAGGGATTTGAGCTGTGACACGACCATGAGAACGCCCACGCCACTGACGATCCCCGCGACAACCGGGTAAGGAATAAACTTAACCAGTTGCCCCCCTCCAATAGCTCCCAGCAGAAACTGGAAGACTCCCGTCAATCCAATCACAAGCGCGAGAACCAGGAGCAGGTCACTATCCTGCACGCCCAGCACTGCCACCGACGCCATGCAGCTCGAAAGAAAGATCGTGACAGGACCATTAGGCGCACTGATCATCCCGATGGTCGCGCCCCCCAAGCCGGAGATCAGTGACAGAGACGCCGCTCCGACCAGGCCGGCAAATGCACCGGTGGAGGCATCGAATCCCATCGCGAGAAACAGGGCGACTCCAAGCCCCATGGCCTGAGGCAAGGCAACAGCCGCTGCGGTAACGCCACCCAGCAAATCCCCGATCTTAAAGCCGGTGATCGCCGATCCTCGTCCACCCGGGTCGTGCACCACCTGCCCCGCTTTACCCGCGTCAACCTGGTCGGTGCTTACTGACGGGCGCATACACATCCTGGAAGGCTATCCGCATGACTCCGACATTGGGAACCAGGCCGTCCGCCGGGCAATGCAATGAAACAGACGCGCACCAGTTGTGTCAGAGCTGCTCGAGCCAGGCGCTGACGATCTCAACCAGTTCGGCCTCCTTACCGTCGAAAAAGTGGTTGGCACCATCAACCTTTCGCTGGGTGAACGCCAGCTTGCCAGCAGCCTGGGCACGTTGCTCGACGCTATTGAGGACACCCTCCAGATCATCACTGCCATACAGATCGAGCACCGGCAGATTCATCATGCCCAGCGAACGCACGCCATCCTGTACCTCGCTGCCGAAATTGCCGGACATGCCGATACTCACGAAACCCGCGAAGCCTTCCGGGTGGGTGCGCAGGTAATACGCGCCCATGGTCGCGCCCTGGCTGTGAGCAACCAGCACGATGCGCTTGATACCCTGATCGTGCAGATAGGCAATGGCTGCATCGATTCGCGGATTCACTTCCGGGTAGAGCGGCACGTATTCCTTGTAGTCGGCCTCATTCGCCAGCACCGGCATCTGGATCGACAAGGTATGCCAGCCGTGCCCGGGCAGGTCGACCCGCAGGGGTTTCACCACCTGCGGCCAATCCGGGTGCACGCCGGTGCCGTGCAGGATGATCGCCGCCTGACCCTTGTCCTCTTCGGCCTGGGTATAGATGCCGAGATAATCGGTACTGCCATCGTTGAGCCACACCGCCTCGCCGTCGATCAGTGCATCCACGATCTGTTCGGCCCAGCGTTTTTCCTTGGCCAGATCGGAAGCCAGCACCCAGGTGCTCGTACAGAACAGGACGATCAGCAGTACGCGGGAAAAACGATTCATGAAAGAGCTCCGAAATGCAGTTTGAGAAAGGCACCCGAGAACCCGGGTATGACGAACCACGGATTGCTGAGGAAAGCCTCGAAACAGGCGTCCGCGTCGCGGTGGCGTATCAACTATTGTTGTCAAAGAATGACAAGGGTGCAAGCCGTGGTGGGCCGTGTGATGTCAGGCTGACACCGGGATACCCCGCAGAGGCATCCACCGGTTTGGGCTTCAGCACATCCCGGATTCCACGAAGCCGAATCCGGCACAAGGTCTGCCAGGTCATTCACGACCTGGACAACAACAGCACCCTGCGGACCGACCACCTGCTGACACGGCGTATCATGAACTCCACAGCCTGGTTATCGCGAAGGGTAACACCCTGTTTTCCGGTGGGTTTCTGATTCGATTCCAACCTTTACCTGGCAATGCCTATTCTCAGCCTGCATAAGCAGGCCATCGCCTTGGAGATTCCTACCATCCTGTCACTGCATTGGACGCCAGCGAGTCGGTTTTCCCACGATTCGGGTATACTTGCTGGAAATTTGCAGTTAGGGGGCAACCATGCACATTCAGCGTCAGGGACAATGGGTCTTCGCAGTCGGGCTGGTCATAGTGTTGACCAGCGTGCTCTCCGGCACCCTCATCCAGGACGAACTCAAGAGCCTGGGAGACCGGGCCTTTCTCGCCAGTCACGGCGCGACAGGCTGGCTGGCCTTTCTGTCTTTCGCCTTCGGCTTTCCGCTGGGCATGGCGGTCTGCGCCACCGGTATGTTCATGACCAGTGAGCCCGCTACCGGTAAACGCCTGCTATTCGGGTTCACCGTAATACTGGTCGCCCTGTCGGCCATACTAGTTCCAGGCATTACCGGGCGGGAACCCAGCGCGGTTTTTTTCGGCACCGGCGGTTACATGATCCTGGCTCTGGTGCTGGCAACCCTGTGGTTCTGGGGCAGACATCGGGCCGGCCTGCCACCCGAGGCACGCCTCGGCGCGGACCTGCAGGGCGCCGGTTACCTGTGCTTCGCCATTGTCGCCTGGAACCTGTGCGGCCTGGCCGGCATGCCCTCCTTCGCCCTGGATCCGGAAAAAATGCTCGCCACGGGCAGCCGCGGCTTTGCCATCGGGCAGACGAAATCGATCATGGTGGCACTGGTAGCGGGCTGGATACTCACGGCGGCCGGCTATCGCATGTCGCTTAAGTCCTCGCACTAACCCATTTGGAGCAGGCGATATGCAGTACAACCCGTTCCGTACTGGCAGCGACAGCAGACAAGTCCCGTTTTGGCGGATTTTCCAGACACTCCTCCTGGTGCTGTTGCTGTCAGCCTGTAGTCGTATTCAGCTGGCCTACAACAACCTCGACTGGCTGTTACCGCAATACCTCGGCTCTTACATGCCGCTGTCCGACGACCAGGACAGTATGCTGGACGCACGGGTCGAATATTTCCTGCGCTGGCATTGCAGTACCCAGGTCACCGACTATGCGCAATTGTTCCGCGATGTCGATAGACGCTTCCGCAGTGGCGACCTGACCCGGAGCGAACTGGAAACCTTCAATGATCGGGTTCAGCAGGCCTGGGCGGGCATCCTGCAGCAGGGCAGCCCGGCGATCGGCGATATCCTGCTCACCGCGGATGACACCCAGATCAAAGAGCTCTTCGACGGCTTTGAGAAAACCAACCGTGAATGGCTGGAGGAATTCGAAGCCACCAGTGACGAGGCGTTGCGCGATGACTACCGGGAACGCATGGACGAGGAACTGCAGCGCTGGTTCGGCAAACTCAATGAGGGGCAGGAACAGATCCTGGTCGTCTGGAGCCGGGAGTTTCAGCCGCTGGGCCTTGAGGGGCTGGACATGCGGCGGCGCTGGCAGTCACGTCTCAGGGAGATCGTGAATGACCGCGATGACCCTGAGGTTTTCCAGCGTGAACTCGCCGAACTTCTAACCAACCCGCGCACACTGCGCACCCCCGATTACCAAAAGCGTCTCGATCACAATCGTGACGTATCGATCGACATGATTTATGGCATCGTTCAACAACTCAGCGATGAGCAAAAGCGCCAATTGAAACGACAGGTCGAAGCCGTGGCGGGCGATTTTGAGGACCTGGCATGCAGCGTTGAACCCATAGCGTCTTGAATTGCCGATGTTGCCAGCCAGCACCAGCCACTCCCACTCAATCGTCGCCGGCGGCTTGCTCGGTATCTCCGGGGTCGGAGTCGAATCGAGAACGGAGTGGTTGGCTTGATGAATGCACTTGGCTATTTTCGAGATGATTCACGGCCTGAGCACTCTCGACTCCGACCCCTCCAGCAATCACCCCTAGTGTGGATCTGCACCCCCAACCAACTTTGCCACCTTAAGCAAAAAATCCGCTTGACCGATCCCGATACCCTTTTCAGTTCCACGGCGGATCTCCGACAGCACCTTACGCGATACCGTCTGCTCGAATAACGCGAGATAAGGTGTTGTATCTCCGGGGTCGGAGTCGAATCGAGAACGGAGTGGTTGGCTTGATGAATGCACTTGGCTATTTTCGAGATGATTCGCGGCCTGAGCACTCTCGACTCCGACCCCTCCAGCAATCAAGTCCAAATAATTTCTATGAGGAGTCACCAGACCATCGGGTTTCCCCAATGCATTAGCATGAAAACTGGAATAAGGATAATCCTCCGGCCGTCGTGCGATACCGGCACGTACCGGATTCAATTCGATATAGCGGTAGCAGGCCAGAAGATAGCGGTCGGTGTCCACCAGGCCCGATTTATAGCGTCCCTCCCACAAGGAACCGCTGCGGTGGTAACTGCGATTGAAATACTGGGCATAGCGCCTGCCCACTGACTGCATGGCCCGGGGCAAGGAGTGCTCTTCCTTGGGTGTCACAAGAAGGTGGATATGGTTATGCATCAACACCCAAGCATGCACCGCCAGCGAGTTGTGCTCGGCCGCTTCCCGCAGACATCGATAGAGAAAGCGAAAATCTTCGTGGCGAGCAAGAATCGGATCACGGTTGTGCCCGCACACCACCACATGCTGTGGCTGATCCGGCAGGAATATGCGGGGTTTTCTTGGCATGACAACCTCCTTGTTGTCTATTGATTTCCAGGGTCGGAGTCGAATCAAGAACGGAGTGATTTGCCCACAACACGCTCATGTCTGTTGTCGAGGTGATGCGCGATGCAGGCACTCTCGACTCCGACCCCTTTGCCATTGTGACACCGGGACCTTTCTATATCAATTCATCATGAATCAACAGCTTAGGCTATCTTGACTCTGCCCCCTGATGATTCGCGTTGAAAGCAAGAACTTCCCGTTTATCCAACTTTGATATTGAAGGTGAATAGGAATTGAGGTCAATGCTTGTTCCTTATGCTTTCCGTTAATCATCGAATGGACAATATTGGGTTTGGCTTGTAAATACAGCATGTTCCATACTGCACTGTGTCAGCGGATTTGTGCTAATTTAAAATAGGTAGTTCGCTGGATTTCAATAGATCGAAGTCTGTTTTCGGTTGAACATAAAGATAATGGAGGTGTCACATGGGCACTACATGGAACGTCAGAATCTATTCTCAACCCGATCTGAATACCTGCTGGCGAGCTTCGTTACGAGTGATGCTTGCCTGGCATACGGGGCAGCACATCACTGATATAGACTGGGAACGCCGCTGCAGGATCTTGTTGATGCCGATATTTGGCAGCAGCCGTAGCGGATTGGCGGATTTTCAAGTGGATATGGTAGCAAGAAGAATCAGTCTTCGTAGTAACGTGGAGAACAGTCTGCAAAACTTCAAGACCCATCTGGACAAGGGGCCCGTCATGTTCAACCTACATGGCATGCCTTTCGGGCACATGGTCGTCGCCTTCAGTTCTCGTTTTTCTTCCCCACCCGCAGCAAAGAGCTACAGAGCGGGAAACAGATATCTGCCAGTGAAAGACGAATATTTCGAGGTTGCCGACCCATGTGCTACAGGCTATCCGCCGGGCCCCTGTCGGGGTGGTACCCGCATGGTGTCCGCCTCCCAAGTTGAGGCATCGATCAAGCAAGGTTATATTTGGTACTGGAATTGATTGTAGCTAGTCTGAAACACCCGCGTTTTTTCTCGTTCTTTCAGACTCCATCCATTCAGCACAGAGTTAACAAGTTGCCACTGGTTCCCATGGCTATTGGATGCCTTGCTGCAGGCAGGCACACAGTGGCTGAACGTAACATACTTGGTCGCGGAGTTAACACAACCATTTATGCAACATTTGGGTTTATAGGGTAACTTGTTAGGGTATGACGACTGAACCCAATAGATTTTGCACTAGGTATCAATATTTTCTACTGAGAAGCCTTATTCGCAGCCTCCCAATCCTCAAACCAAACCGGCGTGGTTCCGCTATATTCAAAATAATAGGATTTTCCTGTAGAAAGTGGACTATTTACCGAGTAACCACTTAAAAATACTTTTTTCTCAGACAACTTGGTTACAGGTAATAAATTCTCCGGCATTAGTGCAAGTGGTGCATCGTACCAGTTGGTTGAAAAGGATTTTCCATTGACCTTGACGATTCGGACTGCTTCTGCCCATTTGGTTGAAGCAGATAGCATTTGTTTTCGCGAATCCAGGGGGCATGCATAAATCCAGTCTGCCGTGCTTAAGTTCCCCGGCCCAGGCTTTGAGAGTATGACCTTGCCGCCCTCGTTAAAAATATCATCGTAACCGTCATCGAGTAGATCGGTGATAGCGACCGCTTGATTGGTTTCTTTTGTACCGACGCGAATCGTCCATGCTATTGCAATGTTTTTATTAGGCTGTCCTGACTGCTCTGGCAGTGCACTGGTGATAACAACGGCAACGGGGACGGATTTATTCTGACCGGTTGCACCGAACTGTTTCATGAGATTGTGCTTTGGATCGGCCTTTTCCTCTGTCGTGATTGCTTGCGTATTTCCATAGAAAAATGCGGTTCTCGGTAACAATGTTTGCCATGCCAGGCAGCGTATGTTTTGACGAGTCTCGCGTTCGATACTGATGTATCGTGACTGCAAGCTATTTTGTTGTACATTATTATCATCCACATCCGGCATTAGCGATATATTATTTACCGTTGTGTTGAACGGTTTTTCAGGATTACTAAACAAGTTTTCCGCCTGTAAACATTTTGATCGCGCGTCCGGGTTGGACAAGCATAGATGTTTACTGAAGCGTAGGGATTGCCGTTGAACATTAAAGGCCTCTATATAGCTATTTTCCATATCTTTAATTGATCGCAAGGCCTCAAATGTTTTATAGGCGGGGTTGTCGATCATGCTGGGTGGAGTCGGCGCGCGACTGATCAAACCGGTAACATAGTTAGCAATATTCCATATTGTTGCCGCCACCGGTACTTCAGAAACCACAGCCGCGACACCGGAAACTGTTGTTTGCGCAGGACTGGATCCTGGTATCCCGTTATCACCCTGACTGATCTTTGGCTTATCCAAACCGCCATTTCTTAATCTTAACGCCGTTTCGAATTTATTAAGATCTGATAAAGAGTGCTTTTGCACGTCGCTTGTTAAATCAAAGGCCGTTTCGGTGAGTTGCGAGATCGCACTCCTCTCTCCAACGGCTAGGGATAATTTTTCTTCTATATCGATCAAGTCAGACGCTGATGGTCTAGGCGCCAGTGAACCGGATTGTTTAATTGCCGGCGTTTGATAAAAACGCAAATCACCGCTCTTCAATGCTGCCCATACACCGGCTTTAGACCCTGTCGCCGCAGTGATATCATTGCCTAGTTCGATCCAGCGTATTTTTGCGATATCGTTATAGGCTTTCGCTACTGGATCACCAATTGGGAGATTTTTCAGAGGCTTTTTCTCTTTATTCGCTTTCTCAATGAGTTGATTAAATTCAATCCGCCAATCTTCGAGTTGTCTGTCAGCACGTGATCTTGCAAGTGCATTCGCATTGTAATCATAAACACGCTCATCTGTATCGAGTGCGTAAAACAAAGTGTCCTGATCATTCAGGCCATAGACCAGTTGACCATCGCCAGCAAAAAACCCTGAAACAAATCGACTGGTGGTTAGTGGATCACTTTTACGTGATAATTGTCCGTAATTCCCCAGATCGTTGAACAATGCGATAGATCCTGAACGCCATAGGTTGAGTTCTGCTTGTTGCCACAATGCAAACTCCAGTGCATCACGTTTGAGTGGATTGGAGATCCTAAGATCATCAGGCAAAACAGCCAGCACGCGCATTTGTGTTACTTGTTTGTTATCTGGGAATTTTCCTGCTACTTTACGTATCGCAAAATCAGCAAATGTCTTGCTATCAGCATTCCATTCCATCGCTGAACTCTCTTCGACCAGTGGCATTTTAACTGCATAGATATCCTTCTTCGACTTTAGCTCGTCAAAAGACAAAGTACTGACCTTGCCATTCCTCAACAATACGTGGACTTGGTTTGGCTCTGACAAATCGGACCGAAAACTAACTACTGGATGTAACTTCTGCTTTTCACTCAACCACACATAGTCATGGAGTTCTGAATCCGTTATTGTCTTGGACACTCGCTCCAAGTACTGCCTTAACATTTTTTCTGTATTCTTATCATCAAAACCCTGATCACGCGCGATTTGCTTTCTATCTTCATCAAACCGATCATCATTCCGTGCTATAGCATTCCAAACACTGCCACCATCCACTGAATAGAGAATGCTGCCTCCTGCATTGTCCAAACCGATTAAGCCATTCGCCACATAGGCAACGCTATTGGAATCGAGTTTTACTGATTGATCATTCAGTTTAGGTTCACGTCGGGTCCAGGCAGATTGCGCAGTATTTGAAACAGTTGTTGTCCATAATACGCCGCTTCCATCAAAAACATAGACATCAGCAGAATTCATTTTCCCATTTATGTTTGAGCCTGGTATGTATGTGTTACCCGGTTTTACGATCAGACGCTTGATTGTGCCCATTTCAGTACCGTTAACGGTCGGGCGGTTCACTTCAACATACCTTGGCTCGAAATCGGACCCCATGGTCATACCACTACCGTGAAGATGTATCCTGTTCCAAGCATCTTGATACCGTTTGTTGAACATGTCATCAGACAAACCGGCAAAGTCTACTTCAAAGTGTTGACCATAGATTCGTTTATAGTAGTCATAGGCCTCTTTTTCTGAGAGAGTGAGGTTCTTGAGTACGATTGGCTTGCCGTCATTCAGTGCTTTGATGTCGCTAACCGGTATCGACAATTTTTCGGCCAGTATAGAAGCTTGATCAGATAACAACGCTTTATAGGTAATCCCACCTACTTCCGCTCTCCCCTCTACTTTTGATTCTTCTGCTTGTGCTGACGTGATACTGATTAAAGATGAGATCCCAATAAGGGTGGTAAGCAATGTTTTCAATTGATAAGTATCCCTTGTTTTGACTCAGTTTAATCATGCCTGGATACCGCAAACGTGTTTTAGCTGTGGGTGATACCGGTTATTGAGAAATACTGGCACCAGAGTTATTTTGCTTTACCATGGCATAGTGTCAAATTGAGTATACAGCAAATTACAAAGTGTTCTAATGAGACAATAACCACATAAAGTTTAGTTATTGTGAATTGATAATTAAGTAGACCAGCACATCTTTAACCGATAAATTAATAAGTTCCTTAAATGGCACCAGACCTTATCTGATAGACATCCCGGGTTTTTTCCATCATAGCCCATAACCTTATCCACACTACGGTCGAGCATAAGAACGACAAACGCCTTTCTTTGGCAAGACCACTACCGTCTGGTTACCGCTGAACACTCGACAGCCATTCAAACCCTCCCGAATCTGTCTGTCAGGTAACCTCTAGCGTTTAAAACTTACCCTTTTAACTTCATGGTCGACCAATCACTGTTTTTTCCTCAGTGGTACACCCTGCTGCGTCACAGAGAGCGGCTCTTTTGATTTGAACTATTGATTTCGGGGTCTTGAATCAAACAGCCATGGCCGCATCCTGGCATCTGGTGACGAACTCTCAGCTAGCGCCCTGGGTTCATTGGCTTCCAGCCTGGAAAACATCCAGGCCTTGGAATCACACACGCAAGAGACTCCCAGAGCAGCGATCAACTTCCCATACGGACGGATACTTGAAAACCCACCCCAACAAGCCGGAGTGCCATGACTATGAAAATCACTTAGAATGTGCGTGCAGGTAGCAGTAAAGAGCAGAACCGGGTTGTGCAATATTCGCCCGAATACTAAATTACCAACGAGGGTATAATATTCTGTAAATCCGGCGACATATTACTTCTGATCAGATTCGCATAAGCATTAATATCATGATCTCCCAATTCCGGAATAAGGAAGGGTGTTGGCGGCATACCTGGGGTTGCAACTCCATCCCCACCAATATAATTCGAAATACCTACGTGACCATAACCCGGTAGAGGGAGGCCCGGAGCCCAGTCACGATGATTGACCCAGCGTTGAGTGAGGCTCCCCAAACCCGCTTCATCATAGACATTCGTAAAAGTACCCCAGGAAACAGGTGGGCAACCATAGGTATACACATTATGCACCTCATGATCATTCATCAGCTGCAGACGTAACGCCATAATGACCGCCAGCGCGCCTCCCAGACTGTGCCCGGTTATGAATAACGGTTGACTGCTGCTCGAACGTTGATCACGAATCGCATTGATAATCGCTTCATAGTTTACATTGATCGATCCGAGAAAACCGGGATGGGTCATTGCCCCGATCGGAGCCCAGAGAATCTGCGTAGGCGCAGCAAGTTTCGTAAAATTCAATGTCCAGTCATGCGCATTCAGTTGGGTTCCCCGAAAGGCAAGCAGGATAAAATCGTCATTCGACAATACCATGGCCTGCAAACCCGTATTTATTTTTATGATTCCATCATCAGAGATCAGTTTAAGATTCATTGGCGGCCGTACCAGCGGCTCGAAACGTTCTTTCAAATCAGCCTCAAACTCGTCCCCCGCGTTGTTTTCAAGCATCCAATCGCCATATATGTAAAGTGAAGCAATTGCCAGCAGGTACGAGTTCTGCCAGCTATGCGCAGATACGTTGAGTTGAAGATTGTCGTAAACATAGTCCTGCGTCGATTGCGGGCGACCATCATCCTGTCCGGACTGTTGATCGTTATCGACGACTCCACAACATATCTCCTCGCCTTCTCCTACTGGCTCTTCATCTGTAACGACGCCTGAGCTACTCGGGTAGTTTTCATTGTATAAAACATAAACGGGTTTCTCGTTACGCAGCAGATCGAGGATCTTTTCATATTGGTTACTTGGTAAAAATATAAACAGTCGGTTGAGTGTATTTGACTTCAAGTTGGAGGGGGCATTCGTAATGTCATTCATGAAAAAGATGAATGCTTGCCAGTTCCCCCCATCTGGCATAGCAACATCCTTGCCATAAACAATTATTTCTTCCTGCCATTGCACGGTAGTTGTTGAAATCGTTGAATGGTTGTTTCTTGAAATGGTGACCCTGTATTTTTCTGCTTTAATTTTTATCATATTCTTTATCCTCTCTTTGCTTAGAGTAATGAGTCCTTCGCAAATCCATACAAACCCACCTTTATATCCTTATTACCATTTCGTAACTTTTTTCTCTCAAACGTATTGATAGCTAACCCGGTGACATATCAGTTATATGTTCAAATTTAGAATAGATGTTGGCGTGTTTTTTTAACACTATGATAATCATGGTATTTAAAAGAGCATCCTTAATTCACGAATATTGAGTTCGCGCATATCCACTTCCTATCTCTCTCCCATAGGCGAGGTAATCGTCCTTGGTTGATTTACAGACGATCTTGCATACAATGATCCTGTTTCCAGTTTGGTTTAACGGTAAAACCGGGCAATCGCAAACAAAATATAATGGTGATGCGTAATCGATATTAGTAGTACGAATACAGATAATTTTGACTACTGCCATAACGGCTCAAGCGGGAAGAGTGCCCCCCCTGATCTGGACCCAGTCTATGATCTGATCAGAACTGATAATTTTTCATCACCTCAACGATGAAGACTATCGATCAAAAAGGCCAGATGTGATGCGAATGGGAAGACGTTGCGAATTCCGAGGTATACTCATCGACGAGTTGATAGGAAGGGGTTTGCACTGAACGATCGTGCTGGTCACCACATCTGGCATGATTCGCTTCCTTGCGAAACTTCTTTTTTGTTCAGTCTGTCATTCAGCCAGTGCCAGACGTGGAGTTATTCCCACTCAATGGTGGCCGGTGGCTTGCTGGAGATATCGTAGGCCACCCGGGAAATCCCCGACACCTCGTTGATGATGCGTCGCGAGACCTCTTCGAGAAATTCGAACGGCAGATGCGCGAACTTGGCGGTCATGAAGTCGATGGTCTTCACCGCACGCAGGGTCACCACATATTCGTAGCGGCGTGCATCCCCCACCACACCGACTGAGCGGACCGGCAGGAACACCGCGAAGGCCTGGCTGACCTCGTCATAGAGGTTGTGCTTATACAGCTCCTCGATGTAGATGTGATCGGCCTGGCGCAGCAGGTCGGCGTACTCCTTCTTCACCTCGCCGAGGATCCGCACCCCGAGACCCGGTCCCGGGAAGGGGTGACGGTAGACCATTTCGGAGGGCAGTCCGAGTTCGATGCCGATCTTGCGCACCTCGTCCTTGAACAGCTCCCGCAGGGGTTCGACCAGTTCCAGTTTCATGTACTCAGGGAGGCCGCCCACGTTGTGGTGGGACTTGATTACATGGGCTTTGCCCGACTTGGCGCCGGCGGACTCGATCACGTCGGGGTAGATGGTGCCCTGGGCGAGGAATGAGACATCTTCGAGCTTGCCCGCCTCCTCTTCGAAGATGTCGATGAACAGGTTGCCGATGATCTTGCGTTTCTGTTCCGGATCGGAGACCCCGCGCAGGGCCTTGAGGAAACGATCCTCGGCGTCCACCCGGATCACCTTGACCCCCATGTGCTCAGCGAAGGTGGCCATCACCTGATCACCTTCATGCAGGCGCAGCAGGCCGTTGTCGACAAAGACGCAGGTCAGTTGCTCACCGATGGCCCGGTGCAGCAGCGCGCCCACCACCGAGGAGTCCACCCCGCCGGAGAGCCCCAGCACCACCTGACGTTTGCCCACCCGGGCCTTGATCTGGTTGATGCTGTCTTCGATGATCTGGCCCGGTGTCCACAGCACCTCGCAGCCGCAGATCTCGAACAGAAACCGCTCGATGATGCGCTTGCCCTGACGGGTGTGGGTCACCTCCGGATGGAACTGCAGTCCGTAGAAACTGCGGGACTCGTCCGCCATGCCCGCCACCGGGGCGTTCTCGGTCTCGCAGATCACCTGGAAGCCCTCGGGCAGGGTTTCGACCCGGTCGCCGTGGCTCATCCATACATCCAGCAGGCCGTAACCTTCCGCACTGGTGTGGTCCTCGATGTCCCGCAGCAACCGGGAGTGTCCCCGGGCGCGAACCTTGGCATAGCCGTATTCGTGTTTGTCGGAGGAGATCACCGAACCGCCCAGCTGCGCGGCCATGGTCTGCATGCCGTAGCAGATACCCAGTACCGGCACCCCCATTTCGAACACCATCCCGGGCGCGGCCGGCGCGGCATCGGCGGTCACGGTCTCGGGACCACCGGAGAGGATCACACCCGCCGGGGTGCCACCGGCGAGCCCCTCGTCGGCGTTGTCGTAGGGATAGATCTCACAATACACCCCAGCCTCGCGCACCCGCCGGGCGATCAGCTGAGTGTACTGGGAACCGAAGTCGAGGATGAGGATGCGGTGGGCGTGAATATCTGTGGTCATGGTTTTCAACTTCCAAAAAAACGAACAGGGGCAACCGGGTGGACCCGCGATGCCCCTGGATTGACACGATCAGTGTGGCTCATCAATCGCGCCGATAGTTGGGCGCTTCCTTGGTGATCGTAACGTCGTGAACATGAGACTCGGTGACACCCGCGTTGGTGACCCGCACGAACTCCGGTTTGGTACGCATCTCATCGATGCTGGCGCAACCGGTGTAACCCATGCTGGAACGGATGCCGCCGATGATCTGGTAGATGATTCCCATTACCGGGCCTTTATAAGGCACCCGGCCTTCGATGCCTTCAGGGACCAGTTTCTCTTTCTCGTTGGTCTCCTGAAAATATCGATCGCTGGAACCGTCCTTGCCGGACATCGCACCCAGGGAACCCATGCCGCGATAGGACTTGTAGGAACGGCCCTGGTAGATCTCGACTTCGCCGGGAGCCTCGTCGGTACCCGCGAACATGCCGCCGATCATCACCGAGTAGGCGCCCGCCGCCAGCACCTTGGCGATATCTCCGGAGTAGCGCAGACCGCCGTCGGCGATCAGCGGCACCCCGGTGCCTTCCAGGGCCTTGGCCACATTGGAGACTGCGGTGACCTGGGGCACGCCGACACCGGCCACGATGCGGGTGGTGCAGATGGAGCCGGGGCCAATGCCGACTTTGACCGCGTCAGCACCCGCCTTGACCAGATCGAGGGCCGCTGCCGCTGTGGCGATATTGCCGCCGATCACCTGTACCTCGGGATAGTTTTTCTTCACCCAGGCCACCCGGTCGAGCACGCCCTGGGAGTGCCCGTGGGCGGTGTCCACCACGATCACATCAACCCCGGCCTTGACCAGCGCATCGACCCGTTCCTCGGTACCCGCACCGACGCCCACCGCCGCGCCTGCGCGCAGCCGTTCGTGCTCATCACGGCAGGCATTGGGATTGTCTTTGGCCTTCTGGATATCCTTGGCGGTGATCATGCCGCGCAGGGCGAACTGGTCATCCACCACCAGCACCTTCTCGATGCGGTGCTTGTGCAGCAGACTCATCACCTCGTCACGGCTGGCACCCTCTTTCACGGTAACCAGTTTATCCTTGCGGGTCATGATGTTACGCACCGGGTCGTCCATGATGCGCTCGAAGCGCAGATCCCGGCCGGTGACGATGCCCACCAACTCCTTGCCGTCCACCACGGGGACACCGGAGATGTTCCGCGAGCGGGTCAGCTCGAGCACTTCGCCGATACTCACATAGGGTCCGACGGTGATCGGGTCGCGAATCACCCCGCTCTCATATTTCTTGACCTTTTCCACTTCCCGGGCCTGTTGCTCGGCGGTCATGTTCTTGTGAATGATGCCGATGCCGCCTTCCAGGGCCAGGGCGATGGCGAACCGGGACTCGGTCACCGTGTCCATGGCCGCCGATACCAGCGGGATGTTGAGATCGATACCCCGGGTCAGCCGGGTCCGCAATTCGACATCCTTGGGCAGGACCTGGGAATGGGCAGGCACCAGGAGAACGTCGTCAAAAGTGAGGGCTTCCTCGATCACACGCATAGCAGTATTTCCGGCTGGAGGGATAAAGTAGCCGCGCATTATAGAATTTGCCGTGGGGCCGGTAAACCGGCAGCCTCAAATCCGTCACGGGTCAGATGATCAGGTTGACCGGTTTCCAGGGTCGATATTTCAGTCGAATTAGGAATTTATTTCATATTTCGACCAACAATCAACCTTTCTAGGCAGAGTTCCTTTAACAAGGCTCAATGCACACCACAAAAATGGCATTTCATCCCATAAATGCCCTCCCCTGATCGGCGCGGGACCGCTATGCTTTACCACTGGGACATGGAAACAAAGTCAGGAAGTGCAACCGTGCACAGATACGCCCTCAGAAGTGGCTTACCGCTCCTTTTGGTGCTGATCCTGCTGGTTCAATGCGGTATGGCGCAGGGGGCAGTTACCGCGATCCGGGTGGGGATCTACGACAATCCACCTCTGGTCAGCACCGATCCGTCGGGGCACCCGGAGGGGCTCTTCATCGACCTGCTCGAACAG
The DNA here is from genome assembly GCA_040506775.1 of Candidatus Thiodiazotropha sp. GTDB lineage: Bacteria > Pseudomonadota > Gammaproteobacteria > Chromatiales > Chromatiaceae > Thiodiazotropha. The sequence continues at coordinate 204,767 of JBEVWC010000027.1, forward strand.
ATCGCGAAGCAGGAAAGCTGGCAACTTGTCTACGTGGTCGGCAACTGGAGCGACCTGCTCTCACGCCTGTCCCGGGGCAAGATCGACATCCTCCCGGGAATCGCCTACAACGAGGAGCGGGGCCGGCGGTTCCTGTTTTCCGACCAGACCGTGCTGGCCAACTGGGGCCAGATCTACGTCCGGGAAAACTCCCCGATCCAATCCATCCCCGACCTAGACAACAAGAACATCGCGGTGTTGCGTGACGATGTGTACGTGTCGGGACACGATGGGTTAACCGGGCTTTGCCTCGCATTCAAGATCGACTGCCATTTCACGGAATACCCCACCTACGAGATGGTGCTGCGGGCCGTAGGTCAGGGCTATGCGGACGCGGGCCTGGTGAATCGGCTGTACGGAGCCTCCCGCAGCCACAGCAACAACACCGTAGCCAGTCCGATCATCCTGATACCTCTGGACATCCGTTTCGCCTTCTCCCGCAACACACCCCAGGCAAAGTTCCTCAAGGAGAAACTCGACTACCGCCTCGAACAGCTGAAACGGGACGAGTTGTCGATCTATCATCAGCGGCTCAACACTTTGTTCGAACCCAAGACCGACCCGGGCCCTCCACCCTGGTACTACCAGTCCCTGATCGTGATTGGTTTGATACTCGTCACGCTGTTGCTGATCGCTCAGTTCCTGAGATGGCGCATCAAGGTCACGACCCGGGAACTCAAAGCTACGGAAGCCCAGTATCGTGGGTACTTCAACGGAGTCTCCATCGCCCTGGTCGAGGGCGACACCTCCGCGGCGCTGAGCAGGCTGGATGAACTGATCGATTCAGGCGTGGAGGATCTGAAGGGTTATTTCGATCTGCACCCTGATCGCCTGCACGCCTTGCTTATGCAGATACGCGTGGTCAACGCCAATCCGGCCACGCTCAGGATGTTCGAAGTCGGCAGCCTGAGCGAGTTGCAAAAGTGGTTACCCAAATGCATCACCCCCGGAGTCACCGAGGCCTTCCTTGAGTTCCTCATTGCCGCAAGCGAAAACAATGCGGATTTTTTCTGCGAGGTGCCGCTGCTGACATCGAAGCGCAACCTGATCCAGGTGCTGCTGAATTTCCCCCTCTCTCACCTGGAGGAAGCCAACCGGCACACCCCGATCACCATGCTCGACGTGACGCTCCAGCGCGAGACCAAAAAACAGCTCTCATTGGTCGTCAAGGGCGCGTCCCTGGGTTTCTGGGACTGGAATCTGGTTACCGACGAGCTGCGGGTCAACCAGCGCTGGATGGACATCCTGGGACTGGAGGCGGAAGACCTGCACAACACCATCGAGGACTGGACCTCCAGACTGCATCCCGATGACAAGGAGCGGATCCTGCCGATCATCGACGAGCACATCAAATCCGGCACAACCTACAATGTGGAATTCCGCATGCAGCACATCAGCGGTCACTGGATCTGGATCGAAGGCTCCGGCGGTGTGGTGGAATACGACCCGCTCACCCGCAAGGCGACCCGGGCCTGCGGAACCCACCAGGAGATCACCGAGCGCAGACGTACCTCTGAAACCCTGCACACCCTGATGCAGAGCATGGTCGGTATCACCGGGGAAAATTTCTTCGAACATGTCGCCCAGGAACTGTGCCGCTGGTTCGAGGCCGACGGCGCCAATATCGGAGAACTTGAGGGCAATGCCCGCATCAAGGGCCTCACCACCCTGATCGACGGTGAGCCGGTATTGAATTTCGACTATCCCCTGCGCGGCACACCCTGTGAGAACGTCATCCGCCAGGGACCCAGTCTCTACCCCCAGGGGGTGCAGAATCTCTTCCCCACGGATCAGAGCCTGATCATGCTCGACATTCAGGGCTACGCGGGGGTTCCCATCCGCAACCGGGACGGGGACCTGATCGGCGTGATCTGGGTGATCTCCCGCAAACCCATGTTCATGCCCCCGGACTGGGCGGATGTGCTGAACATCATCGCCGCCCGGGTCAGCGCGGAGATCGAACGCATGCGCGCCATGGACCGGCTCGAATACCAGGCCACCTACGACGCCCTGACCGAACTGCCGAATCGCCGCCTGCTGCTGGACAGGCTCAATCAGGTGCAATCGACCTGCCGCCGTCACAACCGCCACGGGGCCGTTCTGTTCATGGACCTGGACCACTTCAAGACCATCAACGACGCCCTCGGCCACAAGGCGGGCGATCTGCTCTTGCAAGAGGTGGCCGCGCGCCTGCGACGTCAGATCCGCGACGAGGACACCGCTTCCCGACTGGGAGGGGACGAGTTCGTGGTGCTGTTCTCGGAGCTCAGCGGAGATGCCACTGCGGCCGCACAACAGGCCCGCCAGGGCGCGCGCAAGATTCAGAGAGCCCTGTCCAAGCCGTACAACATTCAAGGCAACGAACTGCACATCACGCCCAGTATGGGCGTGGTCATCTTCCCCATGGACAGTGAGGATGCGGACGACATCCTCAAATTCGCCGACACCGCCATGTACCGTGCCAAGGACGCCGGACGCAACACCATCCGTTTCTTCATGCCCGGCATGCAGGAGACCGTGGAGCAGCAGGTACAGTTGCAGAGCGACCTGCGGCATGCCCTGCAGAACCATGAACTGATCCTCTTCTACCAACCGCAGATCGACAGCGACAACAACCTGATCGGCGCCGAGGCCCTGCTGCGCTGGTTCCATCCGCAACAGGGCATCGTCGACCCCAAGACCCTGATCAACGCCGCCGAGGAATCGGGCCTGATCCTCTCCCTGAGCGAATGGATCCTGAACCAGGCGATGAGTCAGAGCCAGGCCTGGATCAAGGAGGCGGACGAGTTGCAGCGGGTCGCGGTCAACATCAGCGCGGTGCATTTTCACCAGGTGGGCTTCGCTGACCAGATCATCCAGATACTGCAGCAGACCGGGTTGCGTCCGGAGTGCCTGATCCTGGAAATCAGTGAGAGCACCCTGGTGGAGAATTTCGAAGAGACCTACGACAAGGTGGTGAAACTCAAGCAGCTGGGGGTGCGCTTCGCCATTGACTGTTTCGGTATCGGTTATGCCTCACTCGCCAACCTGCGACGCCTGCCGGTGGACCAGATCAAGATCGACCGCAGTTTCGTGCGCGACATTGCCACCGACCCCAAGGATGCCCAGCTGGTTCAGACCTTCCTCACCATGGCGCAGTTGATGGAGATCGAAGTGGTTGCGGTAGGTGTCGAGGATGAGGAACAATTGCAGTTCCTGCGTGACAAAGGTTGTCACATCTTTCAGGGATACCATTACAGCCGGCCCCTGGCAGCGAACCAGTTCCAGACCTACCGGCACAACTGGCACAAAGAAACCGCTTGAATCCATTCGACACCCCAGCCCCATCCATCGATAGGGATATCTACTCTGTCTCGCGTCTGGTGCGTGAAACCCGCGCTGTGCTCGAAGCCAGCTTTCCCCTGATATGGGTCAGCGGCGAGATTTCCAATCTCGCGCAACCCGCCTCCGGCCACATCTATTTCAGTCTCAAGGATGAAGCCGCCCAGGTCCGCTGCGCCATGTTCCGCATGAAGCGTCAGCTGCTGCGTTTCAAACCCGCCAACGGCCAGCAGATCCTGATGCGCGCACGCATCAGCCTGTACGAGGCGCGGGGTGAATTCCAGCTGATCGCAGAGCATATGGAACCGGCGGGGGAAGGCGCCCTGCAACTCGCCTTTGAACGACTCAAGCAGAAGCTGGCCGCAGAGGGACTGTTCGACACCGCATTGAAACGGGAGATTCCCATCCCGCCACGCCGCCTGGGCATCATCACCTCTCCCAGCGGCGCGGCCATCCGCGACCTGCTCACGGTGTTGAAACGCCGCTTCCCGGCCCTCCCGGTGGTGATCTACCCGGTCCAGGTGCAGGGCGAAGACTCAGCCCGGCAGATCGTCCGCAAACTGCAGCTGGCCGCCCAGCGGGACGAGTGCGACCTGCTGATCCTCAGTCGGGGCGGCGGCTCCATCGAGGACCTGCAGGCCTTCAACGATGAAGCCCTCGCCCGGGCGATCCGCAACAGTCCGATCCCGGTGGTGACCGGCATCGGTCACGAGATCGATTTCACCATTGCCGACTTCGTCGCCGACCGGCGCGCCCCCACCCCCTCCGCCGCCGCTGAGCTGGTGACGCCCGATGAACAGGAATGGCGGCAACGCCTGATGACTCTCGAGCGGCGCCTGCGCCAGCGTCAGCAACAGCGCCTCGCACAACTTCGGGAGAGCTGCCGCAACCTGGAAAAACGTCTGCACATGCAGCACCCCCGGCAACGCACCCAGCAACGCGCCCAGCAGCTCGACGACCTGGGATTGAGGTTGCGCAACGCCCTGGAACGACGTCTGCTGCAATACCGGCACCGCCTGTCTCAGGCGCAACACCGCCTGATCAGCCATTCACCGGAAAAACGTCTGACCCAGCTGAAGAACACCTACCTGCAACTTCAGGAGCGACTCAACCGCAACATCGGTCAGCAGCTTGATCACCGACGCAATCGCCTGCATCAACTGGCCCGCGACCTGCACACCCTCAGCCCCCTGAACACCCTCGGGCGGGGCTATGCTCTGGTGCTGCGGGACCGGGACGGAAAGATCCTGCGTTCCCATGAAGAAGTCGATCCCGGTGAACGGATCACCGCCCGACTGTCACAGGGCCGACTGCGTTGTGAGGTGATTGAAAGCAAAGCGGATAGCAAGGAGTGACGGCCCGTAGCCCGGGTGCAGCGCAGCGGAACCCGGGATGCCCCCACCGCTCGACACCCTGGATTACGCTCCCCGCCATCTAGGCTACCCATGTTCCATGCAACCGACTAAGAAATGTAGTGTCGCAATTACTTGAATTTATCCAAAAACAACCATTCCCAGGGAAAAAATATTGCGGTCAGTAAAATCCCAGCTACGGGTATATCTCCCGATTCATGACGACCGCCGGCAAGACTGTACATAACACCACCGAGCAACAGGATTACGAAAATGAGAATAATCCGGCGGATGACATAATATTTTTTGTCACCTGCTTTTACTTTATCCCTGGTGAATTTCATAGACCGATGTATATCCAAACATCCCTATAGAGCGTTGTAGCCCGGGTGCAGCGCAGCGGAACCCGGGGAGATCGGTGAGGCGTGTTACGGAGCGCGAGGAGGCATCCCGGGTTCCGCTGCGCTGCACCCGGGCTACCTGTGCCCCCACGAGACGCACTCAATGCGCCCATAACCCGTATTCAAACATCCAGATTGTAACGTTTGATCTTACGCCACAAGGTCGACTTGTCGATGCCAAGAATCTCAGCAGAGAGAGTGCGATCACCATGGGTTTCGCGCAATGTCTTGCGAATGAAAAAGGCCTCCACATCTTCCAGGCTTTGAGGCGGCAGATGATCGAGAGCCTTGCCCCCCGCCTCACCCAACGGGCTCATCTTGGCTGGCAGCACATCGGTATCGAGCTTGTCGGATTCCGTCAGAATCATCATGCGTTGAATGACATTTTCCAGCTCCCGCACATTACCGGGCCAATCATGACGCATCAATGCACCAAGCGCTGAGGTTGCGATCCCTTTGACCGCCTTGTCGAGCACCTTGGCAAAGCGGTTAATGAAAAAGTAAACCAGTAGCGGGATGTCATCACGTCGCTCGCAAAGCGGTGGAATCTCCAGTTCGACCACGGCCAGGCGGTAGTAGAGATCCTCGCGGAATTCACCGTTCTCGATCAACTCTTTCATGGATCGGTTGCTGGCGGCCAGCAGCCGCACATCGACACTCCTCGCTTCGGTATCACCCATGGGATAGAAAGTACCGTTCTGCACCACCCGTAACAGTTTCGCCTGCAATGACAGAGAGGCATTGTTGACCTCATCGAGGAACACCGTTCCGCCATCGGCGACCTGAAACAATCCTGGCTTACTGCGTTCGGCCCCGGTGAATGCACCTTTCTTGTATCCAAACAACTCACTCTCGATCAAATGCTCAGGTATAGCGGCGCAATTGATAGCGACAAATTCCTTGTCACGGCGCTGACTCTGAGCATGGATTTGATGTGCCACGACTTCCTTACCCGAACCGCTTGGGCCGGTAATGAGTACCGGACAATCATATCCGGATGTGGCATTGATCATACGCCTAACCTGCTGCATGGCCACTGACTGCCCCACCAACCCAGTACCTTCGACGAATAGCTGATTTTCCTTCACCAGTCGCCGGTTCTCCCGACTCAGCTGGTAGTGTTCCAGGGCACGCTCCACGGTGCAGCGCAATTCAACGTTTTCAAAAGGTTTCCGAATATAGTCGAAGGCACCCGCTTTTAGCGCCTCGATGGCGGATTCCACGGTGGCAAATCCCGTTACCAGAATCACCTGGGTCATGGGATCACACTGCTTGGCAAACCTGAGCACATCCATGCCATCGGCTCCCGGCATTTTTAGATCGGTGACCACCACGGAGATCTGATGATTCTCCATGTAGTCCATGGCATCGTTAGCCGAGTCCGCGGCGACGATCTCGACCGGAGTTTCGATTGCCGAGAGCACCTGTACCACCAGGTCGCGCATTCGGGGATCATCCTCGGTAATGAGAATTTTCAAGGTGTTGTCCATCACCGGTTGCTGCTCCTCACATGGTTGCTTTTCGGCCGCTATCATGAGCTTTCAATCTCCAGGTATTCCGGCAACTTCACCACGAAGCGGGCCCCCTGTTCATATTCATGGTCAAGCCGAATTTCGGCCCCTCGTTTCGCCAGCATGGCCTGGCCAATGGACAATCCCAGACCACTGCCTTCTCCAACCTCCTTAGTGGTGAAGAACGGATCGAATATGCGGCTTCTATTTTCTCTGGACACACCAGGGCCATTGTCTTCGACGCTGACATACACCGAGCCATGGTCGTCGCGCCATGATCGAATGGATATCTTCGCCTGGGTGGTCTGTCGCAAAGCCTGCATCGCATTCAGCATCAGATTGGTAAGGACGATTTCGAACTCTCCGCAGCCCCCCTGCACTAGCAGAGTGGCAGGATCGAGATCAATCTGAAGGTCGATCTTCATACGCCGTAAACGGCAACTGATAAAGGTCTCCACCACTTCACCAACAACCTGATTGACATCACAGGAATCGTTGTCACAACGCTCTCGTCTGGCATAGTTCAGAAGGTCCTGGATGATCCTTGAGCAACGTTTTGCTTCATCGGCAATGATCTCGAGGTACTGAGTCTTCTGTTCGTTATTGTTGCCCTGAGTATCTCCGAGCAATCGGGTGTAACCGAGAATATTGCCCAATGGAGTATTCAGTTCGTGCGCCACACCAGCGGCAAACTCACCCATTGCCACCAGCTTCTCACGCATCGCGACGCTCTCTTGGAGTTGACGGTACTCGCTCATGTCCTGCAATGTAATGACCGCACCCATGTCTGCATCCTGCTGGGTCAGAAACGAGAGGTTGAGTGAAAAATAGTGCCGCTTGCCATCGATCATCAGGTCGATCTGCTGGTTATACAAAACGCGCTTATAGAGGAAGGTATCGCGAAGGATATCCCGGTCACCTTCTTCAAGTTGCAACAGATCGAACAGGTTCTGCCCGACCAGCCCGCCATTTGTAAAATGGAACAACTCCTCAGCCTGACGGTTCACCGAGTTAATCTTAAGATTGTCGTCGACACTCAAAAGTGCACCAGGAAGACTCTGTAACAAGGCATTGATCTTGTTACGTTCATTCGCCACCCGTCCCTGACACTCTTCAACTGTCGAGAACATCGAAGTCAGGATGGCAAGCATGCGATTGTAATCGGTGATGACTCGTCCGACTGCCCCTCCCCGGGAAACATGGGGCGAGAGGGGTTGCAGCAACCCCTCCTGAGCCTGGAGAATGTTCTCTCGCAAGGCATTGAGTTGCCAGCGTTGATAGAGATAACCAACGATCGCCAGCACGATGCTCAATACCGCGGCAATACGTAACCAGAGCTGGTCGTCTATGAATGCGACCAGCAACAATACGACAACGACAGCGGCGAAGCCAATCGCCGCTGTCGTCAAGCCATGGCCTCCTGGCAGTTCCGGGTGACGCTCCTCCCGAGCGGACCGTGTGGATACTTGTTCGAGAATATGGTTTTCCTCTTTGAATTCTGCCTTAAAAGATCAGTTGCAGACCCAGAGTCGCCTGATCATAGTCCTGCAGTGAATGGATGCTGGGATGTTCCTCCTCATAGCTAACATTTGCATATTCAAAGGTCACCTTCAACCTCTGGCCATCGATATAGTAGTTGGCGCCAATACTGTTCCACTGGTTATCGTAGTAGGGACCATCGGTGTCGTAGTCGAGGGCCTCATGGCGATAGAACAGCTGCAGACGGCCTGGACCCACCGGACTCGGGAACAGGTAACCGAACTTCGCATAATAACCGTCCAACTGGGTGTTGACGGTCAGCTCAGGATCTGGATTCTGGTTGATAGCATCCCCCACGTCGTAGTCGAAGGCCGCTGCTGAGGCGGTCACCGTTCCAAAATCAAAGGGATATTCGTAAAACACATCCGCCGTCCAGGCCGTATAGTCCTGAGGATCGGATCGGGCGGGATAATCGGCATAGGCGACGTCTCCCTGGTAATCGTACGCCACACCAAAGGTCAAGACCTTGCGGGTGCCGAGATAAGTACCCCGGTAACCGTAATCATATTCAGGGTCCAGCATAGTGTAATGGAGGCGGGTGGTGATCCTGGGGGAGTCCTTTACCACTTCGTCCCCTTCTCGACCGTCGGCGATCATCAGACGATACTGAAGCTTGGCATCTGCCAGATTACCCCAGACTGCCACGCCAGTATCCCGCGTACCACCAAAGGGTGTATAGGAGAGAACCTCGGACCGATCCAGGGTCAACGGTTCCAGACAGGCCTCAAGATTCTCACGCGAGAAGGTGTTCTTGAAACGACCCACAATGAAGCGCAGCGGATCCGAGTAGTCCAGGGTAATGTAGGCATCCCGATAATAAACCGAGCGGTCATCGTTCCCGGCACGACTGTCGCTACCCGCTTCCAGTTGAGCATAGAATCCAATGCTGTCGTTGTATTGACCACTGAGCGTGATCCGATTGCGCCGCAGAAACATATCGGTCTGACTGCCGTCATCCGTGTTTGAAGTGAAGCTGCGGTACTGGCTCCAGCCCTGAACTGCGTAACTGAGCGTAAGGGAGCCCTGTTCTCCAAACTCTATGGTGGGCCCTGCCTGTGCCGAACCTGCAGCTGCCAGAGTAACCGCACCGGCTGCCAGCAGGCGCACATATTGCGAATGCTTATTGTTTTTCACTGCTTACCCCCTTGCTTGCAACGTACTTGCTCAACAATGTGCTGCCCTCATCCCCAGCGTGACACTTGAAACAGAATTTATCGGGTTGAGAGAGCGAGTCGCCCACCATGCCACCATGAGCAATACTCTCCTTCATGAGACGCGGGTTGCCACCATGACAACCAACGCAGGAGTTGTTGACCCGATCGTGGTCCTGATGCCAGGGCTGACTGGTCGGGGCACCGGCACGTTTGCCGTTATGGCACTTGAAACAGCTCGAAGCACCAAGACCGCAGGCATTTGCCAGGCGGATGGGTGAAAGTTGAGACAAGCTGTCCTGCAGGGATACGATCGCTGAATCGCCCCAACCCTGCGTCGGCTCGGACATCTGCTTGGATAGCGAATCAGGCATTTCTGATGCAGGGGTTAATAACACCGACAGCACCAATCCACTTACCAAGAGCACCCCGGAAAGCAGTGTGATTCGTCGCAAACCCTGGGTAAATCTGGACAGCAACTTCTTTATCATTGGTTTTCTCCTCCTCGTGATCGATTCTCTTGTTCTGATTCATTGTCGCCTTTCGAGCCGCCGTTGCGTTCGCGTTCCGCACGACGGATATCCGCCTCGCTGAGTCCGCCGCTGCACATGCACACCGGACCACTCTTGAAACGCAGACCAGAGGGACTTGCCGCACCCCCGCTCCGCTCATCCAGCCCGGCACACATGGCGGTATTCCACCCAACCGCCAAACCCCAGACAGCCACCATGAGAAAAGTTACCTCCCTGAACTGATGCGGCAATCTTGTGGAGTCAGGTTTCATGGATCTTTTCATAGATCTTCTAGAGCATTTCCTATGCCAAAGATATATTTCTCTTATTAACAACGAGTTACGATATTCCATCCGAGCACACTGGATTGCACAAGGCCTTCCGGGGCGGATTTGCTCTCAATTTGCAATCCGCCCGTTAACCGGTAGCGACTTGTCCATGCGAATCAGCTCGTAGCGGGTTGCACGGGCATCCGTATAGGCCGTTTCGAGCAGGCCGAGGGAAGCGGCCGGTAATCGCTCCGGCCGCTCAAGCATTTGTTTGAACATCCGTTCGTAGTGTTCCCTGGGCACTACCGCAACATCCAGGGTCACCACACCGGAGTTCGCCTCGGTCCATGCCTGCAAACGATGGCTTTCACCGGGGGCTATACGGGTGTCAGCCAGTTCCCGGTTCAAGTCGACATTCACCTGCCAACCGATGGTCGACTGCGCAAGACGCTCCGTCTGACCGTCTGTCCTTAGCAGATTCAGGGTCAATACAACCTTCGGCACCATGTAGGTGGGAAAAAGGTGTCCTACATCCACATTGGTCAATGAGGCGGAAATCCGATAACGTCCATCCACAGGTGTCACATGCAACTCGGCGCGCACAGCATTGCGCACCATCTGCGGATCATGGATACCGCGCCAGAGATGCCGGCGGTCGGGCATATGGCAATCCTGACATTGGCGCTGCTCAGCGGCAGCCGGACTTGCCAGCCACTGAGCATAGGTATCCTCCTGCAGCTTGCCGTTGACGCGTGGGCCCTCCTCCGGAAACTGATGGCAGGACGCACAGAAGCGACTGTCTGAGAACGCCTCGTGAACCGTGAATCCCGCATGCGGCAGGCGCCCCGTAGGCAGCTCTGCTCGAGGTTCTGGACCGAAGCGTTGATGTCGACGCACATGACAGGCGGCACAAACCAGCCCCTGTTGGTCAAGATCCCCGCCGACATAGTCCGGTGGTGCTTGCTTTGGCGCGCCCGGCCAGTCAAAACGCAACGCCATCAACGCCTTCTGCTCCGCCAATGGCGCATGACAGTCAAGACATTTGTTGGCCTGGGACTGATTCATGAGATGCAGCTGCCACATCAGGCCTGCAGAGACCGTACGGCTATGCAGACTGGTCTGCCAATCCTCCCACTGTCGCGGGTGACAACTGCCGCATTCGCCAGGTGCCAGGGAACCCTCACGATCTGTGAATCCCTCAGGCAAAGGACCTTGCGGGGCAATAGGGCGTTGCCAGTGACGATCGACAAAGGTGTCTATGGTGATCTCTTCACGCGCAAGAAGATAGAAAGCGAGCAACAAACACAACAGCGCCAGAATCAAACCAGACACAATCAATCCCACACGCCCATTCATGGGAGATCCATCAGCGAAGCCCTGTAGCACTCGCACAATCGACTCGTTTCCGCCAAGCGCATCCTCCGTCGTACCACCACGGGTTTCAAAGCATGACCCCAGTGAGAAAAAAAGGGCCCGCACATGTGCGGGCCATAATACACATCGAAATAATCAATCCGATTGAATAACACCCAGCCGGATTGATACTACCCGCAGCTTAACCGCCACAGGGGTTTGGGGGAAGCACGCCACCTCCGCTGCTGCCGTTGTCCGGGGCTGGAGTGGTGGAAGAGTCAGAACTACCCGAATCGATGATCACACCCTTGTATTCCAGATCCGCAACAATGACGGCATCAGTGCTCGGGGCGTAGGCATTCACGATGTTACGCGGGGTAATCGCTGCTGGGTCGCCCTGCACACGAAACATACTGACCGTACTCTTATCCGTGCGCCAGGGGGAATCCCAAGGCAGTATCGCATTGCCATCACTCGCCACAACATTGGCCATCGAATGCCATTCAGTCATTGCGCCGTCATAAAAACGGGTCGGTAATCCCAGGATGACGCCTGAAGCGACACCCGTGATCATGGCACGAAACGTGGTTTCGCAGTACGTATAAACCGTATCACCTGCCTGGTAGGCGTTGCCAGCACCGACCCCCTGCAGGGTACCATCGACAAAACCGATCCCCGAGCCGTCAGTATATCCATCAAGATAGGACTGAATTTCAGCCTTGCTCTTGAAGGTATATCCGGCATCGGTATGCAGCAGATTGGTATAGGCCAACATCAGCGCACCATTCGGATGGCCTTGAGTCGCACCGCCATTGCGATAATCTGCATCATCATCCGGACTGTACTCGTCACTACCGCTGGTCGGAAGACTGGTTGGCAGATTGTTGCCGCGGGCATCCCAGATGAATACCCCGTCACCGAGCAGATTGACATCCTGAGTCGGAGCGATGTTGATCATATCCTCCAGCGTGGCCTGCAGAGCCATGTTGGCCTCCGGCAGATCAATCACACTCGTGGAACCGTTCATCGGCGGGGTACTGCCCGCTGCGGAGAAATCGGCCGCTGTCATGGCCGTATTGGTACCCACCCATTGGTTCCCGCCGTTGAGAATTGCCAGATGTTCTTTCGCAGTTCCCCAGTAACGGAACATATACCAGCATCGTCCGGCACGCATCGTCTGTCCGGCACCTGCCGTGCCCTGAGCACAAACCACCATGTCCCGGGTGGGATCTATACCGTATTTGGACATAAAGGTGTCCATACCCCGACCGCTCGGTACCATGCTCACGGTTTCGGTCACACCGTTGGAACGGGTCTCAACCCACTCACTACCATCCACCGCATAGGTGAAGATATTGGCGCCGTCCGGTGCAACAAAGTCGTACCCGGCCTCACCCGCCGATGTCTGCAGAATGACCAGTTTGCCGGTGATGCCTGCGGGTTTGTTGGTAGACCAGCTGTCCAGCCAGCGTTTCAGGGTATTACCCGTGATCAGACCGTTGACGTTGTCGTCATAGTTGTCAGCAGACTGCTGAGCGATATCGGACGGCATCTGCTCCGCGGTCGCCGACGATGCGCTGACCGTGGCTCCACTGTCATCGGCGGAACCGACACAACCGGCAAGTCCCAGTGACAGCAATCCAGAGGCCACTAGTGGCACCCCCATTCGGACGAATAGTGTACGTCGCTTCATGATCTTCTTATCCTCCACCTTTGGTTGATAGCTCTCGCAACATGCATTGAGACGCCGGGCCCGGGGGCGATGGTCATCCAAGCTTGCGAACTCGCTATTGGCTGTTTGCAGTTTCTATGCCACTCGTTACGGCAGCCAATTTTTCTTATAAAACAATAAATAAAGCGTAACGCAGCTGTTCTTTCGAATTGCAGTCCATTGCAGCTTTACCACGCATGACGATCGAGTGCGTATTTTGCAATGTCGCGAATTCTTTCTTCACATCGTCTGCCGAATCACCAGCGGCACCGCACCGGATGCCAACTGGTCAAGCAATCCCTGATAGTCGTCAGTCAGAGTGACCTCAGCCACCTCCGCGCCACGCTGTTGTAAGCCGTTACGCATACCTTCGATCAGGGGGCCGCGTTGCGCATCATTGACATAGATCAGGACAAACGTTTTCTTCTCGCTCATATCAGGAACACCACGTTGGAATCCATCAGCCAGTCCGCAAGCAAGTCGCCACTTTGTGCCGAGACTGTTTCCAGAGGCACTTCAGCGAAATCCAGTGCGTCGAGTTGTTCCTGAGCCGCATCGGACGAATCCAGGTCGCCATACACAGCGACACGCACCGCGTCATCCAGCAAGGTCAACCCGGTAGCCATACGCAACGCCTCGATACGATCATGCATGGCCAACATCAGTATGTTTTTCACTTCTGCCAATTCCTCTCTCCTCTCAAACCGCTCAGAACACCAGTACCCGATCGCTGTTGTGCACCATCTCCGCGTCCTGATACTGACCACCGATAACGACCCGCTGCATCAATTCTTCATCTGTCGTCGTTGGATGGTCATGTCGCTCCATACTCAGTTCACAGACCGCGACATTCAGATCCTGTGTTTTCATCAGATCGCAGAAGCCGTCATCCTTCAGCAGCAGTACACCCCGGTCGGTGAGAAAGCAGCGATTGCCCCATCCACGCTCGAAAGATGCCTTGATGACACCAATGGCGTGTCCGGCCAGCGTCTCGTCGGTAATCACGATACCCAACTGCATGGGATCAGCCCTTTCGGATCTGCCAGGTGAAGGTGCCGCCGCCCTCCTCCCGGTTCATCAACTCATTACCGGCTGTCTCACACATGGAAATGATGGATTCGCCGGACGAGGGGTTGTCGAAGATCAGGGTCAGCACGTCGCCACTGTCCATCTTCTGTAGTGCCTTTTTGGTGTACATTTGCGGATGCGGGCAGACGTAACTGGTCACATCCAGCAGATATTGTCCTTCTGCGGTCTGTTCAAATTTCACGGCCATGGTCGTTGTTCCTCCCAATGATCAATGCTTTCGAAACGATGTCTTGTTCTCTCTGCGTTGCAGCGGCTTTAGAAATCGAGTCCGCCTTGACGTGCGGCCTGCCATTCGACCCACCAGTTGAAGACCTTTACCCCCACGTATCCGCCACCGATCATACCGAGCAAAAAGAGCCAGCCGGTCAGATCGCCGTTGGTAACAGTGGCGAAAAATGCCCCTACATTGCAGCCCATGCCTACACGGGCACCTATTCCCATCAGCGCACCACCGATAATGGCGAATACCGCAGTTTCAAGATTCGGTACTTTCCATTTGAACTCCCTACGCAGGTGCGCGATTACAGCAGCACCAAGAATGATGCCGATGGACATAAAACCGGGTGCGTTCAACAGTGGATTCGGTAGCCCGTAATCGAGGCCGAAGAAGATGGTATCCATGTTCTCCACGCCAAGCTTGTTCAGCAGCCAACCACCCCACTGTGCCTCCTGGGTGGTGATGTACCAGTAGCCGGGATCGAATACCGTATCCTGAATGGAGAGCCCGCTGCGGTAACCCATGTCCGCCAGCAATTCACCAAAGTTAAAAATACCGTAGTGGTCTCGCAACGCGCCGATAACCCACATGTGAAGTCCCGCGAAGATGCCCAGTCCAAGACCGGCCCAGGCGGTGTTCTTGGACGAGGTGAACATGGTCCATATCGCCTTGGAGTGTTGACTAAGGCTCGGTCGATCGATGCCGTTGCGGCGCATATAACCCTTGCGGTAGGTCACGGCATAGAGCGCAAGCAAAATCGCCAGAGCCGGTAGAATTGCGCCCAACAGAGCATTACCGAAAAACGCCGACCAAACCGGATCCTCAAGTCCCAGACTCTGCGCCACGGTTCCCCCCTTGAGGTCCCACACGTAACCCGCCATGAACTGATCGAACCAGCCATCGGTCACGCTCAGTTCTTCCGGCATGCCCTTCTCCATCGCTGAGGCCGTCCAGGAGGCTGGCGCAAGGGCGTTGCTCCAACTGTCCATGGCGACGAACAGCGCCTGAGAGAAAGAGATCGACACCAGCACCAGCATGGAGCCAATATTGCCTTCACCACTCTTGTACAAAGAACTGGATGCGCAACCGCCCGTGAAGACGATGCCAAAACCGAAGATCAGACCCCCGATCAGGATATGCCAACCCAGTGGATGAGGGTGAAAGGTATTGAAGCCACTGACCTGAACGGCTGCAGCGGTTAATGAAAACAGCACCACTGCGATCATCACACCGACCGCCATTCTCGGCACACCCACGGCAAACAGATCGCGCACAGCGGACGCCATACAGAAACGGCCGTACTGCAACAGCACGCCATAGATCAGACCAAACCAGATATAGACCAACATATAGATAAAACGCTGATCTTCATTCAGCGCCAGGAGTGAACCCAGCGCGACCAGCCCGAGAATCAATGCGGCATATCGATTGCCTGTTTGACTCAACCAACCACTTTTGGTCCGCGATGCATCTAATGTTGTGGTGCTTTCTTGACTGTTCATATCTCCTCAACCTTGGCAGAGTGCCTCGTGTTTTATTCTTTTCCCGGCAGCATCAATCCCTTGCATAGGTAGATCCTCCACTGTCGCTGCTCCTTAAGCGTCGCCAGGTGCGTGCTCTCCAGCACCTCCATCAACGACCCCAGCGACTCCACCGAGCTCGGATTGTCCGAAATCACTTCAATGACTTCACCCTCATGCAGCTGTTCCAGGGCTTTGATCGCCAGCATCTGAGGTCTTGGGCAACTGGCTCCAATGCAATCGATTGTGATCGACACCGAAAACTCACCAATACCGGGCAGCGTGACTTGATAATCAACACAGCGACTCATGGCCGATTGGGGTCGACCCGGTCGTCTGAACCATTTCCAGAACATCTTCTCCTCCACACAGCCGTTATCGCTGCGAGTCGTGTATGTCCCGTTGGCATCCGCTGATCTCATGGTTCTGATTTCGCCTACCCAATCTCTCCGCGAAACTTTGCAAACGCACGCATACGCATGCAGTCATATGCTAAATAGCAGAGACCATGCCAACTTAATATTTCTTTTAATACAGTTAGTTAGGAAACACCCGATCGAAACCTGCATGGGCAAATTGCAATACGGGCCGATTCGGCGGGGGTAGAAAGGTATTTTGCAAACACCTCTGGAAAGCCGAATTCGTTGCACAAGAATGAACACCTTTTGCAACCAGGTCCAGAGCAACTGAACAGGGTTCAGACCTTCTCAGATGCCCCGCCCCTGGGTTAAGCGGCATCGACAACGGTAGAAACAGAGCGGCCAACCGGTGCATCGCCCGGCGTTCAGGAGGTCGATAGTGAATTGTGGTAAATGAAGGGTTACCCGTACCTGTAGCCCGGGTGCAGCGAAGCGGTACCCGGGAAGTCTCCTCACGCTCCGGAACGCGCCCAACCAAATCCACCCGGGTTCCGCTGCGCTGCACCCGGGCTACTAGTGCTCTGGTTTACTGAGTGATAGACGACTTCACAACTCCGGCGAACGAATCACCCTCATCTTCTCAAAAGGAGCTGTTCGTACCGACCAGCGCGTGATCGGTCATGGCGATTCCGATACAGCACCAACAACGCCAGGAGCAGCAGACTCCAAACCGTGACAGCACCGCCGCCACCGCCACCTGAGGAGGTGCCGGTATCCGCATCCCCATCTTCGGATGATGCGGCAAGCGTCACGCCGCCGGGATCCGAGATACCACCGTCCGTCTCTCCGTCCGCATCGTTGGGACCACCATCCTGCACGGTTAACTCAACACACCAGTCCCCCGGGTTCAACCCATCCACATAGGCACTGTCCCCCGGGGAGGGGCAATGTCCTTGAGATCCCCGGGCCGACTTGAGCGTATTGGCGCTATCGACAATAAACTCCTGCCAAGCTGTGGGCATCTGTTTGCGATAGACCGCGTCAGCGGCAATCGGCTGTAATTGGGGAAGCACCACCTTCACGCTCGCACCAACCCCGGCAATCCCTTCGATTCGAAAATCAAACAGCCCCGCTTCGTAGACATAGTCATCTGAATCCAATACGCCACCCTGCCCGCTCGCGATGTAATGCTCGATGTCGCTCACGCTAATCCCCGCGCCGCTGTGCTGATTGAAAAATGCCACATCGCCCAGACTCAGACTCAAACCCGGTTCCGTTTCGATGAGATATTCCGTTGGACTTGCACTGCTCTGAGCCAGGACATTACCCGGCAAGCCATCAGGGTCCAGATAATCCACGATACCGTCTCCATCCTGATCGCCAGCACCTTCATCGAGATCGGAGATCCCATCGCCATCCTGGTCGCTTCCAGGCTCAAGCGCGGGGGCTTGATCCACAACAAGAAGCGTCAGTTCAGATCTTGCGAGCGCGGAACCGTCGCTAACCTGCACCCTTACCCGATACAACCCGGAGGCCATCTGCTCAGGATCGAGGGTCAGACTGCTTGGCTCATCGTCGATATCCTCCAACAATACGTCAGTGCCGCTCCAGTCATAGGTATGGGTGTCATCCGCATTCAGATCCTCCACAGAGGCGCTGACCGTAACCGGACCGTTGGTCTTGGCCACGATGCGGTGTACGGTCCCATTTTGTTCTGCGGCCAAGCTGACATCCGGTGCGAAATTCTCATTGCTTAAGGCAATGCGACAGGTTGGCTTCTCACCCAACACCGCATTCGTGGGTTGATCCATGCTCAACAGCAGACTTTGGTACTCCGTTAAACGGGGCAGCATATAATCCGGTATGCGGATTGTGGGGGGCTGCTCTTTGCCATCGATTATCAGGACGTCATGACGTAGCGTGTGCTGAGTCTGGTCAGCGGCCAATACCGCACTCAGCGTATAGGGCACGCTAACAGGATATCGGGCCGGTGCGCCATTCATCAGCAGGGAACACTCGAACGGACCCGCCGGAGACGCGGCGCGGTCCCGGTCGAACTGAATGAGCGGATCGACTCGTACGATCTGGATCGCCTCTCCCGAGCGAACCTCCCCATCATTGACCGACCAGGTGAGCAGATGCGTCCCGGGGACCAAATAGAGCCGGGTCGGATCAGAGGGCAGCGCCTGTTCGACGCCGTTGCTGACCAGACGCTTCAAATAGGTCTCCAACTCATCGCCCTGATCATCCTGGGCGGTCGCCCTACCCGCATCGACCTCGGTCAGCGTTCCGCTTGCGGGGCGGGTAAAGTCGTCCGGCGCGACCACCACCGGTTGTCCCGCGGACACAACCGGTCCCGTGTTGATCGCTTGCGGGACAAAATCACACCTCCCCGTGCCTCCCGAGCGATATTGGACAGTCGCCGAAATCAGGTGATTCACATCATCTACGGTCGGCACATAGGTGGTGCTGTTCGCGGCAACTAAAAATCTGTTGTATGAGTATATAGGGGAAGCCCGTTCCCACAGAAAAGCCACCAAACAATCGTCCGCGAGATATAAACTGCTGGTATCGATGCTTAACACGGCATCTTCGGCGACCGAACCTCGAAGGTAGATTGCGCCAACCGGCGTATCGTCGACGTTCACGACGGGATCCATCGTACGCAGCGAACTCAGCTGTTCCCGATTACCCGCGCCATCTTCAAATGTCGCCGTTACGGACAGACTGCTGCCAACATCGGCATCCGTTAACCGATGACTGATATAGATCGCGCCATCGATGGGCTCACCATCGCGATACCATTGATATGACAGCGCTCCCATGCCATTCCGATCAGACAGACTGGCTTTAACCGTCAGCAACTGATTCTCAGTAAGTTCACCACCGATCTCGACACGACCCGCCGCAGGTTCATTTTGACTGACCTTGACGATCTCGATGGGCTTGGAATCCTCCAGAGTATAAGGCGCCTCATCGTCATACCGGGCATATAGATAGTAATTGACGGTGTAATTTCCGGATGGAAACGGACCAATCTCAATCACCTCGGCATAACCTTGTGGCACGGAAAAATCGTAACCATAGACATTGCCGTACACATTGATTTCACCCCCTTCCACGAAGGCGCCCAGGTACTCGAAATAGGTGGGAGAAGAGCCTCGATAGCCCTCGACTCGGATCGAAAAGGCAGTTTCGTTAGTCGGCGATTCCGATAGGAGTGTGAGTGTATCGGACCATGCACTCTGCAAAGAAATGAGATAAAAAAAACCGATCAATATCGTCCGCGATGACATTACGCCTCCTTCATATCCTTGTTCCATTCAACGCGGTAGCTGAATTGAAAAACCCATTCCGGATACCCGATTGATATCTGGATGCGGCTAATACTTCAGCACTTCCCGGTTGGTCCTTAACAACTCACAACTCCGGCGAACGAATCACCATCATCTTCTCAACCTGCATATCCCGCATGGTGTGGGGTATCCCTCCAACACCAAGCCCCGACTGGCGCAACCCGGCGAAGGGCATCCAATCCACACGGAATGCGGTGAAGTCATTGATCATCACTGCCGAAGCATTCAGACCTTTGTAGGCCTTGAGGGCCTGGGACAGCTGATTGGTGAAGATCGCCGATTGAAAGGCGAACGGCAGGGCATTGGCCTGGGCGATGGCCTGTTCGATCTCATCGTAGCTGTAGACACAGACCACCGGTCCGAACACCTCACGGGTGCTCACCCGCGCCTTGAGGGGCGGATCGAGCAACACAGTAGCGGGATAGCAGGTTTGCGAGAGCGGCTCGCCGCCGCACAGCAATTCCGCGCCCAGTTCCACGGCTTCGCTGACCCACTCGTGCACCCTATGGGTCTCCCCGGGACGGATCAACGGGCCGATCCCGGTTTCCGCGAACGTGGGATCTCCCACGCTCATCTTCGCCCCTTCAACAGCCAGTCCCTCAGCCACCTGGCGGGCGATGGAGCGATGCGCGAACACCCGCTGCACCGACACGCAGACCT